>NZ_JBHEBG010000001.1:0-453267 GCF_046557915.1 Spongiimicrobium sp. 3-5
ATTGACCAAAAGTCGGTGGCTTTTTGTTTTTGCACCCGTGGACATATCGGCGGGCCATATCCGCCAAGGGCGGACACCGGTCCGGGTACAGTTCCCGCTACTAGGGGAAGCCATTGATCAAAAGTCGGTGGCTTTTTGTTTTTGCCCCATGGACATATCGGCGGGGCCATATCCGCCAAGGGCGGACACCGGTCCGGGTACAGTTCCCGCTACTAGGAGAAGCCATTGACCAAAAGTCAGTGGTTTTTGTTTTTGCCCCATGGACATATCGGCGGGGTCATATCCGCCAAGGGCGGACACTGGTCCGGGTACAGTTCCCGCTACTAGGAGAAGCCATTGATCAAAAGTCGGTGGCTTTTTGTTTTTGCACCCATGGACATATCGGCGGGGCCATATCCGCCAAGGGCGGACACTGGTCCGGGTACAGTTCCCGCTACTAGGAGAAGCCATTGACCAAAAGTCGGTGGCTTTTTGTTTTTGCACCCGTGGACATATCGGCGGGGTCATATCCGCCAAGGGCGGACACCGGTCCGGGTACAGTTCCCGCTACTAGGGGAAGCCTTGGGAGCGACGGTGGTCATTATGATTCTTAACAATGAGAAGGGAATAGTAAAAAACCCGGTCCACTTTATAGATAGACATTCAATTTAAATCATCAGTGGTTTTAAGCTTTTTTTTTGCTTAAAAACTGTTTATCAACTGAATTTCGTGTTTTCCCGGAGTTAAATGCAAGGATTCAAAAATCTGCAAAGTTTTTTTGCCATTATGAATCATTTGTTCGTTGTTTCTGTGAGATAAAATAAATTCTGCCCCCATGTTAGCAGGTATTTCAATGTTATATAACGCTACTCCATCAGCTTTTAAAACATAGGTGCCCCTTATTGTTCCTCTGATGGTGGGTACCTCAATGCTGCTTTTTTTCAAAGTGCCCAACTGCGGTTTAATGGTAGCAATATTGTAGCCTGGTGTTTTAGGTTGGATTCCCCATAGCCCTCGTGGGATAATATTTGCAGGAACCGCCCCCCATGCATGGTTCCAATCGGCGTTTGGTTTGTATTTCATGTCTCAAGCTTCTAAGGTGATTGTTGAGCCAATCCGTATCATATTGTACCAGCTTCGGTCACTCTGGTCGGTAAGTAATTCCAGTGCATAATCCTCCTCTTCGGCATGGTACAATGCATCCATTAAATATTGAGCACCATAAACACTACAGGCCATGCCTCTGGATTTAATGAACTCAACAACTGATGACACATATTCTTTAGGTACGATACCAAAGGCCAAGGGCATCATATTTGCATGAATGGACGAGTGGTCTGTTCCCTCACCATCTATATAATACCCCTTGTTTTTATCCAATAATTTTTCGTTGATTGATTTTTTAGCTTTCAATGCAAGCATTTCAAAATCCAGTACCTCATCTGTTTTTCCCAAAATAGAGGCGAATTCTGCCATAATCATCATGTTCTTGTAATAAAAACTATTGATTACAGTGTTATAGGGCATAAAAACAAATCCATCTCGCTCTCCTGTTACGTTGGGGTCTCCACCCCAACCAGCAGGAGGCCAGTCGGTTATATCTCTTAATTTCTCTTTATCATCCTTAAAACCCAACTTTATCATGAATTCCGGAGTCACATTTGTAGATGAAATTAGACCATCCTCTCGCGAAAGCTCTGTCAAGGTTTTATGTTTTAAACCTTCGTAGTATTTTTCAATAAGTTCAGTATTGCCGGTGTACATATAATCGGCATGAAACATCAAGGCTACATGCTGTTGCCATTCCGTGGGCCACGTTGGGTGTTCCATAAAAGGTGAATTAACGAAACCACTAAATAAGACCAGAAATGGGACTCCATTATCAAGAGTTCCTTCCGATGTCAAAAGTGTTTCGTAAAAAGGCCCTTTTAGTAGATCAATGAAGAAATATTGATAAAATACATATTCACCCAATTATAGCTTTTGGTTTATCATCTAAATCCTATGTTATAAAACATTGAATATCAGTATTTAACATATAATTGGCGAATATTGCCCAAATTACAGCTACCTTTATCAAGTTAAAATTCGGAAAGCTCCGATTAGTCTTGTCTTACCAGATTCAATATTCTTTTCCAGCTCTCTCTATTTTTAGTAATAGTGCAAAAAATATTTTTAGTCCACAAATAGGTTGGCGGTACTGGTTTAAATATTCATTTGTATTTAGAATGAACGTTTCCAATTGTCCCCAAACCTATTCAGGCTTATCCATAATCCTTAAACTGCATTTGTAAACAAGGATTTAAAACGACAATAATAGTATCAAAAATCCAAAATTTTCAGAAATAACAAACTCTGCTTTTTCAAAAACATTAAGAAACAGGGTCAACCGGTATTTCAAAACGAACAATAAGAGTAAGCATGCGAACAACAGCATGGTGGTTAAGACGATAGTAATGTTAACACTATTCTTTGCACCCTTGGTGCTGACCAATATTGGCGTTGTCGCGACCCCATGGTTGCTTTTCGTTTTATATATAACCAGTGGAATCGGGATGGCCGGAATTGGTATGGGTATTATGCACGATGCCATTCATGGTTCATACTCCAAAAATAAAAAAGTGAATACGTACCTAGGCTACACCATGAACCTAATAGGTGCGAACGCAACGGTATGGAAGATCCAGCATAACGTATTACACCATACATATACAAACATAGAAGGAGCGGACGATGATATTAACGCACCCTTTTTCCTGCGCTTTTCGCCACACGCAAAAAAATATAGACTCCATAGGTTTCAACATTTGTATGTATGGTTCTTTTATGGTCTGTCCACAGTCTCGTGGGTAACTGCCAAAGACTTCATAAGATTAGGCCGCTATAGAAAAATGGGGTTCCTAAACAAAAAGAATGAGTTCAGAAATGAACTATTAAAAATCATAGGCTGGAAACTATTGTACTATTCCTATGCTTTGATTATACCACTGTTAATGGTACCAATTGCTCCATGGATAGTCATCCTTGCCTTTCTTAGTATGCACTTTGTTACCGGGTTGCTTATAAGTATCGTATTTCAAGTGGCACACATTATGCCAAATATGGAATTCCCCCTGCCTGATAATAATGGTGAGGTTGAAGGAGATTGGTTTGCGCACCAATTGGCCACCACTACCAATTTTGCCCCCAAAAGTAGGTTTTTTTCGTGGTTGATTGGGGGATTGAACTATCAAATAGAACATCACTTACTACCTAACATCTGTCACATACATTATAAAAAAATATCAGATATTGTGGCTGATACCGCCAAGGAATATGGAATGCCTTATAATACAAAACGAACATTCGCTACGGCCATTAGGGATCATATTGGAGTTTTGCGCAAGTTGGGGAAAATACAACACATTCCAACACGGTAGTAGCACAATTTAAACAACAAAAAATTAAGATTATAAAACAAGTATTGAATAAAATAGTAAACAACGAATATAAAGTAATGAAAGAAGGAACAGTAAAATTTTTCAACAGTGCCAAAGGTTTTGGTTTTATAAAACCTATAGATTCGGATGAGGATGTCTTCGTACACCAAAGTGGTCTTATCGATGAGATTCGTGAAAATGACAACGTCAAATTCACGATGGAAAGAGGCCAAAAAGGAATGAACGCGGTAAATGTGGAACTGGCCTAAAAAGCCTCTAATTTACGTATTAGTCAAAATGCCATCTTTTGAAGATGGCATTTTACGTATTGTTTGTTGTTTTCTTTATAAGTACCGAAATTAAGCTTTGACTATGGACAGCTATGGTTCGAAAATAAACCGGGTATCTTAATGACGGAAGAGTACTTGAACCCAAATTCCAAAAGTTATCCTCCTTTTCAAGAAGATTAAAATAATTATGCGAACAATGCTATTCTTTATTTTTTTGACCACATTGGCCATTCCTCCGCACCAAGGAATAGATCAAATAAAAAAAGTAGAAGGGGTCTTTTTTGGGCGTGTTGAGGACGGATATTCATTTTGTTGTAAAACAGCATTGGGTATGGAAGAAATAGTTGTTTTTGATGAGATTCTGTCGGTTATACTTGAAAAATATCCACTACATATTGATAAACATGTTGGGGGAAATTTTATTATCTCATTTATTGAGAATGTAAAGGTTTGGGAAGATGATATCGAGGAAACATCTACAGTAATACGCTTACAAAAGCTTATGCCGGGGCAACACCTTTAAGAGTGATATTTCAAAATTGATCCAACCACGATTTTCAATTCTTACTAGGGTTTGCACATTAACTCTTTCACCATAGATTCTGAAGTTCACAGATTTTTAAGCCTTGCCAAAAGTCGGATTCATAAAATCACTTGGTTTTAAACGATAAGAATTGCTGCGTGATTACCGATAACATTTCGAGTCTAATAAAGATTCAACCCCACGGATGACTCCTTGCCTTGTTAATCAATTCATGAATTGAAGAGTAAAAACAGCATAATAGTCAAGGAAGCTGAAAGTAAAAAAGTAGTCCAACTGAAAGTGCCAGTTAACCAATTGTGTGCTAGTTTGCCCAAAAGATTCATGGGATGGTCGCCATAGTAGTTGTATTGGTATTTTTCAATCATTCGATATCTATACAGCCCTCGAATGCTGCCCACTATAAGGTGGATGAACACTAACCCAATAATTATGGATTCTGTATTCAAATCCAAAGATATTCTCATCTTTTGTTTTTAATTGCATCACCAACTCCAATGAATGGAATTGCCCCTGCACCCGTTACCTCAGGTAAAATCCCGTTCCATTTTTCTATGGCCTTAAGGTTTGCTTCTATCTTCCTGAGTTCAATAAGGTCGGGTGAAATATTCATTTTTTGTAACCGTAGCGCCTCTGCTTCGGCTGTTGCTGCAGCAATGGTCTGTTCTGCTTCGACCCTAATCCTGTCCAGGTCCCTTTTTGCCTTCAATGCATTTTGCTCCGCGGTTTGTTTTGCCTCAATGGCATCGGTAAAGGTTTGGGAAAAGCTAAATGAGATAATCGAAAAAGCGTCGACCGATATGTTGGATGCGAGTAATCTTGATGTAAGCGCTTGCTGCATTTCGGTACTGACCGCCGGTCTTTTGGTAATCAATTCCTCGGCAGTATATCTGGCCGACACCGCTTTCATTACTTCCTGAATGGCAGGGTCAATGATCCGCTCCTTAAATTGCACACCAATAGTTTGATATACCAAATTGGCTTTATCGGGTATAATGTGATAATTAAGGGCTACGGATAAATCCACATCCTGCAAGTCAGAGGATGAAGAGGCAGCATCTGTCATCGCTTTTTGAATTTTTACGTCCATTAAAATGACGGTTTGCACTATTGGAATTTTGAAGTGGATGCCTTCATTCAATACTTTGTCCTGAACGGCACCAAAATTCTGGACAACGCCTCGCTCACCGGCACCAATCTGAACCCATGGTTTAAATGCAAATAGTAATACCATTAATGCAGTAATAATGATCAGATTTCTCCACTGACCTTTTTTCAATACGCTTTTTATCTCACCCATAGGGTCATTATCCATAGTAATTAGGTTTAATTATAAAGATAGGATTTCCCGTACCCGAGCTTCTTATACTAATTCAAGCCAATCTTACATAAATCACACATTGTATATTACGGATAAGATACTATTTGCCCAGGTTCTTTTAATCTGAAAGTCTGTGGTCATGAAAAACGAAGTGATTCTGACAGAAAAAAAACTATGGGAACTTTAGCCGCCGGCGAAAGACTATTTTTAGCCAAAAGGACATTTTAAGCTATTAGTAAGGCGTTTTAAGAGTGGATAACAGTTGTATGGGGTTAATTGGCTTTGGAAGGGTGCTATCGGCAGGCGGACTGAGTCAAAATTCTAGGTGTTCAAATAGCTTGTATCCCTCATTTTATCTGTCTTAGTGTCGTGTTAAACTTGATCTAATAGTGTTATGTTTCAACTATCTTTGCATCTTGTAAGATGTGTAGATAAAGGTGTGTATTACACCTATCACAAGTAAGCAAATAGAGAAGGAATTATGAAGCATACGAAGAAAGAACCTCAAGACAACAATAATAGTATTGACAGGCCATTGACCCGCCATGAGAGCTGGAAAAATCACCGGAGGCATAATGCCTTAAAACTAATACGTTTTTCTTAAGGACCAGTACTATTTAAAGAGGGCAAAAGCCCTCTTTTTTTCTTTATAGTAAACGATAATAATTATCTTGCAAACGTTTTTTTGTTTTAACAGGGAAGTCAATTCAAGGGTTTCGAAGATAGTAATAAAACCCTTACTTTTCATTCAGTGGGTTGACATGGCTAAGTTATGGGTCCATAAATGGCATATTCCTTTTCTTTTTCAATGGCCCAAACAACATTGCCGTAATCAAAATGCCAATATTCCTTCAAATCACATACAAAATTTTCGTCTTCAAATAGACCGATTAGAAGTGCCCTATTTTTTTTCGCCTCAGGACTAATATCTGGATAGTAGGGATAGCATTTTTTTGAAAGATTAATCTCCAATCCGTTGTTGGTGCCAAAATCCATCACACGATCTTCAAGTTTGTCATAAATCAAAGCATCTACTGCTCCGCCTGTAGCGTGCATGGACATTGTTGGGGAAGCGATAAAATAGCTTATGATTTCTTTGATTTCAGTATTCGATTTTTCGGGATGTTTTTTCCGGTAGTAGGCAAATTTGGAATCCCATAAAAGTTGTTGATGTTCAGAAGATCTCCAAGCAGAACGAACAATCAAAATTTTATTTTGCCTATCCAATTGTTTGCTGATTCGGCCTATTTTTATGAATATATCTTCTCTGACGAGGTACTGATAGTCTTTTGATATTGAAGGTTCAAAAATCAAATTAAAACTAGTATCTAACAAACTCACTAGTGGTGAATGATTTTCCCGAACCCAAATGGATGGGGCCAAAAGTTTATGCTGAAGGTCTTTTATCTCGACCGCTTCACAGTATGTTTGCACATTCATATAAATCGATTGTGTTTTTTGTAATGTAGGGGGTGCTGAATACTCTTAACAATGCGCTATAATTCAGGTCGAACGCTACCGTATCTCCCACTCTTAAACTTGTTTTGGTATTGTCTATCAACATGTGATCACTGCTAGCACCTAACACGGTTATTTTTTGTTTTGGAGTGATTCCTGAAACAATGACGTCCTGCATTCCAATCGCGAGAACGGCCCTATCCATCAAGCCTTTATTCTCAAACATGGGTATATCACCGTTCGCATTTTGATATACTTCCCCATAGGGTTGTGATGGTTTTCGTTTTGCTTCGATAACCTCTGCTCTTAAGGTAAAAATATCGGTAAAAAGTCCTGGTATAGGTTTTCTACAAAGTGCTTCCCTGCCTAAAAAAATAGATTCGCCTAATCGTAAGCTATTTATTCTGCCTATATCCTTTGAAGACGTAAACCAGTTGTAATTTGCAGAGTTTCCGCCGGACACCATTGCTAGGGTGATTTTGAATTTTTCTTCCAAACGGATCGCTATTGAAGACAACTCGTTCATTTTGTCCGCATCAGGGCTTATTCCGCCAAAGCATGCGAGATTTGTTCCTATACCCATCAGCTCTAGACCTTCCAAACTTAGCACCTCCTTTACAAGAGCATTCATTTCCGATGGCATAATTCCTTCTCGCAAGTCTCCAAGTTCCACCATAAGAACAACCTTATGTGTAATATGGTTTCTTAAGGCGCATTCCGAAAGTTTTTTTAGAACTATTAATTCGGAATTTAAACTTATATGAGCATGAATAACCACTTCTTCCACTTGGCTGAGTGCAGGCGTTCTGAGTAACAGGTATTGTGCTCGTATACCCGCTTTGCGCATTTTTATAATATTCGAAATTCTAGAGTCGGCAATAATCTCAATACCATTTTTGACCAATACGTCAGCAATTATTGGATTGCCCCCGATCACTTTGGTAACCCCTATTATATTGATGCCCTTAGAGCCATACAGTATTTTCAACTGTTGCGTATTGTGGGCAATCTTTCCCAAATCTATATCTATCCTGGGAAGATTCAAATCAACACCGACTCTCTTTTTAACTCTGGAAATGTTTTGATCAACTCCCTTACCAGTTTATCGCATCCGTGCAGTAAGACATCTGTAACAGGTAAATCATATTTAGATTCATACCGCTTAATGGCATTATCGACCTCAACGTTGGTCATGTTTTCGTGGTTAATGGTGATGGCTATAACTTTTGATTTAGAGAATACCTCTATCATTTCAATCTCGTCTACCAAGTCTAGCAATGGAATTTTAGGATAGTCACAATAACTTTTTCGCTTTGGGGGATGCTGTATAATAATTGCATCGGGCATTGCCCCACGAATAATGGCACTTGAAGAAGTAAATGCAGGATGACTCAGAGCCCCTTGGCCCTCAACAACAATGATATCGGGTTGTTCTTGCTCATAGGCATTTAAGATGGCGTTTTCAACTTCACCGGTGGCGAACCCTGATGTTAAAACGTCTATGGCCACTCCGTATTTAGAGCCTTGGAGCAAGCCAGTCTGACCGGTGGTCACAAAGACGGCGTTCAGGCCTTCATTCCGTAATGCTTCCACTAATACTAATGCGGTGGTTCTTTTGCCTACAGCACAGTCGGTTCCCATTACCGTAATTATAGGAACCTTTACCTCTCCAATACGTCCCGAGAAATTATGGAGGTTTTTACGCGCTGGTGGTTTCCTGACATCTTGTATAGTCACACCATATTTGAGTGCCATATTAGTATAATGAATATTGTCATTAAAAAACTCAGGAAGACCGTTAACGATGTTCATCCCACTCTTCATAGCGGTAAAAATAATTTCTTTTTGTTCATCGTTTAAAAAGGAAGCGAGTGGGGCGATACCATAGATAAAGTATTCCGGGATAGTGCTTAATTCTTCTAAGGCATGCTCTATGCTTTCGAAAATGAGGATTCCGTTGCTTACACCATCAAGACGTTCACCTGTATCTTGTCCCTTCTTTGAGCTATCGATAATTCCAACAATAGAATACCTTTCCGATTGCCGAATAAGTCCATTAGCTACTTTACCGTCTACACTACCAAATTCGTTCTCGCAATAAACCAATGCATCCGCTTTCATAAATGTTGTTTCTTAAGTTTTCCAAATTTGTGGGAGTCCATCACAAGATTTTAATTCCCTATCAAAATAGACCAGTTCATTCGCCAGAGGATTGTTTTGAATGGCGCAATAGTAAACCTTGCGTGCGTACAATCGTACAACAAGGGATACCGAAGGCCTCACTTTGGCACAGACGACATCTCCTATTTTGAATCTATTTTCCACTTTATTCTTTTCCAAAAGGTGCCTTTTATTATTAAAACAGATGACTTATTTATTTCTTATAAGATTGCACTTTACCATAATCGAATACAAATGGGTGTATGACACAGTTGTTTTCGACTATTATGTTTTTACAACTATCGTATTAGAAGTATACTCTATATCTACCAAGTTAAACTTCTTGGATTCCTCAAATTCACCATTTTCCACAGTTAAGCAATAAGGTTTATGATCTTTTCCTTCTTCCTCTTATTCCGCTGTATTCTTTGCGTTCCGTTTTGCCCTTTTGGCGGCCTTTTTCTCTTTAGGAGTGCTTGATGGTGCCGTTTTCCCAGATTTTTGTTTATCTTCTTTTTCTCTCGACATAATTTTAATTTTTAATTAATTTGTGGAAGCGGAACAGTGAGCACCCACATCATTAACAATAGAATAAAGTAATAAGCGCATTTCCTCATCGGATATATTTTTATCTGTGCTATCTACCTATATAAATTTGTTTGGCAAAGACTTTAGTTATAAGAAGTCTAATTTATTGAGTTTTTTTACGAAAAAAGAGCAGTGTTTTTTAGTTCCTGCTCTTCTTTGGACTTCTAAACAGATTAGAAGTATTCATCAACCAACTAAGTTAAATTTTCTTTCTCTTTATATAATGAGGAATTATTTTGCCATTGCCCCAAGTTACTTTTTTATTTTGATCAAATCTGGTTTTAGGTTTATCTCCAATTCATTCCACCTTGTGTTTTGTAGGCTTTCATTATCAAATATCGGTCTAAAGACATCTCTTAATTTTTTGAGAATACCGTAAACAAGATTGTCCTTTTTGAATATGTCCATAAATGCTGTGTATTTTGTACCGTTCATTAAAATCATAACAGAAGTCAAAGGTGCGACAGAATCATGGGAAGTATACTATATAAATGTTTGTAAACCTTGCATATATCACAGGTTTTCGAGATTTTGCTGTCTTTTTTCCTTTAGCTTTTTATAAAAAGATGGTGTGAGACCGGTTACTTTCTTAAATTGATTCGACAGATGGGATGGGCTACTATAGTGAAGTTTATGGGCAATCTCTGTGAGGTTGAGCTCATCATATAACAGTAATTCCTTTACCTTTTCAATTTTATGTTTGATGATATAATGCTGTATGGTGATTCCTTTCACTTCAGAAAACATGTTCGACAAATATGTGTAGTCGTATCCTAATTTTTCGCTTAAATAACCAGAATAATTGGTTTTTGGAATTTCATCCGTATAATGAATCATTTCTATAATCGCAGTCTTTATTCGCTCAATTAGGATGCTCCTAGTATCATCAAGCAATTCAAGTCCCGATTTAAGAAGGTTTTGCCCAAAAAGAATTTGTTTATCTTTCGGAATGTCTTCCAAGATTTCGACCATTCCGAGATCCAATGTTGCGTGGTCCAAGTCTAACTTTTTCAATTCTTCCCTTACCAACATTTTGCAACGTTGACTAACCATATATTTAATATATAATTTCATGTTTTCAGTTTAATGGTCAAGTAAAAAGTAAAGGTGATCATCTAGCTAGTGCGCACAAAAAGCAATGAACTTTTACATCTTAACTCCTAGATCGTTAAAAAAGCTTTTCTACTTTGAGTAGATTATTCTGCTGTCTTTTGAAACCAGTAATTCGCAGTTGAAATTGTTTATTTTAAAGGTAGTTAATAAATGGTGTTTTGATGTATGAACATAAAAATCTTTTAGATGTTAAAGTGTTTATTTTTAATGTTTTAGCATCTTATTTGCAAAAACTTCGCTGTTTAGATTTAATCCTGTTGAATCCAAGTGGGAATATATTTGGTTTAAAGCACTATCTAAATGCAAATAATAACCTTAACAATCGCACTTCAGAAATCTTTAAGAGTACAAAAGTTATCCTAATAATAACTCTGTTTCTAAGAAAGCTTCAAAAAATGTTCATTTTTTTGGATTTACAGTTTTCTATCATTATTCCTTTCAATCGGTGCCTGGGGCCAAGTTCAATACGATTCTTAAACAACTGTAACATTTCATACTAGGTTTTCTCTTTATGATAATAACACCATCTCTATGAAAACGAAAACCCTTTGTTTACTGCTCACCTCGTTGGCCATATTATCTTCCTGCAAGGATAAATCAACAAAAAATAATGGCCCCGAAGATTATAAAGTTGTTCTCAACCTAAACGATCGAGAAGTCCGGGCCGATTCCATAGATTCCTTTATTCGGCAACAAATGGACTTGATGAAAATCCCTGGACTTTCGTTTGCAATAATCAACAATGGGCGTATAGCCTATCACAATGTTATTGGGCATACGGATAATAATTCCTTGAAACCGGTTACGGATTTAACTCTATTCGAAGGAGCCTCTACGTCTAAAGCCCTATTTGCTTATATGACCATGTTTTTAGTTGAGGAAGGAAAATTGGACTTGGACACACCATTGGCAGCCTATCTTGATCCAGCTCATCACGCCAATTATAATTTTGACGAACGCTATGATCAAGTAACTGCAAGAATGGTGCTTTCACATACTACCGGGTTCCCCAATTGGCGGGGAGATGGTAATCTCTATATTGGCTTCGAACCAGGAACGGATTTTAGTTATTCAGGTGAAGGTTATCAATACCTAGTAAAGGCTTTGGAATCGATACTGGATACGGACTACAAGGGTCTAGAAGAATTTTACCAGAAGAAAGTTGCAGTGCCCTTGGGCATGAAGTACACTAAGTTCGTACAGGACGAATATAATTTGGCCCATAAAGCCGCCCCACATAAGGAAGGAATTAAATTGCCATTAAACCATTGGACGGCCAGGGAGTTTAATGCGGCCTCTGCCATCCACACAGACGCAATTGATTTCTCAAAATGGGTAATAGCCCTTTTGGAAAACAAGGGACTTTCCGAAGAAAGTTATGACTTACTTTTTACAAATCAAATTACGGTGGCCGAGGCGCCCACCCTACTTTCGGAAGAGGGCGCTATTGCCTGGACTTTAGGGTTCGCCAAGTACAATATTGACTATCATGTAGTCTATGGGCACGAAGGCAATAATGATGGGTTCAACTGTCTTTTCCTATTCGACAAAAATAAAAAATGGGGCATGATTCAATTCAACAATGCCCATGAAGTATACGATTTTGGATTCAACTTGTTTAGATATATTAATCAGAACAACTAGGTACAACAATAGCTATAATTTGGCGTAAACGCATTCAAAAAAAAACTCGCTTATGCCAGTTGGTAAGTTCGATTTAGCCTTTTTTACTGTCCCATAATACCAGCGTTTTACGGGACAATCCATATGTAGAACTTGAAGTAAATAATCCCACCTTAATTTAAACTTTACAGTGAACTCAAATTCTATCACTGCAGATTCTCAATTGAAACTGCACTAAGAACAGTTGTCGTTTAATTAAAAAATTCTCAAACTTACATAAAAACCGTGTTGGAGAGCTTTGTCGCCTACTCTAAATGTTCCACGGTATTGAGCAAGGATTGACGAATCAATGGCTTTTCTTTTTCCGCCCTTAATACTGCCAGGTCACTTTCCTCTATTTGTTTCTGGGAGATATTGGGATTTCGAGACCAATTTTTGTCTTCATAAGCTCTAATAACGTCACCAAGTTTTTTTCTGATTGGTTCCAACTTGCTATTTTCCTTGACCATAAGCCTCAACAACCTGCGAGCAATAGAGGCTCTTTCAAGATCCAGTTCGTTTTGAATTCCTGATGCGATAATCGTGTTTACATCAAATTCTGTTTCCATTATTAGTAAGTTCCATATTATTAGACTATTACAAAAATATAACTAAGTATTCAATAATTCTCGAAACATAGGACACGGGTAACAATTTTAAGTCGGTAACAACCCCTTTAAAGCTGTTCGGGTTTACAGGGCTATCCTTATATATATTTTAAACATCTGTTTATCAAATAGTTAAATAAATAAATGATTGTATTGGCGGGCTCATATCCGCCAAGGGCGGACACCGGTCCGGGTACAGTTCCCGCTACTAGGGGAAGCCATTGATCAAAAGTCGGTGGCTTTTTGTTTTTGCACCCGTGGACATATCGGCGGGGCCATATCCGCCAAGGGCGGACACCGGTCCGGGTACAGTTCCCGCTACTAGGGGAAGCCATTGACCAAAAGTCGGTGGCTTTTTGTTTTTGCACCCGTGGACATATCGGCGGGCCATATCCGCCAAGGGCGGACACCGGTCCGGGTACAGTTCCCGCTACTAGGAGAAGCCATTGACCAAAAGTCGGTGGCTTTTTGTTTTTGCCCCATGGACATATCGGCGGGACGATATCCGCCAAGGGCGGACACCGGTTCGAGTCCAGTTCCCGCTACTAGGAGAAGCCATTGACCAAAAGTCGGTGGCTTTTTGTTTTTGCACCCGTGGACATATCGGCGGGGTCATATCCGCCAAGGGCGGACACCGGTCCGGGTACCGGGTACAGTTCCCGCTACTAGGGGAAGCCTTGGGAGCGACGGTGGTCATTATGATTCTTAACAATGAGAAGGGAATAGTAAAAAACCCGGTCCACTTTATAGATAGGCATTCAATTTAAATCATCAGTGGCTTTAAGCTTTTTTTTGCTTAAAAACTGTTTATCAACTGAATTTCGTGTTTTCCCGGAGTTAAATGCAAGGATTCAAAAATCTGCAAAGTTTTTTTGCCATTATGAATCATTTGTTCGTTGTTTCTGTGAGATAAAATAAATTCTGCCCCCATGTTAGCAGGTATTTCAATGTTATATAACGCTACTCCATCAGCTTTTAAAACATAGGTGCCCCTTATTGTTCCTCTGATGGTGGGTACCTCAATGCTGCTTTTTTTCAAAGTGCCCAACTGCGGTTTAATTGTGGCAATATTGTAGCCTGGTGTTTTAGGTTGGATTCCCCATAGCCCTCGTGGGATAATATTTGCAGGAACCGCCCCCCATGCATGGTTCCAATCGGCGTTTGGTTTGTATTTCATGTCCCAAGCTTCTAAGGTGATTGTTGAGCCAATTCGTATCATATTGTACCAGCTTCGGTCACTCTGGTCGGTAAGTAATTCAAGTGCATAATCCTCCTCTTCGGCGTGGTACAATGCATCCATTAAATATTGAGCACCATAAACACTGCAGGCCATGCCCCTGGATTTAATGAACTCAACAACTGATGACACATATTCTTTAGGTACGATACCAAAGGCCAAGGGCATCATATTTGCATGAATGGACGAGTGGTCTGTTCCCTCACCATCTATATAATACCCCTTGTTTTTATCCAATAATTTTTCGTTGATTGATTTTTTAGCTTTCAATGCAAGCATTTCAAAATCCAATACCTCATCGGTTTTTCCCAAAATAGAGGCGAATTCAGCCATAATCATCATGTTCTTGTAATAAAAACTATTGATTACAGTGTTATAGGGCATAAAAACAAATCCATCTCGTTCTCCTGTTACGTTGGGGTCTCCACCCCAACCAGCAGGAGGCCAGTCGGTTATATCTCTTAATTTCTCTTTATCATCCTTAAAACCCAACTTTGTCATGAATTCCGGAGTCACGTTTGTAGATGAAATTAGACCATCCTCTCGCGAGAGCTCTGTCAAGGTTTTATGTTTTAAGCCTTCGTAGTATTTTTCAATTAGTTCAGTATTGCCGGTATACATATAATCGGCATGAAACATCAAGGCTACATGTTGTTGCCATTCCGTGGGCCACGTTGGGTGTTCCATAAAATATTCTATGGTTTGTCGGGCAATGGCATATTCGCTATCAGTGGTATAATGACTCAATTGATTAAGATAGGCATCCGCTTCGTAGGGAATTCGTTCGCGATCACCATCAACATAAAGACCGTTAAACGTTGTCGCTTTAATTGAGTATTTGCACAAATCCCAAACTTGATTCAAAATGTCATTTGAACTTTCAAAACTACTTGTGTTATCTTCCCAATAACTATGATGGGAAAGTTGCGTGAAATTATCCTCAGATAGCTTTTCTAGAGCGCCGTCTACCTCAGCATATCTAAAGGGCATTAACACCGGGAATCCTTCAGGTAAGGGCAATGCTTTTCCCGGCAAAGTATTTCTCTTATCCGTTTTTACCTGAAGCTGGTATTTGATTTGGCCCGGTTCCACGGGCATTTTGATTTCTTGGTACCGAATGGTACTCTTTTTAGATGGGTTCCTATTTATGTTAATACCTTCTAATTGCTCCCCTATTCTAACTGTAAGGGTATGAGGAGATTTTGCTCGATATGTAAAATTGATTGTTGCAAAGGCTGCCTTTCCAAAATCTATAAAATAGGTGTCACCCCGTTTTTCAAATAGAGTAGGTCTAATTTCGTCTACCTGAAAAATGTTTGGAGTGGTTATGGTCATTTTTTGAGATCCCATTTGAAAACTCTGACTTTGGGAATATGGGGAATGTACATGATCTTGGTCCCAGATGCGTACTTTCCAAAAGTAGGTTGCATTCGGTTTTAAGGAGTTTCCCCCATGAGAGATATTTGAAGAATGGTTATGGTGTATTTGTCCACTATCCCAAACATCCCCTATGTTGGCGTCAATGCTTTTTTTTGATGATGCAACAAGGATTTGATACCCTGTTTGCACAACTGCAGTTTTTGGCACCACCCAGCCATATTCTGGTTTAGGATCTATAATAGCGACTTTCTCAGGGTTTCTTATCCATTCAATGGTCAAATTAAAAGGAACCTTGTTAAGCGCGTAGTTAGCTTGGTCCGGGTTAATAGGTGTGTGTGATTGGGCATTCAGCCAAATACCAACCGTACTGCAAAGCAGAAAAAATAAAACTCTGGTTTTCATATACTTCTCAATGTTTGTTGTCTTTTAAACCGAAATAGATTCCGATCCAATCAAACTTATCGATAAAATTCGAAAAATCTGTCCTGTTCTATCTGGGAACGAAAGATGTAAGTTTTTGATTGTGAAACAATCTATATTCGGTTTGAATTAATTTTCTACATTGATTTCAACAAGTTAAATTTGATATCGAGTAAAAAATCAAGTAAACGACCCAAAGATCACCAGTTCAAATTTGGCCTGTATTATTAGAGTATAAAATACTAATTTTCAAAATCTTAATTAAACCCTTTTAGTCCTATAGACATAATGAATAAAAATTTTGCTCTGGTAATAGTATTGGTATATAGTGGGGTCAACATAGTTTTTGGACAAGTAAAGGTAACAGGCGATGTTAAAAATGCTGAAGGTTCTCCCTTACCGGGAGTTCACATAAGTCTAGAATCTGCTGACTATTTTGGAATTACCGACAGGAATGGCGTCTTTGAAATAGAAAATGTTGATCCTGGCATTTACAATATAGTCGTAACCCATTTGGGTGCCAAAACATATAGAGATACCCTACAAGTGGGAACTGAAAAAATATCTCTTTCCGTGCTATTGGAAGACGATCTTTTAAACCTACAAAATGTTGTTGTTACCGGAACATTTGAACCGCGCACCCAACTTGAATCGAACACAGCTATCACGGTGCTAGAATCCAATACTTTGGGTAAAGTTTTTTCTAGAGGAACTGCCGATCTATTACGGGCCATACCGGGTACGTTTACGGATCCTTCGGCAGGAGAGGTGTTTACAAGGGTATACTCCAGGGGTATTTCTGCAGCTGCTGAGGACGATCTTGGCTGGTATTACGTTTCTTTGCAAGAAGATGGATTGCCGGTAAGTTTAGTCCAACACTCATACTACGGCCCCGATATTTTTCATCGTTTGGATCTCACGACAAAAAAAGTAGAAGCGGTAAGGGGTGGAAGTGCCTCCATAACCGCGCTTAATGCTCCCGGAGGAATCTATAACTTCATCTCCCATGGTCTTCGCAAGCATATTGGCGGGGAATTTGAGATACAGGGAGGGGTACAAGGCGAAGAAAATCCATTGTTCAGAATCGACGGAACAATTGGCGGACCATGGGGCAATAATTGGTTCTTTAATGCTGGTGGTCATTACCGTCGTGATGACGGTGCGCGCAATACTCCTTTTACCTTTAGTGAAGGTGGACAGTTTAAGTTTAACGTCACTAAGAAAAACAATCACGGACATATTAAGTTTTATGGCAAAATATTGGATGATTTTACCAACCGATATACAGGTGTAGCTGCGGTAGATTGGGATAGTCCACTTGAAGCATTTGGTCAGGATTTTAATACCACCGCATTGTTGATGCCTGCTTTTAAAGCCAATATTCCGGACGGGCGCGACCTTGCTGAAGGCCGAACGAATAGTTTTGACCCTTCTCGTGGGGTGCATGCCCAAGATTTGGCACTTGGTATTGATTTTTTTCAAGACATTGGTAGGGATTGGTCTATAAGTTACAAGGCTAAATATTCGAGAAAGAAAGCCGATTGGCAAACGTCTATTAGCAATGCATTTGTTTCTTTAAATGATCCTCTGGCCTATTTTATTAGTGGGGCTCAGTTTCCCATAGGACAAGTTGTATTTAAGGATGCCCAATCTGGTACTGAGGTGGCCCGTATAGATAACAGTGCAATTTTAACGGGAGATTCTTTCACATATGTAGGTAACGGCACCTTACCTAACGATGCCATTATGGGTACATCGGCTTGGTATAAACAATCGGAGGCAAATGAATGGATCGATCGATTAACATTTCGAAAAAAATGGAAAAACCATGATCTGAACCTGGGTATCGCTTCCGGTTTTTCCAACACTTCACTATTCACCCAAGGGAGCTTTGCTTACGTAACCTATGAACCGAACCCCAGAATGTTGCAAGTGACGTTAGAAAACCCCGGAGAGCCCGTTATTGCATTATCGGATGATATGGGAGTTAGCAATTATGGTGGTTTATTTTATATAAATTCCGAGGCCAAAGTGAGTCAATTGGCCTCCTTTGTCAATGATCGATGGAAAATTCACGAAAAATTATATTTGGATCTGGGCATCCGATACGAAGCAATTAAACATAAGGGCAAGAAAGATCGGTTTGCGCCCTTTCAGCAGAATGGTGGCTTGGACAGTGATCCTACGACTGCCTATGACAACGGAATTTTGGCATCGACCGGTGAAGAGGATAATTTTGATTTTAACTATGATTATCTTTCCTATTCCTTTGGAATTAACCATAGCCTTGATGACGAAGCGGCCATATTCGGGCGCTTTTCCTCAGGAAACAAAGCTCCTGAACTGAATTATTATTTTAATAATTTCTCTAACGTACCTATCAATCAAAAGGGAGAAGTCCAAAAAATTAAGCAAGCAGAACTTGGTTTAAAGTGGAGTCGTAAAAGTTTCTCTACAACCACAACTTTTTTTTGGAGTCAACTTAAAGATATCGGTACCACAAATTTTGAATTTGATCCGGACGACGGAAGTATCTTTTATACACCGGTTCAGTTTAACGATTCGAGAACCTTTGGTTTGGAACTGGAGAGTGCTTATTCACTCACCTCCTATTTGACCTTGCGATTGAACGGTACTTTTCAAAACGCCGAAGCTACAAAATGGACGGTCTACGATGCTGCAGGTACGGTAGGTACAGATGATGATACAATTGTAGATTTCTCCGGTAACGTATTGCCGTTTAACCCGGACATTATGTTCAACCTGGGTGCCGAGTATGAACAAGATAAATTGAGTGCTTATCTACGGTGGCAGTTTATGGGAGCCAGAGAAGGCAACGTTGGCAATGCTTTTCAGCTGCCGGCTTATAGCATTTTTAATTTTGGATTGGGTTATGCCCTAAGCCAACGTTTGTCGGTGAATCTTTTAGTGACCAACCTATTTAACTCCGAAGGCCTGGCCAACTTTTTTGGCGCAAACAGTTTTGGGGCCAATGCCAATGGCATAACGGCCCAATTCATCCAAGAAAATCCCGATGCCAGTTTTGTTGTTGTTCCTGTGCTTCCAAGGGGAACAATGTTAAAACTTAACTATCATTTCTAATAGGTTGGTGTTATATTATCTTCCAAAGTTTTTATAGAAATATCTAAGTATTAAGGGATTTCCATATAAGCGATCCTTCCTTTTTAGTTAAGTAAAAGGAGATATCCTCATTTTACAATAAAACAACGGCTATAGGTGCTTAAAAGATTTTAACCATTCTTAGTCTTAATTTGTAATTCTTCCAGTTCGGAGCATATTTGGTTCAGGACATTCCTTCCCTTATCCAAGTCGCTCTGAATCTGTAATTTAGAATTTTTAAAAGCGGTTTTCAAACCGCCAAAAATATGCTGATAATAAGAAATTCCTTCGCTTAGGTTCTTTGCAAACGTAGAGAGGTATTTCTTTTGTTTCCCGTTGACTGAATCTTTTGTTTCTTCCAGTTTGGTTTTTAAAAACTCTAGATAGAGATCAAGTTCTTTTATAAACATGTTGGGACGATCGTTCCTAACAATTACATCAGACTTCCCATAAATATGTTCGGTAATTTCTTTTAGATTCATGGTTTTGGAAAAATAGGCCATGTTTGGACCCGGGCAAACGGAAACCCCCTCACCTTCTTTTTTGGTGTCCAAGTTATATTTTAATAGCGCTGCAGTTCCCAATCCTACACAGGCGCATGCTTTTTGCACAATTTTGTCATATTCCTTTTGGTAGGTTTTCTTAGGAAGTTCTTTTTTGTCTAATTCCTTGATCTTTAGATATTGATAGTGTCTTGACGCACTACAAATCGCTTTTTCCGTAAACTCTTTGTTTAGGGCGACATATTTTTTAGGACAAGAACTTCCTGGCCTATTCTTCTTTATTAAAATTGATTTTTCTTCATCTTTGGTGTTTCCTTTAAGGTTATTGAAAGGTACACCCAAGGGAGATATGTTACTAAGATATAAGTCTTCTTCTTTGGCATCAACCAATTTGTTCAATGTGTCCTTATCTACGGTGGTGGCTTCTGGCACCAGAAGAAAAGGAGTTCCCCAACCTACAGAATCCACTTTATAGTGTTCCAATAAAAATTGATGTTCTTCCGCAGTACCTACCCCGCCTTGGGTTGTGATCTTTATAGGTAAGGGTAGTGAAGGGATATGGGCTTTTTTATGGGAAAGCGCGTCAACCAAAATCTTATGTATCTCTTGGGTCAATTCTTCTTTGTTGTCCCTGAACTGGGCAAGTATGGGTCCCATAAGATATCCGTCCGTGGCAAAGGCATGCCCCCCACAATTAAGTCCGGATTCAATTCTATATTCCGATACCCATAATCCCTTTTTCGCCAAGAACTTTCCCTGTATTAAAGCTGATCTATAGTCGCTTACCTTTAAAACTATTTTCTTTTTGATTCTTCCCTTCGCATCAGCGTAAAAGTCCTCAAATTCCTCCATATAACTGTATAGCCTGGGATTCATTCCGGCAGACAGTATTACCGATGAAGACAGATTGCTATTGGCATAACCTCTTAAGGCGGCATGAGCATCATTATATTTGACAGGGAGTAACTGGGCTTTTTGGTAGTTTTCCTTATCGACCTTGGTCATGATATTAACATCTATACTGCCCATTGAAAGATTTGTCTCCAACAAATCTTTAAGCTTGCTCAAGTTAAAACCATATGAGGTCAAAGACTTAAATTGCTGTTTTAAAGCAGAGGTATCGGGTAAAATATTAAAGTATTGTTTCAACTCATTGCTGCACCCGGTGGTGATTTCTTTAAGCTTCCCAAACTTTTCTTCCGCCAGATCGTTTATCAAATTAAGATAGGAAGTAATTCTTTTAGCCCTAAAATCCTCTATGCTTTCCGAAATCTCATGATAGGGCATCTCAAACATTTCACAATACATTTTTCTCAGTTTTTCCAATAGGATATCGTCAACCAAGGAAATGACGGAGTCTATACCTAAATGGGAAACCTTCAATGGGGTGTCAATGGTGAAACCTATCCCCATTACAGGAATATGGAATGAATGTAATTTCATGAGGACAATTCTTTTGTGATTACACAGTTGCGGATTCAACCAGATTCATATTTGTTACTCGTAGTTTTAATGTTGACTTATTTTCGATTAGCCCGAACCTATGAATACAACTGCTGACTATTTTCGCCAAAATTAACCAATGGAATTAGGGGCAAACATGACAATTATCATTTTTTAAGAACTCTAAGCTTTAGATCTAACTGCACAATGAATGGGATGTTACCATAGAATTTCATTAAAAAACCCAAAAATCAGCGCATAAAGTTCTCGGAATCGGAACGGATCATTATTTTAGGATAGAAATAGGATTCTTTGGATAACTCGGTGGCAAGAAATACCCGAACTTCACAAATACCGTAGGACCTTTTCTTTTTTAATATCAATTTGGACAAGTAAAAAGACAAATGAACTATATCTCCATCAGCCTATATCGTAAAGTAATGGAACATGCTATAACGGAAGGTATGAGGAGCGAGGACTTTAAGGATTTACCCATTCCTTTTGATACTTTACATGAAGTGCAGGCAGTCCCTGCAAATCATTTTTTTGAACTTCACGAAAGGTTAGACCATATCTTGGGGCCAGGCTTTTCTGTGAGGGTTGGACAACAAATGAAGATAGAAGATTATGGGGTGCTTGGGTTGTCATGGAGGACCTGCTCAAAGGCAGGAGAAATATTTGAACGCAGTGAACGCTATTTTAAGCTACTATCCAACACTTATGTTTTTAAGGTTGAGAAAGACCATGACATATCTAAAATACATCTATTTAGAGAAGGGTATCGAAGAGGTGTGGAACTTTCAAATGAAGCCACATTTTCAGCAACCGTGGTAGTATTGCGGGCAATGACGGATACAGATATATCCCCCGTCAAGGTAGCGTTTAAGCATAACCCCCCAAGTAATCTTAAATGGTACAATGAGGCCTTTCAGTGTCCCGTACTGTTTAATCAAAATAACAATTCCATTACCTATAAGACTTCGGATTTGGAAATGAGAACTGCCAAGGCAGATACAAGTATCAATAAATTTTTGGTCGAACGTGTTGAAGAAGCAACAAAAGGCATTGAAATCAGTGCCAATCGTATCGCAATCGACGTTGAAAATTTAATCAAGGATGCACTTCCAAGCGGAATTCCCAGCATTGTGGCAATAGGAGAGCATATGGGTATGAGCAACCGCACGTTAACAAGAAGATTAGCGGAAAATGGTGTCACATTTCGTGATTTAATTCAAAAAAAACAGGAAGAAATATCCAAAATACTTCTTAGGGATGCATCTAGAAGCATTTCTGAAATAGCTTTCGAAACGGGGTTTTCAGAACAGAGTGCATTTAACCGCGCATTTAAAAGATGGGTAGGAAAGACCCCTATTGAATTCCGAAAATCATTGTAATAGTATGGGTTTGGCTTAAACTGTCAAAAGATTGGCGGTAAGTGTCAAGCTTGGCCTTTGGTTTATTGAGATTTTTGCCTCGTAATAAATACTCAAACACATAAACTAAAACCTCTATTACCATGGAACTATCGATAAAATCGCTCATTTTATTTGGTGCAGTGTTGCTTACAGGTCTTTCAGCCGGATTGTTTTATGCATGGTCGGTCTCCGTAATTCCCGGCACTCAAAAAATACCGGATGCCACCTATCTAGAAACCATGCAGTCTATTAACAAGGCTATTCTTAATCCGGCGTTTTATATCATATTCTTCGGAAGTTTGGCATGTCTAAGCATTTCAAGTATTTACGAGTTCCATTCCAACAAACTGGTATTCTGGTTAATACTTGCTGCTTCCATGGTATATCTTCTAGGTACTTTCGGCGTTACCGCATTGGGAAATGTACCCCTTAATAACCAATTGGAGCTTTTGAATTTAGCTGAATTGAGTAAAGAAAAACTCGCCGTTTTTAGAG
Organism: Spongiimicrobium sp. 3-5; assembly: GCF_046557915.1. Lineage (NCBI taxonomy): Bacteria > Pseudomonadati > Bacteroidota > Flavobacteriia > Flavobacteriales > Flavobacteriaceae > Spongiimicrobium > Spongiimicrobium sp. 3-5. The sequence continues at coordinate 23,153 of NZ_JBHEBG010000001.1, forward strand.
CTTTTTACGAATCAAAATGGAACCGGCTACATCTCATCAGAACCATTTTTGCAGTCATGTCCTTCATCTTATCCTTGCTAGCCGTATTCGTAGAAACAAAAAGGTCTTGAATAGAAAAGAATGATAAAAAACGCTTCAATGAACTGAAGCACATTAATAACAAATAATTATTTAATACATCTTTAAAATGAAACACAACATCTTAGTTATCGGAGGGACCGGTAAAACAGGTCGCCGAGTAGTAAATGGATTAAAAAACCTAGGACACAATGTAAGAATCGGATCAAGAAGTAACAATCCTTCCTTCGACTGGAGCGATCCTTCAACATTTTCCGGAGCCTTAAAAGGTATGGATAGGGCATACATTACTTATTACCCCGATTTGGCCGTACCGGGAGCAAAAGAAGCCATTGATACTTTAACCCAAGCTGCCTTAAAAGAAGGATTGGAAAAGGTAGTCCTATTATCTGGCAAAGGGGAACAGGAAGCAGAGCGATGTGAAGAGATCGTAGCTAATTCAGGATTAAACTACACCTTAGTTAGGGCTTCGTGGTTTAATCAAAATTTTAGCGAGAGTTTTTTGTTAGAGCCAATATTGGCGGGTTACGTTGCTTTGCCAATGCCCGAAGCCAAAATACCTTTCGTTGATGCAGATGATATTGCAGACGTAGTTACAAAGGTTCTTGTTGATGATACGTATAACAGCCAAACCATTACCGTAACAGGGCCTCGTAAAATGACCTTTGAAGACATTGTTAATGAAATTTCTTTAGGGTGTCAAAGAAAAATTACTTATGAGGCGATTACCTTGGAAGAATATTCGGAAGCCATGAAAACATTTGGCTTACCTGAAGACTATATCTGGCTATTTACTTACCTATTTAGAGAGGTATTGGGCAACCCGGAAAACCAGGAGATCTCAAATGATTTTGAAAAAGTGCTCGGAAGGAGCGCTACTGATTTCAGTGAGTTTGTACAGAAAACCGTAAAATCGGGTATTTGGAATCAATCGATTGCACAAACTATTTAACCCGTACAAGCCACCATTGTATTCTAACGGGCTTTTTTAAGCGCTGAATTGGAAACACTCCTTGGGAAATCTGAGCGTTTTTTGGCCGAAACAAAAATGGCATTCGTCTAAAGCAAAAAGAAGTCTACCTATTTTCTTCCAAAAAAATCTGCAATATGACCTATTTTGATTTTAGAAAATTTAAAGACAAGTATTATGAAAACAAACAAACTTATCTATCGTATCTGGCTTGGTTTATTTTCTCTTGCCATTATTGGAGCTGTCGTAAATTCTATACTCAACTATGACACAGTGGCCCTTACTTTCGAAAAACTGGGGTATCCTGCGTACCTTATACATGTTTTGGGAGCCGCCCAAATCGTTGGGCTAATACTTATTATATCTAACAAAGATCATTGGTACGTAGAGTGGGTCTATGCAGGTTTCTTTATGAATTTCACCCTTGGATGCATTGCCCATTTGGCCACAAACCATGGAAACGGTGCCTCCGCCGTTTTTTGCCTAATGTTGCTCTGGGTAACCTATATTCACAGCAAAAAAGTAAGGGTCTCAAATAAAGAAACCGAAAATGTAATAAAACCAAAACCCGAATATGCTTAAACCCAACAAACCTAAGGTGATAAAAGAACCCGCTACAAAAGCGGGTTCTTTTTTATGGAGTTGATCTATTGGGGAGGCGCACCTAGGCAGAATATCTTGCGTCCATGAAAACCAAGGATTGGTTATCTTAGGCATACAATAACAATGTTATTTATGATTGATGGCAGCAAGCCTAAACTATATTTAACCCTTAGAAAATGAATTTACAGCCCACATTGGAAAGTAATCTGGTAAGGATTAGGCCTTTGACTGAAATAGATTTAGAACCCTTGTACGACGTTGCCAAAGACCCGAAAATTTGGGCTCAACATCCTTGTAAAAGACATTTAAGACCAGAATTTGAACATTTCTTTAACGAATCGATAGAGTCCCGTGCAGCATTGATCATCATTGATAAAGCAACCGGTAGAATAATTGGAAGTTCACGATTTAAAAGATTTGAAGGCTTTAAGCATGTAGCGGAAATTGGATGGACTTTTCTTAATAGGGAGTACTGGGGTGGCAAATATAACAAAGAGGTTAAAAATTTAATGATCGACTACGCCTTCAATTTTGTGGATGAGGTGCTGTTCTTCGTAGACAAAAACAATATTCGTTCGCAAAAGGCGGTGGAAAAAATAAGTGGACAAAGAATAGTTGAAGACGAAATTAAAAATTACCCTGCAACAATTTCGGATAATATAACTTTCGCAGTTAAAAATACTAATCAAAAAGTAAGATAGTGTAACAATAATTTCGTCAAATCGTCTTAAAAAAATGAACAATTCTTTTCGATTTTATATTTTCATCATACTATTGTTTATTTCGTTCACAAGTTTTGCGCAGAACAGTATAACTACAGTTTCAGGACAGATTTTAGACCAGGAAACTTCCGAGCCAATTCCTTTCGCCTCAATATATATTAAAGCACTCCCGATCGGAACTACTTCCAACGAAGAGGGGTATTTTGTCTTTCATATACCTGCCGAGCGGGAAACGGATACAATCGTTATATCAGCAATTGGTTATTTGTCCATTTCGAAAAAAGGGGAAAATTTTATTCCGGATCAAAAAGTATATCTTTCTTCTAAAATCACCGACTTGGACGAGGTAATACTCATAGCCACAAAAAAGAAAGAACTAACTGCAAAAGAAATAGTAAAAAAAGCATATGCCGAAATTCCAAACAACTATCCTTCACAACCGTATATATTAGAGGGCTACATACGAGATCTTCAAAAAGAAGATGACAAATATGTTGAATATCTGGAATGTGCCGCCAAATTTTTATACCAAGGATATAAAACTAAAAAAGAACCTCATGTAGAACTATTAGAGGTAAGAACCAGTTATTTGGCCGAAAAACATCCCTGGAACGAGAATTCGGAACGTAAAAATTCGATTATTGATTTGGTTGAGGACGAATTTATTCGATTCGATTACGGACCGATAAAAGGGAAAAATGGCTGGAAATTTGAACTTGAGAATGTTTTACCATACAACAAAGGCCAGGTCTATAAAATAACAGCTAATCATAAACCCTTTCAAAAAGCCACGCTATTCATAGACACAGAAACATTTGCTTTTGTAAGGATGGAGTTAACAAGGCAAGCTATAAACGACAGGTCTTGGGCCAGGAGATTTACCAATGGCGCACTGCAAGTTTATTATAATGTAATTTTTGAATATCAAGAATTTAATGGAAAAATGTACTTAAAGTATCAAAAAGAAGAAGATACCTGGAAGATTTTTAAGGAAGCAGAATCAAAAAAATTGCTTTTAACACAATACCCTAAAAAAGAACTTTTCATCAACAAAATAATCGTCGATAATGTAGAAAAATACCCCTTTAAAAGAAATATGGATATTGGCACCAGTATCGAAAACCAAGCAAAACATTATAATGCGGAATTTTGGTCTTCGTATAATATCCCGAAACAGACCGAAGGGGAAAGTAAAATAATTTCGGAACTAAAAAAAAGAACCGATAAGTACTAAAATCACGAATAAATGGCTCACTCCGACAGAAACAAGGAATGCGAACGCGGTATATAAACATTATGACAATGTGTAAATATCAATGATTCGTATTTTTCTGGAAAGTCGCCCTACCTCCCTGCATTTTGTTTCCCAACCGTTAGGGCAATCATAATTGCACGAAAAATAATTTCTGTTCCAATTTTCGACTACAACAAGCATAGATTTGACTACATCCACGTTTTTGCTTCTGCCGAACTTTGTAGAAACAAAAATTATTAAAAATGACAAAAAGTAAAATTGCATTAGTAACAGGTGGAAGTAGGGGTTTAGGCCGAGAAATGGCCCTAAATATTTCTAAAAAAGACATTGACGTTATCATTACCTATAATTCCGATCAACAATCGGCCAATACAGTTGTTGCGGAAATTGAAAAAAGTGGGCGCAAAGCCAAAGCATTTCAACTAGACACCAGTAATACAAAGGGGTTCGAAGATTTTTTTAAGCGAACATCTGCTTATCTTACCGCTGAATATGGAAGTCCGAATTTTGATTTTCTGATAAACAACGCCGGAACCGGACTGCATCAGCCCTTTAGCGAAACCAATGAGGACCAATTTGATGAAATGCTAAACATTCACTTCAAAGGTGTCTATTTTTTAACACAAAAAGCATTGTTGTATATTAACAATGATAGCAGTATCATTAACATCTCTTCGGGCTTGACTAGGTTTTCCTTTCCAGGCTCATCGGCCTATGCCAGTATGAAGGGGGCCATTGAAGTTTTTACCCGATATTTGGCCAAGGAACTGGGAAGCAGAAAAATTAAGGCCAATGTAGTTGCCCCAGGTGCTATTGCAACGGATTTTGGAGGAGGCACAAATAGGGACGACCAAGAAAAAAGACAAATTATTGCCAATATTACCGCTTTGGGAAAAGTTGGTGAGGCAGAAGATATAGGTGGGATCGTGGCTTTCCTTTGTACCGATGAAGCACGTTGGATCAACGGCCAACGCATTGAAGTTTCGGGTGGTATGTTGTTGTAAATTTAAGAGAGAAATGAAAAACAATATTCGTAAGATTGAAACCCTAAGCGATTTTCATAAAATTAGAGGGCTATCCAGTCCACTACATCCTCTGGTGAGTTTGGTGGACTATGGCCTCTCAAAAATTCTTCCAGAACATATCGGCGAACAATGGCATTTTAGTTTTTACTCCATTGGGATAAAAAGAAATGTAGGAACGCTCCGATATGGACAACAAAAATATGATTTTGATGAGGGACTAATGTCCTTTATATCGCCAGGGCAACTTTTAAGCATTGAACCTAATAGCAAAGCCAACCTGAAACCCTCGGGTTGGTTACTGTTGGTCCATCCAGATTTTCTTTGGAATTCTCCGCTTGCAAAGACAATAAAACAATATGATTTTTTTGATTATTCGATAAATGAAGCGCTGTTTATGTCGGAAAAAGAAGAGAAAGTTATTGAAGGCTTATTACAAAATATTAAGCAAGAAATTGAAAACAATATTGATAACTTCAGTCAGAATATTATCATTGCCCAAATAGAATTATTGCTCAATTATGCGCAACGATTTTACCAGCGCCAGTTCATTACCAGGAAGAAGGGCAACCATTATAAACTAAATCAGGTAGAAGAGCTACTAAACGATTATTTTAGTAGTGAAGGCCTAATAAATAAGGGCTTGCCAACGGTTAAATACGTTGCAGATTCAATGAATATGTCCTCTAGCTATTTAAGTAGTTTGCTGAAAAACTTAACAGGGCAAACAACGCAGCAGCACATCCATAACAAATTGATAGAAAAAGCCAAAGAAAAATTATCCACTACCAATTTATCCGTCAGTGAAATTGCTTATGAACTGGGGTTTGAGCATTCCCAATCTTTTAGCAAGCTTTTTAAAACAAAAACTAACTTTTCCCCTTTACAGTTTAGGGCTTCCTTTAATTAAAACCAACAGCACCAACGATATGAAAACTGCCTTTTTAAAAGAATGTTATCCAAATCTTGAAAAAGAATTGCTTCAAGAAATAGAAACACATTCTTTTTTTAAATCCTATTCGCCCCAAGAATACATTGTTCAAGAAGGTCAGTACGTTAGGCATTTGCCCATTATCCGAAGTGGTTGTGTTAAGGTCTTTAGCAACGAGGATTCCATACAGTTTTTGCTATATTACATTAAATCCGGGGGATCTTGTATTTATAGTTTTGCCCATACATTTAATACCGGGCCTGCAGAATTTTCTGCAATTGCGGAATTGGACAGTCAGTTACTGCTGCTCCCAATAGAAAAAGTATACCTTTGGATAAAAAAGTTCCCTTCCCTAAATTCCATTATTCTCGATAACTACAAAAAACACTTTGATGAATTACTGAACACCACCAAACAAATAATTTATTACAATCTAGAGGACAGGTTGATGGACTATTTAAAAACCAGTGCGCAACTTAAGAAGACGGATCTTTTGAAAATATCACATCAAAACATTGCCGACGATTTAGGCACATCTAGGGAAGTTATAACCCGATTGATGAAAAAGCTAAGTCTAAAGGAAAAAGTTAAACAAGATGGTAGAAAAATAAAAATTCTGTAAAGTAACACATGTCACTGATAATGATTTAAGTAGGCAATATTTTTGTGCCTCACTTAAAAGAAAATTATGTCAGATCAAACACAGTTAATTCCGGGAAATTCATTAATTACCAAGACCCCAGAGGAAGGAAGGGCCTTAGCGGTAAAGATGGCAAGATTAATTATTAAGATTACCCAACCCGATGCGGAAATACGGGAAAAGCTACGTCCAAACTATGCCAATGACGCGGCTATGTTAATTGCTATTGGACAAACCGTGGCTGCTGAGTTTAATACAATTGCCAAAGCCAATGATTATTGGAAATAAAGTAAAATAGCACATAATACTTCTAGGTTTCTATTGCAGAATTATTCTGTTTTATTATATTTTCGTAGAAATCATCTGATTACATACGGCAGTTAGTTGGTAATGCGAAAAAATGAAAACGGAGAAGCCATTGGTTAATTCTGAATATTTGCTGCGAAAATTTCCGGGAAAAGGAGGCTGGACCTATGCCGAAATACCAGAGATTCTTCAAAATAGAGATAACCCTTTTGGCTGGGTAAAAGTTAAAGGAACAATAGATGGATATAACCTAAAACAATATAAACTTATGCCAATGGGCAATGGAAAGTTGTTCCTTCCTGTTAAAGCCGAAATTAGAAAAAGAATTAAAAAAGAGGAAGGGGATTATGTAACTGTGATCCTATATGCCGATGAATCATTGTTAGAAATACCTTCTGAAATAATAGCATGTTTTAAAAACGAGCCGAAAAAAACATTTGACACCTTCTTATCTTTTACCGAAGGGGAACAAAAGGCCTATTTGGACTGGATATACCAGTCCAAAACAGACGAAACAAAAGCCAACAGAATAATAGGAATGATGCACAAGCTGCAAAAGAACCTGAAATTTTACAACAAAGAAAATGTTCAATAAAAAGTCTTTCTGTAACTGGAAGCATAAAAATTTATTTCACTCTTTTAATCTTCCACCTAATCACCAAGGTGTGATAAGGTTTGGTATTTAAACACAAAATTATGACCCACATTGAGAACATAAAAACACTCTTGAAGCAAATATTTGTTTCAAAAAAGTTATGGTCGTGCATACTTATTGCAATTGTACCAGCCATGCTATTCTATAGCCTTTCATTGATTGGATTAAGATCTTTGGGGTTTGAAACCATGGAGATACTTAGGGATCCTGCCCAACAGAGCGGAGCATCTAGTTTTCTAGGCTTTCTGTCAAACATTGGAATTTGGTTTTGGATTAGTTCTGCGGCAATTAGTTTTTTCACGATTCTTACTAGTGCCTCCGTAATAAAGAAAAACTTCAAAGAACTATTTTTCTTAACAGGCATGCTATCCTTATTACTTGCCATTGATGATTTTTTCCTTATTCACGATCGCTATGTCCACCAGAATATCTGTTATCTAACCTATGCCGTTTTCTTGGGGTGCCTTTTCATCCGCCATTTTAAAATGATAATTGCCATTGAAGGTTTTGCTTTTTTGACAGCCGGTATTTTTCTGGGATTATCCATATTTACCGATTTGGTTCAGTCAGAAGTACCACTGGGTTATGTAGATGTACAAATAATCGAAGAAGGGTTTAAGTTTATAGGAGCGGCTACCTGGCTGTATTTTATTGGTAGGGCAGCATCATCGCCCTTCATTTTTTTACAGAAAAGATGATAATCAAACAAAGTGGCGGAAACAATTTAAAAAAGGCATTTACCAATTTCATTTTTAATTAATTATCGATTCTTACCTGCCTGTAAAAATCACTTCAGATTTTCTATTCGGTTTTCTTTTGCTAAATTGTTAGCTAAACCGTGCAACTAATCATACTAAAACATTAGAGCACATTCCAAAAATGAGATACCCCTTAAAAATCCACGCTTTATCTTTTTTAATGCTGTTAGGTTGCGTGTCAACAAAAAATAACCCGTTGGTCCATAAACCGTTCAGTTATGATTATTCTTTGAATTTGACAGAGGTAAAAAACGATCAAATATCGGTAAACCTTAATGTTGAAGGTTTGGCTACAGATACAATTCAGTTTTGTTTTCCAAAAATTGTTCCTGGAATTTATGGGGCTATGAATTATGGAAATTCCGTTGAAGAAATAATTTTTAAAAACGATAGAGGAGATATCCTATTAAATAAAAAACTGGGTGAAAATTGTTGGGAGTTATACGAGGCCAAAAGCCTAAGTGAAATAACTTACAAAGTAAATGACAATTGGGAAGAATTCGATGCTACTTTAAAAGGCTTTTACCATTCAGCTTCTTCAAGTTTTAAAGAAGATGTTTTTGTAATAAACGGCAATACTCTTTTTGGGTATTTTAGAAACTATCAGGCATTTCCCATTCAGGTAAAAGTGAAAAAAACCCAAAAGATGTCTGCTGCAACAAGTTTACCAATTAAGGAAGCCACGCATTTTAATGATGTATTCTATGCTAAGTCTTACAATCAATTGGTAGACAACCCTATACTGTACTCAATCCCGGACACCACGAGTATAAAATTACCAAATATTAATGTTAAAGTGGCTTGTTACTCCACTACCGCCACACCTATTGCAAATGAAATAGCAGAACACATTAAACCGTTATTGACAAACCAATCAAAATATTTGGGAGACAAATTGCCTGTTTCCCAATATACCTTTATTATATATCACTCCCTTGCCAAGGATTATGAATCTTTTTTTGCTGATGGTCTCGAGCATTCAAATTCTACCCTAATCCTGCTAAACTCACCGTTAGATATTGAAACAATAAAAAACACAGTATATGGAATTGCCAGTCACGAGTTCTTCCATATTCTTATGCCCTTAGGGATTCATTCCTATGAAATTGCCGATTATGATTTTAATGAACCCAAATTCTCCAAGCATTTGTGGTTGTATGAAGGAATGACAGAGTATTTTACCATTCACATGCCCATAAAGAACGGACTACAATCGTTCAACGAGTTTACCAAAGTTATCGAAGGCAAACATAGTAAAATGCAAAAGTTCAACAACAAACTCGCAATTACGGATTTAAGCATAAATTCAATGGATATGCAAGACCAATATTACAATGTTTATCTAAAAGGAGCATTGATAAACCTGTGTCTAGACATTGAACTAAGGGAGTTTTCAAATGGCACATTTGGCACACAGGAATTGGTCCTTGAACTTCTTAATAAATATGGGCCAAACAAGGCCTTTGAAGATGATAAACTTTTTGAAGAAATTGAAAAAATAACTGGACACAGTCAGCTTAATGGATTTTTTAAAAAATACGTGGCAGGAAATGCTCAACTACCGTTAAAAGAGTATTTGTTTAAAGTAGGTTTGGCCCTAAATGGCGACTCTATTAAAGAAGTTGAAAATTTATCCGTGGAACAAAAGAAACTTCGGAAATATTGGATAGGTCAATAAAGATCCAAACGTACTGCCTCTTACAACCTATGAGAGATGCTAAAAAATTACTTTGAAACCCATTTACCCAACGAAAAAGCGGTATTGCTTGCAAGTATTTTTGAATCACAAAATTTTGAAGCAAAAGCAAAATTTGTTGAACAAGGTAAATATTGCAATAAAGTTGCATTTATTGAAAGTGGGTTGGCAAGGGCATATTACCTAACTGGGGCAGGGAATGAATTCACTGTTTGTTTTTCGTTTGATAATATGATGATGCTAGATCCCGTGGCCTTTTATACAGGAGAGAAAGCAAAACTTACCATTGAATTCTTGGAAAAAAGTGTTGTTCATATTACCGAAAGATCTAAGTTGGAAGATCTTTTTAATTCCGATCCTATACTCAGCTCATTGGGCAGAAAGATTACAGAGCGGTCTTATGTTATGATGCTCGAAAGAATTATGGAGAGAGACACTTTATCGGCCGAAGAACGTTATTTAAATTTATTGAAGAACAGTGAACTTTTTAAAAAAATACCATTGAAGTATTTGGCATCATACATAGGAATTACAGATTCCTCACTAAGTCGAATTAGAAAAAAGATAACCTAGCAGTATTTCTTGGCATAGGTCAAGTAGTTTAACCGCATTCTTTCCGAGTTTCGAAGATGTAATCTCAAACAAAGAACAATGAGGAAAGAAAAAATAATTGCAGCCCTGGTTATTGGATGTATCCTGTCTTACGTTCTATCGGTATTAGTTTTAGCCCATATAAAGCCAGAATATAATCATTTTACCGATTTGGTCAGTGAACTCGGCAGATCGGGAGAACCTTTTAATTATGTGCTGAACATGGTTTTAATTTTAAGCGGCATTGGTTTAATGTTAATGGCATGGTCTATCTCTAAGTTAATCTCTACGTCCAAAACATCAAAATACGCAACCATCTCCATGGGGTTATTTGGTGTTTCCGTTCTTTGTGGTGGAATTTTTACATGCGATTCCAGTTGTCTGGCCCCTACCTCATATAGCGGGTTTCTGCATGCTATAACGGGTATGCCAGCAGTGATAACGGCACCAACCGCATTTATTTTATTTGGCAGAACTTTTAGATCATCTCCTCACTTTGTATCCATATCAGCAATAGTTTTTTGGCTAGGTATAGCCTCCATATTTGCAATGGTTGCCAGTGCGGTGATATTCCCATATATAAATCTAATGGGGCTTGGACAACGAATTGCCGCTATTTTTCAGCTTACCGTGCCCTTTATTATTGCCTACAAATTATTTAGCTATCCTATTTAGATCAAAGGATGTATATTTAGATAGTACTTAAATTTAAACGCTAAATTTGATACTTATCAAAAAAAGACTTAAACATATTGAACCGCGGTTTGTTCTAAAACTGTCTAATACAACTAAATAAAAATGAAAAATAATATACTCTTATTAATACTCTGGATACCCTTGGTTACCTGTGCCCAAAACACTGACCTTTCTATATTTGATAATCTTGTTACAAAAACCTGGAAAGCTGAAGGAAATTGGGGAGATGGAAGTAAATTTAAACAAGAAATAGTGTTTACATACGCTTTGGATAGCACTATAATACTAGTTAACTCTAAGGGGTTTATTAATAAAGAACAAACCAAATTAGGTGTAAGAAATCACGGAGTACGACAATTTGACAAAAAATCTGACCAAATAAAATTTTGGGAGTTTGATGTCTTCGGTGGACTAACGGAAGGGACCGTGTTTTCTGAAGGAAAGAATATCCTATATAAATACAGTTATGGAGATTCGACGGTTACGGATATGTGGGAGTATGTAGACGACTCAACTTATAATTTTAAGGTGGGGAACTACGAAGATGGGAACTGGAAACAGATATATCTTAATACACAATTTAAAGCAGTAGAATAAAAGTGCTTCATCAATGAATAACCTAGAAGTAATAACTAACCCGGCCGTTGAAAAGGTTTTTGACAATTACCCCGAAACGGTTAGGGACAGAATATTACAACTTAGAAGTCTAATCTTGGAAACGGCTAAAGAAATAGCCGAAATAGTTAGCATAGAGGAAACATTAAAATGGGGAGAACCTAGTTATTTGGCTAAAAAAGGAAGTACCATACGTATTGATTGGAAAAAGAATAAACCAGACCAGTATGCTATGTATTTTAAGTGTACGAGCAAGTTGGTGCCTACTTTTAAAGCCATTTATAATGACAAATTTAAATTTGAGGGAAATAGGGCGATAGTTTTTAAACTAGATGACAGCATTCCGGAAACTGAACTAAAAAAATGTATTGCAACCGGTTTAACCTATCACAACGTAAAACAGCTGCCGCTGTTGGGTTTATGAAACCTAAAAGCGATCAGGAAAGAATCATTGGAAGAAAACCGCTTTCGATACCATAAGTTATCTCATGGAAAAGGAAACAAGCCACCAAAAAATAAGTCATATTAAGCAAAGGGAAATTCAGGCGTCCATTGCAGTTCCTATTATCAACGGATTTATAAAAGAAATAGGAAAAGAACGTACGCTTCAAATTCTATCCCAGATAATAGAACAAGATGCCATAAATTCTGGCCATGAATTGGCAAGCCAATTTAAAGGAAACGGAATCAACGAACTATCACAGCTTGTACGGGAAGTATGGTGCGATGAAGGGGCACTGGCTATTGAAATTCTGAAGGAGACCGAAAATGAATTTCATTTCAATGTAACCAAATGCCGTTATGCAGAAGTCTATAAAAAACTAGATGTACCAGAACTAGGCAAATGCCTTTCTTGCAATAGGGATTTCTCATTCAATAAAGGGTTTAATCCCGAAATAACATTAGAAAGAACGCAGACCATTATGGAAGGCGCAGATCATTGCAATTTCAGATATTCCAAACCATGAAGGTCTTTCTATCAGCCAAAGCAGGTAAAATGCGCTAGAATTTAGAGGTATAAATCCACCGCATGTAACAACTAACACGTCCGTTCGTCCTATTAAAAACCAAAGAGATGAACAACAGAAATAAAACAGCCAGACTTGCCGGACTACTTTACTTAATCCTTGTTATTAGTGGAATTATAAATCTTATGTATATCCCTTCACAATTGATTGTTTGGGAAAGTCCCTCGGAAACCCTAGAAAACATTATAAACTCCGAATTGCTGTTTCGGCTAGGTATCATCAGTGGAATAGTAACTTTTTTAGCTTTTTTACTTCTGCCCTTGGCATTATATAAATTACTCCATGAAGTGAACAAAACCAGTGCGGCCCTGATGGTGCTTTTTGCCATAACCAGTGTCCCCATTTCTTTTGTGAACATACTGCATAAATTTTCTATACTTACATTGATAAGCAAACCCAATTACCTAAAAGATGTAGATATCTCCGAAATTCAACAACAAACCATGTTTTACCTAGATCTATACAATAATGGCGTAGAAATTTCCCAAATATTCTGGGGCTTATGGCTATTGCCTTTTGGGTATTTGGTGTATAAATCGGGGTTTCTTCCAAAAATTTTCGGTATGCTGCTCATGGCAGGGTGCTTTGGATATTTAATTACATTTTTTGGTGATTTTCTATATCCCGACTTTCATAAAACCACCTTCTCCACAATTGTTGGGTTACCAGCATCAATAGGTGAAATAGGGATATGTTTGTGGCTTTTGATCGCCGGGGCACGAACTTTGAATTTTAGAAAAAAGCAGCTAACTTGAGGCGTGACCAAAAAATGCAAAACATATTTCAACTGGAGCTCGGGAAAAGATGCTTCGTTAGCGCTTTACCATCTGCAAAAGGATGAAAAATTTAAGGTCGATAGATTACTTACCTCCATCAATACGCATCATGATCGGGTTTCTATGCATGGCCTCCGAAGAGATCTGTTAATAAAACAGGCAAATGCTCTTGAACTTCCCGTAAGTTTTATTGAACTGCCAGAGGAGCCTACCATGGAAGTCTACAATGGGCAATTGACCCGGATAGTAAAAAACATGCAATCCCAGGGATATGCCCATTGCGGTTTTGGTGATATTTTTCTAGAAGATCTGCGTACTTATCGCGAAGAAAAATTAAGCCCTTATAACATCAAATGCCTCTTTCCATTATGGCAAAGAGATACCACAGAACTAATAAAGGAATTTTTGCGACTTGGTTTCAAGGCTATTGTCATTTGTATCAATGCCGATTTGTTGGATGTCTCTTTCGCGGGGCGCCAGATTGACGAGAACTTTTTAGATGACTTGCCGTCAAATGTAGATCCTTGTGGCGAAAACGGGGAGTTTCATACCTTTTGCTTTGATGGCCCAATTTTTTCCCATCCCGTAAAGTTTACTATTGGAGAAAAAGTGTATCGAGAATATAAAAGCCCTAAAGAAGGTGATGAAGGTAGTGTGGGTTTTTGGTTTTGCGATTTACTTGTAGATAATTAATGGGAGGTTTAAACCGCAAATTATGGTAAAAATTTGTATTTTATTTGATATATCAATTATATTTGTATCAAATAACAAAACATGAACTTAGGTCTAGCCCCAAAAACCGTTTTTTACACCATAGAACGCACAATAAAAAGCTACAGGAAGTTTTCACAAAAAAATATATCCAAAGTAGTAAGTGATATTACCATTGATCAAAAGTTGGTACTTCAGTATCTTAACGATTATCCAGAACTGTCCCAAAAGGAAATAGCGGAACTGGTTTTTAAGGATAATGCTTCCATGACACGTATGATCAACATCATGGTTAAAAAAAAATACCTGAAACGTTCAACGAATCTTAAAGACCGTAGAAGGTATAAAATTGAGATTACCCAAAAAGGAAACCAGGTACTGTCCAAATTGCCTATGGTGATCAAAAGCAATAGAGAACAAGCGCTTACCGGGGTAACACAGGACGAATTGGTGCAACTGGAAAAAATATTGAACAAAATTTTATCAAACCTCAAATAACTTATGAAGAATTACAAGACATTTTTGATTAGCGCATATTTAATTGGCCTTCACCATTTTGGATATGCGCAAAAAAAACCAGACCTACTTACGTCATCCGAAAAAATAGAAACCACCAAATCCGTAGGAAGAATAATCAACGAAAACTATATATTTCCGGAAGTAGCCGATAAAATTGTTGCCCTGTTAGATGGCAAATTAAAGAATGGCGAATATAAGGCGGTTAAAGACCCATCAGAATTTGCCGAGATGCTTACCAAAGATATCCAATCGTTTAACCACGATCGGCACTTAAGAGTGCTTTTTGAGCCTCAAAGAATTGCCGAACAAAAAAAAGTGATCAGTGCAGAGGACCGTTTACGGCTTGAACAAGACTATATCGAAGAACTTAAGAGGAAAAATTATTTTTTTAAAGAGGTGAAAATACTAGAGGGGAACATTGGCTACATAGATTTTAGGAGGTTCAGAGATCCCATATATGCCGCCCAAACTGCAATTTCTGCCCTTAATTTCTTAAGTAATACAGAGGCAATTATTATAGATCTTAGATATAATGGAGGGGGGTCTCCAAAAATGGTACAACTTATTTCGAGTTACTTTTTTGGAGACGAACCTGTTCATCTCAATTCTATCTACAAGCGAAAAAACAAGCAAGATAAACAGTATTGGACCCTACCTTATATTGATGGAAATAAAAACCCCGATGCACATTTGTATATTCTCACCAGCAAAATGACCTTTTCCGGGGCCGAGGAATTTGCTTATAACCTAAAACACTTAAAACGGGCCATCCTTATTGGTGAAAGTACCGGAGGAGGCGCTCATCCTGGAGGCCGGATTGCTGCCAACGACAAATTTAACGTTTGGACACCCACCGGACGTTCCATTAACCCCATCACAGGAACCAATTGGGAAGGTGTGGGTGTAATACCCCATATCCAAACTTCTGCCCAGGAAGCCCTGTTGGCTGCGCATATAAAAGCTTTGGATTCGCTAAAAACCGAAAGTGAGGATCTAAATCAAAAAAAATATTATCAATGGCATCTGCAGATTTTAGAAGCCAAGAGAAAACCGGCAAGCGTTGCATTATCTACTTTAAAAACCTATGTTGGCGATTACGGCATCAGGAACATTAGTTTAGAAGACGGAAGCCTTTATTATCAAAGGAAAAACGCAACAAGGTATAAGTTGATCCCCGTAGATCAAACAACTTTTATCATGAATGAATTTCAGGATTTTAGAGTGCAGTTCTCAAAAAGCAACAATGAAGTTGTTGCCTTACTGGGACTAAATGAAGATGGAACTTCAACAGAATACAAAAAGACCAAATGATAACCCCCCAACAATAATATACCATCACCGCGCAAGACTTTGCGAAACCTTTTGAGTTTGTTACCGCTTCTGTATTAAAACGAAATATCTACACAAGGGGTGCGCTCCTTTTTGCTAACTTAGTCCCTGCACTCTCAGAATCATTTGCAAAACAATAGTAATGAAATTTAAGCTGGTACCTATATTGGATAGGATGGAAGACCTCTACAAGTCGCCAAGGACCCATGAGCGATTTGAAAGGTACCTTTTTATGCTTCAAGGAAAAGAAAAAGGTGAAATGGTCTTACCGATTGCCGGTTACAACCCCATGGGCAAAGCAAACGTATTGCTAAAAATTCGGGAACTGAAAAAACTACAGGCCGAACTTCTGATCGAAGAAACTTTGCAAAAAATCAACAATGATGTAAAAGGGAAGGTAAATAGGGAAATAGAGGTGGTCATTAATCTTGCCGATGATGTAGGGGGAGCTTGGTCTAACTTATATACAACCGACTTTTCAAGTAAATTTGACATAACCGCCTTATTAAAAAGAAACTTTTGCACCCCGTATTATTGGACCAGCGAAAACTATACGGAGGAACTAATTGTGCGCAGGGCGAAAGAATATGTCTTTCGGACCCTGTTTCGGGAAAATAATGGAAATCCAAAATCCTTAAAGGACCACCTACTGCAAGAGGTTTTTGTTCAAGATAAATGCAATAACAAAGAAAATAGGTATGTTCATGGCATTACCCATACCAAAATCGAAAAATTCTATTTGGAACACGCAAAATCTAAGGATTACAATCTAATATTCAACTTCTTTTATGGAGATGAGGCTTCAAGATCATTAGAATATGCCTGCTGGGGAATAAAAAGATTTGCGGGTTTTGAATATGCAAAATACGTATCAAAAAGTGAAAAGGATCTTACTTTTTAGGAGTATACCTCTTATCCTAGTTCTCTTGTCCGTAGCTTGCGCCGATCGGAAAGGAAATAATACCGTTATGGTTGCCACATCGGCCAACATGCAATTTACCATGACCAAAATTGTCGATAAATTTTATGAAAAAACAGGTATCGATGTAACACTGATCGTTAGCTCATCGGGTAAACTTACCGCTCAAATTAAAGAGGGCGCACCGTATGATGTGCTGGTTGCAGCAGATATGAAGTACCCTGTGGAAATATTTAACAGCGATCTTGCCGAAACATCCCCAAAAACTTACGCCTACGGCAAGTTGGTGCTTTGGTCTATGAAAGATAGTATTAACCCTTCAATTGCCATGCTCTCCGATGATACCGTTTCCCACATAGCTTTAGCCAATCCCAAAACAGCGCCATACGGAATTGCCTCGGCAGAAGTGTTGAACCATTACCAAATTTATGATGAATTGGAAGGTAAGCTGGTTTTTGGGGAAAGTATTGCACAAACCAATCAGTTTATAACCTCTGGAGCGGCAGAAGTAGGGTTTACTGCCATGTCTGTAGTGTTATCACAAGAAATGAAGGATAAGGGAAAGTGGGTAGCCCTAGACGCCTCCTCCTATACCCCTATTGAGCAGGGTATTGTCCTCATTAAACGCGGCAAAGACAAAAATAAAGCCGCAAGGCGGTTCTACGAATTTATTTTTTCGGAAGAAGCAAAAAAGATATTGATGAATTTCGGATATTCGGTAGATGAATAGGCTTCAAGGAAATATAGCCGATATAGAAACAAGCGGCAATTTGTCCGTGGTTTCGGTAACAATTAATGACCAGGTTTTGCTAAAAGCCATTGTTGTGGAGACTCCGGAAACGGCCACCTATTTACGGATGAGCAACCAAGTTTCCGTGCTGTTCAAAGAGACCGAAGTTATTCTTGGTACTGGCGAAAACCATACCATTAGTGTACAGAACAAAATACGCGGAAGTATAATAAATATAGATAAAGGGACACTTTTAAGCAAGGTACGGCTAAATACCGTTGCAGGTGAGATTACAGCTATTGTAAGTACGGCCGCTGTGATAGAACTTAACCTTAAATTACAACTGAATGTTACTGCAATAATTAAGTTAAATGAGATGATGCTTTCAGAATTATGAATTGGGACCCACTATTTGTAACGTTTAAATTGGCCTTGATAACGACCGTTATTCTTTTGGTTTTATCAATTCCTTTGGCGTATTGGCTTGCCTATTCAAAATCGCGTATTAAGCCAGTCATTGAAACTTTGGTCAGTATGCCCCTAGTTTTACCTCCTACGGTGTTGGGGTTTTATTTTTTGGTGGCGTTCAGCCCAAACAATGCTTTTGGCAATTGGTTAAACGATTGGTTAGGTATTAAATTGGTGTTTTCCTTTCCCGGCTTGGTCATTGCATCGATCATATATAGTTTGCCCTTTATGGTGCATCCCATTCAATCAGGGCTATCGGGGATTCCAACTTCCTTAAAAGAAGCTGCTTATGTTATGGGAAAATCCAAATTCAGTACCTTAAAAAACGTATTGCTGCCCAATATTAAACCTTCTTTGCTTACAGGTGTAGTTCTTGCCTTTGCGCATACAGTTGGGGAATTTGGGGTGGTTCTGATGATTGGAGGAAACATTCCCGGGAAAACAAAAGTTGCTTCAATTGCCATTTATGATGAAGTGGAGGCATTGAACTATGATGCGGCCAACTACTATTCCTCAATACTTTTTGTAATTACCTTCTGTATTCTTCTTTTGGTCTATTTAATAAACGGAGGCTACATAAAACGCTTTTGGAAATGATCTTGATCAACATACAAAAAGATTTGCATGCAGCTAGCGGCGATATGACTCTCCGTTTAGACCTTCATATTAAACCGGGGCAGCTGGTTACGCTATATGGATCATCGGGTGCAGGTAAAACCTCCATGCTAAGAATCTTGTCCGGTTTGTTAAAGCCAGAAAAAGGAACAATTACGGTGAATGGAAAAGTATGGTTCGATGCCGAAAAGAAAATCAACCTAAAACCCCAAGAACGTAACATTGGCTATGTATTTCAAGATTATGCCTTGTTTCCCAATATGACGGTTTTACAAAATCTTGAATTTGGTTTGATTAAAAATAAAGACCATAAGATTGTATCAGAACTCATCGCCATTATGGAGTTGGGAGACTTACAACATCGAAAACCAGAGACACTTTCGGGAGGACAAAAACAACGTGTAGCTTTGGCAAGGGCCTTGGTACAACAACCCGATATATTGTTGTTAGACGAACCGCTTTCGGCCCTAGATGTAAAGATTCGGCTGAAGCTCCAGGATCATATCTTGCAGGCACATCGTAAATTTGGGCTCACTACGATATTGGTCAGTCATGATATCGGTGAGATCCACAAACTCTCGGATTGGGTCTTTGTCTTGGAAAACGGTGAATTGGTGCAAGAAGGCAGTCCTTCCGAAGTCTTTGTGAATGAAAAGATCAGTGGTAAATTCCAATTTAAGGGCGAGGTGCTAAAAATAGAGCAAGAAGAGGTGGTTTTTAGCGTAACGGTGCTCATTCAGAACGAAGTAGTTAAGGTTATAGCTCTAGAAGCGGAAATAAAAGACCTAAAAGTTGGCGATAAAGTTATTGTCGCCTCCAAAGCCTTTAATCCGGTTATTTATAAAATTGATTGAGGCCGCGCTTTGTTGTACACGCACGTTTTTTAGAAATAGCCCACCAACTATGCGGACATCGTATCCAAGACCGGTGATACTTTGTGCTTTACCCTAAGAAAGTTAATCAACATTAAAAGGGTTATAATCAAAAAGATGATTGCGCCAATCAAAAAAACTATAGTATTGATACGTTCAAAAAGAATACCTCCCAATACCAGTCCAAACATACTGGCCATACTGCCCATACTATTACCATAACCTTGTATGGCACCTTGCATCTGGGGACTTCCTGTACGGGCCAATAGTGATAAAAAACTGGGCCACATTAATCCATTTCCAATAGAAAAAGCCGTATTGGCCACATATAAAAGAACAACCTGTTGTATGGAAAGCAACGCAAAGCCTCCTGCGATGAAAAGGGAACCTACCAAAATTAAAGATCGATTAGGGACTCTACTGGAGAGTACCGAAAGTACGGGCCCTTGCACCAAAATCATTATACCGCTAGAGTATGCCAGAAATAAGCCCAAATCAATAGCGGTCCATTCTAAAACAGTATTAGCATATATGGGCAAACCTGCATAAAAAAGGCTAAAGCCCAAAAAGGTAAGGAAATACACACTGTACAATAAGGGAATCCCGGGTTGCCTTAAGATGGTTGCCCACCCTTTTTTCTCCGGGTTGGCCTCTATATCGCCATCCAAATAACAATCTTTGTGCTCTACCTGAAAAAAACGACGGAAAGAACTTGTCCTTAATGGTCCTGTATCCACCACACAGGGGTTACTCTCTTTTAGACGTGTATTGATCACAAAAATGGCGATTAGGGAAATTACTGCTGCCAATAACAAGGGCAACACTTCGCCCAAAAAGGTAGAGGCCAGCACTCCGGCCACCGCTGGGCCCAACACAAAGCCAGTACTTGTGGAAGCACCCATTTTTCCAAAATTCCTATCCCTGTCCTCATCTGTGGAGATATCTGATAAATAAGCGTTTGCGACTGAGACATTACCTCCTGTAAAGCCATCGAAAATGCGTGCAACAAAAATGGTTATCAAGGGTAAGGTCATTACATAACTCCCCGTAAAATCTGTATGCTGAGACCACAATTCGGTCTTGGGCAGCATAAAGGCCAGCAAAAAGAGCAGCCATGCCACAAAGGTGCCCAACTGACTTATTACCAACACTTTTTTCCTTCCAATACGATCGGACAAACTTCCCAGTATAGGAGCTCCGATAAACTGAAAAAAAGGATACATGGCCCCCAAAATGCCATATATAAATCCGTTTCCGCCCATATCTACAACAATAAAAATTAGTATGGGAATAACGATACTATATCCAAGTATGCCAATAAAGTTGACCAAGAGGATAGGAAATATTTTTGACGGAATAATGGTGGATAACTTCATAACTCAGCTCCTTTGGAGATATCCTAAAAGTAATGAATTAACAAAGGGTAATCAATGTAGGTATTTAAATTTGGCAACACCGAAATTATTGTGCAATATCCCGTGGCTATCAGGAGTGACGGCATCAGAGGCTAAGTCTTCTTACAACGGTACAATTTGATTATATTGATTCTACCACTGCTTCAACTCGTATAAAAGCACTTTTTTTGATAAAAAAGATAATATATTTACTTATGTCCGTGCCGAACCTTATTTCATCAAGATTAATTCCCTTGTTCTTATCATAGGATTTGGATTTTCGAACAAATCTTTTAAGGTTTAGTACTTTTTTTGGTCTTAATCCATAAAGTATTTCTGATTCCAAAAAGTAAAATGTCTCATAGGTAGATTCCTTAATATAGTATAGACCAGACTGTTCTTTAAAGGTTTCTATGTACTTGTCGTCATATTTGAAATACAATGTATCCTTGAATGTATCATTTTGGCCTAGAATGGAATTTGTTATGCTTACAAAAACTGTAAAAAACAAAAAGGTAAGATTCTTCATGATTTACTTTATTAATTTGGGCATAGCTTGGTCAATGTGTGAAGATTTTCTCTTAGGGCTGCTTCCAGCACGCGCTTTCTACTTTCCGGTACTGTACGCCATAGTTCAACCTCTATCCCTTCGCCTCTTAATCCTTGCCAGGCCAAAGCATCGTATAAAGGATCCAAGGAAATCTTGCCATTATTAGAAAGAAAATTATAATCGGTCCGAAGCTTTTGCTGGTGAAAGCTTTTAAGTGTTGCTGCGCTACTTTTTAGCACCTTACTCTATTTCCAAAGTAGGAATAACCCGGATAAAAGTGTCTTTCTTTACAAGAAACACAATGCGTTTGCTGAGATAATTCCCAAAATCTTCGTCATCCAGATTAACTCCTTTACCTTTTCGATAAAACTCCGATTTACGGATAAATCGCTTCAAATTCAATACTTTACTGGGTTTTAAGCCTCTTAATTTTTCGCGTTCTCCGAGATAAAAGGAATAATATGAATACTCTCGTAAATAATTGTGCCCAGGTAGTTCCGGATAAGTCTGGATGTACTTGTCATCATACTTAAAATACAAAGTGTCCTTGGCCGTTTCATTTTGAGCTTTAACGGAACTTAATATACCAATCATCACTACCAATAGAAAAGTACAATTTTTCATAATTTACCTTATTAATTTGGACATCTCTTGGTCAAAGCTGGCAGGTGTTCCCTAAGAGCTGCTTCCAATACCCTCTTACGTCCTGCTGGTACAGTATTCCACAATTCAGTCTCCAGTCCCTCATTCCTTAATCCCTGCCAGGCTAGGGCATCGTATAAAGGATCCATGGAAATCTTGCCATTATCCGAGAGAAAATTATAATCGGCCCGAAGCTTTTGCTGGTGAAAGCTTCTAAGGGTAGCCGCCATTTCCTTTAGATATAAATCCGCCATGGTATTGTGCTGAGGGCTTGCTCTAAAGATACCGCTTTTATAGCGTGTATAGGTTTCTCTAAAGTCTAGGTCCCCTGATGTTGGAGCACTAGTATTTAACTTTCGAAACATTTCCGCATGTACGTACTCGTGAATAATAGTTCTTGCTAAATCCAATGTCGATTTGTTTCTTGATTGGTTACTACTAATCTCAATCTTAATGGTTCTGCTTCCTAAAGGAAGGGATGTATTCCCATTAACCTCCCTGACTAGCCCCGTATTACGATCTCTATTTACCACTACATTTTTAGAAACGATCTCTATATCAAACTCCGATTTTCCTCTAAATTTTTCCAAAAGTTCCATAAGAAAGGAGTTGGTCTCGTGCTTGGCATATTTATTCAACAGTTCATGTACGCAGCGTTCCTTTCCTTTAAGGCCATCACTATCTATTTTATCATAGACGGCTTTTTGTGCCTTTTTTCTATAATAATTGGCATAAGCCTGCCCCATGGAACTATAATTGTTATTAGATCTCCAAAACTGGTGTATGCCCATAATGCCGGGCCTTGGCGGTGCATATTTTGGAGTACGTGCCGGAGCGGTAAGTACCACCTCCTTTAAACGAATACCACAGGCAATTCCGATACAGGTACTTCTTGGCAGGGCATAAGAACGCAATCTAATCTCTCCCAGTAAATTGCCTCCCTTGTACATATAACTGTTAAGCACGGTTCCGCGCAGGTTGGTCATAACCCTATGGCCCGTAAATCTTCTACTCCTGTCTGCGGTATCGCCAGCCTCTTTTTCAGTAGGTACCTCGTTCAACAATACGGTTTGCAGTTCCCCATCAATTTTAATTTGTAAAACATAGCTGTTTACATTTTTAAATTTGGTCTGAGCGGTAATAATGTTAAGTTGTTCCTCGGAATCACTAATGGGTAGCTGTTCTATGGTAGAAAGGTCTACATTTAGTTCAATATCATTTCCTTCTTTAAACGCCTTGGAGTTTTTTAATTCTTTGAAAAAAGCCGTGGACTCCGCTATGGAAACCGTCTCAAAATCTGTCTCCTGCGTAATTGCAATCTCTTCCGTATCTTCTACTAAATTCTCCTTGTGACAACTTATCATATGTATGCATATGAGCAACAATAATGCCGATTTAATCTTTAACTTCAATGTAATGTTATTTAGGTTATTTCATTGACCGTAGTAAGGTGGAAAACCTCGGGATTACTACAGTGCTTTTAACAAGGGGGTCGTTATTTCCGGTAAAAAGGTCTTCTTATTGGAGGAGCTCCATTACCAAAATTCGAAACTAAAAAAAAGGGTGTCGAAGGGGGTGAAAAAACACTCCCAATATGTAAGGGCCAACCCTTACTTTAAGGTAACAGTATGGTATATAGCCATATAGATTCAAAAAATTATAGCAGGCCACGTTCTTTGGCCGCTGCTATAAGCGAGAATACATCGTTAGAATTCAAATCCAATAGCTCCGCCAGCCGTTTTTTTCGTTTTTCGATACCAGACAAGGATAAGGGCAAAAAATTGGGTAAATCCTTTATCTTTTCTCCTTTGGAAAGGTAATACAGTATGCTGCGATCGATTTGATCTATGGGTAGCCCCAAACACACTTCGCTACGTAGAAAATCCACAACGGTTTTGCTATATGCCGTGTTGTTCTCCAAAATAGCGTGCAGATAACTTTTTAATAAGACAAAATCCATTTCGCCCTTAATCAAAAAACCTTCCGGGTTAATATTCCGAAGTAACGTATAGAAACAATAATTGTCCTTTATGGAAGTAATTATAACGATTTTGGTTTCGGGAGAATACCTTCTTAGACTTATGCCAAGTTCCTTACCATACATGGCCGTATCCCCATCAATAGAAACTAGACGCAAATCCAAAATAGCTAGCGCATACCACTGATGCCCAGTGGCTGAGGTCTCAATGGCGGTTAGTGCAGGTTCAAAATTGTGGTATACATCACTGTCAAATCTTAGTTCTTTCGAATCCTCCGAAAGTTCTTGTAAGATTAACTGATAGACATTGCAGGTCAACGGTTCATCCTCTACGATCAGCACACGGTACTGTTTCATTTGCTAGTAGGTTAAGTTCGTAGGGGTACTATGAAATATGCAAAATTTGGGCCATTTTTTCTAAATTCCGTTGTGGACCACAACTAAATTTATCATCCTAAACATTACTCATTGATTATCAAATAACTAAAAGGTTTTTTTGAGCCGTGTTTTATGACAGTCTTCGCATGAGCGAGCCATAAGGTCACGTTTTATTAAACACTACTGCTCCAAACTCCTCACTTCTAGAGAGGTAAGCACCTCATTTTCAAACCGAGTGGTAAGTTCAATAGGATTACAGCATACCTCGCAATCCTCGATATATGTTTGTTCGGCAATGGACGTGTCTAGAAGCATGGATATCTGTTGCCAACAATAAGGACACTGAAAAACTTGTTCCAACATAACATTTCCTAATAATTAAAGTCTCGCAAGGCAAAGGAACATGGGGGTTAAAAATCCACATTCAACAACTGTCCCGTAAGCTGTAACAATTGCAATTCGGCCAGTTTAGCATCATACTTGGCCAAATTTTTGTTGGTTTGAGCGTTTAAGAGGTTAATCTGTGCCTGCCTAAATTCTATTGAGGTAATTCTACCCAATTGAAATTGCTCTTTGGAACGTTCAAAATTGTTTTGATTGGTAATCACATTTTGTTCCTGGATCTCAAAAATATTCAACCTATTCTCGTAGATGGCCATAGCGTTTAAAATATCTCTATCTACTTCCAAAGCAACCTGTTCTTTTAACAGTTCTTGATTTTCGTAAGCAATTTTGGCATTCTTTACCCTTACCGTGGTTCCACCTCCATCGAACAGGTTCCAAGTTAGATTGGCTCCAAAAGACAAGCTATTGATGTTGGCATTGGTACCCGGAAAAATAGCTCCTGACAAAAAAGCAGAGGGTGCGTTCTGATTTCTATTCCAACCGTAGGACCCAGTAAGATTCAATGTAGGTAAGTAACCAGCTCTGTTTACTTTGATGTCATAAGAATTTATGGCCAAGTTCTTCTCGTTCTGTAGTAAGGCCACATTGTTGTTTTTAGCTTCAGCCATAAAGCTTTCCAACTGTAGTTTTGGTATAAATCGGACCACAGTATCAACTACATATATTTCATTTAGGTCTTGACTAAGCACTACGTTAAGATCGCGCTTGGCATTAACCAATTGTTGTTTGGTGTTTAAGAGGTTAATACTATCATTGGTAACATCGACCTGTGCATTTAGAATGTCCAATTTTGTATTCTGACCATACTCAAACGCGTATTCCGCCCTTTTAATCCGGTCTTTGGAGATTTCTAACGCCTGCTGGAATATTTTCTCGTTCTCTTCCAAACGGGCCACCTCAAAATATACGCTAAAGAGCTGTACAACGGTATTTTCTATAGTTTCCCTAGCCTGCAATTCGCTAAGCTGATATTGTTCTTGCAGGCGTTTGTAATTATAGAATCTTCCTAAGCCGTCGAACAGGGTATAGTTTAGATTGACCGCGGAACTATAACGTTGACTTTCTGCCTTATCCAATGTGATATCCGGCCTAGGGCTCCCGTCATCCAAAAGTTGTCCTGGAAATTCCGTTCTGGTATCATTGCGGTTGTAGGTGGCACCTGCTGTTCCGGTTACCGTAGGCAAGTAACCAGAGTTAAGAATACCCTGATTGTTATCTGCTATCAACACTTGGTTTTTAGCCACCTTAATCCCAAAGTTGCTTTCCAATGCCAGGTTTACAGCTTCCTCTTTGGAAAGTAATTTTTCTTGTGCCCTAAGTCCTGTAAATACTATAAAAAAAAGAATAATTGCCGTGCAGGTTGTTCTCATTTTTCGGTGTCCTCTAATGCTTTGGATATTTGTTTGTTTTGCGGATCTACTTTCTGGGACCCATTAAGGGTAAGCGTCATTTCACCCTGTAAATACGCCTCTTCTTTTTGTTCTTTTATGGCCCGTTCTACCTCTTCCTTAGAAATCTCATTCCCAGTGACCAACCATTTGGTATTTACTTTCACCTTATTGCTAAAACT
Organism: Spongiimicrobium sp. 3-5; assembly: GCF_046557915.1. Classification (NCBI taxonomy): domain Bacteria; kingdom Pseudomonadati; phylum Bacteroidota; class Flavobacteriia; order Flavobacteriales; family Flavobacteriaceae; genus Spongiimicrobium; species Spongiimicrobium sp. 3-5. The sequence goes on from NZ_JBHEBG010000001.1 coordinate 49,575, forward strand.
TAAAAATATAGGTAACATCAGTAACGTAAGTACCGTGGCGAATCCTATGCCGTACGCAATGGAAATGGCCATTGGTTTTAGGAATTGGGCTTGTCTACTGGTTTCGAGCATTAAAGGTGCCAAACCGGCTATGGTAGTAATGGATGTTAGAAAAATTGCCCTGAAACGCGAGCGTCCTGCCTCGTACATCGCATCATCAAAATTCATTCCTTCGCGCAGGTTACTATTGAATTTTCCTGTGAGTACCAGCCCATCATTAACCATAATCCCTATCAAGGCTATAATACCCAGCATAGACAATATATTAATGGGGAAATCGTGGATCCAATGCCCCCATGCTACCGCAGTTAAACTAAATGGAACCAGTAATAAGAGCATTAATGGCTGACTAAAACTGCGAAAAGTAAAGGCGATAGTGATGAAAATTAAGCCCAGTACGCTTAGCCCAACAAATCTGAGCGACCTTATAAGTTTCCCTGCCTCTCTGTTCTGCCCTTCGTAGGAAGCACTTACCGTAGGGTATCGTGATTGGATATCGGGCATTATCTGCGTCCTTATCTCGGTCATTATATCCGTAGCACTCGTTGTCTTGTCATCCTTTAAATCAGCGGAAATCTGAATTTCGCGTTGACCGTCCAGGTGATTTACCGCCACATCTCCCCGTTCAATAGTATAGTCTGCAATTTCTTTTAGAGGTACTCTACTGCCATTGGGTGCAACAATACGCATTTCATCCAAGTCCGTAATAGAAGATCTGTTGGCACGATCGTACCTAACCCATACTTTTATTTCGTCTTGCCCCCTTTGAAAACGTTGGGCCTGTACGCCGAAAAATCCGGCTCGTACTTGGTTCATTACGGTTCTCAGATCTAATCCAAGCAGATAGGCATTTTCTTTTAAATCTAACCTAATTTCCTTAATACCGGCGGGGTCATTGTCCGCCACATCCTTAAGGGCAGCATTGTTGAGCATCGCTGCTTTTAATTCGTTTTTGGCCGCTTTCAGCTCCCCAATATTATACCCTAGTAATGAAACGGATACCGGATCACCACCGAAGTTACCGCCAGATCCAAAAATAAGGCTCTCTACTCCTATTACAGGGCCCACAACATCGCGCAGTCTATTGGTTACCATACCCGAAGTTATGGCATTGGGCCGTTCTTCCCCAGGGAGTAAATTTATGGTCAGCGTAGCTGCCGAAGATCCGGGACCCACTCTTTTAATGACATTCTTAAAAAGCTCTTTCTCCGATCCCTGAAAATATTTCTCTGTAAATTCACCATTTACGATCTTGGATTTCTCCTCTATCATGCTGATGATGGAATCTGTTACAGCTTCGTTGGTACCATTGGGCATCAGTAGCTCTACCTGTACTCTATCACTGGCGATCCTGGGGAAAAATGAGGTTCGGATAATGCCTCCTCCTATAGACCCGAAAGTCAGTACAAGTGCTACCACAAAAAAGGAAAACGTGAGTAATTTATAGCGTAGGGCGAACCGTAAGGTTGGACCGTACATATTATCTCGCAGCCAAGACATGGTATCGTCCCCTATTTTGTTTATTATCCTTAGCTTGGAGAACATTTTGCCAAGCCCCTTCTTGGGTTTATCATCTTGTGGCTGTAGGGCCTTGGAATGGGCCAAATGCGCAGGCAAAATAATTAGGGCCTCTACCAAGGATACCACAAGGGTAAGCACTACGATTACAGAAACTTCGGCAAAGAAATCGCCTATTCTACCGTCTAGGAACAGAAATATTGAGAAGGCCAAAATAGTAGTAATTATAGCTGATACTATCGGGGGAATCACTTCCATAGTACCGTCGATCGCTGCTTGTATGGGCGTTTTTCCCTTCTCATAATGCTGATATATGTTTTCGGCAATTACAATACCGTCATCCACCAAAATTCCAATTACGATGATCATCCCAAAAAGGGATAGCACATTAATGGTTACGTCGAAAAATCCGGCAAACACAAACATTCCCAAAAAGGCAACGGGCAATCCAAAAGCTACCCAAAAAGCCAAGCGCGTATTTAAAAAGAGCGATAAGAATATCAATACCAGAATCATCCCTATAATCGCATTTTCGGTAAGCAGTTCTGTACGTTGTGTAAGCGTAGTGGACTGATCGCTGACCACATTTAACCGAACGTTGTTGTGCTTTTGGTTAAAAACCCCGATATAGTCGCGCACTTTTTCGGCAGAGGATATAAGATCTTCTGTATTGGTACTGGTAATTGTGGTATTCACAGAAAGCTGACCATCAAAATAGGATGCATTTGGAGTCTCTGAGAAGCGGTCCCGAATTTGGGCAACATCTTTTAAACGAATGGTTTGGCCAGAGGGGTCTGCCCTAACAATTAAATTAGATAGTTCATCGCCATAGTATGATCTGTTGTTGGCCCTAATAAGGTATTCTTCCGCACTGGTCTTTATATTACCTCCGGTAACCAAAATATTGGCATTGCTCACCGCTTGTGATACTTCGGCAAAAGACAAGCCATAGGCCAAAAGATTGTTCTCGTTGACTGCAATCTCTATTTCCTCATCAGGATATCCTGTTACTGTTATCTGTGATATTCCGGGAATGGCCCTGATATCATTTTCTATTTGCCTTCCAATCTGTTTTAACGTGGCCAGATCAATATCTTCCCCACTGATTGCAAAATTTATGGTTTGCCTAATGGACTCGCGCTTGGAAACAACCAAAGGTTCCATACCGGTAGGGAAAGAGGGCACACGATCTACGGCATTCTTAACCTGCAAGAGCATAAAGTCTATGTCTCTTCCCTTCTCTATCTCCACATCTATGGTACCGCTGTTCTCCCTAGAGGTAGAGGTTACCCTGTCTACCCCTTCCAAGCCTTTTAGGTTATCTTCTATTTTAAGGACAATACCTTCTTCTACCTCTTGGGGTGAAGCACCTGGGTACGTAATGTTAATAGCGATGTTCTTGGAATCGACCAAAGGGAAAAAAGAGGATTTTAATGACAAGGCCCCAACAATACCAAATATGAAAAATGCAATGATAATTACATTTACAGCTACATGATACTTAATAAAATAGGCAATGACGCTTCTCATAGTTTAGCTGTATTTGAAACTTCTTCCTCATAAATTTTCACTAACATTCCTGCATAGGCACCAACCACGGGTTTTGTAACAATGGTTAGCCCATCCGGGATGTCTTTCAACACCACTTTTTTATCGGAAAAATGTACGGGTCTCACATCAATTAGGTCTAGAATTGTATCTCGTACCACAAATACCCTGTTGTTCTCTAGCAAGAGCCCTCGGTCTATTTCAATAGCATCGGTTTCTTCTTTTGCATTTAAATTGGCCTCTAAATACATCCCTTCTTTTAAGCTTTTATCACTCACTTCAATAAATGCCCTTATCGTCTGTGATGCCTGATCAACACGGCCGTTAATCCTTGCCACCTTGCCTTTGTAGGTCTTGGTTCGTTCTAAATTCACCAAGCTTACCGTCTCGCCCAGTTTTAATAGATCGCTATAGGTTTTGCTAATGGCTACTTCTAGCTCGTATACATCGGTATTGATAAATTCTCCCAGTTTTTGTCCGGATCTTACCAAACTGCCCTCTGTTACCAAAGCATCGGTTAACACCCCGTTGAAGGGGGCAACGATCCGATATTTTGAAAGACGCTGTTCCAAATTCTTAACATTGTAATAATTGGTGAGTATGCCCCGACCCGAAATAAAGTACTTCTCTTTTTCCGAAGGCATTTCGGGTAATGGTGGTGTACTCTTATTGATATCGAAACCAGAAAGATACGTCTGCCATTTAGGGAACACGTCTGGGTAGTCTAACCGTAGATCGGGCATTATGGAGGTAATGAGATTGTACAGATTGCTTTTGGCAGATTGCACGCTGGCATAATATTCAGAAGCATCTATACTTATAATGGTTTCTCCTGCCCTATACGTTTCACCCGTCTTAAAAAGTTTGCTACCTTTTCTAAAAACACCCTGTACTTCGGAAAAGAGTTCTACCCTACGCTTTGCAACAAGGTTTCCATTGGCCGGAACTATAATGGGAACTGTACCGTTCTGTACGGTTTTGGCAAAAACGATTTTAACCACCTTTTCAATCTTGGGTGCTGGTTTTGTTTTGCTGTCGGCAATCTTCTTTGCAAGAAACACCGCCGCTATGATCAACACAATGCCTAATATGGATAGTACTAATTTTCTCATATATCGCAGGTTATAGGAATGCCTTTTTTGATGTTAGGTTAAACTGTATCTTCTGAAGTGTGGCAATCATTTGATTTGATTCTTCTTTTGTAATATTCTGCTCCATTATGGACATAAGTTTTTTTATTATGGGTCTGGTCCTTTTAAATACCTCGCGCCCGCAGTCGCTTAAATACACATGATTGATGCGTTTGTCCGTTTCACTTTGTTCTCTCCTTATATATCCTTTACGTTCCATTTTGGAGAGCAGGCGGGCCAGGGAGGATTTATCCCTTAGGGTTAGGAATGCCAGTTCATTCTGGTTCATTCCATTTTTATGGTGTAGTTTTTTAAGGACAACCATTTGCTCCTTACTTAGGTCTAAGCCTTCACCGAGAAATGCTTCTTGTAGATGATAATCCACCACTTTTGCGGTCTTACCCAACCAAGGTGCTATAGAATTGTCAAAATCAATAATGGGGTACTTCGGTTCCATAGCGCGAAGCTACTTAAAAAGGGATTAGTTGCGCGTGCAACTAATGTTAAATATTTACTAAATACAGCAACCAAAAAGGGACGCAAAATGCATCCCTTTTAACCAAACTAACTAAACTATAACTAACTACTCATCATCAACATCTTCAAATTTTGTGTCCGCCATACGTGTTTTACTAAAATTGATGTCTTTAAAATCAACCTTTACATCTTCTTTGTCATAATCAAAAACCAAAAATTCCTTAGATTCCATCAACTGCAGGTTTTTATAAGAATCAAACTTGTTGTTCTGTATTTGCAATATCTGTAAGCTTGCCAATTGTCCAAATTCAGCAGGTATTTCTCCACCCAATTGATTATTGGCCAATACCAGTTCCCGTAATCGATCTAGCTTACCCAATTCGGCTGGGATAGAACCGTACAACCCATTCTCAAAAAGTCCAAGGCTTTCCAATTTAGAGAGGTCGCCTATAGAACGTGGAATACGCCCCATGAAATTATTGCTGGAAAGATTTAACTCCTTTAAGCTTGCAATTTCACCAATACTTTCCGGAATTCTTCCTTCCAAAAAATTATTGAACACCGTAAGTTTTTCCAAGCTCTGCATGGCACCTATATTGCTAGGAAGTTCTCCCTTTAATCTATTCATCTCCAATCTAAGTTCCTTCAATTGCGTAAGCAATACCAGATCACTAGGAATCTCTCCGGTAAGGCTATTGAATGCCAAGTTAAGCGAAGTAAGATGTTCCAATTTGCTAAAACCTACAGGAATAGGGCCCATCAGATTATTTCTGAAAAGATTGATCCCCACAATGTGGTTATTCTCAACCTTCACCCCATACCATTTGTCTACCGATGCCTTGAGATCCCACTTTTTTACCCAATGGGCTCCGTTGGTACTATTATAAAGCTCTAGCAATACCTTCTTTTCTTTACTTGGAACCTTAGCGAAGGCCATATTGCAAATGGCCAGGCATAAAATCGAAATAAAAAATAGCTTTTTCATAAGTTATGGTTTATACCACAATAAGATTTGGATGTGTTCTTTATCCAATACTAAAGAATTACCCTACAAATTTATATAGAATAACTGATAAACTACCAAGATTCTCGATGAAGTGTCCGTTTTTGTTGTGAAACCATGATATTTTGTGGTTTAGCAAGTCAAAAATATCCGGAATTGCCCTGTATAAGGCTATTTTTCCAAGTCTGAAGTAATCTTTTCCCAGCGCTCCATCAACGTTTCCAAGTCTTTCTTTTTCTGTTGATAGCTATCAAAAAAGTTGGGTTTGGCAATAGTCTGATCGTAGTTCATAAGCAGATCATGATCTATCTGTGCAATATCTTTTTCCAAGGCCGTAATCTTACTTTCAACAGCACTAAGTTTATTTTTTAGTGATTTTACCTTCTTTTGCGCTACGTAATCTATTTCTTTACTAGAGGTGTCCTTCTCAACTTTGCGGCTGATCTGTTGTTGTTTTTCAATTGCCCTAAAATCTTCCACTTTTCGTTGGCCCAAATAGTAGTCTATGTCCCCAAGGTATTCTTTTATGCGACGGTCTTTAAACTCATACACCTTATTGGTGAGTCCTTGTAAAAAATCCCTATCATGGGAAACCAAGATCAGTGTACCCTCAAAGCGCTGCAAGGCTTGTTTCAAAACATTTTTGGACTTAATATCCAAGTGGTTGGTAGGTTCGTCCATTACCAGGACATTAAAGGGCTGTAAGAGCATTTTGGCAAGGGCCAGCCTATTACGTTCGCCCCCTGACAGTACTTTTACAAATTTGTCCACATCATCTCCCCTAAAAAGAAAAGAGCCTAAAATATCGCGTACCTTGCTTCTATTTTTCTCATTGGCGGCGTCGATCATAGTATCCAAAATCGTTTTATTTCCATCCAGATACTCTGCCTGATTTTGAGCAAAATAACCTATCTCAACATTGTGTCCCAATTTCACAAATCCTTCACAGTCCAATTCGCCTACTATAATTTTGGCCAGAGTAGATTTTCCCTGCCCGTTTTGCCCTACAAATGCAGTTTTACTATCGCGTTCTATGAGTAGGTCTATGTCTTGCAGTACGTGGTTACTTCCATAGCTTTTAGACAACCCTTCTATTTCCGTAACTACTTTTCCCGGTGTTATGGATATGGGGAACCTAAGGTTCATTACGCTGTTATCGTCTTCGTCTACTTCTATACGCTCTATTTTGTCCAACTTTTTAATAAGCGATTGGGCCATAGAGGCCTTGGTAGATTTTGCCCTAAATTTCTCAATTAACCGTTCTGCTTGTTGTATTTCCTTTTCCTGGTTTTTTTGGGCATTCAACTGCTGTTCCTTCATTTCGGCTCGCAGTTTAAGGTACTTTGAGTAGGGTTTTCTATAATCGTAAATCCTTCCTAGTGAAATCTCTATGGTTCTGTTGGTAACATTATCCAAAAACATCTTATCGTGTGATACTATAACCACGGCACCAGTATAATTTTTGAGAAATTGCTCTAACCAAATGATAGATTCTATATCCAAATGGTTGGTAGGCTCATCCAACAGCAATACCCCATTGTTCTGCAGTAAAAGTTTGGCCAATTCTATACGCATGCGCCACCCGCCAGAAAAAGTATCTGTTTTTTGGTTAAAATCTTGACGTTTGAAACCGAGTCCCTGAAGTATTTTCTCCGATTCTCCCTGATAGTTGTAACCCCCAAGAATTTCGTACCTATGGGTAAGATCATTAAGATCTACGATCAGCTGACTATAGCTATCACTCTCATAGTCGGTCCGAGTGGTCAGTTGTTGGTTGATATCCTCCAACTGCGATTCCAACTGTTTTATTTCTGCAAAGGCTTGATGTGCCTCTTCCATAACCGTTCTTCCTTGCTCAAAATCAATATCTTGTCTAAGGAAACCAATTTTTACTTCTTTTTCCATCGCAATGGTCCCAGAATCGAATTCCATTTCCTTCGACAACAGTTTTAACAAGGTTGACTTGCCCGCTCCATTTTTACCAATAAGTCCAACACGGTCACCCGAGTTTAGGCGAAATGAAATTTCCTCAAACAGATATTCTCCGCCGAAAGCTACCGAAAGATTGTGGATATTAAGCATAATTTGTGACCTATGTTACAATGAAAAACAGCGCAAAACCATAATTTTGCATAAACATTTTGCAAATGTTAAAAAAAGGAAACAAACTGTACAGTATTTTAACAGGAACTTGTCCCAAATGTCAAATGGAAAGCATGTACAGGGATAAAAACCCATACCATTTGAGCAATATTTTCAAAATGCACGAAAGATGCTCTCATTGTAACACAAAATACAAGATAGAGCCATCCTTCTTTTACGGCTCCATGTATGTAAGTTATCCAGTAGGTATCATCTTTGCTTCGGCAGCGTTTGTGATCGCATTTTTGGTCATCGGAGCCTCCTTGGTACATACTTTCATCGCCATTGTTGTTACCATGGTTTTTTCTTTGCCCATTATCATTAGGCTATCTCGGAATATTTGGATCAACTTTTTCTTTAAGTACGATCCCGCAGCATCCAAAGAGGGGATAACTACAAGATAGGCCTTTATGCCGCTATTATATTTCTTTGAACCGATTCTTTAATATGGTTTGGGTTAGCCCTTTTTCTAACAAATAGGCATGTAGATCTTTGGCATTATCACCTCCTTTTTTGGTATGGTGAAGCAAGGTGAGCCCATGGGGACCAACAGCATTAAGCAATTGTGGATAAGCTTCTATTAGATTTATTACCAAGGTTGTTTTTCCCAAAAAGCTAAGGGCAAAAATATCTAGGGCACAACCTTTGCTCATCAAATAGGATACAACCTCATGCAACCCCATATGGGCAGCGGCACCCATGGCAGTCTCAAAATCGCCGTTTCCCCAGTCCCACGAGGCATTTAAAAGCGTTGGCGTTTTTTCCAACATGGTTTTCACTACACTAAAATCGGAATGGGCGATTCGTACAAATTCTTGTACCATTTCCGGATCAAGTCCTTTTAAAATGGCTACTGGCGAGTTGCCCAATAATTGATAGGTGGGAAATAAGAATATGGAGGACATGCCAACCGTGTTTTTCATGAAGGCTCTTCTAGAGTTTTTCATTATTTCAGTAATTAGGGTTTCTCCAATTTACTCCGCAAATAGAGGAAACATGGGTTATGTGGGATAAAATGATCTTATTTAGGTACGAACGCTTAGCCGATGAGTTGTTTCACCGTCTCGCGATACGACTTAGACGATGGGATGCTTTTGGAGTTAGACATGGTAAAGAGATAATCTCCATGACAAATGTGCTTCATTTTGAGAATTTGCAACTCATTGATTATGTACTTCCTATGTATTCTAGAAAACTGATGGTCCAATTCGGTTTGAATGGCAGTAAGGGAAGTTCTCTTTTTTACCACTTTGTCTTTTAAGCAAATTAGAACGTAGTTTAGGGCAGATTTTATATAAATGATTTCTGCCAATGGTATGCGGTGTACTTCCTTTCCATCCTTGGCCAGCACATATTTATTCTCTGGTATTTGCACTTTACCCAAATGTTTGAGCATTCGCTTCACCAACTTGGCAAACCTAACATCATCAAAAGGTTTCAGTAAATAATCCAAGGCCTCCTGCTCAAAAGCTTTGATGGCATATTGGCCGTGGGCGGTAATAAAAACCAAAATATGATAGTCCGCCGGAGTTAGGATCTTTAAGATTTCGAAACCGTTCAATACGGGCATCTCTATGTCCAAAAGCACTACATCGGGCTTATAGGACTTAATGGCCTTTAACGTTTCCATACCGTTGGAGGTTTGCGCCACCACCCTAAAGTTTGGATACTTTTTCAACTGAGCCACTATCCTTTCCCTGGTAAGTGCCTCATCATCCGCCACCAATACCGTATAGCTAGTCATCTCTTAGTTTTTTAGGAATGGTAATCTGTACACTGGCACCCGGATGAAGGTCTTTAATAGTTAAATCAAAATCTTTGTTATAAAAATAACCCAATCTGTTTTTTAGGTTGTTAAGCCCAGTACCCAATATCGTATTTTTAGCGTCCATATTGAAACCTGGCCCGTCATCCAAAACGGCCAAAACCAAGGTTTTTTCGGTAGCCTTAATTTCTATTCTTATCTTCATTGGTCTTCCTGTCTTTGCAAATCCATGTTTGATAGAATTTTCTACCAAAGGTTGTAACAACAAAGCCGGGATGAGGACCAAACTTAATCCGTCTTCAACTTGTAACGAATATTTAATCTTATTACCGAATCTAAGTTTTTGAAAGTTGAGATACTTTTGGGTAATATCGATCTCCTTTTCCAACTCTGTAAAGTCATTGTTCAGTTGATTGATTGAAAACCTTAGAATATCACTTAGATTGGTAACTGCTTTATCGGCCAGTTTTTCATCCTTATAGATTAAATTGGAAATGGTCTGCATACTATTAAATAGAAAGTGCGGTTGCAATTGATATTTAAGGTTCTGTATTCTGGACTGCACCAAATTTTCTTCTAGTTTTGCCTTCAACTCAGAGACTTTCCTATTTCTTAAGTAAAGCATATACCCTGTGAGCAATCCGACTAAAATAACGTAAGTGATAAACCCTTCTACCAAAACCTCTCCAAAATAGTTAGACAGGTATTGCGGAAAGTTCATATGGTCTCCCCAAAGGCCCAATATATTCTGTGTTTCGTAATCCAACCTTAAAAAAAGATACCCCTGTATTGGCAAGAGGACCATTGCAACCAATAAATGAAAGGATACTATGGTATACCATTGCCATGACGAGGCAAACAAAATATTGGTGATTAGTAAAATCAGCGGGGTAAGCAATATCCACAGTACGGAGGAGTTAAAATTAAATAAAAAAAGATGGCTCCAATGGACCTCTTTACCTACCGACAAAAGGTAAATACTATATTTAAAACTAAGCAATAGTGCAATTAATATCCAAATAAGTGTTATTACCATCATAAACCTGGACCATTTTAACCCTCCCAGTAAATTATGATTTTCTTTAGGACCCATCCTTAGGTAGATTTTAATTTGCCGTTCATTTTGTTTTAGAACTGTTTAAGATAAGTAATCTTGGTAATAAACTGCCGGTTATTTATTACTGGTTCTAGGCTGTTTATCTGGGAGTCATTAAAAACCAAATAAATAAAAGACAATGGGGAATATTCCCAGCCAAGGCGTACATTCCATCTGCCCTGATCATCAAAAGAATTGAACTGATAAAATGTGGAGAGCTGTGCTCTTGGGTTTAGGGCCAATCTTAGGCTTGCCGTATACAAATCGGTCTCCAAGTCTTGGGAATTGATTCCTATGCTGTTTAGATTGTTATGTTCATAATCACCCGTTAATGCTATATGGGGAATGGGGGCATACCTAATTCCGGCCGTATAGGTATTTCTTTGCCCATCGTAGAACTTTCCAAAATCGGCTCCTATGGAGGCAGACCATTTTTTAGAGCGATCCGTTCGATATCTAAAGCGATATCGATTATAGAAATATCTTCCCTGCTCTATCTGCAGTCCAAGAGGTGCAAAATTAAAATTAATATTCTGCCACGTAGGCGTGGTGGAAAGTTCGATAAAGCTGTTGTCTTTAAACCATGTAAATACTGGAAAGATGTAAAGGCTGGCCTGTTGAAATTCCAGAGTCCCGGTGGCATCGTGATTGTAGTTTACGAACACTCCCGGATCCCATTGTCTTATCCAATCTGCCTTTTTGGGGCGCCAGATATAAAATCCGCCGGGATTATGACTTACAATATTATTTTGGCGAACAAATCCTATTCTGGGGTTATACTTCTCATCAATAAACTCCGTAAGCCATTCAAAACTAAACTTATTACTATTGTTGTTCACTGCAAGTCTTGCGGCATAACCGGTATCTCCGGTTACCTCATCCGTGGCCACAGAAGCCAAATAACTGATGCCCCATTCACTTTTAGGGCGTACCAAACCATCTATGGTTATTGTAGTGTTATTACTGTTTTCCAGGCCTAGAGCATTACTTTTTTCATCCAATCTATGGGTTAGCATAACACCAACATTATTTTCTTTGCCATAATTCTGTTGATATCGGAATACGGAGAAATTAGCAGCCTGGGCATTATCTGCTTCGCGTTGATGCACGTACAACCCAGCTATGGCCCTCTTTTCATTCCGTTCAGTGTATCTGGCACCTACATCTATCGGTGCAGGTGTAGCATTAAATTCGCCTTGTAATCCTATCCTCCTACTAAAAAAAGGAGTTATTGATGAGTTATTGGCACCCGCCCAAATCCCAGAATTTTCTAAGAAGAACTGTCTTTGTTCCGGAAAAAAAATATTAAAGCGCTCCAAGTTGTTTACCGCTCTGTCCACATCTGCCTGGGCAAAATCAGTGTTCACAGTTAAATCAACAACTGCTTTTGGGGTAATTGCCCATTTAACATCTACACCCATTTTTAAATCATTGGACGAATCTAAAGTGCCATTGCCACTTTTGCTTTCGTCATATTGATAAAGTGCATAGGGTTCTACCCGTATGTTCGCTGCTGGCGGTGGGAGTTCTATGCCTATTAACTTTGCCGCATAGGTCATTCTATAGGGTGTAAACGACTGTGGTATAGCCGGAAAAGTAGTTTCCTCAATATCTCGTCGAGCGTAGCGAACAAGGGTCATCCCCCAACTTATAGCCTTTCCCTTTTCCGGCAAATCATACCGCAAGGACTTAAATGGGATGGCAAATTCCGCATAATATCCTGTTGCTGTTTTATGCGTACGTACACGCCATAGGGTGTTCCATCCTATATCAAAGGAATCGCCATTGAAATTTTGAAAATCGCGCTGGTTGCCATACGGTGTGGTTTGAAACCCTACTGCGTATTGTTTCAGGTTCTGTGGATCCAATGCGATACCGATGATATCATTTTCCCCCCATGTAAAATCGCGTCTAAGGTCTTGGACCCTAATACCCTTTATCCCTATAGAATCACTACAGAACGCCCCTACATATAAATTTTTGTTATCGTATAGAAAACGTACTTCGGTCTTGTACTTATAATCCCCACCCTGTCTTGGTTCCCTTCTAAAAAAATCATCAGTGATTACTGCATTTTCCCAATCGGCTTCATTCAGTTTACCATCAATTTTAATAGTTCTGATAGCCCGGCCAACCAATACTTCCGCAGCTGTCTGTGGCGGGGCAAAAGTTTCTTGTCCGTAAACCGTCATCACGGTTATCAAAAAAAAGGGTAAAACGAAAATTCTCATAGAGCATACTTAGTTTAAGAATGGTATTTCTTTGCTGGTAAAACTAAGTGCCCTTCCGGCGCTAAAGTAAAAAACGCATATGGAAGCATCCTATTTGGGGATGAAAATTGGTGGGGCGCATTTTCTAGGCAAAAAAGGAGTTATAACACTGTTATGGGCCGAAGATTATTTATGAGGTAAAAAGTGCTTATTTGTAAAACGTGCAATATCCATTTCCGGATCTAGTTGCGCTCCTTGTTCTATGAAGTGGTATAGTTGTTTGGCGGCATAGGGAGCAATCATTACCCCTCTAGAGCCCAATCCGTTAAGGACATACAAATTTTGGTGTTCTGGATGCCTTCCTACCAAAGGTCTTCTGTCGCTTACCGTTGGGCGTATACCGGCCACATGGCTTACAACTTCATAATCCACTTTTAAAAAAGATGCTAACTTCTCCAAAAGCTCTGATTTGGCGTCTTCCGTGGGAATATTTGTCTTGTCTTTCCATTTGTAGGTTGCGCCGACACTGTAAAGATCATTCCCAAGAGGTATGATGAACACCCCGGATTTAATAATATTACTTTCCCTTAGGTTGGGTATTTTAACGGTCAATAATTCGCCTTTTGTTCCATTCAATGGTAAATAGTTGAAATATGGATCTTTTCCCAGACCAAATCCCATCGCAAAAACCAAATGTTTGGCTTTTAGCGACTTGTAACGTATTGCATTTCCCTTCATTTGTAGTGCCTCAAAATCAAAAGCTTCTTCTTGCAAAACGTTCTTACTTCTTAAATAATTGGCATACTCAAAAATCAGTTTTTTGGTGTTCACACGACCTGTTTGCAATACTTCGCCATAGCCATGCGGTGCATCGATTGCAGCATTTATGTTTTGCACAATTTTGGTAGATAGGTAGGGTCCTAGTTGTGGTCTGTCAGCAGCTTCGAACCAAAGATTTTGTTCTTCAACGGAGGCAAACCTTCTGTAGACCGGTATTCTAGAATCCAAGGTTACCGATAGTTTTTTTTCTAAGTCGGCATAGAACGGAAAGGCCATGGTCAGTTGTTCTTTTGCCTTCCAAGCCAATGTAAACCGTTTTAAGATCACCGGGTTATACAACCCCCCGGCCACTTGGGAAGCCTTCTGGGAGTCATTGTTTATTACGGTGAAGGTCTTTTGGTTTTTTTCCAGAACCTCGCAGAAAGAAATGCCCGCCAATCCCAACCCAACGATTAAATAATCTTGCATGGGTTAAAGGTATATAATCTTTAAAAAATCCGTGGTATGGGTACTGACTTTTGGGAATAAAAAGAGAGGTTGCCTTTCGACAACCTCTCTTTCATTTTATGAATTGAATTGGAATATTATTCTACAGACCTAATACGCCCACATATCTTGTTCCCTATCTCGGATAGTTTCTTTAATACGTTTGGCCTCGAGTAATTGGAAAAGGGCGTTATCTGCCACATAATCCTTAACCCGACGGTCACCGTGAATGTTATCTTCCTTGTAAATAGTAGCGTTGAACCGTCTTGCATTCAAGAGCATATCAAAGGAAATGGGTTGGGCAGAATTGCGCTGGTTAAAAACTTTGGCATCGTGTAATATCTGCCTAGCTCCCGGAAACCATACCCAGAAAAGGGCAACTTTGGCTTCATCCGCATCCATATTGTCGTTATCAATGAAGTTAACGTCTGGCGCAACTGGGGCAATACCCAATAAACGGTACTTAAGCTCTCCTTGACGTTTGTCAAAATACCACATTCCTTTTATGAGGTATTCTTCCAAGTCGGCCGCGGTAAGTTCTCTCTGGTTAATATATTCAGGAGAAATTTCCTCACCGGCATTGTACTGTTCGTAGCCGTAATCTGTGGTATCTGTCTTCTTCAAGGTGGCTTCTAGATCACTAAATTCTCTCTTCTCAGTGAAATAAGAGTCCACATATACATCTTTAAGTTTTCCATTTTTGATATTCTTCAATAGAACATCATAAAGAGACCGTCTGTCGGCACCAATATCTACGGTATCTATTGGATAATACAATGGAAAATTAACACGCTCGTCCAGGTCAATAACCTCCCATATGGTCTTGGACCAAAGGATATCCCTATCGTCTACGTAACCATATTCTAATGGAGCATCATTATCCAGTGCTTTCTGCGCTTCTGTTTTTTTTCCAATTTCCTCGGGCCTTTTGGCATTCAAAATATTTGCCTGGGCCATCATGGAAATGGGTAACAGTGTTACAGCTCCTATTAATAAAACATTCTTCCAATTCATTTGTTAAAATTTATTTTAATACGTCAAATGTAATTCGCCATTAAGAATCATTTGGTTACAAACTATCCGTCATGGCGAATTTCATAAATTTAGTTTACTTACTAGTTTGTAATCTCAACAATTACAGGAGATACTTTCTTTAATTTATATGTCCTGTTGTTGGTAATATAAGCTTCTATGTCAAAAATCTGTAGGGCATCTCCACGTCTTGCTCTTTTTAAGGCAGACTTGGCCCTACTATCTAGTTTTCCTCCTCTAACGTTAACTGTAGGCTGTCCTGGCACTTTAAATTTAAAGCCGCTAACTGCTAGGTTAAGGTCAAAATCAAAATCTTCCAATAGCGCACCAACAGTGGCAATTTCCAAGTTTCTTCTTGGCATTTTAGCACTTCCTGTTTCTCCTCTAATAGATCCTGCAGGTCTAGGGATATCTTTGATCCTAAATTCTGCTGGGGTAGAGATACGTTGTCCATCTGGTAACACACCAGAAGCTACAATCTTTATAGTTCTACCTTTTCCTGGATTCATGATATACTTACTACCACTTCTCTTGGTAAGACCAGGAGCGGAAGCAGTTACTTTATTATCAGGGATGCCTGGTATAGAAATTGTCATTGGGTTGGCAACTCCACGATAAACCACGTTCATTTTATCAGCAGCAATAACGGCTGCATTTGGTTTATTGATCGTAGAGAATACGTTGTTTACGTCTACTGGGATTTCTTCCCCGTCTTGCATGTAAAACAACTTACCTTTCAATTCATGGTCACCAGCACTACCAGCGCTGATCAACATTTTTACACCACCAGATTCAAGGGCATAATCTCTGTCTTGCGTCAATTTTCTACCGTCAAGAGTCAACTCAGCACGTACTGGCTTTGAGGACTTATCGGTTTTACCTAGAACAATGCTTCCATCGAACTTCTCACCTGCATAGAATACAGATTTCTTCTGATCTAATAAGGTTTGGAAGTTAGAAAGTGATATTTCACCTGTAAGCTGATCTTCCAACATGGCTTTAAGCGCATCTTGTTCGGTAGACTTAACGTCGGCCTGGATCTGTGTGATCTTGGTAAGCGAGGCAACTAAAGGAAACCCTTCGAAATGGTAGTTTAACCAATCTAATCTGTTTCCGTCTCGGTTGGTAACCTTACCGTCCTTATCGCCGGTTTCAAACCTAGCGTTGGCCGAGGTTCTTACCTCTTTAAATTGCTCATCGGAAAGGATTGTTGCAACCTGAGTACGGTAGTCATTGATCCTTTTCATGAATTCCTTACCTTCTTTACTTAGGTTATCTCCTTGGAAAAATCGTTGATCCAAGAAATCGGTTTTGTCCATGACCTCATATTCCGTTGGGTCTTCCAAACCTTCCTTCATCTTCTTCTTAAGACCTTCCAAGTATGAATAATACTCTTGTGATAAGTCTTTTATCTTGGTAGCTTTTTCGTAGAGCTTACTATATTTCTCTGCGTTTTCAGACGCTTTGGTTTCCAAGCCGCCTAAGAACGCTAGATTGTTCTGATCGGCCTTTATATTAGAAGCTTCTAACTTTTCGTTCAAAAGACCGAAAGCGGATAGAACTTCTTTACTCATATTTAACGCCAGCATAGCGATGAAGATCAAATACATTAAGTTGATCATCTTCTGACGTGGTGATAGCTTTCCTCCTGCCATGTTTTCTAATTAGATTTAATTGTTACTTTGATTTGGGTTTGGTCCACTAATCTAATTAGTTTCTGTTCATTGCAGTTAACATACCACCGTAAACTCCATTCAAGGAAGAAAGGTTAGTAGCTAAGGATTCCATCTGATCTTTAAGAGCACCGGCATTCTGAACAACTTCCTCGTTGATAGAAGCTTGTCTGCTTGCGCTTTCTAATTGTACCTTATAAAGACTGTTCAAAGATTCCATCTGAGAAGCTGCTTGTGATAACTCTTCTGAGTATTTCTTGGTATGTTCAATGGCATCGGCTGTAGGAGCGATTCCTTTGGCAGCACCTTCAAAATTTCTAATGCTGTTACCTAAGCTATCGAATAATTGGGCATCTATATTGGCTTCTTTTAGTAATTCATCCAACTTTCTTGAAAGGATACCTTCGGCTTCCTTAGCTTCGGCAGCTGCATTTTTACCATTGGATTGTCCACCACTCAATTCTGGATATACTAAAGACCAATCATATTCATCATCTACTGGTTCAAATGCACTGATCGCAAAAATAAGTGCTTCTGTAATAAGACCAACTGCTAGTAAAAGTCCACCTGTAAGTGGTCCAAACTCCCAGTGAAGAATTTTAAACAATGCACCTATAATTACTACGGATGCACCAAGGCCATAGGCCATGTTGAATAGTTTTTTTGTTGATTTTGACTGTGCCATAATTCTAAATTTAATTTAAAGTTTAATGTTAATAATAAGTATTTGGTTTTCGTTTAAATAAGGTTTGCGTAACTACTTTTTTTTATTGTGTTGAATCTTCTTCTCCCATGTAATCTTGTACCGTTCTAAAACCGATATAGCTACGGGCAGAATCTTTATATTCATAATCCCTGGTACTTACTTGTAAGAAATAAGCAACGTCTTTCCAAGATCCTCCGCGAATTACCCTACGGGCATTTTGGTTGCTATCGCTCCCATTGGGATTCATTGTGGAAACATAGTCATAAGCACTTGGATCGTAGGTAGAATTTGTCCATTCCGATACGTTTCCTGCCATATTATATAAGTTGTAATCATTGGGTTCATAGGACTTGGCTTCTACGGTATACAAGGCCGCATCTGCTGCATAATCGCCACGTTGTGGTTTAAAGTTTGCCATAAAGCAACCAGTGTCACTTATTACATAAGGACCACCCCAAGGATAGCTACCTCCTTCAATACCACCTCGGGCGGCATATTCCCATTCTGCTTCCGTAGGTAACCTAAATTGATTTACAAATTGTTTACCTCTGTCTTTCTGATCATCGTTCTTAAACTTGGTCCTCCAGTTACAGAAAGCTTTTGCTTGTTGCCAAGAGACACCCACTACAGGATATTCGCTATAGGCATCGTGCCAAAAATAATCGTTGTGCATTGGTTCGTTATAGGAGTATTCAAAATCCCTGATCCAAACCGTGGTATCTGGGTAAATCTCCAATTGCTCCTGACGGATAAAATCTTTTCTTCTGCCCGATCTAGATCTTGCAGCTGCTTCAATATCCATCCAACTGTAAGAATATTTTAATTGGGTAACGTCTATAGTTCGTTGGCCGTTGTACGATTCCTCTTCTGGGATGTACAAAGAATCCATAACCTCGGCATAGTACTCATCCGGATAATCCGATGTGTCCCAAATTAATTCTTCGTCTTTGTTAAGCGCCCTACCCTCGTAGCCGGTCTCTCCCATGCCAGAATAATTATCCAACATGTACTTATCATAAACCGAGGCTTTGGTAGTATCGGCATCTTTAAAAGCATACTCTCCAATTCCTTCATCTTCTGGACCTAGTCCTAACTCGTCTGCAAGGATGGCCAATTTGGTTCTGGTAATAGAATCTTTTACCCACTCTACAAACTGACGATATTCGCTGTTTGTAATTTCGGTATCGTCCATATAAAAAGAACGCACCGTTACTGTCTTGGTAGGAGCGTTCAAAACCTGTGCCATATCCTCTTCACTTTTACCCATGATAAAAGATCCACGTGGGATTAATTCCATTCCATATGGTTTCTCGGGATACCACTTTTTGCCTTTGGCCCCGACTAGTTCTCCTTTTGTTTTGGACCCACAACTTGTGAGTAAAAAAACAAATGCTATAGATAATAACAATAGCTTCTTCATACTTATAGGTTAATTTCGATTAAGATCATAAATTGCAAACACAATTATTACTTTCTAAAACTACTTTTTAAGCAATTTATTGTATAAAACTATTTATGCGTTAAAAATATTTTTGATCATGTAAAGCCTTTCTTATAGGCCTTAAACCACCTTTCTGGAATATTCTGATTACATGCGTCCAAATAATCCCCTTCGGTGCATGGTAATAACGCAGGTGAATTGGTTTTAGTATGTGAAGTTAAAATAGAGGGTACTTCTACCCACCATCTATCTGTAAGATCGCTTTTGTAAAAGATAAGTTCCTCGTCTTCAGTAGGAACCATGAACTTTACAAAACCCTTATTTTGCTCTTGTGGGGATTCGTCCACCCGGAAGTTGAAACCTTCTATAAAATACCAGATAATCTGGGCCATAAGTTGGAAGGATTGCACGGTATTTTCACTTTCGTAAATGCCAAAAACCGATACATTATCACTTATTCCTGCATATCTGGATATGGCACAAATTTCCCTTCCGTTAAAGCCGTTGGGGGAAAAATTATCGGACATGCCTACCTCCCCGGCCCTAATGGCCCGGGCATCGACACTTACGATATGGGCACTTCTAAGAATGGGTTCTACCGAAGAAATATCCGAAACGATCTCGCCCAACCGATAGGCATCAAAAAAAAGACGCTCCATCAAATCCACCTCCTCTTGGGCATTGAAATAACTTTGATATCCAATATTGGAAAAATTAAAAAGGTTATTGGGCTTGTCCGTAATAATTTTGCTCATATAGGAACTGGACGAAATTAGTTCTTCATCCGCGCCAAAATCGAACCTGCTATCCACGGCAACCAGGTTTATCATATCCTTTATACCATCAAAGGCCCTATAACTTGGGTAGGTAATATCTTGTGTTGCACCAATGATAACGGGTACAATATTCTCTTCCAAAAGACCTGCAACAATTTCCTTTACAACAAAATAGGTGTCCTCTACCGTTTCTCCTTCTTCAATATCGCCCATATCCACAATAGTGGAATTCCAATTTCCCAACAATAGTTTGTACAGTTGTATTCTAATCTGGGAAATATCCAAGCGCTCTTTTTTCTTTTCAAAAGCGTTGCGAGACTCGTTTACTCCCATAATTGCAATGGAAGCATTTGCAAGTACGGGCAATCCTTTTCTAGCAGAGTGTTTGTGTATGTTCTTTCCGAGTGACTGGGGCGGAAGCAGTTCGCAATGGGCCAATACTTTATCCGCTACAGGAACTAAAAAGTCAAATGCCATTTTTGGGACCTTTACAAGGTTTGTCAGTTATTTTTGTGCTGTCCTTTTGCACATTATTATGTAAAAATAACTTTTCCAAACTTCCTAAAACAACATTCTTAAAAAAAATACTGTGATGGCCGATTATTTTTTGGCCTTGGGTTTTGCTTTTGCCTTTTTCTTTGGTGTTTTCTTTGCAATAAGTTCTTTTGCATTTTCTAGCGACACCTTGGTAGCATCCACATCTTTTGATAGTTCAACCTTGATTTTCCCCTTAATTATGGTATGCCTACCCCATCTGGCCTTCTCTATGCGTATGCCTTCTTCTGGCCAATCCTGAACAAGTTTGTCGATCTCTTTCTGTTTTTTCGTCTCGATCAATTCAACAATATCATCTTGGGAAAGATTGTCAAAATCGTATTTTTTGTTCACGTTGATGAATATGCCGTTCCATTTAATGAAAGGTCCAAACCTACCTACGCCTTTGCTAACATCCTTACCCTCATAATTACTGATGGGGGCATCTGCCCGTTGTTTCTCCTTAATAAGTTCTATGGCCCTATCCAAATCTATATCCATGGCGCTGTCTCCTTTACCCATGGAGACAAACTTTTTACCAAATCTTACATAGGGTCCAAAACGTCCTACATTGGCCTCTATTTCTTCGCCCTCATAAACACCTAGTTTTCGGGGAAGTTTAAAAAGATCCATAGCCTCCTCAAAAGTGATGGTGTTTAAAGACTGATCGGGTAACAGGCTTGCAAAGAGCGGTTTTTCCTCTTCTTCTACTGTACCCACTTGTACCATGGGGCCAAATCTTCCCAAACGCACCGCTACCTGTCTGCCTGTTTTGGGATCGCTTCCAAGTACACGTTCGCCACTGGCCCTAACGGCATTCTCTTCCACATCTACAACTGTAGGATGAAATTCTTTATAGAAGTCCTTCATCATTTTTTGCCAGTCCTCATCGCCAGCAGCAATTTCATCAAAATCTCCCTCTACTTTGGCCGTAAAATTATAATCGAGAATGTTGGCAAAATGACTCACCAAAAAGTCGTTTACAATCATACCTATATCTGTAGGTACAAGTTTTCCTTTGTCGGAACCTACCATTTCCGTTAAATTCTTTTCAGATACTTCGTTGGATTGTAGTAGCAGTTGCACATATTTTCTTTGCGACCCTTCTACCGTTCCTTTTTCTATATACCCCCTATTCTGTATCGTGGAGATGGTAGGGGCATATGTAGATGGTCTTCCTATACCGAGCTCTTCCAATTTCTTTACCAAGGATGCTTCCGTATATCTATAAGGTGGTCTTGAGAAACGTTCTGTGGCGGTAATAAAGTTATTATGGAGTGTATCGTTCATTTTCATGGCCGGAAGTCTTCCTTCCTCCTCTTCCACAGAATCTTCCTCATCCTTACCTTCCATGTATACTTTAAGGAAACCATCAAATTTTATAACTTCTCCATTGGCACTAAACGCTTCGCCATGGGTGTTCGCTTTTATCTTTACGTTGGTACGTTCCAATTCGGCATCACTCATTTGTGAGGCCAGCGTACGTTTCCATATTAATTCATACAATTTGGACTGGTCGCGTTCCAAGGATGGTGACTGCCTTTTCATATCGGTAGGACGTACCGCCTCATGGGCCTCCTGTGCCCCCTTGGCCTTTCCTTTAAAATTTCTGACTTTACTATAGGAGTCCCCATAATTTTCAATTATAGCTTCTTTTGCCGCATTTAAGGCCTCCGGAGATAGGTTAACACTATCGGTCCTCATATAGGTAATCAATCCGGCCTCATATAACCGTTGGGCAACTTGCATGGTTCTGCCCACTGAAAAATAAAGTTTTCTTGAAGCTTCTTGCTGTAGCGTAGAAGTTGTGAACGGTGCGGCGGGAGATTTTTTGGCCGGTTTTTTATCCAGGGCCGCAACGGAAAAATTGGCTCCGATATTCTTCTTCAGGAACTCTTCGGCCTCATGCTTCTGCGAAAATGTTTTATTCAATTTTGCCGAGAAAACTGCGCCATTGGCGGTCTTAAACTGTGCAACCACCCTATAGGATGCTTCGGGTTTAAAAACGTCAATATCGCGTTCTCTTTCTACTATTAACCGCACTGCTACGGATTGTACCCTACCTGCAGACAATCCGGGTTTTATCTTTTTCCATAGTACAGGAGACAGCTCATAGCCCACCAGCCTATCCAATACCCTTCTTGCTTGTTGTGCATTTACAAGATTGTAATTGATATCCCTAGGGTTTTCAATGGCGTGTTGAACTGCAGATTTAGTAATTGAATTAAATACGATGCGCTTGGTCTTGTCCTTATCCAATTTTAACTCTTCCACCAAATGCCAAGAAATAGCCTCCCCTTCTCTATCCTCATCACTTGCCAGCCATATAGTTTCTGCCTTGGCGGCCAAATCCCTCAGTTTTTTAACAAGAGCTTTTTTCTCTTTATCAACAATATATTTTGGCTTAAAATCATTCTCTACGTCTACGCCCAATTCTTTGGAAGGAAGGTCTGCTATGTGCCCAAAACTGGACTCTACCTTGTAATCCTTACCTAAAAATTTCTCTATCGTTTTTGCTTTTGCAGGAGACTCTACAATTACTAAATTCTTTGCCATCAATGAATTCTTTAAGGTCACAAAAGTATGTCAATTTTTTTATTTAACATTTTATGATTGTGTTATCAATAAAAAAAACGCCCGTGTATAGCGGACGTTTTAATCTATTTAAGGTGTAAATTAATCCAATGGTAGCGTACTGATTAACTGGATTGAACTGTCCAAATATTTATATTGATACAAGACCTCGTCCCCAACCATCAAAAGATTCTCCTCCATGGGGATTACATCAAAAGTTACTATATCTTCAAAATGATTAAGTGATGTTAGGTTTTCAATATCGGTTTTATCATAAACCTTTAGTCCGGAGGCTCCATCGCATACAAAAAGCTTTTCGTCTTTTATACCTAAGCCGTAGGGTTCGTCCATAGGGTAGGTCTCTGCCAGAACCGGATTGGTAATCTCCGAAATGTCTACAATGAACAAGCCACTTTCGGTAGCTCCACAATTATTGCCCCCACGAAGGGTAACATAGGCATAGTCCCCATCTACCACAACAGGGTCGCAAGCAGTACCGTGTTGAAATTCCGAAACAAAAGTAGGCGTGGCCGGAGAGGAGATATCATAGATATACATTCCCCGCATACTTCCTAAAAATAGATGTTGCCCTCTATTAAAGATAGTCTCTATATCAAAACCTGCATAAACGTCTTCCAAATCTTCCGGGTTCTCCAAATCTTGGATATTGAATACGTTGATGTTATGGCTATCCACGGCATACAGAAAATCATCAACGATCTTAAATCTGGCCAAGGATCCGCCTTGACCTACTGCGTTGTCACCAGCAGCTTCGGCCAGTGCAAAATCAATGGTATTGAAACGTTCATCAAATTCGCTTATCAATCTACGTTCGGTGGTGGTTTCCCACCCAACAATGATCTCGTTTTGATGATCTATCTCCCCATATTCAAAAAAATCGGCGTCAAACGGAAAAAATACGTTGTTTCTAAGCACATTTTCCAACCTATTTACTACACTAATATTGGAAATGTCGGAAATGTCGAGCACTACAAGGTCCATAAGACTATCCGCATAGAGATAATCGTCTTTGACGGAGATATCCACATTCCCGGCAATTTTGATAAAGGATATTTTCTTGGGGGATTCCGGATTGCTGTTATCAATAACATGCACTCCCTTAGCCTTGTCGTTTACAAAAACATAATCTTTATAGGCATATATCTTCCCAGATAGGTCAATAGGTCGTGGGGCAATTATGTCCACGCCATCTTTAAATTCGGTGATGCTAATCTTTAATGGTCTTGCCACTAAATAATCTGCATACTTACCATCATCATTGTCATCGCAAGAAATAATCATAAGAAAAGCGATGAACAACAGGCATACTTTGTTCTTTTTCATATTGTTTGTTTAATGGTGTTGTTATCCTGTAGATGTAAACCTTTGGTCCTAGTTGCGCTGATTTTTGCTAAATATTTAACTGTCATATTGTCACTAAAATGAATTTAGTACTATCTTTGCAGACCCATATAAGGGTTAAGTCAATTCATAATAAATGGAGAAGATCATAGACGAGGCAATTCAGGGAAATACCCTTTCTATAGAAGATAGCAAGCAAAATACCCGCAAATTGTATATTGAAAGTTATGGTTGCCAAATGAATTTTTCGGACAGCGAAATTGTAGCTGCTATTTTGGCGAAGGAAGGATTTAATACCACTCAAAATTTAGAAGATGCGGACTTGGTATTGGTAAATACCTGTTCTATCCGTGAAAAAGCGGAGCTTACGGTTCGCAAACGTTTGGAAAAATTCAATGCTGTTAAAAAATCGCGCCCAAATCTAAAAGTAGGGGTCTTGGGGTGTATGGCGGAACGGTTGAAAAGTAAATTTTTGGAAGAGGAAAAAATTGTGGACCTGGTGGTTGGCCCGGATGCCTACAAAGATCTTCCCAACCTTATCCAAGAGATAGACGAAGGAAGAAATGCCGTTAATGTTATCCTTTCCAAAGACGAGACCTATGGCGATGTAGCACCTGTACGCTTAAATTCGAACGGAGTAACCGCCTTTGTTTCCATTACACGGGGATGCGACAATATGTGTACGTTCTGTGTGGTTCCTTTTACCAGGGGAAGGGAAAGAAGCAGGGATGCGCAATCTATCATTGCCGAAGTAAACGACCTTTGGTCCAAAGGTTTTAAAGAAGTAACCCTATTAGGACAGAACGTTGATAGTTATCTCTGGTTTGGAGGCGGCTTGAAGAAAGATTTTGACAAGGCATCGGAAATGCAAAAAGCAACTTCCATAAATTTTGCCAAACTCTTGGAAATGGTGGCCAAGGCCCAGCCTAAGATGCGGATCCGTTTTTCTACATCCAATCCTCAGGATATGACCTTGGACGTTATAGAAACCATGGCCAAGTATGAAAATATCTGCAACTATATACATCTGCCTGTGCAGAGCGGAAGCAACAGAATTCTGAAAGAAATGAACCGCCTGCATACCCGTGAGGAATATTTTCAATTGATTAAAGATATACGAAGCATTATCCCAGATTGCGCTATTTCTCAGGACATGATTTCTGGCTTTCCAACGGAAACGGAAGAAGATCATAAGGACACATTGTCTTTAATGGAATTTGTGAAATACGATTTTGGTTTTATGTTCGCCTATTCCGAAAGGCCAGGTACTTTGGCAGCGCGTAAGTTGAAAGACGACGTGCCTGATGAAATTAAAAAAAGGAGACTGACCGAAATTATAAATTTGCAACGAGGGCATGGATTGTACCGTACGCAGCAACATGTTGGCAAAGTAGTAGAGGTTTTAATTGAAGGAACCTCCAAAAAATCTGACCAACATTGGATGGGCCGTAACTCCCAAAACACGGTTGTGGTGTTCCCAAAAGAGTATTATAAGGTCGGGGAGTTTGTAAACGTAAAAATAGAGGATTGTACTTCTGCCACACTTATTGGTAAGGCAATAGCACACAGCAAAAATAATTAACAACGGTTCCCTTGCGGAATCCAATAAATACGATGATGTCCTTAACTGTTCCATTTAAACACCAACCAAGGGCATAACACATAGGAATATCTTTAATATGGAAACGATACAGGCAATAAAACAACGTTTTGAAATCATCGGCAGCGATGTAAAACTGAACCGTGCCATAGAAAAGGCCATACAGGTTGCACCTACGGATATTTCTGTTCTGGTTACTGGTGAGAGTGGGGTTGGTAAGGAGTCTATCCCTAAAATTATCCATTCCCTTTCGCATAGAAAGCATGCCAAATATATTGCTGTAAACTGCGGTGCCATTCCGGAAGGAACCATAGATAGTGAGCTTTTTGGGCATGAGAAAGGTGCCTTTACAGGGGCCACATCTACCCGTAGTGGTTATTTTGAAGTAGCAGACGGAGGTACCATTTTTTTGGATGAGGTGGGAGAATTGCCATTGACCACACAGGTTAGACTGCTTCGGGTTTTGGAAAATGGCGAGTTTTTAAAAGTGGGCTCATCCCAAGTACAGAAAACCAACGTTCGGATTGTTGCCGCAACGAATATCAATATGTTCGAAGCGATTAAAAAGGAAAAATTCAGGGAAGATCTTTACTATAGGTTAAGCACTGTAGAAATAAATATTCCGGCTTTAAGGGAAAGACAGGGCGACATCCATTTGTTATTCAGAAAATTTGCTTCAGATTTCGGACAGAAGTATAAAATGCCTACGATTCGGTTAGAAGACAATGCCGTTCAGTTATTGTTAAAGTATCGCTGGCCCGGTAACATACGTCAACTTAGGAATATTGCTGAACAAATATCCGTATTGGAGGAAAAAAGGCTCATTTCTTTGACTACCCTTAACGGTTACCTTCCCAATTCTGGAGAATCCAATCTGCCTGCTGTTATTGGCAGTGAAAAGAAGGGGGCCGATTTCAGTAACGAGCGTGAAATTTTGTACAAGGTGCTTTTTGATATGAAGGGCGATTTAAACGACCTCAAAAAACTTACGCTAGAACTGCTTAAAAACAAGGATACTGAAAAGGTACAAGAGGAAAATGAGAACCTTATCCGAAAAATTTACGGTGAAAACGGAGAAGGAACCCCAAGGGAAGAAGAAACCACCAAATCGGTAGAAGTACTTCAGCTTCCCGAACCTACTACAGGAAGCACCTCAGGGCCTGCCCCACGGGAAGACAAGTATCATTTCGCCGAAGAAATAGAAGAAGAAGAAACCCTATCTTTACAGCAAAGAGAGATTGAATTAATAAAAAAATCCTTGGAACGTAATCGGGGGAAACGTAAAGCCGCAGCGTCCGAACTTGGAATTTCGGAACGTACGCTCTACAGAAAGATTAAACAATATGATCTTTAATACCTGTAGTTTTTTACAAAGATGTAATTTGAATGAAAAGAACTAGCATAATAATCTCAGTTGTATTTAGTGCCTTATTGGCATTTAGTTGTGGAGTTTACAATTTTACTGGCGGCGACGTAGGTTCAGCAACCACCTTTCAGGTAAATTACTTCCAAAACTATGCTTCCCAAAGCCCAGGTTCTACTTTTGACCCAGGGTTGGACAGGGATTTTACCTTAGCACTGCAAGATGTAATCCTTAACCAGACCAGTCTAGATTTAGTAACTTCCAACGGAGACCTACTCTATGAGGGGGAAATTGTGGAATACAGGGTATCGCCAATGACGGCAACAGCACAGCAAACCGCAGCCCAAAACAGATTGACCATCGCAATTAAAGTCCGGTTTTTTAACAATACAAAGGAAGATGCCGATTTTGACCAGCGTTTTTCCTTCTTTTTTGATTACGACGCAACCTCTCAACTGTCCGCGGTTAGATCAGAAGCCCACGAAGTTATATTTGAACGTTTAACACAAGATATTTTCAATGCCTCATTAGCAGATTGGTAACCCATGAACGTACCCGATTTTACATATCTGTTGCAACATCCGCATAAAGTGGTCTCCCCCATGCAAACCAAGCAATTGGAAGATGTACTGCAAGAATATCCGTATTTTCAGGCGGCAAGGGCAATACAATTAAAAGGTCTTAAAAACCTGAACAGTTTTAAGTACAACAACGCGCTTAAAGTTACAGCTGCATATACGGCAGATAGAGACGTTTTATTCGATTTCATAACCTCAAAGGAATTTCTTCAAAATACCATAGCAGATAGCATATCGGGCAAAACCCCATCTTTAAAAGACCAAGAAATAATTTCAGAAGAGGTGGTGCCAAGTGAGGCTACAGAAAAAACACTTATAGACGGATCACAAGACAACCCTTTGCCACAGACCGCTAAGGATGCCGATCAAATTTTAGACCCTTCCCTTTTTAAATCCAAAGATCCCGAAGTGGACAAGGCCATTGCGCAAGAAAAAAAGAGGGCACAGGAAGTGTTGGCATTGGGCGAACCATTACCCTTTACCAAAAAGGAAAAATATTCCTTTGTGGAATGGTTGCAACTTACATCATCAAAATCCATAAAAAGAAAAACTACGGACCAAGAGGTAGAACCTCTTAAAGAAATACACTTTCCTTTAGAGGAAAATCCGGAAAAAAAGAAAAAGTTTGAACTCATTGATAAGTTCATTGAGAGCAATCCAAAGATTAAACCTACCGAAGACAAAACCGCCAAAGTTGACATTAGCGAATCCATTAAACTGGATAAAAATGAACTAATGACAGAGACGCTGGCAAAGGTATATCTAGAACAGAAAAAGTATAAAAAAGCTATACAGGCTTATAAAATTTTAAGTTTGAAATATCCGGAAAAAAGTGGTTTCTTTGCAGACCGAATTAGGGCAGTAGAAAAAATTCAACAAGAAAATACAAATTCATAATGAGTACGTTTTCAATATTTTTGATCCTAATAATCACAGTATGCCTATTGTTGGTGCTGGTTATTATGGTACAAAATCCTAAAGGAGGAGGATTATCTTCTTCATTTGGAGGTGGGGGCAATCAGGTCGTTGGTGGTGTTAAAAAAACAGGTGACTTTTTAGATAAGAGTACATGGACTTTGGCCACTTTGCTCATTGTATTGATATTATTATCGAATGTGGCATTGAAAGGAAATTTTGGGGAAGCAGATTCCAAGTTGCTTCAAGGTGATGATATTGAGACAACGGTACCTGAGGAGGTACTACCAGATGAAGTTCCATCGACCAGTCCTTTGGATACCATCCAGTAATTAAAAAAATAGAAATGTTCTAACAAAATGCCAGCCTAAATGACAAGCTGGCATTTTTGTTTTACAAACTGTCAGTTATTTTTAAATGGCATAATTTCTGCCATCACAAACAAGAATTTTAAACTTTCAACTAAAAATTAAAAATATGGCTAAAGTTAACATCAAACCATTAGCGGATAGGGTTCTTATAGAACCCATGGCAGCCGAAACCAAAACTGCTTCCGGAATTATTATTCCGGATACCGCTAAGGAAAAACCACAAAAGGGTAAAGTAGTGGCCGTTGGCCCTGGCACCAAAGACGATAAGATTACTGTAAAGGTTGGTGATACCGTACTTTATGGTAAATACGCAGGTACCGAGTTAAAATTTGAAGGTGCCGACTACCTAATGATGCGAGAAAGTGACATTTTAGCAATAATATAAAGTCCTCGTTTGCCTCGCTGTTCGGTACGATTAATTCGGCAGGGGCCAAACCAAAACAAACTAGTATAATCAAATAAGGTTCTCTCCTAATAGGGAACTACAAACAAAACCAATTATGGCAAAAGATATAAAATTTGATATTGAAGCTCGCGATGGCCTTAGGAGAGGTGTTGATGCCTTAGCCAACGCAGTAAAAGTTACCTTAGGACCTAAGGGAAGAAATGTAATTATAAGTAAATCCTTTGGCGCCCCACAAGTTACAAAGGATGGGGTAACCGTTGCCAAGGAAATTGAGTTGGCCGAAGCCCTAGAGAACATGGGTGCCCAGATGGTGAAGGAAGTGGCTTCCAAAACCAATGACCTGGCCGGTGATGGTACAACTACCGCTACGGTACTTGCACAAGCCATTGTTAAGGAAGGATTAAAAAATGTAGCAGCTGGGGCCAATCCTATGGATCTTAAAAGAGGTATAGACAAAGCTGTTGAAGCCATTGTTGCCAATTTAACAAAGCAATCCAAAAAAGTAGGAGATTCTTCTGAGAAGATTAAGCAAGTTGCATCTATCTCTGCCAATAACGACGAAACCATAGGTGACCTAATTGCCCAAGCTTTTGAAAAAGTTGGAAAAGAAGGCGTTATTACCGTAGAAGAAGCAAAAGGTACCGATACCTATGTAGATGTTGTTGAAGGAATGCAGTTTGATCGTGGCTATCTATCTCCTTACTTTGTAACGGACTCCGAAAAAATGATAGCCGATTTGGAGAATCCGTACATCTTACTTTTCGACAAGAAGATTTCGGCAATGAAAGATTTACTGCCGGTTTTAGAACCTGTGGCACAATCTGGTAAGCCGTTATTGATCATTGCAGAAGATGTAGATGGTGAAGCATTAGCTACCTTAGTGGTTAATAAACTACGAGGTTCTTTAAAAATAGCCGCAGTGAAAGCTCCTGGCTTTGGCGATAGAAGAAAGGCTATGCTAGAGGACATTGCTATTTTGACCAATGGAACCGTTATTTCTGAAGAAAGAGGATTTACTTTAGAAAATACATCCTTGGATATGTTGGGCAGCTGCGAAAAAGTAACGATCGATAAAGACAATACTACCATAGTAAATGGTGCAGGTGCTGCTAAAAACATTAAGGCAAGAGTAAGCCAGATCAAATCACAGATTGAAACCACTACTTCCGATTATGACAAGGAAAAGTTGCAAGAGCGCTTGGCCAAATTAGCGGGTGGTGTAGCCGTACTTTATGTAGGTGCCGCCTCCGAGGTTGAAATGAAGGAGAAAAAGGACCGTGTTGATGATGCCCTACATTCTACAAGAGCAGCTGTAGAAGAAGGAATAGTTGCTGGTGGAGGAGTGGCCTTAATACGTGCCAAATCTGTACTCTCCAAAGTAAACGTAGAGAATTCCGATGAGGAAACCGGATTGCAAATTGTAACCAGAGCCATAGAATCACCATTGCGTACCATTGTTGAAAATGCTGGTGGGGAAGGTTCTGTTGTGGTTGCAAAAGTGTTGGATGGAAAGGGAGATTTTGGTTATGATGCCAAATCCGAATCTTATGTAGACATGCTAAAAGCCGGAATTATAGATCCTAAAAAAGTAACCAGGGTAGCTTTAGAGAACGCTGCTTCCGTTGCTGGAATGATCTTGACCACGGAATGCGCATTAACGGATATTAAGGAAGATACTCCTGTTGCTGGCCCACCAATGGGCGGCGGCGGAATGCCCGGAATGATGTAATGACATCTATCCCATATAATTTTATAAAAACGCTTCGGAAACCCGAAGCGTTTTTTGTTAAGGCAGTGCAAAGAATAACATCCAAATGGCCATTACCAGCATAATGGCATTTTCTATAAATGTTGCTTCGGTCATGGGAAGTTTTAAAGCTGTTCCCAAGCAGGCACAGCGAATGCTCTTTTTATCTAACAGGGTTTTGGTTACCCCAATAGTGGTGATTCCTAAAACAATTAGGGTAATCGTAAGGGCAGTTTGGATCTGAAACCGCATTAAGAACATAAGTCCCAAGATTACCTCAATAAATGGATAAATCCACCCGTAAGCAGGTACCGCCTTTGCCAAAGGATCATACATCCCAAAACTCTCTGGAAAACCCTTCAGATCCAAAAGTTTAAAAAAACTGAACACAATATAGAAGAGCCCCATAAAATCTAACATAGCGCTCCCCGTATCCCAGTCATTTATATTCAGCAAAAAAGAAGTAGTAAAAAGATATAGGAAAATTAAAAATAGTGGTTTTAACTGCTTCCATTTAGAAGTTGACGCTATATCGGTTGCAGCCATTGATGAAGCCCTTGGCAAATCCTTTTTGGAAATTGTAAATTTATCCGGTAGGGCCGCTCTAAAAATTCCTAATAAAATATGGCGGTCCATAGTTATCTCCGCCTCTTCTTTTTCCAGGTCTACCACTACCTCCGTAACACCATCTACCTTTATGAGCTCGTTGGTAACCGTGGCAACACAGGAATTGCATGTCATCCCTAACACTGAATATGTATGTGTCATCGGCTATGTTTTTAGATTTTCAACTTTTCCTTTAACTCGTACCGGTTTAATCTTCCATCTCTATAGTTAATTATCAACAACGCATCATCCTTTATTAAAATATCCGTTGGTTTATGAATCGCTTCTTTTAATTCTTGCTTTAGGTTTCCTTCAAAATCGAAAATCAAAACCCGGTCGTTCTCAAAGTCTGTCACAAAAACTTCCCTATCAGAAACGTAGATACCAGTGGCTGCGTTCATTTTTTGATCAACCCCGATCATCCGAAGAAATTCTCCCTGTTTATTAAACACCTGGACTCTATTATTGTATGCATCGGCTACCCATATCCTATCAGATGTTATCTGGACATCGGTTGGGTAATAAAATTCTCCGGCGGCATTACCTTCCTTTCCAAATGTTATCCAAGCGTTTCCATTACTATATAAGATTCTGTTGTTGTAAAAATCTGCAATAGCCTTTTCATTCTTATAAACGGATATCCCTGCAGGGGCATCCAAACTATCTTTCAACACCAACGCAGTTTTCTTGCCGTTGTTAAAAACAGCTACATTATCTAGCCCATATTGTGGTATAAACAGCGCGCTTTCGTCCGCGGCAATATGCATGGGTCTATCTAAAGAATCTATTGTCTTAACAACCTTACCCTTCTCATCTATCTTTACCAGTCTATTGTGATCCCCATCGGAAAGCCAGATTTCACTATTTAATGCTGCAATTCCTATAGGATTGACGCCCTCTATCTGAATGGTCTCTGTTAAAGACCAAGCCATTTCCTTCGGTGCTTTTTCCGAACATCCAAGAATTATTGCGATCAAACTCGATACTAAAATTACCTTTTTCATTTTAATTATGAATTATAAAAATGCCCTGCTCCTAAAAACAGGGCACAAAATTATTATTGAATTCTCTCGTAATGGCAACAAGCCGGAAGGTTTCCGTAGGTATCTGTTTTAGCCGCATGGTTTTTCGTATCGTGCCCTACCTTGGCAATTGCTTTTTCAATATCGGACATGGAGGCCTTATCTTGGTCAAAGCTTACAGATAACAGTTTGGTCTCCTTGTCCCATGTGGCACCGACCACTCCTGTCACATCCATGGCCGCCTTGGTTATCCTTGCTTCGCACATGCCGCAATTACCGGCAACCCTTACCTGTTTTTCTTGCAAACTTGCCGCACTTTCCCGGTTTATTGGTTTACTCCCGGATTCTTCCACAGTACCATCTGCCCGTACAATTTTGGAAGTGACAGGTGTATACCCGGCCTTCTCTACCTGTTTGGTAACTGCTTCCATACTAAGGGCTTTCTCACTAGGGTAACTAAAACTGAAGTCACCCGTTTCAATATCTATTTTTACTTGTTTTATTCCTTTAAACTCTTTAAACTTCTTTTCCAGTCCATAGGCACAGAAAGGACAGCCAAGTCCATCTACCTGCACCAGAAAATTATCCATCGCCTTCTGCGCATTTGCACTGAAGACAGTCAGTATTGTTATGACCAAAGTTGTTACTATTGTTTTTTTCATGATTCTTTAATTTTATAACAGATTCATTGTTTTGTTAAAAGGTGTATCTCGTTCCCAAGAATATACTATAGTTTAATTTCCTTCCATTGTCTACATCATTTACAAGGGGTACTTGTACGGCAAGATCGAACGTAATGTTCTTTCTGGCGTATTGTATTCCCTGTGCATAAAGCAATTGATACCAATCCCTGCTTGTGAACCAAGAGTTGGTGTACTCAAAATAAAGGTTCAATTGCTTATTGGGATACTGTGGTTTTAATAAAGGAAGTCCAAAACCCAATTTATACCTTAGTTCATCCAAGGTGCCGTTTGGCATCCAATTATAACCTACTTCGTTAGAAATACCATATTTTAAGGACTCATACCCGGCGACAATACCAAAATATCCGGCGTATTTTCCGGTGCTAATGTCCACGATGTCTAGCTCTTCGCCTGTAGGCAAGGTCTGCAAGGTCTTAGCTACCATGCGAAAGGTTTTGCCGGTGCCGTCCTTGCGCAAGAACTGATACTTGCCCATAATTTTAATATCTGCCAAACCGCTGCCATCCGAACCATTATCAAAATCATAGCCCAGGTAAGGTAGGTGCAGGGCCACCAAAGAATTTGACGTAGGCAAAAAATGTAGCATAACGGGGATATAAGTAAATGTTCCACGTTCTGTATTTCTAATCTCCACCAAGGTTTTGGTGGTAAAACTACCACCACCCAACATAATGGGTTTATCTGCGGTAATCGGGGGGCCTTGTGCATTTATTCTTCCTATAAGTAGAAAAAGAACAAGACAATACCAATATTTATATCTCATGTTTTTACTTTTGATTTAAACTTTTGACGGTATCGGAAATTCCGATGTACGTCCTTGCTTCCCACAAAGCGTGTGGAATCTCGAGTTTCGAGAATGGCAATCAACACCCAATAATTAATAATTAGGGTGTGTACGTCTAAATCAAATCAGGAATACTTGGTCCAACAGCTGAATGTTCTTGACCAATATAGGAGGTGGATAGGTATCATGGGGAACTATATGTTCCGCAAGTCCTTCAAATAAATCAATAAAAGTGAAGGTAAACGCTGCTAAAAAAATGCTGTTGTCCAAACTAAGATCGTTGAACGATAGTTTTAAATCGTCCTGACCATCAATTGCAATGACCTCATCATCACAGCAACTCATTTTTTCTACCAGTGTATCTTTGGTAAGGTCCGCTTCCATACCACACCTATCCGCTTCGGTAAAGAAGGCAATATCTACCAAATGCCCCATACAATAGTGCTTACCAACCATCCATGAGGTGGTAGAGGCCAATAACAACAAGGCCATGGCTACGGAAGCTATTTTATGGAAAACACCTTTCATCTTCGCAAAAATACAAAATAATTCATTTCTCCTAATTTACCTTCCATCCTTTAACTAAAGTTTAAGTGACATTACACTGTAAATTTTTGAATAAAAACTCGACTTAAAAGCTTCTATTTAAATATTTTTGTGAAAACGTATTATGCTTAAAACTCTAGAACCTCAAGTAGCTCAAATCCTCGAGAATACGGATTTAGAGGTAGATATCCGTCTAAAAAAAGTATGCGACCTCTTAAAAAAAAGTGTTCCTTACTATAACTGGGTGGGTTTCTATTTTAAGAATGGTGACAAACAAGAGTTAAAGTTAGGCCCATACGCGGGTGAACCCACGGACCACACCATTATTCCTTTCGGCAAAGGAATATGTGGACAAGTGGCCGTATCTAATGAAAATTTTGTTGTGCCAGATGTAGCTGCCCAAGACAATTATATTGCTTGTAGCCTTACTGTAAAATCCGAAATTGTGATTCCCTTGTTCCTAAATGGGGAGAATATTGGTCAAATTGATATAGATTCCAATACCCCGGACCCATTCACAGAGGAAGACGAGCGTTTTTTGGAATTCGTAAACCAAAAAGTGGCCCAAATTCTTTAAAACTTTAACGGTTTTGTTAATAACCCTTCTCTTTTTTTAAGCTCAAAAAAATTACATTTGTGCGATTGTCAATCGTTGTCCTTAAGACAGTATTTGGGCCAATGTCTCAACACTTTCTAAAAAGACAACTAAGTATAAAAGCCCTTCCAAGGCGCTTAGTTTTTGGGAGGACGTTTCCTTAACCATAAGCACATAAAATGAGCACTTCCAAAAAAGCCACTTCAGCTTTGATCTCTGTATTTCACAAAGACGGTCTGGCACCTATCGTTAAAAAATTAGACGAACTTGGCATCACCATTTATTCTACAGGTGGTACCGAAAAATTCATTAAAGAGCTGGGAATAGAAGTAGTTCCTGTAGAGGAAGTTACTAGCTATCCTTCAATTTTAGGGGGAAGGGTTAAAACACTTCACCCCAAAGTTTTTGGGGGTATTTTGAACAGACAGGACAACGCCGGGGATGTTGCCCAATTAGAAGAATATGAAATTCCCCAGTTGGATATCGTAATCGTTGACCTATACCCCTTTGAAAAAACCGTTGCCGATGGTGCCTCTGAGCAAGACATTATTGAAAAAATAGATATAGGTGGTATTTCATTGATTAGGGCCGCAGCAAAGAACTTCAAAGATGTACTTTGTGTTTCTTCCATGGAGGATTATACCGAATTTTTAGATCTTATTAGCAATAGCGACGGGAATACATCCTTAGCAGACCGCAAACATTTTGCCACCAAGGCTTTCAATATCTCCTCGCATTACGATACAGCAATCTTCAACTACTTTAACCAACACCAAACACCAGTTTTAAAGATTAGTGAAACCAAAGGGAATGTGCTGCGCTATGGAGAGAACCCGCACCAAAAAGGATTCTTCTTTGGCGATTTTGATGCCATGTTCACAAAACTACATGGGAAGGAGCTATCCTATAATAATTTGTTAGACGTGGATGCTGCGGTAAATTTAATGAATGAGTTTAAGGGTGAAGAACCTACTTTTGCCATTCTTAAACACAACAACGCCTGTGGACTAGCACAAAGGACAAATATTCACCAAGCTTACGTGGATGCGTTGGCCGGTGATCCTGTTTCAGCCTTTGGCGGTATTCTGATCAGTAACGTGGAAATTGACGAAGCAACCGCCGAAGAAATACACAAACTGTTTTGTGAGGTGGTTATTGCTCCTAGTTATTCCGATGGGGCACTGGAAATCCTTAAAGGAAAAAAGAACAGGATTATTTTAATCCAAAATGAAGTTTCTCTCCCAGAAACTTTGGTACGTACTTGTCTAAACGGAGTACTGGTACAGGACAAGGACAACAGAACCGATTCCGTTGATGATTTGCAATATGCTACGGAGAAAAAACCTTCCGAAAAAGAGTTGGAAGATTTGATCTTTGCATCAAAACTGTGCAAACATACCAAAAGTAATACCATTGTTCTGTCCAAAGACAAACAACTATGTGCTAGCGGAACCGGACAGACATCGAGAGTGGATGCACTTAACCAAGCCATTCACAAAGCCAGCTCGTTCAAATTTGATTTACAGGGTGCCGTAATGGCCAGTGACGCCTTCTTTCCTTTCCCTGATTGTGTTGAAATTGCCCATAAAAGTGGTATTACCAGTGTTATACAACCGGGAGGATCTATAAAGGACCAGTTAAGTGTAGATTATTGTAATGAAAACGGAATTTCGATGGTAATGACTGGCACACGCCATTTTAAGCATTAATTTTGCTACTTTTGCCGATAAAACTTACTTTTAATCCGAAACCAAACTAATTATAATGGGATTTTTTGATTTCTTAACCGAGGAAATAGCGATTGATCTAGGCACCGCCAACACGCTTATCATTCATATGGACAAAGTGGTGGTTGACAGCCCATCTATAGTGGCAAGGGATAGGATCAGTGGTAAAATCATAGCGGTCGGTAAGGAAGCGAACATGATGCAGGGGAAGACGCACGAGAACATAAAGACCATTAGACCACTTAAAGATGGTGTAATTGCGGATTTTGATGCCTCGGAAAAGATGATCAATATGTTCATCAAAAACATTCCTGCACTAAAGAAAAAATGGTTTCCACCTGCATTAAGAATGGTAATATGCATCCCTTCTGGTATAACGGAAGTGGAAATGCGGGCCGTTAAGGAATCTGCAGAACGTGTAAACGGCAAGGAAGTGTATTTAATTCATGAACCAATGGCTGCGGCCATAGGTATTGGGTTGGATATTATGCAGCCCAAAGGAAATATGATCGTTGATATAGGTGGTGGAACCACTGAGATTGCGGTTATTGCATTGGGTGGTATCGTTTGTGACAAATCCGTAAAAATTGCGGGTGATGTGTTCACCAATGACATTATATACTACATGAGAACCCAACATAACTTGTATGTGGGCGAGAGTACTGCGGAAAATATTAAAATAGAAATTGGTTCTGCCACTGAAGATCTGCAAACCCCACCGGATGAAAAATCGGTGCAGGGACGAGATCTACTGACAGGTAAACCCAAACAAGTGCAAATTTCATATCGGGAAATTGCCAAAGCCTTGGATAAATCTATTCTTAGAGTAGAAGATGCTGTAATGGAAACTCTATCGCAGACACCTCCAGAACTGGCAGCGGACATTTACAATACAGGAATTTATTTGGCCGGGGGAGGATCCATGCTTAGAGGCCTAGACCGAAGATTATCCCAAAAAACAGATCTACCGGTTTATATTGCAGAAGACCCGCTAAGAGCTGTTGTACGTGGGACGGGAATTGCACTAAAAAATTTGGAGCGCTATAAGAGTATACTCATCAAGTAAATCTTGTAACATCTTACCGGATTTTCTTGATCAACTTTCCATAGCCCATTTACAAACATAGTACCCAAAATCGTAAAAGTGGATGCAGCAGATAATCAACTTCATAATAAGATATAAAACTTCGTTGCTTTATTTCTTATTGTTGACCATAGCCTTGGCATTCACCGTTCAATCGCACAGCTACCACCGCTCAAAATTCTTCAACTCTTCCAATTGGCTAACAGGTGGTATCTATGAGACCTTTTCCGATGTAACTTCATATTTCAATCTAGACCAAGAGAATAAAACGCTTCTTGAAGAAAACCAGCGACTAAGAAAACTGCTTTTCAATCTTAAACAACCCGATTCCGTAGCTATTGATACCTCTAACGTAGCTTTTACCATTACATCGGCACAAGTAGTAAAGAACAGTTATTCCAATCAAAGAAATTACATCACTATAAACAAGGGGGAGAAACAGGGAATAGTCCAAGATATGGGGGTAATTACACCACAAGGAATACTCGGTATCGTGGAGAATACCTCATCTAACTATGCAAGCGTCCAGAGCATCCTTAACACACGATCCAATATCAATGCCAAAATTAAAAATTCCGAGCACTTTGGATCCCTGATATGGAACACCGAGCAATATAATGTGGTACAATTGGCGGATATCCCTAGACTGGTAACCCTGTTTGTAGGGGATACCATTGTTACCGGAGCCATGTCCAGTATTTTTCCCGAAAATATTCCTATTGGAATCATCAAAAAGTTTGACCTGAACACCTCACAAAGTTTTTACAATATAGATGTAGAGTTGTTCAATGACATGACAAACATTAAAAATGTGTATATCATTAACAATACAAACAGGCCAGAAATCTTGCAATTGGAATTAGAAACAGCCAATGATCAGTAATTATTACTACATAAACGTTATTCGGTTTATCTTACTCATATTAGTGCAAGTTTTGGTATTCAACAAACTGAACTTTTTTGGTTTTATAAACCCCATGGTCTATATACTGTTCCTGTATTGGTACCCTATCAAGGAAAATAGGTCTATATTCATCGTGGTAAGTTTTGTACTTGGTCTTGCCATTGATTTCTTTTCGGACACTATGGCCCTCCATGCTGCGTCTACAGTAACTATCGCCTATTTAAGGCCAGCAATAATGCGGTTTTGTTTTGGTGTTAACTATGAATTTCAAAGTTTTAGATTATCTGGTAGTACCCGGGCACAACAAATTACTTTTTTAGCGTTATTAGTAGTAACGCACCATCTTGTTTTCTTTACTCTGGAAATCTTCGATTTAGCCAGCTTTGTATCCATTATAAAGAAAACCTTGTTTACGGGCGGGGCCACATTAATTTTGTGTCTTTTGTTTAGTTCGTTATTTAGTGTAAGTAAAGAATGAATTATCTTTATCTTAACCTGCGTGAAATTGTTTTAATTATGCCCTTAGGCCAAGTAATAAATAGATGAAGAAGATTCTGTTATCGTCGATTATCCTAATAATCGGGATTACCTTTATCGGTAGGTTGTCCTATCTTCAAATATTCAGTTTTTCTACGGATCAGGTACTGGAAGACCCTGCAATAAAAGCCATTTATGATTATCCGGAGCGTGGCTATATTTACGATAGAAATGGGAAATTATTGGTTGCCAACCAGGCCGCTTACGACGTAATGGTAATTCCTAGGGAGGTTAAACCCTTGGATACTTTAGAGTTTTGCAACCTTCTTGGAATAGACAAGGCCAATTTTATAAAAACCTTAAAACGAGCAAGAAGGTACTCCCCAAGACTTCCGTCGGTACTGGTGCCACAACTATCCAAAGAGGATTACGCCAGTCTTCAAGAAAAAATGAGGAAGTACGAGGGTTTCTACATTCAAAAGAGGTCCTTGCGATACTATGCTACCAACAGTGGTGCCAATGTGCTGGGTTATATTAGTGAGGTCAACGATCGCGATTTAGAGCAAAACCCTTATTATGTAGCAGGAGAACTAACAGGGCGTACCGGAATCGAAAAAGAATATGAAGAGGTTTTAAGAGGAAGAAAAGGGGTTATGTATATCCAAAAAGATCGGTTTAACAGGGATATTGGCCCCTATAAGAACGGTAAACTGGATACCATACCAGAGCAAGGGAAAGAGTTGCATGTTACTTTGGATAAGGTACTACAGGAATACGGTGAAAGGCTAATGCATGGGAAAAGAGGGGGAATAGCGGCTATAGAACCAAAATCGGGAGAAATTTTAGCGCTTATTTCTGGCCCAACCTATGATCCGTCTCTTCTAGTGGGCAGGGAACGATCAAAAAATTACACAAAACTTTATTACGATACCATTGCCCAACCCACTTGGGACCGCTCTATATTGGCAGAACCTTCTCCGGGATCCCCATTTAAAACTTTAAACGCATTGGTGGCTTTGCAAGAAGGTGTTATTAAACCAGAAACTACCATAAGATGCTATAATGGTTTTTTTGTAGGTCGAAAGAAAAGAGGGTGTCATTGCGGAGGAGGAATTCGAAATATGAATTCTGGCATTTACAAATCTTGCAACGCCTACTTCGCCGGTACTTTTAGAAAAATATACGACAAATACCCTACTACCGACGAGGCGCAAGATGTCTGGGAAAAACACATGAAAAGTTTTGGTTTGGGCAACTATCTTGGGTATGACCTCCCCACCGGCAGACGTGGCAGGATTCCCAGTAAAGAATATTACGACAAGGTCTATGGAGACAATAGATGGGCCTCGTCTTTTATAATTTCCAATTCTATTGGACAAGGAGAAGTTGCTGCCACACCCATTCAGTTGGCGAATATGACCGCCGCCATAGCCAATAGAGGTCATTATTTTACCCCACACGTACTTAAGAAGATCGGGGACAAAGAAATTAGCAAACCCCAATTTACGCAAGCCAAGCATACTACCATAGACAAACAACATTTTGATCCTGTAATACAGGGTATGGCAGAAGTCTACAAAAAAGGAACTGGTAGGTGGGTACAAATACCCGATATAGAAATTGCGGGTAAAACCGGAACTGTTGAAAACTATACTAAAATTGACGGGGTAAAAACCCAGCTGACAGATCATTCTGTTTTTGTGGCTTTCGCTCCGGTAGACAATCCCAAAATTGCTATTGCGGTATACATAGAAAATGGGTATTATGGTTCTAGATATGCAGGCCATATAGCTTCGCTTATGATAGAGAAGTATCTCAAAGGCGAAATTACCCGTAAAGATCTGGAGCAACGTATGCTGGAAAAAACTTTAGAGCACGAATATGCCAAACCATATAGTGGGCAACCCTTTGAGATAAACCAATATGTCTGGTAGAAGTGCCCTTAAGCGGGTAGATTGGCTTACCGTTTTTCTATACATCTCACTGATTGGTATCGGATGGTTGAACATCTATTCGAGCACCTTTTCAGAAGACCATCCGTCTATCTTCAATTTTGGTCAGTTATATGGGAAACAACTTTTTTTTATTGGTGTTAGTCTTGTAAGTATCGTGGTAGTGCTTTCTTTGGAAGCAAGTTTTTACGAACGTTTTTCAAGCCTATTATACATAATTTCAGGAGTACTATTATTAGGGCTTTTTGTCTTTGGAAAAACCATTGCAGGTGCCACTTCCTGGTACAATTTGGGTTTCTTTAATTTTCAGCCTTCCGAGTTTGCGAAAATTGCTACCGCCCTGGCCTTGGCCAAATATCTAAGTGATATACAGACAGACATTAAAAGAAGAAAAGATCAGTTTTATGCATTTTTGATCATTTTAATTCCTGCTTTACTGATAATTCCACAGCCAGATCCGGGAAGTGCCCTGGTTTTCTTTGCATTAATATTTGTGTTGTTTCGCGAAGGTCTACC
Source organism: Spongiimicrobium sp. 3-5 (assembly GCF_046557915.1). Lineage (NCBI taxonomy): Bacteria > Pseudomonadati > Bacteroidota > Flavobacteriia > Flavobacteriales > Flavobacteriaceae > Spongiimicrobium > Spongiimicrobium sp. 3-5. The sequence goes on from NZ_JBHEBG010000001.1 coordinate 91,764, forward strand.
TCTTTTTTATCTTGGTATAGGTCTATTGACCATAGTGGTTTTTATTACTACACTAATGTTCGGCACTATTTGGGTAGCTATTGTATTGGCCTTGTTAATAGCGCTGTTTTTGTTACTAAAAAGATCCTCCTTTAAAGTGCCTATTTTGCCTTTGTTGTCTATGTTTGTAGTGGCCGTGGCCTTTTCCCTATCAGTAAATTTTGTTTTTAACTCTGTATTTGAGCAACGTCATAGAGATAGGTTCAGTCTTTGGTTGAGATTGGAAAAAGATCCGCAAAAATTAGAGGAAATTAGAAAGACAATTGGTTATAACACCTATCAGTCTGAAAAAGCCATAGAATCTGGCGGTTTTTTTGGCAAAGGTTTTTTAGAAGGGACAAGGACCAAAGGAGATTTTGTTCCGGAGCAACATACCGACTATATTTTTAGCACGGTAGGTGAGGAATGGGGATTTTTGGGTACTACTACGGTAGTGTTACTTTTTACACTACTGCTCTTGCGATTAGTGTACTTGTCCGAACGTCAAAAAAATGCGTTTAGCAGAATGTACGGTTACGGCGTTATCTCCATTCTCCTTATTCATTATTTCATAAACATTGGGATGGTGATCGGTGTACTTCCAACCATTGGTATTCCCCTACCCTTTTTTAGCTATGGCGGCTCTGGACTTTTAGGTTTTACCATATTACTCTTCATCCTTTTAAGATTGGATGCCAACCGGTTGAACGAATGGCTTTAAAATTTCCAACCTGTCGGATCTGCTTTGCGTTCCAAGTCATATTCCAGGGTTTCCGATAAATCTGCAAAAAAATCTATTCTGGTGAGTTCTTCCAACTTATCTACGGTAACCAAAAAATGGGTTAATTCGGCAGCACTTTCTTTATGCGGAAATAAAAAGGCGATTACCTCAAAATTGTCTCCCCTTTTCTTACAGACGATCTTATAATAGTAATTGGGTACGGACACGTCTTCTTCCCCTATGCTAGGTAGTCCTTTTTCCAAAACCCCACCGGTAATTACAAAAAGGGTTCCATGGGTTTTTGCCCAAAACCTTATTTTTTGCTCTAACCTATTCCAAATACCTGCATTAAAAGCCGCATCTTGTGGTGAGATATTGCTTGTGTAAAAAGTTTCATTATAAGCATTTTCCGAAAATCTACGATCCCCTGCTGGGCAGAGATGTCCCCGATCGTAACCAGAACCTCGATAGTTCCTCCAATCTGCGGACTTGGTCCTTACTTTAGGATCTTCAATAAAATAAGGTCTTTTTCTATCGTCATAGGTTAAGTGCTCTTTTTTCAATGTATAGGCCACCCATTCTGCCTGCTCGTAATCTTCTCGGTACGACAGTGTAAAATGATTGTGGTGCACAAGTTCACCGGTAGTGGAACTGGGTAGCAATACGGTAGGGATTACCGTTTTCTCGTTGTTATCCAAATCCTTGGAATAGGTATCGGGGGTATAGAAATTCTCGAACACCCAAAAACCAATCAGACATAGGGCCAACAGCACGGAATACGTTGTTTTCTTATTCATTTAGGTTTGATGGTCCTTCAAAGTTAATCGTTTTATCAAAGCCAAATATTTGATCCCTTTAGGCGAGATCCCTTTAATTGGCGTAAAGTGATAACCGCTCGGTTCTATGAAGCGTAATGATATCAAAAAAGGCCGAAGGAGGTGTAATGGTTGCTTCAAAAATAAGTTCTTGAGTATCGTAATCCACTTCGATGGACTTTCCGTAAAGACTTCCATTGAAGCTAACAGCTCCTGGCGAAAAAAGCACATGATCCACAGATTCCAAATAATCCACATCCGAGACAATTCTAGAATATGTTTCTTCTCCCCGTTCCTTGCCGTATTGCCACACTTGTTGTATGGTTTTATTTAACCCATCAACCCCAAAGGCTACTGCCCTGCTGTAATCTTCATTACCGGTAAAGTTGCGGTTATCGCCATTGTCAAAAAGCATTATGTTTCCATTTGGCATTATTAAGGGCGCATGTTGATACCAATTCCACTCAAAATCGGGATGGTTTTCATCCCCATCCAATACCGCCTGTTCTACAATTGGTTGGCCATCTACATCTAGTGGTTGCAACAAAAGTGTATTAAGATCTATCCCATTGCCAGATATGCCCCAATCCTTATGAGGCCCCATGATCCATATCACTTCGTTCTCGGAATTTAGCTTTACTAATGCTTGTGTTCGCCCAGAAACTAAAATGGTATCGTCGGTATCGTCGTAGCTCACAGCATTGGCATGGAACCAGTCTACTAAATCGTTGGTCAATGCCGTCCTTGTATTTTCCATGGAAAGGTTTAAATCCCAAACGTTCACAATTTCCTTTGAGACCCTATCAATTTCTATTATATGGTCTTCTATGGTAGCCGCTGACAACTTGTTTACCGTAACCAGAAAGTTACCATTGGGTTTTTCCAAAACTTCGTGATGAAAACCGTATCCGGGCATGTCCCAGGTATTAATGACATTACCAAAAAGATCTATTTCGTAAATAAGGTTATCTCCCCCGGCTCCAAAGGCATTTCCCCCAGAACCAAAATAGAAATTTCCATTGGCCAATTGCGCTATACCATCGTCATAAAAAAGGTTGTTCAGTTGGGGATGTAAACTAAAATCCAAGTACCATCTTATATCTCCATAGGAATCAAAAATGAAAGGTCTCTGGGGAAATAAGGATCCGTTATGTCCAAAGTAACTCACCAACGTCATCCCTTCTGCCATCTGATCTCTTTTTGCCTCTTGGATGGTAATTTGAGGCATTTCCGAGATTAGGGATGCCGTTTGTACTTGGTACGTTTTAGATCCTAGATTATTACCAGAGCCATCTTCAAAACTTAATATTACCGTGTTATTAAGACTGGCATAAAGGCCGTGTACCGGAATGTCGAAGGTAGTACCCAAGCCAGGAAAATCCTGAACCAAATCGGAACCTACCCCATTCTTTCCAATTATCTTTAAGCTTACCCTAGCTTCTTCGCTGGTCTGCAACAATATCTTTGCCGAAAGTGGGGCATAACCAGAAGGGTTTAAAATTAATTCATCCGAAACTACAACCTCTGTTTCATTGGGTGTAGGGTCGCCCACAGCTTCACCAGAATCGTCGCTCTGGCAAGCGATAACAAAAATACAGAGGAAAGTAATTACAACTATTTTCCTGATTGGCATAATACAGAATATAAGACAATAATATAGGTGAAATTATGAATTTCAACTCGTTAAGACCAATGATATTTTGTGAAATAACACTGGCCATAATCTATACACAAAAAAACCCGGTGATAACCGGGTTTTAAAAGCGTTTATAAACTATCCAAATCCTTAGCCTTTTACACTGGCCAATTTGGTAGGCTTAATATTATTGATTTTTAGGTCTTGTAAAACATTTACTGCTTCCTCTACATAAACGTCCTTGGCCAAATTCTTATGCCAGCGGTCTCTCTTTTCCCTAAGAATGGAATCTTTTGTGAATAACTCCTGCTCGTACTTCAAGGATTCGAAAGTAAGTTTGGAATCGTAATCGGACAGGGATTTAAAATAGTCCGATTTTTTCTTTACCGCCAATTCTTTGTTCTTGTAGTCCCTATAATTTAGGGAAACGATTACCTCATCTTGCTGTACTTTTAGCCATTTGGCGTTTTCTTCTATCAGTGATATTTGTGAATTACCCGCCATACGTCTTTCACTATTGGCTATGGTCTGTTCGTAATCTATATATCCATCCCATACTTGATAATCCGCTGGCGAAATCTTGTCCCAAGCTAAGGGGTTTTGTTGATCTCTTTCCCCTAAATCTATATAGCTATATCTGTCCGGTACCACCACATCACTTTTTACGCCTTCCAATTGAGTGGATCCGCCGTTTATTCTATAAAATTTTTGGGTGGTAAGTTTAATGGCTCCTAGGTCCCCATGTTCGTTGCTACGAACAATGTTATCTAAAGGAATTACGTTCTGCACGGTTCCTTTTCCAAAGGTCTGTTTACTACCAATTACCACGGCCCTTTTATAATCTTGCATTGCGGCCGCCAATATTTCGGAAGCGGAAGCCGATAGCTCGTTTACTAAAATCACCAAAGGACCATCCCATTGGATACGCTCGTCCTTATCATCATAGACCTCTTTGTTTTTACCAGAAGAACGTACCTGAACAATTGGGCCGTCCTTAATGAAAAGTCCAGACATCTCCACTACTGTTTTTAGGGATCCGCCGCCGTTATCTCTTAAATCTAGCACCAAACCTTCTATACCTTCTTGCTTTAAACGTTCTACCTCCTTGGCCACATCAGTTGCGGCATTTCTTTCACTATAATCATCAAAATCTACATAAAACTTGGGAAGGTTTATAAGTCCAAATTTTTGATCGCCTTTAATAATATTGGCCGATTTTGCGTAGGACTCTTCCAACTCCACTACGTCTCTAGTAAGGGAAATAACTTGCGTAGAACCATCTACCTTTCTTACAGTTAGGTCTACAATAGTTCCTTTTGGGCCTTTGATCATTTTTATGGCATCATCTAGGCGCATGCCTACAATATCCACAGGGGTGCCTCCTTCTTGCCCTACCTTTATGATCTCATCCCCAACTTCTAATTGTTGATCTCGCCAAACTGGGCCTCCAGAAATAATCTCCACTATTTTGGCACCCTCAGGTTTTTTCTGCAAACGAGCTCCGATACCTTCAAATTTTCCTGACATACTAATATCAAAGCGCTCCCTATCTTCGGGTGCAAAATAAAAGGTATGAGGGTCAAACTCATCCACAATAGTATTTATGTATTGTACAAACCAATCTTTGCGTTCCAAATCATCGATGAAATCAAAAAATTCATCCAAGGTATTTCTGGTAGATTCCCTAGACGCTAGTTCAATTTCCTCTTTAGAAAGTATCTCCGCTGAAGGATCTTCTTCTTTTTTCTTCTTTTGGTTCGTTAATTTTCCATCATAGGTGCCGAGGGTGGCGTATTTCAATTGCTTTCTCCATCGTTCTGTCAAATCTTTTTTAGAATCTGCAAACGCCTGATTATCGTATTTGATATTTATGGTCTCATCCCTACTGTAATCAAAAGGCTGATCCAACACTTTTTTATAAATCTCCTTTGCATCTCCCATACGCTTCATTAAGCGCTGATGTACCAAGTTAAAAAAGCTTATATCCGTATTCTTGATCTGATCATCTATTTGGAACTTGTATTTTTCAAATTCAATAATGTCCTGCTCCAAAAAGTATCTCTTTGTAGGGTCTAGGACATCAATAAAATCTTCAAAAATATTTACTGAAAAATCATCATCTATATCTTTTGGTTCATAATGGCCTTTTTCCAAGACATAGGCAATAAGGTCTAACAGTAGTTTGTCCTTATCATCATTTTCAAAAGATTTATTTGTAAAGCTGCAAGAAGCTACAGCAACTAACATTATCAGTAAAGCCAGGGCAAAATTCTTTTTCATATGCTGATCTTTTTAGATTTTTTTGCAATCTGTCCTTTCAGACGGATTGTGCTTGGTTCTTAATACAATATGAATTCTCTAAGATAGTGAAAAAACCATGCCAGCCTTGTACGTAGGCATTAATTTTTTGTTAAACGGTGGGGCCTCCGAGCATTCGTTCATTACTATTTGGCTGTTACCACCTCTTACTTGCACCATCTGAGGTTATCCCTTATAAATCCTATAAACCAGTAACTAGAATATCGCCGGGATAGGGTAGATTTATACCAATAACCACATTAAAAACGTATTTTTACACTTTAAATTATATCGAATGGCAAAACCGTTGATTCTTGTTACCAATGACGACGGCATAACCGCTCCCGGTTTAAGGGCCTTGATCGGTTTTATGAAAGAAATTGGAGAAGTGGTGGTCGTAGCCCCCGATAGCCCACAATCTGGAATGGGACATGCCATTACTTTGGACAATACCCTATACTCCAAAAGGGTTAAAATAGACCAAGGAGATACCATGGAATACAGTTGTAGCGGTACCCCGGCCGATTGCGTAAAAATGGGCCTGCAAGAATTGTTGGAGAGAAAGCCGGATATTTGTGTCAGTGGTATTAACCACGGATCCAATTCCTCTATCAACGTAATCTATTCGGGAACCATGAGTGCGGCCATAGAAGCTGGTATAGAGGGCATACCGGCAATTGGTTTTTCGTTATGCGACTACTCCTGGAACGCCAATTTTGAGCCTGTAGGGGAGATTGTAAAGAAAATTGTTTTGGAAGCTTTAGACAAGGGAATACCAGAAGGTGTAGTACTCAATGTTAACCTTCCAAAAACTGAAAAAGACGAAATAAAAGGTATTAAGGTTTGCCGACAGGCCAGGGCAAACTGGAAGGAAAAATTCGATAAAAGAACCAATCCAATGGGAAAGAATTACTATTGGCTAACCGCAGAATTTGAACTTTTGGACAAAGGGGAGGATACAGACGAGTGGGCATTGGCAAACGGCTACGTTTCCGTGGTACCTACCCAGTTCGATCTAACGGCCCACCATGCCATACAACATATCAACAATTGGAACTTACATGAACACTAAAAAAGAGATTTTAATAGGTATTGTGGTAGGTGTTATCGCAAATACCATTGGCTCACTATTGTATATTGTTATATTTTCCGACCTAAGTATTTCGGACACGTATAAAGCCGCTGTGGCCCAAGGACACGTTGGCAGCCTTTTGGCCTTGGGAGCCATTCTTAATTTAATCGCTTTTTTTGGTTTTCTTAAACTTCATCGAGACCATCGGGCAAGAGGGGTAATAATTGCTACCTTGCTTACCGCTATGGTAATTCTTTACTATAAATTGTTTTAGATGAAGTACTATATCATCGCCGGAGAGGCATCTGGCGACCTCCACGGGTCTAACCTTATCAAAGCACTGAAAACTAAGGATGCTGACGCAGTTGTGCGTTGTTGGGGAGGTGATCTTATGCAAGAGGCCGGGGGCGACTTGGTAAAACATTACAAAGACATGGCTTTCATGGGTTTCTTGGAGGTTTTGTCTAATTTGGGCGCAATTTTCAGGAACATTGCATTTTGTAAAGAAGATATAAAGGCATTTCAACCCGATGTAGTGATATTTATAGACTATTCCGGGTTTAACCTGAGAATAGCCAAATGGGCCAAGGAGCATCATTACAAGACCAACTATTACATTTCTCCACAGATTTGGGCCTCTAGGGAGAGTCGCATCAAAAAAATAAAACGAGACATAGATGCCATGTACGTTATCCTTCCGTTTGAAAAGGATTTCTACGAAAAAAAACACGGTTTTCCGGTTCATTTTGTCGGTCATCCCCTCATAGACGCCATTGGAGACAGGCCACCTAAGGATGAAAAAGTATTTAGAGAGCAAAACAACCTAGATCTAAACAAACCAATTATTGCCCTTTTACCTGGCAGTCGCAAACAGGAGGTTCAAAAAATGCTATCGGTAATGCTTTCGGTAACCAAATCATTTGAAGCATATCAATTTGTTATAGCGGGGGCACCAAGTTTGGAGCGCGATTTCTATGCAATTTTTCTAGCCGATCCAAAAATTGGTTTCGTAGCCAACAAAACCTATGATCTGCTTAGCTTCTCGTATGCCGCATTGGTAACCAGTGGTACAGCTACCTTGGAAACGGCACTTTTTAAAATACCTCAGGTGGTATGTTATAGGGGTAACTGGTTGTCTTATCAAATAGCAAAACGTATTATTACCTTGGATTATATTTCACTGGTAAACCTTATTATGAAAAAGGAGGTTGTAAAAGAGTTGATACAAAACGATTTGAACACCAAAAACCTTACTGTAGAGCTTACCAAAATTCTTGATGGGGGCCATAGGGAAAAGCTCTTTGAGGCGTATTATGAGCTAGAGCAAAAGCTGGGAGGAAAAGGGGCAAGTACTAAAGCCGCCACCTTAATTGCAGAAAATGCTTAATTTTGATATCCAAGAGACTCAAAATTAACTTGGATGGTCCGCAAAATCTTATCTTTTTCCCTACTGTTTTCACTCATCGGCTGTGGTGTCGTAAAGAAAAAAACGTCCTACGCAAAACCTAGAACAGTATCTGTTGAAGGGACTACCAAATCCGATAGTATTCCCAAGGAATCCAATCCAAAGGAAATTCCCAATACCGTACTCACCAAAGCGGACGGCATTATAAATACCGCCATGACATACTCTGGGGTACGCTACAAATTTGGGGGCACCACAAGAAAAGGGATGGACTGCTCCGGACTCCTTTTTGTATCCTTTGCCGAGCATAATGTGGCCCTTCCCAGAGCTTCTTACCAGATGGCAGATGATGCCAAGCGTATAAAATTGGATAAGGTAACCAAGGGAGATCTCTTATTCTTTAAAACCAGCCGCAAAGGAAAACGGATAAATCATGTAGGTCTTGTGGTAGATGTTATTGGGGACGACATTAAATTCATTCATTCCACCAGTTCTCGAGGTGTAATAGTCTCTTCATTAAGAGAAGGCTTTTGGAACTATGCCTTTGTAAAAGCTGCCCGGGTGCTTTAGTATGCAGTTATTAAAATTTGTTCCTATTAAGCTTACCTTTTTCCTTGTGTGCGGTATCCTCATCGGACACTATTCAAATTTTGGGGTTTACGGTCCATTGACCTTTGCAATTACATTGCTAACACTTCTTGGTATTTCCCTAGCTCGAGAGAAACGTCCTTTCTCATCTATTTTTGGGATGCTTACCTGTTTCACAGCAATCGCCATCGGAGTGTTGTCCATTTCCCTTTCGCAACCAAAAAATCAGGAAAATCACTATACCCACAAAGCATCATCCGGAATACATGTATGGCATGTAAAAATAAGGGAGGTATTGAAACCAACCCCATTTTCAGATAAGTATACCGCCGAACTGATGGGTTTTGAAACGCAACGGGTTTCTGGCAAAATACTTCTGAACGTAAAATCGGATGCCCTAAAGACGAAACTGAAGGTTGATGACGAACTTATGGTGAAGACCTCTTTAGCAGTTATAGCTCCACCATTAAATCCGCATCAGTTTAATTATTCGGCATACATGGAAGGCCTGGGTATTTACCATCAGTTGAACATATCTAACGGCACGTATTTTAAGTTTCAAAATTCGCGTAAAACCCTTTTCGGTTTTGCCTCAATTTTACGAGAAAAAATCATATTAAAATTAAAGCAAGAACACTTTGGAGATCAGGAATTGAGTATCATTCAGGCACTTCTGCTTGGACAGCGCAATGATATTTCTGAGGTTACCTATGACAACTACAAGAAGGCAGGCGCAGTCCATATTTTAGCCTTATCCGGGCTTCATATAGGTATTATCTTGTTGTTGTTGCAGTTTTTTCTAAGCCCTATAGCGCTGTTTCCCCACGGTAGAACATTAAAAATGATTTTAATTGTAGTGCTGCTTTGGGCATTTGCGTTGTTGGCAGGTATGTCTGCGTCTATTGTACGGGCAGTTACCATGTTTTCCTTTGTTGCATATGCCATGTATCTGAATCGGCCAGCCAATACCTATAATATTTTGGCGCTATCCATGTTTTTTATTCTCCTTGTCATTGATCCGCGTTTATTGTTCCAAGTAGGATTCCAAATGAGTTATGCCGCAGTTTTTGCCATAGTTTGGATCTTTCCTTTACTTCAAAAATTCTGGTCCCCTAAAAACTATCTCCTGCAAAGGTTGTGGCAATTGTTATCGGTCAGTATCGCTGCTCAGCTTGGCGTTTTGCCCATTAGCCTATTCTACTTTCATCAGTTTCCAGGTCTGTTCTTTGTATCTAACCTACTGGTTGTTCCTTTTCTGGGCATAATTCTGGGGGCAGGTATTTTGGTAATTGTTCTTTCTTTGTTAAACAGCTTGCCTTACTTTTTAACTGTTGCTTACAACTCCTTAATTTATTTCATGAACACTGTCATTGCATGGGTGGCGCGACAAGAGTTATTTATTCTAGAAGCTGTTTCTTTTAATTTAACCGCACTAGTGATTAGCTATGCCCTCATAATTTGTGTAGTACGCCTTTGCACCCAAATGACCTATAAAAAAGCAGTTACCCTTTTGGTTGTAATTATGATTGCACAATGCTGGGCCTTTTACAATACCCATCAGATCCGACAAAAAGAATCGTTGTTGATAATGCACCAAAGCAGAAACACTGTTTTGGCATATCGGTGGGGAAGTGACTTGAAGGTATTTTCAAGTAACCCCCAATTGGCCAAAAATGTTATGGAGAACTATAGGATTGGGGAATACATAGATTCTCTAAGTTACCTACCCTTAAAAAATGGCTACAGTTTTGCCAACAAGCAGCTTTTTGTTGTGGACAGTTTTATGATTTACCCTCCAAAAGAGCTAAGGCCCGGGCACGTACTATTAACACAATCACCCAAGATTAATTTGGAAAGGCTAATAGATTCTGTTAGGCCCCAAGGTATAATAGCAGATGGTAGTAATTATAGAAGCCATGTAAGGCGTTGGAGGAAAACTTGCCAGAAAAAAAAGCTCCCTTTTCACTTTACTGGAGAAAGGGGAGCCTATTATTTTGAATAGTTAAAAATCAATTCAACTAGTGTACATTGCCCATTAATCTCTTCATTAAGGGTGAAAAAATAAGTACCACTACCCCTGCGGTAAGTGAATACTTTGCAATTAAGCTAAACCCATCTAAGTATACGTACAGGGTTTCGAACCCGCCTACGTTACTATCTGTACTTTCAATGGCCAACTTTTTTGAAATGAAGCCTACAATTTGAAAAGCATAGGCCGAGGAAAGAAACCATATACCCATCATAAATGCGACGATTCTTTTGGGCGATAAATCCGTTATCTTTGATAGTCCAACGGGCGACATGAACAATTCTCCTACAGAAATTAGAAAATACAGTAGCAATAAATAAGAAAAGGGTACCATACCATTTTCATCTGCACTGCCCCCGCTCAAAGAGAGTACATAAAAACTTATTCCTGCCAAAATAAGCCCCATACCAAATTTATAGGGTGTACGTGGATTGATTTTCTTTTTGGCCAAATAGGTCCATAAAAGCGATATAGGTATCGAAAGAATTACAATGAACATGGAATTTAATGCATTTGTCTGACTAGCATTTATCATTGTAAGATCAACATTTCTTGCCGCAAAAAGTGTTATAACACTTCCATGCAGTTCATGGAAACCCCAGAAGATGGTCATAAAGAAGGTAATTAAAATGGCCATAAAAAGCTTCTTACGCTCATCCAAGGTAGCCTTGTACATAATGTAGCCCATATAGAGCAAGATTGATACACCAATAAGTTTAAAAGCAATGTTTACCAGATTTTGCCCTTCTAGAAAAGACCCTTCACCACCTACGGATTTGTAAGAATAGAGAAGATAGGCTATTAAAGGTGCGGAAAGAAATGTGAGTATTGGTATAAGATGTTTTTGCGGTATGCCCCACACTTTTTTCTCATAAACTTCTATGTTGGGGGGAAGCCCTCTGTTTCCAAAAACGTTTTTCTTAATACCGCTCCAAAAGGCCAACAAACCTGTAAGCATCCCTATACCTGCCAAGCCAAATCCGTAGTGCCATCCATATGTTTCACCAAGCCACCCACAAAGCAGTGGTGCCACAAAACCTCCTATATTAATGCCCATATAGAAAATGGTAAATCCGGAATCTTTTCTAGGATCTCCAGCTTTGTAGAGCGTCCCTACAAAAGTAGAAATGTTGGGTTTAAAGAACCCATTGCCTACGATTATAAAGGCAAGGGCCAAAAAGAAGGTAACGTTATTTTCTATGGCCAGCACAAAATGTCCTAACGACATTAGAACTCCACCCAAGAAAATGGACTGCCTCATTCCCAAAATTTTATCGGAAATTCGTCCGCCAATTACGGTAGAGGCATAAACAAGGGATCCATAAGACGCATATACAGCGGCGGCGGCATAGTCCCTAGTAGATAAGGCCTCAAAAATTACATTTACCATGTAAAGGGTAAGCAGGGCCCTCATGCCATAGAAACTGAAACGCTCCCATAGTTCTGCAAAGAAAAGATAGAACAGTCCTTTTGGGTGTCCTAAGAGTTGTTGTTGGTCTTCTGTGGTTATTGTGTCTGCCATAAGTTAAATGGGTTGGTTTATAAATTTTCCTTAATAAAGTCGGTCATTTTGGTAAATAAGTGCAGGCGGGTATTGCCTCCATAAATACCATGGTTTTTATCTGGATAAATGGCCCAATCGAACGGTTTATTGGCCTGTACCAAAGCTTCTATCATTCTCATCGTATTCTGTACATGTACATTATCATCTCCTGAACCATGAACCAAAAGATACTTACCTTTTAACAACTCGGGATAATTAAAGGGAGAGTTCTCATCATAACCGCTAGGGTTTTCTTGTGGCGTTTGCATATACCGTTCCGTGTAAATGGTATCGTAAAATCTCCAAGACGTTACAGGCGCAACGGCAATGGCCATTTCAAAGACATCACTGCCTTTTAGGATACAGTTTGTAGACATAAAGCCTCCGTAGCTCCAACCCCAGATGCCTGTTCTGCTCTCATCAATATAGGCGAGTTCGCTAAGTTTCTTGGCCGCTGCAATCTGATCTTCCACTTCGTATTTTCCCAATTCTTTTTGCGTTACTTTCTTAAAATCGCGTCCTTTGAAACCCGTACCTCTTCCGTCAACGCAGACAATGATATACCCTTGTGATGCCAGCATTTGATACCACAAATCGTTAGCGCTCATCCATCTGTTGGATACTTGCTGCGATCCGGGACCGCTATATTGAGACATAAAGAGCGGATACTTTTTTGAAGGATCAAAATCCTTGGGCTTAATCATCCACATATTTAGATCGTTGCCATTAATTGCAAGAGTAGAGAATTCTTTAGGGCTTATCTCATAACCCCCCAATTTGGACAATAGGGTCTTATTGTCCATAATATCCTTCAATTTTTTACCGGTTAAGGCTGTATGCAAGGTATATGTATAAGGGGTATTCGCCGAAGAAAACGTATTGATGAAATACGTAAAGTCGGCACTGAAATCGGCAGAGTTTTGCCCTTCATTGGACGTTAGCCTTTTCTTTTTTCCACCTTTAATATCAACACTATAGACATCTCTATTTATAGAACCGTTTTCTGTGGACTGATAATATATCCGGTTTTTATTTTGGTCATAACCGTAATAGCTAGTTACTTCCCAAGGACCTTTAGTTATTTGGTTCAATAACGACCCACTACGATCATAGTGATAAATATGATGGTTTCCGTCCTTCTCGCTGGTCCAGATGAAACTATCGTCCTCCAAAAAGGTTAGATTATCCGTTACATCTACATAAGCATCGTCCTTATCTTCCAAAAGAAGCTCTACCGTATTGTCCTTAGCATTTACGGCATGTAACTTTATGGCATTCTGATGGCGATTTAGCGTTCTAACGCTAAGGTAATTTGGATTGTTCATCCATTTTATCCGAGGGATGTAATACGGATTCCCTAAATCTACCTGTGAAATAGCGCCAGATTGCACGTCTAGCATATGTAAGGATACCTTGGCATTTTCTTCTCCTGCCTTAGGGTATTTAAAAACGTGAGGTTGTTGGTAGAGTTCGGTACCATATACATCCATGGAGAATTCGGGTACATTGGTCTCATCGAACCGTAAAAAAGCTATTTTAGATCCATCGGAATTCCATTCAAAGGCTTTAACGAAGGAAAATTCCTCTTCATACACCCAATCCGTTACACCATTGATAATGCTATTTTTTTTGCCATCTGTGGTGATTTGGTTCGTTGTACCATTGCCAATGTCAAACACATACAGATTGTTTTCGTATACATATGCCAGCTGACTATTATCAGGAGACAAAGTTGGCTCTTGTATTTTATGTTCCGCAATTTTTAGTGCCGCTTTGGTGGCAACGTCATAAACGTAATAGACCCCTAATCTGGAGTGTCTAAAAATAGGTTCGATCTCTGTAGCAAGTAATACTTTGGTCTCATCCGCACTAAACTCGTACGAACTAAACCTAGGGATAGTTTCAGAATCGGAAGAAGCTACAATGGTCCCTACTTTTTCCAATGTTTTGTAATCATATTTATCTATTGAAGTAGCGCCCTTAGACCTATCAAAATTTAAAATGGTGTATTGTTTCCCATTTTTCATAGAACGCAGAACATCCAATCCTTCTGTTCTAAATTCTCCTCCCCAAATTTCTTCAAGTGTTATTTTCTTTTGTTGAGCGCTAAGGGTAGCAACAAAGGCCAGCACAGAAAGTGCCAAAATCACAGTTTTCTTCATACGGAACTAAAGATTGTTTAAAATTTTCCAAGTTTACTAATAATTTAACAGAAAACTAAACTTTAGTTGCAAATTGTCATTTATTAAAAGCCTTTTGGTCGCAATCTGCCCAAATCCTACAATTATTTGCTTTATGCCTATCTTTGAATCTCGAAACCGACAATTTTATGATTACTCCTATCAAGGGATTTTCCAAACTGACCAAAGCCAAGAAAATCGATTGGATCGCTACTAATTATACGGACAACCCTGAGGAAAGCATACGCATCCTTAAGCAATATTGGAATGCAGATGCAGCTTTGCAAAAGCTTCATGACGAATTTATAGAAAATACACTCACCAACCATTACCTGCCCTTCGGCATTGCACCTAACTTTCTAATTAACAAAAAGTTATATGCTATTCCTATGGTCATCGAAGAAAGTTCGGTGGTTGCGGCGGCCAGTAAATCGGCCAAATTTTGGTTATCCCGTGGAGGATTTAAAACTAGCATTATAGGCACTCAAAAAAATGGGCAAGTACATTTTATTTTTAAGGGTGATTTTAAAAAACTACAAGAATTTTTCATTTCTATTAAGTCAAAATTGATCCAGGACGTACAACCCATCACCAAAAATATGGTGAAGAGAGGGGGTGGTATTGTGGATGTTGAACTAAAAGACAAGACCGAAAAGCTTAAGAACTATTACCAGTTACATTGCACTTTTGAGACTTTGGACGCCATGGGGGCCAATTTTATAAATTCGTGCTTGGAGCAATTTGCCAAAACACTTACTGCCGAGGCACAACACTTTGCTTCATTTTCCAAGGAGGAACGTCATGTAGAGGTGGTTATGAGTATTCTTTCCAATCATGTGCCCAATTGTACGGTACGGGCCGAGGTGAGCTGCCCTGTGGAAACTCTCAATGAAGACCCTTCCCTAAAACCCTTGGAATTTGCGGAAAAAATGGTTCAGGCGGTAGCCATCGCCAAAGCCGAGCCCTATAGGGCAGTGACACATAATAAAGGGATTATGAACGGCGTGGATGCGGTAGTGCTGGCAACCGGAAACGATTTTAGGGCGGTAGAGGCCGCGGTACATGCCTATGCTGCCAAAGACGGCACATATTCTTCTTTAACAAACGCTCATATATCCGAGGGCATATTTACCTTTTGGATAGAACTCCCCCTGGCATTGGGTACTGTGGGTGGACTTACCAAATTACATCCACTGGTAAAATTGGCATTGGAAATTTTACAAAAACCTTCGGCACCCCAACTAATGCAAATCGTTGCCGTAGCCGGACTTGCACAAAACTTCGCTGCGTTACGTTCTCTGGTAACCACTGGCATCCAGGAGGGGCATATGAAAATGCACCTGTTGAATATTCTAAACCAATTGGGTGCCACGGAATCGGAAAAAGCAGTGTTAATCAATTATTTTAAGCACGAAACCGCAACCCATAGTGCTGTTGTAGATGCTTTCAATGGGCTGCGAAACAAACCATGAACCAAGAATTCTACAGTAGCGGCAAATTATTACTTACCGGCGAATACGTGGTGCTCGATGGTGCTATTGGGCTAGCCATACCCACCAAGTACGGCCAAAGTCTTCAGGTAAATGAAATTACCGAGCCTAAGCTCGTTTGGAAAAGTTATGATCACCAAGGCAAAGTATGGTTTGAGCATGTTTTTAATTTGCCACTTGTTGAACATTTAAATATGGTAGATACGGATACGGAATTCACTACCATCATAAATACTTTATATAAAATCTTAAAGGAAGCTACAGTCCAAAACCCAAGATTCCTTTTTGGCGAAGGAGGGTACTCCGTAAAAACAAACCTCAATTTCCCAAGGGATTGGGGACTGGGCACCTCTTCTACCCTAATCAACAATATTGCCCAGTGGGCCAAGATAGACGCTTATGGGTTGCTATGGAAATCTTTCGGGGGAAGTGGTTACGATATTGCCTGCGCACAAGCCAAAGGTTCTATCTCTTATCAGCTAAAAAACGGAGTGCCAATTGCCAAGGAAATTCATTTTTCCCCATCCTTTACGGATCGATTCTACTTTGTTTACCTCAACAAAAAGCAAAATAGCAAAGAAGGTATTGCCAGTTATAGAGCATCTGCTATTGATAAAGAAAAAGTGATAAAGGAAATATCGCTTATTTCACAAAAAATATTGGTATGCGACCAAATGTATGACTTAGAGCTGTTGTTGCAACAGCATGAGCATGCTATTGCTAGAATTCTTGGGGTTTCTTCTATAAAAGAATCGTTATTCCCGGATTTTAAGGGAGCAGTTAAAAGCCTTGGTGCTTGGGGGGGTGATTTTATATGGGCAATTGGAGGCGAAAAAACCCCCGCGTATTTTAACGCCAAGGGTTTTGATGTTGTTATTCCTTATTCTAAGATGATCCTATAAATATCTTGTACTAATAATAGGTGTCTCTATTATCCTCTATTTCCGCATTTTTCTTCAATGCATCGTAAACGGCAGTGGTTACTTTAGCTGCACTGGATGATTGTAAGGTATTTGCATATGTACTGTAGTTATCTAACTCTGGGGCTTCTTCTTTTTTGGTTACCGTAATCATAAAAACCCCACTTTCTCCTTTAATAAGTCCGGATGTTTGGTCTAGATCCAACGCAAAAGCACTACCCACCACCAAAGGCTCTCGCCCGGCTCCTGGTATAATCGGCGACTTAACCGTTAGGGCCGACGCTGTTGCTGAAGTTAGGTTATTGTCCGTCGCCAATGCATCTTTGGACTTTCCGGTATTGGCACTAATAATCTGTGTTGCCTTACGTTCTTTTCTGAGTATGGGAAGTACTGTTGCCGATGCATCTTCAACAGACATAAGGCCTTCGCTATATTTAGCGGTCAATTGCACAACCGCATAACCATTGTTAATGTTAAACCTTTTTATATCGCCTGCTTCGGTCTCTTCATTAAACGCCCATTGTACAATTTTCCTCTGTGCAGAAAGGCCGGGCAAATTTTCATCCATGGCCTTTATTTTGTTTACCGGTCTTACCGTCAGTTCACTTTCTTTGGCTAGATCAACAAAGGACTTTTCCGAAGATGTAGTAGCCATTTCAAACTTGGTAGCTTCGGTAAATAAAGTATTTATGGTTTCATCGGAAGGCTCAATTTCCCTTACTAAAGTGGCTATTTGTACTAAATCTTGCTTATCATCAATCTTTACAATATGATAACCGAAATCGGTTTCTACCAAATCAATGGTACCAACTGGGTTACCAAAAGCAAAGTCGTTAAATTTATCGGTCATCACTCCTTCTTGGAAATAGCCTAAGTCGCCACCTCTTGGGGCCGATGGGCCATCTGAATTATCACGGGCCAATTCAGCAAATACCGCATCGTCCTTTTGAGCATCCTTCAATAGCTCTTTAGCTCTTTTTTCCGCTTCCTCCTGGGTTCTGGTTACCTCAGGATTTGCTCTTTCCGCTCCTTGGTAAGTAATTAGGATATGACTTGCCTTTACTGAGCCATTTGGTCTTTTACCTACCATTTTGGAAACTTTAAAAGCATCGTCGTCGCGGTAAGGACCATACATCTCACCCACCTTAAGTGCTATCAAGGTATCGGCAAATTTAGTCGGAAGATCTTTTTTGGCCTTGTAGATCGTGTCGAATTTAACATCGGAATTTCGATCCAAAAAGGCGGTCAGGTCGTCAGTGCTCCTAAAGCCAGCAATGGTGTCGTTGGTATCGGTACCAGAGTTATATTCTACAGTATCATCCAACAAAGCGGTAATCTGCGTATTGATAGCCCCTTCATCTTCCAAGGAAGGTTTTTCTTCAAAATATACAAACTGTATGTCTCTAGATTTTTCTTGTTTGTAATTTTCCTTATGCTCGCTTATATAATTTTCAATTTCCTTTTTGGATATTGTTATGGTGCTATCGGCAATGGAAGCATAAGGTACCCTTACGTAATTAATGTCTACTTTGTCATTGGCCAATTTATATTCCAATTCACCTTCCTTTAAGGTTGCTCCTACACCCGATCTTATTAAATTAAAATAGGTTTGTTCCTTGGCACTTTGTATAATGGCTTCTTCATCTTGCAACCAAAGTTGGTATTGGGAAGGACTATTTACTTTTAGGTCTGCAATGAATTCCCTAAACTTAATTTCATCAAAAACCCCACTTTCATTTAAGAATTGCGGGCTTTGCGAATATGCAGGATTGGATTTGATAAAATTTATGATTTGATCTTGTTCTATATCTATTCCTAAATCGGCAAATTGTTGTCCTAGGATAGTGTTTCTTACTTCTTGGTCCCATACGGTGTTCACCAACTGCATGGAAGACGATGTAGGCCCAAACCTTCTGGATGCCGCTTCTATTTTTTGCCTAAACTTATCTATGGACAGCTCATCGCCATTGATTTCGGCGACAGTGGATCCTATTTTTCCACCTCCCCCTAAGTCGTTACTGGTAAAAATACCCGATATAACAAATGCAAAAAGGGCCATCCCAATAATTAGTATCAATATAGTGGTCCTTTTTCTAATATTTTCTAAAATCGCCATTGCATGGATTGTTTAAAATCAGTTCGCGAAAATACCATTTTAATTGAAATAATAAAAACTAAAGCAAGCCTATCTAAGGCTTAATAGACAGTTAGTCCTTTTCTAGGACCTGCAGTGAAACCAAATCTATTTTTGTGCTAGAGACCTCTAAAATGGTAAATAAAAAGTTCTCTATCGTTATTTCGGAATCTTGTTCGGGTATTTCCCCGGTCTCGTGCATAATAAGACCTCCCAAGGTTTCATATTCTTCACTTTCGGGAAGTTCCAATTTGTAATTCTCATTTACATAATCTACCTCAATTCTGGCCGAGAACTTATATGTGTTTTCATCGAGTTGTTCTTCCTGTAGATCGGTAGAATCGTGCTCGTCCTCTATTTCTCCAAAAAGCTCTTCCACAATATCTTCTACTGTCATTATGCCGGACGTGCCACCATATTCGTCCAACACCACCGCAATACTCTTTCTCTTTTTGGTTAGCACATTTAGAATATCGTTTATCAACATAGTTTCGGGCACAAACTCAACGGGCAATAAAATACTTTTTACGGTTTTGGGTTTTTTAAATAGTTCATAAGAATGCACATATCCGATAATGTTATCTATGGTACCCTTGTATACCAATATTTTTGAGTAGCCGGTTTTTGTAAAGAGTTTAGTCAAATTCTTTGGGGTCTCGTGCAGTTCCACGGCCATAATCTCTGTTCTTGGAACCATTACTTCCCTAGCCTTTACGGCAGAGAAATCCAAAGCATTCTGAAAAATCTGTATTTCGGAATCTACCTCGTCCTCTTCCTCAACAGTTTCCATTTGCTCTGTAATGTAATCTCCAAGTTCCATTTTGCTAAACGCCAATTGGGTTTGATCGGAATCGGTTTTAAAAAATGTTTTTAAAATAAAATCGGATACCTTAATCACAAAGTCCGAAACAATGGAGAACAGCAAATAGAACAGGTACGCCGGTAATGCAAAAAATTTTAAAAGGGTATTGGCATAGATTTGAAAGAGTACCTTGGGTAAAAATTCTGCGGTAAGTAAAATGATTATTGTTGAAATTATCGTTTGGGTAACCAAGGTAAAATCTGTTAACAACAGATCTAAAAAGCTATAGGAGGTGGGGTATATGCTGGTAAACCAACCCATTAAGAGATCGCCCATAAAAAGCCCATAGACAACCAATGCTATATTGTTTCCTATTAGCATAGTGGCAATAAACTTGGAGGGTTTTTTGGTAAGCCTTGTGAGTATTAGGGCCAAAAAACCTTCTTGCTTCTTCTCTATTTCTATATGGATTTTATTGGCGGATATAAAGGCTATTTCCATTCCCGAAAAAAAGGCCGAGAGCACTAAGGAAATACCAATGATTACAAGGGAGGTTTCCAAAACTACTTTTTATTTTCGTTTTTACGCCGCTCGAATCTTCTTCTATAGTTTCTTCTAAAGAAAAACATCCCAGTGGAAACCAGGGCAAAAAAAATAAATATATAGGTGCCTTCCCTGTCTGCTTCCCATAATTCAAAAATCTTGTAGACCGATACAATGGCAACTACTAAGTAAAGGTATTCTGTATATTTTAAGATCTTAATCATTTATTCTTCTTTTATTGTCATGAGACCGTAGGTTTTATGGGCGTTAAAGAAACTGAAATCCCTATTGAAATCCATGCCTTCGCCATCCATTAACGTACCATCTTCGGGGTTTGTATACTTAAATTTGGCTTGGGTAAATATCCATTCGTTACCTCTGTCCCAATACAGTTGCGGACTTTCCAATTTTTTACCGTCATGGCTTTCAATGACTACATTACCCTGCAAATCTATCAAATTTGTAGCCGAATAAATAATTCCATAATCGGCTTTTATAATGCTTTTGTTATTATCCTCATCAAAGAAATCTACCTGAAGTCCGTTCGGAAAGGTTCTATATGGAAATCTTAGGTTCTCAAAATCTTCACTTATGGGGCTTGTTAAAACCGCTACGATTCTAGACGAGGCGGTATCTTCATTTTTCACCTCTTCGGATGTTTCGGTATACGTAAGCACAAAGTTGTGGGCCACTCCCTGCGGGAAAATCTCTTTTTGGGCCTCATCCCCTATTCGCTTGTAGTTGTCCTTACAGGATAAAAACAGCATTGCCATAGAAAATACTATGGCAATGCTGAAAAAATTATTTCTAAAATGTTTTGTCATCTTATAGGGCGGGCACTTTTACGCTTCCCCCTACCCAGCAACTGAAAGAAACGGTCTGACCTGCTTTTCCAGAATTGAATATATCGGTTTTAGATGGTGCCTTTGCATTGTAGCTGGCAGCTGTTTGTCTTGCCCTACCGCTCAATGATGGATCTACTCTGCCTGCTTTACGGGCCATTTCTGCAGCCTTCCAGTATATGGCACGTTTTTCAAAAGGTGTGCTTCCACATTGGTTGGCACTACCCGCGTATAGGTTGGCAATCAATAAATACGCTTTTCCATTTGCCGAATTGGCGTTGATTGCTTTTTGGGCATAGCTCCTTGCGGTAGACTTACTTCCTCTTCTATAGATCGTAGCAATCTTGTACAAAAGATTGGACTTTCTGTAAGAGTCCGTTTCCAATTCCACGGCCTTGTTAAAATCAGCAATAGCACCATTGGCATCCCCAGCTTTTTGCTTTAAGGTACCGCCATAAACGTAAGCATCAGCGGATGGATCTAAAGCAAGTTGGGCTTCAAACAATTTTTTAAACATAGGATCGTCCGTACATTCTTTGCTAAACATTCTTCCAACGGCTCTTTTTACCCATGTAACATCACCTTTTTTGGATTCAAAGCTTTTCTCATATAGTGGAATAAGGTTCTCACATTCTGCCAAAGCTCCAAGTTTAGAATCTATACTCCCGGCAATTTTACCAAAAGACTCGGAGTTTGTAGTGGCAACTTTAAGTCTTCTCTTTTCTTTTGAAGTAAGCGTGCCCTCTTCTTCCTTGGGAAGTAATTTGGCAATTACACCGGTAAGCTTTTTATTCTCTTCCTCAATTTTTTCCGTAACGTCATCATAGGTATCAAATACCGTCTGCAAATCCTTGCTGCCTGCATTATGCAAATCTACGAGGTTAGAGAAATACAGATACAGCGCCTTGGGGTTTTTAAAGTTGGCCCTGTCTTCGTTAAATGCATGTAACAGCATATCATAGATTTCCTGATCGGAGGCCATTTTGTTATCATAAAGCATCATAGCTTTATCTATCATCACATCTGCCATCTTCGCTTTCTTAGGGAAATACTTCATGCTGTTTTCCCCTAATGTGATGATATCCTTAATATAGCCTTCTTTCTCCGCTCCTGAAGCTTTTCCTATTTTATCTCGAAGGATTCTTTCACCATAGGCAAAAGTGGCCCAGTTAAGACCGGGACAACTTTCATATACCATTTTCCATGGTGTATAGGCGGCGTCATAGTTTTTTACTTTCGCATGTTCTGAAAATATGGAAAGGTTGGTCATACATTCCGGATTTTGAGCTTGAGCATTGGTTACGCCTACAAATCCCAAAACCGCAACAACCATAATGTAAAGGTTCTTTTTCATCTTAGTATGTATTTAAAGGTCTCAATTTACTAAATTTTTATCAATTTATTTTTCTTTTCTGGAACCATCTATCGTTTAAAGATAGGCCAATGTTCACTTTTAGATAACTTTCTTCTATTAGGTTGGCATCTGTAGTTCCCCTTCTTCCCACCTCAAAACCAAGGTTTAGATTGGAGAAACTTGCTCCAGACGGTAACCCCAATCCAAAAGTTATGCCAAAATTATTTATTTCTTTGTTGTTGACCATTAAACCGGACTTGGTGTATTTAATACCAGCTCTGTAAGTAACCCTTTTAAGAAAGCTCGAAAAAGAACTGTAATCTGGTATGAAATATCCTCCAATAGCTATGTTACTGGCATCCTTGTACATAAAATTATCCTCAACATTTATAAAGTCGTTATTGAAGGAGCTCAATTTCTGAAAACTGTATTCACCTCCAATAAACCACTTTTTGTCCTGTCCAAAACCTAGGCCCAAAGTTGTGGTCGTAGGTATTTTTAATTCTGTATTTCTTAGCCCACTGGCATCTAGATCTACATTTATTATTTCAATGTCCGTACCGTTAATGTTAGAGAACGAACCTATTTCTTGTTGATTTTCGGACACCAAATTAGCTTGTGTATTTATCACCGCCGAGGTGTAGAGTGTGTATTTTTCCTTGATGGTAGGTGTATAATTGGCTGCAAAGACGAAATCGAGACCATTTACCTGAGATTCCCTTCGGTCTAAAGTACCAAACTGTACATTTTCTACCCGCTGCAGCCTATCGTTCTCTAGAGTACCGAAATTAAAATTAGTGGTTGCCCCTATCGTAAGATTGGGCAATATCTGATAACCCAATGAAAAATACACCTTGTTCAATCCTCCTTCGCCCGAAAATGCATTGGTTACCTCAGCCCCATTTTGATTTACGCTCTGGGATGCAATACTATACCCAACAGAAGAAAAGGGCATAAGTCCAAACCCCATTCCAAATCCTTTTCCTAAGGGAAACCCAATGGATAGGTAGTCCAAATTGGTAACGGAGGTGTTTTCCTGACTCTCAAAACTTTTAAAACGAAACTCTCTGTGAGAAGCACCAATAGTGTATGCCGTAAGTCTTAATTTGCCATATGCGGCCGGATTACGCAGATTTATATGAATACTATCCGCATACATACTAAGCCCACCCATCATTTGGTTCTCCACCGTACCTACGGACCTTAGCTCTCCAACACCGAAAAAAGAATATGGGGAAACCGTACCGTCTTGTGCGTACGTACTACTAGCAATGCACAGCAACATTGCAACTACAATTTTTTTAACCATCTAGCTTTTATTGTATTCCAGCAAATAATTTAATCCTTCCAGGAGAAAATTGGAATGCGCAAATATGGTATTTTTTAATCGTTTTGACAAAAATTGGGCATCCCCCCCTGTTAAAATAACTGTTAAATCTGAAAAACGGGAACTGTATTGATCAATTACGCCGTCAATTTCCATGCATATACCATTAATTATACCACTGTGGATACTGGTTTCGGTGGTATTCCCTATAAAGTCCAATAGGTCTATAGGCTCTAACAAAGGAAGTTTGGAAGTTTGGTTGTGCACGGCCTTATAACGCATAATTAAACCTGGGGAAATGGCCCCTCCAAGATATTCGCCATAATCGTTTATCATATCATATGTAATGCAGGTACCGGCATCTATGACCAAGGTATTGCCCTTAGGATTGTGATAGAAAGCGGCTGCCGCTAGGGCTATTCTGTCTACCCCTAAAGTTTGAGGGGTAGCGTAAGAATTTTTAAAAGGGGTTTTGGAAGCGTGGTTTAGCACGTGTACCTCACAAAAAATAGAGAGCATGGCAATACGTTGCTTACCCAAATGACCTACAGCGGAAACTATTGCTCTTCTGATATCGGGGAATTGATCGAAAAACGCCTTTACTTTCGTCGAAAAATCGGTTAGGTTTACTTTTTGCAAATAGATAATGGCATCTTTATCAAAGACGGCGAGCTTAACAAAAGTATTACCGGCATCTATTATCAGGTTCATAATACGAAGGTCTTATATTAGAAAGGCCTGTAGGGTTACATTGCGCAACTGTAAAAATAGCGGTTATAATTGTTAATTGTAGAAATTTGAGGCCTTTATAAAAAAACTGATTCCTTTTTTCCCTTTTTTGTTTGTATATCCTAAATTTGAAATTATATTTGCACCCGCCTAAACGGCATGGTACCTTAGCTCAGTTGGTAGAGCAACGGACTGAAAATCCGTGTGTCCCTGGTTCGATTCCTGGAGGTACCACAAGAAAAAACCGCATTCATCTGATATACAAGATGTTGCGGTTTTCTTGTTTTCTTAAGGGATCTTTTATTTTAGTTCCCTATCAATATACAAGTTTAATCTTTTCGATTGTGCCGTTAGTAAGGTTAAACATATGAAGGCCCTTAGCGCCCTCGTGATGCCATTCGAAAATCAATTTCTTTCCTAAAGGATGCCATTTGGCATGAAGCTCTTGCCCTGCCATAGAAGTGATTTGCCTAAGACCCGTACCATCCGCATTAATCATATAGAGATTAAAATTTCCCGAATCGCTTAACGATGGATCATCTTGATTTGAATGAAAGAGTATTTTAGTTCCATCAGGAGAATATTCCGGAAACCAATTGATACCATCAATAGATGTTAATTGCCGAATATCGGAACCATCTAAATTCATGCTGAAAATATCATAGTTATCCTTTTCCTTAAAATCTGACGTAAAGACAATTCGGTTTTGGGTTGTCATCCGTGGATACCAATTTTGCCCATCGGGATTGTGAAGTTCCCTAATGTTGGAACCATCTGCATTCATTATCAACATTTGGACCTTTCCATCTTTTGGAACGGTATTAAAAACGATTTCATTTCCATTTGGTGACCAATTAGGCTCCACATTATATCCGGCTAGGTCTGTCAGCTGAGCTAGATTTTCTCCATTTGAATCCATCACAAAAATTTGGGCACCCTCATTAAGGTCTGCATGAAAAGCTATTTTCTCGCCATTGGGAGACCATACCGGGCCTTTTTTTATACGAGCACTGGTAAAATGGGTGAGCTGCCTAACGTTTTCGCCATTGATATCCGCGGAATATATTTCCCAAACATCTTTAGATGCGTCTTTCGCATAAATAAAAGCAATTTTATTTCCGTTAGGCGAAATATGAGGTCTTCCTATGTGTCCTATCAACTCCGTTTTATCCGAAATGCAATTCGTGAGTAGAATAATTATAAGAGTAAGCAGTAGATTTTTCATAAGCTAATTTACAGCTATGTTTATAGACAAAATCAGTACTGGATAACAAATATTAAATATATGCTTTACCTGAACAATAGTTAACTTGAAATATGAAGGGTTTTTAGAAAGACCTCTAGGATAGTGGCCAAATTGAACCATACAAATTAGTTATGGTTAAAACAATTCATTGGGTTGGTTTTAAAATTGATTAACGCACCAGCCTAACAACCACTTCGTCGTCTGCAATACCTGGATCGTCCAGATAGGTCAGTTCTAAAACCGAACCCTTCCTTTTTTGAACAAATTCTGCCCCTTCTCCAATAACAAGATTGTTTCCTTTGCTACCATAGAACAATTCCCTAGACTCTATAAGCTCCCCATCTCCATCAACAATTCTTATTGTTAGTGTATTCGCTTCATTGTCGAATATCCAATGTTCGGTAGAACCCTCCTCTGGTGGGCCACAAAAGCAAACCCTTTCTACCAATCTATACGTTCCTTCTGGTAAGCCGAAGTTATCCCCGTCATCATTGGTACAAGATAAGATCATGTAAAAACCGAACAATGCTAGAATGATATTTCTCATG
Organism: Spongiimicrobium sp. 3-5; assembly: GCF_046557915.1. NCBI lineage: Bacteria > Pseudomonadati > Bacteroidota > Flavobacteriia > Flavobacteriales > Flavobacteriaceae > Spongiimicrobium > Spongiimicrobium sp. 3-5. The sequence continues at coordinate 118,004 of NZ_JBHEBG010000001.1, forward strand.
TTGGTGTTTTACTTTAAAGATTCAGTTACAAACAAAAGGTTGCTTAAGTGTTTTTAAGAATCTGACCACCCTGCTTGGCTAAGAAACCAATAACACAAGATTTCACAAAACTTTTAACCCCACTATAAAAACACGGTCTTACCTGTTTTAAAGGCTTTATCTGCGGCCAAAACTATATTTAAACTGCTGATGGCATCTTCAATATGCTGGGTTAAGTCTACGTCTTTTTCTACTGCATCCAATAAAAACTCCTGCTCTAGTTGGCACAAGGCATCGTGGCTTGGCTCATTTTCCGTAGCGATAAATTCATCTTTTTTAACGAAATTACCGTGTTCATCCAACATACCATGGTGCAATTGCAAACATCCTGTTTGTGTATGCCCTTCTATATTATCGGATTCTTGATTACTTTTCTCTACGATACTTATACTTCCCCGAGGTCCAATTACATCTTTGACAAAAAAAGCGGTTTCGCTCATCATTGGCCCCCAACCGGCTTCGTACCAACCTACGGACCCATCTTGGAAAGTTACTTGTAATTGACCATAATTATACATATCCGGAGCAATTTCATCGGTCAAATTTGCACCAATGGCACTTACTTTAACAGGTTTGGCATTTACCATCTGGCACATTACATCAACATAGTGAACACCGCAATCTACAATCGGGGACATAGAGTTCATTAGTTGTTTATGGGTATTCCACTGGCTTCCATAACTTTGTTGATTCAAATTCATACGCATTACCAATGGCTTCCCTAAAGTTTGGGCAACTGCCACAAATTTACGCCAGGCCGGATGCACCCTTAAAATATAGCCTACCACCAATTTTAATCCCGCTTTTTTAGCCAAATCGGCAAGTTCCCTAGCATCTTCAACCGTTGTGGCAAGGGGTTTTTCCACAAAAACATGCGCTTTGGCAAGTAAACTTTTGCGCACATAATCGGCATGGGTTTCGGGATAGGTATTTATAGAAACAACATGTGGCTTTGTTGCCCTTAACGCTTCCTCAAAATCCGAAAAAGTGGGCAAACCGCCCAACTCTTCGGCCAATTTGTTCCTACTATCGGGATTGCGACTAACAAGTCCCACAATTTGAAATTTGTTCAATTTATTATAGGCGCGGGCATGGGAAGTTCCCATATTACCGCAACCGACCACGAGCACCTTATATGTTTCCATTAAAACCGATTTTTTGGATATCCTTATGCTGTAATAACCTTTATGTCTTTAACCGAAGGTAGCCAATTTAGTAAAACTTAGGTTATATGGTGCAGGTTAGAAACCCAAAATTCCCCACAAAGTAACTAGCCCCGTTTTTTATTAAGATCCATCCATCATTATTTCTTAAATTGATCCTCCTAAGACTAGGAAAAGAGAAATCTTCTAACAAACAGCTCTAAAAATGATCACAGAAAGATTAAAAGCATTGGGTTATACGTATGAACCTGCAGATTTAAAGGTATTAGACTTTCATCAAGCGGTGCGGACCGGAAATCTAATTTTCACCTCTGGCCAGACTTCTGTTCTTGGGGATATGGTTATTAAAGGCAAGGTAGGGGAAGATGTAGACGTGGATACTGCCTACAAAGCAGCGGAAATCTGTGCTTTTAAGTGCCTTAAGGCCGTAGGCGCAATTGCCGATGTAAACGATATTGTTAAAGTTGTAAAAGTATTTGGGATGGTAAATACCGGAAAGGATTTTAACAATACCTCCGGTGTAATCAATGGGGCCACCCATTTCTTGAACAAAATTTTTGGAGATAGCGAGAGTCATGCACGGTCTGCCGTAGGTATGGTGATCCCGGGAAATTGGGCGGTTGAAGTAGAAATGGTGGTAGAAATGAAGCAATAGTGTTTTAGCATCCTGTCTCCTTCAAAGGCAATAAACACAATGGACAAAGGCAACGACCAAACAACATCCAAGAGCACAAACGGCCTTAGGCTGGGTATTGTAACTTGTAGTACCGTTCCCAATTTAACGGAAAGCGAGCAAGCCCTGATCCCTCTTTTTGCGACACAAGAAATAATTGCGGATGCCCTGGTATGGAACGATGCTTCCATTGTTTGGAAAGATTACGATTATCTTATCATTAGATCTTTATGGGACTACCACCTGCACCTCAAGGATTTTCTTAAATGGTTGGAAGATTTGGAAAATTATGGGGTAAAAACGCTAAACGCCCTACCACTATTAAAATCCAATGCCCATAAATTTTATTTGAAAGAACTGGAAAAACAAGGGTTTACCATTGTCCCCACCATTTTTCATGAAAAGACAAAACCTTTGGACCTTTCTTCCCTACAAGGAAGCGGATGGAAAAAAGCGGTGATTAAACCTGCAGTTTCGGCCAGTGCTTTTTTAACGGAAAAATTTGAGGTCGGTAATTTTGATAACATTGAGAAAAAGTTCAATGGCCTGGCCCATGGCCGCGACTTATTGATACAAAAATTTATGCCCCAGATACAAAGTTTCGGGGAATTATCGATTATATTTTTCAATAGAAAGTACTCGCATACGGTATTAAAAACGGCCGTACCCAATGAGTTTAGGATTCAGTCCGAATTTGGGGGAGTGGCCCACGGCTATGAGCCCAATGCCAGTATTATTGAAACCGCCGCCCATATCCTCTCGGCCTTTGAAGGCGATATTTTATATGCCCGTGTAGATGGCTTGGTACACGATGGTAATTTTATTTTGATGGAGTTGGAACTTATAGAACCCGAGCTGTTTTTTGATCACAAAAAAGGTGCTTTGGAACGTTTTGTGGAAGCCACCTTAGAAATTATCACCTCCAAGACCTAGTATACATATTAACTGGGTATTGCAAGTTTCCTTCCTTTAGTTTTTAGGGTGATGAAACACCTGAAAACAACATCAATCGACCACCATTACTACATTGCCCCGTTTATGGCCCTGTTCTATATAGTTATGGGCATCAGGGACCTCATCAATCGAAAAACGTTTATCGATCACTGTTTTCAGTTTACCTTCCTCCATCATTTTTTTAAGGAAATCCAGTTCTTCCTTATTTGCTCGGGTAAGTCCGGTCATTATTCTCTTCTTACTTGTTAATCTGGCCCATAGGCCTTTGAGCAAACCCGATATGAGGGGAACGGCGGTTATGTAGCGTCCTTTCTTATTTAGCAGGCGCATACTTTGTCTGTACGAAAGCGCACCCACTACATCAAAAACCAGATCGTATGAGGTTCCCAGCTTGCTAAAATCGCCTGCCTTATAATCAATTACTTTATCCGCACCTACGGCTGTTAGCATTTCCAATTTGTCGGCGCTATCCACTGCAGTTACCATAGCCCCAAAGCATTTTGCCAATTGCACGGCATAGGTTCCTATACCACCCCCGGCACCGTTAATAAGTATGTTATCACCAGCTTTTATCCTAGCTTTTTTTAGAAAATGTAAGGAGTCTAGGCCTAACCCCATTGGGGCAACCTCTTCATAAGTAGCCTCGTTGGGCATGGAGGTTAAGGCGCCACTGGCCAAAAGACATAAATACTCCGCATGTGCACCAAAACCTTCGCTAATACCAAAAAGCTTATCGCCTTCTTTAAATGTATCCACGTCTTGCCCTGTTTGGGCCACTTCCCCGGCCCAATAGCTGCCCAGTATTCTTTTTTTGGGTTTTCTAATCCCAAAAAAGAGCCTTACAATAAACCAGGTGAAATTGGGTATTTTGGGGCTCCGCATTTCACAGTCGCCCATAGTTATGGCCGCGGCCTTAATTTTTATCAAAATTTGCTTGGGCTTGGGTATTGGTTTTTCTAGTTTTTTAAGTTGAAGCACCTCTGGAGGTCCATAGGTATCGTAAAAGATTGCTTTCATATGGCAAGCGGAATAGGTTTGGATTAGGTATACAACGAAAAACTACCGGTACTATTTTGTTTTTCTAAAATATGAAGCCAGCACAAAGACCAATAATATAAAAGCCAGGCCAAAACCAACAATACCAATATTAAGGCCAAAAAGGGTCTTTTCGCTCCCATCCAGGTATTTCATAGACCCGCCATAAAAGCCTTTAAGTGCAAAAGCCAGTAGAAAACCACCGGTAACCAACATACTCAATAGGGTACTGAGTACTATTTCCTTTTTAGACCATACCAACCAAAGACATAGCAGGCCAATACCGCTATTTGTAATCAGCTGCCAAACCTCATGGATTCTCACATGTGGGGTCCAATCCGGATTAAAAACATGGGTGGCGTTAATCTCCAAATAGGGAACTGCTACCGCATAAAGAAAAATACTGAAGGTAATTATTGCGCTACGCATGGGTTAGTTTGTGTTTAGGGTAAACGTTCATCAGTACCTGCATTTGTATGTCTCTAAGATAGGAAATACTTGTTTGCAGCTATTAAAAAGTCATCCAAACTTTTCTGATAACTGTTCAAACCAATTTGCTCTAATAAATCTGTATTACAAAAGTGACTTTTTACGAAAAACTGTGTCTTAGGAAATAAACGTAGAACACCTATAATTGTACCGATTTTGCTTTGGAAATTGGTAACTTGGGAGGAATGAATTTACCAAGTGCATATGGGTCATGGCCTATAGGTGGTGGAGATAACCCTGGGGTTTTGGGAGAAAAAGTTAGAACTGCTAACTCTAGAGGCGTTGTAGTGAATAAAAATGGTGGCAGGGCAAGGTCAAATACAGGAATATGCAATTAAAATATTTTGTTATGAACAGAATCGTAATCTTAATGTTTGGCACATTTGTTTTTTGCTCATGTTCGGAGCCATCAACAAACGAAAGCGCATTGCAAAATTTCCTTAAGATACTCAAAAATAGCCATGTTAACGTTGATCAGGTAAGACAGAAAGCCCTTGCGCTTAACGATATGAAAAACCATAAGGCTGCCCAAATAAGAACTAGGGATAGCATAGTAGATTCCCAACTCCTGGCGATGCGAACTAAGTTTAATTCTTGTGATATTGTTTCTTACCTGACTTATGACCAAGTAAAAAAAACAGTTGAAGCAAAAAGCTTAGAACCAATGCCAAAGGCGGAAAATGAGAATCAAAGTGTATACTATATTACCTGCAATGATAAAGTTATTACTCCTATACTCTTAGAGAGTGGAAAAGTGGCAAGCACAACTACCATGACCAAAGGAACAAGAAGGTATTTTATTAGGTTTTAGTTTTTGATCCAACCTTTGAGAAATGTTCGTGGGTGGCGTTAATTTCCAAATAGGGAACGGCAATCGCATAAAGAAAAATACTGAAGGTAATTATTGCGCTACGCATGGGTTAGTTTGTGTTTAGGGTAAACGTTCATCAGTACCTGCATTTGTATGTCTCTAAGATAGCAAATACATCTTTGTAATTTCTAAAAACGTTTGGCAATACTGGATTATAGCCGTTGTTTTGTGTTCGTTTTAAATGGTACTATTTAATTTAGTTTTCTTCCTTTTACTAAAAGCCATACCATAAAAATCAATTCTCCAAAGAAGGTAAAGAACAAGAAATCCAAGTCCCAATCTGGAATAAAAAAAGTACCAAGTGTATGGGTCAAATATCCAAAACCAGCAATTAATAGTAGAATTCCAAATACATTTGGAACATAGGAAGATTTGTAAACCAAATAACCCAAAAGTAAAAGGTATATGCCAAAAATCACCAGTCCAAAAGACCACTCTAGCTGAAATGAGCTGAAATAGAACATAACCGAATCGGCTAGCTCACCATGCTCCGCCTTAGCGGAAATTCCAACGAGGTTCAGTATCTTGATCAAATTTGTTAGCGCTACCAAATACATTGCGGTATAGATCAATCTAAACCAGGCCGTAAGTAAAGAAAAACTTTTCATTACCGGCTTAAGGAATATATAAAGTGCCCAAGCCACAACTATATCGCAAAGCAGCGTAATAAAATGAAGGAAAATACTTGTTGTAAAAAGCATTTTATTGCTCAAAATATTATTTACCGTTTCTGTTGGATCATCACTTATGAGTTTAGGGAAAATGTAAAATTCCGCGAAAGGAACGGTCAAGGCCATAAGCAATAGGCCTAATCCTGATATTAAAGCTGCTTTGCCCAAAGAAATTTGATTAGTAATAATTTCGTTATTGGTTTTAATGGTCTCCATTTTTATCTAATTTCTCTATTAAGACTGAATTAGGGAAGATTTGTTACTGCGAAAATGTTTTTTAATGGCGTATAGTGGTCTCATGGATGGATAGTGGGGCAGTAGAAAGCGATAAAATTTAGGGTTTGCACTGAGCGAAATTTTTCCATTTTATTCATTCATTCTTAAAGGCCATCCGACCGTTCGACGGATGGCAGTCTTTGTAAATAAACACAAACCTCTCGGAAAGCCTTTACTAGCTATGTTTTTTATTCGGTTATTTTTTTCTTTAAATCCATTCTCTCGTGTAAAATCCTCGTAATTTCAACATATTTTTCATTTAAAGTTCGGTAAAATATGATATGTCGATTCACTTTCATACCGAGCAGACTTTCGATAATTCCATCATAGTTTTTTCCTAAATGTGGATTATCTGCAATTTCTTGACAATTTGAAATAAGTGATTCATAATATTTGTCGGCCTGTCTTTCCGACCAAACTTCAAATGTATAATCCCAAATTTTCGATAAATCCTCAACGGCTTTATTCGTCAATTTAAATTCAGGCATTCCTGTGCTTTTTCGCTTTTAGGAATTCAAGATGTTTTTTGGGGTCAAAATCGTGTGCAATACCGCTATCTATTCCGTCCTGAATTGCGTTCTTCAATACTATCGCTTTGCTTTCTTCCTCTTCTAAAAGTCTTAATCCTGCACGTATAACCTCGCTAACATTTTTAAACCGACCTTCGCGTATTCTACTTTGAACGAATTGATCAAAATAATCTCCGAGTGATATAGATGTGTTTTTACTCATTTTAGCACTGTTTATTTCAAATATACCAAAAATTGGTAACAATGAAAAATCAGCAAATTACGTATAACGGTCTTGTGTATGAAAGATAGCGTTTAGAAAGGCACTACATTTCCCCACGACTATAGGGATGGTGGTACTTTGTAAATACACAAAGATTAGGCTCAAAACCCGCTTTACTTAAAGGTTTTGCGGTGGAGCGTTATTTATTCATTCTTTCTACGACTTCTTGGGCTATTCTTTTTGAGGAAGTTCGAAATATTTCAATCTTATATTCAGTCGCAATGACCTCCATAATGTTATCCTTAAAAGTCAAGAGGTAATGTTTTCTGTTTTCCCATCTAGATTCATCATAATATGGATGAACTTTCTGGATCTTTTTCAATTCCGCGACCCATTTTGAGTTTTCCACTATTTGCGCCCATTCCAACCCTTGGCCGTAAAGAGGAAGTCCACTAAAAACTTCATCATTTGCAATGCCAAACTTAAAAGTATTTCCTTCAAACTCTACCAAAGCGTGAAACCCTTCATATCCGTCATGCTCAAGTGTCCTAAAGTCCTCAATTGATTCTTCATCCCAATCGGCTACGATATAAGTTAAGTATACCTTTCCGTCGTTAGAAAAAACTTGGGGCATTGGTGCTCCACCGTCCCATTTTGGTTTCCAATCTATTATTTTGATTTTTTCTGTATTCAAAACAAATTTTAACAACTTACAATTGCTTATAGCCAGTGCTGTAACACGTTATTTTTGAAAGTCAGACTTATTTGCATTTATAAACTCAATCAACAAACTAGGTATGTCATCAATTTCTATCTCTCCAGTCTGTTCGTTAGGTCCATAAAATTTGAAGTTAAGCGTATTCCAATTGTCAGAGGCTCTCTCTGTTATCATGTCCAAAATTTCGCCTCTTTTATCCCTTTCTTTAGGAACCTGTCCATTTGGAAACTCTGAGTTTGCACTTTTAACTATTTCGGCAGTTTTTTTCGCTCCGATTTTAATTAGCACATCTACTGTTTCATTTGCGTAGTCTCCGCTAGAGTTCCAATAAAATTGATGAAATCCTCCATTGTTGATTTCTCTTTCTAGATTCTCCACAATAACTAAAACTCTTTGAGAAGAATTAAGTTTTTCCATTTCCTCTCCATATTTAGATTTTTCATTAAGATAGCTATCGATTTCCATAACTATCATATCCTCTCTGTCCATTTCCAATATCTTCTCCAAATCAAATTTCGTTTGAGAATTACAACTAGAACACAAAAAGGCAGATATTATTAATAGAATTTTCTTCAACGTTTATGGTTTTGCATAATGTGTTACAACAATTGTATACGACCGTTGATCATATCTGCATTATAAATTTAAAATAACTAATCTTCACCAAACAACGCTGCAATATCCACATTCAGTGCTTTGGCGATACGGTTCAGCGTTACCAAACTTGTATTGATTTCGTATCGTTCAATTCTACCTACTTGGTTTTTGGGTATGTCGGCCTCTATTGCCAAATCATGCTGAGACATGCCTTTTCCATTACGCAAAGCCTTGATTCGCAAACCTACTTCACGAATTATTTTAAAGTCGTCTGGAGTATATTCTTTAAACACACTCGAAGATGAGGATTCGATTAATAGTATTCGGACACATCGTTGGGTTTTTTGTAGTAATTTTACTATACTTGTACTACCAAATCCTAAGAAGCACCATGCACAAATCATTACCTACTGCCCATCGCCTACCTGCCACGCCAACAACCCATCTAAACACATTGCTAAAAACCTTTTTGGACCAAGACGCGCACAAAACCCTAAACCTATTGTTCGCCACCCAAGAGATCCATAACCACAGCCTAGGACAGCCACCCAAAACACTGGTACGGCAGCACCGCAAGCTAACGATCTATAAAACGCCCTACCCATATCTGGCCCAAATGCTAGTGACGGACGGCCTTGGTTTTAACTTTGACTTCTATTTTAGTACTGCCATTGCCCGTAGTTACCATTTAGATGCTATGCTACGCCTGCCCAAACCGCTTTGCAAAGGTTATTTTGAAGTGCATCCGCAGCAACTGGTCCTAGGGTTTACCATTACCGCCCCAAATGCAGCACATGCCATATCCGTAAGACATGTGTACACAGGCGTTAGGGCGTTAAAAAACCATTAGCCACCATGGCAAAGGCCCAGCCCTCGGCCAAGTGTCCTTTTTTACGGATGAACACAACAACGTATTATTTGTTTTAGCGTAGCATCGGCCCAAAACCCCATAAATAGGGCCTTTAACGCTGTTTTTAAGTGAAAACCTCCTGTAAATTGTATCGCACAATAAAATTCGACCAAATGCCAATTATATCCATCTAGTATCGGGCAGGTGTCGTTCATCGGTATTATACCTTGCTTGCGCCAAAAATTGGGGTTTACGGAAACTCTGTAACGACCTTTGTATTTAAATCAGTACTAATAAACATATAGTGTATGAAGACAATATTACTCGTAAAAGAAATCTATTTGGAAGGGTTTAAAAACCTGGGGCACCTTTTGGTAACAAAATACTTTAAGGTCTTCGCATGGTTCAGCTTTGTTATGTTCGCCGTAGTACTCTACGCTTTCATATTTAGGGTGGCCACCGGATTTGCCTTTGACTAATTATTAAAAGAAAATTGAAGAATATATTGTTCAGAACCCTGCAAAAACTGGGGCGGTTTTTAGTTACTTACTACATTACCGCCCTGGCTTTGTTATGTTTTTTGGTCTCTATCTATATTCTTCTTACCTACCCGTTTTAGCCTTGCCGCATAAATTGCGGTAATCCTGTCTTTACCAGATTGATTTTATGGTCGATATGGTAAACTCCCGGAATGTAGTCTCTTCTTCGGAAGTATTTTGCAGTTCTAACAAACTATAGTTTTCCGTAGGGAAAATTTGATCTGTCATAACATACTGTCCACCGTTGACAAATAGTTCTACGGACGACCAATCTATAAGTATCCTAATTTCCAAAAGTCCTTCGGGCAAATTATCTACGGGCATATAGTGGGGGGTCTTGCCAAAGTCTACCTGAAAATCTTTATTCCCCGAGGCCGTTCGGTCCAATACAACTTTACTGTTTTTTCCATCGAAATGGATTACCGTTTCTTCGCCCTTGGTATTTTTAAAGCTTAGCATAAAATTTCTGGCCAAGGTCTTAAACTTAACCTGGGTCTGGTTAAAATGATCAAAAGAAACGCTATCTTTTTCCATGCCCCCAATGGTCAGCTGTTTGCTAAGTTGCGTTTGCAAAAGGGTGTCCAAACTTTTTAAGGGGTAATTTATAAGTTCATGCTTGTCTCCTATTTTTTTTAATGATAATTTTCTGGGTACCGTCATGGCGCTTCGCCATTTTTTGGTCGGTGTATCGCGGGCATATTGCCAATTGCTCATCCATCCTATAAAAATTCGATCTCCATTTGGGATATTATTATAGGTAACCCCCGCATAGTTATCGGTTCCCCAATCTATCCATCTAGGTTTTTGCTGGTCGGTGGTAAAGCGTTTTCCATCAAAATCGCCCACAAAATATTGAGTGCCACTTCCCCCGTTGGGAGCACCGGGATTAATGCTGATCAGTAATACCCATTTTTCCTCATCGGTACCTTCAACTTTTAGGGGAAACATATCCGGGCATTCCCAAACTCCGCCATGGGCACCTTGTGTATGTCCAAACTCGCTTACCTTTTCCCATTCCTTTAGATTATCGGAATCCCATATCTGTAGGTGATCTCCGGCAACAAGAAGCATGGTCCACTTATTTATTTTATTGTTCCAAAAGACCTTGGGGTCTCTAAAGTCTTTTATACCACTATTGGGAATCACCGGATTGCCCCCATACTTTGCCCAGCTGTCCCCATTATCCAAACTATAGGCTATTCCCTGTGTCTGATAATCGTTTCTGCCAGCCTCTTCGCCTTCGCTAAGATGATAGGTAAAAATAGCCACCAAGGGAGGGTTTTCCATAGTTCCGAAACCAGAACTGTTTTCCTTGTCCACTACTGCGCTACCAGAGAAAATATAACCGTGTTCATCTGGGAAAAGTGCTATGGGTTTATGCTCCCAGTACACCATATCCTTGCTTACCGCATGTCCCCAGTGCATGGGTCCCCATACAATATCGTCCGGATAGTACTGATAAAAAAGATGGTATACCCCTTGGTGGTAGACCAATCCGTTGGGATCGTTCATCCATTTCTCTTGTGGGGAAAAGTGATATTGCGGTCTATAGGCCTCCTTATACGTATTGGCCAGGTTAACGGGTTGCATGGGCAATTCATTCTTTGGAACATCTTTACATGCCCCGATTAATACTAAGACCAGACTAAAGGTTAAAAGTAAAGTTGTCTTTTTCATCCTCTTAGGAACTTTCAACTAAAATAGCGTAATGACATCAAATTTTAACTATCTCCACAACATTAATTGCAAGTAATTCTTAACATCAAAATGGTATATTTGTCCTCATTAATTATCAGATGTGAAACTTTTTTTCCATCGATTTTGGAATGGCTCACTAAGACTTAGTACCATTCTTTAAGGGCGAAAAAAGTATTTTGGTGAAAGATTAATAGAAATTTGACAGATAAAGAAAATCAGCTTCTCCTCATCTTTACCCGCAATCCCGAACTGGGAAAATGCAAGACTCGGTTGGCGGCAACGATAGGGGATCAGGCCGCTTTGGAGATATACCGATTTTTGTTAAACCATACGGTAACAATTACCAAGGGACTGGCCGGCAGCAAAACGGTGTATTATTCCCAATCTGTTTGGGAAAACGATATATGGGACAGCACCCTATACGGTAAGGAACTACAGCAAGGCAGCGATCTGGGCCAACGTATGGAAAATGCCTTTAGGGCCGCATTTAACGCCGGTTTTAAAAAAGTAATGGTCATTGGCAGCGATATGTACGACCTGGATACGACAACCCTACAAGAGGCCTTTGACCATCTAGACCAACACGATTATGTACTAGGGCCTGCGCTAGACGGCGGCTACTACTTGTTGGGGATGACGGTCTTTACACCTGCCCTTTTTGAAAATAAGGCATGGGGGCAAGAAACCGTATTGGCCGACACCTTAGAAGACCTAAAAAACGAAAAATATAAATTGATGAACGGCAGAAACGATATAGACCTTTATGAGGACATAAAGGACATAGAAGCGTTTCGGCCCTTTTTAAAAAATTACATCCATGACCAGTAAGCAATTAGAAGAATCTACCGCCTATCTTAAAAACAAGGGGTTTGATACTCCCGAAATAGGCATTGTCCTGGGCACGGGCCTGGGTAAATTGGTAGAGGAGATAGAAGATCCTATTGAAGCGCATTACAACCACATCCCCTATTTTCCATTAGCCACGGTAGAGTTCCACACCGGAAAGCTTATCTACGGCACTCTAGGTGGAAAGAAGGTAGTGGTTATGCAAGGTAGATTTCACTTGTACGAAGGTTACGATCTAACGGATGTTACCTACCCCATACGGGTAATGCACCAACTGGGCATACAGAAACTATTTATTTCCAACGCAGCCGGGGCCATAAACCTAAACTTTAAAAAAGGGGATATGATGCTGATAAAAGATCATATTAACCTTCAAGGTGGCTCTCCCCTTGCCTTTAAAAATGTTGCGGAATTTGGCGATCGGTTCGTGGATATGGGGGAACCCTATGATTTGGCCATGGGCAATAAACTGGTACGGATAGCGGAAAGGGAGAACATTTCCCTTAAGCAAGGCATCTATGCCTCTGTAGTAGGGCCGCAACTAGAAACCAAGGCCGAGTATCGGATGCTAAAGATCATTGGGGCAGATGCGGTGGGTATGAGTACAGTACCCGAAGTAATTGTTGCCAATCATTTACGACTACCTATTATAGCGGTCTCTGTTTTAACCGATGAGTGTGACCCGGACAACCTACAGCCGGTGAACATTGCCGAAATTATTGAAATTGCAGGGAAGACCGAGCCCAAAATGATAAAATTGTTCAAAGAACTAATTAAAGAAATATGAGTTATTTATCTGCAACCAACGATTTATATAAGGAAGCTGCCTTAACCCCAGACGTGGGGCTTTGTTGTACCACAAATCCTATTTGGCAGTTCCCGGGGCTTTCCATCCCAAAAATAATGCAAGAGATGAATTACGGTTGCGGCAGTACGGTCTCGGCCCAAGACCTCATCAATAATCCAAAAGTACTCTACGTTGGTGTTGGCGGCGGCATGGAACTCTTACAGTTTTCCTACTTTTCCAGACAAAAAGGCGGGGTTACCGGTGTAGATGTGGTAGATGAAATGCTGGCAGCCTCTAAAGAGAACTTTAAAATAGCCGAGCAAGAAAACGATTGGTTTAAGAGCGAATTTGTAAACTTGGTAAAAGGCGATGCGCTAAACCTTCCCATAGCGGATGAAAGTATGGACGTAGCGGCGCAAAATTGCCTTTTCAATATATTTAAGGCCGAAGATCTTAAGAAGGCCATAGCGGAAATGTACCGGGTATTGAAACCTCATGGCCGATTGGTAATGAGCGATCCTACTTGCGAACAACCCATGAACGACACCCTTAGGAACGACGATAGGCTTAGGGCCCTTTGCCTAAGTGGAAGCATCCCCATCAAAGACTATGTTAAGGCACTTACCGATGCCGGGTTTGGAACCATTGAAATACGGGCAAGAAAATCTTACCGGGTATTGTCTCCCAACCATTACCCAACGGACGAACTGGTCTTTATAGAATCTATAGAAATAGCTGCGATAAAAGATCCTATGCCAGCGGACGGCCCTTGCGTCTTTACAGGAAAGACCGCTATCTATTACGGCGACAACGAATATTTTGACGATAACAAGGGTCATGTGCTAATGCAAAATCAACCCTTGGCAGTTTGCGATAAGACCGCAGCCGCCCTAGCGAGGGCCAATGACGAGATTCATATTAGCGAAAGCACCTGGCATTATAATGGCGGCGGTTGTTGCTAACCGATGGTTTTTTTACCAGAAATAGTAAGCTAAACACATTCCCTACGTCCAAAAGGGTATATTCAACAGTGAATTTATGTTCAAAAGCAAACTGTTTTTAATAATCGGCGGTGCGTTTTACCTATCGTGTGGGGCACAACACAAAATGAATACCGCCAATATTGCCAGTGCCCAAATGCCCGTTGAAACATCCACGACTATTTCAGGGAAAGAAAAAGAAAATTTGGAGATGGTGACTGCTACCGATCCCGTAAACGAAGTTATGGAAGCCACCGCCATAGATACCACTGTAACACAATTACCAAAAGTAAAGGAGGATGAAGAGCCCATACCTCCCAAAAAAGCTAGTAAGGCCCCGGACCATGCTCTTTGGAACACGCTTCTTGGAAAACATGTGGCGGACGATGGCAATGTAAACTACAAAGGTTTCGCAAACGATAATGATAAACTACAAACCTATCTAATGTATTTGGCTGAAAACGCACCGACGGACAGCTGGAGCAAAAATGAACTTTTGGCCTATTACATTAATCTCTACAATGCCGCTACCGTAAAACTGATCATAGACAATTATCCCCTTAAGAGCATTAAGGATATAAAGGGGCCCTGGGATAAAAAAGTAGTAGTTGTGGGTGATAAAAAGTTGTCCCTAGGGGAAATTGAACATAAAATATTGCGAAAAATGGATGAACCCCGCATTCACTTTGCTATCAATTGTGCCTCCTATTCCTGCCCAAAATTGCTTAATGTGGCCTTTTCCGCTGCAGAAATGGAAAAATTGTTACAACAAACCGCTAGTGAATTCGTTAATGATTCTAAGCGCAATATACTGTCTGTCAATACTATACAAATATCTCAAATCTTCAAATGGTTCAAAAAGGATTTCACCTCCAACGGATCGTTGATAGATTTTGTCAATAAATACGGAAAAACAGAAGTTGCAGCAGGTGCAAAGGTGACGCACTTAAAATATGATTGGAGTTTAAATGAAGCAAAGTAGTCCCTCATCCATTAGCATAATAATTCCTGTCCTAAACGAGGAAAACCATATTGGAAGGTTGTTGTCCTACCTAAATAAAACTGCCTCCCATAATAATGTTATAGAGATACTTGTGGTGGATGGCGGTAGCAAGGACCAAACGGTACAGGTAGCCAAAACCGGGGGTGCAAAAGTGCTACATTCACCAAAAGGAAGAGCCGTACAAATGAACCATGGTGCCCATTATGCCAAAGGGGAAATCTTCTATTTTTTACATGCCGATACTGTACCTCCCCAACAATTTGACACCTATATTTTAGATGCGTTTTCAGAAGGTTTTAAAGCAGGTTGTTTTAGAATGAAGTTCGACTCCAACAGTAGATTTCTTAAGTTCTTTGCCTTTTTATCGAGGGTCAACCATAGAGTTTGCAGGGGTGGTGATCAGTCGTTGTACATAACAAAAAAATTATTCCGCCAAAGCAAAGGTTTTAACGAAGACTATATCATCTATGAGGATACGGAATTTATCGGCCGTTTGTATAAAATGACCAATTTTAAGGTACTTGCGCCAAAAGTAATTACCTCGGCAAGGAAGTACGAACAGAAAGGTGCTTTTACCCTACAATATCATTTTGGGGTTATTCATTTAAAAAACCTTTTTGGCGCGGGCCCAGACCAATTATATCATTATTACAAAAGGAAAATTTCTACCAGATAGCGGTCCGGTCTTATTCTTCAAAATCTAGTAAAAGTCCTTCACTGATCCATTTGGCAAGGGCTTGCCGATTGTCCGCTTCCAAAATTCGCTTTTGATCTTTTATATTCCGGATATTTCCAATTTCTATAAATGCCATTGCCGGCCAGGTTTTCTTTACCATATACAAATTGCTCCTATCCTCAAAGGTTCCATTATAAATTCTATTGGGTTGATATTTCTTATACTTTTTTTGAAACGTCTTATGAATACTTTCCGCTAGTTTTCTTCCGCTCTTACTTTTCTCGTGATGATAGAAAAAAACATCAATGTTCTGCCCCTTGCTCCTACTGTCCACATGGGTAACGATAAGACGTTGGTATTTTCCTTTATTTTCTGTGTACAATTTGTTTACCGTTTCTACCCGTTGTCTTAATCTGGCTAATTGATTCAGGGGAATGGTTTTATTTGGGTAGACTACCTCATCCCTATCCATTTCCAAAATTCTTTCGTCTCTTATGCCATCGTTCTTATCTTGGACAATAATAAATACCGTTGCTCCATGAGATAGTAATTCCTTGGCTAAACGCAAGGTAACGTCATAGGCGTATTCATCTTCCGATATTGGTTCTCCACGATGGGTGGTCATGGCACCGGGATCCGGGCCGCCATGTCCGGAAACAAGATAATACACAGCCCCCCTAAGTCTTTCGCTCTTTGGAATTACCCCCGAATGCTTCTCGCCAAAAATTGGGTAATCTTTACCTATTATTTCTTTTATCTCCGTAGTTTGTTTCTGAATGGAATCTACAACCGCTACCGTATCTAACGTAATTGTAGGGATAAGATAGGTTTTACCTTCATAGAGATGTACACTATCTCTAAGGTTATCCACGTTCAAAGCAATAAAAGCATCAAAATTTTCATAAGGGTTTACCCCAGATCTTCTTAAAAGCGAATAAACCCCATCGCCCTGTTCGGCAATCAACGTCCTTAGCCCGTCCTGGGCAAAACCTGTAAAGCAAAAGGAGAATACAAACAAAAAATTAATGACCCGATACCACATCTATTACAGAATTACTTTTACAACTAGGTAATAACTTAAAAGTGTTGGTTAGGTTAGATAGGTTTTGGCAATAAACATGCCGATCAATTATCTTCAAAATCCAATTTGGAATAATCCATAAGAATCCCTTTGGCAATTACATCGGTAAGACTCTTTTTACTAAAAGCGGTCTCAAAGGCCGTCCTTCCATTTTTCGCGTGCTTCCCAATCTCTATATACGTCATGGTAGGCAAGGTATTCTTGGCAAAATACAGATTGTCCTTATCGGAAAAGACTTCTGAGTAATTTTTGAAATATTTTTGTCGGATGCTTCTTTTTTCAAACATCTGTTGAATATTACTTGCCAATTTTTTTCCTTCTTCACTACCTTCGTGGTGGTAGATGGTTACACCAATCTCCGATGGTTGGCTGCCATCATTCTCTCCAATTACCAACAACCTTTGATATTTCCCGCTATGTTTTAGGTAACGTTTGTTCACCGCGTCTATATAGGCATCCAGGGTTTCGGTTTTGGCACCGCCGGCTTCAGGCGTTTCCCCATCTTCAGCATTCGCAGACAGTAGCTGAAAATCTTCTAATAGATATACCTTAGCTCCGCGTTGCAATAGCTCCTTGGCCAAGCGCTGGGTAATATCATTGTGTAAAGAAGTACCCGTATTTTTCTTTTCCGTTTCGCCGGTGGCCGAGCCCGCAGATATCAAATAGTAGACTACATTTCTTAATGAGCTGTCTTTTCGGATAAAATGAACCACCTCTTTATCAAAAATTGGCGTCTCCGTACCTTGAGGCAATTGTAGCCTAAGTCCCATTTCCTTAAAAGATTCCGGAACAGAGGGAATAAAGTAGGTTCTGCCAACATACAACTGGCTACCCGCTCTTAGGTTGTTTTCATTTAACTCGATAAAATCTTTATAGTAGGCTACCGGATCTATGCCCTGTTTTCTTAGAATGGAATAAATACCATCTCCCTGTTGGGCCACTGCCGTTCTCACAGAATCTTGGGCAAACAGGTGGCCTACGAACACTAGGTTAAGCAGACCGGCAATAACAATTTTGCGAACGGACATTTAGGCGGGATTGTTTGTTACAAATATTATCAAAAATACTGACCAATTCCAAATACAATTCCACGAGCCGAATCTTTTGTAATGCCATACCCATAATCTATCCTAAAAATAGCATTAAAAATATGCTTATGAATAAAACGCAGCCCAAAACCAGGATAAATACGGATGTTCTGATCATCGCCAAAATCACTGAAATCTCCCCCTGGGTTTCGCCAAGAGCCACCATCTACAAAAACATTACTTTGCAGTACAAACCAATTCTTATCCACAAGGGTATGCCTGTATTCTGTATTGAGTACTATGGCTGCCGTACCCCGATCTATAGTGTTGCCTACACCCCTGATATTTAGGTTATTATCTACCGCAAACGGCGCAAAAGGTGTATCTATGTTGCTAGCGAGCCCAAGCCGTAAGCGAGTGGCCCAATTGCCAAACTTACCTATTCTATTAAAATACACGAAATCATTAAATCCGATCAAAAACTTTGGCAAGCGGTCATCCGAACTGTTGACATATTGAAAATTAAGGGTGCTCTTAAAACCAGAAAGGTATTGGTAATAATATTTAATACTGTCGAAATTATATATGAGCTTGTACAAATATTTGTCTACCTCCAAAGCCTGAGGAACATCTGGATTGGTAGCGCCAGAAATATATTCGTAATCCTCGGTGAAAAAATTTACTCCCAATTCCAAACTGTTTTTTCTATTGATCTGATACAATCCCAATATTTCTATAGACTCGTTATTATATCTGTAATTGGCCGTGGTATCATCGAAAAAAACAGGTTCTTCCGTAGTTAGATCTGTATAACTTAGTGCAAGGCCCAATTTGTTGCTAAACAGAAATGGCGCCCTAAGGTTAACGCCATAGGAACTAAAAATATCTTCTTGAAAAAAACCGCCCAAGGTTATGTTTCTGCCCAACAAATTAAATTCTTGTAATCCAATTCTAAAAGCAAAATCGTCATTGGTAGAGGTATACAGATTAGCAAAGGGGATAAGTGTAAAATTTTCTTCAATATTGTAGAAAACGTTGACGGTGTTTTCCGCAGCCTTAAATACCTGAAAATAAGCGTGTGATATGGACGGCAATCTTTTTAAACGGGTAATGTCTTCTTCGATAGCAAGGGAATCCAACAAGGAACCGGCCTTTACCTGCACCAATTTTTTAAGAAAAGTTGCCTTGGTCTTTTTGGCCCCTTGGATCTTTACATCGGCAATCGATAACTCTTGCGAGCTTACCATCGCAACAGTACAAAACAGTAAAAGCGACAGATAAAATCTCATTGCGTACGTGATTAAAATCTTCCCAAATATAGATGATACCTTGTTAAAAAAGTTCACAGTTTTATCACGATCCGCAAATAGTTAAAAAATGCACCCCGCTAACACTGGGATATGCCAATTGTTATTCCAAAAATATTTTGATGAAAAGATGCCGTACCAATACCTGCTGGCAGATCAATACATTTTGTAGAACTGTTGTAGTACAATCTGGGCAGGTTTATTCTGGGGCGTAAACCGGTTACATTCGGCCCCTCCGGCACTATTATGATCCAAAAACCATTTCCAAACAAAACCACCGGCAAACCATTGCTCTCCCCAAAACTCCTCAAAAATCGCTTCTTGTGCGTTCGCCTGTCCTTCAAAATTTACATCCATTTGATTACGATCTACCAACCAAGGTTTTTTCGCGGTAAAATCCATACTTCGGTACCCATATTCGGTAAATAAGACCGGTTTATTTTTAGTGGCCGCCAGTGCCGCAATTTTTTCCTTATGCGGTTGCCAAGCGGCTCTAAGGCTATTTACCGAAGGTGTTTTTGCCTCGGATAATGGAAAATACGCGTCTATCCCGATAAAATCCAAATCCTCCCAAAAAGACGTCCTAGGGTATTCGTCCCAATTGGCCGCATAGGTAAGCTTGCCCTTGTATACAGCCCTTATTTTTTTGATCAGGTTTTTCCAATACTCCGGTCTATTTTTTACAAATTGTTCTAATTCCGTACCTATGCACAGTATTTCTGCGCTTGTTTGCTCGGCTACCTCGGCATAGGTCATTATAAATTTTTCGTAATCCTGTTCCAGCACCTTCCAGTCGCTCTCAGAGTTCATTTTTAGTCCCCCGGTAAACTCGCCCCTCCATATCCAAATCTGAGGTTTAAGCATCACTTTTATCTTATTCTTTTTCAGAATACCAATATACTGCTCAGCTCCTTTTCTAGTTTCACCAAACCATTGTCTGTCGGTATCAAAGATTACCTCTGGCGAACTCAAATTTCGAATAAATCCAAAAGGCATTACCGCTGCATAACTGGCATGTACCTCTAAAACGGGTTTAACATCGGCCTGGGTAGCCTTCTCCCTCGAGGCCACAAAACTAACACCATTTATTTTTTCTTTGGGTTGACTCTGACAGGAGAGTTGCAACAAACAAATTAAGAGAAGTCCAATTTTTTTCATACCACATCTAGAATAGGACTTCTAAAATAAGACAATATGCCTTTTGTTTTAAAAAATACCCCGTAATCCTATGTTAAATGTTTCGCCCAAACCTGTATTACTCCCCCGTACAAAATTGGTGTAGAGGAACTCCAAGTTTAAGGCCTTGGTAAGCTGATATTTTACACCACCGCCCAGTGCCGTAAAATCTTGGGCAAAATCGTTACCCAAATCTATGCGCTGCGAATGTTGTGCCAAAGCCAAGACGGTAAAGTTAGATGTTGGAAAGTAACTAAGGAAAACTCCTGGGGTAAGGTTTAAACTATTGTTGGCAAAACTTTCCTCTTTATCGCCAAAACTTAATTCGGAATTAAGTTCGGTAAACAATTGCCATTTATCTCCCGGAAAAGTATAGTCATAGAAGAATCGGTTCTGCCAGATAAATCCTTTTTGATCTAGAAAAACACCGTTTTCTGTCTCGTTGTCCACCAGCGGAATAAAAAAGGAACTTTGAATAGAAAAGTTACTTACCGAGGCAAAGGGCACAAATTTCACAGAAGGTGCAATTGAGGTTAAACCGGAACGTGCCGTGGTATCATCACCATCAAATTTAAATACATCCAAGGCCTTACGCCCTCCCACAACGTTAGATCTAAATTCCAAGATCACACCTACGTTCCATCTGTTATTTTCCCCTACACCGGTATAGGCCTCCAAAGTGGAAGTGAAAAAGGTTTGCCTGGGCTCATCACCATCGGTAAAGGTACTTTCTGTTTGTGTATATAGGTTATTAAACCATTTTAAATCTACTTGTCCTTTCCCTATTAATTTGGAAGGCGTGTATTGTTGAATATTACTTTTATCTTCTTGTGCCGTCTGGGCCAATATATTTAACGAGATAATTAGCATTCCCGCGAGTAGTCCATATTTTTTAATTGGTCTCATCATTATAGTTTTAAAGTTTATAAATTAATTAGTTGATTGCGTTTAAGGTCCAATCATAAGGGTAGTAAGAAACCTTTGTCCCTTTCGGAAGCTTTTCTGTTCTGTATTGATTAACAAAATCTACCAGGTTGTTGCCGCCTTTGATAAAATCTCCTTTGTACCATTCAAAAATTTGTGAAAGTTTCACCTTGTTTTTGGCAACTTGGATAAAAGAATTATCATTCAAGGCCAATCTGGTCTGTCTTTCCAATTGGGCTTCCAAGGTGGTCGGCAAATAGGCTTCGCTGATTATCGGAGGGCATCCTAGTCCGGCGCAGACCAATACAAAATGAAATCTGGCCTCGTCGGGAAAATTGCCCCGCAGTAATTTATTCTCAATATCGTTCAATGTAATTTTTTCGCCCCCAATATCATATTTGATCTTATCAAAAAAACCAGCCTTGTCCAAAGGCGATTTTATGGGGTAGTTGGCAACGATGCCTTCTATTACGGATAGGTTATAACCGTTTATCCAAAAGGCCTGATATTCTTTAGATTTACTTTTTGAAACGGATATTCCTTTTGCAAGCACCAAAAGTTCGTTAAGATCGGTAGCATTCTCCTTAAGGCCTTTATAGTTCACCTTCCCATTTTTTACATATTTGCTAAAAAATGTATCGGCCTTGGTGAAGAATTCCGAAGTGTCCTGGCCATATCCAACGACACATGTAAATAAAAAAAATGCGGTAAAATTAAGTAGTAGATTTTTCACTGTTAATGGTTTTAAATGAATTTTACTGCCGCTTAGGTCGACAAGATTTTTAGAACCCTACAGTAATCTTAAAATTTTATGATTTATTTAAGATATTGTTAATCAGCATGTTACGCGTACGTGAAAGGTATGCAAACCTTACAATAAAAAGCGATATTTAAAATCTTTCTAAATTGACACTTGAATATTAAGTTCTTATATTTAAGGGCGACCTAATATAACATCCAACAAGAGCAAATGGAAAACATAGTTATTATCGGCAACGGTATCGCCGGGGTATCGGCTGCCAGACATATCCGAAAACTCTCCGACAAAAGAATCATCATCATATCTGCTGAGACCGATTATTTCTTCTCCCGTACAGCACTAATGTACGTGTATATGGGACATATGAAGTTTGAACATATTCAACCGTATGAGAATTGGTTCTGGGAAAAGAATAGAATAGACCTTGTTAGGGGTTATGTAACCCAAGTAAATCACACGGAAAAAAAATTATTGGTAGACAACTCCAGAACAGTGGCTTATGATAAACTAATTATTGCCACAGGGTCTAAGCCCAATAAATTTGGATGGCCAGGACAAGACCTGCATGGCGTGCAAGGTCTTTATTCCAAGCAAGATCTAGATCTGTTGGAGGTACATGCCCCCAATAAGGAAGTTTGTAAAAGAGCGGTCATTGTTGGCGGAGGACTTATAGGCATAGAGCTTGCGGAAATGTTGAGAAGTAGAGACATCCCCGTTACCTTTTTAGTTCGCGAAAAAAGTTTTTGGGACGGTGTACTACCCCAGGGAGAATCGCAAATGATCAATGAGCATATTTTGGAACACCATATCGATCTAAAATTAGAGACCAATCTAGTAGAGATTATTGCTGATGAAAATGGCAGGGCAAAGGCGGTAACCACGGATAAGGGAGAAACCATTGCATGTAATTTGGTAGGCCTTACGGCCGGGGTTTCCCCAAATATAGATTTCCTAAAGGACTCGGGTATTGCGTTGGGAAGGGGAGTAAAAGTAAACCGCTTTCTGGAAACTAATATTGAAGACATTTATGCTATTGGCGACTGTGCGGAACAGCACGAAGCAATAGGCAGCAGACGCCCCATTGAAGCCGTATGGTACACAGGACGTATGATGGGCGAAACCGTGGCACAGACCATTTGCGGCAATAAGTTGGAATACAAGCCTGGCCATTGGTTCAATTCTGCAAAATTCCTGGATATAGAATATCAAACGTATGGTTGGGTCTTTACGGCCCGAAGTAAAAAAGAAAGTGAAGCACATTTTCATTGGAGGCATCCACAGGAAAAAGTCTGCGTTACTATTGCCTATCATAACGAAACTAGACAGTTTTTAGGCATCAACACCTTTGGGATACGGATGCGCCATGAGATTTTCGATAGATGGCTTACTGAAAGCCGAAGCGTTGACCACGTTATGGAATTTCTAAAGGACGCCAATTTTGACCCTGAATTTTACGAAAATTATGAAAAGGATATTATATCAAAATTTAATTCGGATATGGGTACCACATTGGCAGTAAAGAACAAAAGTTGGAAACGCATCTTTAAAACCGCTTAAACCATTATTAAGATATGAGCACTTACGATAAAAGTATGGCCCTTACCGGGCAACCCCCAAGCAGCCTTAGCAAAGGACAAAAAATTGCCACGTTAATAGGTATGGTGGGCCTTGGTATTTTATTGCTTGCCGCGTTCAATATTAATTTCCCAAATAAAGGCCTATGGCTCTCTGTTTCCTTACTTGCCATAATTGGAGGTACGGTATGGTTCTCCAAGGAGGCCTATGGCGGTAAACAGAAGGGTATTAAAAACGATGGGGTTTGGTTTAAATCAATCTCGGCACAAGGGCTTTATGCTTGGTTGGCGGGTATTGCCCTTACCGGGTTTTACATTGTATTGTATTTCTTCCCTGCCTTTCTTGGGCTTTCGGCCAAGGGAGACAATACCGGTGTTATTGCACTTTTTGATCCATTGAGCAAAATGCTGAGCGGTAACCCGGCAAGTCAGTGGTTTGTGTATGGCACGCTGTACACCGTTGCTATTTTGGCTTTTGGTATTAAATTTATTTGGAAATACAGACATAACCGATACGAGGTTATTAGAACCTCTAGCGTTATGTTCTTTCAGACGGCCTTTGCTTTTCTAATCCCTGAAATAATGGCCAGGCTCAATGGTAAAATCCCATATTACGATCTAAAAAATATGTGGCCGCTCAACTACTATAACTTTGAACGGTATAGGATAAACGCCTTTATAGATTCTGGGGATGTAGGCATGGCGATGCTCATTTTCGGTATTGCATCCATTTTTATTATTTCACCTATCCTCACTTTCAAATATGGGAAACGCTGGTATTGTTCGTGGGTCTGTGGCTGCGGAGGATTGGCAGAAACTGCAGGCGATTCCTTTAGGCAATTGAGCGATAAAAAAGTATCTGCCTGGAAAGTAGAGCGTTGGGTAGTACACAGTGTAGTTGTATTTGTAACATTGATGACCACCGCCGTAATCTACTCTTATCTGGGTAACGACACCAGCAAATACTGGCTTACAAAAAGCACCTTTTTAATTGGGGTGGCTTCTATACTTACCCTTGTGTTTGCCTGGGTAATGATATACAAAAGGGAACAACTCCAAAAAGATGCGAAGTACGGAGCTATCGGTTACTTTATAGTTATAATGGCACTGATCGGTTTTCACTTCTTTAGCGGTGATGGTAATGTATTCTTGTTTAAATCCGAAACCCTTCGCAAGACCTATGGATTTTTGATTGGAAGTATCTTTTCCGGTGTTATCGGTACAGGTTTCTATCCTTTGCTTGGCAACCGGGTATGGTGCAGGTTTGGATGTCCCATGGCAGCCATTTTAGGATTTCAACAACGTTTGTTCTCTAGATTTAGGATTACCACCAACGGGGGGCAGTGCATTTCTTGTGGTAATTGTTCTACCTATTGCGAAATGGGTATAGACGTCAGGGCCTATGCACAAAAAGGAGAGAACATAGTACGTTCTAGTTGTGTAGGATGTGGTATCTGTTCAGCAGTATGCCCACGTGGGGTGCTTAAACTAGAGAATGGCCCTTTAGAAGGTCGTATAGACAGTAATCAGGTACTCTTAGGAAATGATGTAGACCTTATGGACCTTGTAAACCAAAAATAAACAGCTGTTTTTGTATCGTTCATAAAAACAAGAAATTATAGCAATGTTCTCCAAATCATTATTACTAACCTTAGGATTAATCCTCTTTGGCAACCTTGTGGGTCCCAAGAATATCTATCATAAAGATTACTATGCCAACGGTACCATAAAATCAGAAGGGTGGACAAACAGTCATGGCAGGGATGGTTTCTGGAAGTTTTATCATGCAAATGGGAACAAATCGGAGCAAGGACATTACCGCCATGATATTAGAGAAAAATACTGGTACTTTTACCGAAGCAATGGAAGCCTCAAAAAAGAGGGACATTATAAACATGGAAAAAGTGTAAATTGGTGGCTTTATTATGACGAAAACGGCAAGGTGAGTCATAAATGTCAGTTAAGAAATGGTAAAAAAAATGGCTACTGCCTTAAATATATGGATGAGAAGTTAAGTTCGGCCGAAAAGTACTCCAACGGAAAAAAAATTAAGGAGTGGTATAGCTTCAGAAGCTTCAAAAAAGAAAACAACCTGTCCGATTTAAAATAATGAAGGATATAAAGGTAATTATTCCGGCGTTCAATGAAGGAGATTCCATTGCCCACGTTGTTCAGGAACTGCCAAAAATGGTTTCGGAAATAATAGTTGTCAACAATAGTTCTACGGATTTAACAGGTGAGAATGCCCTAAGGGCGGGGGCCACGGTACTAACGGAAAATAGAAAAGGGTATGGCCATGCCTGCCTATGTGGAATGGAATATGTGGCCAAACAATCCAAAAGACCCGATATCATCGTATTTATCGACGGAGACTATTCTGATTACCCGGAGGAACTCTCCAAAATAATTAAACCAATCATTGAGGAAAACGTCGATTTTGTTGTTGGCGCAAGGGCTAAGGCACTAAGAGAACCAGGATCCATGACCCCACAACAAATCTTTGGAAACCAATTAGCCACTTTCCTGATGAAATTGTTTTTTAGGGCAAAATTTACAGACCTAGGGCCTTTTAGAGCAATAAAATATGACAAGTTGTTAACATTGCAAATGGAGGACAAAACATATGGTTGGACCGTAGAAATGCAACTGAAAGCCATTAAGAGAGGACTGACATATGCCGAAGTACCAGTACGTTATAAAAAAAGAATTGGAATATCCAAGGTGTCAGGTACCGTAAAAGGTAGTATATTTGCGGGCATAAAAATCCTTGGTTGGATCTTTAAATACAGTATTAAATAATATGGGACTAACAATTGCTTACATCATCATCGGAATTTATAGTATTGCGTTATTGCTGATATTCTTTTATAGCCTTGCCCAATTGAACCTGCTGGTAAACTATTTAGGCTATAAAAGACGTAACCAAGAGGCACCTAAATTTAATCTGCTAGATCCCAAGGAAATCCCGTTCGTTACCATACAACTCCCTATCTATAACGAAGAATATGTTGTAGAGCGATTATTGGAAAACATTGCTAAAATTGAATACCCCTCCAGCAAACTGGAAATACAGGTTCTGGATGATTCTACGGACGACTCCGTAATAGATACGGCAAATAGAATAAAAGCACTTCAGGAAACCGGATTGGATATTACCCATATTAGACGAGAAAACCGCACGGGGTATAAAGCCGGCGCATTAAAAGAAGGGCTAGATATTGCCAAAGGCGATTTTGTAGCAATTTTCGATGCCGATTTTCTTCCCGATGGCGATTGGTTAAAGAAAACCGTAATCTATTTTAAAGATGAAGAAATAGGTGTGGTTCAGACTCGTTGGGGACATATCAACAGAGAATACTCCACCTTAACAAGAATACAGGCTTTTGCCTTGGACGCGCATTTTACCTTGGAACAGGTAGGAAGAAACGCGAAAGGACATTTTATCAATTTTAACGGTACTGCAGGTATCTGGCGAAAAGAATGTATCCTAGATGCCGGTAACTGGGAAGGTGATACGCTAACGGAAGATTTAGATCTTAGCTATCGTGCGCAGCTTAAAGATTGGAAGTTTAAATATTTGGAAGATGTAGAAACCCCTGCCGAACTACCCGTTGTAATCAGTGCGGCCCGTTCACAACAGTTTCGTTGGAACAAGGGAGGGGCAGAAAATTTTAGAAAAACGGTATGGAGCGTAATTACCGCCAAGAATATTTCCTTTAAAACAAAATTCCATGGGGTTATGCACTTGCTCAACAGCTCTATGTTTCTTTGCGTATTTTTGGTAGCCATATTGAGCATCCCAATGCTGTACATAAAGAATATTTACGGGCATTTGGGCTGGGTTTTTGAAGCAACTAGTTTCTTCATCCTTAGTACTATTATCCTCTTTGTCTGTTATTGGTTCACCTACAGAAGTATACAAGGCAACAGTTTCGATAATTTTGTTGATTATATAAAACTGTTCTTTACCTTCTTTTCCGTAGCCCTTGGGTTCTCCTTACACAACTCTATGGCGGTTTTGGAAGGACATATGGGAAAACGCAGTGAATTTGTTAGAACGCCAAAATTCAACATAAACAACCTTACCGATAGCTGGAAAGGAAATAAGTATTTGGCCAAGAAGCTTTCCCCGAACATGATTTTGGAGGCTGCCCTTATGATCTACTTCCTCTTTGGAATGTACAGCGCCATTCCTCTTAACGATTTTGGATTGTTTCCCTTTCATTTTATGTTGTTCTTGGGCTTTGGCTTTGTATTCTTTAAATCACTTACGGCAAAAGCCTAACAAAGCAACATCTTTTTAGAACACAATAACTCCAAGATTTAGGGGTGTTCACCCTTATACCCCTTAAGGCAACGCGGCCTTAGGCATTCCTTTTTCCCCAAAAAATTAACAGGCCCTATTTAAATTTAATTTCTTATTTTTCCATCCCTTACGCCAATTTCAAACCACCATGCCAAAGCGATTGATCCCATATTGGAAGCTTCATAAATTTCCTATACTTATGGTGCTGATAAGTATGGGCTTTTACTTTGCATTTGCTTATAACTTGGAGCGGACGGACTTTCTAAAATTGATTACGCTTTTTACCGGGTTATTTTTTCTTCATTTTAAACTTATTCAGTTCGAAAAATGGAATTTCAAATTCCTTCTGCTTGCCGGAATCTTTTTTCGTTTGGTATTTCTGATGGCGGAGCCAAACCTTTCCCAAGATTTTTATCGATTTGTCTGGGACGGGGAACTTGTGCAACAGGGCATTAATCCATATCTGCATTTACCCGATGCACTAATTCAAGACCAAAACGGTGTTATTGCCAATGCAGCACAACTGCACAAGGGCATGGGAGACCTTAGTGCATCGCATTACAGCAACTACCCTCCCCTCAATCAGTTGATTTTTGCATTGGCGGCTATGCTCTCCGGAAAAAGCATAATGGGAGCTACCATAGCAATGCGCATAATCATAATCTTGGCAGATATCGGCATCTTCTATTTTGGAAGAAAGTTGCTTCAAAAACTGAACAGTTCTCCGCACCTTATTTTTTGGTATTTTATAAACCCATTGGTCATTATAGAATTAACCGGAAACCTCCATTTCGAAGGTGTAATGCTTTTCTTTTTTATCTGGGCACTTTACCTTCTGTTGGCTAAAAAGCTTTTGTTATCGGGCGTTATCTATGCTCTATCAATTTCAATAAAACTAGTACCCTTGCTTTTTCTTCCACTTTTTTTTAAACATTTGGGTTTTAAAAAATCCCTAGTGTTTTATTGTGTTGTTACCATTGTTTCGGTTTTGCTGGTAATACCTTTTTTTACCTCCGAGTTCATTACCCATTATTCCGAAACCGTAGGACTTTGGTTTTCCAATTTTGAATTCAATGCCGGATTGTACAATGTTATAAAACAGATAGCAATACAGTTTGATGCAAAACCATGGGAACTAATAAAGACCTACGGAAAAATTACTCCTATGGTTACTATCTTTATTGTACTTGTTTTCACTTTTTTAAGAAAAAACGAAAAGTTCCATGTGCTCATGGAGTCCATGTTATGGGTATTGGCCATTTATTATTTTATTTCCCCAACCGTTCATCCTTGGTATATAGTCTTCCTTATTTTACTTACAATTTTCACGGATTATAGGTTTTCTTTAGTGTGGTCTTTAGCGGTGGTTCTTAGCTATTGGGCATATTCCAATAGTGATTATAAAGAAAATTTGATGCTGCTGGCCTTTGAATATATTGTAGTGTATGGATTCTTGGTTTACGAAATCCTCAGATTGCGAGGTAAAAAAATACTATTTCACAAAAATTGATCGTTAAATTATGTGTTTTCAGTTTAATTTGTACATTTGATTCGAAATGAATAAGCAAGCACATATATACACTTCTTTCTGGACATCAGCTCCGGTTACTTCATTTGTGCCTACTCGCCGCCGCCCGTAAGGGTGCAATCCAATTATGGAAATAGGTGAGTCCATTTCCGCAGAATCCACACAATTATTCAAGTTTTTATAGTTTTAAAGTTAATCGGCAATGGAAATTGTTATTGCTAACGAAGCACATTTTAAATACGCACAGATCATCTGCGACACTATTGGCGAATCGGCCAAAGTAAGAGGGACCGGAATTGCCAAACGTACCCCGGAATATATCCTTAAAAAATTAGAAAATGGTAATGCCGTAATCGCCTTGGACGGGGAAACCTTTGCCGGTTTCTGTTATATAGAGATTTGGGGGCATAAAAAATATGTGGCCAACTCTGGCCTTATCGTACATCCAACCTACAGAAATCAAGGGCTGGCGAAGAAAATAAAGAAAGCCATCTTTGAGCTCTCCAGAAAAAAATTTCCCAATGCCAAAATCTTCGGGATCACTACCGGATTGGCCGTAATGAAAATTAATTATGAGCTTGGTTACAAGCCTGTTACGTTCTCCGAGCTTACGGACGATCCTGAATTCTGGAAAGGTTGTCAAACTTGTAAAAACTTTGATATCCTAACACGTACCGAGCAAAAAATGTGCTTGTGTACCGGCATGTTGCACGATCCAAAGGCAAAACCGGTAAGCGAAGAAAAAGAAAATCTAAACGGAAGGGCATTTAAAAGATTGAAACGGATAAAAGAAAACCTATTCCTAAAAAAAGCAAAGAAGAACGGCTAGGTCATAAAAAATAATGTTCGACCTGTTTTACATCGAACTCAAAAAAAATAGAATGAAGAAATTAGTTTTAGCATATAGTGGTGGGTTGGATACTTCGTATTGCGCAAAGTATCTATCCGAAGATCAAGGGTACGAAGTACATGCGGTAAGTGTAAACACCGGAGGATTTTCGGAACAGGAAATTGCCAATATTAGGGAAAAGGCATTGCAGTTGGGGGCAAGCACCTATACTTCGGTAGATGCCGTACAAACATTTTATGACAAAGTGGTAAAATACCTGATTTTTGGGAATGTCCTAAAGAACAACACCTACCCACTTTCGGTAAGTGCCGAACGTATTGTACAGGCCATAGAGATTGTTACCCATGCCAAAAAAATAGGGGCCAACTTCATTGCCCATGGCAGTACGGGTGCCGGAAACGACCAAGTGAGGTTCGACATGATTTTCCAGATCATAGCCCCGGAAATTGAAATTATCACTCCAATACGGGACAACAAACTGTCTAGGGAATCAGAAATTGAATACCTAAAAAGCAATGGTGTTGACTACTCCTGGGAGAAAGCAAAATATTCCATTAACAAAGGACTTTGGGGTACATCGGTTGGTGGAGAGGAAACGCTTACATCCAACCTTCCATTACCGGAAACCGCCTACCCAAGTCAGTTAGAGGTAAAGGCACCCAAAAATGTAACGTTAACATTCCTAAAAGGAGAGCTGATCGCAATAGATGGACAGCAAGATAAGGCCATAAATAATATTGAGAAATTAAACACTTTGGCCTCCAAATATGCCATAGGGCGAGACATACATGTGGGCGATACCATTATCGGCATAAAAGGAAGAGTAGGTTTTGAAGCGGCAGCCTCCCTCATCATAATAAAAGCACATCACCTTTTGGAAAAACATACCTTAAGCAAATGGCAACAGTACCAAAAAGAGCAACAGGGTAATTTTTATGGAATGCTTTTACATGAAGGAAACTACTTGGATGAGGTAATGCGAAATATTGAAGCCTTCCTTACGGATACCCAAAAGAATGTTTCTGGCGACGTTTCGGTTACCTTGCTCCCTTATCGATTTGAGCTGAACGGCATCGTGTCCAAACACGATCTAATGAACGCCTCCTTCGGCAGCTATGGTGAAATGAACAAAGGTTGGACGGCAGATGATGCCAAGGGATTCATCAAAATTCTGTCCAACCCAGGAAAAATATACAATCACGTAAATCTAAATCATGATTAAAGCAGGGATCATAGGTGGTTCTGGGTACACGGGCGGGGAGCTCATCAGAATTTTATTGACACATTCCGAGGTGGCGATCAATTTTGTATATAGCACCACAAGGGCAGGGAAAAAAGTAAGCACCGCGCATCCTGATTTATTGGGACTCACCGATATGGAATTTACAGACAAGGTAAATCTAGAGGTAGATGTGGTTTTCCTATGTTTGGGCCATGGTAATTCTACCACATTTTTAAAAACACATGGTTTTTCCAAGAACACCAAAATAATAGATCTAAGTAACGACTTTAGATTGGCAGGGGATGCAAAATTTGAAGGAAAGCAATTTATATATGGCTTGCCAGAACTGAACATGGCTCAAATTAAAAACGCCCAATTTATTGCCAATCCCGGATGTTTTGCAACAACGGTCCAGCTTGGCATTCTACCTTTGGCCAAAGCCCAACTTCTACAGCACCAGGTACATATAAATGCGGTAACAGGTAGCACAGGTGCAGGGGTAAGTCCTTCGGCAACCTCGCACTTTAGTTGGCGAAACAACAATGTGTCTTGGT
The DNA here is from genome assembly GCF_046557915.1 of Spongiimicrobium sp. 3-5. Taxonomy (NCBI): domain Bacteria; kingdom Pseudomonadati; phylum Bacteroidota; class Flavobacteriia; order Flavobacteriales; family Flavobacteriaceae; genus Spongiimicrobium; species Spongiimicrobium sp. 3-5. Next base: position 149,911 of record NZ_JBHEBG010000001.1, read on the forward strand.
ACAAACCATTTACACACCAACATTTGGGGGAAATTGAGGAAAGTCTTGGTTCGCTACAACAAAATTTTGGTAAGTTGTTTTTCCTTCCCAACCGTGGAAATTTTACAAGGGGCATCCTGGCTACGGCCTACACCAAGTTTAATGGAAGTCTTGAAGAGGCCTGCGAATTATACGGCGATTTTTATTCCGAAGCAAGGTTTACCCATCTTTCAGAAGCACCCATTGCACTCAAACAGGTAGTGAACACCAACCATTGCCATATTCATTTGCACAAGCACGATGATGTTCTACTGATTACCTCTGCCATAGACAACCTTTTAAAGGGAGCTTCCGGACAGGCGGTCCAGAATATGAATTTAATGTTCGGCTTTAAAGAAGAACAAGGTTTACAACTAAAAGCAGGAGTATTTTAAAATAATGATGTTGGACAACATCAAAAAATGTATAAAACCAAATGCCCAAAAATTGGGTATCCAAAAAGATCAAAAAATGAAAATAGCCATCATAGGAGCAGGTAATTTAGGGCTTTCCATAGCCAAGGGCATCTTAAATTCTAACGGGGCCACCACCATGTACCTTACCAAAAGGAATACGGCCGAAATCTCCGATTTTGAAAAGTATGGAAATGTAACGGTAACCAAGGACAATAGGGCGGCCGTAAAAAATTCGGATATCTTAATTTTTGCTGTACAACCAAGTCAGTTAGGGCATATTCTTGGGGACATTAAGGATCTACTTACCGAAAACCATGTGGTAATATCAACAATTACAGGGTTTGGTATTGCTAAAATAGAAACCCTGATCGGCAAGGATAAGAACATCATCAGAAGTATGCCCAATACGGCCATTTCGGTAGGCAAATCCATGACCTGTATCTGTAGTAACGAAAAAGGGAAAAACCGTATTGATCTTGCCAAGGCCATTTTTAATAGGATGGGACATACTATGGAGATTCCGGAAGAACAAATGCAGGCCGCTACGGTGATTTGCGCAAGTGGGATCGCCTTTTGGATGCGTCTAATACGCGCTACAACACAAGGTGCCATACAATTAGGTTTCGATGCCAAAGAAGCACAGGAACTTGCCATGCATACCTGTAATGGCGCCGCAGGATTGTTAATAGAGTCGGGCAGTCATCCCGAGGCTGAAATAGACAAGGTTACCACGCCAAAAGGTTGTACCATTCAGGGACTCAACGAAATGGAACATCAGGGGTTAAGCTCCTCCCTAATCCAAGGGATAGTAGCCTCTTTTGAGAAAATAAGCAAAATAAAAGAGGGTCAGTTATGAATTTGTTCGATGTATACCCCTTGTACGATGTAACGCCGGTGTCCGCCAAGGGTATGGTGGTAAAGGACGATAAGGACCAAGAATATCTCGATTTTTACGGCGGCCATGCCGTAATTTCCATTGGTCATTCGCACCCTACCTATGTAAAACGATTGAAGGATCAGTTAGATAATATCGGGTTTTATAGCAATGCCGTAAAGAATCCGTTACAGGAGGAACTGGCTTCCAAACTGGGAAAACTTAGCAACTGTAAGGATTACAATCTGTTCTTATGCAATTCTGGGGCAGAGGCCAATGAAAATGCATTGAAGTTGGCCTCTTTCAAGAACGGCAAATCGCGGGTAATCACATTTAAAAATAGTTTTCATGGTAGAACCTCAGCGGCGGTAGCCGTAACGGATAATGAAAAAATAAATGCCCCAATCAACAAACAACAAAAGGTAACCTTTTTACCTTTTGACGATATAAAGGCTTTTACCATCGAAATCGAAAAGGGCGATGTATGTGCCGTAATCTTGGAAACCATACAAGGGGTAGGCGGTTTGGATGAACCCACGACCGAATTCTATCAAAATGTAGCCAACCTGTGCAAACAGCATGGGGTAGTTTTAATCGCTGATGAAATACAGTGCGGCTATGGCAGAAGTGGCAAATTTTTCGCCTTTCAGCATCACAACGTGCATCCAGATATCATCACTATTGCCAAAGGAATGGGCAATGGATTTCCGGTAGGCGGGGTACTCATCCATAAAGATATTGAGGCATCATACGGGTTACTGGGCACTACCTTTGGGGGTAATCATCTCGCGTGTGCCGCCAGTTTAGCCGTATTGGAAGTGATAGATGAGGAAAACCTTGTTCAAAATGCCGCCAATATCGGAACGTATTTTAAAGAAAAAGCTGCCACCCTACCACAGGTTCAAAAAACCAAAGGGCGGGGGTTGATGCTTGGGCTTCAATTTAATTTTGACGTATCGGAACTTAGAAAAAAACTGATTCATAAACACCACTTATTCACAGGGGGCGCAAAGGACAAACATGTGCTTAGAATCTTACCTGCACTTAACTGCAAAGAACAACAAATAGATTTGCTGTTCAATGCATTAAAATCAGAATTGTCATGAGTATAAATTCATCCCTAACACAGCGCAATGCGGTGCTCAACACAATGGCCCAACTGGTGAAACAGGAGCGATCTGGCCTATTGGCGGCGAACAAAACAGATCTTGAGGGTTTTGATCAGGACGATATTGCCATGTTAGACCGATTAAAAGTTGACAAAGACAAAATTAACGGCATGGTCCTTTCTTTGGAACAACTTGCCAACGAGCCCGACCCTCTTGGTGTTGAGCGTTTCCGAACAGTTCATGAAAACGGCATGGAGATTAGCAATAAAACAGCTCCTTTTGGTACGGTTTTTATCATTTATGAATCTAGACCAGATGTTACCATAGAGGCAGCGGGGATAGCATTTAAATCGGGCAACAAGATTTTATTGAAGGGCGGCAAGGAGTCCCTGAACAGTAATTTGTTCTTGGTGAAGTTATGGCATAGGGCATTGGAAGAATCGGGTGGTTCAACAGCTTGGGTTACCTATTTGGAATTTGATAGGCAACAAACCCAATCTTTTTTGGAGCATCCCACTCAAAAAATTGATCTTATTGTACCTCGTGGTGGTGAAAAACTCATCGCATTTGTAAAACAGCATGCTAGCTGTCCGGTAATTGTAAGCGGTAGGGGAAACAATTTTGTATATGTGGATACGGAGGCCGACTTACAGATGGCCTTGGACATAGTTGTTAACGCTAAAGTTACCAAGATATCGGCCTGTAATGCCCTGGACAAGGTTTTGATTGCAGCCGATATGCCCAGAAAACAACAGTTTATCCAACGTCTAATATCGGAGTTACAAAAAAGTAAGGTCACAATTCTAACAGATGAGGCGCTCTCTAGTTTAGAAGGCACTTCCAAAATAGAAAACAAGGATATATGGTACGAGGAGTTTTTGGATTATAAGATCGTACTTGGTCAAGTACCCACTTTGGAAGAGGCCATACACAAAATCAACACCTATGGCGGTGGTCATTCTGCAGCAATAGTTACCTCTAATGATGAAAAGGCCGGTCAGTTTATGCAGGCAGTGGACTCCGCTGCGGTATACCACAATGCCTCTACACGATTTACCGATGGCGGACAATTTGGTCTGGGCGGGGAACTGGCCATAAGTACCGATAAATTACACCAAAGAGGCCCTATAGGGCTGCATCATTTGGTTACCAACAAATGGTATGTTAAAGGAAGTGGACAAACACGATGATATGGGAAAGAAAAGAATACTACTTAAAATAGGTTCCAATACCCTCACCAAGGAGACCAATCAGATTTCTAGGGGAAAGATAGAGGATATTGGAAGGCAAATCGCAGCCTTAAAAGACGATTTTGAGTTTATCATTGTAAGTTCTGGGGCCATTGCTGCGGCCAAACAGTTTGTAAAGCTAGAGCACAATGGGGCCGAAATTAATGTAAAGCAAGCGCTGGCGGCCATAGGACAACCCCATCTCATGCGGATATTTCAGGAAAACTTTAGGGAATTGGGCCTTTTTACCTCCCAATGCCTGCTGTCCTATTCGGACTTTGAAAAACCCGCATCCAAAGTCAATATCAGCAATACCATAAATGTATTGGTAGCCAACAATTTTATTCCGATTATCAATGAAAATGATACCGTTGCCACGGACGAGATCAAATTTGGGGACAACGATAAGTTGGCTGCCTTAACGGCAGCTTTATTACAGGTAGATCTATTGATCATTGCTACCAACACGGATGGAATCTATACCAAGGATTCCATTGATCAAAAAAAACCGTTGACCATAAAAAGCGTAACCGATCTGGCCGAGCTTAGGGCAGAAATAAACAATGACCTGTCTTCCCATGGTACCGGCGGTATGCAATCTAAAATAGAGGCGGCCAGCATTGCAAAGGAAGCAAACATTGAAACTTGGGTCGTAAACGGATTAAAGGAAAATTTTATAGTGGATGCACTAAACAATACCAACAACCATACTAAAATATTGTAATGAAGCACTACCTCAGCCTAAAAGATATAGACTCGCTACCGCAATTGGTAGCCGAAGCAACGTCCTTAAAGCAACGTCCGGACGCTCACAAGGCCCTTGGTAAAAACAAGACCATTGGGCTGCTATTTTTCAACAACAGCCTTAGAACACGTCTAAGCACTCAAAAAGCGGCTACCAATCTGGGTATGGATGTTATGGTCATGAACTTTGGCAACGAAGGTTGGGCTTTGGAGTATGAGGACGGTACCGTAATGGACCAAGGCACATCCGAACATATTAAAGAAGCCGCCCAAGTGGTCTCGCAGTACTGCGATATAGTGGCTATTCGTGCTTTTGCTTCCTTGACCGATAAAAAGAAAGATGAGGCTGAACTGGTCCTTAACGGTTTTAAGAAATACGCCAGTATCCCTGTTATAAACATGGAAAGTTCTGTAGGTCATCCTTTGCAGGCCTTGGCAGATGCAATAACGCTGGCAGAGCATCCTACATCAAAACCAAAAGTGGTACTCTCATGGGCCCCACATCCAAAGGCCTTACCGCATGCCGTGGCCAACTCTTTTGTGGAAATGATGCAACGGCAAGATGCCAATTTTGTGATTACACATCCTGAAGGATATGAGCTAAATACAGAAATCACTAAAGGTACACGCATTGAGCATGATCAGTCCAAAGCCCTGGAAAACGCAGATTTTGTGTATGTAAAGAACTGGAGCGGTTATACCGACTATGGGAAAATTTTGAGCCAGGATCCGGAATGGATCATGACCAAAGAAAAATTGGGCAAGGCCAAATTTATGCACTGCCTGCCAGTTAGAAGAAATGTGGTGGTGGAAGATGCCGTATTGGATAGTGACCAGTCGTTGGTAATTGAACAGGCCAATAACAGAACCTACGCCGCGCAAATAGTAATCAAAAAAATACTGGAGAACTTATGAGTTCCGATCTTTCCATAATAAAAATTGGCGGCAACCTAATTGGGGACAATAAGGCACTCGATGTATTTCTCGATGCTTTTTGTGCTATGGAAGGACCCAAAATTTTGGTCCATGGCGGCGGTAAACTGGCTACCGATCTGGCCGACAAACTTGGTGTAAAATCCGAACTTATCGGAGGCCGTAGAATTACGGATGCCCAAAGTCTAGATATTATAACCATGGTCTACGCAGGCCTGGTCAATAAAAATATTGTTTCAAAATTACAAGCAAGAGGTTGTAATGCCATAGGTTTAAGCGGAGCTGACGGCAACACTATATTGGCCCATAAACGTCTGGTAAGAGAAATTGATTTTGGTTTTGTGGGCGATGTGGACCAGATTAATAAAGAAGTCATATCCTCCCTATTAAAAGCGGGCCTTATACCTGTGTTCTGTGCCATGACGCACAACGGCAAGGGACAGTTATTGAATACCAATGCTGATACCATTGCATCGGAAATTGCAATTGCCATGAGTGGAGAACGGACCACCACTTTGTACTATTGCTTTGAAAAAAAAGGGGTATTATTGGATGTAGAGGACGAGAATTCGGTCATTGAACATATCAATTCAAAAAAATACCAGGAACTGTTGGATGAAAAAGTAATAGCGGAAGGTATGCTTCCTAAAATGCAGAATAGCATGCATGCCTTGGCCAATAATGTGAACAAGGTCTGCATTGGCGATATCTCCATGCTAGATCCTTTATCTAAACTATTTACCACCATTACACTGTAATCATGGAGCAACAACAACTTACGGAAAAGGCTATAGACCTTCTAAAAGGACTGATTTCCATTGAGTCATTTTCATCCCAAGAACATGGTACTGCCGTAGCGATCGAAGCATGGTTCTCCTCTCTCGATATTCCTTTTGAAAGAGAAAACAACAATGTCTATGCTTTTAATAAGTACTTTGACAAACGTAAACCCACCTTGTTGCTAAATTCTCATCACGATACGGTTAGACCAAATTCGGCCTACACAAAAGATCCCTTTAATCCGCATATTGAAGACGGTAAACTATTTGGCCTAGGTAGCAATGATGCCGGAGGTTGTTTGGTTTCTTTGATTGCGACGTTCACCTATTTTTATGATCAGAAAGATTTAAACCACAATATTGTAATTGTGGCATCGGCCGAAGAGGAGAGTTCTGGCCCCAATGGTCTCAATAGCATGTTATCTATCTTACCACATATTGATGTCGCCATAGTCGGCGAACCTACGCTAATGAATTTGGCCATCGCCGAAAAAGGCTTGGTAGTCTTCGACGCTGTGGTAAAAGGAACCCCTTCCCATGCCGCCCATCCCAATGACGATAACGCTATCTACAATACCATGGCGGTACTGGAATGGTTTAAGAATTACAAATTTGAAAAAGTCTCCGAGGTGTTGGGCGAGGTAAAGTTAACAGTTACCCAAATAAAGGCCGGAAGCCAGCATAATGTAGTTCCTGCCCAAGTAGATCTGGTCATAGACGTCCGTGTCAACGATTGTTATTCCAATAAGGAGATCGCATCGGTTTTGGAAAAGGAAGCACCTTGTGAGATTAAACCTCGCTCTCTAAGGTTAAATTCATCGTCCATAGATAAGAGCCATGCACTGGTACAGGCAGGGACAGCGCTACAAAGAAGCACATATGGCTCCCCTACACTATCCGACCAAGCTGCGTTAAGCTGTCAGTCCTTAAAACTGGGACCTGGGGATAGTACAAGATCCCATTCTGCGGACGAGTTTATTCACCTACACGAAATTGAAGAGGGTATTGATTTGTACATAAAGATTTTAAAAAAATTCTTACTATAACTGATAATTGAACATATGAAACTCTGGGACAAAGGATTTAGCACAGATAAAAAGATCGACCATTTTACGGTGGGCAACGATAGGGAATTGGATCTTCTTTTGGCAAAGTATGATGTGATAGCCTCCAGGGCCCATGCAAAAATGTTAGGAAAAATTGGGCTGCTTACCGATGGGGAAACCAAAAGTTTGGTGGCCGAACTCAACGCAATAGCCAGTACTATAGAAAAAGGAACATTTACTATTGAAGATTCGTTTGAGGACATGCACTCTAAAATTGAATTTCTCCTTACCGAGAAACTTGGGGATACCGGCAAAAAAATACACACCGCGCGCTCACGAAACGATCAAATCTTGGTAGCCATGCAACTGTATGTTAAGGATGAGCTTTTGGAAATATGTTCCGAAATCAAAGACCTTTTTGATCTTCTATTGCAAAAGGCCGAGCAATACAAAGAGGTATTATTGCCGGGTTATACGCATTTACAGATTGCCATGCCCTCTTCCTTTGGTTTATGGTTTTCGGCTTATGCCGAGAGTTTAATAGACGATGTTTACTTTATAAATGCTGCATACAAGGTCGCAGACCAAAATCCGTTGGGAAGTGCCGCCGGATATGGAAGTTCTTTTCCCATCGACAGGGATTTTACTACCAAGGAGATGGGATTTAAAACCCTAAAATATAATGTGGTAGCTGCCCAGATGGGCAGGGGAAAAGTAGAAAAAGCCACTGCTTTTGGCATAAGCAGTGTGGCATCTACCTTATCCAAAATGGCCATGGATATTTGTTTATACATGAGCCAAAACTTTGATTTCATCTCTTTTCCCGATGAACTTACCACCGGGTCTAGTATTATGCCCCATAAAAAAAACCCCGATGTTTTTGAGTTAGTGCGGGCCAAGTGCAACAAAATACAGGCGGTTCCCAATCAGTTGACTTTGATTACCAATAACTTGCCCAGTGGGTACCATAGAGATTTACAACTCATAAAGGAAGTAATAGTACCAGCTATCCAAGATGTTAGGGCTTGTTTGGAGATTATTTCGTTTAGCCTAAAGGAGATTAAAGTGAATGCAGCCATCTTGGAAGATCCCAAGTACGATTACCTTTTTAGTGTGGATACATTGAACGAGTTAGTACAGCAAGGGATGCCTTTCCGGGATGCCTACAAAAAAATGGGACAAGAGATTCAGGAAGGTAGTTTTACTCCGAAAAGGGATATTGAACATTCGCACCAAGGAAGTCTAGGCAATCTTTGTTTGGAGGAAATAAAACAGAAAATGGAATACGTTAATTCCTAAAATAAATTTAATTGAAGCGCTATTATGGATCAACGGTGACCGTCCTTTAAGCCATTCCCAAATTAATAAGTTCTTGTTTGGTTAAATGGCGCCAATGGCCGCGGGGCAGATCTTTTTTGGTAAGTCCGGCATAGACCACGCGATCCAATTTTACAACTTCATAATCCAAGTGCTCAAAAATTCGACGTACAATACCGTTTCTGTTGCTTCTGATCTCCATACCCACCTCTCGTTTGGGAGCATTATCGATATAACTGATTTCATGCACTTTGATCGGCCCGTCGTCCAATGTAAGCGTTTCTTGGATTTTTTTAAGATCGGCTTGTCTCAAAGCTTTGTTCAACTCTACATGATAAATTTTACGCAGACCGTTTTTTGCATGGGTAAGACTCTTGGCAAAATCTCCATCATTGGTATACACTATTAGACCAGTGGTGTTTTTATCCATTTTCCCTACTGGTGATAATTTGGCCTTGGAAGCTTTGATGATGAGTTGGTTTGCAGTTCGCCTACCTCTTTCATCGTTCGTGGTAGTTACAAAGTCCTTGGGTTTGTTCAATAGCACGTATTCTTTTTTCTCCGGATTTAAAAGTCGCCCATCGAACTTAACAACATCCGTAAGCTTCACTTTATAGCCCATTTCGGTAATGGGTTTGCCATTTACGGTAACGTTGCCCGCCGCTATATAGATATCGGCATCCCTACGCGAACAGACGCCAGAGTTGGCCACATAGCGGTTTAATCTGATTAGATTGGGATCTTTGGGTTTTTGAAGTTCTGTGCTTTTCTTTTTTGCCTGGCCCTTGCCAGCATTCCTGTTCTTTCTAAAAGCACCTCCCCTTTTGCCTTTGTTGGCATCCGACCTATCCATAACCTAAAAATTTTTGCAAAGTTAGCGAAGCCATACGGATTACCCCCTATATGCATGCATCAAATAATTCATGTGAAGGTTAATCCTCAAAATGTACGGTAGATTGTCGTTGTCGATTTACCGATAACTGGGTAACGTCTGGGCGCGAATAATGCCCCGAGGGGTCAAAATTCTGCCGTTCTTCATAAATACGATTGAAATCGAGTTCTTGATAGATCAGTCCTTCTTTGTGTAAAACTGGTTCTACGATCCACTCCCCATCCGGACCTGCAATACACGAACCCCCATTGGCCAGTACATCGGGCGAAGTTTTCAATATTTCATCTAAATGAGGTGTGGTCTCAGGGAAATCTTCTTTACGCATCATAGAGGACACAGAAACTACAAAACTTCTAGACTCCCTTGCAATAAACCTTGTAATATCTTTGGTATTATGTTCATTTCCAGGCCATACGGCGATATGAAGGTCCTCACCCAAACCATAGAGTGCCGTTCTGGGCAAGGGCATCCAATTTTCCCAGCAATTAAGCCCTCCTACCGTAAATTGTTTAAGCGGGTGTACTTGCAGGCCATTGCCATCTCCAGGAGCCCAGGTAAGCCTTTCATCATAAGTGGGCTGTAGTTTTCGGTGCACAGATTTTATCTCCCCATCTTCATTGACATATACCAAAGAGCAATACAAGCTATGACCTCCCCTATCCTTGGCGCGTTCCATAATGCCAAGATATACGGAAATTTTGTGCTCTTTAGCAAGATCACAGATGCTTTTTAGTTCGCCGGCTTCAACCTGTATGGAATTTCTAACATAGTGTGCATGCAGTTCCTTGTTTACCTTTAAGTCCCAAGCCGCTCCGTTAGTCAATGCCAACCAAAAAGGATAGCCAGGTAATAGGGCTTCTCCAAAGACCACTAATTCTGCCCCCTCCTCGGAAGCTTCCACAATTGTATTTTCAATTTTTGTAAGGGTAGCGGTTTTATTGAGCCATACCGGAGCAATTTGGGCCATGGCCACTTTTAGAATATTATCCATTAGAGAATTCTGTTTAATACTAAATCTATATCTATCAATAAGATGCTAAACACCCCTATGACTATAATCATTTTAAGGATGTTGTGTAGCCAAACATAGTGCATTTTCGTTTTTGATCGCCATAACAAAATTAGGAACAACAATAGTAAAAGAACACACCCAATAAAGTAAAGATACATATACCCCACATCAAAATTATAAATTAGCAACAAAGCCGGAACCAAGGTTAGCACTATTAAAATACTTATCAAGGTTTTTGAAAGGGATGCGCCATACAAAATAGGTATGGTTTTATAGTTTTGCGCCAGGTCTCCTGCTATGTTCTCTAGATCCTTAATCATTTCCCGAGCTAAAATCAACAGAAAGAGGAACATGGCATGCACAAATATTACGGTCTCAAAATTCTTATAGTACACAAATACCGCAAAGAATGGGGAAATGGCCAAGGTAGCAGAAACGAAATTTCCTGCGAACGGCACTTTCTTTAACTTATGTGAATAGAACCAAATACCGAAAATATACGCGGAAAAGAACAGTACGGCCCTAAAGGATACATAACTGGCAAGGAAAACGGACAAAAAATTAAGTACAAAGTATGTAGTTAGTTTAGTGCGCTGGCTTACCAAGCGATCTAGCATGGTCTTTCTGGGTTTGTTAATCAGATCTTTCTCGGCATCATAAAAATTATTAATGATATAGCCTGCGGCAATTACCAAAGTAGAGGCTAGTACAATTACAAAAAGGTTAATATCCAGAACCACTTTTCGCAAAGGTAGGTCCGGGGCCAATATATAAATGGAGGCCAAGTATTGGGCCAAGGCTATAATTAAAATATTATAACCCCTAACAATAGAGAACAGACTCAAAAACTTTAAAAGTAGGAGCTTGTTTCGTCTGCTAAGCATGTACGGAGTATTAGAAGTTGTAAACCACTTCCAAGTTGTGCCCTTTAAGTGAATTCCTTGCCTTATCTATATCTTGGGTAAAGCCCAAAATATAACCGCCGCCACCAGAACCGCATAGTTTTAAATAGTAATCATTGGTGTCTATACCTTGTTTCCAAAGGGTATGGAACTCTGCTGGTATCATCGGCTTAAAATTATCTAAAACTATATGGGAAAGTTGTTTTAGGTTACCGAAGAGTGATTTCATGTCTCCTTTGATAAAATCCTCAACACAGGCATCGGTATGTTTGATGAATTTGTTTTTAAGCATGGTTCTAAAACCTTCCTGTTTCATATTCTCCATAAATAATTGTACCATAGGGGCGGTTTCCCCTGTAGTACCGCTATCCAACAAGAAGACCGCTCCCTTACCTTCCATATTCTGGGAAGGAATGCTGGTAGATTCTATATTGTCTTTGGAATTTATAAGTATTGGTAGGCTTAAATAGCTGTTAAGGGGGTCTAGCCCCGAGGATTTACCATGAAAAAAAGACTCCATTTTACCAAATATGGTCTTTAATATCAGTAATTTTTCCCTGGTTAGGTTTTCTAGAACGGTAATTTTATCCTTGGCGTATTTATCATATATCGCCGCTACCAAGGCACCACTACTTCCTATGCCGTACCCTTGGGGGATTGAACTATCAAAATACATTCCTGAAGCAATATCTTTTTTTAGGCCTTCCAGATCAAAGGTTACCAATTCTGGTTCCTCATGTTGTACCCTATCTAGATACGCTGCAAAGGCTCCTAAGCTAAGATTGGATTTTCTTGCCTCTTCCGAAGGATTTTCATCCGTCTTAAGGGCACCCTTAAAAAAATTGTAGGGAATGGAAAGTCCTTTGGAGTCTTTAATAATCCCATACTCTCCGAAGAGTAGAATTTTGGAATAAAATAGGGGTCCTTTCATAATAGCTTTTGCGGATAAAGCGTTTCCAAACTTTTTGTATTAAACGTACAATATTGCCCGTTATGATTTCAAATTACAGTTTTTTAGCGCCAATTCCAATTTCGTCGCAAATATACTGCCCGTTTTCACAATATACAACCAACTCATCTTTAATAAATTGCAAAACTTCCGCTGCTTCATTTTTTGGATATAGCAGATGCACATTGGCCCCTGCATCCAAGGTAAAGCAAAGATGGGTTTTTGAAGCCTTTCTAAAGTCCCAAATGGCATTTATAATTTTAAGCGTATTGGGCATCATAAGCACAAAATATGGGGAACTGGTCATCATCATGGCATGTAAAGTAAGGGCTTCTTGCTCTACTATGGCTACAAAACCCTCCAAATCCCCACTGGCCAAAACCGATTTCAGTTTTACTAAATTTTCATGGGCCTGGTTAAAACGTTGTGCTGCAAAGGGGTGATTGTGCATTAAATTATGCCCCAACGTACTACTCACCTGTTTTTGCCCCTTGTGTACCAATAATATGGTATCGCGATAATTCTTGAAGACCTTATGCACTTCATCGGAATATTTGACCGCATAAAGATCGGAACTGGTGGCAATAGCCTTATGTATACCCCATGTTATAATCTCCCCATCAATACTTCTACACGCACTTCCAGAACCCAAGCGTGCCAAAAAAGATGCCTTCCTCTTAAAAAAATCTTCGTCAGCACTGAGGTTAAGAACTCTTTCTATATCCATTAGGCATAGGGCCAGGGCGGCCATTCCACTTGCAGAGGAGGCTATACCGCTACTATGGGGAAAGGTGTTTGAGGTATTTATTAAGAAATGATAGTCCTTCAGAAAAGGCATATATTCTTCGATCTTAACAAAAAAGCTTTTGATTTTAGGCTTAAAATCTTCTTTGGGCAAGTCGTCAAAAAGTAGATCGAACGAGAAGTTATCTGATCTGGAAGAAAGTTTTTTATAAGAAACCGTAGTGGTTGTTAGGCACTTGTTTAGCGTGAAACTAAGGGACGGATTCGCAGGAATCTGGTTTCCCCTTTTTCCCCAGTACTTTATTAGAGCTATATTGCTAGGTGCTTGCCATGTTACGCTTCCTTCTTCCCTGTCTGCTGTATAAGCACTGGGAACAAAGTCTATTTCCGTCATTGAAATTACAATTTACACAAAGATAGTTTTTAACCGCTTTTGGGGTGGTGCCAAAACAAATTAATTACTATTTTAGTTGACTTACATCTCAAAATTGAAAAAGACTGCCACCCGTATCGCCATTGCCGTAAGTATTTGTCTGCTTATTGGGTTTCTTTCTGGATTTGCTACACAAACTTCGGTCAACGATTGGTATACCACACTCAATAAACCAAGTTTTAACCCTCCAAACTGGATATTTGCTCCTGTATGGACCGTACTTTATATTTTAATGGGGGTATCTGCCGGCATTGTTTGGGCCAAAGGATTTTATCATATTTGGGTTAAGACCGCTTTGTACCACTTTGGCTTTCAATTGCTTTTCAATGCGCTTTGGAGTATTATGTTCTTTGGATTTCGGAACCCTTTTTGGGGTCTATTGACCATCCTTATTTTACTTATTTTAATCTTAGCTACCATAAAATGGTTCAAGGTAGTTAGCAAAACTGCCGCATATCTCTTAATTCCTTATTTAATATGGGTTAGCTTTGCCACTATGCTGAACTACAAAATTTGGGTTTTAAATTAATGGCCAGCAAGCTTTAAAAGATTGGTTACCGTCCTATCATTCCTAGTTGTTGCCCTCACACTCAATTTTTTCTCGAAAAAGTTATTGTTGCACTTGGCTTTTCCATAACCCTTGGCACATCTTAGATAAATGCATCGTTTGGCAATAACAAATGCCTCGTTTTCGTACGTTTCTTTTTTTAAAGATAGAATATGCTCCTCCTTTGGGACCTGCTGCAAAAAAACATAGTATATTCTGTTCTCTTCAATATCTTTTTTATTATGGAAAGGATTGGCTTCATAGATACCTTTTAATTGATCTACTGGGAGTACCAAAACGGTTATATTAAATCCATAGGCTTCAAAAATCAATTTGTTAATTGCCGCTTCCAACACCATGGTATTTTTTTCATTACTGTTAAAGACCAAGTTGCCGCTCTGGATGTAAGTAATTACATTGACTATGGTTTTGCATTCCAATGTTTGCTTTAAATCGGCCATTTTTATCTTTTTCTGACCGCTTACATTTATTCCCCTTAATAGTGCAATATAGATAGTCATATACCAAATTTAGTTTTTATGGTTTGATTGAATTATAAAATGGATTCGATTCATTTTATTTGTTAACTTATACCCGCTAAATTAATTCTTAATCCACCAATTTATATTATGGAAAAATATATTCTTGCCTTAGACCAAGGCACTACCAGTTGCCGAGCCATTGTTTTTGACAAAAAAGGAGATATCGTCTCAACGGCACAAAAAGAATTTACACAACATTTTCCGAAACCGGGGTGGGTTGAACATGATGCAACTGAAATCTGGTCTACACAAGCGGGGATGGCAGCGGAAGCCACTACCAAAAAGGGACTTAATGGTGATAACATTGCGGCCATAGGCATTACCAACCAGCGCGAAACGGTTGTAGTCTGGGACAGAAATACCGGCAAACCTGTTTACAATGCCATTGTATGGCAAGACAAACGAACCGCAGACTTTTGCGATGAATTAAAAAAGCAGGGCAAAACAGAACTTATAAGGGAAAAGACCGGGCTAGTTATAGATGCCTATTTTTCTGGGACAAAAGTAAAATGGATTTTAGACAATGTGGAAGGTGCCAGACAAAAAGCCGAAGCCGGAGAATTGGTTATGGGCACCATAGATTCTTGGCTTATTTGGAATTTTACCCACGGAGATCTTCATGTAACCGATGTCACCAATGCATGTAGGACATTGCTTTTCAATATAAATACCATGGATTGGGATGATGAGCTTTTAGCACTTTTGACCATTCCTAGAAGCATGCTTCCAGAAGTAAAACAGTCTAGCGAAGTTTATGGACATACAAAAGGAACGATCTTATCTAGCGAAATCCCTATCGCAGGGATTGCAGGGGACCAGCAAGCGGCTCTTTTTGGGCAAATGTGCACAAAACCGGGTATGGTTAAGAATACGTATGGTACTGGCTGTTTTATGTTGATGAATATAGGCGAAAAGCCACTTATCTCGAAAAATAATCTGCTGACTACGGTTGCTTGGAAAATAAACGGAAAAACACACTATGCGCTTGAAGGTAGCATTTTTATAGCCGGGGCCGTAGTGCAATGGCTGCGCGATAGCCTAAAAATTATTGCGAATTCTGCGGATGTGGAAAAACTTGCCGGAAGTGTTGATAGTTCGGAAGGCGTTTATTTTGTGCCTGCCTTTGCCGGCTTGGGAGCGCCCCATTGGAATCAAAAAGCACAAGGCACTATTTTTGGAATAACAAGGGGCAGTACGGATGCCCACATTGCCAGGGCCGCCTTAGAATCTATCGCCTATCAGACCATGGATATCTTAACGGCCATGGAAGCAGATTCGGGAATCTCCATACAGGAATTAAGGGTAGATGGAGGTGCTACGGTCAATAACATGCTGATGCAATTTCAATCCGATGTACTCAATACGGTTACGGTAAGACCCAAGGTAATAGAAACTACGGTCATGGGAGCCGCCTATTTGGCAGGCCTTGCGGTAGGTTATTGGGAAAGTATGGAAGAAATACAAAAAATTTGGCAGACCGACGTCCATTTTAAACCTACCACGGAAAGGGCAGAAATAGACAAGGGTATAAAAGGTTGGTATAAAGCCATAAATGCTCTTCAATACTGGACAAAAGAAAACTAATCCATCAACATTATGACACCATTTATAGCCGAAATCATTGGCACCACGTTATTGATTTTAATGGGTAACGGAGTAGTTGCCAACGTAATATTAAAAGGTACCAAAGGAAACAACAGTGGTTGGATCGTAATTACCACCGGTT
Source organism: Spongiimicrobium sp. 3-5 (assembly GCF_046557915.1). Lineage (NCBI taxonomy): Bacteria > Pseudomonadati > Bacteroidota > Flavobacteriia > Flavobacteriales > Flavobacteriaceae > Spongiimicrobium > Spongiimicrobium sp. 3-5. Next base: position 166,123 of record NZ_JBHEBG010000001.1, read on the forward strand.
GGGGCTTGGCGGTTTATATAGCTGTAGTTGTAGCTGCTCCGTATAGCGGAGCCCACATTAATCCTGCAGTAAGTATTGGTCTGGCCCTGGCAGGAAAATTTGATTGGGCAGCTGTACCCATGTATGTTTTAGCACAGTTTATAGGCGCCATGCTCGGTGCCGCAATGGTTTGGCTTATACACAAAGATCATTTTGAAATAACGGAGGACAAAGTGGTAAAACGATCGGTTTTTTGCAACACGCCAGCCATTGCCAATAGGTTTTTAAACCTTTTCACTGAATTTGTAGGCACCTTTGTACTAGTGTTTACCGTACTTTATTTTACCAGTGCAAGCATAGAAGATACAAATGCGGTAGTTGGCTTGGGATCTCTTGGGGCACTTCCTGTGGCTTTGCTGGTTTGGGGGATAGGATTATCGTTAGGAGGCACCACGGGTTATGCCATAAACCCAGCACGGGATTTAGGGCCTAGAATAATGCATGCCCTCCTGCCCATAAAAGAAAAGGGTTCAAACGGTTGGGGCTACTCATGGATTCCTGTAATTGGACCTATTTTGGGAGGTGTGGCTGCAGCGCTATTGATGCTGGCGCTCTCTTAAATTATAATGGCCGACCATTATACTATTCTTTGGTGATGGCTTGGGCTGCAATGTAGGCCCCTGTCCAAGCATTCTGAAAATTAAACCCTCCGGTTATTGCATCTACATTGATTACCTCTCCTGCGAAGTATAGGTTAGACCGTAATTTACTCTCGTAAGTCTTAAAATTTATTTCTTTTAATTCTATTCCCCCTGCGGTAACAAACTCTTCTTTGAAAGTGCTCTTACCATCTACAACGAAGATCGATGCCGTTAACTGCTCGGAAAGGCTTGCCAAATGATCCTTGGAAGTATCGGCCCATTTCATATCGTCGGCAATACCCGCTGCCCTAACTAAATTGATCCATAATCTTCTAGGAATATCCACCCCATGGGTTCTAAGAACCGTTTTCTTTGCCTCTACCTCTTTAATTTCCAACAAAAGCTGTTGCACCGCTTCATCATAGTAATCTGGAAGCCAGTTTACCTTAACCTTAAATTTGTAGTTTCTTTCGTTGAGCGCTCTAGCACCCCATGCAGATAGTTTTAGTACCGCAGGGCCACTGATGCCCCAATGTGTAATTAACAATGGTCCTTCGGATTCCAATTTTGGGGTTTGTTCAATCTTACTTTTTAATTTGACAGTAATCTTGGAGTCGAATATTTTTTTGGGTAGCACGGACACCCTAGCGTATGTGCTTACTCCCGGGATACCTTGGATACGGGGGTCTTTGATGTTAAATGTAAATAAAGAAGGAACAGGGGATTGTATAGTGTGACCCAAGGCTTCCATCAAGTTCCAAATTTTGGAGCTGCTGCCCGACGCAATTAATATTTTTCTGGCACTATAGGTTTTTTTAATAGTCTTTACTTGCCATACTTGAGTAGTTTTCGCATCTACCTCAACAGAGGTAATGTTGGTTACCGCACTGTGTCTAAGCAGGGTAACGCCCAACCTATCGATCTCGCTCATGAAAAAGTCGATAATGGTTTGCGAAGTATTGCTTTTGGGAAACATTCTGCCGTCTTCCTCCGTTTTGAGGGAAATTCCTTTTCCTTCAAAAAACGCAACGGTATCCCTGCTGCCATGGGTATAGAAAGGTCCTAGTAGTTCTTTTTCTCCTCTGGGATAGTTTTTAACCAGTTCATTAGGGTCAAATTCGGCATGCGTAACATTACACCTACCTCCACCCGAAACCCTTACTTTAGCAAGAACTTCTTTGCCTCGCTCCACAATGGCCACCTTTAGTTGTGGTGCCGTTTCCGCGATATGAATGGCTGCATAAAACCCTGCGGCTCCACCCCCTACTATAATAACGTCAAACATTAGTGTGCCCGCTCCGGAAAGTTGGTGAAAATACCGTCTACACCCATATTTTTAATACGTTCTATGTCATCGGCGCTGTTTACCGTCCAAGTATATACCTTAAACCCAGCGTCGTGTATTTGTTTCACGGTTTCTACATCCAACTTTTCAAAATTGGGATTAATGGACTCTGCTTTTAGTTCCTTTGCTATCGGAATAGCTTCCAAAGGGTCTCCGTCCGTAAGCACGGCAATGGCCATTTCCTTGTTTAACTCTCGGGTTTTTTTTAGTTCATCCCAGTTAAAACTGGAAATCAAAAAATTATTGGGTGCCCATCCATTGTTCTCTATATACTTTCCAGTAATAAAATTCACCCGGTCAGCGGTATTGGCTCCCTTTAATTCAATATTTAATCTCACTTTATTATCGATCAATCGCAAAACCTCCTGTAGCATAGGGATTTTATGGTTACCATCTAAAATAAGTTGTTTTAGATCTACTATGTTGTATTCTTCTATTCTGCCACCACCATTGGCCAAACGTTCCACACGTTCATCATGGAAAACTACAATTTCCCCACTTACTATTCTAAAAACATCGATCTCTATCATGTCAACCCCCAAATCCAATGCCTTTTGTACGGAGGCAAGCGTATTTTCGGTTTCGTGGCCCATGGCCCCGCGATGCCCTATTACCATAAGTTTGTTATTTTGACTTATACAGGAGGAAAACAAAACAATTCCGGTTAGATAAAGAATGTACTTTTTTTTCATATTGCAAATTAATTTTAAACGTAAAAATACAATTTGAAACTGAGATTTATAGGTTCCTTTTGCAAACAATTCAGCCCTTCTTTTTTTAGTTTAATTTTATCATATGTGCATAAATCTTCTTTTATTTTAGTGATATCTATAATTTTTCTTTGATATATTTGTAAATATATTAACCAATTAATAACTAAATTATGTTTTCAAAATCAAACTTGCTGGCCACTTTGGCCGGTTTTGCGGTAATGTTCTTACTTGGATATGCTATTTGGGGGTTCGCTACCGTAGATTTTTTTACAGAACATTCACTTAACAATGTGATGAAAGATCCGCCCAATATGGGCATAATCGCATTAAGTAATTTAATTGCTGTATTTGCCATAAGTACACTTTATGGAAAATGGGCAAGGGGTGTACACAGTGCCAAAGAAGGTTTTCAATTTGGTGCATGGATAGGTGTTTTCGTTGGTTTTGGCCTTGGACTTTTATGGTTTGCGACTTCGGAACTTATGGATATTACCGGACATATTGCAGAAGCCGTTATCGATGTTATTTTCTACGGTATAATAGGAGCGGTAATTGCCATGGTCTATAAGGCAACTGCTAAAAAAGCACAATCTTAAAAAAACAATGAGCGGAACTGGGAGTATTGTTTATAAAGCCCGGTTCCGTTTAAACAAATAAAACCCCTTGGTTATACATTATGTCCTAGGGTGTAACCCTAAAAATAAAGGATTCCAAGGCCGAAATTGAAACATTTAATTTACCAGTTCCTTCCACAACGGTCATAATAATTTCTATTTCTTCCCCTAATTGATCGGTTGCTTTGTACGAACCATCTTTTAATCCCCATTTTGTTATTATCTCCTTAGGAACTTTAAGTTCAAAGGAGTAATTCTCTTGGGCATCAAAATTGGAAACCACGATCAGCTTTTCTTCTGTTGACCATCTTACGTAAGACAGTACACGATGATTGTAATTGACAGTATGGTCCCTATTGTAATAATGGATATCCTCATAGGCTCCCATAAGGGCGCTACTCTTCACTGTAAAATTTAGTAACCGTTTGTAGAAGTCCCTCAGTTCTCTTTCTTCTGCCGATAACCGACCTCCATCGAACTTTTTATCGTTTACCCATCGTTGATGATGTGGTACTCCTATATAGTCAAAAATAGAGGTGCGACTTGGTTGTCCAAACCCAGCATTTTCTGCTCCAGGTTCTCCTACTTCTTGTCCAAAATAAATCATGGTTGGAGAGGTACCAATTGTTGCCGATACCACCATTGCCGGTTTCCCTTTTTTTGCATCGCCGGCAAATTCGGGACTCGCAATTCGTTGCTCATCATGGTTTTCCAAAAAGTGGAGCATATGATGCTCAATATCTAGCAAGCCCTTTTGAACTACAGGTATATGATCTGTCCATCCATGACCCTGCATAATATGCTTTAACGAGTCATACAGTTCTACCTTGTCGTACAAATAATCCATTTTACCCCTATGTATAAAATCTCGGTACAGGTCTGGATTGTATACCTCGGCCAATAAAAAAGCTTTAGGATTCTTCATTTTGATAGAAGAATTCATATAACTCCAAAACTCCACAGGTACCATTTCTGCCATATCAAACCGAAAACCATCAACACCCAGAGCCATCCAATATAGGGCAATGTCTCTAAATTTTTCCCAAGAATTAGGTACTTTCTTTCCTTCCCAAAATTCAAAATGGGCTTTGTGGTCCTTGTGACCAAAATCTTCGGGAAGCGTTTCAAAATCCAAAGACCCGTTGGGCCGCACTCCATAGTTGATTTTTACTGTCTCGTACCAATCATCAAAATTAGGCTGTGCCAAGCGAGAACCGTTCCCTGTCCATTTAGCGGGGTCTTCTTTAAATTTCCCATCGCTAAAGGGATGCATGCCATTACCCAATGGCAAATAACCATTCTCCCATTCTGGCACCTTAAAAGTCTCATTTGGGATGTAATAAAAATTGTTATCGCGGTGGTAATCTACTGAGGAATCATCGGAAGCGCCAAAGGGCTCGGCTCCTTCAGGGGTAGAGCTTCCCTCATAATTTCTGGCCACATGATTGGGTACTATATCAATCAAAACTTTTAGACCTGCCTTGTGTGATCTATCTATCAATGCTTTAAATTCGGCAAGCCGATCTTTGGGATTTTCGGCCAAATCGGGATTAACATTGTAATAGTCTTTTACTGCATAGGGAGAACCAGCTCTGCCCTTAACCACATCAGGATCATCCACGGAGATCCCGTATTGGGTGTAGTCTGTGATCACCGCATGGTGCGGCACTCCGGTATACCAAACGTAGGTAATCCCTAAATCCTTGATTTCGTCTAACGCCTTATCGGTAAAATCATTGAACTTCCCAACACCATTTTCGGTAAGCGTACCCCAAGGTTTGTTGGTGGTATTTGTATTGCCAAAAAGTCTGGTGAATACTTGGTATACAACTTCTTTGTGTTTTTCTCCTCCTTGTTTTGGGACTGTTGAATTTGGCATTTCCTTTATTTCGTTTTTACACCCCAGAAGAAACAAAATAGCTAGCATTTTACAATAAATAGCTACCGTGTTCATATTTTTAGGCAAAAGTTGTTTCTCCGGGTTTTAATGCCAATCTTTTTCCGTTAAAACGAATAGACATCTCTTCCGTACCGGTTAGTTCAAAACTGGTCTCCTTATCGGTAACCTTTATTCTCAAGATCCTGTTCCTAAAATTTATTTTAAAAGAATATGCGCTCCATTGCTTTGGTATTCTTGGTGCAAAAGATAATTTATCGTCCGCAATGCGCATACCGCCAAATCCTTCAACGATGCTCATCCACGTTCCTGCCATTGAGGTTATATGTAAACCTTCTTCCACTTCTTTGTTATAGTCGTCCAAATCCAATCTAGACGTTCTCAAATAAAAGGTATAGGCCTGCTCCATTCTATCCAGTTTTGCTGCCTGAATACTATGTACGCATGGGGATAACGAAGATTCGTGCACGGTAAAGGGTTCATAAAAATCAAAATGTCGCTCCAGCTCTTCAGTAGTAAAATGATCTTCGAACAAATAGAAGCCTTGTAATGTATCGGCTTGTTTAATATAAGGCGAACGAAGAATTCTGTCCCAGCTCCATTTTTGATTTATTGGTCTTTGGGATTTATCCAAATCTGCAACGGTTATCAATTCCTTATCCAAAAAACCGTCTTGTTGCAAAAATATCTGATACTCTTCCGAGTATGGAAAATACATTCCCTGGGCCACTTCTTCCCATAATGCCGTCTCTGCTTCCGTTAGTTTGGTTTGTCCTATGATCCTTTGATAATCTTCCGGATATCCCTCCTTTACTTTTTGTAATTGTGTAATGGTATAATTAATACACCATTTGGCCAGATAATTGGTATACCAATTGTTGTTTACATTATTTTCATATTCATTGGGACCTGTCACTCCCAGAATTACATACTTGTTTTTATCCTTTGAAAAGCTAGCGCGTTGATGCCAAAAGCGACTGATTCCTATTAAAACCTCAAGACCCATTTCTGGAATGTAAGTATAATCCCCGGTGTACCTATAGTAATTGTAAATGGCAAAGGCAATAGCTCCGTTTCTGTGTATTTCCTCAAAGGTAATTTCCCATTCATTATGGCACTCTTCGCCGTTCATGGTTACCATGGGATATAGAGCAGCTCCGTTGGTGAACCCCAACTTTTGGGCATTTTCAATTGCTTTTTCCAAATGGTTATACCTATATTTTAATAGTTTTCTGGCTACCTGTTGGTCTTTGGTGGCCATATAGAACGGTATGCAATAGGCCTCGGTATCCCAGTAGGTACTCCCTCCGTATTTTTCGCCAGTAAACCCTTTTGGACCAATGTTGAGCCTAGAGTCCTTCCCTAAATAGGTTTGGTTTAACTGAAAAATATTGAATCGTATTCCTTGTTGGGCCTTTATATCACCTTCTATGGCAATATCACTCATGTCCCATATATCTGCCCAAGCTTGTGCCTGTTTGGCCAATAAACCCTCAAACCCAATGGAAACAGCCTCTTTTAGTAATCTTTTTGCGGCATTTACGAGCTCCGAAGGTTTATGATTGGTAGATACGGTATAGCCTCCAAATTTGTAAAGTACAGCAGATTTGCCCTTTTCCAGATGCACTTCATGTTCCATCCCTATTTGCACATCTGTTGTGTCGGCGCTAGATTTACCCGCTACAGTCTTGCCATCACAGATTAGTTTGGATTCCATAAAAGTGCAGGTCGCAAAATTGGTTTTCATGGTATGCGCTTCAATAAAGGCCTGCTGCCCATCCGAAAATACATTGGTGGTATTCCAAAATTTATCGTCCCAATTGGTATCCTCATTGGTAATACCACTGTCTAAATAAGGAATAAATTTTATGTCAACGTCTCCATTCAGGGAAGTTACTTCGTACTTAATAGCCCCCACCTCGTCTATATCCAAACTTAAGAACCTTGTGGCCCTTACCTCTAACTGGGCACCCTCGGCCATAGTAGCTACAAAGCGGCGTTGATACCAGCCCTCCTTCATATTCAACTCGCGCTGAAACCCATCTACCTTTTTACAAGTATTCAGATCTAAAGGCTGTTCATTTACAAATACGTTGATCCCTATCCAGTTTGGAGCATTAAGCACTTTGGCAAAATATTCTGGGTAACCGTTTTTCCACCAACCTACCCTAGTTTTGTCCGGATAATAGACCCCTCCGATATAACTTCCTTGAAAGCTGGGACCCGAGTATTGTTCCTCAAAATTGGCCCTTTGACCCATTGCCCCGTTTCCAATACTGAAAAGGCTTTCCGAAGACTTTACGCGGTCTTTGTTAAATCCCTCTTCTATTAAGGACCACTCATCTGGTTTAATGTAATCTTGATTCATTTTAACTATTGGTTAGTTGTTTTATAAATTCTAGGTCGATTTCGGTAAAATCCTTAAAATTATAAGTAGCCTGTGATAAAATTTCGGCATCGCCAATACCTACGGTTAGCATACCTGCGGCATTGGCAGCCTCAATCCCAGCAACAGCATCCTCGAATACTACACAATTTTCAGGGGAGGCATCCAACATTTCCGCTGCCTTAAGGAAAACCTCGGGATCTGGCTTCGCCTTAGTAACTTCATTGCCATCCACGATAGCATCAAAATAACTCAATAAGTTTACCTTTTCCAAAATAGGGCGAGCATTTTTGCTAGCAGACCCTAGGGCCATGGCAATATCTTCTTGCTTCAAATACTTTAAAACCTTAGGGACATCTGGAAGAATTTCGGACTCGTTCATAGTTTCAATATACCCCAAATAGTCCGTGTTCTTCTCAACAAGCCAATCTTCAAACTGTTGCTTAGGTACCTCTACGTTGCCCATTTCCAGTAAAATTTCCAAACATCTTCTTCTGCTTACTCCCTTAAATTGTTCATTTTGTTCTTCCGTAAAATCGAACCCCAACTGATTTGCCAGTTTTTTCCATGCCAAATAGTGGTATTTGGCGGTATCAACGATAACCCCATCCAAATCAAATATAAATCCGGTTCGTTCCATGTATTTTAAAATAAGTGTAATCAGTTGATGGTAGATTCCCTTTCCATTAGGGTAGATTTTAGAATCTCCGTTCTATAGGTCTCCTCTTCACTTTCATCTTCTATTTCTACTTTTTCGATAAGCATCTGTGCTGCAATCTCTCCCATACGTTGCCCGTGTTGGGCGATAGCTGTTAAACTTGGGTTGGCGTATTTGGACAATATGCCATCTGTAAAACCAATAAAAGATATGTCTTCCGGGATTCTAAATCCCTTTTTCTGTATTACGCGCATGCTATGAATAGCAAATATTTCGTTCACACAGAGCACGGCATCTACCTCCACACCATCAAAAAAAGTTCTTATTGCATTTTCGTCTATATGCATGTAGGGTAATTTAAGAATAAGCTCATCTTTAACCTCCAGGCCATTTTCCAACAACGCCTGGCAATATCCCTCCATTCTACTCTTACTTACACTGAGATAACTTTCTGTTGTTATCAACGCAATTTTTCTTCTGCCGTTATCTATTAACTTTTTGGTGGCCTCATAAGCACCTTCTTTGTCATTAATTATAACCTTATCGCAAGCCACCTCATCCGTAATACGATCGAATAGTACCAGAGGTATGCCCTGTTCCGTTACCTCCTTCAAATGATTATAGTCGTTCTTCAATTGGGTCTCTGAGGATAATGACATAATAAACCCATCTATACTTCCGTTGGCCAACATTTCCATATTAATCACTTCCTTATCAAAGGATTCATCGGAAAGACATACGATTACGTTGTAACCTTTGGCATTGGCGTACTTTTCTATCCCTGTGATCACTGTTGTGAAAAAATGATGTACGATCTCAGGAATAATTACCCCAATGTTTTTGGTACGCTTATTTTTTAGGCTAATAGCGATGTTGTTGGGCTTGTAATTGTAAAGCTTCGCAAAGGCCTGTATTTTCTCTTTGGTATCCCTGCTTATTTCTTCGCTATTTTTTAGAGCTTTGGACACTGTTGAAATAGAAACCTCTAATTCCCTGGCAATATGTTTGAGTGTTATTTTCCTTTTCAAATTAAAAAAGTTAGTTTAAGGTATCCTGCAAAAATGGAATTTAAGTATTAAAAAAACAACAACGGTAAGTTCCGGTTTTTTTAACAAAAAAATCGTCAATCTTAATTTTGTGATTATTTTGGATCAGGTTTTCTTAAAATAGTATTAAATAAAAAAAGCTATATTTGTTACTAAAATTGTCAATTCCCAAACTTTTTTCGACATATTATAAGGATATCATAATTTAGAGGATAATAGATTAAGGTTCTATTATTTTCCAAAAGTTATTAACACGAAACCGTTTTCGTTGTTCATTAAATCGCAACTCAAAGGAATTTAACATTTTTTTTATATATGTTTAATGCTTGAATTAAAATTAACTAAACTTAAAATTAACTATTTATGAAGATTACGCTACTAAAAAGCTTTGTGCTTTCCGGGGTTTTTCTATGCTTTGGAATTACGCAGGCTCAAGAGGTATCAGGTACGGTTTCCGATGCAAGTGGTCCTTTGCCCGGGGCCAGCGTTGTGGTAAAGGGAACCACAAATGGTACACAAACAGACTTTGATGGTAATTATACCATTAGCGACGTAGGCAGCGATGCTACGTTGGTTGTAAGCTACATTGGCTTTAGTACTCAAGAAATTGCGGTCAACGGCCAAACAACTATCAACGTAACCTTGCAAGAAGATGCAAGTGAGTTGGATGAGGTGGTGGTTGTAGGTTATGGTACACAAACTAGAAGAACAGCCGTTGGTGCCGTAGAAAGCGTTAAGTCGGAAGAGTTTAACAAAGGTGTTATCGTAAACCCGCAACAATTGATCCAAGGTAAAACTGCAGGGGTTCAAATTTCGGCCACTACAGGTGAACCAGGAGCAGCTGTTAACGTTAGGATACGGGGTACGGCTTCTGTAAGATCTAATAACAACCCGCTTTACGTGGTAGATGGTGTGCCTTTGAACGGAGGCGACACTTCCGGTGTTTCTGGAGGTGGTAACACAGATATTGGAACAGGTGCAGCTTTAGATCCATTAAGCTTTTTGAATCCAAATGATATTGCGAGTATCGATATACTAAAAGATGCTTCCGCAACTGCAATTTATGGTTCTCGTGGGGCAAACGGGGTAGTACTTATTACCACTAAAAAAGGTAGGTCAGGTAGAAGCGTATTAGAATTTTCTTCTACTTTTTCAGTGGGCTATATTCCGAACCAATTGGATGTTTTATCTGTAGACCAGTTCCTTGGAGCTCAGGGAGATCTTGGCGGAACAGTAGCTGATTTTGATTTTGGGGCTAGAAACAAGTGGCAAGACGAAATCTACAGAACTTCCTTTACCCAGAACTATAACCTCTCTTACGGAGGTGGTAACGAAGATGGTAACTATAGACTTTCCTTTGGATATCAGGATCAGGAAGGTGAGGTTGAAGATAGTACTTTCGATCGTTTAACGGCACGTTTCAATGCTTCACAGTTTTTCTTCGACGATAAACTGAGACTTACAACACAAGCAACTATCTCCAATATTGAGGCACAAAGACCTCCTATTGCGGATAACCCAAATGCAAGGGGAGATTTATTGGCCACGACGTGGGCATTTAATCCTACACAGCCGATATTCTTAGCTGACGGTAGTTTTAATCAGCCTACCTTTGAAACTCGTAATCCGCTTGCAGTTCTCGGTTTGTCCAGAAACGTTGCAAGTACACTTAGAGCGCTTATAAACGTTGGAGCGGAGTACAGATTTTCGGATAACCTAAAGTTCAATACAAACGTAGGATTGGACAAATCAGCGTCTTCTGCAAATTCAGCAATTAATTCAGCTTTTAATTCAGAGCAAACTCTTGGAATAGGTAGAGCCAACTTCTTTGAAGTTGATTTAACAAATACAACTTGGGAATCTTACTTTAACTATAACAAAAGTTTTGGAGAGGATAATAATGTACTGGATATTACTTTAGGACATTCTTATCAAGAATTTGTTGCGGAAAGTCTTACGATAAACGCAGCAAACTTTAGAACCGCTGATTTGTTTCAAATGGTGAATAACCTGGCTTCTGCTACAACGTTCTCCAATCAATCAGCGCTGACAAGAGATGAACTACAATCATTCTTTTTAAGGACCAATTATTCTCTTAAAGGAAAGTATAATTTTTCTGGGACTATAAGAATTGACGGTTCATCAAGATTTGGTGGTAATAATCAATATGGAACTTTTGGAGCCGTGGGTGCTTCTTGGGCACTATCCGAAGAAGACTGGTTTCCAGAATTTTTCGATACGTTTAGGCTTAGAGCTGCTTATGGGGTAACAGGTAACCAAGAAGGGCTTGGTAATAACCAGTTTACTGCTCGTGAAAGATTCAATGTAGGTAACATAGATCAAACTCCCCCAGCAACTGGTGGTATAGACAATGGAGGTAACTTTAATCCAGGCGGTACCTTATTCGCAGCATTCGACAATCCTGATTTGAAATGGGAGGAAAACGAACAGTTGAATATTGGTGTAGACTTTGCATTTGCCGATAATAAGGTTAGCGGTTCCGTAGAATACTATAGTAGAATTACATCAGGTTTCTTACTGCAAGTGCAAAGTGCGCAACCCGCGGTACAACCTTTTGTTTTCGAAAACGTAGATGGAGAGATAAAGAACTCTGGTGTTGAACTAAATTTAAACGTTACTCCTATAGAAAATGATGATTTCACTTGGGACATCAATTTCAATATAGGGTATAACGACAACACAATCCAGAACTTTACCGGGCAGCCTATTCAAACGGGTGCTATTAACGGTCCTGGATTAACTGGAGCTTTTGCGCAACAATTGGAAAATGGACAACCGCTGTTCAGTTTTTATATGAACGAGTGGGTAGGACTTACACCAGTGGCGGATCCAAACAATATTGGGCCTACTGAAGGGGTGAACATTTTCTTGGATGCCAATAATGAAGAATCTAATGTGGGTACACCGAGGTTTATCGGAGAAAGTGCTTTGCCAGACATTACATTAGGTTTTACACAAAACTTCCGATACAAAAACTGGGATATGAGTATCTTCTTTAACGGTCAGTTCGGACAATCGGTTTATAGCAACAACAGAAATGCGTTCTTCGCTATAGGTAACTTGGCGCAAGGTAGGAATGTAACCACAGATGTTTTACCGTTTGTTGGTAGGGAGAACCCACTTAACATTGCTGAAGTATCTTCAAGATTCTTAGAGGATGCTTCCTTCCTAAGATTGCAAAATGTTAGTATAGGGCACAATGTTCCCGTTTCAGAAACAAGTATCTTCAGCGGGTTTAGAGTTTTTGCCAATGTGCAGAACCTTTTTGTGATTACCGATTACAGTGGACAAGACCCTGAAGTTTCTGTAGATAGAAATTTAAATAACGTACCTTCATTGGGAATAGACTTGACAGCCTTTCCAAGACCTACCACAATTTCTTTAGGCTTTAACGCAAGTTTTTAATATAAAAAAAATAGTAATGATGAGAAAAAAAATGATTACAAATCGATTGGCCCAATACCTTGGACTAGCCACGTTATTCCTGGTAGGGCAAGCATGTACGGATTTGGAGCCGCCTTTACAAGACTCCGTTTCCGTTGAATCTTCGGAGGGTACTTTTGGTGGTGTTACCAGTACTACCAACTCTTTGGAAGCACTCTACAATAACATTGAAAACCTTAATGGTCAAAACAACGAGTATGCGTTGATGGAGGTGACTGCGGATAACGTAGCGGTTTTGACTAGAGGGGCTGACTGGGGTGATAATGGTGTTTGGAGACAACTTCATAACCATACTTGGAATGCAACACAACTTTATGTGTTGAATTCTTGGAATAACAGAAACTCCCAGATCTTGGCTGCAACCCAATTATTGGATCCTGCATCCGGTGCTGATGATATCATTACCGCACAGGCAGAAGTTATTAGAGCCATTAACATGTTTATGGTACTAAATTTCTTTGGTCAGGTTCCTTTTAGAGGTGTAAACGAAGGTGTAGATGTTGATCCTACCGTTCTAAGCGCACAGGAAGCATTTGATGCCGTAATTCTAGATTTAAATAATGCCATATCTAGTGGTAATCTTCATACTGATGGTCCGGATGGTGATCTTTTTACCATTGGTGAGGCCGCAGCGCGCTTCATTAGGGCCAAGGTGAATTTAAATTCTGCCAGTATCCTAGGAGCAGCTCCTGCAGGTGCCATGGATGCGGTAATTGCCGATGTAAATGCTATTGAGGCCTTAGGATTTAGCTTAGATCCTGGGACTGGCCCCAATGCCTATTTCGATATATGGGACTTGTCCGTTGGAAACGATGAAGTTATAATGGCGTTGGACGTAGGTACCGGTCAAAGGGTATTTAATATGATTCACCCGAACCAAACGGGATGGAATGGTTTTGTTACCCTTACCGAAACATTTAGATTACACGGTACTAGCGACGTAAATGAAGATGCTCGTTTAGGTTTAGCCGGTCCTGATTTTAACGGATTGTCTACGGGTTATTTAAGAGGCCAGCAATTGAATGGCAGTGGCGATATGCTCTTTGACAGACAAGGTGCGCCGCTGGTTTATGAAGATGAGTTGTTGACCAGTTTAGAGATTAATAATGAGCGTAATGGTATACGTATCGTTAAGTATCCTCAGAGAGGGGGAGATGGTTTCCCTGATCCATCCAATGATTTTATTTTCACAAGATTTGCGGAAGCACTGCTTATGCGTGCCGAGGCAGAACTTAGAGGAGGTTCCGGATCAACTTCAAGTGCATTGGCAGATGTAAATGCCATTAGAACACGAGCTGGTGTTGCTACCCTTGGTTCCTTAAGTTTAGAACAAATGAAGGATGAAATCACCAAGGAAATGAATTCTGAAGCCAATATTGCCGGGAATAGAGCCGTGCAAATCCGCTTTGGAACGTTCGCGGACACTTGGGAGATGAAAGATATACAGGACGAGTTTAGAAAATTATTCCCTATTCCTGCTACTGCCTTGGGTTCAAATCCAAATTTGGTACAAAACGAAGGATACTAGTTTAAGATAAAGTTTAAGTTTTAAATGAGAGGAGAGGGCAATTGCCCTCTCTTTTTTGTTTTAGAAACTAGTCCATGTTATTGGAGAGCGTTTTTTTAATCAATAATGTAAACGTTTACATTATTTATTCTTAAATTCGCCGAATAACTATGCTTTCAAAACCAGCATCATACATTTTAGCCGCTCTAGTATTACTAGGCACCCTTTTGGGATATATATCCCCTGCCATTGCCTTATCTATAGGTATGGTAAACGGAATATTTCAAACCGTGGATAAAGAGCTGGTTCAGCAAAATGTGGGGTTTCAAAAAACCTTACTTCAGTTGTCCGTGGTAGGTCTGGGTTTTGGTATTCATATTCAAGAAGCCCTTGTAATGGGTTCCAATAGCTTTTTTGTAAGCCTTATTGCAATAGTCTTTACTTTTATCATTGCGTTTACCATTGCAAAGATTGCTAAGGCCGAAAAAATAACTACCATTTTGGTCGCCTCTGGAACTGCCATTTGTGGAGGTAGTGCTATTGCTGCCGTAAGCCCAAGTTTAAAAGCCAGTTCTTATCAGACATCCATTGCCTTGGCCATTGTATTTCTTTTAAATGCCATAGCTCTTTTTATTTTCCCAACAATAGGCCACTTCTTCGATTTAAATCAAGGGCAGTTTGGACTTTGGTGCGCCATAGCCATACACGATACAAGCTCCGTAGTTGGGGCCAGCGAATTGTTTGGCGAAGAATCTTTGGCTATCGCTACCACAACAAAACTGGTAAGGACCCTATGGATCATTCCTCTAGTGCTGATCATTTCTTTTGGCTCCCAATCCAAGGACAAGTTTGCTTTCCCATGGTTTATTCTGGGTTTTTTACTGGCCATGATTTTGTCGTCTTATGTTCCACAAATGGAAGCAGTAAGTGAGAAAATTGTATGGTTGTCTAGAAAATTGCTGATTTTTACTTTATTCCTAATCGGACTTCAAATCAATATAGCACAACTTAAAAAACTTGGTTTCAACATTTTGATCGTAGGGGTTTTAACCTGGTTGATTTTAGCTGTTGTTTCCCTTTCCTATATCGTAAATTATACTTAGCATAAGGAAAAGTATCATCGGGTTACAAGAAAAGTACCTAATTTTACCATACTATGGCAGGAATAAAGGACATCGCCAAAATAACAGGTCTATCGGTCGCAACCATATCCAGGGTATTCAATGATAGCCCCTTGGTTTCTCAGAAGACCAAAACAAAGGTACTACAAACTGCCAGGGAACTAGACTACCAGCCCAATATGATGGCGGCAGCGTTGCGAAGCGGCAAGAGTAAAATTATTGGCGTCATAGTCCCTGAAGTAAACAACAATTTCTTTAGCAGTATTATCAACGGAATTGAACAAAAAGTAAGTGATTTGGGATACAACATCATTATTTCCCAGTCGCACGAATCCGAAAAAAATGAAAGCGCTGCCTTGCAATCCTTTGCACAACTTAATACTGATGGTGTATTGATGTCCCTTTCCAAGGAAACTACGGACTTTTCCCAAATCCGGAAATTGATAAGAGGTAAAATACCCATAGTGTTTTTTGATAGGGCCCCGGAAATAGAACAAGTAAATTCGGTGGTCCTCGATGATTATCAAGGAGCTTTTTTAGCAACGCAGCATCTTATTGATCAAGGATGCAAACACATCGTACATATCGCAGGAGATGTTAACGTATCTATTTTTAATGAACGTAGGCTGGGTTTTAGTGGAGCAATGAAAAAAAATGGAATTACCTGTAACAAAAAAAACATTATTGAACTGTATTGGAACATCCAAGCGGATAAAACTTTACTAAAAGAGTATCTAGCGCAAAACAAATCCACGGATGGTATTTTTGTTTTTGGCGATGAGGGTTGTCTGTATGTAATGAATATCCTAAAAGAGTTGGGTGTAGACATACCGGGACAGATAAAATTAATTGGTTTTGGTAATGCAGATTATAGTGCCTTCGTAAATCCTGCAATAAGTACTATAGACCAAAAATGTGCAGAGATGGGACTTTGGGCGGCCGAAATATTGCTCAAAAATCTAGGGAGCGATCAAGCTACTTTTTCCAAACGCGTATTGTCTCCGGAACTAATCGTTAGAGATTCCACTAGAAAGTAATAACAAGACGTAAGAATTTAGAACCCTAAAAACTGATCAATTTGTTTTTGAAGGCTTTTCATGGCATCCTCGCTTAGGGTATTGCTCTCCTTACTTAGTTCTTTGTAAATAGAGGAAATGGGGTTTTTGTTAGGATGAACGTACATTCCTAAATGATTTAAAACATCCGCCAAATGATCCATTCCTCTTAAATTTCCTGCCCTACCCGATGCAATACCGGTTATACACGCTTTTTTACCCCCAAAACTAATGTCGTAATCCCTCACTGACATAGAATCCAAAATCAATTTTAGTATTCCCGGATAACTGCCGTTATATTCCGGAACAAAGAACCAAAGCTTTGTAGAGGGTATAAAATAGGTGTCCTGTACATATCTAATAATCTCAGGTTGTTCAGAATCCTTATACATGGTTTCGCTCACCATATTAGTGTCTAAATCGGACAAATCCAGAAAACGAACCTCGGTTTCTACCTGCTCGGATAATCTGTCGCACACGTGCTTCGCAAAATGTACGGTCTTATTGTTTTTTCTGTTGGATCCGGAAATAATAGTTATCATTTTGTCCTCTAATTCTTGTATTCGGTAAAAGAAGGATAAAATTAATAAAATTTTTAATGTAAACGTTTACATTTTTTGTTTTTTTGCATATATTTGATGGAAGTCATTTGAAATTACCGAAAAAATGCTTAACAAAGAAAATATATCTCCCTATATCATAGGCACTATGCGGTTGGGATCTTGGGGCAACAAGCTTTCGACCAAGGCATATGAAAAATTCATTGAGCAATCTTTGGATTTAGGCCTCATGGATTTTGATCATGCGGATATCTATGGGGACTACACTACTGAAGGTGACTTTGGAGCGGTCCTAAAGAACAGATCGGATTTAAGGCAAAAGATGCGGATCATTACAAAATGTGGCATAAAAATGATGGCTCCGCAACGTCCAGACCATAAGTTAAAATCCTATGACCTCAGCAAAGGTCACATTTTGGATTCTGTGGAAAATTCGTTGAAAAACCTGCATACAGATTACATAGACCTTTTACTATTACATAGACCAGATTATTTGCTAAACCCCCACGAAATAGCGGAGACATTTGAAAAATTGAAAAAAGAGGGAAAAGTGAAACATTTTGGTGTTTCCAATTTTACGACCTCACAATTCAACCTTCTAAACACTTTTACACCATTAGTTACCAATCAAATAGAGGTTTCCGTATTACATAGGAATGCTTTTGCCGATGGTACGTTAGACCAATGCCTTCAACTGAATACAATTCCCATGGCCTGGTCCCCATTGGGTGGAGGATCCTTATTCCAAAAATCGGATAAAAGCAATGTTAAAGCAATACAGAAAACACTGGGCCAACTTGCCGACAAATACAATTTGGCCATAGACCAAATGCTTTACGTTTGGTTGCGCAAGCATCCATCGGGTATTATACCTGTGTTGGGCACCTCAAAGATTGAACGAATAGAAGCGGCATGTGAAGCGCTCAAAACAACTATTACTCACGAAGAATGGTACATGCTTTGGCAAGCTGCCATTGGAAAAGAAATTGATTAACAACAGCAATAAAAAGAAATTTTAAAATGGATACAAGCAAAATAACAATAAGATCACCACATTTAGAAGGCGCCGAAGTGTCTTGGTTTGCCCCTATTTGTAATGGGGACGATCGCTATTTAGGTGAAAGGGACATGGCTTATAAAAGTACATTTGAAAATGCTTCTCAAATTTTATTGACAGCAGATAAAAATGGGTTTCGCAACATTCTTTGCCCCTCATCCTATCAGGTAGGACAGGACACATTGCCATTTGCGGCGGCTGTGGCCCCAATGACCGAACAGATTAATTTATTGGCTGCCATACGATGTGGTGAAATTCATCCTCCCATGTTGGCAAGAACCTTGGCTACTATAGATCATATTTTAAAGGGAAGGTTTACAATAAATATCATATCCTCAAATCTCCCGGGAGAAGACTTATCCTCAGAGGATAGATACCAACGTTCCAGAGAAGTGATAGAAATTCTAAAGCAGGCATGGACACAAGACGAGATAGATTTCCAAGGAAAGTTTTATAATATGAAACTACCATCCCTGCCCACCAAAACCTATCAAAAAGATGGTCCGTTACTCTATTTTGGAGGATATTCCCCCGCAGCTGTAGACCTATGTGCCGAACATTGTGATGTATACCTTATGTGGCCAGAAACCGAAGGCAACCTAAAAACCTTGATGGAGAATATGAGCGCCAAAGCTGCATCATATGGCCGTAAAGTAGATTTTGGGCTAAGGGTTCACGTGGTGGTAAGGGAAACTGAGGAAGAGGCAAGAGCTTATGCCGATAGTATTATTTCCAAATTGGGTGTTGAACAGGGAATAGAAATGAGGGAGCGTGCCTTGGATGCCAAATCCTATGGTGTTAGCAGGCAAGCCCAAATGCGCGAAATTTCCAAGGACGACGGTTATGTAGAACCAAATATGTGGACGGGTATTGGTAAAGGGAGATCTGGTTGCGGGGCTGCGCTTGTTGGCACTCCTGACCAAATTGTAGAAAAATTAAACAGATATATGGACATGGGCATCCGAGCCTTTATTTTCTCTGGGTATCCCCATAAAGAAGAATGTGAGCGCTTTGCCAAATTGGTTTTGCCAAAGCTTAAAACCTTTTCCATGCCCATTGCACAAGGTAAAGTTTCTGAGGAAGTACCTATGTCTCCCTTAGCAGCAGGAATTAGGGTTTAAACGCTGGTTTTTTGCGGACAAAACCTTATATTACAATACTATATAGACCAACCATAACTACCAAATGACCAAAGCAGAGCAATTGTGATCTGGTGTTTTATGCGTTGCCCTAAATTTAGATTTTAACCTAGGGAAATAGACTAACTTAAATAGAATACTTCATGATCGATTTACTTATTGTCTGCGCATACTTTATTATTGTTTTTGTAACTGCAATAACCGGAAAAACCTCAAAAGAAGCTACCACAGAAGAGTATTTCTTAAGTTCTAGAAACTTACGCTGGCCCTCTATAGCCTTTTCTACTATTGCAACCAATGTGCAAGGATATCAGTTTTTGGGTTTTATGGGATCTGCCTACCTATATGGTTTGGCCCAGGCAAATTTTGAAATAAATGCCATTCAGGGACTCTTTCTGGCAGCTTTCATATTTGTACCCATGTATTTTAGGGAGCGTATAATTACCATTACCCAATTCATAAAGACACGTTTGGGAAGTACTGTGGCCTTATTGTACTCGGCCACAAACATTCTGCTTTTTTCTACCATTACCTTGGGTGCCGCATTGTTCTGGGGCGCCTATTCCGTTGATATTGTATTTGCCGATTATTTAACTTTTATCCATGAAGACCGCTTAATCAGAATTGCTATTTTAATTGTTTTTTTAGGGCTTTTCTCGGCTACCTATACTTATTTTGGAGGATTGGCGGCGGTAGTGCGTACCGATGTTATTCAGTTTGCCATATTACTTTCTGGCGGTATCGTGGTTATGTTGATTGCCATACATCATCTTGGCGGCTGGTCTCAATTGTATACCAAGACCGGCGATTTAATGCATCTTCATTTACCTGCAGATCACGATAAACTTCCTTGGATTCATATCTTCGGAGCTTTTTTATTGAACATTAATTATTGGTGTGCAAATCAGTCCGTAGTGCAGCGTTCCTTAGCTGCCAGAAGCCTTAAGGATGTACAGATAGGACTTATGGTAGGTGGTTTGATGAAGTATTTTATGGCCGCTATAATAATCCTTCCCGGAATTGCCCTAGTTGGTATTTTAGGTGATGGAGGGCTTGCCGATCCGGATTCTGCCTTCCCTTACCTCGTAAATACTTACTTGCCAGTTGGTCTAAAAGGACTTATCCTATGCGCCTTGTTCGCTTCGTTGATGAGTACCGTGGATTCTACCTTTAACTCCTTGGCCACGCTTTGGTCTATTGATATTTATAAGCCATACATAAATAAAACCGCCACCGATCAGCAAGTAGTTAAGTCTGGTAAAAAAGCTATTCTAATTTCCTTTATCTCGGGTGTTCTGATAGGTGTGGTATTGTTATACATAAAATTTCAGGATTCCGGTGCGGCATTTACGCATACGTTAAACGAAATACGTTATTACATAAACAGTGGAATAGTGGTATTGATATGTGCCGCAGCCTTCTTGATGGCGCCCAAACATAAACTGGCTGTTTTTGCCTTCATCTTTACCGTACCCCTACAATTTGGGATTACTTATTTCTTCCCAGAAATGAATTACTTTGTAAGAGCCATGTGGGTAATCATTATTGGATTTACAATTATCCTAGTAGGGTCTAAAGGAGGGTTCATTAAAGACAAGCTGTATTTTGAACCTGCCACCCCTACAATGGCAAAAGTAGGGTTTGGGATGCTGTTATCGCTGGTAGCGCTGCATATTATATTCCATTAAAAGTCACAAGAAAGATTGTCTGTTAGACATTTCTTGCACTCATAAAATTAGACATTACAAAAAGGGAGAACCTATACGGTTCTCCCTTTTACTTGCTTTAAAAATTAATCTTTGATTCTTTGATTACTGGGCAAAATAGATATAAATGCCTATTACTATTAAACAAATAGAAATAGATACTTGTTTCACATATTTATAGGGAACAATATCTACCTGCTTCGTGTATTCTTGCACATAGGCTTCTTCTCTAGGGATTATCTTTCCGATGACTAACATAATAACCACATTTAAAACAAATAGTATTGCCATTACATGTAAAAAGTGAGGGTAAGCATCCGCCTCTATTTGGGTCAAAACAGTTTCATCAACAATACCGTTGGCCTTTGCATTATCCAAGGCATTTCCCACGAAATGGGGTTTTAAGAAAAACTGGCTGATAATGTAAAGGAGAGAGCCCGAAATTATTCCGATTTTTGCTGCAATTGCCGGCACCTTTTTGGTAAGGTAACCTACTACAATTATGGTTAGAATAGGAATACTATATATGCCGTTTACCTCCTGAAGATACGCAAAAAGACTTCCTGCATTCGCTATTAACGGCGCTATGAACATGGCTGCCAACGCCAAGACAATACCAAACATCTTCCCATACTTCACCACAGTCCTTTCCGGGGCTTCTTTATTAATATGTTGCTTGTAAATGTCTATTCCAAACAGTGTAACGGAACTATTTAGCACACTATTAAAAGAACTAAGAATTGCGCCAAAAAGTACAGCCGCAAAAAATCCGATCAGATATTCTGGCAGCACTTTGTTTACCAACGCCGGATAGGCCTGATCTGGCACCTCTAAGTTTCCTTCGAACATATGGTATGCAATAATACCCGGAAGTACTACGATAAGCGGACCAAGGATTTTTATGAAGGAGCCTAAAAGCAATCCTTTCTGACCCTCTTTTAGGTTTTTGGCGCCAAGGGCTCTTTGAATAATTTGTTGGTTGGTACCCCAATAGAACAACTGCACCAGCATCATTCCCGTAAATATAGTGCCAAAGGGTACCGAAGCGGTACTACCTCCAATTGAATCAAATTTTTCTGGGTTGTTATCATACAATACATCGATCCCAGCAAAAAGACTACCATCCCCAATAGCGACAAGCCCAAAAATAGGTATAAGAATACCACCGATCAACAAGCCTATGGCATTAATACTATCCGATACTGCCACGGCCTTAAGGCCACCAAATACGGCATATATGGACCCAATAATGCCAATACCCCATACACATAATTTTAATGCCATGGTATCGGAAACTCCCAAAAGCGATGGCACATCGAACATAGTACTGATCGCCAAAGAACCGGAATAGAGAATTATCGGTAAAAGTACAACCACATAACCGGTTAAAAACAAAACCGAAGTAATGGTTTTTGTACTGGTATCGTACCTATCCTGTAAAAACTGTGGTACCGTGGTTATCCCACTCTTAAGATATCTCGGCAGCAAAAAAACGGCTGTAACCACCATGGCTATTGCCGCCAAGGTCTCCCATGCCATCACAAGTATCCCTTCTGTATAGGCCTGCCCGTTTAACCCTACGATTTGTTCGGTAGATAAATTGGTTAACAACAACGATCCGGCAATTACACCTGCAGTAAGACTTCGACCTCCCAAAAAATATCCATCGGACGATCCTTCATCGGTTTTTCTTGTAGCCAAGTAAGCTATGACCCCTACCAAAATGGTGAAGCCTAAAAAAGATAATATTCCTAACATTTTAGTTTGTTGGTTTGATTATACCCCTAAATATATTGGATTATTTACAAAAACATCCCAACGAAACAAATAATATCACAAAATCATGCACACTTCATCCAATAATTCAAAAAAGTATTTGTCAGCACCCCAAAATATTAACTATTATCAACTTCTTTGTTCCTATAAGAATACTTATATTGCCGGCCTATTTTTGGCAGATATGAAAAGGAATTTAGGGCTCTTTTTAGCAACATGTATGCTGGTTTCCGCCTGTTCAAAGGTGGAAGAAAAACGCTTTAAGAAAGTACCTGTTTCCGTATCCCATATTTCGTTCAAAAATGAACTTAAGGACACCCCTCAACTAAACATACTTACCTATCTTTATTATTATAACGGTGCGGGCGTTGCCTCGGCAGATTTTAACAATGATGGGTTGGTAGATTTATATTTTACATCCAATCAAGGGGAAGACAAACTCTATCTGAACAAAGGAAACCTAAGTTTTGAAGATGTTACCCAAAAAGCGAATATCAGTAATGTGGGAAATTGGACCACTGGGGTTACCCATGTTGATATTAACAACGACGGATTGTTAGATATCTATGTCTGCAGGGTTGGTAATTATAGAGGGCTAAAAGGGAGGAACTTGCTCTATGTGAATCAGGGAGTGGATTCATTGGGCATCCCTTCTTTTAAGGAAGATGCGTTGTCTTACGGGCTTGGATTCTCGGGGTTTTCTACCCAAGCCAGTTTTTTCGATTACGACTTGGACGGAGATTTGGATATGTACCTTATGAACCACTCCGTACACCCCAACCGTACTTATGGGAAAGGTTCCCAAAGATCGGTAGTAGATTCGCTTTCGGGAGATCGTATGTATAGAAACAATGGAAACCATTTCACTGATGTTTCTTCCGAAACAGGAATATTTCAGGGTAAATCCGGTTATGGTCTTGGATTGGCCATAAGCGACCTCAACAATGATGGATATCCTGATATCTATATTGGAAATGACTTTTTTGAAAACGATTATCTATATATAAACCAACAAGACGGTACTTTTAAAGAACATATTTCGAGCAACGAAAAGAGCCTGGGACATACGACCCATTTCTCCATGGGCAACGACATTGCAGATATCAACAATGATGGCCTAACGGATATCGTTTCCTTGGACATGTTACCCGAAGATTTGGAAACCTATAAAACATCTGGGTTGGAATATGCCTATCCTACCTACCTGTATTATCTCAAAAATGGATACGCCCCCCAATTTATGCAAAACACACTGCATTTAAATTTGGGGAACAACAATTTTAGCGAAATTGGTAATCTTAGCGGTATTTCTGCCACAGAATGGTCTTGGGGCAGCTTATTGGCCGACTATGACAACGACGGGCATAAAGACCTGTATGTTTCCAATGGCATTAAAGGAGCAACCAATGATATGGATTTTATCAATTTTATAGCCAATGATAACATTCAAAAAAGAATAGATCAAGGAATGGCCAAAGAGGATATGGCCTTTATAGATGAGATGCCCGAAAAAAAAGTTCCCAACTATTTTTTCAGAAATAACGGCGACCTAACTTTTACCAATGTAACAGAAGCGTGGTTCGGCAAAGAAAATTCATTTAGCAACGGCTGTATCTATGCAGACCTGGACAATGATGGAGATTTGGATCTGGTAGTAAACAATATCAACGAGGAGGCCTATATTTTACAAAACACATCGGTTACCAAGGAAAAGGCCAATTTTTTAAAAATCAATTTTAAAGGAGCCCAAGACAATCTTTTTGGAGTAGGCACCAAAATAATCGGCTACCAAAAGAGCAACATTATAGCCCAAGAACATTTTAACACCAGGGGATACCTGTCCGCAGTTTCCAATACCGTGCATATGGGGATTGGAAAAGATTCCATATTAGATTCCTTAAAGATAGTTTGGCCAGGAGGAAGATATCAAACCCTTAAATCCGTACCTGCCGGTATGTTGACGGCTTCTTTTAAAAATGCACAGGGAGATTTCTACCGGATGACAAAAACAGGGGAAGAATCCTTTCTAGCGCAACAAGACAGCCTTGTCCCTTTTGAGCATATAGAACCCGAAACCGTAGAATTTGGGAGAGACCCATTAATTCCGTTTGCAAACTCCAATAACGGACCTGCCATTTCGGTTGAGGATTTTAACGGTGATGGCCTCGATGATGTTTTTATAAGTGGTGCAAAAAAACAAGCCTCTTCCCTATTTATACAAAATGCTTCCGGTTCCTTTAAGAGTGTACAAGAAGAAATTCTGAAAGAAGATGCCATGAGCGAGGATGTTTCCCATGTGTTCTTTGATGCCAATGCGGATGGCAAAAAAGATCTATTGGTTGTAAGTGGGGGCAATGAGTTTAAAACGTCGGAAAGATTACAACCCAGGCTTTATCTAAACTTTGCTGGTAGTTTGCAAAAGGATAAAAATCAATTTGCCGGGATTGCGGTAAACGCCTCCAAAGTAGTTGCCGTAGATTACGACAACGACGGGGATATGGACATTACAATCAGCTCAGATCAAATCCCCTGGCAATTTGGAAGAACACCCCAACAATACATTTTTAGCAATGACAGTACCGGTAACTTTACCGACGTTACCCCAGAGATAGCAAAGGAGTTTCAGACTATTGGAAATGTAAAGGATGTTGTTTGGACAGATTTGGATAATAACGGATATAAAGACCTTATTGCAGTGGGTCACTGGATGCCCATATCTATATTTATGAATAACGGACAGCAGCTAGTCCCCGCAAAGGAAAACGGTTTAGGAAATACAGCTGGTTGGTGGAACACATTATCCGCGGACGACTTTGATAAGGACGGAGACGTGGATTTTGTAGTGGGCAATTGGGGCTATAACAGCAAATTTAAGGCTTCAAAAGAAAAGCCTATAAGACTGTACAGTTTTGATTTTGATGATAATGGAACAGTAGAACCTCTGGTTACCTATTATCACAAGGACAAGGAAACGCCTTTTGCCTCTAAGGATGAACTGGTAAAACAGATGCCATTCTTAAACAAGAAGTTCTTATCCTACGCAAGCTTCGCGAAGGCCGATATTGAGAGTTTGTTTTCTGTCGAAAAATTAAAACGTGCTTACAAAAAAGAAATCTACGAGCTTGGCAGTTGCTACTTTGAAAACGACGGCAAAAATAACTTTAAACTACGCGCACTACCCAATATGGCCCAAATATCTACCGTTTACGATATTCTTGTGGATGATTTTAACAGTGACGGATTTAATGATCTGTTCTTGGTGGGTAATAATTATGAAATTAGTACCCAGTTGGGTAGGATGGATGCATCCCATGGTTTAATTTTACAGTTTGATAAAGAACAGGGTTTTAACAACATACAGCATCAAAATCTAGATGTTTCGGGCCCGGCAAGAACTATAAAAAAAATACAAGTAGATAGTACCGAATATGTTATCATCGGAATAAACAACCACCCCCTTATCTTTTTACAAAAACAACCTCCGTATGTTAAGGGTGAGCACTAATAGTGTACTAAAAAGATTGGACTATAGAACCAAAAAAGATACAATGAAGAAAATATCCTTATACCTATTTTTTGTCGGAATTTCTATAATTTTATTTTCCTGCGACCAAACCAACAAGGAAACCAAAAATCTAGAAACAAAACCGTATAACAACTCGTTGTTTGCACTTTTGGATACGGAGACAACTGGAATAGACTTTGTAAATGAAATAAAAAACCAAAAAGATTTCAACATATTCACCTACAGGAATTTCTATAACGGAGGAGGTGTCTCAATAGGTGATTTAAACAATGACGACCTTCCCGATATTTACCTTACTTCCAATTTTGGGAAAAACAAACTATACCTCAATCAGGGTGGGTTTAAATTTAAGGATATCTCTGCCAGTGCTAAGGTAGAAGGTGGCAGAGCATGGTCTACCGGTGTGGTAATGGTAGATTTAAATGCTGATGGCTTGCTCGACATCTATTTGTGCAATGCCGGAAATATCGAAGGAGACAATCAAAAAAATGAACTTTTCATTAATAATGGAGACCTCACCTTTACAGAAATGGCGGAGGAATATAACTTGGCCGATAGCGGTTTTACCACCCATGCATCGTTTTTTGATTATGATAGGGATGGCGATCTAGATGTCTACATTCTTAATAACAGTTTTATTCCCGTTAGTAGCCTCAACTACTCCAACAAGAGAGATTTAAGAGCCAAGGATTGGAACGTGCCCGAAATTTTAAAGGGTGGTGGTGATAGACTAATGCGCAATGATAATGGGAAATTTGTAGACGTAAGCGCCGAAGCGGGTATCTATGGAAGTCTTATAGGTTTTGGGCTTGGAGTTACCGTGGGTGATGTTAACAACGACCTATACCCGGATATTTACGTTTCCAACGATTTCTATGAGCGCGATTATCTATATATAAACCAAAAAGATGGTTCTTTTAAAGAGGATATCAAAAATTGGGCCTCGCATACGAGCCTTGCCTCCATGGGAGCCGACATGCAAGATATCAACAACGATGGTAAACCAGACATTTTTGTAACGGACATGCTCCCCGAAGGAGATGTAAGACTTAAAAACACCACGGCATTTGAAGGGTATGATATTCATAAAAGAAAACTCGATTTGGATTTTCATCATCAATACATGCAAAATTCGTTACAACTAAATACTGGCAATCAGGAGTTTTCCGAAGTAGCCTATTTTAGTGGCGTTGCCAAAACCGACTGGAGTTGGGGAGCTCTATTGTTCGATATGGACAATGACGGCTACAAGGATATTTATGTCTGTAATGGCATCTATCAAGACCTTACCAATCAAGATTTTATAGATTTCTTTGCGAATGAGATCATACAGGAAATGATACTTACGGGCGAAAAACAAGAGCAAGATTCCATAATCAATAAAATGCCTAGTACCCCCATCCCCAATTATGCATTTGGAAACAACAAAGACATAACCTTTGCGGATCGTACCGAAGAATGGGGTTTTAATATCCCCAGTTTTTCAAATGGTGCCGCATATGGTGATCTAGATAACGATGGGGATTTAGACTTGGTAATCAACAATGTAAATCAACAAGCTTTTGTTTTTAAGAACCATACTCAGGAAACAAGTAAAAAGAACTACATTAAACTCAATTATAGGGGAAAGTTTGAGAATAAATTTGGAATAGGTACTATCTCGGAAATCTACATTGAGGACCAGATTATACGGCAAGAACTAATCCCTTCCAGAGGTTTTCAATCTTCCACGGAATATACTCAGACCATTGGCCTTGGAGAGGCTCAAAAAATTGACTCTCTAAAGGTATACTGGCCAGATAGCAGCACCCAAACCCTCAGAAACGTTGGGATAAACAAAAAAGTTACGTTAAATCAGTTCGATGCCTTGATCAACTACGGAGAAGGGGAACGCTTATCCCCCACATTGCTGGAAGAGGTGCCCAATAACATGGCCAATCATAGAGAAGACACACATGTAGATTTTGATTATGAGGGACTTATTTCTGAAATGTTATCCCAAGAAGGCCCAGCACTTGCGATAGGGGATATCAATAAAGACGGTAATGAAGACATCTTTATAGGAGGTGCCGCAGGGCAAGAAGGCTCTATATACACTCAAAACAACAATGGCAGGTTGGCCAAAACTACGCAATCCGTAATTACAAAAGATGCTGCGCTAGAAGATACAGCGTCCGCTTTTTTTGATGCCGATGGCGATGGGGATTTAGATCTTTTGGTTTCTAGTGGTGGCAACGATCCTAATAAAAGTGACACGTACACCAACAGATTATACTTTAATACCGGTAGGGGAAAATACACCAAAAGCGCAAAGCTACAATCAACAAACCACAACGTATCCGCCATTGCTCCTTCAGATTTTGATGAAGATGGGGATGTAGATCTTTTTATTGCCAGTAGAAGCGTACCGGGAATTTATGGGATCAACCCAAAACATTTGTTACTGGAAAATAATGGTGATGGCACCTTTAAGGACGTAACGGAAAGCAAGGCCTATGATATTAGGGATGTAGGCATGATTACAGATGCCAAATGGGCCGATATGGATGGTGATAATAAGAAAGAGCTTGTTGTTGTTGGAGATTGGATGGCTCCATTGGTCTTCAAAAACAGCGGTAAACGGATACGACTACAAAAAACATCTCTGGATAGCCTTACGGGCTGGTGGAACGCTGTTGAAATAGTAGATTTGGACAACGATGGGGACAAAGATCTTATTCTTGGAAACCAAGGGCAAAATACGCCTTACAAAGCTACTGCAGCAACACCTATGAAATTGTTCATCAATGACTTTGACAATAACGGTACCATAGAACAGATAAGCACTAGAACAATCCAGGAAAGAGATATGCCTGTAGTTCTAAAAAAAGAACTCACCAATCAGATTGCATCACTTAAAAAGCAGTCTTTACAATATTCCGAATATGCCAAAAAATCCGTGCAGGACCTTTTTAGTGAAGACGTAATAAAAAATTCTATTTTGAAGACCGCGGTAGAGGGAAGAAGCGTCATTGCCATTAACAACGGCAATAATACCTTTACAATAACAGCACTTCCTGCAGAGGTTCAGTTTTCGTGCGTTTGTGGTATTAGTTGCAGTGATATTGATAAGGACGGTAATTTGGACATACTATTGGGAGGTAACAATTACGATCTTAAACCGCAATATTCTAAACTCGATGCCAACTATGGAGGCGTACTGCTTGGGAATGGCAAAGGTGATTTTAATTGGGTTCCTTATCCGGTATCGGGCTTCTTTGTAAAAGGGGAGATAAAAAGTTTAAAAAGGGTTAAGAACAAAAAGGGAGACGACCTCTTTATAGCAGCTCTTAATAATGATGCTCCAAAAACCTTCAAACTCAATGATTAAAAAAATCATTACATATAGCGCATGTATGTGCATAGTTCTAAGTTGTAGCAAAAAGGAATCCGTTCTTTTTGAGGAACTTCCCTCAGAAAAATCAGGAATTGACTTTGCCAATACCCTTTCGGAATCAGATGGCCTAAGCATTCTGGACTACCTTTATTTTTACAACGGCGGTGGAGTGGCCATTGGGGACATCAATAACGATGACCTTCCGGACATCTATTTTACAGGCAACCAAGTAAAGAACAAATTGTACCTCAACAAAGGAAATCTTGTCTTTGAGGATATCACCGAAAAATCGGGAGTGGCGGGCAGTAGCGATTGGAACACGGGAGCGGTTATGGGAGATGTCAACGGGGACGGATTGTTGGATATTTACGTTTCGGCCGTAGTGGGTGTCAATGGTTTTGATGGCCATAATGAGCTTTTCATAAATAATGGGGACAGTACTTTTTCGGAGCAGTCCCAAAAGTATGGTTTAGATTATGACAACTATAGTTCCAATGCCGCTTTTTTGGATTTTGATCTCGACGGTGATTTGGACATTTATCTATTGAATCATGCCATACACAACGAAACTTCCTTTGGTAAGGCAGAAATACGTAACAATAGAACTTATGAAAGCGGGGACAAGCTCTTGCGCAACGATGGGGAAATGTTTACTGACGTTAGTGAACAGGCAGGCATCTATGGTGGCACCAATGGTTATGGGTTAGGAATTGCAATCTCTGATTTTAATTTGGACGGTTATCCCGATATTTATGTGGGCAACGATTTTCACGAAGATGATTACTACTATCTAAACAATGGAGATGGTACATTTACAGAAAGTCTAAAAACGTATTTTGGCCATACAAGTAGATTCTCCATGGGTAACGATGTGGCAGATATAAACCATGATGGTTACCCCGATCTTATTTCCCTGGATATGCTACCCGATAAAGAAAAGGTATTAAAGGCTTCCGGAGGTAGTGACAATGTGGCGATGTTAAAAATGCGCACAGAAAAGTTGGGGTATCATTATCAGTACTCCCGAAATATGCTTCAAATCAATAATGCAGGCCACTCATTTACAGAAACAGCGTTGTTAAGTGGTATCGCAGCAACAGATTGGAGTTGGAGTGCTCTTTTTAACGACTACGATCAAGATGGGGAACAAGACCTATTTGTGGCCAACGGTATCCCAAAACGACCTAACGATCTGGATTTTATAAATTTCACATCCAACGATCAAATAAGAGATAAATTAAACAATACCAAACTGATAGATCAACAAGCTTTGGACCTTATGCCCTCTGGCTACATCCACAATATGATGTTCAAAGGAACAGGCAATTTGGGATTTGAGGATAAATCTGGCCATTGGATTCTTAAGGACACTATAATATCTACAGGAGCGGCCTATTCCGATTTGGATAACGATGGAGATTTGGATATTGTTACGAACAACCTAAACACGAATCCTTCGGTATATATCAATCAAATAAACAACGTAAACAATTATTTAAAATTTAGGTTAAAATACAAGGATAAGAACCCCTTTGCCATTGGAACAAAAATTACCATATATAACGAGGGTGTTCAACAATCCAAAGAACTATATACTGTTAGGGGGTTTCAATCCTCTTCAGAGCCTATTATTCACTTTGGAGTGGGACAAGCAAAGACTATTGATTCAATAACCATTGTCTGGCCCGATCAAAGCCGTGGCATTTTAAGAAACCAGGCCACCAATCGGCTTTTAGATATCAAATACGAACAGAACAATAACAACCTACCTTTCTCTTCAAAGGACCAAAATAAACTATTCAAGAAAGTAGAAGGAAATCTTGGGCTCAATTTTAAACATCGCGAAAATGACTATATTGATTTTGATTTCCAAAAGTTAATTCCTTATCAAGTATCAGACCGTGGTCCCGCAACCGCCATTGGTGATTTAAACAATGATGGTAAAGAAGACCTCTTTTTTGGCGGGTCTTCCAGAATACCTTCTCAAATTTTTACACAACAAGACTCTTCCTTTACCAGGTTGGAGGCTTCAACACTCTACTCAGAAAAAATCTATGAAGACGTAGGAGCTGTAATCAAAGATTTTGATAAGGATGGCAGCAATGAAATAGCCATTATTACCGGTGGAGGACAATTTGTGGGAAAAACAAATGCGGTTTTAGATAGGCTATATGCCCTCCATGGAAACGATTTTGCGAAAAAAGATTTTCCCAAATATTACGCCAATAGTTCTGTAATAAGGTCGCAAGATTACGATGAGGATGGTTATACAGATCTTTTTGTAGGAAGCTTATCCGTTCCTAGGGACTTTGGAAAAATAGTGCCTTCCTATCTGCTTAAAAACAGTAAAGGAATTTTTGAAATACAGGAAATTGAAGCTTTAAATGACCTTGGAATGGTTACCGATGCCATTTTCACCGACTTCGATAACGATGGGTTGCAAGATCTAATTATTGTAGGGGAATGGACCAGCCCTAAACTTTTAAAGAACACTAAGGACAATTTTATCGATGTGTCCGAAAAATATCTCTCACAAAAACTAAACGGCCTTTGGCAATCCATTGCACCGTTCGATATAGATAATGATGGAGACCTAGACTATTTGTTGGGAAATTGGGGCGTTAACTCCAAATTTAAGGCGAGCACAGATTACCCTATGTTAATGTATTATGGTGATTTTGATGCCAACTCGTCTACTGAGACCATTGTGGCCATTGAAAAGGACGGTAATTATTACCCCATTGCAGGTTTGGACGAGCTGTCGGGCCAATTGATATCACTTACAAAGAAAAAATTTCCAGCCTATAAAGATTTTGCAGGTAAAAGTCTCTTTGAAGTGTTCGATAAAAATGTTCTGGCAAAGGGAAAACTTATGGAAATACATGAGTTGGCCTCCGGTTATCTTAAAAATGAAGACGGTAAATTTACGTTCTATCCTTTTTCGCATATCTTACAAGTTGCTCCCATAACTAAATTTTTGATTTCGGATTTCGACGGGGATCATAAAGAAGAAGCCTTGGTGGCAGGAAACTATTTCGGGGTAATTCCTTATCACGGAAGATTCGATGGTTTTGGCGGGGCTTTGATAAAAGGGGAAGATCAAATACTTTTGGGGCATCAAATAGGCCTTAACTTTACACAAAAAGCCGTTCGCGACTTAAACATAATCTCTTTAAACAATAAAAACTATCTTTTAGTAACCATAAATAATGATGAAGCGGAAATTTATAAATTTTAGTTCGAAAGCTGCTACTTTAGCATGCTGTATAAGCCTTTTCATAAGTAGTTGCACAAAGGAGGCAGGTACCATTGTAATTAGTCCGGAACTTTACCATACCTCGGTAGACAAAGTCACGGAAATTATGATCCATGATATTTTTTCCCCTCCGGTGGCCAGCAGAATATTTGCATATCCCAACATTGCGGCCTACGAAATTATAGCTCAGTCTAATCCAAGTTACAGGTCTCTTGCCGGGCAGGTGCATGATCTGAAACCTGTTCCCAAGCTCGATTCAACAAAAAACATCAACCCACAATTGGCCGCATTAATAGCCCATATGGATGTGAGCCGAGAACTTATCTTTTCGGAAGATAGAATGAATTTGTTACGAGATAGTCTATACACTGATTGGAAAAAAGTAAATGATGCCCAATTTGAGGCATCAAAAGCATATGGTCTAGAAGTGGCGGATCATATCAAAGATTGGATGTCCAAGGACAACTACAATCAAACCAGAACCATGCCTAAATTTACGGTAGTTACCGAAGACGAATCCAGATGGCAACCTACCCCACCGGCTTATATGGACGGTATAGAACCACATTGGAGTAAAATTAGGCCCTTTACCCTAGATTCTGCCAATCAGTTTAAACCAACAGGACCACCGCCTTTTTCCATGGAAAAAGATTCCGATTTTTACAAGGAGCTGAAAGAAGTATATGATATCAGCAATGAAATAACCAAAAAAGGTGATGAATCCGAGGAAATCGCTATTGCCCAATTTTGGGATTGTAATCCGTATGTTTCTACAACAAGGGGGCATTTAATGTTCGCTACCAAAAAAATTACACCAGGGGCGCATTGGATCGGTATTACCAAAATTGCTACTAGACTTGGCAAAAGCGATTTTGATCATGTGGTTTTCAGTTATACAAAAACTTCCATCGCCATTGCAGACGCGTTCATTAGTTGTTGGGACGAGAAATATAGAAGTAACCTTATTCGTCCAGAGACCCTGATTAACCAGCATCTAGATGAAAACTGGAAACCCGTCTTACAGACTCCACCGTTTCCCGAATATACAAGTGGGCACAGTGTTGTTTCTGGAGCTGCGGCTACTGCTTTAACAGATATTTTTGGAGAAGACTTTGCCTTTGACGATGATACTGAGGTAGCTTATGGCCTGCCGGTAAGAAGTTTTAAATCATTTAACCAAGCCGCAGATGAGGCGGCCATTAGCAGAATGTATGGCGGCATACATTACAGATCTGCTGTGGATATTGGTGTAAAACAAGGACGTGATCTGGGTAAA
Organism: Spongiimicrobium sp. 3-5; assembly: GCF_046557915.1. Classification (NCBI taxonomy): domain Bacteria; kingdom Pseudomonadati; phylum Bacteroidota; class Flavobacteriia; order Flavobacteriales; family Flavobacteriaceae; genus Spongiimicrobium; species Spongiimicrobium sp. 3-5. Next base: position 200,222 of record NZ_JBHEBG010000001.1, read on the forward strand.
TTCTTAGTGGGCAAACTCACCATGAGGGATAAATCCAAACCAACTGCCAAATAATCCTATGGGCAAGGGTAAACGGATTATATTGGCCGTAGCCGCCGTGTTGTTAATTAGTGGTTTTTGGTATTTGAATATCAAAGATCATGATTATCGGATTAAACTTACCAAAACAACAGCACCGGGCACTATATACCAACACATTTCCAAATGGGGGAACGCTCTTGAAAAGGAAGGGGAGTTAACGGTCTTAAAAACAACAGGCCAGCCATTCTCACATTTTGAGCAAACCCTTAAAATTGGAGATAGTTTAATTCGGATGAATTGGAAATTGGAAAGTATGAACGATTCCGTAACCGAAATAACGATCAAGATTCTGGATTTGGATCATAGCCTAGCTACAAGGCTTAAAAATTTGTATACGGATCCGCCACTTAAAAATATGTTTTTGTCAAAGGCGACCAACTTTAGTCAAAGTTTGGATTTTCACTTAAAAAAACATAAAGTTAAGTTTGTTGGGGATGCTTTAATTCCTGAAGCCAACTATGCGTACATCAGTACCGAAAGTTCCCTTTCCAAAAAGGCTGCTGAAATGATAGATAAGAACGGGATAATACTACCTTGGTTAAAAGAAAAAAACATTAAGGTCTTATCCGAACCCACCGTAAAGGTTACTTCGTGGGACATTGAAAACGATCATATAAGCTTCGATTTTATGTTCCCTATCAATAAGCCGGACTCACTTCCCTTTCATCCAGACATCAAATTCCAAAAATACGGTGGAAACAAAGGAATAAAAGCCATTTTCAATGGTAATTATACCATATCGGACAGAGCGTGGTTTACACTCAAGGCCTATGCGGAGAGAAACAATATAGATGTTGAATATACGCCGGTGGAGTTTTTCTTCAATAATCCTATGGAAGGAGGCAGTGAACTAAATTGGAAGGCCGAAGTTTATTTACCTATAAAAGAATAAAATAATGAAATTTTTGAGTCTTTTCTTATTTGGTTTTCTCGTGAGTTGTTCCAACTACGGGCAACTTACATTTGTTGCCAAACTGCCAAAAAAAATAAAGGAGAGCTCTGGTATTACAAGTCTAACCGATAAATCAGTTTGGATCATAGAAGATAACGGAAACCACGATAAAATTTTCGAGGTTGATTTAAACGGGAAGATCCTAAAAGAGTTGAAGGTAAAAGGAGCCAAAAATAGGGACTGGGAAGATTTAACAAAGGACGACAAAGGGAATGTCTATATCGCCGATACGGGTAACAATGCCAATAAACGCGACGATTTGGTGATATATAAGATCCCAAATCCTGAACTCGAAAAGGGAGACAAGATCCGTGCAGAAGAAATAAGGTTCAATTACCCGGAACAAAAGAGGTTCCCTCCAAAAAAAGATAGTTTGTTTTTTGATTCGGAGGCCTTATTTTACTTTAAGGACAAGCTGTACATTATTACAAAGAATAGGGCAACACCTTTTACAGGAAAAGCCTTGGTCTATAAGTTACCTTCCAAAAAGGGAACCTACAATGCAACATACATCGGTAGTTTTACACCTTGCACAACCAATAAAATCTGTAGGGTAACCGCAGCGGATGTTTCCCCAGATGGTAAGAAAATTGCCTTGTTGGGATATGGTAAGCTTTGGGTCTTTACCGATTTTGAAATGGAAAATTTCACTACAGGTAAAATGGAAACCATAGACTTGGGTGCCACAACACAGCTAGAGTCGCTCTGCTTTAAAAATAACAACACCCTATATCTAGCAGATGAACAAAGTGCCCATACCGGGCGAAACCTCTATACCTATACCCTGGATTGATTAGAACCCGAACCCAAGCCCGAAGGTAAAGCGTAAACCATCATCACTGGAAAACAGTGCTAAATTTACCGAGGTTATATCTACGATATTCAGGAAAAAGCCGCCGCCAATAGACGTATGCCATTGATCGGAATCATCATCTCCCGGAAACCAGACCCTGCCATAATCGAAGCCTGCAAACAACCCTGTAGACAACGGTAAAAAGCCAGCTTTCAGTTTGCTCAGACTTAGTCTTAAATCTGTATTTTGATAGAATGACGTTTTCCCCGTAAAACGTTGGTTTCTAAATCCTCGAAGCCCATCAAACCCTCCAATACTGGCACCCTGATAAAATTCGTAATCGTCCCCAATATTAAAATGTGCCTTGCCTTTTGTTGCCAAAACCAACTGTCCGCTAGGCACCAGTTTATAGTCAAAAGCAAGGCTCGGAATAATAAAGCCATAACTTTGGCCGCTATTTTCTGTGCTGGTTTTGTAGCCTACATGCAACGAAGTGGCCATCCCCAACGTGGGAAAAGCATCGCTATCGGAATTGGCATAACTGTATTCAGCATCTACACCAAAAAAATTGTTTTCGGTTTCTTCGCCATTCTGCTGAAAAAATGTGTTTATAAATCTGCCATCTGTTTCCTCTACCTCTATACTTTCATAAGAAACTCCTGTTCTTACTTTGGAACCAAAATCGCCCCGCCATACCAAAGAGGGAGCAAACCTGAATGTCTCTAACTTAACTCTGTTAAAATCCAAATCCAGATCATCATCCATATTTTCGGATCCGTTTCCAAAACCGAAGAAGTTGATACTAAAGTTTGGGCTGGTAAATTTGGCCGAAAGTTCTAGATTGGCCTTACCCACAACGTTTGCAAATTCTCCTGTATATCCTAAATCAAAACCACTAGTGGCAAAATAAAAAGAAGCATTAAACGTATGTTGGCTTGTAAACGGGTTTTGCTCAAAACCGTTATAGGTGTACGTATCCGAAATACCTATTCTAAGACCATCATCTGGGTTAGCGCCTATGGTAGGTATAATCTGATTGCTACTGTTCTTAATTAAAATAGGCCTATAGGTATTGGTTTCGTAGTCATTCGTAAGTCGTTTCCTTGCTCCTTTTACACTTTTAAAGGTATTCTTCTTGGCTTTATTATCATAAATATAAACTCCCTTACTATTTTCTACATCATAAATATCGTTGTTCTGGCCTCCTACGATCCTAATTTTAGGTGTTCCATTTTTAACTCCCCTTACCTCAAAATAATCATCATCATCCAAGCCATATATCCAAACTTCCTTGGTAACCGATCTGTCATATATCTTCTTAAAAAACTGATCCCCTTTTTTTCCATTTTTGATACGATATCCTGTCACTTCTACTTTTCCATCAGGCATTCCGGTAACGGTAAAATGATCATCCTTGTCCGTCCCGGCCACTACGGAAAATTTGTTTATGATTCCGTAATACTCGCGCGCGGTTTCTACCAAGGTATTCTTTCTTGCCAGTAATACGCGCTTTATCCTTGCCATGGCCCCTGCGTCCCTTACCTCCACTGGAAAGGACAACAATGCTTTATCAATAATCTCAGGAGTTATATTTGTTTGTAAAAACGTAGCTTGTTCTTCCCAAACATCTAGATTGGTCTCTGGGAGCAGCGCCATATCCAGTGCAAAAGTCATTGGGGATGAGGTAAATCCTTTTACACTTCTAATTTCTTCGTTAAATCCCTCAAAAATTCCTAAAGATGGCACCAATTTGGTAGCCAATTTCATAAGTGCGCCATCCCCCATTAGTGAAAATGCTTGATCTCTATCTCTTGGTATTGGCCTGTACAACATATCTCCAGTCTTGTCATCCTTAAACTCTGCCCATCGCCATTGGTCCACGTGCCTATCCCAGTCGCCTATTAACATATCAAATAGTCGCGCTTTTACATAGGCCGTCTTATCTACACTATATTTTTCATCTTTACGCAATTTTTTCAGTAGATCGTCCGTACTTTCCAGTTTGTTTGCATATCCAAAACTTGCTTGATCACCATGTCCGTCCGTAGTGCGCTCCTCTATCATATAGAGTTCGTCACCAAACTCATCATCGAAACCCGTCAAGGCTTTCTGCTTAGGGACGTAGTACATCACCGGATTGGTATGGTATATCCCTGCGGCCTCGGACAGTGTGCCTATGGCAAAAGGGGCATATGGGTGCGCCCCGGTGTAGAAATCCAAAAGTAGCTCCTCCACATAACTGTCTTCAAATCGTCCTAATACGTATTTGTCCTTAAAGGCAATAGCCTGCAAATACACCTCTGCACTTTTGCGCAGGGCACGCATCACATATTCTTTGCCTTCCTTGGTTTCTAAACGAAGTGATTTGGACTGATGGCCACCTCCTTTACGAGTAACTTTAAGACCGCCGAACAAGGTATCCAAATCCACTGTAGGCGCGGACACTTGCTTAGCATAGACATCACGATAGCGTTCTCCCCAAATGGATTTGAAAAAGTTGCTTTTTTCAATTTCCTGGGTGCTATAAATAGAGCTTTTTACTTCAGCAGGAAAGGTTTTGGGGTATTCTTTTACAGCATCTTTTCTTTCTGGAGGTAGTACTTCGGAGGTAAATAGAAATTCTTCATTACCATCTTGCATTACCCCATAATATCTAACTCTGGAAGATCCGTCTTTATACACCTCCATGGTGGCATATCCCATTTTCCCAGTAGAAAATTTACTCCCATTCAATAAGCGTGTAGCGCCTTTTTTAGCCCCAGAACCGCTTACTATCTGTGGTGTGTTCTCTTCAACGATATATTGCAAGCTATGCTCATGGCCAGACGCAAATACTACTTTTTCCGAGTACTGAGCCAAGGTTACTATACGCTTGCGAAGCTCTGTGTACCTTTTGTTCAGCACATCTGTTGTAGAAGCTCCCGTAGTTCTTCTCAATACGTTCACAAAACTGCCTAGGACAGGGATTACTTGGTGCTTAAAGGAAAAATGGCCGCCATGGACTCCATAGGTAAATACGGGATGATGCATAGCCAATATGGTGGTCTTATCCAGATTTTTTTTGATGAGACCTTCAAGTTCTTCAAAGAATTTCTCCCTATCTTTTATTTCACATTCGTCGTTCATGGTAGGGTGCCTATCCCAGTTGGTTAAATACCATTCTGTATCAATAGCTATTACAACCACATCATCATTGATATCGATTTTTTGCATAGGGCAACCGTCTTCTGGAAAAAAGACCTCCTTGCTATTAAGCTGCTTTTCTATATACTTTTGCTGACGCTCCAACCCTTTTAATCCCTCACTGTACCAATCGTGGTTTCCAGGAATGAAAACGGTCTTCCCCTTGTATCCTTCCACGGTCTTCAATTGCGCATCCAGATTGTTCTTGGCCACACTATGCCCCAGATCATCTTTTTTGGATGGCATTCCTGCCGGATAGATGTTATCTCCCAAAAAAATGGCCGTACTATTTTCGTTGGAACCATCCAGTCTTTTTTTGAACTGTTTTAAAGCTGGGTTCAACTGCCCCGAAGGTGAAAGACCAGCATCGCCAATAAAATAAAACGTATGCGAAATTTCTTTGTCACTACTAACATCATTGGCTGCTGTTGGATCTATGTACTTTGCATTATATGTTGCACATGCCGTAAAAAGGAAAATTAATATCAGGAAAAAGTAATATTTCTGCATACCGATGATTTTAAAATTCAAAATTTCGTATTTTGGGAATTCTAAGTTGCTATATATGTCGGATATAATTGAAAAAACTAAATCTTATGTTACAGAACTGTTGTCTAAACAATTAGATTCCAAATACCTTTACCACAATTTAAAACATACCCAACGTGTAGTTAAAAGTACTAAAGAATTGTTAAACTCTTTCGACCTTGACCAGAAAGAAAGAGAGATCTTACTTTTGGCGACATGGTTGCATGACACGGGATATACAAAGGGATGGGAAAATCATGAAGAGGGTAGTTGTGCCATAGCTGAGGAGTTTTTGGAAACTCAGGGGTACCCTGCTGAAATGCAACAGCGAGTTAGCGATCTTATTTTGGCGACCAAACGACATTATGAACCAAAAACCATTTCTGAAGAAATAATTAGAGATGCGGATGCTTCGCATTTTGGCCAGAAAAGTTATTTGGAAACTTCCGATTTTTTAAGGGAAGAACTTGCCCAACTGGGTATTGCCACCTATACTACCAAAGAATGGTGCGACGCCAATATTGCCATGTTTAAAAAAGAACATCGCTATTATACGGAATACGCAAAGGAAAACTGGCAAGAAACAAAGGACAAAAACCTAAAAAAACTTATCAAAGAGAAAAATACCGAAAAGGAAATAGCCAAAAAAGAAGCCCTTAAAGCCAAATATAAAAATGAGAGCCCCGATCGTGGCATCCAGACCTTGTTTAGGGTAACCTTAAAAAACCACCTTACCCTAAGTGACATTGCAGATACCAAAGCCAACATTTTGCTGTCTGTAAATGCAATTATTATTTCACTTGCCTTGTCCAACCTAATACCCAAATTGGATAATCCCTCTAACAAGTATTTGCTTTATCCTACGATTATTTTCATTATTTTCAGTGTAATATCCATGATACTGGCGGTTTTGGCAACAAGGCCAAATGTTACTAGCGGGCAGTTTACCAAGGAAGATGTAACCAATAAAAAAGTGAACCTATTGTTCTTTGGTAATTTTCATAAGATGAAATTGAGGGATTATGAATGGGCCATCCAAGAACTGATAAAAGACAAAGAATACGTATACTCCTCACTTACCAAAGATCTCTACTTTTTAGGCTTGGTATTAAATAGAAAGTATAAGATTTTACGTTGGACCTACACTATTTTTATGATAGGTATGATAGTCTCCGTAATAGCTTTTGGTATTGCTTTCCGGTTCTTCGGCCCTGAACGAATGACTTTTTAAAATCGTAAAGAGTTATGGTTACGCCTTAAGCTCTTCCATTAAATCGTCGTAGGTATAGGTCTTTTCGGTTTCCTTGCCTTTTTGGTACAGTATTTCTGCCCTAATGGCCTTAAGACCAGTTACCCCTTGGAGTCCCTCGAGTTCTACAATCTCTATATTATTGGTGAAATACCCTTTGGATTTAAGAAAACTGATGTACCTCAAATATTCCAGTTCATCCTTTTTCTGCGAATAGACTATGGCCAACTTCCCTTTTTGGGTTAGCCGTTCATTGGTGCCTTTAACAAAAGATTTATCAATTCTCTTTTTAATGATTTCGTATCGGGCATTGTAGGTACCATCCACATCAAATTGCTTCTCATCCATACGGAAACGGATAGACAACGACGTGTTGTATACTAACACTAAGGAAGAAACATCCAATTGTACTGGTAAATGTGGTTTTAGATTGTAATACCTATTTTCCATATCGCACATTACCTGCAACTGCCACAACCTAAGATTGTTTAAATACAAATGATCAAACTCCTTATCGCTTACAATAGAATCGCCAATATATAGGTTATGCTCAACACCATCCGTTTTGTAACGCTCAAAATAATGTGGAAACATTTCCTGGGCCTCTATTTGTTTTTTGTCTATAACAGCGACCAGCTTTTTATTGATTTGCATTACGCTTTCGTCATAGTTTCTGCGGTGATCATAATAAGACTCCGTACCCTGATCAATTTTGGACTCGTACTCCTCTATGATTTCCACCAGGGAAGCGTCTTTCCTTAAATGGTCTAGCACTGGCCTGATCTCTTCCTTTATAAAATCGAAAATGGCCTGTTCACTATTTGTGTATAGTACCTCTTTTACACTATCGATATGATTGTTAACCCTAAAGATGAGTTCTTCATAAATGGGTAGTTTATTCTTTTTCCAAGCCGCATCGAGTACGTTATTGATCTCGGAAAGCTGAATCATTAAATCGCGTTGAATGGCCGAATTTCTGGCTTGCGAAGAATCTTTAATATCTATCTGCCCGTAAAGTGGATATACATCTTTAAAGACTATTTCCTTAAATGAAGGCTGTCTGCCTTCTAAATCGTCAATAATGAAACGTTTTGCCTCTTCCTGAAATTTCCAATAAACAGATGAATGCACCGAGGTACACTCATTTTGGATTATGGCATCTATTAGATTTTCTTCCTCCGCTTTGGAGCGTAATACCGCAGAAACAATATAGGGCATTACGTCATCCAATTTAGTGGAATTAACGCTATTGAGCTCATTGACCCTGGTAGAGACCAGTTCTAAAACCCCCAAAAGTACTCCATCATTTGCAATGGGTGCAAAAATTGCACTCTTATACCCTTGCTCTTTTAAACTCTTATACGGTGCGATGCCCCCAGAGAGTTTAAAATATTTATCCACATCGGCTATGGCGAAATAGGTGTTTTCTTGCAGTAATTTTGAATAGGAGCCTTGGCACAATGCTTCCTCACAAGATTGTTCATCGTTATCTTGGAGGATAAAACTATCGATGCCCTTGCCGTATACCCTTTCAAACTTATCTTCTTTTGGGTTATAGGTAACAAAACCTACACGTATTTCCGGAAGATTGAAAAAAGATTTAAAGGTTTCCTGAAGATCTACCATAAAGTTTTCACTGCCACGTTTATCACTGGCAATTAACTCTGACTTAATCTCGGATATGGAATGTTCTGCAGTAACATCAAACATATTGGAAATAACAAATCCTTTGGCAATAAAACTATTGGGTGGTATTTTCTCTTTCCAAAGTTCTAAGTTATCCGAATTCTCAAGAAGTTCATCTACGTCTTCTTGGGTAATCTCCTTAACAACATCGGTAGGGATTATTTCCATGAAATCCGCGTTGTATAAAATCCGATAATGGTGCATTACACCATTTTTATCGGGAATATCATAAAAAAATGGTCGTCTAAAATCCAAGTTAAATCCGTAATAGAAACTTAGGATAACCGTACACGCCATTACATAATTTACACCATCTTCCTGATTTCTAATGGTGGGTACAAAGTCCGGGCCTGCTTCGGCCAGTATTTTTCGGAACCGTTTAGAAGAATTAAAGATAAGGTTGTTATAAGGTAAAGAAGCTACCTTAATTTCGTTTTCACCAAGAATCTCAGAAAAAGTATCTTCCAAGATCAAGCTTATTACATCCTCGTACTTCTGTAGTAAGCTTACATCGGTAAAGCCATCTCGCAATTCAGGATAAGGAGCTTGGGCATCCAAAACACGCTTCGCCTTAGCGACCATAAAAGCATCCTTGCTTTTCGCCATGGTATCATAATGCTCCAACAATTTGTTAAAGCTAATCAATCGTGCTAAGGGTAATTCTATGTCCTTATCGCCTACCATTTTAGTATTAGTACCATTAGAACCACCAAAATTACAAAGAAAAATCGTAAATTTTGTTAAAGGAATGTTTATGCCGTTCTGAGGTTTTTTTGGATATTTATGGAAATTTCCGCTATGTCGTCCCGCACAAGGCTAACCAATGCCTACAAAAATGCCCAGGTAATACCCTTTAATAATGACTCAAAATTTGTGTTCTTCAGCGATTGCCATAGGGGGGATAACAGCTTTGCGGATGATTTTGCAAATAACAGAAATATATACTTCCATGCCCTAAAACACTACTTTCAGAAGGGTTTTACCTACTGCGAACTTGGTGATGGGGACGAACTTTGGGAAAACCGTTCTTTTGAGCCTATTTTTGAAGCCCACAAGAATATCTTTCTCCTTATGAAGCAGTATCACCAGGAGGGTCGCCTTCACATGATATATGGCAACCACGATATGGTATACCGCAATCCGGCTTACGTAAAAAAATATTTATATTCCTATTTTGAGCCCAAGGAGGAGCGCAAAGAGACTTTGCTGCAAGATTTAATATACCATGAAGCCATTATTTTAAAACATCGGGAAACAGAACAGGAAATCTTTCTGACCCATGGCCATCAGGCAGATTTTATGAATTACCATGGATGGCGAATCAACCGTTTTTTGGTTCGTGTCTTGTGGAAACCACTTCAGGTTTGGGGCATAGCAGACCCTACTAGTCCGGCCAGAAACCACAAGGAGCTGATAAAAGTTGAAAAGCGTATAAAACGTTGGATTCTTCAGAACAATCTTATCATTACCGTTGTTGGGCACACGCATCGGCCCCGTTTTCCAGAACCTGGTGACATTCCATTTTTTAATGATGGTAGTTGTGTGCACCCAAGGAGTATCACCGGAATAGAAATAGAGGATGGAAAAATGTCGCTCATAAAATGGCAAATAGCCACAAAGGATGATGGCACTTTACAGATTGTCCGTATTTTGTTGGAAGGCCCACAGAAATTAGTGGATTATAAAAGGGCATAGGGCGATTGAGATAACCGCCCCATTACATTTGTCTGGCAAACCAAGTTATAGCATTTTAAAGTGGACCGGTATGCTATAAGGTACCCTTACCGCCCTTCCGCGTTGCATTCCGGGAGTCATTTTGGGCAAGGAAGCCATGATACGACTGGCTTCTTTTTCTAATATCCTATCTGGGCCACGGGTCTTGATACCGGACACATGGCCTTTCGTATCAATTATAAAGTATACAAAAACCTTTCCCTGCAACCCCATTTCCAAGGCACTTTGGGGGTATTTAAAGTTCTCATTTATGTGTTCTTGTATTTTTTTTTGAAAACAGGCCTTTCTCTCCTCGTTATCACCATCTTCGCAACCTGGAAAAACGGGTACGTTCTCAATTACGGCAAAGGGCACCGTAATTTCTTCCTCCAATTCTTCCACAGCTACATCATCCACACTAACAATGGCATCCTCTATGATGGTTTCCTGACTCATTTCAGTACTTTCTATTACTGTTTCCTCAATTTCTGCCACATCTTCAACAATTTGGATTATTTCTGGAGCCGCAGGCGGTGGAGGTGGTGGCGGAGTGTTTATATGCTCTGTAATGGGTACTTCTTCTTTTACATCATCCACTACCTGAACAATTTCTACAAGCGCTTCGTCCTTGTCATATGTTTTAAGCTCCAATGCCCTCCATGTGAGAAAAAGGACAAGGGTAAGGCCAATTACAAAAAAAAGGCCACTATCACGATTTAAATCTACGTTGGGATTCTTTTTTGGTTTCATAACGGTAGCTTTTAAATACTTGAAGTTAAGGTAGATACGACAGAATTACTATGACATTTATCAGGTTTTGTATTACCAGAATTAAACCCAGAATGCTAGTTAGTTATGCTTCTTTAAAACTCAGAAGTATGGCAAATTTGACTACAAGAAGGTTATCATCATATTGAACCCTAGAAATCCAAAATTGATCTGTTCCTAAGGTCCCTCGGCGAATTTAACAGCAATTTAAAACGCTATGGCAGGGTATTTGTTATTTTTGAAAGGTATTTACGACTGCTTATGTGCCTATGAAATTTTTGCTCACAGCTTTGGTAGTATTTATTTTGCCCCTAATTGGGTGGGCGCAGACAGATATTCCATTGTCTCAACCGCTCAATATTGAAGGTGATGTTAACCCCAATCAGGGAACTGCACTTAAGATGCCGTCCATATTGGACAAGAAGCCAACCTATAATCTAAGGGATTCCCTTACTGCCAGAAACATTAAAATGTTACCAGATCGTGAACTGGTAGACGCAGGCCGCGATTTAAAGATAGATCCCAAAATTGGCGAACGGGAAAAAAAGGGGGGTAAAAATACGCACTACGGTGACCAGTATCTGGGTGATGTAAAAACCAGTTCATTGTTTGTGGGTATCGTATGCAGAGACCATGAGTATGTAGACGGAGACCGAGTAAGAATTTATGCAAACGGAACGGTCGTAGAGCCCAATATTCTTTTAACATCGGCATTCAAAGGAGTTAACCTAGACTTGGACAAAGGTTTCAATAGGTTGGACTTTGAGGCGCTGAACCAAGGTTCCTCTGGCCCTAACACCGCCCAGATAGATGTCTATGATGATCATGGGCAATTGATTTATTCCAACCGATGGAATCTTTCTACAGGCTCCAAGGCATCCCTGATTATTGTTAAGGATTAATGCCCGTACGTATCCGCTATCTTTTTCCTGGCTTATAGGTTTCCTTAGCTCTTTTTAATACATCTTCTTTGTAATAGGGAACATCCTTAAATTGTATGTCCGCATAGCGCGATGCCTGATCGTTAAAATGGGGAGATGTAGGATCCCCACTTTGTCCACCTGCCAGTATAGTCTTCGCCTTTACTATATCTCCAAACTCCACTACGGCTACAAAACTATTGCCCCGGGTACCGTAAATTTTCTTGGTGTTGTTCGTATATCTTGCTCCATAGGCCGCCAGAGCGCCCCAACGCCCAGAAGCCATACCAATGGGTATACTGGGTTCATTATCGTTAAAAGGCTGTAGAATGTCTCCGTTTATCCTCTGATAGCGGTTAATTTCGCCCCATGGCGTATCCCAACCGCCAAAATCTTCCTCCAAACCGACTACCGTTTCCGAAAATATGGCCAATCGTTCTTCCAAAGGTGATTGTGTCCCAAAATAAGTCATCAATTCCATATCGCTCATGGCACTCAAAGGGCGCTCTCCCTTTTCGCCGTACAAAGTTCCATAAAAATGTGCCAATGACATGGCCACGGAGGTTTTAGAAGTTTTATAATCCCACGAACGTAGCATTTCTATTGCTTCTTTTAGCTGAGGGTCTTTGGGAAATGATTTATCGTAGGCTTCTATGAGCCCTGGAATGAGCCTTTCAAATGCTGGCAGATACGGATCATGGCCAAGGGCAATTAGACTATCCAGGGTGTATCCGCTTCTGTCCGTTAATAAATCTATGGCATGGACCCCCCTAAAATTCTCCCGGTCCAAAGACATGTACTTTGGGTAATCTTTCTTTTGAGGACTATATTCCAGGGCAGCGGTAAAAGGTGTGGAATTACAATTTTGGATCCACCCGTTGGCCGGGTTCAACAGCAGTATATTTTCATCTACGGAATGCAACCCTTTCCAATCGGTATCAGGATTGCTTCCATCAACCACTTGGGTATAGTCAAAGATCGTATCTCTTACCGGGATAAAATTTCCATGGAAATAGGCAATATTGCCTTCAGCATCGGCATAGACCGTATTGTTGGAGGAGTTGGTACGTATATCCATCATTTTTCGGAAACCGGAATAACCTGTTTGCTTAGTGCGGATATAGGATTGTTCCAGAGCTTTTACCGGTTCCCACATCATGGCAGTAGCTACCCATCTGTCATCTTTCATATGGGTAATGGGTCCGTGATGTGTATGGTAGGCGGGGAAGGTTCGCTGAGCCAGTGTATCACCAGTTTTATATTTTAAGGTGATTTCCGAGATCTGCACTTCGCGCAATTCTTCGCCGTATTTGTAAAACAATTCTCCATCTACTTCCATGATGGTTTCCGCAAATTCGTCCAAAACATCGGTGTAGGTAGACGTATGCATCCAACCTGTTTTTTCATTGAATCCCTGATATACAAAAAACTGGCCCCAGGTTACCGCCCCATATGCATTTAGACCCTCTTCACTTACCGCATGCACTTCTCCCCTAAAGTAGAATGAAGTATGCGGATTAATTAGCAACATGGGATTACCAGACTGGGTTAATTTACCCGAAATGGCCAATCCATTGGATCCTTGTGGCTCCAAAGCCTCCTTCTTCTTTTTAGCTTCTAGTAACAAAGTCTTGGGCATTTGCATTCCACTTTCATAAAACGCCTTTATCTTTTGGGTAGAAATTCGTTCAATATCGCCCCCTATGGATCCTTCACTGAAATACATGGGCATCCAAGGTTCAAACTTTGTGAGTAATCTTGGGGTTACCTCAGGGTGTGTATGTAAATAATAGTTAATACCATCCGCAAAGGCATTGCAAAGTTCCTTAAGCCAAGGTGCACTCTTTTCATAATTTATCCGTGCCTCTTCCTCTGTCATAAACAATTTGGCCCTTAAATCACTATACAAAGCTTTTTCGCCTTCTACCTCTGCCAAACGCCCTGTAGCCCAAATGTAGTTCTGTTCTACCCGGTTAAAATCATCCTCACATTGTGCATAAAGTAATCCGAAGACGGCATCGGCATCGGTTTTACCATAGATATGGGGCACCCCAAAATCATCTCGTATTATAGTTGTATTATCCGCATGTTCTTGCCAACGTTTTAAGTCATCATTGTGGTTCTTGGCCCCACAAGCAGTTAATAATATTAATAAAAACAATATTCTCATAAGTTTAGATTTTTGTGAAACTCTGGTATCGTCATATTTAACCCAACAGTTTTCGAGGGATAATTTGGCAACCTATGGCCATGCTTTTTTTAAAAACTGGGTCTTTAGAACAATTTGAGCTTTCCCGATCCTACATTCCACCTCCTGATTATTGGAAGTTAATCTTATGTTCTTAATAATATTGCCCCTTTTCAGGGTTTTTGACATGCCCTTAATTTTTAAATCTTTGATTACATGCACATTATCTCCATCCTCTAGACTGTTCCCATTACTGTCTTTTACGTCCATATCTTTAAACCTTTGGTTGGTGAAATTAATGGTCTTCCCTTTGAAATACTAATTTTGACTTAAAAAAACAACTCCATGGAAAATGCATGGGAATTACATTCTTTTTTAAAGTAACTTGCATGCTCTAAAATTGCATTACCTGCTTTATGCCCAATAAAAAAGTTAGTATCCTAAAAGCTTTTAAGACCATCATCTGGCCAAGACGTAACTTGGTTTTCATTGGACTATTGCTCATTGTCATCAGCAAAGCGGCAAGTTTTGTAGCTCCCTTATCCCTAAAATATTTGATGGATGATGTTATTCCCAACAAAGATATAGGCCTGCTTAAAATTCTTGTCCTTATTGTAGGTCTAGCCATTCTTGCCCAGGCGATTACCTCTTTTTTATTAACGAAAATCCTAAGTGTACAGGCTCAGTTCTTAATATCGGAATTACGGGCGCAAGTACAGAAAAAAGTACTCTCCTTACCAATTCGTTTTTTTGACAACACCAAATCCGGTGCCTTGGTATCGCGTATTATGACAGATGTAGAGGGTGTAAGAAACTTAATTGGCACAGGACTTGTACAGTTGGTGGGTGGTACGGTTACGGCCATAGTATCGTTGCTGCTTTTGATAGATATTAGCCCGTCCATGACCCTGTTTACCTTGGTACCCTTGGCAATTTTTGCCATAATTGCCTTAAAGGCCTTCAAAATTATACGTCCTATCTTCAGAAATCGGGGAAAAATAAATGCCGAAGTCACAGGCAGGCTTACAGAAACTCTGGGAGGCATACGCGTAATCAAAGGTTTTAACGCTGAGCGCCAGGAGCATACGGTGTTTGAGTCTGGGGTGGACAAATTATTTCAAAACGTAAGACGAAGCCTTACGGCCACTGCGTTTATGACCAGTTCCTCTACTTTTCTTTTAGGTGTAGCAACCACCGGTGTTATGGGCATGGGAGGTTATAAAATAATGATGGACGAACTTACCGTGGGCGAATTTTTGACCTTTACTTTTCTTTTGGGTCTAATGATTGCCCCTATTGTACAAATGAGCAATATAGGTAGTCAGCTTACGGAGGCCCTAGCCGGTCTGGACCGTACTGAAGAACTAATGAACATGACGCCCGAATTGGATGAAAAAGATAGAACCATTGAACTTCAGAATATTCATGGCGATATAGAATTTAACAATGTTTCCTTTGCCTATGAGGAGGACAAGGAGGTGTTGCATAACATAAGTTTTACGGTAAACCGTGGGGATGTGGTGGCTCTTGTGGGCAGCTCCGGCTCGGGAAAATCTACGATAGCAGGCCTTGCAGCCACTTTTTTAAATCCGCTTTCGGGTACCATAACCATTGACGGTTCTGATTTGTCCAAGGTTAGTCTTACCAGCTACAGGCGGCATTTGGGAGTAGTGTTACAGGACGAATTTCTATTTGAAGGCACTATAAGGGAGAATATCTTGTTCCCCAGACCAAACGCATCGGAAACGGCGCTCCACAATGCTGTAAAAGCGGCTTATGTTGATGAGTTTACGGACCGATTTGAAGAAGGTCTTGAAACTTTGATCGGGGAGCGAGGTGTAAAACTGTCGGGAGGGCAACGACAACGTATAGCCATTGCAAGGGCAGTCTTGGCCGATCCAAAAATCTTGATTTTGGACGAGGCAACTTCTAGTTTGGACACCGAAAGTGAAGCATTGATTCAAAAGAGTTTGGCCGAACTAACAAAAGGCCGTACCACTTTTGTTATAGCACACAGATTAAGTACAATAAGAAAAGCCGATCAAATTTTGGTTATCGAAAATGGACGGATAGAAGAGCAAGGGACCCATGAAGAACTTATTGCCTTGGAAGGAAGATACTATAATCTGTTTACTTATCAGGCGAGGATTTAAACCCAACCGAAAATGATGGTATTGTTGTTATAGCATTATTAGCTTTCTGGTGCCAGCTCTACTTCCAAACCTTCCAATTCTGATGTTATATGGATCTGACATCCCAAACGGCTGTTGTCTTCCACATAAAAAGCCTCGGCCAACATAGCATCCTCATCATCCGACTTTTCGGGTAGATTATGATCCGAATGAACATAACACTGGCATGAGGCGCACATCGCCATACCCCCACATACCCCTATGGTACCTTCCGGTGCCAGTTCATAGGACTTAACCACCTCCATAAGGTTCATATTCATATCCGTTGGCGCATCTATCTCATGGGTTACCCCATCCCGATCTTTTATCTTTATTTTTACGTCTTGCATCTACTGTTCTAACTTGCTATTCTATTTTTTTTACTACTGCTTTGGGAGCTTCTTTCTTACTGCCATCAAAACCTTGTACTCCTCCCACGGTGGTATACTTCATGATGTATTTTTTATCCGGAAAAATGCGCTGATACGCACTTTGGCACATAAGCGTCGCCTCGTGAAAACCGCATAAGATCAGTTTCAATTTTCCGGGATAGGTATTTACATCCCCAATGGCATAAATACCAGGAACGTTCGTTTGGTAGTCAAAAGTATCTACTTTTATAGCATTCTTCTCAATTTCTAAACCCCAATCAGCTATTGGTCCTAATTTTGGCGAAAGTCCAAAAAGTGGTATAAAACTATCGACTGATATGGTTACTTCTTTATCCTCTTTTCTTACCACTACGGCTTCCAAATTATCGGCACCTCTAAGTGCTATTACCTCGGCCGGTGTTATTAGATTTATCTTTCCCTGATCTTTCAGTTGTTGTACTTTTTCTACGGAATCCAAGGCGCCCCTAAACTCATTTCTGCGGTGTACCAGAGTTACTTCAGAGGCCACCTCCGACAAAAAAATACTCCAATCCAGGGCAGAATCACCACCCCCGGAAATCAGCACTTTTTTGTTCCTGTATATTTCGGGGTCTTTTATGATATACGCCACACCCTTATCCTCATACTTCTTTAAATTCTCCAACAGTGGTTTTCGTGGCTCAAAACTCCCCAACCCCCCTGCAATCGCCACTATGGGAGCATGGTGTTTGGTGCCCTTATTGGTAGTAACAATAAAGGACCCATCTTCCAATTTCTCAATTGTCTCTGCCCGTTCCCCAAGAGTAAAGCCTGGTTGAAAAGGTCTTATTTGATCCATAAGATTGTCTACCAATTCCCCAGCAAGTATTTCTGGAAAACCGGGAATATCATAAATGGGTTTTTTTGGATAAATTTCTGAGCATTGTCCTCCTGCTTGTGGCAAAGCGTCTATTAAATGACATTTGAGCTGTAACAAGCCAGCCTCAAAAACTGCAAAAAGACCCGTAGGTCCTGCGCCAATAATAAGAATGTCTGTTTTTAACATGGAAAAAGCGTTCTAAAGAATGGCAACAAAGCTATTATGTGATTTGAAAAGGATACATGACTTTTATCATAATATCTAATCCACACTGATAACTTCCTCTATTTGTGGAACGTATTTCTTAATGGTCATCTCCACTCCACTCTTTAAGGTCATCTGATTTACACTACAACCTACACATGCACCTTCCAATCTCACCTTTACCGAAGTATCGTTATCAATGGATATTAAGGAAATATCCCCTCCATCGCTTTGCAAGAAGGGTCGGATTTCATCCAGCGCCTTTTCTATGTTCTGTTTTATTTGTTCCGATGTCATACCTATTTCTTATTAACGGCCGAACAACCCGCCATTGTTGTTATTTTAATTGCCTCCGTGGGAGGTAAGCTCTTGTTTCGTAGTACCACCTGTTGTACCACGTTTTTTGTTATTTCTTCAAAGGATGCCTCTATGGGCGTAGCTGTCTGCATTGCCGCGGGCCTACCTATGTCACCGGCCTCTCTGATACTCTGAACTAAAGGTATTTCTCCTAAAAAGGGGACTTCCAAGTCTTTAGAGAGATATTTTGCCCCTTCTTTACCAAAGATATAATATTTATTGTTGGGTAGTTCTTCTGGTGTAAAATAGGCCATGTTTTCCACGATTCCCAGTACCGGAACGTTTATAGACTCTTGCTGAAACATGGCTACTCCTTTGCGAGCGTCGGCAAGGGCCACTTCCTGGGGGGTGCTTACTATTACAGCACCTGTTACCGGTAGGGACTGCATTATGCTTAAATGTATATCTCCTGTGCCCGGTGGAAGGTCTAACAACATAAAGTCCAATTCGCCCCAATGGGCATCAAAGATCATTTGATTCAATGCTTTTGCTGCCATGGGTCCTCTCCATATTACAGCCTGATCGCGTTGGGTAAAAAAGCCAATGGACAAAATCTTTACGCCGTGATTTTCCACGGGTCTCATTTTAGATTTACCTTCAATATTGATCGCCAACGGTTTTTCATTCGCCACATCGAACATAATGGGTGCAGAAGGACCATAAATGTCGGCATCCAACAAACCTACCTTAAAACCCATTTTTGCCAATGTAGCCGCCAAATTAGCTGTTACCGTAGATTTTCCAACACCGCCTTTCCCAGAAGCAACTGCAATAATGTTCTGGATTCCGGGTATTGGTTTGCCCTTTATTTCGTTCACCTTGGGTTTAGCTGGTGCATCTACCTTAACATTTACAGTAATCTTGGCCTTCTCGTATACCCTCTTATGTATTATTTTTAGTATTTCTACCTCGGTTTTCTTACGAGCTTGTAAACTGGGGTTGGAAACGGTAATATCCACAACCACTTCATCACCAAATACCATTACATTGGTTAGGGCGCCGCTCTCTACCATATTTTGTCCTTCGCCGGGAACGGTTATTTCCTCCAACGCCTTAAGAATATCCTTTTTATCGAGCTTCATGTATTACAACGGCTAGTAGCCTCTAATTAAATTGATTCTAAATTACAAAGATAGGGTATCGGTCGGAGAATAAGAAGCGTCCCAATTGAAAACAAACATAGGTGTATAGGTTAAATTTATCTACTTATACCAGGTTTAGGAATGACGTTTTTCTTGCTTAGATCAACTCTGTTGCCGGATCCCAAAAACACTTTTCAAAATCCACAATCTGATGGTCCACAACCTTTATACCTTCATTTTCCAAAAGCTGTTGCATAAGCGTGGTACCATCAAAATGGTGTTTCCCGGTCAACAGACCCTTACGGTTTACCACTCGGTGGGCAGGAACATCCTCCTTACTTCCAGAACCGTTCATGGCCCAACCCACCATTCTTGCACTTCTTGCCGCACCTAAATACTTGGCAATGGCTCCATAGGAAGTTACCCTACCGTATGGAATTTGACGGGCCACATCATAGACTTTTTCAAAAAAATTCTGATTTTCCGGCTTCATTTTTTAGGATAAAAGAGTGTTTCAATTATTATATCAAAATAGTCGTCTTAACTGCTAAGACCTTTATAGAACAATCAATAAAAAATACGGCCAATCGTAATTACCAAAAGTACAAGCATAAGAGCACTGAGGATATAATTGGAATTTTTTGAAAACTTCCTTGTTTTATTTTCCAACTTATAGAAATAGATCGTATACATATAGAGTACTGAAAATGTACCACATCCGGCCGCCAAAATAAAGACAGCTATGTCCCAAATCTCAAATTTTATCCACCCAGATGATGTCCACATTACGTTAAGTCCGCTATAATACGGAATTGTCAGTAGGTTTAGCGCTGCCAACAATATACCCTTGAAGAAACTGTTCTTTTTGCTCATTTTCACAATCTTCATTTTGGTTTTGGCATTGCGTTTTGCCTTTACAAAAAAGTAGATTGCAAAAAATGCGAAGACTACTAGTGCTATTTTAAGTAGCAGATCAATTACTTCTGGGTTGTTATACAGGAATTTGGATATCATAACGGCAATATATGCCTGGATCATGATCATGGAAGAAACTCCGATACTAAAGATAATTCCGTTTAACTTCCCTTTTTCTACACTGGTTTTGGCGGCATTCATGTTTAACAGTCCCGGAGGCACGGTAGCCATAAAAGCTGCGGAAAAAGTAACGAAGAACAGTATAAGTAGGTGCATTATTGGTTATGTAATCCTAAATTGGATATAGGTTATTGGTTTTCCTTCTTCAAGATACTGATTTTCGTAGAAAGTCTGTATCTCTAAAACTTCTTTTGGGCTTCCTTCGTTTTTATAGACATCGTGATTGGCATATAATACCTCGCACCCCAAACCATGTAAGAGACCCAAGGTATATCCATGCATAAATTCGCTATCGGTCTTAAGGTTTACTAGGCCTTGCTCCTTTAAAATATATTTATACTTCTGCAAAAAAACATTGTTGGTAAGTCTATGTTTGGTGCGTTTATACTTTATTTGGGGATCCGGAAAGGTAATCCATATCTCGGACACTTCGCCCTTGTCAAAAAGTAGATGTATCATTTCTATCTGGGTACGAAGAAAGGCAACGTTTTCCAAACCCCGTCCCAAAGCATCTTTTGCCCCTTTCCAGAATCGTGCCCCTTTTATATCTACCCCTATAAAATTCTTTTCCGGGTTTTGCTCTGCCAATCCTAAGGTATATTCTCCCTTACCACATCCCAACTCTAAAACAATGGGTTTATCATTTCCAAAATGTTTGGCCCAATTGCCTTTTAAATCACATCCCCCTTTTAAGACTTCATCCCTATCTGGTTGGATTACATTTTTGAACGTTTCGTTCTCCTTAAATCGTTTTAGCTTGTTTTTGCTACCCACCGAAACCAAAATTTAATGATTTCACAAAACTAAGGAAATCTTCCTATGTTTTTTGTGTTGTTGCTTTGTAGTTATGGACAATTCTAAACGGATCTTGGTGGCCCCCTTAAATTGGGGATTAGGGCATGCTACAAGATGTATCCCATTAATTAATGCCTTGCTGCAAAGTGGTTTTGTCCCCGTAATTGCCTCGGATGGATTGGCCCTTGCACTACTACAAAAAGAGTTTCCGGGGTTAACTTCGGTAATACTTCCGTCTTATAATATCACATATGCCAAAAAAGGGAAAAACTTCAAGTTAAAAATGATATGGGATTCACCAAAAATGCTAAAAGCGATCCGTAGGGAAAAGAAAGAGACCAAAGCCCTTGTTAGGTCTTTAAAGATAGGTGGTATAATTTCCGACAACAGACTGGGTGTCTACAGCAAAAAAGTCCCCTGTGTCTTTATTACCCACCAGCTAAATGTGCTTACAGGAAACACTACATGGATGAGTTCTAAGGTGCATCAAAAAATTATTAAAAAGTTTGCGGAGTGCTGGATTCCCGATGTAGCGGGAACTCCCAATCTCTCGGGTAAGTTAGGGCACCTGAAAAAAACAAACTTGCGCATTAAGTACATAGGCCCACTCAGCAGGTTTAAAAGGACAAACCTTTCCATAGTGTATGACCTTATGATCCTTTTATCCGGACCAGAACCTCAGCGAACAATATTGGAAAACAAAATTACCGCCCAACTAAAGGAATATTCCGGTAGGGTACTCTTCGTTAGGGGGGTAGTTGAAGATGACATTAAAAGCAAAACCGAGATTTCCGAGAAATTGGTGGTTACTACTTATAACTATATGAAATCTGCCGAACTTCAAAAAGCTTTGGAAGAGAGCAATATGATACTTTGTCGCTCTGGGTATACCACCATAATGGATCTTGCCAAATTGGAAAAACCCGCATTTTTTATACCTACCCCTGGGCAATACGAACAAGAATATTTGGCAAAGCGCCTACATAAAATGCGTATGGTACCATATAGCGGGCAAAACCAATTTACAATAGGAATGCTAAATTCGGTAGGTCAATTTAAGGGTCTTAAAAGTTTTGGCCCGGAACTAAATTATGAGTCGTTATTTTCAGTCTTTTCTAGGGTAAAGGAAAATTCGGAACCCACGTCCACAACACTTTCTACATAAATTTTTTCATCATGGGCTTCAATAATATGCTTTACAATGGATAGTCCCAACCCTGAGCCTCCTTCCCTTCTACTGCCGCTTTTGTCTACTCTGTAAAACCGTTCAAAAAGTCTGGGTATGTGTTGGTGCGGGATACCTTCACCGTTATCGGTGATCCTAACGATAACCTTATTCTTTATTAGATTCTCCACGCTAACTTCCGTGGTACCGTTCTCTTGTCCATATTTTATGGAATTTACCAAGAGGTTGGATACTACCTGTTGAATTTTATCCCTATCTGCTTTTACATAAACCGGATGCTCATAATCCATATCAAAAGTGAGTGCAATGCTCTTTTTGGCAGCCTTCATCTCTAGGAGGTCGAACACATTCTGAATCAATTCAATAATATTGAAATCTTGCAATTCTAGATGAAGATCGCCAACTTCCAACTTGGTGATCAAATCCAAGTCTTTTACGATATAGATGAGTCGTTCCACGCCTTTATTGGCACGTTGCAAATATTTTTTTCTAACGTTTTTGTCCTCTAGCGCACCATCCAACAAAGTAAGGATATACCCTTGTACGGTAAACAAAGGTGTTTTTAATTCGTGCGATACGTTTCCTAAAAAATCTTTTCTATATTCCTCCCTAATCCTCAGCGTATCTATTTCTATCTTTTTGTCCAAGGCAAACTTTTCAATTTCCTTGGTCAATGTGGTCATATCTGTGGTAATGGTACCGGAATCGAGCGTTTTAGATTCTAACAGGGAGACGTCATCGTAGATCTTTTTTATCCGTCTATAGATAAATTTTTCTATTCGTAACTGAATAATAAGAAAAGGGACAATGAAAGAAATAAGTCCAAAAAAAAGGAGCAACAACCAATCTGGCACATTGGCATACCAAAGAATAAGAACAGAGAAAGCAACTAAAATTAAAGCGATAAATAAGGCCGACCGGAAAGCAAACTTATATGACTTTTTTAGTCGTATCGCCATTATAGAACAAACTTATACCCTACACCTTTGACCGTCTTAAAGTGGTTATCGCCTATTTTTTCCCGAAGTTTACGAATATGCACATCTATAGTACGGCCTCCTACCACAACTTCATTCCCCCATACTTTATCTAAGATAACCTCTCTTTTAAAGACCTTGCTGGGTTTAGAGGTAAGTAAGGCCAACAGTTCAAACTCCTTACGAGGAAGAATAATCTCTTTTCCGTTGTTCTCAATTTTATACTCTTCTCTATTGATTACGATATTGCCCACCTTTACAATATCTTCGGTCTCTGCGTTATCTTCTTTCAACCTTCTTAAAAGCGCCTTTACCTTGCTTACCAATACTTTTGGCTTAATGGGCTTGGTAATATAATCATCCGCACCGGCATCAAAACCTGCCACTTGGGAATAATCTTCTCCACGAGCGGTTAAAAAGGTAATAATGGTATTTTCCAACCCGGGGGTTCTTCGCATTATTTCGCAGGCTTCAATACCATCCATTTCTGGCATCATAACATCCAAAACAATAAGGTGAGGTAGTTTTTTCTTGGCCTTTGCTACGCCTTCAAGACCATTTTTTGCAGTAAACACCTGATAGCCTTCGGCAGAGAGATTGTAGTTTACAATTTCCAAAATATCCGGTTCATCATCTACCAATAAAATCTTGATATCTTTTTTTTTCATGAGCTAAAACATTGCTTATATCTCTCAAATGTAAATATAATACTATTACGACAAAGCCACTTAACATTGATTTAATATGCTAACGTTAAAGTAACGCTAATGCAATAAATGTTTAACATGCGGGTAACACGGCTTTAACGGCACCTAGCGTTCTTTGCTGCTGAAATTGAAATTCAACCCGATGAAACAACTTTTTACTTTTCTAATACTATTAGTAACCTTCCTTAGCAATGCGCAGGACACGGGAAGCATCGTAGGTAAATTAACTGATAAAGAGCTAAATAATGATCCCTTGGCATTTGCCAATGTAGTTATAAAGGGTACCACTAAAGGTACTACTTCAGATTTTGACGGCCTCTACGAAATTGATAATGTAGAACCGGGAACGTACATATTGGTCATTAGTTTTTTAGGATATGAAACCTTGGAAATTCCTAACGTAATTGTAGAAGCGGATAAGGTTACCCAAGTAAACACTGGTCTTGGTGCCACTAGTGTTGGGTTAGATGAAGTAGTGGTTACAACAAGCGCAAGGAAAGATTCGGAAATTGCCTTGTTATTGGAACAAAAGAGAGCTGTAGAAATAAAGGAATCCATAAGCGCGGAAGCACTTACCAGAAAAGGGATCGATGATGCGGCCGCGGCGGTAGCTCAAATTTCCGGTATCTCTAAACAGCAGGGATCTAGCAATGTTTACGTCAGGGGCCTTGGAGATCGATATCAGAACACTACAATGAATGGATTGTCCTTACCCTCCAATAATGTAAACAAGAAGAACATAGACCTAGATCTTTTCTCCTCTAGCATTATCGAAAACATATCTGTTAGCAAAGCCTATACCCCATCTTTTTATGGAGATTTTGCGGCAGGTAACGTAAATATAGATTCTAAGGAATATTCCGGTGATGGATATTTCGAAGTTTCTTTGGGAAGCGGACTTAATTCTAACGCTTCAGGGGAAGATTTTGTAAGAAGCGAAGGGCCTAGTGACTTTGGTTTTTACAATAGGTATGATAATGATCCTTTTGCCATAGTACTTTCACATGGTGTGGATCCTCAGGATTCTTGGTCGCCGATAAACTTTTCGGGAGCCGTTGAGGGAGGATACTCTTTCAATTTTGGAGACGAATCAAGACTCAGTTTTTTTGCAACCGGAAGCTTTAGTAACGGTTACGAACTACGTGAGGGTCCGGCCACCGATTTTACCAACGTACTTAAAGTAAATTTTCCCAATGTAAGGGAGTTTGCTTATAATACCACTACAACGGCCTTAGGTAATATTACGTATAAAATAGACAACAACAATAAGGTAAAGTATAGCACTCTTTTTATAAACAGTTCTTCGGATAAAGTTGGATACTTTGGCACCGAAGGTAGGGGAACCAACCGTGATGCAATCTTAAATACGGATGAAGGTTTTTATATCATGAATGTTCAGTTTAATCAGGACATGATCTTTGTGAACCAACTTACCGGCAGGCATACTTTTGATGAGAAATGGACGTTGGATTGGGGCGCTGGGTTCAATAAAGTGTTTTCCGATGAACCAGACAGAAAGAGGATCACCCTAGAGAACTACCAATTTGCTTTAGATGGGGACAATACCACAAATCCTGTATTCTATACCAATATTCCTTTTGATAACCAACGGTTTTTTCAGAGTATCGAAGATGATGAGCTCAACAGTTTTATCGATCTAGGAAACCAAATTTCGGAAAAAGTAAAACTAAACTTCGGGTACAACGGCAGAAGAAAAGAGCGTAGGTTCAACAGTATCAGATACGGCTACGATATTCAGGATCGAGACAATACCCCGGTTACGGACGTAAACAATTTCAATTCCATATTTAATGTAGATAACATCAACATACCTTCGGGGACAGGATTGTATGATCTCTTGGTCTTAAATCCAATAAGCAATGAAATAGGGAATAGAAACAGACCAGGACTCCCCGAAAACACATATAAAGGTAATTTAAATGTGCACAGTGCTTATGTTACGGCAGAGCTAAGCCTAGGGGAAAAATGGCTTTTGATACCCGGCATTCGAGTAGAATCTTTCGATCAAAAAGTAGTTTATGATGTTATAAACATAAATCCGGACGATCCTCGTTTCAGGGAAGTATATGAAAATATTTTCTTGCCAAGTTTAAACGTTAGGTATGCGCTGAACGATGATACCAACCTACGTTTCTCCTTCAGTAAAACGGCCTCTTTTCCCGAATTTAAAGAAGTGGCCCCCTTTGTATATGAAGATGTTACACAAAGAATTGGCGGTAACCCGGATCTTCTTGGAGGCTTGGATGGTTCTGGTGCTACCTATTCGGATATATTCAATTTTGATCTAAAATACGAGTGGTTTTTAGACCGAGGCGAAATTATTTCCTTAGCGGCTTTTGCCAAGACCATAAAAGATCCCGTAAACAGGGTTGTAGCAGCAGATGCTACCGGAACACAACGTTATTTCCGCACGGGAGAACAGGCCGATATTTTCGGTGTAGAATTGGAGGTGAGAAAA
The DNA here is from genome assembly GCF_046557915.1 of Spongiimicrobium sp. 3-5. NCBI lineage: Bacteria > Pseudomonadati > Bacteroidota > Flavobacteriia > Flavobacteriales > Flavobacteriaceae > Spongiimicrobium > Spongiimicrobium sp. 3-5. The sequence continues at coordinate 226,566 of NZ_JBHEBG010000001.1, forward strand.
AATCTCTTAAAAGACGAGGACGACAATGGAGTTGTTTCCGTGGGGCTTAATGCTGCCTACACCAACACAGATCAAGATTTAAAAGATATTCCTGCTGGCGAAGAAAACAGTTTTGGGACATCCTTTGACAGATCCTCGGACGAATTGGAAGGTGCTTCTTCTTTAATAGTAAACACAGATTTAAATTATAGTCCCACTTTCGGGAATTTTAAGCCCAAGGCAACCCTTGTGTTTTCCTATTTCTCCGACAGGATATTTGCCCTTGGTGCAGGTAGTCTGGGAAATATTGTGGAAAAAGCGGTACCCACCTTGGACTTTATTTGGAAAAATTCTTTTGGCGAGCACTTTGAAGCCAATTTATCAGCTAAAAATCTTCTCGATCCTGATATCTCCTTAGTAAGGGAAAATACAGGGATCGGAGATGTAACTATACGTGAGTATAACCTTGGGGTTAACGTTGGGCTAACCCTTAAATATAAATTTTAATTTTTTTTTAAATTCAAAACAATGAAAAACAAGTTTTTATTTTTAGGTATAGCCGCTGCTTTATTTATTGCATGTGAGAGCGACGATACCTCAGACATCGTAATAAACGATAACAGTGTAACTAATAACACCACAGGTGGTGGTGAGCCTCCTGCGGAGACGACTATTGACTTAAACGGTTTGTACTTGGAAGATTTAACCTTGGACCCCGCCATTGAATACATTATTACAGGACCGGTATTAATGGCTAGCGGTACCACATTGACCATCCCTGCAGGTATGACCATAAAAGCTGAGCCTATTGGCGTAAATGCTTACATCGCAATCCAACAAGGAGCTAAAATCAATGCTTCCGGTACATCTAGCAGTCCTATTGTATTGACCTCCAATGCCAGCAACCCTGCCGGTGGAGATTGGGGTGGTTTGGTGCTTTTGGGTAAAGCTCCCATCAACTCAACACCGCTTGCCTCGGAAAACATTGCTACTTCTGAAGTGGGCGCCCTTGCCTACGGCGGAAATACCCCTGACGATGATTCCGGTACCATTGAGTACATGCGAATTGAGTATGCCGGTGGCGCCATTGACGGAAACGCAGAACTAAACGGACTTTCCGTTTATGCGGTAGGAAGTGCCACTACAATAGATTACGTTCAAGTATTTGAAGGATCTGACGATGGATTTGAATTTTTTGGTGGAACCGTAAATGCCAGTCATCTTGTTGTGGTTAATGCCGAAGATGATTCCATAGACTGGACAGAAGGTTACGTAGGGACCCTAACCGACGTATATGTACAACATGGCACAACTCATGACAAAGGTTTTGAGTGCGATGGTTACAACACGGATTTTAGCAACGAGTCCGGAGAATTCTCCAAACCAACCGTCACCAATGTAACTGTAATTGGCGCCAACGATGCTGGTGAAGCTATAAGGCTACGTGCAGGAACCCAAGGTTTGTTTACCAACGTGCTTATACAAGATTTTGACGAAGCTTTTGATCTTGATGGTGATGCTGGTGACAACCCAACCGGACAAGGTGTGTTGGATGACAATCTAATGGTTACCGATGTAACTTTTACCAATGTTGTAACAAAACTTAAGAACGATACCACCTTTATTTTTACCGAAGCCGATTTTATCGCCGGAGACGGTAATGGAACTGGGACAGATATTGCTACCTGGGGTGCAGGGTGGACCGTAGGTATCAACTAATTCCGGACAACAATATAGTTTAAAAAACCCCGCCGTGAGTGGGGTTTTTTATATTCTTCCCCTATCAATTTCAACAAATAGGCAGAACTTTTTCTTTTTAGGGTATACCGTTCAACGAAAATTTCAAAAAACGATAAAAAAATCTCAACTTTTTCCGGTCAAATGCTAAAAAAAATTAAAAAATATGCGCTTCATGTACCCTTTTTTACATCTTGGCTAAATTTTTGTAGTTATCTGGCTAATTATGAACATCAAAGGCCAAAATTATTATCTTTGCGTATATATTTATCTATGAAGCACTTTTACCTACTTATACTCTTCTTAGTAACTTCTTTAGGTTTTTCCCAAGATAACCCTGGCAGGGGCAATATTGAGGGATTTAAACTATATCCCAATCCTACTACCAACGGAAAAGTTTACATTAGCACTTCCCAAAATGCACCGAAAAACATACTTATTTACGATGTTTTGGGCACTCAGGTCCTAGAGACCACCATATTGGGCAGGGAACTGAATATTTCAGATTTGGATGCCGGTGTTTATGTACTCCGTGTTTTTGAAAAGGATAAAGTGGCTACTCGTAAGCTGATCATAAAGTAATACGGTCCTTTTAAGGAAGTATGCACTTTGCTGATTTTCAGCAAATAACTTCATTTTTTATATCGATAAAAAGTAGAAAAATCCGACGAAATGATGGGTGGTTCGATTTTACCTACAAAAAACCTTGTTTCACAACATTTTATGCGCGTGCTGTGGTACCTTCCTTATATTTACAGTGTTGATCCCAAATCAATACCAAATGAAAAAAATCTACTTCGCCATTTTTATGGTGTTTACCGTGGTAATGTCAGCACAAGAGGTGGTAGATACGAGCCAACTCACCAACGCTGAGAATATCAGTTTTAAACTGTATCCCAATCCTGCTTTTGACGATGTGGTCTATGTAACCACAAAAAGAAACAGCACCAAGGAAATTGTTGTTTACGATGTTTTTGGAGAAGTAGTTTTACGCGATAGAATTTTTAACCATGCTCTGAATATTTCTCGCCTGGTTCCAGGTGTTTATGTACTTCAGGTTACCGAGAATCAAAATACCATGACCAGAAAACTGGTCGTAAAATAATCTGTCTCCCTTTTAGGCACCAAGATCGGGTTTTTAATTTGCTACTTTTGTGTTAGTAAAAAGAAGATGGATACCCGAAAGATATTTGAAATTAACACCCCTACCGCATTTAAATCGTTGGCGCTAGATACTTTTAAGTTTCAATATCAAAACAACAAGATATACCGGGATTTTTGCACACATTTGGGAAAGAACGCGGATAACGTTGAATCCGTAAGCCAAATTCCTTTTCTATCTATTGGTTTTTTTAAATCGAAAAAAATATTTTGTGGCAACGCAGATCCCGAAATGCTATTCGAAAGCAGCGGTACCACCGGAAGCATAACCAGCAAACACCACATAAAAGATAGCTCCTTATACCAACAAAGTTACCTAAGGGCCTTTGAACATTTCTACGGGCCAATAGGTAATTACTGTGTTCTGGCACTTTTGCCTTCTTACTTGGAAAGAACAGGATCTTCCCTAGTTTACATGGTAAACGATTTTATTGCCCGAAGCAATTCCGCGGAGAGCGGGTTCTACCTTAACGATATAGCGGCCCTGAGGAAAAAACTGATAGCACTGAACGCCAAGAAAACCAAAGTGCTGTTGATAGGCGTTTCGTTTGCCCTTCTGGATATGGCAGAAAATCAAGAACTAAAACTACCAAATACCATAGTCATGGAAACCGGGGGTATGAAAGGAAGAAAAAAGGAAATGATACGAGAAGAACTACATGCCGTTCTAAAAAAAGGATTTGGAACTACCCGTATTCATTCGGAATATGGAATGACCGAGCTTTTGTCCCAGGCCTATTCCCAAGGCCAGGGAGTTTTTAAAGCCCCTCCTTGGATGAAAGTACTGATCCGAGATCCCGAAGATCCATTAACCCTACAATCACCAAACAAAACAGGCGGGGTTAATATAATAGACTTGGCCAACCTTTGGTCTTGCTCTTTTATAGCTACCCAAGATTTGGGTAAGATCCATGAAAGTGGAAGTTTCGAAATTCTAGGTCGTTTTGATAATTCCGATATCCGCGGATGTAATTTAATGGTGCTCTAATATGCCCTAGACTAGTCCTCCATTACCAAAAGAAAGTAGTTCTTCTTACCGCGCTGTAATAACACAAACCTGTCATTGATAAGATCCGCTGTTGTTATTACCCTACTTTCCACCACTTTTTCTTTATTTACGGAAATGGAATTTTGTTTTAACTCCCTTCTTGCCTCTCCGTTAGAGTTCAGAAATCCGGTCTTGGCAGATAACGCACTAATAATGTCCAATCCGTTTACCACATCTTCCTTGGAAACGATGGCTTGTGGAACGCCGTCAAAAACATCCAAAAAGGTCTGTTCATCTATCTTTTTTAAATCGTCCGAGGTAGATTTGCCAAAAAGAATGTTACTGGCGGCCAACGCCCTATTAAGATCTTCCTCGGAATGTACCATTACGGTAATCTCCTTGGCAAGGCGTTTTTGTAGTACCCTAAGGTGAGGAGCTTCGCAATGTTCCTTAACCAAAGCCTCTATCTCTTCCCTGGTTATGAATGTAAATATTTTGATATACTTTTCGGCATCTTCATCGGAAGTGTTCAACCAATACTGATAAAATCTATAGGGTGATGTGCGGTTCTTGTCTAACCAAATATTACCTGCTTCCGTTTTTCCAAATTTTGAACCATCGGCTTTGGTGATCAGGGGACAAGTAAGCGCGTAACCCTTACCGCCACCTATTCTTCTAATCAGTTCCGTACCTGTGGTAATATTTCCCCACTGATCACTACCTCCCATTTGTAAGGTGCAATTATAATTTTGGTAGAGGTATAAAAAATCATATCCCTGCACAAGCTGATAGGTAAACTCCGTAAACGACATCCCTTCCTTAGCATCGGAAGAAAGGCGTTTTTTTACAGAATCTTTTGCCATCATATAATTAACCGTAATATGTTTCCCAACATCCCTAATAAAATCTAGAAATGAAAAATCCTTCATCCAGTCATAATTGTTGACCAAAACCGCTGCATTTTTTGCATCACTTTCAAAATCCAAAAACCGGGATAACTGACTCTTTAGAGCCTCTTGGTTTTTTTTAAGCGTAGCTTCATCCAATAAATTTCGCTCGGCAGACTTGCCCGATGGGTCGCCAATCATGCCTGTAGCACCGCCTACCAAAGCATAAGGTTTATGACCTGCCAACTGAAAATGCCGTAACATCATTACCCCAACCAAATGACCAATATGTAAAGAATCTGCTGTAGGATCTATACCCACATAGGCAGATTGCATTTCACTTAACAAATGCTCACTGGTACCTGGCATGGCATCATGTAACATTCCTCTCCATTCTAATTCTGCTACAAAATCTAAGGCCATTATTATGCTTGCTTTAAAGAAGTTTGCTGCAAATATAAGTGCATTGGTCGTTTTTTAGTACTGAATTGGATCAAAAATTAATGCCGAAGTCCCCTTGCTCGCTTTTGGAATCTGCCTAAGTGCAAAAACTCGCTTTTTGAGTTATGTATTCTTCAATATTAAGTACATTTGAATTATGATTTTGGTCACCGGAGGTACTGGTTTGTTGGGTTCCCATCTTTTACTGCATCTATTGGGCACGGAAGAAACCGTGACCGCCATTTATAGGCCAAACAGTGATTTAGAAAAGGTTAGAAAAGTATTCTCTTACTACCACAAGGATGCGGACACCTTATTCTCCAAAATTAATTGGGCAGAAGCGGACCTCAACGATATTCCTGCTTTGGAGAAGGCTTTTGAAGGGGTAACACATGTATATCATTGTGCCGCACTGATCTCATTTGATCCCAAGGACTATGAAATCTTACGGAAAATAAATGTAGATGGAACCAGTAACATTGTAAACCTTTGTATTGAAAACCATGTGGAAAAACTGTGCTATGCCAGCTCCATAGCCACTATTGGAAAAAGCATCAATGAACCAGCGACCGAGGAAACGGAATGGTCCGGGCAAGACCACAACGTTTATGCCCTCACCAAATATGACGCCGAATTGGAAGTTTGGCGAGGTTCACAGGAAGGGCTTCCTGTAGTAATGGTGAACCCGGGATTAATCGTCGGACCAGGATTTTGGAATAGTGGTAGCGGAAAACTATTTACAGTAGCAGCTAAAGGCTCTTCGTACTATCCTCCCGGAGGTACAGGGTTCGTCACCGTAGACGATGTGGTTTCCATAATGAAAAAAATTATGGAGTCTCCCAACAAAAACCACCGCTTTATTACAGTAGGTCAAAATTTAACCTACCATGAGATTTTAGAAAGAATAGCCTCCACGTTAAATCGAAAAGTACCCACCAAAGCAATTTCGCATTGGCAATTACAGATTTTATGGCGATTAGATTGGTTAAGGACAAAACTAACCATGGGAGAACGTAAACTAAGTAAAATTGCCGTAGCTTCACTAAAGCATAGACAACGGTATAGCAGCAAAAAAGTAATGGGATTTTTGGGTATGGAATTTAATGATCTTACCGAAACCATAAGGTTCTCTTGCAACCTATTTAAGGAAGAGAATCCTTGACTTGTATTGCCGAACTGTCCTTTGTAACCTTCTTTTTTTTGTCCGACACCTTTTCAGCAGCCTTTTTATTAACATCCTCCCGCATCTTTTCCAGCCTTTTCTTTTCGGACTCAAGATTATCTGCCACATTGGTATAGATAGCCTCATAAACGGCCGGCAATGAGGCGTAATAACCATCGCTCTCAACAAACTGTACGCTATCTATATCGTATTTGGTATAGATATAGTCCATGGTCTCAATGTTGTTTTCCTTTAAAACAGCGGCATTACTACTTTTGGCCGCTCCAAGAATTGCCAGGTCATACAGGATCTTTTCCATCTTCTTTTCCGGAATTAGATTTTTGGGCTTCTCTATTAGCTTTTCGTTACAAGCAGCCAGTAAAGTAAAGGAAAGTATTAAAAATAGAAACCTTCTCATCATCTATCAAAAGTTAACCTCGATGCTTTTCTCTCTTTGGAAAAATGTCCATTAGCAAACGCCAAATGTCCGTTTACAAAAGTATGCGTTATTTTGGATCTAAACCTGGTTCCCTCAAAAGGCGACCAACCACACTTGCTCAATATATTATTTTTATTCACCTCCCATGGGTCGTTCATATTTACGACAGTTAAATCCGCAAAATATCCGGGTTTTATATATCCTCGCTTTTCAATCTGAAAAAGTTTGGCCGGATTGTGACACATTTTCTCCACAATTTTTGTCAGGGATATTCTTCCGTTCAAATGGTTTTCTAGCATTGCAGGAAGGGCATGTTGCACCAAAGGCCCACCAGAAGGGGCTTTCCCATATTCATTGTCTTTTTCTTCCATAGTGTGCGGTGCATGGTCCGTAGCTACCACATCAATTCTATCGTCTAACAATGCCTTCCAAAGTGTTTCTCTATCTTCTGCTGTTTTTACCGCAGGATTCCATTTAATAAGTGTACCCTTGGTTTTATAATCCTCATCTGAAAACCATAGATGATGGGTGCATACCTCAGCAGTAATCTTCTTTTGCTCCAAAGGAATATCATTGGCAAATAGCGCAGTCTCCTTTCCCGTGGAAAGATGAAATACATGCAAACGGGCACCGGTCTTCTTGGCTAGGGCGATAGCTCTCGAAGAAGATAGGTAACAGGCCTCTTCACTCCTTATTGCAGGATGAAACTCTATAGGAATTTGTTCACCATACTTCTCCCGATAGATCTCCATGTTTTTTCTAATAGTGCCCTCATCTTCACAATGCGCCGAAATCACCATTTCAGTACTCCGGAATATCCGCTCTATTACCTCTTCATCATCTACCAGCATGTTTCCCGTAGACGATCCCAAAAACAGTTTTACGCCAGAACATGCATTTTTATCTAGCTTCTTAATTTCTTCCAGATTGTCGTTGGTTCCGCCCAATAAAAAGGAGTAATTGGCATAGGAAGTTTTGGAGGCCGTGGAAAATTTTTCTTCCAACTTTTCTATGGTAGTGGTTTGGGGAACGGTATTGGGTTGTTCCATAAAGGTTGTTATACCCCCCGCTATAGCTGCCTTACTCTCAGATGCAATATCTCCTTTATGGGTAAGGCCCGGCTCTCTAAAGTGTACCTGATCGTCTATTATACCCGGAAAAACATAGTTGCCCTCCACATCTATAACGTCGGCATCCAAAGCACTTAAATCCCTGTCGACCTTTAGAATAATATTGTCCTGTATAAGAATATCGCCTTCAAACAGGGATCCTTCGTTTATTATATTGGCGTTCTTTATCAATTTCTTGGCCATACTAAAATTTATGTTTTCGGAACAAGCTCCATATTTTCATTTTAAAAACGCCAAAAATACCCTCCCTAACTATGGATGAGCTCATCTTGGATTTACCTTTCTCTCGATCTCTGAAAATTATTGAAACCTCCTCTATTTTGTATTTCTTAAGATAGGCCCTAAATTTCATCTCTATTTGAAAGGCGTATCCGATAAATTTTATTGAATCTAGATCTATGTCTTCCAACACTTTTCTTTTATAGCACACAAAACCTGCGGTTGGATCGTGAATACGCATTCCGGTAATGAATTTCACGTAAAAGGAAGCCCCATAAGACAACAAGATTCTATAGAGTGGCCAATTTACCACATTAACACCCCGTTTGTATCTAGAGCCAATGGCTACATCTGCCCCGTTAAGGCAGGCCCTGTATAATCTTGGCAGATCGTCCGGTCTGTGAGAGAAATCGGCGTCCATCTCATAGATATAATCATAGCCTTTGGCAATGGCCCATTTAAATCCATGAATATATGCGGTGCCCAAACCTGCTTTTTCTTTCCTAACTTCCAAAAAAAGCTTATTGGGAAACTGGTTTTGCAACTTTTTTACTTCCTCCGAAGTTCCATCGGGAGAATTATCATCCACCACAAGGACATCAAATTCCTTTTGCAGTTCAAAAACAGCCTTAACGATAGCTTCTATATTCTCTATCTCGTTATATGTTGGGATAATGACCAGGCTGTCTGTCATGGGCCAATTGAAGTTTGGGCAAAAATACTATTTTAAAATCTGATTAGAAATCCTGTATGTATTTTATCATTTCTTTAAACTTTACCAAAGTTTAATAATTCGTAATTTTGGCAAGAATCAACAAATGGAAATGACATCAAAACTGCCCAGGCTTTTCCTGTACTTATTAACTGCCTTATTTTTTCTAAACCTAGTCCAGAGTTATTTTACAGAACTTATTTTTGATGAGGCCTATTATTGGTATTATGCCCAACAATTGGACTGGGGCTATTTTGATCATCCTCCAATGGTGGCGCTGCTCATAAAAATGGGGGCTATTTTTTTTGATGGAGAGCTTGGAGTGCGATTTATGAGCTGCTTACTGTCCGTAGGCACCTTTTTGGTACTCTGGCTTCTCATAGAAAACCCCAAAAAGGATAAATACGTTCCGCATTTTTTTGTTCTAGTATTTTCCATGACGCTTTTAAACGTATATGGGTTTTTTACGCTCCCAGATACTCCATTGCTTTTTTTTACGGCTTTATTTTTATTGGTCTATAAAAACTACATCAAATCACCCAATTTGGGGATGGCAACGGTAATGGGAATTGTTATGGCCGCATTGATGTACAGTAAGTATCATGCGGTTTTGGTTATTGTTTTTATCTTGCTTTCCAATATTAAACTAATTTTTGACAAATACGCTTGGCTATCTGTATTTGTGGCCTTGCTATGTTACACTCCTCATTTTTTATGGTTGTATCAAAACGATTTTGTCTCCATTAAATATCATCTCACGGAAAGGCCTAATAGAGCCTATGAATTTGAAGATTTTACTTTAGGATTTTTCGTTAACCTCGTGGCCATATTTGGACTGTTATTTCCCTGGATGTACAAATCGCTCTTTAAGACCAAAGCCACGGACAAGTTTGTTAAAGCCTTGCTGTATCTAAGTTATGGGGTTATCTTGTTTTTCTTCATATCTAGTTTTAACAGGCGGGTGCAAACGCAATGGATTATCGTAATCTCCATACCCATGGTGATCATTGCCTTTAACTATCTTCTGGAACATCAGGGCTTTAGAAAGTGGGTCTTTAGAGTGGGCTTGGTGAGCACTATAATTATTTTGTTCTTGCGCGTTGGACTCATTTACCAACCCCTTTTCCCCGTTATTTATGAATCCCATGGCAATAAGGCTTGGGTACATGCTATACAATCACAAATTGGTGATATCCCGGTTGTTTTTGAGAATTCGTACCGCCAAGCCCCTATGTATGCCTTTTATTCCGGAAACCCATCTTTTTCACTCAACAACATATACTACAGGCAAAATCAGTATACTATAGACAACTCGGAATCTAAAGTACAGCACAAGAAGGTGTTGTATGCGTCCAAGTATATGAAAGGGGGCGATATAACCTATCTCAATAATAAGGGCACCCCTCATTTTGGAATATACATAGATGATTTTGAGTCGTTCCGTAAACTCAGATGCATAGTAGAGGACAGGCCAATATCACTCCAAGAAGATCGTGAAATTTTGGTGGAACTGTACAATCCGTATAACTATGATATTGATTTGCAAAAGCTCCAGTTTAAGTTGGCATACCTCAACAAGTACAAACAGGTAAAGGAAGTTACTGCTTTGGAGGCCGTATCCATTCTTCCCAACGTCTCTATAATTAAATCCAAGGACACCGTGCCATTTACCTTTAAATTACCACCGCCCAAAATGGCAAACCCCTATTATTTTAAGGTGGGGATATCCGAGAATGGCTTATATTTAGGACTCAACGGCCAAAACGTTAAATTGGAATAATGGAACCTATTCTTAGAAGTATCTCCAATACAGACTGGATTACCTTGGTAATATTTACCAGCATCCTATGCGTTGTTGCCGCAAAAGGAATCTTCTATGTTCGATTTATGAACTTTGTTATTCTGCCTTTTAACAACAAGTATATCTTTATGTATAATAAGAAGGATCGATTGTTAAACTGGTTCCACATTCTTTTCACCTTTTTTCAAGTGATGAATTTTGCGCTCTTAATATACTTTATAAAGGACATTTTTTTTGCTTCCGAAAATACAGATTCCTTTATGACTTATTTGCTTATTTTAGGGCTATTGCTATTGTTCTTACTAATAAAGGTATCCCTGCAATTGGGAAATGGTTTCATTTTTGGGACCAATAAGACCATCTCCGAATTTATCTTTAAAAAACTCTCCTATCTAAACTACAGTGGCATAATTATGTTTTTGGCCAATGTTATTCTTGCGTTTGTGGCAAAGGATTCAAAAACTGTAGTTTATGTAAGTATCTTCCTAATTCTTTTAATTAATTGCATCGGCTGGGTCACAGTGGTTAAAAATCATCAAAAATTCATAGCAGGTAATTTTTTCTATTTTATTTTGTACCTTTGCGCACTCGAAATTACACCCTTTGTAATAATAGGAAGCTTCTTAAAAGATTGATGCTTATGAAAGTTAGAACGATTTTGGTTTCCCAACCAGAACCGAAAATGGAGAATTCTCCGTACTCAAGACTTATAGAAAAAGAGAAGGTCAAAGTTGACTTTAGACCTTTCATTCATGTGGAAGGAGTGGAAGCCAAGAGTGTAAGACAGCAAAAAATTGATTTAAACAATCATACGGCCATTATTCTTACCAGTAGGAACTCCGTAGATCATTTTTTTAGGATTGCCGAGGAAATGCGTTTCAAGGTACCCGATACCATGAAATATTTTTGTCAGTCCGAAGCAGTAGCATACTACCTCCAAAAATATGTTGTATACAGAAAACGTAAGATATACGTAGGCAAGCGGAATTTCAGTGAACTAGTTCCACTATTCAAAAAATACAAAGATGAAAAGTTTTTGTTGCCATCCTCCGATACCTTAAAACAAATCATTCCGGATACCTTGAATGAACTGGGTATTGACTGGAAAAGGGGTGTTTTTTACAAGACGGTAATCAGCGATCTTTCGGACCTCAGGGATGTATACTACGATGTATTGGTGTTCTTTAGCCCTTCTGGCATTGAATCCTTATTGAAAAATTTTCCGGATTTTGAGCAAAACGATACCAGAATAGCCGTTTTTGGCAACTCTACGGTAAATGCCGCAACGGATGCAAGACTACGTATAGATATTAAGGCTCCTACACCGGAGACTCCATCCATGACTATGGCATTGCAAAAATACATTACCCTTGCCAATAAAAAATAATTAAAAAAGGCCTCTTTGTAAAGAGGCCTTTTTTTAGAAAGCATATCGTTGTGGTCCGCCACGCCTTATTTCCTCATTGGCATAAGACTCAAACTTTTTAAAGTTCTCCCTAAAAGCATTTGTTAACTTAAATGCCGTTTTATAATAGGCATCATCATTATTCCATGTTGCCCTAGGACTAAGTACACTGGTTGGCACCCCGGGGCACTCTCTTGGTTGTGCCACTCCAAAAACGGAATGTATATGGTAGGTGTCATAGGTATACAACCCCAATTCACCACTCAATGCAGCATGTATCATAGCTCGGGTATACTTTAGCTTCATACGTGTACCAACACCATAGGGGCCGCCGGTCCATCCTGTATTTACCAACCATACGTTTACTCCGGACGCCGTCATCTTTTTGCTCAACATCTCTGCATATACGGTAGGGTGTAAGGGCATAAAGGGCGCTCCAAAACATGCAGAAAATGAAGGTACAGGTTCAACCACCCCAGCTTCGGTACCAGCAACTTTTGCCGTATATCCAGAAATAAAATGATATGCCGCTTGGCTGGGTGTTAGTTTAGAAATTGGAGGCAGCACACCAAAAGCATCTGCGGTTAAAAAAAAGATGTTTTTTGGATTGGTTCCCATGGACGGTTCCAAAATATTATCAATATGATATATGGGATAGCTTACCCTAGTATTTTGGGTGATTGACGTATCCGCAAAATCCACGGCACGCTTATCATCTAGAATTACGTTTTCTAAAATTGCTCCTTTTTTGATGGCCCCATAAATTTCGGGTTCATTTTCTTTGGAAAGATCAATCACCTTGGCATAGCATCCTCCTTCGAAATTAAAAACTGTATTTTCCTTGGTCCAACCGTGTTCGTCATCACCTATCAACCTACGATGCGGATCCGTAGACAGGGTGGTCTTACCGGTTCCCGAAAGTCCAAAAAATATGGCCGTATCACCATCTTCGCCTACGTTTGCCGAACAATGCATGGGCAGGGTATCCTTAAAGACCGGCAAAATAAAATTCAGTGCAGAAAATATTCCTTTCTTTATTTCCCCTGTATAGCCTGTTCCGCCTATTAGAGCAATTTTTCTGGTGAAATTTAGGATAGCAAAATTTTCTTGACGAGTTCCGTCGGCCGACGGGTCGGCCAAAAAACCCGGGGCATTTACTACAGTCCATTCTGGATCAAAACCCCGTAATTCATCCTCCGTAGGTCTTAAAAACATATTGTAGGCAAACATGTTAGACCACGGATACTCGTTTATGACCCTAATATTCATTCGATAGTCCGCTTGTGCACAAGCGTACGCATCCCTAACATAAAGTTCTTTTCCGTTCAAATAAGAAATGACCTTATTGTATAGGGCATCAAAATTTTCTGGTGAAAACGGAATGTTTATATCGCCCCACCATATCTTATCCTTGGTAATCTCATCTTCAACAATAAATCGATCCTTGGGAGACCTCCCGGTAAATTTACCTGTATTAATCGCCAGAGTACCGTTATCGGTCTCTTTCCCCATATCATTTGCAAGGGTCGATTCTTGCAGTGCATCTGGAGTTAATTGATAATTAATCCTGTCGTGATCAATTCCGTAAGCCCTCAACGAAATCGATTTCGTAACTTGGGTTGATGATTCCATAAAACTGGTTTTTTGTTTGTGCAAAGCTATTAAAAATATGCACTTTTAAAGTGAATTTTACGATTGTTTAGTCAAACTGTTGAAAAACACGGTAACCTAAAACCAACCAGGCAGATAACAATAAGATTCCGCCAATGGGAGTGGCAAGGGCAATAACCCCAAAATCGAAAGCTGTTACCTCATTTGTGGCCAAAAAATAAATAGAAAAAGAAAATAATACAGTACCTAAGGTGGTTAAATAGTATACCCCTCTTTTCTTTTGGGCGGGCAATTGTTTTACACTTCCCAAAACCAACAGAAAGAGTGCACTATACATTTGGTAGTTTACCCCGGTTTTAAAAGTTGTTATAGCTTTGGCATCTATAACGCCTTCCAAGCCATGAGATCCAAGGGCTCCGAGTAAAATCGCCAAAAAACCGAATAGCAATCCGGTAATAAAAATTGTTTTGTTCATAACTTAAATTGATGATATTTTTATAAATGTAACAATTTGATACCTTAGCAGGCGTTATTAATTACAAAAGTAGGTAAAACCCATGTTGCGTAAAATACTGGTAATAGGAGCGGGGAAATCCACCTCATATCTTCTGGATTATTTCTTAAATAAGGCCGAGGAAGAAAATTTATTTCTTACCATTGGAGAACTGAACCCCAAAGTTATCTCGGAGAGCATTAAATCGCATCCTTCGTGTAATGTGTTTAAACTAGACATTTTTAACGATAAGGAACGCAGAAAAGCCATACAGGAAAGCAATATTGTAGTTTCCATGCTTCCTGCACGCTTCCATATTAAAGTAGCGACAGATTGCGTTGCTTTTGGCAAAGATTTGGTAACCGCATCTTATGTAAGTGAAGAGCTAAAAACGTTGGATGCAGAGGCCAAGGAAAAGGGAATTGTTCTTATGAACGAAATAGGTGTAGATCCCGGCATAGACCATATGAGTGCCATGCAAATAATCGATACGATCCGAGAGAAAGGCGGAAAAATATTACTGTTCGAGTCCTTTACGGGCGGCTTGGTAGCTCCGGAAAGCGACAATAATCTGTGGAATTACAAATTTACCTGGAATCCAAGAAACGTAGTACTTGCCGGTCAAGGAGGTGCGGCTAAATTTATCCAGGAAGGCACTTATAAATATATCCCATATCACAAGCTTTTTAGAAGGACAGAGTTCTTGGACATAAAAGGTTATGGCTCCTTTGAAGGATACGCCAATAGGGACTCATTAAAATACCGCGAGGCCTATGGTCTGCAAGACGCACTTACGCTCTATAGAGGTACCATGAGAAGGGTTGGATTTTCCAAGGCATGGAACATGTTTGTGCAACTTGGTATGACGGACGACAGTTATACAATAGAAAATTCCGAAGGTATGTCCTATAGGGAGTATACCAATTCATTTCTTCCCTATTCGCCCACAGATTCTGTGGAGCTAAAACTAAGGCACTACCTTAAAATAGATCAAGATGACATTATGTGGGGGAAATTGTTAGAACTTAACATTTTTGACCCTGATAAGACCATCCGACTTAAAAATGCCACTCCCGCACAAATTCTGCAACAAATCTTAGAAGACAGTTGGACTTTGGCCGATGATGATAAGGATATGATTGTTATGTACCATAAATTTGGTTACAAAATGGGGAATAAAAAGTATCAGATAGACGCCAATATGGTAGTAATAGGGGAAAGTAGCACCCATACGGCCATGGCAAAGACGGTTGGACTTCCTGTAGCTATTGCTACTTTACTTATATTAAATAAAAAAATAACTGCTACTGGGGTACAAATTCCTATTGAGAAAGCGATTTACGAACCCATTCTTTCGGAACTGGCCACTTATGGAATACGGTTCAATGAGTATGAAGTACCTTATTTTGGTTATAATCCAGATTTGGTGGTCCGCTAAATTTTTGGTTAAATCCATTGCTTTTGAAGTAGATACTATCCCCGGTGCCTTCTTATTTTTATATAATCGCCAAGATTATTTTATTAGTATTTGTAACTAACTCGGTATATTTATGATTAGATTGAAATCATAAATATGAAATCGACTAACGAAAAAGTTAAAATAGACGGCATAGATAAAAAAATTCTTAGGTTTTTGATGAGGGATGCCCGAAAACCCATTTTGGAAATTGCCCGAAATATTGGTATCTCCGGAGCGGCCATTCATCAAAGACTTCGAAAATTGGAAGCGTCCGGACTAATAGCGGGTTCCAAATTTGTAATTGCACCTAAAGTGCTTGGTTATACAACAATGGCTTATATCGGAATTTATTTGGACAAGGCCATGAGCAATCCTGCTGCCGTTAAGCAATTGGAAAAAATCCCAGAGGTATTGGAATGTCATTATACAACAGGGAACTGGTCTATTTTAATTAAAGTGCTCTGTAAGGACAATGAGCATTTAATGTATGTGCTAAATAAGGACATACAACAAATAGAGGGGGTATCTCGCACAGAAACGTTTATATCCCTTGACCAACAGATAGATCGGCAGATTACAATTTAAACTAATCCCTTCCGCCAAAAACCTGAAGTCCCCAATATACCAAGGAGGCCAATGCACCCAAAGCAGCCACCAGATATGTTCTTGCCGCCCATTTTAACGCATCCTCGGCTCCGGCATATTCTTCTTGGCCTACCATATTTTTATTCTTAAGCCAAGCTAAAGCCCTATTACTGGCATCATATTCCACGGGAAGCGTTATAAAACTGAACAATGTGGCCATGGCCATCATTGCAAGACCGGCTACGGCAATATAAAATCCGAAACCTACCCCAGCTGCGGCTCCAAGCATAAGACCCCCAAAAACCACCCACATGGACATCCCGGATGTAATGCTTACAACGGGCACCAATTTGGATCGCATGGTAAGCCATTCGTAGGCGGTAGCATGCTGTACAGCATGGCCACACTCGTGCGCAGCTACCGCTGCAGCTGATGCGTTTCGTTGATTATAGACCCCTTCACTAAGGTTTACAGTCTTATTCGTAGGATTATAGTGATCGGTAAGCATTCCTGGAGTAGATACTACCTTAACGTCCCTAATGCCGTGATCGGCCAACATCTTTTCTGCTATCTCCGCACCGCTCATTCCATTGCGAAGCTGAACTTTGGAATAATGCTTAAACTTGCTTTTTAACTTGTTGCTTACCAACCAGCTTACCAAAGCAATGGCTCCAAGCAATATATAATATGTCATCATACGTTTTTACTTTTAAATACTATTATAAATATACCGTATTAAATGCAAAAACCTGGCCAAACGAACCGGGGTATATTCTACTGACAAAATGTCTAGCCTATCACTTATGTCTTAACTTGAGAAATATCACCAGAAAAGCCAAAATGGCCGTTATACCGTTAGCCAATATGATGGCCAAACTTTCATGATAAATTCCGTAGAAAAACCAAAGAATGGTCCCAATAATGAACACGATGTACATGGACAGTGAAATGTCCTTGGTAGACTTGTGCTTCCATGCCTTGTATACCTGAGGCACAAAAGATGCTGTTGTACAGGTGGCAGCAATCAGTCCAATAACTTCAACATAGTTTATCATTAGTCTTCCAGATTTAACATAACTCAATCCCCTTTAACACCGGTAGTACTATTGTTCTCCCTAACTAAAATATAGACATGGGCAACCTACAATGCTATCCCACAATATTTACAATCTTGCCCGGCACAATGATTATCTTTTTAGGACTACGTCCTTGCAATTGCTGTTGTGTTTTTTCATGTGCCATTACAGCTTCCTCTATTTCTTGCCTGTCCATGTCTAATGGTAACTTCATAGTAAAACGCATTTTACCATTGAACGATATTGGATATTCTTTACTGTTTTCTATAGTATGCTGTGCTTCGTACTTGGGAAAAGGGGCAGTGGAAATACTATTTGTATTTCCAAGGTGGTGCCAAAGTTCTTCTGCAATATGAGGCGCATACGGAGATATCAAAATGGCTAGCGGTTGTAAAATGGCCTTGCTTGAACATTTTTGTGCCGACAGCTCGTTTACGCAAATCATGAAAGTGGAGACTGTAGTATTGAACGAAAAAATTTCTATATCCTCCTCTACCTTTTTAATGGTCTTGTGTAAGGTCTTTAGGTTCTCTTTTGTGGGTTCGTTGTTGGTAAGCTTGATGCCATTTTCATCAAAATACAACTTCCATAATTTCTTAAGAAAGGAATGCACTCCCGTAATTCCGGCTGTGTTCCATGGTTTCGCCTGTTCCAATGGTCCAAGGAACATTTCATATAATCGAAGAGAATCCGCGCCATATTGGACGCATATTTCATCCGGATTTACTACATTATACCATCGCTTGGACATTTTTTCAATTTCACGTCCAACAATGTATTTGTCGTCTTCCAGTACAAATTCGGCCTCCTTAAATTGGGGCTGCCAATTTCTTAATCCTTCCATGTCCAATTCATCGGAAGCATTTATCAACCCTACTTCTACCCTAATCTCATCTACCTTGTGGTTATCTTTTAGGCCTTTGGAAACATAAGTGTTTGTTCCGCTTATTCTATAGACGATGGCACTGGTACCCAAAATCATTCCTTGGTTAATCAGTTTTTTGGCATACTCCTCTTTTGGGACAATCCCTTTATCAAACAAAAACTTTTGCCAGAAACGCGAATATAACAAATGTCCCGTGGCATGCTCACTGCCTCCTATGTAAAGATCTACGTCTTGCCAATAACCTATAGCTTCCTTAGCAAATATCTCATTGTCATTGCTCTGGTCCATGTATCGGTTAAAATAGAAAGAACTACCTGCCCAACCTGGCATTGTATTCAACTCCAAAGGATAAACCCCGTTTTCATTGGATATTAAGTCGTTGGAAACCACCTGATTGCTTTTGGTGTCCCACGCCCAGTGCAAAGCGTTCCCCAAAGGTGGTTCACCAGTATCTGTGGGTAGGTATTTTGCCACTTCGGGTAACTTTAAAGGTAGATGTTCATGGGCTATCATTTGTGGCATTCCGTTTACATAATACACAGGAAAGGGCTCTCCCCAATATCGCTGCCTGCTAAACACGGCATCGCGTAAACGATAATTAATCTTGCCCGTACCTTGTTTTAATTTTTCCAATTCCTCTATTACTCGTTTAACTGCTTTGTGGTAGGGCAGATCATTTAAAAAGTCGGAATTGGCTATTATGGTACTTCCCTTATCCGCAAAGGCCTCTTCTGAAATATCTACCCCTTTAAAAATATTTGGGATGGGAATATCAAAATGTTTCGCAAAATCGTAATCGCGCTGATCTCCGCATGGTACGGACATTACGGCACCTGTACCGTAACCGGCCAGTACATAGTCGCCAATCCAAATAGGAATAGGGTCTCCTGTAAACGGGTGTTTGGCATAAGCTCCTGTAAATGCGCCTGTTATTACCTTTACATCGGCCATCCTATCGCGCTCCGACCTTTTGGAAGTAGCTTCTATATATGCATCCACTTCTACCTGTTGGGCCGGTGTAGTTATTTTTGAAACCAGTTGGTGCTCTGGTGCCAAGGTCATAAAACTAGCCCCAAAAATGGTATCTGGTCGTGTTGTAAAGACTTCAATGGGGTATTCCTTTTGGTTTTCGTCTGTAGGTATGGTCATAAATGTTACTTCCGCACCTTCGGACCTACCTATCCAATTGGTTTGGGAATCCTTTAGTGGTTGTGGCCAATCTATTTTACCCAAGTCATCCAACAAGCGTTGCGCATAAGCAGAAATACGCATGCTCCATTGTAGCATCTTTTTTCGGACTACAGGATAGCCACCCCGTTCGGAAACTCCATTGACAATTTCGTCGTTAGCCAAAACCGTTCCCAATTCGGCACACCAGTTTACCTCGGTCTCGGCCAAATAGGTCAACCGGTATTTCAAAAGGGTCTGTTGTTGCTCTTTACTGGAAAATTGTTTCCAGTCAGCAGCTGAAAATGCTTCAACCTCATCATCACAAACTGCATCTACCGTAGTATTCCCGCTTTTTTCAAAAATTGAAATTAGCGTATTCATATCCCTTGCCTTATCGGCATCCCTATCATACCACGAGTTGAAGAGTTGGATAAAAATCCATTGGGTCCATTTATAATATTTAGGGTCAGAAGTCCTTACTTCACGGCTCCAATCAAAAGAAAATCCCATCTGATCTAATTGAGCCCTATATCTATTGATGTTGGTTTCCGTAGTAATGGCCGGATGCTGACCCGTTTGTATGGCGTATTGTTCTGCCGGTAGCCCAAAAGAATCATACCCCATAGGGTGTAGTACATTAAAACCTTTGTGTCTTTTATAACGCGAATAGATATCACTGGCAATGTAACCTAACGGATGCCCTACATGCAATCCGGCACCAGATGGATAGGGAAACATGTCCAACACGTAAAACTTCGTCTTGTCCGCATTGTTCTCCGCTTTAAACGTTTGGTTCTCTGCCCAATATTTCTGCCATTTGGCCTCAATTTCGTTGAAATTGTAGTTCATTCTGGATATCTCATTTATGTACCGCGCAAAAATAAGTTTAATCCCTGAAAGGCGAAAGTTTCTTGGGAAGACAATCTATTGGGAATTGCAAAGGTTAGAATGCTGTTAAAGCTATATCCAAACAAGGTTATTAAAATTACTTTGCTATTTTTACGTATTCATTTTGCATTATGAGTAAATCTTTTGAACGCTATCAAAGACGAAAACTGATATCCTCTTATTTCTCAGTGGCTCTTAGCATAGGACTGGTACTGTTTTTATTGGGCATTCTTGGACTTCTTGTTATAAACACTAAAAAACTAGCCGATCATTTTAAGGAACAGATTGCGATAACCGTATTTCTAAAGGATAGTGCCAAGCCTGTTGAAGTAGATCAATTGCAGAAAAGTTTGGCCATGGCGGATTATACCAAATCTGCACTTTATGTTTCCAAGGAAGAAGCGGCAGAACAGCATAGCGAAGACATTGGGGAGAATTTTATGGATTTTTTAGGATACAACCCCTTAAAAAATTCTATCGATGTTAACCTTAAAGCCGATTTTGTCTCTACGGACCAAATTGAGGCTATTGCCCGGGATTTAGAAGAAAAGGGTTATGTGGAAGAGGTAAGTTATGACAAACCGTTGATAGCCCTATTGACCGACAATGTAAAAAGAATAAGTTTTTGGATCTTGGTTGCCAGTGCGGTTTTCACCTTTATAGCTTTTTTGCTCATTAATAGCTCTATCCGCTTATCTATATATTCTAAACGCTTTATTATTAAGACAATGCAAATGGTAGGCGCCACAAAACGATTTATTCGAAGACCGTTTATTTGGACCAACATTAAGTTGGGAATGTTGGGAGCAGCCTTGGCTTTATTGGCTTTGGGGGTTGTCCTATATTATGTGAACGAGAATTTTCCCGAACTTGGATTATTCAATGATACCGTGATTCTTGCTATATTATTTGTAGGTGTTTTTGTTTTGGGTGTTATCATTTCGTTAATAAGCACCTATTTTGCCACCCAACGCTTCCTAAATCTTAGAACGGACGATTTATATTACTAAATTTGCACAATGAGCAAGAAACAGAAAAAAAGCAACGGTCAACAAAACAAGCCCGAGTTTATCTTTCAAAAAAAGAACTATCTATTTATGTTCATTGGAGTGGCATGTATTGCCCTAGGGTTTATTTTGATGAGCGGAGGTGGAAGTGACGACCCTAATGTCTTTAATGAGGAAATCTACAACTTTAGAAGAATACGCTTGGCTCCTACCTTGGTTCTTATAGGATTGGGCATAGAGGTTTATGCCATACTATTGAACCCTCACAATAAGAAACAATAGGTTGGATATTTTAGATGCAATTATCTTAGGGGTCATCCAAGGGTTGACTGAGTTTCTTCCTGTTTCTTCTAGCGGTCATTTAGAACTTGGCAAGGCATTATTGGGAGACCATTTTGTACCACAAGAAAGTCTTTTATTTACCGTAATACTGCATTTTGCCACCGCCCTAAGTACTCTTGTAGTGTTTCGCAAGGACGTATGGGAAATAACACGAGGGATGTTTCAGTTTAAATGGAACGAAGAAACCCAATTCTCTTTAAAAGTTATTACCTCTATGATACCTGCAGTATTTGTAGGCCTATTTTTTGAAGAACAGATGGAAGCCTTTTTTGATGGCAACATCCGTTTTGTGGGCTTTATGCTCCTAATAACCGCAGTATTGCTCTACTTTGCGGATAAAGCTAAAGACACCGATAAAAAAGTAACCTTTGTAAGTG
Organism: Spongiimicrobium sp. 3-5; assembly: GCF_046557915.1. NCBI lineage: Bacteria > Pseudomonadati > Bacteroidota > Flavobacteriia > Flavobacteriales > Flavobacteriaceae > Spongiimicrobium > Spongiimicrobium sp. 3-5. The sequence goes on from NZ_JBHEBG010000001.1 coordinate 248,521, forward strand.
CCTTTATTGTTGGACTGTCCCAAGCTATCGCAATTTTACCGGGGATATCCCGAAGTGGTGCAACAATATCCACTTCGGTGTTGTTGGGCGTGGATAAGACCAAAGCTGCCCGATTTTCTTTTTTGATGGTGGTACCATTAATTTTTGGAAAGATGGCAAAGGATATTTTTGGTGGAGAACTAAATTTTGCGAACGAACAAGCCTTTGCCATTGGAGCAGGCTTCATAGCAGCCTTTTTAGCCGGTTTGGTTGCCTGCACTTGGATGATCCAATTGGTTAAAAGAAGTAAGCTTACTTATTTTGCCATTTACTGTTTAGTTATTGGTCTTTTGGCCATTGGGTACGGTTTTTGGGGGTAATTGTCCTGAACACCTTATTTAAACATAGCATTGAAAACCAAAGAAGATTTTTTAAACGGACAGCTGTTGTTAATAGACAAACCCTTGAAATGGACATCATTTCAAGCGGTAAATTCCGTTAAATGGGCTATTCGCAAAAAGTTTGATCTAAAAAAAATAAAGGTTGGACATGCAGGCACTCTAGACCCATTGGCAACTGGTCTGCTTCTGATCTGTACGGGCAAATTCACCAAAAAAATAAGCGAACTACAAGGCCAGGAAAAAGAATATACCGGAACCATTACCCTTGGGGCAACCACACCATCCTACGATTTGGAGTCGGAAGTGGACCATACGTATCCTATTACCCATTTAACCGAAAAGAGCATTTATGATACCGCAATGCACTTTATTGGAGAAATTCAGCAAATACCTCCCATTTTTTCGGCACTAAAAAAAGATGGCAAAAGATTGTACCAATACGCTCGCCAAGGTGAAGAAGTAGAGATAAAATCTAGAACTGTACATGTGCGCGAATTTGAAATTACGAAGATAAACCTACCGGAAGTAGGGTTTAGGATATGTTGTAGCAAAGGAACATATATTAGGTCCTTGGCACACGATTTTGGCAAAGCACTTGGTTCCGGAGGATATTTATCGGAATTACGAAGAACCAAAATAGGCTATTATAACGTAGATAAGGCACTAACGCCTAAAGATTTTGAGAAAGAGATGTTTTAGCTATAATACTGCAATATGTATCTAAAATGCTTTCTTTCATCGAATTATTAAAATATTTTTGACTAAAAGTGGTTATAGCACTATGAATTTGAACCGGAAACAGTTATCATTATTAATAACTTTCTTTTCCATGTCACTAATTGTATTGTTATTGTATAACATACATCTGGGATCCACGGAAGAAGACGAGTATGTTATTGAAATGGTGCTGGCCGATGAAGATTTGGAAGAACTTCTGGAGGAGCAAGAGCGTCAACTACAAGAAATGGCCGAGGCAGACCCCATAAAAAGTCATATGGCCTTTAACGAAACTGCTAAACCCAGTTTTGGGGAGCCCGAACCTTTAAAAACTTTGGATGAGCTTTTAGAGGAAAAACAAGCCTTGGACAATGACGAAGCCAAAGATTTGCTAAGTTCCGATGAGGGTTATGCAGCAAGCCTCCAAGAACTGGCAAAAAAACGTGAAGAAAAAAAACAATTGCTGGGCGAACGTGAGGCCCAAAAGGAAGAACGCACCAATAATCTGGCAAAAAGAAAAACTTCTGTTTCCTTTTCCTTGGTAGGAAGAAACAACTACGACTTACCTCCGCCCATTTACACCTGTATAGAAGGCGGGCGTGTTGTTGTAAATATTAAGGTAGATGCCCTTGGCAATGTTATAGAAGCGGATTATAACGATAAAAGTTCTAGTACTTCCAATGGTTGTTTAGTGGATAACGCCATTGTATATGCCTTGAAGGCTAAATTCAACGTTTCCACCAAAGCTTCCCAAATGGGGACCATTACCTATTTATTTCAAGGAAAGTAAGGACAGCATGTCTTTTACAGTATCTTGCCCTTTGTCTTTATTGTACCACACCTGAAGATCTTGCTTAAACTCTGGCGTAAGCTTACCATGTTCCTCTTTATATGCGGTAACCATCTTGGTAGCGGTGCTGGGCCTAGGACCCCAACTTCCTATGATATTATCGTTTTGTTCGTCAAAGGCGATGAGTTTTGGAATGGACATTGCCTCGTTTGTTAAAAACCTATTCATAAGATCCGTATGCTCATCACGAAGAATGATCTTTAGGTTAACATTCTCATTTAACTCTGCAACTTTGTTCATTACTGGCATGGTAGGAGCCGCGTCCCCACACCAACTTTCAGTAAGTACCAACCATGTAACTTCTTTTTCTGCCAAAGCGATTTTCGTTTTTGCCTCCTCGCTGATTTTTAGCGTTTTATTCCATCGTTTCATACGTTTATCGTTCAACACCGTATAGTTGATGAGCGATTCTGTTTGGTTTGGCCCCGTAGTACTACCATTTTTAGCGTGTTCGGCCACCAACTGGGTATAGGTTTCATAGTCCATTGCTTTAGAGAGGCTTTCCCTAATCAGTTCGTTTGTAGTTTTATCCATTATATCCTTGGCAAATGTTTCCATAGTATTGTGCATTATCATTAAGGATAACATTGGTAGTAATTTAAGCGAAATACTTACATTTCTAGGTCCATTACAACATTTCCCTAAGCAATAGTTATCCTTTAAGCTTCCTTTTCTTTATCATCCCGCCCTTTGTATCATTTATACTGTTCATCACCACAAATGCTTTGGAGTCTATTTTTGCAATTTCAATATTCAGTTTTCTGATCTCCAGCCTTGTAATTACCGTGTATATGACATCATATTCATTGTGTTTTCCTTGTTTACCATAACCTCCCTTGGCCCTATAGATGGTAAGTCCTCTCCCAAGATTTTCGGTAATCATAACCCTAATTTCCTCGCTATGAACAGAAATTATGGTTACTCCTGTATATTCCTCTATTCCATCCACAACAAAATCCAGTGTTTTAGAAGCAGCCAAATAGGTAAGCATGGAGTAAAGGGCAGTCTCTATGGACAACAGATAGGCAGCCACCAAAAAAATAACAACATTGATCAGGATAATTACATCCCCAATTTTGGTGCCCATTTTTTTACTAAGGTAAATGGCGAGTACTTCCGTACCGTCTAGCACACCTCCGCCACGTATGGAGAGTCCAATACCCGCGCCGAGGAAAAACCCTCCAAAGACCGCCACTAATAATTTATCTTGGGTAACCTCGGGAAAACTAACGGTAGCCAATACCAAAGCCAGACCTAAAATGGCCAGCGTGGCCTTTATAACAAATTGTTTGCCTATTACCCTATAGCCAAGTACCAAAAAGGGTAAATTTACAACCACAATGAGGAAGTAGAGCGGTATCGAAGAAACCTCTGTTACTAATAATGAGATGCCGGTGGCTCCACCATCTATAAACCTATTGGGCAGTAAAAAGCTCTCTAGGCCAAAAGCGGCCGCAAAAATACCAAACACCATAAAAAAGGTATCCTTAACAAAGGAAAGGATGCTAATTCGCAATCTACGAGACCTCTTTATGTAAGAAGATGCCTTACCTATTCGCTTATAGTTATTTTTATTTTTTGCTACCATGATATGTTCCTATTCCTTAGACGAGAATCAGAGATTCTCAGGGTTTATTGCCAGGCTATTGAATAGTTTTGCCTTAGCCGTAAAGTACTTGTTCTGCACTTCGTTTCTTTTTAATTCCGAATCGATAAGCTTGCTTTCCCTAGAGTTGATCAAAAACACCGAACTTTCACCAAAACTGAACTTACGCTCCTCGGCGCTCAACAAGGCTACATAATTTTCAACAATATCCCCAATCAATTGGTTTTGTATCTGAAAAGAATCTAACTCCCTATAAATTGCAAAAACCTTGTTCCTAATTTCTACTTGGGCATTGTCCAATTCAAATTGAGCATCACGCAGTTTAAACTTTGCCAGTTTTAAATCTCCCCGCTCCTTTCTTAGAAATAGTGGAAACCAAAAATTTATGCCACCTTTATAATTTTGGGATTCAAAAGAATTTATCAATTCAGGAGTATCTGTCAAAAAATTGTATTCCAAATCAATTTTCGGAAGTAGCTTATTGGTTTTTAGCCGCTTGTCTACAATAAGTCCATCGACCTTAAACCCTAATGATAACAATTTGGGATGATTTTCCAAAGTAAAACTATCCAAAGGTTTCCCCAATACCTCCAAAGTTACATCTATATCTCTTTCCAAATTTATGTCGGGGATTACATTGGGGTTTAGTTCTACTGGAATATTGTCGCTTAACCATATAAAATTGGACAGCTCCAACGATTTTTTGATCAGTTTTATTTTTGCCTGTTCTAACCCCAACGCCCTGCTTTGAAGCGCAATTTTAGCCTCTACAGTATCAATTGCCGCTATATCCCCGGCAAGGGCACTTTTCCGTATCCCTTCAAATCTAATTTGGGCATTTACTAAAAAATCCTGATATACTTTACTGTCCTTATAAGCCAATAACCAATCAAAATAAGCCAGCGAAGCCTTGTACAGAATCTGGTTTACCTGAAGGTCCCGGTCTGCTTTGGACTGCTCCCTAAAATATTTGGCCTTCCTCAACGTGGCCATTCGATCATTTATCCAAAAACCCCGGGCCAAGGACACGGAGACACCTGCGCTATATAGGCCATTGGACGGTACGGTTTCATCTGGGTTTATAAAATCCCCTTCATTTTGTTCAAAATTTCCCTTTAGTTCCACCCCATACCAAGTTGGTATCTTAAATGTGGTATTTAATCTGTCCCAATATTCTACGCCCTTTAGTTTCTTTCGATCATAATCTACCTCTATTTTGGGATCAAATCCTCCGCGGGCTTTCATTAGATTGGCCTGCCCAATATCTATGGTCAATGCCGCTTGTTTTGCAATAGGGTGATATTTCTTCACATAGCCCAGATACTCCTTAAAGTTAAGTACAAGACTATCATTGGATTGTGCTTCTACACTTATACCAATGCAAATTAGAATGTAGGTTAAGTACGTTCTTAAATTCATTTCTTTTCCACTTTGGCGGTTGTACTTGTTGGCTTATAATAGTTGGGCGGAAAACCATTGAGTTGTCTCCATAGTTCAAACCAAATGGGAACATCTTCCAAGAGTGCAATGGTATTGGCACCGGAGCCTACTCTTATTCCTGTTGGCCATTTATGGTCCTCGGGGTCGGGAGCCAAAAGCACCCGGTATTTACCATTGTCACTTATAAATGTCTCTATTGCCACAACTACCCCACCATAGGTACCATAGGATACATTGGGCCAGCCACTAAAAATTATTGCGGGCCAGCCATCGAACTGAATGCGAACCTTTTCTCCCAGGTTTATTAATGGCAGGTCTATGGGCCTTACAAAGGTTTCCACTGCCAATTCATAATTGGAGGGCATTATCCCAACCAATCTATCGCCTTCCTTAAAAGTTTCACCAATGCCTGCTTGTATGGCCTTGTTTATAAAACCACTTTGTGGTGCCTTTATATAGTATAGATCATTTCTAATCTCATAGTTGGCATATTGGTTTTCGAGCTTGGTAACCTGGGCCTCTGAATTGAACTGACTGGATTGGGCCGTGTACATATCGCTCTGGGCCTTGGATATCTTATCGGTATATTCGGCACCCACCCTGTTTATCTCAACAGTGGCATTTATAATCTCATTTCTACTTGCTAGCAACTTATTCTCTTGTGAAACAAGTTTTGCCTGGGTTTCCTGAAGTTTTAGACGCTTTCCTTCTACGTCCGTAACCGCTTTAAGACCCTCTTTTTCTAGTTGTACAACACGATCGTATTGTCTTTCGGCGATATTGATATTGGTTTTGGCCGCTTGCAGGTCTATACTATCGCTTTGCACCTTTAAACGGGCCTGTAAAAGTTTATTCTTGGCTTGTTGCAGTTTTAAGGATCTTTCCTGCCCTAGGGCCCGTATTTGATTGTTGAGCGCCTTTACCTTTTCTTCATAGGACACAACGGACATCGCTTTGGCCTTTATTTGTGCACCGGTACGTTCTACAAGTTTTGGGTCAAAATATTCGTTTTTTATTTCAGATATGAAAAGAATGGTATCTCCCTTTTCTACAAAATCGCCCTCTTGTACGTACCACTTTTCTATTCTTCCCGGAATGGGGGACTGAATGGTCTGTGGTCGTTGATCGGGTTTAAGGGTGGTAAGGAACCCATTGCCCGAAATGTTTTGTGTCCATGGCAGAAAAAGAATGAAGATACCGAACAGGGAAAGTCCAAGCAAGAATCTATTGAAATGCTTGTAATGCCTTTTATGAAAGACCTTTTTGCCCGATTTATAGCCAGAAATATCTACTTTTTGATTAAGTCTGTTGTGTGATATGTTTAGCATATTCCTTACTTTTCGTTTACGATCTTTCCGTTTTCAATGGTAATTATTCTATTGCAACCCACGGTCCATTTAGGATTTTTACTTACCACTAAAAGCGCCCAGCCATTGGAAGGATCTGTAAGAAAATCCATGATTTTCTGAGCTTCCTTTTCGTCAAATTGATCTAGGGGATCTTTAAGGATAAGCAACTTTGGCTTCCGAATAATACTTCTGGCCAAAACTATTTTCTTAGCTACGTTATGGGAAATCTGTTTGCCCTCTGGGTGAAGAACCGTTTTTAACCCTTTGGATTGCTCTTTTACAAATTGGGTAAGCCCGGTTTTTCCCAGTGCCCAATAAATATCTTCCGACGTAATGGATGGGTCTCCAAAGGTGATGTTATCTTCCAACGTACCTTCAAAAGGTGATTCTTCGGTTAAGGATTGCCCCAAATGAGCACGATACTCATTTAAATGAAGTCCTTTTAAGGAAACGTTGTTCACATAAATACTTCCACTGGTAGGCTCTACGATGCCGGCAATGAGGCGCAGTAGAGTAGATTTGCCCGAGCCACTTGAACCTTGGACTAAAACTTTGCATGTAGGCGTAATGGTCAGCGATATATCTTCTAGAATTTTCTTAGTTGCCTTTGGCACCTTATAATCCACATGATCGAATTCCAAGGTAAACCCTTCACCCTCTTTGAAAGGTCGTATGCCATCTTGGGGCTCTAACTCCTTATCCACCACCTGTCCTAATTTTTCCAGGGACGTAAGCACATCGTAAAAGGATTCCAACCCTAAAATAAGTTTTTCCACTGAAGATATTACCAGAAGGATAATAAGTTCTGCGGCCACAAATTGCCCAATATTCATTTCCTGATTAAGCACCAATAAACCACCGATTAGAAGAAGTCCGGCTGTAACCAACACTTTAAACCCGATCATTTGGGCAAATTGAAGCACAAGAATTCTAAAATGACTCTCCCTTGCAGTAAGATAGTCGGCCACCAACGTATCGTTCTTATCCAAGGCATGGGTTGTTTTACCAGACAGTTTAAACCCAATTATAGATCGGGCAACTTCCTGTAACCAATGGGCAACTTTGTATTTATTTTTAGACTCGTCCAAACTTGTTTCCAACCCCTTTTGCGCGGTAAACTTAAATACGATGTAGATAAGCACAAGAAGTAAAATTCCATAAATAATGAAGAACGGGTGATAAAACGACAGTAACATCAACCCAAAAATAATTTGAAGAAAAGCTGCTGGAAAATCGATTAAAATTTTAGCCAGCCCCTTTTGCACCGTTAATGTATCAAAAAAGCGATTGGCTAGCTCTGGCGGATAATAATTGCGTAATTCCCCCATTTTAATCTTTGGGAACCTATATGCAAACTCAAAAGACGCCCGAGTAAAAATTTTCTGCTGTAAATTTTCGATAATCCTGAACTGCATTAATTGCAGCGCTCCTACAAAAGCAACCCCAAGGGTAACCAATATCACCAAAATTATCCAGGACGTGCTTACCTGCGCGCCCTGAATTAAGTTTATGATAGCCTGTATTCCCAGAGGGAGGGAAAGGTTTATTAGGCCTGCAAAAATTGCATAATAGAAGACCTGAAGCACATCTTTTTTATCGAGTTTTAAAAGACCTACTAGCCGCTGCCAAGCGGTTAAAATATTTTTAGCCATTCGTTGTACGGTTTAGGGCATTGAAAATAAGATGGGTTAGATACTCCGTGGGACTAATCTTGTCCGTGCAATCTGTCATGGAAGCAAAGTGCTCCTTTAAAAAGTGTTGGTGCAATGCTCCTTCCACAACCGTGCTAGACAGACTGGAAGGGTACGGGTAGGATGAATTTACCCCATTGATCATCTCGCTTATCCTACTTACCAGCCTTTTGTAAATAACAAAATATCCCTCTTTATTCTCCATGTCCACTTCTTTAGTTAAATAAGATTTGGAGTATTCGTTAATAACTATTTTATTAAGAAGCACTTCATTGATATGGGAATAGGAAGAATCTTCTTTTGTGGCTCTTGTAATAATTTCTATGGCCTTTTTTAATTTTTCACTTGGATCTGAAATACTATTGGTAGAAAACACTAATTGATACTCTAACCAACCCCAGTACCAGGATGTAAGGTACAGTAGCAGCTTGTGCTTGTTTTCGAAATAGCGATAAATGGAACTCTCATTGGACCCAATTTTGCTCCCCAGTTTTTTAAAAGTAAATCCCTCAAAACCCATCTCATGGATCATGATGATGCTTTCCTTTATTATGCGTTTACCCAAATCAGAGGACTCCGGGTCTTTGACATATATTTTTTGATTAATACTAATTTTTACGGACTGCAATAGACGCTCCATGATATTGTTAATTTAATTTTCGAGACAAATATAATAGTATTACTATCATATCTTAATAGTTTAACTAATGTTTAACAATAGTAAAACTAATTTGCAGTGTTTCCTTTTTATATTTGTTAAAGTGAAGTATGCTTACTTCGTAAAACAGAATTAAGATATGCGAATCTTGTTAACATTTATTGGTTTACTTATTTTTTGCGGATCGGTTTACGGACAACCAACGGACGAGGTCTACGTACTGGAGTCCTATGATTTTCAAACAGACCAATCGAGTTTTAGCAACAATAGCGCTGTTGGTATTTCACAAAAGAAAAAACTGATTAGACTTGGAGATTCTACAGTGAATATCATAAACATTTATGGGAGCAGTTTAATCATTGAACGAAAGGAAGAACTTTTAGACGGACGCATACTTTTAACCCTTAGAAGACAAGATGGTAACAACTTCTATGGAAAATACCCTATAGTTAAGGCGAAAATAAACCGTGTAACGGACAATATATCAGCGATAACAAATAGTAGTTTAACTCCTACTGATTGAACAAATGATGATGTTCTTTTAAAAATGTAAACAGTTCTCTGGTGCGCCAGCCGACCCAAATTAGTGTTCGCTAAATAAACAGGGTGTCCTCAGGCTGGCGCTTTTTTAAGGCAAGGGCACTGTTTTACTATATTACAATACAGTCAGCGCTCTTTACCCAAACACTTAAAATTATGATCTTGGTGCACATCATTACTAAAACCAAACCTCAGGCAATGCAAATCATTAATACCTTAATTACCAAAAATCTGCTTTACAATGCTACCGTATCGGAGAAAACCGTTTATGAAAGAAAAAAAGGCGGCAATACGTTGGGAAGCTCAAAACAAACATTGATTATTGGTAAGACCAAGGCACTGCTTTTTAGTGCCATTAATGAGGAGCTACGAAACAAATACCCTAAGAATATGCCTTTACTCTACTCCTTGCCCATTGTTTACGCAGATATCCATCAGGCCAAAGAACTAATGGAAAATACAAAAGAAATTTAGCCTCTTCCCATTATTGAGCTAGTACGCCTCAAACCAATCAAAGGTTTCTTTAATAATACTATCTTTTTCAGTATTAATATATTCCTTAAATGCCATAGCCGCGGGCGAAAGTTTTTTAGACCTCAACCAGATGAGATTCCAGGTAGTGCTTATGGGGAGGCCTTTTACCGGGATAATTTGGACATCCTTGTTTTTTAAAGCATTCTTAATTCCAATCAGGGGCATAATAGAATAACCCAAACCAGCAATAACGGCCTGTTTTACAGCCTCATTGGAGGTTAATTCTATTTTCTTCTGTATAGACAATCCGCTTTTGAAAATAAAACTTTCCATAGCATTGCGGGTGGCCGAACCTTGTTCTCTAAAAATTAGTGGCAACTGCTCAAAAAGCCGTTTCCTACCCTGCTTGCTATCTATGTTTGCAGCAGCGCTACCTACAAAGAAAAGTTTGTTCTGCATAAGTTCTATACGCTCTATCTTCATCTTTTTTGGCAAAACGGAGACCATGGCAAAATCAACATCGTTCTGTTCCAGACTTTCAATAACCTTAGCTTTATTGGTAACATCCATAACAAGATCCACGCCAGGATGCTTGCTCATAAAATTGGATAAGAAATAAGGTATAACGTATTTTGCGGTAGACACCACGGAGATCTTAAGGCGCCCTACGAGTTGTCCTTTATATGCAAGCGTTTTGTGATCTAGCGAATGTACTTCGTTCAAAACTTTTTCCGCGGCCAGTGCAATCTCCTGTCCAAACTCGGTTATGTACAATTTTCTGCCTACGACCTCGGTCAAGGGGATGGAAAACTGATCCTGAAAATTTTTCAGTTGAATGGAAACCGCCGGCTGGGTAAGATACAACTCTTCTGATGCCTTGGTAATGCTCTGATTTTGTGCCACTTTCAGAAAAATTTGCAGCTGATGTAAAGTATAATTCATAAGATATATTAATGTATTACATAATAAATATAAATAAAAATTAATGAATTTAATATGAGAACTTTGCTGCGTGGTCTGTTAATCCACACAAAAATATAAACATAAAACATTTATCCATGAAAACTTTAGAATTAGAAAAAGAAGTGAAAACAGTGCAGAAAATCCAATTGGTAGAGGGAGAATTTACACCCTTTGAGGCACTAGATGTGGTTGTTTCTCTTTTAGAGGAAAAAATCAATTTTCACAAACTACAAAGGCTAAAACTTTATGAAGGCAACTGCGACACTCCTACTTCTTATACTGACGGCCGTATTAAAGAGTTAGAGAAAGAAAAAGATATCGCCAAAGCGTTTATAGCAAGTGTTAGGCACAATGGCAACAAACTAAGGATTAACGGGGTATTGGAAATAACCACCGCCGTATAAAAGTTTCAAAGAGACAATATGCACCATAATGGGCAAGTTTATCGAGTGTCTTTTAAACCCACTACACTAAAAAATCATCTTTAAAAACAAAATATGTTTCGATCAAAATTACAGTTTTACCAAAGCCTAGGCTTACTAATATTTGCAATAATTATGCTCTTCAGCTACTTAAACAACAATATGTTTATGGACAAACTTTTGGTGTCCGGATCCATACTTTCCTGCATACTTCTGGTAAGGACGTTGGGAAACAATGATCTTAAGCAATAACGGATGGCATAAAATGATGAAGAAGTTACTGCTTAGGGCGCGGAAATTGATACTTGGCAATAAAGCCACGGTGCAGAAGCAGAAAAACATTGGAACGGCGTTCATGGCCAAAAGCATAAAATTGGTAAAGGGTGCTTTTGAACCAGCGGACGCCGCCGATGTAATATTATCATTGATCAATGACAAAATAAAATTTCATACCATACAATCATTGAACCTTAAAAAAGGCAGTACCGAAGACCAAGAACGTTCTGAACAGCGTATAACCGAATTGACAAAAGCTAAAAAAATGGTTACGGAACTAGTGGTAATTGCAAGGGATCAAGGTTTTGAGATTGAAATAGATAGCAACATAGAAATTACTTTGAAAAATAACAAAAACCGTACTAAACCTTTAAATGGATCTACATTTATTAATTGACAATCTTACCAACCCTGCCCTTCTTTTTTTCTTTCTTGGAATAATCGCCGTTCAACTAAAAAGCGATTTGGAAATACCTTCAAATTCATCAAAATTTATCTCCTTGTACCTTTTATTTTCCATTGGTTTCAAGGGAGGACAAGAGTTGGCCCATAGCAACCTAAACATGGAAATACTTTGGTCGCTTGTACTAGGAATTGTGCTTGCACTGCTGGTACCCGTATACACCTATTTCATTTTAAGAAGAAAGTTTACCGTGGAGAATTCGGGGGCAATTGCTGCTACATACGGCTCTGTAAGTGCTGTAACCTTTGTTACGGCGGTTTCGTTTCTAGAAATGGAACAAATAGACTTTGGCGGGCATATGGTAGCGGTAATGGCACTGATGGAAGCGCCATCGATCATCATAGGCGTGCTATTGATTGCTTTTTTTACCAAAAACAAAAAAAAAGAAGGTGTAGCTTTAAATGGCGTGTTTAGACATTCACTAACCAATGGCAGCGTATTGCTTATTCTGGGAAGTTTAATCATCGGGTTTATGGCCAGCGAGCAACAGGCAAGGGGTATTCAACCCTTCACTACGGACATTTTTAAGGGGTTTTTGGCCGTATTCCTTTTGGACATGGGTATAACCAGCGGTAAAAAACTTTCTACCTTTCTTAAAAAAGGTTGGTTCGCCTTCTTGTTCGCTATAATAGTTCCCATAATAAATGGATGTTTGGTGGCCGTTGTGAGTGGTACTTTTATAGACGGACTGGGCAACCGGTTCCTTTTTGCCATACTGGCGGCAAGCGCTTCCTATATTGCGGTTCCTGCGGCCATGCAGTTGGCAGTCCCCAAAGCAAATCCAAGTTTATACATTCCCATGGCCTTGGCAATTACCTTCCCCTTCAACATTACCTTGGGGATGCCTCTTTATTTGTTTATTATTCAAACTTTTTAAAAAATAGCTCCCAAATTTTATTGCCCAAAGGTTTCGTTTTTTAATTTTAACCCAAGACACTTATAAACGATAATTGATGTTGCCATTAATTTTAATAACTTAACCTAGGGGGCAAACTATTATGGAAAAACATAGATGTGGCTGGTGTGTTGGTGACGAACTCTACGAATCTTATCACGACCTGGAGTGGGGCGTGCCAGTGAGAGATGAACAGATGTTGTTCGAATTTTTGGTATTGGAAACCTTTCAGGCAGGGTTAAGTTGGATTACCATACTTAGGAAACGCGAGAATTTTAGAAACGCTTTCGACAATTTTGATTACAACAAAATTGCAACGTACAACGAACCCAAAATTCAAGAATTATTGCAAAACGCAGGCATTGTAAGGAATAAACTAAAGGTTAGGGCAACAGTTTCCAATGCGCAGGCTTTTTTAGTGGTACAACAAGAATTTGGTAGTTTCAGTAAGTACATTTGGGGGTTTGTTAATAGTACCCCCGTAAAAAACTCCCTGCTGCATTATAAGGATGCCCCTGCCAAAACTGAGTTATCGGATATTTTAAGCAAAGATCTTAAAAAAAGAGGCTTTAAATTTGTGGGTAGTACGGTGGTATATGCACTTATGCAAGCTACCGGTATGGTGAATGATCATGAGGTAAATTGTTTTAGGTATGATGAAGTATAGTCTATTTTTAATACTCTTTCTTTTCATAAGCTTTGGTGTTTTTGCACAAAACAAATACGAAAGGGAACATCGTATCCTTAAGAAACAGTTTCCCAAGAATGCCTTGGCATTTGTGGAGGCTAAGCTAGAAGGAGCAAAACGAGTGAGGTTTTATAGGGAACTTGATAGTGCCAAAACCAGCTTTGAGGTAAAATTTAAAAAAGATCGGTTGCATTATAGTGTGGAGTTTGATGAAAATGGGAACCTAGAGGATGTAGAAATAACGATAAGCGAGATTGATTTACCCAATGAAAGTTGGGCAAACATAAAAGCATACCTCAACAAGAACTTTAAAAAGACCAAAGTTCGAAAAATACAACAGCAATACACCACCTCGGGTCATCAAACCTCTGAGGAAACTTTAAGAAATGCATTTCAAAACCTTTTGATTCCTTCGCTGAATTACGAAATCATCGTAGCCGGAAAAAAGCGGAAAAATTTTGAGCTTTTCGAGGTCCTTTTTGACGCCTCTGGGAATTTTATAAAAATCCGAAAGTCGCTTCCTGCAAATTATGATCATGTCCTATATTAAAAAGGGGGTCTTTATATTTATATTGTTAAACTTATCTTTTTTAAGGGCCCAAGAACATTTTACAGGATACTGGCAACCGCAAATAGCGCTTAATTATAAGCTAACCGATGATTATTCTCACAATTTTTCTGTTAGCCAACGCAATTATATATACAAAAGCGAAACCGTTCGATTGGAGGCAAGACAGATTGACCTAGCTCATTTCTCAACTTTCAAAACAAGCGATAACAAGAGTTTCGGATTTGGAATTCAATATAGATTCCGAGCAATTTTTGAAGATGAAAAACAAAATGAACTAAGACTTACCCAGCAGTTTAACGTTGTGCATAAATGGGGTAATGTTAGACTGGGGCATAGATTTAGGGTAGAACAGCGAATTACATCTTCCCTCACCATGCACAGATTTCGCTATCGTTTCGCATTGGATACGCCATTGCAGGGAGAGAAATTAGATATAGGAGAGCCATATTTGGTTGGAGCAATTGAAAGCCTCCTAAGCCTGGCACGGTCTAACGCTCCCATGTACGATCAGCGGATTACCATAAATCTGGGATGGTTATTAGCCAAAAAAACAAAACTTCAGACCGGATTGGAATATCGGTTTGAAGACTATACCAAGAATACGGAAAACACGCTCTTTGTTCTTTCCTCCCTAATTTTTTCCCTTTAGTAATTTCACAAATTGCGTCCTAGGAATCTCTTCGGCTCCAAGGCTTTCCAAATGTTTGGTATGTAACTGACAGTCTATGAATTTATAGCCGTTTTTTTGTAGTTCCCCAGCTAATTTGATTAAAGCAAATTTAGAGGCATTACTGGTTTTGCTGAACATACTCTCTCCACAAAACACATTTCCAAGATCTACACCATACAAACCACCGACCAAGTTGCTATTCTCCCATACCTCATAGGATACGGCATAGCCTTGCCGGTGCAATCTCTTGTAGGCGAATTGCATTTCGGTGGTTATCCATGTACCTTCTTGCCCGTCCCTAGCTATGTTGGCGCACTGCAAAAGTACTTCCTCAAATTTTTGGTTTTTAGTCAGCTTAAACCGATTGCTTGCCAGTATCTTCCGCATACTCTTGGATATCCTGATCTTTTCCGGAAAGAGTACCATTCTAGGGTCTGGGCTCCACCAAAGAATTAGGGTATCTTCACTAAACCATGGAAAAATGCCATTTCTATAGGCCAATAGAAGACGTTCTGGAGACAAATCACCTCCAACGGCCAACAAACCTTCCATATTGGCTTCTTCTACCGGCGGAAATTCTAATTTTTCGCTTAAAAAGAACATAGCGTTGCTCTTTTTATTATTTTTTTGATAGTCCCCTTTTTTATAACTGTTATGGAGCTAAAACTTTAGTCAAATGAACACAACCAATCCTTTATATAAACAGTTCTGTTAAACGAAGATGTACAATCTAACTAAAATGGAAGATCATCATGATCTTCTTCATTTAGATTGTCGGCCGGTTCAAAAGCTTCCATTGGTGGTACCGGAGGAATATTATCTGCTCCTGCTTCGGTTTGTAGGCTCTCTATACGCCACCCCTGAATTGAGTTGAAATATTTGGTTTCTCCCTGGGCATTTGTCCATTCCCTGCCTCTTAGGTTGATACTTATCTTTACGTCTTGTCCTTCGCTATAGCTATTTAAAAGATCACATTTATCCTGAACAAATTCTACCATAATATGTTGCGGGTATTGTTCTTCGGTTGTAATCACCACTTCACGTTTTCTAAAACCATTGTTTCCATAGGTTTTAGTTTCATCAATTAATTTAATTTTACCTTGTACTTCCATTTTCTATGTATTTGCTAACAGTACTTTCCAAGCGGAGAGTACTTCATTATTAAGTAAATATTCTTGTGCCAATCTATGTAATTGTTCTTCATCATCCGCGCTTACGACTGTCTTTATGGCCACTGAAGACATTACAAATTTCTTTATTTCCTCTAAAGAAGGTATGCTTTCCACATTTCCGAGCATGCCCAGATCATTTCCTGTAAGCACTTTGCTAAGCCTAATATTTGCGGGAATACTCTCCACGCCTATTCCTTTTGAGGTTAAAGGTTTTGGAACTTCGAACATGCCTTTATTGGCTCTACTGTACCAATTACCTCCCATACGCGCAACCAAATCTATTTTATACTGATCTATTGCCCCTTTTGAGTTTAGTACCGATTCGGAAACATGAATTTTTAACACTTCTGAAAAAATAAGATTGCCGGCACCTCCTTCTTTCCCCAGGGCTTCTACTTTTGTGACCTTGCATTCAAACTGTACCGGTGATTCTGCAACCCTATGTGGTTTAACCATATCTGACTTCAACATGGTAAGCCCGGCCTTTATAAATTCGTTCTCCCCTTTTGCATATTCTGTGCTTGCCAAGGACATCTGCTGTACAATGTCATAATTTACCACATTTATTACTACCTCCTTGGTCTTTAGTACATTTTCCAAGCTATGTTTTACCGTGTTATTTCGTACTCTTCGCGCTGGCGAAAAGATCATCACTGGCGGATTTGCACTAAAAACATTAAAAAAGCTGAAGGGAGACAAATTGGGTCTTCCATGCTCATCCATAGTACTCGCAAAAGCTATGGGTCTAGGTGCTATAGCCCCCAAAAGATAGCCGTGCAACTGTGCAGTGGAAACCTCTGAAGGAAGAATGGAAATCATTTTGGCCATAAGGTACAAAGGTACGTAAATTGTATACTATTTGAAATAATAAGGAGAGCTCCAAATGCGCTATGTTTTATCAATTTGCGCTATATTTAGACATAATAAACGGTTAGGATGGTAATTAATCCCAAAAAGAAAACGGCCAACATCATTCTCTTGGTGTCTTCTTTCATTATTGTTAGTCTAATCTTATGGAACACCAACAGTTTTTTTAAAAAATTTAAGGAAGAGGAGCGCCTTAAAATGGAGATTTGGGCCACTGCACAATCAGAACTGTTACAATCTTCAGAAGATCGGGATTTGGGTAACCTCCATGTAAAGATTTTTCAGAACAACACCTCTACACCAATGATATTGGTAAACAAGGATGGTTCCATTAAAATAAACAACATGCCAGATAATACCCCAGAGGATACTGTTTTTCTAAGAAAAAGGATCAAAAGATTTGGGGCAGAGAATACTCCGGTTTCCATAGACTATAACGGAGAGCATTTGGCTACGCTCTATTACGGAAATTCCGAGGTGTTGAACAAACTAAAATATTATCCCATTGCCTTGCTACTTATTATTTTCTTGTTTGGTGCGGTCATATTCTTTTTCTTCAAGACAAATAAGGCTTCTGAACAGAATAAACTCTGGGCTGGGATGGCCAAGGAAACTGCACATCAGATAGGTACCCCGTTAACATCTTTACTAGGTTGGAACGAATTGCTAAAGAGTGAAAAGATCAATCCGGAAATTACAAAGGAGATAGAAAAAGACATTTCGCGTTTAGAGACCATTACGGAACGTTTTTCTAAAATAGGGTCTTCCCCAAAATTGGACAGTCGAGATATTGTTGGGGAAACGCATCAAGCATATGAATATCTTAAGCTAAGAAGTTCCAAGTTGGTTAGCTTTTCCTTTGATTCCAAGGTCGATGAGTTACCTGTTCTATTAAATCCGTCCTTATACAATTGGACCATTGAAAACTTGGTGAAAAATGGAATTGATGCCATGCGTGGTAAAGGAAATATTGCCATCGAGATCAATCCTAGCGGAAATTACGTAAATATTACGGTATCCGATACGGGCCATGGAATTCCAAAGAGCGATTTCCAAACGATTTTTAATCCGGGTTTCACCTCTAAGAAGAGGGGATGGGGATTAGGATTGTCTTTGGTAAAAAGGATTGTTGAAGAATACCATGATGGTAAAATAAAAGTGCTTTCTTCCAACAAAGGGGGCACTGTAATGCAAATATCCCTAAAGGTAAATACGTAGTTATGTCCAAGGAAAAATTAGAGGTAATAAAAGAAGCTGACCTTACCAACAACTGCCCCGAATGCTTTAACCAAGAATTGAAGCTCACTTTCTATCAAAAGCATAAATATAGTCGGCTATTCCATAGAACTACCGGGGAAGTATCCAACGCCATTACTTGCAAAAAATGTAGCTCTACCATCTATCCGGTAAATTGGACCCAGGACATTGAGCGTGTTTTTGATTATTATCAGAAGATGGCCCATCCCGAAAAAAAATCACTAAAATTTAAACCGCTTTTCTATGCGCTGGTACTGTTGCTAATAGCTCTAGTAGCAAGTAGTGCATATCTTTATTTGGAGGGGGTTATTCAATTTTAGTCCTTATTTTTTCCGCAATCTCCTTAAACTCGTCCGCACTAAGGGATACCTTATGCTGAAAGCTTGCATCCTTCATATCGTTCAAAGGAATTAGATGAACGTGCACATGGGGAACTTCCAAACCAATAACCGTTATACCAACCCGTTTGCAATCTACCGTTGCTTCAATGGCTTTGCCTACTTTTCTTGCAAAGGCCATTAAGCCCAAATAAGCGCTTTGGTCCAAATCCAAAATTTTATCCACTTCTTTTTTTGAAACACATAGGGTATGTCCTTTGGCATTTGGGTTAATATCCAAAAACGCAAAATTTTCCTCGTCCTCGGCTATTTTATAACAGGGGATTTCCCCATTTATAATTTTGGTGAATATGCTTGCCATAGTGGTTTGGTTTAGGCTGATACAAAAAATCCTGTCAAAGTTTGACAGGACTAAATATAAAGATTTAAGTGTTTCTAAGACCTAGTAATCTTCAAAATATCGAATTTCAGTACCCCATTCGGTACTTTTATCTCTGCCACATCGCCAACTTCTTTCCCCAAAAGTCCTTTACCTATAGGTGAAGTCACAGATATTTTCCCGGATTTAAGATCGGCCTCGCTTTCGGCCACCAAAGTATATGACATTTCCATACCATTTGTTTGGTTCCTAAGCTTTACGGTAGATAAAACAAGCACCTTTGAAGTATCTAATTGAGATTCGTCTATTAGTCTTGCATTGGCCAATGTTTCCTCTAATTTGGAAATTTTCAACTCTAATAGACCTTGGGCCTCCTTGGCCGCATCGTATTCCGCGTTTTCGGACAAATCTCCCTTATCCCTGGCCTCTGCAATAGCTTGTGACGCTTTTGGGCGTTCTACATCCTTAAGCTGGTTTAGCTCTTCCCGTAAATTTTTTAACCCCTCCGCCGTATAGTAAGATACGTTACTCATATCGTCATCGTTTAATAAATAGGAAAATCCCCTACTTGGACCATGCGTAGCATAGGTTTTTTAGCGAGGATTTAACGCAAATATACATATTTTTTGTTCACTTTTGTCTAACATCTTCTTAAATACAAAGGGTTTATGCGGCATTTATTGGGTTTCATTTTTATTGTTTTGATCTTTTCCTGCAACGGTGATCGATCAGAAAGAAACCCCTTTCTACAAGAAATCGGTTTTCGTTTTGACCTTAATTTAAATCTTCCAGAATATAGCCCGCTTACCAATACCGGCAACGCAATTTACGTGGACAATGTAGGGGTAGGCACCCGAGGCGCCTTTGTAATAAATATAGGTTTCAACCAATTTAGGGTCTTTGAGGCAAGTTGCCCAAACCATGCCCCAAATTCTTGTTCTACAACGGAACTAAGTGGGCAAACGGCCATCTGTTCCTGTGAAGATTATGAGTACAGCTTATTTACGGGCCAACTCCTAAACAAACCCGAAGGGGAAGGCCGTTTTTATGATATGTTGGAATACCGTGCCACTATTAGTGGAAACGTGGTTACCATTTCCAACTAAGATTGATCAAACCAAATTCTTTTAAATACATTAAGCATGAATTATAGACGGCTTGGAAAAACTGGTTTTAACGTTTCGGAAGTATCTTTGGGCACCTGGCAGGTAGGTGGCACTTGGGGTTCAGGATTTGATGATAATACTGCCGAAAAAATACTCAACGAGGCCATAGATAGCGGTATCAACTTTATAGATACAGCCGATGTATATGAAGCCGGTGCCAGTGAGGCAGCCGTTGGCAGGGTTATTAGAAGTAGAAAAGAGAACGTTTATCTTGCCACTAAGTGCGGGAGACAAATTAATCCCCACATCAATGAGAATTACACCCCAAAGGTACTTCGTACATTTGTTGAGGACAGTCTTAGAAATACCGGCTTAGAACGGTTAGACCTTATTCAACTGCATTGCCCACCTACTGAAGTATATTACCGCCCGGAAATATTTGAACTCTTTGATCGTCTAAAGGACGAAGGAAAGATTGCAAATTTGGGTATTAGTGTGGAGAAGGTGGAAGAAGCTCTAAAAGGGATAGCGTTCCCAAATGTTACGACCGTGCAGATCATTTTTAATATGTTTCGGCAGCGACCTTGTGAACTATTTTTCCAAGAAGCACAAAACAGGGATGTAGGAATAATTGTTAGGGTTCCCCTGGCTAGCGGATTGCTTAGCGGAAAATTTACCAAGGATACCATTTTTGATAAACAAGACCATCGTTTTTTTAATAGGGATGGCGCAGGGTTCGATAAAGGCGAAACCTTTTCCGGAGTGCCTTATGATGTAGGCTTGCAAGCTGTGGAACAGCTAAGGACTATCTTTCCCAACAGCCAAAACCTAGCACCCATTGCCTTGCGCTGGATACTAGATTTTGATGAAGTTGGATGTATAATTCCGGGTGCATCCAAATTAGATCATTTGAAATCCAATGTGCTGGCCTCTGATCATATTTCTTTGACCGAAGAGCAACAAAAAGCCGTAGATCGTATTTACGGAACACTTATAAAACCAGAAGTGCATCATTTGTGGTAACCTGTTAAAACCTTAAGGTGGCCCCCATAAGGAAATTGGTACCCGCCTGCGGATAAAAACCCGCTCCTTCAACAGTGGTGATGTCTCCGGTACCGGAAGCCTCATCAAATGTGAAGAAGAAGCCATTGGATTCATAGAGCGAATTAAACACATTGTTGATTAAACCAGATAGCGTAATGCTTCTAATAAAGGAATCGGTGGTGATTACATATTGTACGTTGAAATCGGTCTGGGAATATGCATCCAAAACCGAACTTTCGGCATCTATATTGCCCATATATTGTTTTCCAACATATTTGGTCAATACCGAAAGTTGAAGATTTTCTTTTGGCATATAGGTAAACATATTGCCAACAATTACGTTAGGGGAAAACGAAATATTTGTATCTCCCAGATTCTCCAAGACCCCATCGCGCTGAAACAAGAAATCTTTATTCTTGTTGGTGCTTAGCGCTATGTTAGGTTGTATTTTAAAATGATCTCCCAAATTTAGGTTAGCATCTACTTCTAGCCCCAGACGATAACTATCTCCCACATTGGCTCGTAACGGAGCACCAACATCGTTGAGCTCTCCGGTGAGTACCAACTGATCTTTGTACCCCATATAATATAGGTTTGTATTTACTTGTACATTGGGCGTTACATAGCGCCAACCAAGCTCAAAATCGTTTAACTTTTCGGGCTTTGGGTTTCCATTTTCATAGTCGTTTCGGTTGGGTTCCCTGTTGGCTATGGCAAAAGAAAAGTAGAAATTATTGTTGGTATTCATATCATAAGTAATACCAGCCTTAGGATTAAAGAAGTTAAAGGTATCATCTACCAAGCCTGTATCTTCCCCATTTGCCCTATATCCTACTGTTCTGTATTGTAGATCACCATATATACTCCAATGCTTGTCTAATTTGTAATTGGCCTTGGTAAAAAGGTTAAGATCGGTCTTTGTGGAATTATCCTCGTAATACCTGTCCCTTATATTGGAATCCCCGGCAAATCTGGCCCAGACTATTTCTCCAAAATGGTCTCCTTCATATTTGTTCCATCCTCCACCAAAAATTAAATCTACCATGCTATCCGTATAGTTGCCAGAAAACGTAGTACCGTAGAAATCATTGTCTAACCAGCGCCTCCTTATGACGTCGGTAGTATTTACCAGCTCGCCATTTACGTTTAATGGTTCAAAACCATAGGTGCCAAAGTCATCATCTTCCCTAAATTGCTCAAAAAACCCTCGTCCATGGGTATAGTGTAATGCAATATTGGTGCTCCAGGTATCGGATACCTGTTCGTTCCAATGCAACTGAAAATGGTCTTGCTTGTAATTATCTACCTGATTATCATGAAATTGCGTGTTTCCGTTCTCGTCGGTATATATCCCTGCCGGGTTAAAGGTTCTATCGGCCGCAAGCACCTCGGCATCTACTCCAAACCAAGATTGATATGTAACCTCATGTCCCCCAAATAATAAGGCCTTTATCAATGTATTGTCGTCCACATAGGAACCCTGTAAGAAATAGGAGTCTAGTTCCGAAGAAGCCCTGTCTATATAACCATCCGAGGTTATTCTGGACAATCGTCCGGAAATCTCAATATGGTCGTTCAACAACCCAGAACTAAACCTAATGTTATTCCTAAGGGTATTAAAACTCCCTACTGAAGAAGAAATCTCCCCAAATGGTTCTTGTTCTACTTTGGTGGTCAAAAGATTTAAACTGGCCCCAAAAGCAGCTGTTCCGTTTGTAGAGGTCCCAACCCCACGTTGCAGCTGCAAGCTTTCGGTAGAAGATGCAAAATCGGGCATATTAACCCAAAAAGTGCCATGTGATTCGGCATCGTTATAAGGAATACCATTGATGGTTACATTTACCCTGGTGGCGTCGCTTCCCCTTACTCGGATTCCTGTATAACCTACACCTGCACCAGCATCGGAGGTAGAAACCACGGATGGCAAAAAATTAAGGAGCACAGGAATATCCTGTCCTAGGTTACGAGATTGAATCTGTTCCTTTTTTACATCGGTAAAGGTAACTGGTGATGTCTTGGTGACACGCACAGCGGATACCAGTACCTCATCCAGTACAATCTTTTTACCCACTAAAGAATCATTGGGTTGTTCTTGGGCGTTTACCGCGCCCGCAGTTAGGCCAAAAAGAGCCATTTTTTTGAATATAGTTTTCATTCGTAAAGATTATCTACGAATAAAAGGGGCTATTATTCTTGTTAAACTTGATTTTTTGTTTCCTCGGAAACGTTGGAAATTCCTAATGGTGACTTGCGTCATCCCTTGGCAGCATTACCCGCCCAGGTTCATTGGGTATAATCTCAGCCCGCTTTTAAGCAAGCACCCCTTTGAGATGGCGCAAAGTTACCGCGCCACTTTCTTATTTCATAACAAAATGTAATAAATAATTAACCTTATCAAATAAACCCTAGGGCCATCGACTACGTAGATATAGTAAGCCCCCTTATTGCAATACCTATAATGAACAAGACCAAAAACAAATTTACACTTAGGATAATGTTCAGCTACCTTGTATTGGGTTGTCTGGCATTGGTGGTGGGGTTCTTTATTTTTTCTGAAATACGTGTTTTTTTATCCACAAAGGTTTCCGAGGAAAACGATGCCAAATTATTGAGGACAGGATCGTTGCTCACAGAGCTTTATGAGGCCGAAAGCCTATCCAAATTAGCGTTACAGACCAAGACCAAGAGAAATTTTAGGGCTTATTCCCGAAAAATTGATTCGGTTTTGGAGCAAATAGAAATTCTTAAACAACTTACGGGAAGTGAACAACAGATACGGTTATTGGATAGCGTGGGCATATTGCTCAAGGAAAAAGTAAGCAATGGCAACCAACTTTTAGACCTTAAAATAAAGACTGCACCCGGTAGTTCCATAGACGATGCCTTGGAAGAATTAAACAAAATGGAAGCTTCTTTTGGAAAACTTACCATTGAAAACTTTAATAAGGATCCTGACAAATTAGAGCCTTATAAGCGTAAAATTCTAGAGGATTGGGTAGCCTATTTAAACCAGAACATCCCGGACAATACCTCGGACATGTCGGAGGTAAATAAAATAGATTCGGTACTTTCCGCTTCCAAGTCCATATTGGATAAGGCGAAAGCCAGCGACACTAAAACACAAAAATCCTTGGCTAGGAAGGAGACCGCCCTTAACCAAAACGACATGGAACTCTCCCAACAACTACGGGGTATTATCACCGCTTTTGAAGGAGAGATCATGATCAATACATACAATGACAACCTCAAAAGACAAACCGCTTTTAGAAGAAGTATCCGTTTGGCCGGGTTTGCCGCTTTGTTGGGGTTCGTAATCGTTGCATTCTTTACTTTTCTGATAACTAGGGACTATTGGAGGGTACAGACATACCGCCAAAAGCTGGAAAAGGAGAAAAAATATTCGGAATCGCTCTTAAAAAGTAGGGAACAATTGATCTCTACCGTAGGCCACGATCTACGTACCCCCTTAAATTCTATTACCGGCTATGCAGAGCTCATGGAAAATACATCGCTTACAAACACACAGATTGGTTATTTGGACAAAGTTAGATCGGCATCGCTCTACGTGGATAGGCTTATGAACGACCTGTTGGATTTTTCCAAACTGGAAGCTGGGAAGATCAAAACTGAAAAAACGGCATTTAAACTTTCCGAACTCCTACAGGATACGGCCGAAAATCTTGAAGCTATTCACCGACAAAAAAAGCTGGATCTTATCATTAATATTGATCCTCAACTAGATCATGCCATATTGGGCGACCCTTTAAGAGTACGCCAAATATTGACCAATCTCCTTGCTAACGCGTATAAGTTTACCCATGAAGGGTTTATCAAAATAAAAGCGCAACAAAAAGTAGATGCACACGGTAAGGACATTGTTGTAATACGCGTAATTGACAGCGGTATTGGGATTAAAAAAGAAAAACAAGAGCATATTTTTAACGAGTTTACGCAGGCAGGCGATAATACGGAACGCCAATATGGCGGGTATGGCCTAGGCCTCACCATCTCCAAAAAACTTGCCAATCTATTGGGTGGGTCAATTAGTGTTGAGAGCGAAGAACAAAAGGGAAGTGTATTCTCTTTAACTTTGCCCTTGAAGTTTTCTGACAAGCCTCTGAAAACTCCTAAAAGAACAAGTACTTACTCCTTAAAGGACCTTTCTATCTTAATCCTAGATGACGATCCCGGCATGCTACAACTTTTGAAGGAAGTTTGTCAAAGTTTACAATTATCCGCGCATATCTTCAATGATTTTAATATCATTACCCATTCCATGAAGTTGTCGTATGATGTTGTTCTAACTGATATTCAAATGCCCTCCACCGATGGTTTTAAAGTACTGGAGGCGTTAAAATCTGGCAAATACCATCATTATACTGATCAACCCGTAATTGCTATGACAGGCAGAAAGGATTTGGAGCAAGAGGTGTATTTATCTTCCGGATTTTCTGGAGTGCTTCAAAAACCTTTTACCCGGGCCGCATTTGTGCAGAAGCTAGGCCATCTTTTTCCAAAGGTTGTTTTACATACATCCGTAGTGCAACCAAGCGTTGACGAACAAAGTAATAGTAGTTTGTTTAACCTTAGATCTATATCCTCTTTTCTGGGTACGGATAGGGAGGCTTTGCATGATGTTCTGCATACTCTTATAGCGGATACAACGAAGAATATGGATGCACTTAACGAGTCTATTGTTGTAGGTAATTACAAAGAAGTTAAGGCCATTGCACATCGTATGTTACCTATGTTACGACAGTTGGAAGCCAACGAAATTGTTCCTATGTTGGAAACTTTAGAGCAACTAGATGCCATCAGTGCGGATCCCAAAAAGTTAAAGACAGATTTTACTGCACTAAAACATAGGGTTACCGCTTTAATTCTGGCGATGAATGCCTACCTCTCTAGAAGTCCAAGTTATAGTGATTAATTCTGTTGTAGAGCGTTTTTCTTGTTACCTGCAATAGCTTGGCAGCTTTAGATTTATTAAAATTGGTCTTTTTAAGAGCCTTTAGAATTTGGTCTTTCTCATAAGCGGCTTTTGAAAAATCCTCTCCCATAGTTTTTTGTGCACTGCCCGAGGTAATTTCTTTTGGAAGTGCATCTAACGCTATAAAATCGTTGCTTGTAAGCAAGACTGCCCTTTTAATGACATTCTTTAGTTCTCTAAGATTTCCTGGCCAATTGTACTGATTAAAGTATTCCAAGACCTGGTCCGAAAAGCCCAAAACATTTTTGTTTAAACTTTCATTGGCCTTTTTAAGAAAAAGATCTGCGAACAATGTAAGGTCATCCGACCTTTCTTTTAAGGACGGTATCTCTATGAAGAATTCATTTAACCTGTGATACAGGTCTTCTCGGAAGCTTCCCCTATCAACAGCATCCAATAGATCTTCGTTGGTGGCAGCAATGATACGTACATCAACGTGGATCTCTTTTGTACTGCCCACTCTTTTAATCTTTCGTTCCTGAATAGCCCTTAGAAGTTGTACCTGGTTTTCATAGGTAAGGTTTCCTATTTCGTCCAAAAATAGGGTACCTCCATTGGCAGCTTCAAAATGACCTATTTTATCTTCAATTGCCCCGGTAAAACTTCCTTTTATATGACCAAAAAATTCGCTGGCCGCTATTTCTTTTGGAACCGCCCCACAATCAACAGCAACAAAATTATGGCCATTTCTTTTACTGGTATCATGAATTGCCTTGGCGGTAACTTCTTTTCCGGTACCGCTTTCGCCAGAAATTAATACGGACATATTGGTTGGGGCAACCAAACTTATATACTCACTAAGTTTTTTGGAGGCATCGCTTAAACCCATAACTTTTTGGGTAGATGCTCCTAAGTTATGAAACGCGGTATCCGCGGCCCGGGTATTTTCTTTGGGGTTTAAGGAACTGGTTATCACCATTAATATCTCCTCTGGGGTAAATGGTTTGGAAATGTAGTCATAAGCCCCCTTTTTCATTGCGTCCACCGCGGTACCAACCTCGGCATAACCGGTCATTACAATTACATTGGTAGTTGGGGAAGTATCCTTAATTTCTGTGAGCAACTGAATGCCATCGTAGTTAGGAAGTCTTAGATCGGTAAGTACCAGATCAAAGGTAGTTTCATTAAATATTTTCTTGGCACTGTCAGCATTAAAGCTGGCCTGTACTTCATAACCCTGCTTGGTCAAAAACTTTTGTAGCATTTGACAAAAAGCAGCATCATCCTCAATAATCAAGATTTTGGGCATAAAACTTTCTTACTTTAGGTATCTACGTAAAAATAACCCAAGAAAGCTTTAATCTCTTTAAAAAAAATCATAAAAGAAAGGGGTTGTACAAAGACAACCCCTTTCTAACCAAACCAACTTGATACAAAACAAATAACTCAAGTTAATACTACTTTTCAATCCAATTACCTTCTGCATCTGCATATAAGGTTCCAGATGTGCCATCTTCTAAGGACACCTCTAATTTGTATTGTTGAGCTTCATTAACATACGCCTTGTTAATGGTCGCTGTTGGGTAATTCTTTGTTACGGCCGTGGCCACCGCCTCTGGTAATTCACTTGTCGCTATTTCAGCGAAATCGTCCTGAGCAACTACAACCTCTGTTGCATCTGCCTGACTCTCATCAGCTTCTTGTGCGAAAGCCGTTAAACCTACTAGTGAAAATGCTGCTGCAAAAATTAATTTTTTCATCTTTTCTATTTTATAATTATTGTTTTAAACTTGTTTTATCTACTGAAAATATGATACCAAAACCGACAACAACTTCATTTTAAGTATAACCGTATGATAATCAAATAATTAAATTTTAGACCCTATATTATGGGTTGTGTAATTGTGGGTAAGCCTATAAAAAACTGTGTAAAATATAAACGCTTATGGCCCTTATCACAAAAAAAGCCTCGATACCAATATCGAGGCTTTTCAAACCAAACTAACCAAAAACTAATTAACGCTATAGTTAATATCTGTTTACATTTCTAACCAATTCCCTTCTGCATCGGCAAACAGTTCTGCAATAGAACCATCTTCCTTTGTAATCTCCAATTTATATTGTGATTCGCCATTTACATAAGCTTTGGCAATTGTAGCACCTGGATGATCTTTTGCTAAAGCCTCCGTTATGGGTGCTGGCAATTGTTCTATTCCAATTTCCGAAAAGTCCTGAAAGACTTCAAGGTTTTGAGTTTCATAATTTAAATTTGGGGTGCTCGCCAAAACTGTTGCGATACTTCCTAGTGTCAATGCCATTACAACCAGTGATTTTTTCATCTTGTGCTCTTTTAAGTTAAACTTTTACTTATTATAACTTATTAAAGTAAAAACAGTGCCAACTAAAGAGAAGTGGAAAAATCAATATAATACATTGATAATCAATGTTTTAAAATGTAATTGATATATCTCGGCACGGGTAAATCTGTGTAAGTACATAGGATAACGTGTAAGAATTACACACTTTTAAGACAAGCCGCTTACTTTTTTTGGTGTGCTGGCTTTAACAAATCGTTTACTGTCTTCACCGGATTAAAGGTAGCTATAGGTACTTCCACAAAAATGGTATTCCAGTGTGCCATACCCCCATTCCATAGACCAGGTAATTCTAACGCTTTAAGGTCTCTGCCTTCCTTGGTCTTCTGTGTAATAAACCCTTGCTTAACATCTACAAAATTTAGTAAATTGTATTTCTCGCCTTTATGATTTTTTATACCACAAACGATGTCCACAGGATTAAAGTGCGTAGAATTCTTAAAAATATTAAGTTGTTCTGTATCTGACATATCTACTTGGGCAGACTCCACTATTTGCAAGGATAGGTGATTACTGCGATCGCGTATCCAAAATGGACCGCCTCCCGGTTCACCTTCATTCTTTACCATTCCACAAATACGGATGGGCCGGTTTAATTTGTCTTTTAGTATCCTTATCTGCTCTTCTATACTGAAACTAGAAAAACTTTCGGACAACCTAGCGTTAAGTTCATCTTCCAAAAACCGTTTCATATTATTGAGTTGCTCTGCGGACATGCTTTCATTATCTAGCATCTTGGCATAACGAAACGCTGTTGCCTGAACTTTTAAAAGTAGGCCGGCAAGCACTTTTTTACTATTGGCTACTTTGTTTGCAAATCTGGGTACCACCACGTTGTCTATATTCTTTATGAAAATTATATCGGCAAACTGTTCATTAAGATTTTCTATTAAGGCACCATGACCCCCGGGTCTAAACAACAAAGAGCCATCAGAATTTCTAAAAGGTTCGTTCTCTAAGGTAACGGCTATGGTATCCGTAGCGGGTTTTTGATAGGAGTACGTTACATGAAAGTTGGTCTTGGTTTCCTTGGAAACACGTTCTTTTATCGATTCGAACTCTAACTTGAACAAAGCGCTGTGTTGTTCCGATATTGTAAAATGAAGATGGGCATCATCTGCAGCATTGGCATATTTAGCCCCTTCCTTTAGGTGTTCTTCAAAGGGGGTAGATGCATAGGACCCATAACTATGAAAGGGTAATAATCCTTTGGGGTAAAATCCATAATTAAGGCCTTCGGACAGTAACATTTCCTCAACGAAGAAATAGGCCTCTTCCTCCTTGGTATGGGCTTTACCCTCAATTCTCGATTTTATGCTCTCATAAAAGGGAAAGTTGCTCCATCCATCAAAAAAAACCTTCATATCCTTATTGCTAGGAGATTTCAAATAGGAAGCCAAGGTATCTTTCTTAGGATCAAATGTTTCCAAAAAATTGAACAAGGACTTGAACATTCTTGAGGCGGCCCCTGAGGCCGGAACAAACTTCAACAAGGAAGATCCCTTTTTTCGACCCTCAAACTTGTGAATCAACTGTGCTTCTTCTTCTTTGGAAAACTTGGAAATTCCGTGCGATACTATTGCCGCTGCTTCTAATCTAACAAAGGGAATTCCTTCCTTAAAAGTTTCTATCTGGTCTAGAATTTTAGTCTCTTCTATCCCTTTTTTCAAAATTTGTTTTAAATCGTTCTCGGAAAAGTTGCTCATTTTTCAAGTAGTTTATCAATGTGCTGGATGGCGGTTTGTAATCGAATGGACTTGTTTCCTTTCAAAATAACAAAATTCCGCTTATATTTTTCCAAAGTCTCCTTGAAATACGCAAACATACGCTCGCGTTCCTTGGGTTTGTCCCTTAAATCGTCTTGTACCCAAGGAACATCTATATAAGTTAAAAAGTAAATGTCATAGGTGTTTTCCAAGGCAAATTTTTCCAAAATAGGGTCGCAATGACCAACGTAATAAGCTTCGGAGTATACCTTTGTCTCCAAAAGATCGGTATCGCATACCAATATATCCGTTGCTTTTTTTGTAAGACTGTTTTCCAATTGCATTTGTCCAACAGCTATGGGAAGCAAATCTTCGGGCTCACAGGTTTTGCGTTCATTGTTCCATTTGTTCTGTAGATACTCTCTTGCATATTCTGGCACCCATACGGTGTTATAATGCCTCGCCAACTGTTCTGACAAGGTAGTCTTACCGGTAGACTCTGGGCCAAACAATACTACCTTAATAAGGTCTGCGGGCTCTTGTTTAAGCTTTTCTTCCATGCTTTATATCCGTAGATAGCTATGATTGTGAACAAAAAAAATTGCAGTGAGGTAAATATAAGGCCTTTGTAGAGATATAGTGGCACGGATATTACGTCTCCAATGATCCAATAGATCCAATTTTCGAGTTTCTTTTTGGCCATAAGCCACATGCCAACAAAAAAAATGGCAGTTGTAAAAGTATCTACGTAGGCAGTCCAACTGTCGAATTTATCAAAAACCAGATAAACGCCCCAAACAAAGACAACGGTACAGACAAATAATATTGCGGATCCGTTTTTCTCTTTAGATGTGGTGGTGGTAATCGGAATAAAATGGGTATCATCAACCTTTCGTGTCCAGACATACCATCCGAAAACGCTCATTACAAAATAATAGGCATTTATCAACATATCTCCCAAAAGACCAAATACCAGAAGAATGTATACAAAAATTGCAGTATTAATAATACCTGTTGGAAATACCAAAATGTTTTCTCGCTTGGAGTACCAAACGCTTAAAAATCCAAAAACCACCCCAATCATTTCCAATATCACCAAATGGGTTGGGGTTTCCTGGTATTGGGCAAAGATCCAATCAAAAATGTGGCTCATAATCGCTTCTGTCGGATTTTACGATTTTCATATAGAGAAGTCCCTTGTCCATTAACTCAAATGCCGTTTTTATCTCCTTGTTCAGTATTTTCATTACTTGGTCGTATTCCCCATAAACCTGCGTACTCAGGGGGTTTTCCAAAACGGTAAGCCCAGACTCCCTAAGTTTTAGAATGAACGCTATAATTTGATCTTCAAAAGAGTCTTGCAAGGGGGTTAAGGTAAGTTCTACGGAAATGTTCATCAGAGATATCTGTTAGTGATATTAAATTTAAACACAAAAATATACCTTCTAAATTGCTAAAGCCGCTAAAAAGCAAGAAATCTATTTACCATTTCTTTCAATGGCATATGTACACGTAAAGTCTTCTATTTCAAAAAATGAAATATCGTATAACGATGTTCGCCCATTGTATAGAATTTCACCTACGGTTTTACCGTCGGACAGAGAAAAGTTGCGAATATCAATATGATGTAAGAAACTTAGGCCGTGGGTGGCATAAATCTTATAGAGCGATTCCTTGGCACCCCATACTATGGTCAATTTTCTTATGATGGCATCGGTATTAGCCAAAGTACGGTATTCTTCTATAGGCGTAAATCTGTGTGCTATCCTTAAAATCTTATCTCGTCGCATCTCTATATCTATACCTACCTCATCACTATCGCTAACAATAATACCGGTAAAATAAAAGGAGTGCGTAATGGAAATGTTTTTGCCATCCTTTAAATGGGGTTTCCCTGCATCGTCATAGAACATGTCGCAATCTTCATAACCGGCTTTGGCCAGTAAATGGCGTACGCTAAGGAAACCCCTACGATGTAATTCGGATTTCATCCCCTCCATACGCGATTGACAGTGAGGTGTTAAGACAATTCCCTTGGAAAGTTCGGTTTCTGATTCGGTTATTTTCCAAAGATACACCGACACCGAAGGATTTACTTTTATTGTTTTGTAAATAGGCATGACATAATTTAAGGATTTATTACCTTTGTAGCGATCTTTTGATAGCACAATTGCTGTTTAACTAATGTAAAGATAAAAAAGATATGAGCATTAAAACTGTTTCCTATGTACCCTACAAGGTGAAGGATATTTCCCTTGCTGACTGGGGAAGAAAAGAAATTGAGTTGGCACAAGCGGAAATGCCTGGACTGATGTCACTCCGCGAAGAGTATAAAGAAGAGCAACCCTTAAAGGGAACTCGTATTGCCGGATGCCTTCATATGACCATCCAAACTGCTGTTTTAATTGAGACGTTGGTAGCGTTGGGTGCGGATGTTACTTGGAGTTCCTGTAACATTTTTTCTACTCAGGACCACGCCGCCGCCGCTATCGCAGCAGCTGGTATCCCAGTTTACGCTTGGAAGGGAATGACGGAAGAAGAGTTTGATTGGTGTATAGAGCAAACCTTGTTTTTTGGAGAAGAACGCGCGCCTTTGAATATGATTCTTGATGACGGAGGGGATTTAACCAATATGGTCTTGGACAGGTATCCAGAATTGGCAGCTGATATAAAAGGACTCTCCGAAGAAACCACTACAGGTGTACACCGCCTTTATGAAAGGGTAAAAAATGGCACACTTCCTATGCCTGCTATTAACGTAAACGATTCTGTTACCAAGTCCAAGTTTGATAACAAATATGGTTGCCGAGAAAGTGCTGTAGATGCCATTAGAAGGGCTACGGACACTATGTTAGCCGGAAAACAGGTTGTTGTAGCCGGGTATGGTGATGTAGGAAAAGGTACTGCTGCTTCTTTTAGAGGTGCAGGTTCCATAGTAACAGTTACTGAAATAGACCCTATTTGTGCACTACAAGCCACTATGGACGGTTTTGAAGTGAAAAAATTGGATACTGTTATTGGTAAAGCCGATGTTGTTATTACCACAACAGGGAACAAAGATATTATCCAGTCTCAGCATTTCCGCGCTTTAAAGGACAAAGCTATTGTTTGTAACATAGGTCACTTCGATAATGAAATTGATATGGCTTGGTTAAATGACAACTATGGGAATACCAAAGATGAAATTAAACCACAAGTGGATAAGTACACGATAGATGGTAAAGATTTGATCATTTTGGCGGAAGGGCGCTTGGTAAACCTTGGTTGTGCTACCGGCCATCCAAGTTTTGTTATGAGTAACTCCTTTACCAATCAGACCTTGGCCCAGATAGAATTATGGAAAAATAGCGATAATTATGAAAATGATGTCTATATGTTACCCAAGCATTTGGATGAAAAAGTAGCCAAATTACACCTTGCACGCCTAGGTGCGGAATTGGAAACTTTAAGACCAGATCAGGCCGAATATATCGGTGTTTCTGTAGAAGGTCCGTATAAGCCAGAGTACTATAGGTATTAATAGCAACCGTTTGGTTTTCTAAGGAAAACCACAAATAAACAAAAAGCCCGTGCAGTTTAGCATGGGCTTTTTGTTTAACGCATATCCCTTAAACCCTTGGGCCTATGAGAGATTATAAATTCCATATCCCAAAATCATAAAAAATCAATACCTTAAACATAAAAAAGGTCATAGGGGCCATTTTTAGTATACTGTATTATATTCGCATTAATTATGTATAAACAAGATTCCTTTAATTATACAGACTTTCTAAAGCCGTATTTGCAGGAGTTACAGCTGCATATTGCAAATAGGGATAGCTTTAATCCAAAAGTTTCCAAAGTGCCTGTAGCTTGGCATTTGGACCATAGCCTTAAGGTGATAAATAGTATTTGTAATGCCCTTGCCACGTCAGATCCCAAGGTGTACAAGAGTAATTTTAATGCCTCTAGAATATTTTGTTACACCTTCGGTTATCTTCCCAGGGGAATTGCCAAATCTCCCAGACATACACTTCCTCCGGACACTATTGAAACTGAGGATATCAATGAACAACTGCGAGTGGTCCAATTAAAATTGGAATCATTTGCCGCTTTGGATGACAATGCAAACTTTAAGCATCCTTATTTTAATCAATTAAACAAAAGGCAGGCCAAACGTTTTTTAGAATTACATACGCGGCATCATCTTAAAATAATAGAAGATATTATAGGAAACAAATAAGTGTTAAAACTGGCTTGTTTGCGCAACAAATCGGTATCAAATGAATCAGCCCATCAAGGTATAGGTTTCCAGTTCAAATGTAATTTTATCTTGCTGCATAAATTCTGTCCACTGAACAGTTACCTCCGTAAAGTCCTTGCTTTGCATGCAATTTAGATGTGATTGTTGATCTTCCCATACGAGATAAGTCGCGATGTGTGTATCATTCTCCGCATATAGCGATTTCATCTCAACGAGACCAGGTTGTTTTTTGAATATTTCCGCTGAAACTTTTGACATTTCCAACACTTTCTTTTTAACGGACAAATCCTTTAAATGGGTTCTAGTAATAACGTAATAGGCCATTGGAATAAAGTTTATAGTTAATACTACTTTAGATTTTTTTCAGAACAAAGTACAAAATAAGCCATTGCAATAAACAGCAGAGATATAAATCCGAATACGTACATCTCGTTTGCAAATACCGCCATTGATGCTATGGCAAAGGTTAAGACCAAGGTCCAAGCCCCTATTTCTCTGGTCCTTGCCAGAATCAGTAGAAGGGCGCCCATTAATTGTAAGATTCCAAGTAAAGTTGTAACCAGTGCATTAAAGCCCAAAACTTTAAAAAGTTCGATATCTTCTGGCTGCTGTGTTATTTTAAACAAACCGGTTGCTACGCCCAATAATATTGTAAGTACTAGGATTATCTTTTTTGCTATTTGCATAGTTTTCCAAATTTGGATAACATACGGCTAAAGTAAAAATTTGGGGCGTTTTGGATTTATCGAAAATTGCTTTTCAGTCTTTCCGTAACGACTTTCTATAATTACTTGGCGATTTTCCCCTGTACCGCTTAAAAAGGTTAGAAAACGAATGCACGCTTTCAAATCCCACCTCATTACAAATTCTGAAAATTGGAAGGTCTGTTAAGAGCATTTTTTCGGCGGCTTCCAGCCGTTTACTGATAAGATACTTGTGTGGTGTTATACCGTAGGCTTCTTTAAATAAACGCAGAAAATGGTATTTGGATAAATGAACCTTTTTTGCAATATGATCTAGATCTAATTTATTGGAATAATTTCTGTCGATCAAGATTTTTGCATCCTTTATCCGCTTATATAGATATATTTTAGGGTACATTTCTATTGATGCCTGCTATTTTGCAAATCGGGGTTTGCAATTTTTCAGAGTTAACTTCAAACTACATTTCGTGTTAGGTAGTACAAAATACAAAAACCCTTTCCAATCCCGATGATTTCGAGAGGAAAGGGTTTTTAATACGTATAATGATCTAAAAGCTTAAGCCTCGAAAGGCTCAATGGAAACATAAGATTTTCCTCCGGCTTTCTTTTCAAATTTTACAAGCCCATCTACTCTGGCGTGTAATGTATGATCTTTTCCGGCATACACATTTTCTCCAGGATTGTGTTTGGTACCGCGTTGTCTTACGATGATATTTCCTGCAATGGCAGCCTGACCACCAAAAATCTTAACGCCCAAGCGTTTCGATTCCGATTCTCTACCGTTTTTAGAACTACCAACACCTTTTTTATGTGCCATAATCTATTTTTTAAACTTGTTATTTACTTAAAGCTGCGATTAAATCGGCCTTCTTCATAGAAGATATTCCTTCAATACCTTTGGCCTTTGCCATTTCCTTTAATTCGGCAACGGTGTTTTTGGATAAGTCCACTACCGCTTTCTTTGGAGCTTCCTTTTTAGGTGCTGCTTTCTTTGGGGCAGCGGCTTTCTTAGGAGCGGCAGCCTTCTTCGGAGTTTCCTTCTTAACCGCCTCTACCTTGGGAGCGGCAGCTTTAGGTGCTGCTTTCTTTGGTTCGGCTTTTTTAGCTACTTTTTTGGCTCCGGAAGCAACAATGCTCTCAATAACGATTTCCGTCAAATACTGACGATGACCATTTTTCTTTCGGTAACCTTTACGTCTTTTCTTTTTAAAGACGATTACTTTATCACCCTTAAGGTGCTTAACGACTTTGGCCTCAACGGCCGCACCGTCTATAGCTGGGGCGCCAACAGTTACATTCTTACCGTCGTCTAACAGAAGTACATTGTCAAAAGTAACCTTTTTACCTTCTTCTGTCTGTAAACGGTGAACGTACACTTTTTGGTCTTTCGCAACTTTAAATTGCTGCCCTGCCATCTCTACAATTGCGTACATAGCGTTTATATTTTGCTTTTATTATTCTATGAGGTCTCAATAACATCACAAGACCCTCCGCCCAAGCAACCTTAATTGCAAAAGCGGGTGCAAATATAGGGGTAATTCATTAATTTACAAGCAGTTTTTAAGGGAATTTAAGCGGATCCCTTTTTAAGATTATTAGAGGTCTTAAACAATTGCATAAAAGATAGCGTAAGTACTAGCGTTGTGGCAAAACCCATAACGGCCACGGTAAAGAAAACAATCCCCTCAAAATTTTTAAAATCCTTAAAAAATACCGTTGAGAGCTCCTCCAAAAAACCCGCGTTTATCTCCGTTGCGTACAACGCAAAGAACATCGTAAAAATTAAGGTGGCCACAAAACCCGTAACCATCCCAGCAACAAAACCTTTGCCATAACCAAAGCTCTCCTTATCTCTTAAGCTTAAATATTTAATGGTCTCATAAATTCCAAAAGCCGTAATGACACCATTAAAAAGGCTGAAAAACACATTGGTATGTAGGCCAAACAATGATAAAATTAGAAAATAGGCTATTAGGCAGCCGCTGGTTACCATCCCGAACCGAACAGGCAGAGCTAATTGTTTCATCTTAATAAAATTTTCTGGTTGTGTCTTTTAAATTAAGGAATATTAAGCAATTATCCGACAAATTGTTGTTAAAGAAGTATCTACCACTACCCAGATACCTAATAATTATGGTTTGGAAACCCTAAGGTTTCGCTCTATCTAATCGTAAACAAACCCTTTTTCCAAAGGCAACTAGGCCAAACCTCACCTTCTTCTTCGATTTACCAAATACACTCCCAACAATATAATAGCACCGCCAATAAGTTGGTAAACGTTCATTTTTTCCCCATCCCATACGCCCCATAAAACAGCTACCAAAGGAATGGTATAGGTCACCGATGCCGCAAAGACAGGGCTAGATACATAAATAAGTTTGTTAAAATATATATTGGCCAAAGCCGTGCCAAATAGTGCAAGCAATACCAAATATATCAATGCGGTTTGCATATCCGGACTGTACCATACTTCGTTAAAAAAGCCAGAAAATCCTACCATTATAAGGGCTGGTACAATTACCACTCCAAAACTGGCCGTAGTTACGGCCAACGGACTCAAATGGGAAAGATGCTTCTTAATAATATTAATATTGAAGGCATACCCCAAAGCGGACAATATAATGAATATGGCATACCAATAATTCTGATCGGGACTAAACCTTGCGCCTGCCAAAATAAGTGCAACCGTGCCAAGCAGCCCTACAAATACCCCAAAGACTTGTCTTCTGGTTATTAGAAGCCCAAACATTATACCTCCTACCAAAGTCGTTAAAAGTGGCGCCAAAGAGTTAAAGATAGAGGTTACCCCGCTGTCTATTTCGGTTTGGGCCAATGCAAACAAAAATGGAGGAAAAAAGGAACTAAAAAATCCTGCGGCCAAAATCCACTTCCAATCTTGCTTTTTTATTTCCTTTAAGCTCTTATAACCTATTATAAAGAGAAAGCTAGACGCAAATACTATACGTACACCTCCCAACTGCACGGGTGTTAGCCCCAACAAGGCTTTTTTAATGAGAATAAATGAAGAACCCCATACCACCGATAAAAGGATAAAGTACAACCATTTTTTGTCCATAATTGGCGCTCGTGAAATTTATCACAAAAGTGGTTCTTTTAGCGCAAACTATTGCAGTATTATTTAGTAATTTTGCGGAGAAATCCTGTAAAGGATCGGCTACAAAAAAAAACGTGAAGCAACTGCTCGCATATTGGTTCATTTTACTTTACCTATTGGCTATGGCAAGACCGGTAGGTCCGCTCTTGGAATACATTATTTATGAAGACTACATTGCTGAGTTCTTGTGTATAAATAAAGATGATATTCAATTACAATGTAATGGTAAGTGTTATCTAATGCAGCAGTTACAGGAACAGCAAGACAATAAAAAACAAAATCTTCCGAAAATAGCTATTGAGGAATATCCTATTGGGTTTGTCACTATTTTTAAACTACAAGAAGGACCTCAGGCAGTTTCCAAAATCAACAAATCTTCAACCTATCAAAACAATTATCATTATTTGTTTAGTGATTTTCTTTTTCATCCTCCTGCAGGTCTTTCCTAGTTTTTCGTAGTAATTATTGGGTACGTATTCTCTTTGCGGTGTATCGCCAAAGAGAAAGGCCCTACTATTTTCAATGGCATACAGCAGTTGGACCACAATTCTGACTTGCCAAAAATCAAATTTTAAAATTAAAAGGATGAAAAAATATATTTCCGCCATATTATTTATGGCAACTTCTGTATTAGCAGCACAGGAAACAGAAAATAAAACAGAAAAATGGTCAGCTGGCAGACCCGATGGACATGCACCTATAAGCGTAATGGCAGATCATATGCACGGTAAGGGGGAATGGATGTTTAGCTATAGATACATGTATATGAATATGGAAGATCTTAAGCAAGGTGCCGACGACGCCAGTTTTGACGATGCGCTTGCCGATTACATGGTAACCCCTACCAAAATGCCTATGAACATGCATATGTTGGGCGCCATGTACGCTCCCGGTGATAAGCTAACATTGATGGTAATGTTGAATTATCTTGGTTTGGAAATGGATCATGTTACCCGGATGGGAGGTACTTTTACTACCGAAGCATCGGGGTTTGGAGATATTCAGCTTTCGGGACTGTACCAGCTTGTAAACCAAAACCGTCAAACTGTTCATGGTCAGTTGGGCATCTCCATTCCAACCGGTAGCGTAACCGAAAGTGATGTTATACCCGCCTCCGCCCCTAGCGAGGTAGAATTGCCTTATCCCATGCAAATTGGAAGTGGCACCTTCGACACAAATTTAAGTCTTACCTACCTTGGACAGGCTGAAACCGTTTCCTGGGGCTCTCAACTTAGAGGGGTATTTCGTTTTGGAAAAAACGACCGTGATTACCGCTATGGCAATCGGTACAGCCTCAATAACTGGTTTGCGGTAAAGGCATCTGACTGGTTTAGTCTTTCTGTTCGATTGGAAGGGCTATTGGTGGATGATATCGATGGTGCAGATCCCAACTTAAATCCATTGATGGTGATTACTGCGGATACCAATAACTCCGGTGGTGATTATATCAACTCTGGAATAGGTTTCAATACCTACGTGCCCAACGGGCCATTGAAGAATTTAAGACTCGCTTTTGAATTTGGCATACCGGTTTATCAAAACCTAAACGGAATCCAATTAAAGAACAAAGAGACCCTAACTTTTGGGGCCCAATACTCTTTTAATTAGTTTTTTAAACCGGGGGTAATGTTAACTTCATCGCCCCCGGTAAATTAAAATAGAAGCCGTATTTTAGAGGCAACATTAATAAATTGAAAAATGAGAAAAAACATAGTTTTACTTCTTGTCACCACCATAATACTTTCCGTTTCTTGTAAAGATGATGGCGAGAAGGCTTCACAGATGCAACAGGTAATGGCTATCCATGATGAGGTAATGCCTAAAATGGGAACGCTTGGCAAACTTGTAGCTGAGCTAAAGGGTAAAAAAGATACTACCGCTACCGGTCTTAAATATGCGGAAGCCATGTCTGACCTACAACAGTCCCATACCTCCATGATGGCATGGATGCAAGGTTTTGGCACTAGGTTTAGCTCCGACGAGATTATGAACGGAAAGGCACTGACCGAAGAAAAACAAAAATGGTTGGATGAAGAAGAGGTAAAGGTAAAGGCCTTGAGAGATCAAATCAATACTAGTATAAGTAAGGCCGAAAAACTTTTGGCACAGGATAAACAAAGTAAATAGGCTACCACCTCCGTGTTAAAGGCCTGTTCAAAACCAACCTCTTTGATGCCTTAAGGCTTGGTATTTTCTTTCCAGCGCAATGTTTCCATTATTCTTCGGATATCTCTCTGAAGATAAACCGCGGCCGGATAAATGGAATCATAATTTGGTTTGGCATAAAAATAAAGCGACCCGGTAACAAAATGGCTGATGCTATCGGTGAGGTAGAATTGAGATTGAGAAGCTGCATTGCCAGTAACCTCATAAAGCATACCGTATACTTTATCTTCCTCATTTACAAAAGGCTGTTCTAAAATACCATCGGCCTTTACCGCATGTTCGTAAGACAACCTTTGGGCATCGGATAATAATTTTTCCAGGTTGTTATTTACAGTTTTATACGTAATAAAAATAGACCCGTTCATCATTGGGTAATCTAAAGTAAGGGATTGACCGTTCTTGGATTTTAAACTAGACAATTGGTTCCGGACAAACCTGTAGTCTTCCATCTCCAACGGGCCTTCTTTAGGGTGCTCATATTCCAATCGTAATTGTGCTTTGGGCTTGGGCAAAGTTTCTTCCTTGCAACTCAATACTATCATGGTAAACGTAAGTACACTAAGAATAACTTTATTACGCATTGGGAAGAGTAACTTTTATCTGTTTTAGTCGTTTTTTATCCAGGCTTTCCACTATAAATCGGTAATCTTTAAATTCTACCTGTTCTCCCCTTTTAGGAAAACTACCGGCAATTTCCAAAACAAATCCGGCTATAGTCTCTGATTCTCCTTTGTTTTCCTCAAAATCTTCTTCATCTTCAATTTTGACCACGCGATAGAAATCTTTTAAGGCCGTTTTTCCATCAAAAACGTAGTTCTGATCATCCAGTTTGGAAAATATTAGATCTTCGTCATCAAACTCATCGCTGATATCACCTACTATTTCCTCTATGATATCCTCTAGGGTAACGATGCCCGAAGTACCCCCATACTCATCAACAACCACGGCAAGATGGTTCTTCTTTTCTTGAAATTCCAAGAGGAGATCATCCAATTTTTTATTCTCAGGGACAAAGTAGGGCTCCCGTATAAGCTTTGTCCAGGTAAACGTTTTCCTATCAATGTAAGGCAACAGATCCTTTACATAAAGTACTCCTAGCACATTGTCCTTATTATCGGAAAAAACAGGTATGCGCGAATATCCATTCCGTTTTATTTCTTCCAATACTTCAGGAAATTTCATTTCCTCGGACAGCGCAAAAATATCTATCCTCGGGCGCATTACTTGCTTGGTATCCGTATTACCAAACGATACAATACCCTCCAAGATTTTTTGCTCTTCCTTAGTAGTGTCTCCTTCAGAGGTCAATTCCAAGGCCTGGGATAAATGATCTACACTAAGATTGGATTTTTGTTTCCCCAATTTATCATATAGAAAAAGAGTGCCAGAACGCATGGGAGAACTCAATGGTGTAAAAATAAAATCCAATGCTTTAAGGGGGTAGGCCATAAAATGCGCAAAGCTTATTCTGTTTCTGTTTGCATATATCTTTGGTAAGATCTCCCCAAACATTAGGATCAAAAAAGTAGCAACAATTACTTCCAACAAAAAACGTACAGAAACAATCTCTAAAAACACATAATTGATATTGGTGAATACGGTATCCCCAATGGCACTGAAAAGTAGCACTATACCAATGTTAATTGCGTTGTTGGCAATTAATATTGTGGCAAGGAGTTTTTTCGGTTTGCTGAGCAAATCACCTACAATCTTCCCTTTGGATGTCTTTTCTTCTTCAATTTGATTGACATCCGTAGGCGAGAGACCAAAAAAAGCCACTTCTGCCCCAGAGATAAGGGCAGAACACCCAAGTAGTACAAGCATTATGGCAACCTTCAAAGCAAAGGTACTATCAACAGCCATTAAACTTGGAATTAAACTAAGGCGTTCAGGATCCAATAGTTAGAATTTAATTTAGGTTTGTTTAGAATGGCAAATCATCATCCTGTCCGGGTTCCTCTGCTGCCGGGGCAGCCTCCTTTGGTACGTTGCTAGCGGTTGTGGGTGTATTCTGCTGAGCCGCTGGTGCACTTGTTTGGGCATTGGCCATACTTTCTTTTTTGGTGGAAAGAAAAGTAAATTCTTGCACATGTACTTCGGTGGTATAACGGGTATTGCCGTCTTCCCCTTGCCATTGCCTGTTTTTCAAACGTCCTTCCACGTAAATCTTATCCCCTTTACTTAGGTATTTTTCGCAAATTTCAGCGGCTTTGTTTCTAACTACTATATTGTGCCAATCCGTATTGCTAACCTTTTCCCCTGTTTGCTTATTGGTATAGGTTTCGTTGGTGGCCAATGGAAAGCGTGCTATACAGTTACCTCCTTCAAAATAGTGTATTTTAACCTCATCACCCAGATGCCCTATCAGCATCACTTTGTTCAATGTACCGCTCATATCTTTAATATTACATCAAAAGTACTAAATTTTAAATGTATTTATAAAATCTGCTATTAAAACAGGTACTGGATATTTGTTGATTTCCTTCAAAGCGACCCCAGCTTCAAAAACCGTGTTGGTTTTAACGATCCAAAACTTAGTATAAAGATGTTGATGAGATAATTTATGAACAATTTGTTCATCTTTATATTGATAGACCAGCGGCTTGTCAGTGAGTTTAAGTGTGTTTTTTAGATTGGCTTCCACTTCTTCCAGACCAATCTCGGTATCGGATTCCATAAGTGGAAATTCGAAAAGGTTTTCCCAGATACCCTTTCCCTTTCTTTGGATCATCAAGGTGGTTGGGGCAGTGTTCGGTTCCGTACTGATTGGCACCAAGTAATTGAAAAAGCGCTTTTTTACCTTGGTCTTACCAAGTTTAATAGGAAGTTCTTGTATACGGCCTTGTTGTAATGCCTTGCAACTATCACTTAAAGGACAATCTCCACATTTGGGTTTCTTTGGGGTACATTGTATGGCCCCAAATTCCATGATTCCCTGATTGTAATCGCGGATATGTTCTTCATTCATAACCTCCCTGGCCAAGGATTTAAAATATTTGATCCCTTTACCGCTGTTAATAGGTAGGGATACCTCAAAATATCTTGCCAACACCCTATAGACATTACCATCTACCACGGGATGAGGTTCGTTAAAACAAATAGAGGCAATAGCACTTGCGGTATAGTCCCCTATCCCTTTTAGCTTAATAAGCTCGCTATAATTATTTGGAAATTGACCTTCGTATTGATCTACAACTGTCTTGGCAGTAGCATGTAAATTTCTTGCTCTGGAATAATATCCAAGTCCTTGCCATAGCTTTAAAACTTTTTCCTCCCTGGCCTGGGCCAAGTGGTTTACCGTAGGAAAGTTTTCTACAAACCGCAAATAGTAAGGAATGCCTTGGGCCACCCTAGTCTGCTGCAACATTATTTCCGAAAGCCAAATCTTGTAGGGGTCTTTGGTTCCCCGCCATGGTAAATTTCTTTTGTTTTCGGAATACCAAAGAAGAATTTTTTTAGAAAAGGACATCACAGGTATACAAAAGACCAAAAGTAGTAGTTTATATACTTAAAATTAGTTCTTTAGATAGAAAGATTGAATTAAATTTATATATTTGCAAGCCAAAAAAACAAACTGAAAATATATATTTTAAAATGACGAAAGCAGATATTGTAACGAGAATTTCGGAAAAATTAGGAATTGAAAAAGGAGATGTACAAGCCACTGTTGAATCCTTTATGGAGGAAGTAAAGTCCTCATTGGAAAACGGAGATAACGTTTATTTAAGGGGCTTTGGTAGCTTCATTATTAAAACCAGAGCGGAGAAAACGGGAAGAAATATCTCGAAAAACACTACAATAAAAATACCTGCACACAACATTCCGGCATTTAAACCCGCCAAAGTTTTTGTAGAAGGCGTAAAAAGCAACGTACAAGTAAAGTAAAAATATTAATATATAAAGTAAAGTTTTATGCCGAGTGGTAAAAAAAGAAAAAGACATAAGGTAGCTACCCACAAAAGAAAGAAAAGACGGAGAGCTAACCGACACAAGAAAAAGTAGTTTTAAAACTACTTTTTCATTTTAAACGTTCATTGACATAGAAATTCCAAAAAAGGATTTCGACGGGTTTATACAACCTGTTATACATATTGTTTAATCAGTTCGTGCCAGTATTGGCTACGAACTTAAATTGATTCAGGTGAATAAAGAATTAATCGTAAGATCTAGTTCCGATGCCGTCGATTTTGCCTTACTTAAAGATGGAAAACTTATAGAATTACATAAGGAAGAAGACAATAATGACTTCTCCGTAGGCGATATTTTAATTGCCAAAGTACGGAAACCAGTTACCGGTCTTAACGCGGCCTTTGTAAACGTAGGTTATGAGAAAGATGCTTTTCTGCATTATCATGATCTTGGTCCGCAACTGTCCTCAATGTTAAAATTCATAAAAAGAGTCAGTACAGGAAAATTAAAGGATTATTCCTTAAAAGACTTCCCATTTGAAAAAGATATTGATAAGCATGGTAGCATAAATGATGTTATCAAAGCCAATCA
Source organism: Spongiimicrobium sp. 3-5 (assembly GCF_046557915.1). NCBI lineage: Bacteria > Pseudomonadati > Bacteroidota > Flavobacteriia > Flavobacteriales > Flavobacteriaceae > Spongiimicrobium > Spongiimicrobium sp. 3-5. The sequence continues at coordinate 293,076 of NZ_JBHEBG010000001.1, forward strand.
ATCTTTATTAGTGCAAATTGTTAAAGAACCCATATCCACAAAGGGGCCCCGAATTAGTTCGGAGCTTTCCATAGCCGGGCGTTATCTGGTAATGGTACCTTTTTCCGATCGCGTTTCAGTTTCTCAAAAAATTGAGAGCAAAGAAGAAAAAGACCGGTTAAAAAGACTTGTAAAGAGTATAAAACCTAAAGGATTTGGTGTTATCATAAGAACAGTTGCCGAAGGCAAAAAAGTAGCAGAGCTGGACAAAGATTTAGAAAACTTACTGGACAAGTGGTCCGTAATGTGTAAAAAATTGTATAAAGCGCCGCATCCATCCAAAGTTTTGGTGGAGCTCAATAGAGCCTCCTCCATTTTAAGAGATGTTTTTAATGATACTTTTACCGGTATCCATGTAGATGACGCAACGCTTTTTAACCAGATAAAAGATTATGTGCAAGAAATTGCACCAGCTAAAGAATCGATTGTAAAATTGTATAATTCTTCGGTCCCAATTTTTGAAAAGTTCGGGATCGAAAGGCAAATTAAAACTTCTTTTGGCCGTACGGCTTCCATGAGCAAGGGAGCGTACCTTATTATTGAACATACCGAGGCGTTGCATGTAGTAGATGTAAACAGCGGTAACCGTTCTAACAAGGCCAAGAATCAGGAAGACACAGCCTTGGAAGTAAATTTATTGGCTGCCTCCGAAATCGCAAGACAATTACGTTTGCGCGATATGGGAGGTATTATCGTCATTGATTTTATTGACATGGGCAGGGCCGAACACAGAAGAAAACTGTTTGATCATCTTAGAAACGAGATGAAAGAAGATAGGGCCAAGCACAAAATTCTGCCTCCAAGCAAATTTGGACTTATACAAATTACAAGACAAAGGGTAAGACCGGAGATGAATATCAAAACAACAGAGGAAAATCCTACTGGCAATGGCCAAGAGGTAGAAGCCCCAATTGTTCTGGTAGACAAGATCAATTCAGATCTTGAAAAATTATTAAAAGGTCCGGCAGCCGACAATGGCATAATTCTAAACATACATCCGTTCATTGCGGCATACCTTACAAAAGGTTTTCCATCCATGCGTTCCAAATGGTTTTTGGAACACAAAAAATGGGTGAAAATACAACCAAGGGATGCGTATACGTATCTAGAGTACCGTTTTAAGAACAAAGACGGAAAAACAATTTATTAAGAAATTAAAGCGACTTCGGCAACGGGGTCGCTTTTTTGTTTTATTACCTTTGATCAATGCAAGGGACCACTTCTTATACACTTACCGAAGCGCAAAAAAAAATGGAGCGATACTGTTCTTACCAAGATCGTTGCCATATGGAAGTATTGACCAGGTTACGCCAAATGGGTATGATTCCTGAAGCCATCGCCCATATAGTGAACCATCTTATCCAAGAAAACTATTTAAACGAAGAGCGCTTTTCCAAAAGCTTTGCCAGAGGGAAATTCAAAATTAAAAAATGGGGTAAAATTAGGATTACCGCGGAATTGAAAAAGCGCAATATCTCCAGGTTTAATATTACAATTGGATTGAGCGAAATTGATGAAGCGGATTATCTCGATACCTTGGACGCCATTGCTAAAAAAAGATTGGCCAGCTTGTCTAAAATAGATGAACAGCTCAAAAGAAGAAAATTGGCCGATTATCTATTCTACCGAGGCTGGGAAAGTCACCTCGTATATGAAAAAATAGCGGAACTATTTCCTAGTTAAAGATGGCCTTATGGGTTCTACTTATGGCCTGTTCATTTTTCCAGTCGATCCATCGCTGACCTTTTAAAGAGCGCATAAGACTATCAAAATGCCGCATCACAAAAACATTGTAAAGGGCTTTCCCCAGATTTATGGGATTGCGGGCTATTGCCCTTAGACTCATTGCAAAACCAGGGGACATGTACTTCATGTGGTGCCAATAGCCTTCGGGTATATATAATACCTGCCCATGTTCTAAGTGAGTTTTATAACCATTAACCTTTTTTAAGGCAGGCCACTTTTCAAAATCTGGGTTGGAAAAATCAATACTTTCATGGGTAATTAAGGCATGGGGTACTTTGTACAAGTACCTATTTTCGGATTGTGAAAAAAGAATACATTCCTTTTTTCCATCAAACTGAAAATGAAAAATGTTGGCCAAATCAATGTCATAATGCATAAACGTATACGAATCCGTACCTCCAAAAAACAGCATTGGCAGCCCTTTCATCAATCTAAGGCCAAAATCCGGATAACTGAAATCTTCCTGTAACTGGGGTATTTCTTTAAGTATATTCCACAGAAAAATACGGTATTTGGTAGGCTCTGTTTTTAAAAGGTCTATATAATCTGCCATTTTCATTTTGGCATGCGGTTGGTTAAACCCGTCTTTGTGATCTACATGTCTATCATCATATAGAGGTACGGTAATGTTACCTGCAACATTACGAATGTAATCTAGGTTCCATTTGTTGTAGGCGGGCCAATCTTCAATAAAATTTTCAATTACCACAGGCTTTTGAGGTCTAAAATAGTTCTTAAGGAACTCCTCTTTGCCAATGGTTTTAACCCTAGGAATATCTTTTAAATTCAAGCTAAATCGGTTTACTTAGACCTCAAATTTAAAAAAAACCTGATAAAAACTAGCTCTAAAATTTATATAGGGAAAATACTACTTCGTAAGTTTTGCTTGTTGTTTGGCCTGCTCATTGCGATCTATGGTATGCCCAGGTCTGCTCCATTTGGGCTTTTCTCCCAATGCTTTATATTGGGATTCGTCTGCTTCTACTGTTTTTGGTTGAGCCTCCTTTACAAAGGGTTTTTGTGGAGACAACCCTAATAACTTAAACATTTCCATGTCTTCATTAACATCGGGATTGGGAGTTGTCAATAATTTATCCCCGGCAAAAATAGAATTGGCCCCGGCAAAGAAGCACATGGCCTGCCCTTCTCTGCTCATTTCCGTGCGTCCGGCTGATAATCTTACTTGGGTCTTCGGCATCACAATACGGGTAGTAGCTACCATACGTATCATTTCCCAGATAGAAACGGGTTTAATATCTTCCATGGGTGTACCGGTAACGGCAACCAAAGCGTTTATAGGTACGGATTCTGGTTGGGGGTCCAAGGTAGAAAGCGCTACCAACATCCCCGCACGATCCTCCTCTTTCTCGCCCATACCGATAATCCCACCACTACAAACCGTAACATTGCTTTTACGAACGTTGTCTATAGTATCCAAACGGTCTTTAAAGGCCCTTGTAGAAATTACATCTTTATAGTAGTCCTCAGAGGTGTCTAAATTATGATTATACGCATATAGTCCGGCTTCTGCCAAACGTTTCGCTTGGTTTTCTGTAAGCATCCCCAATGTACAGCATACTTCCATATCCAATTTATTGATGGTTCGTACCATTTCAAGCACTTGGTCAAATTCCTCCCCATCTTTTACATTCCGCCATGCTGCACCCATACATACCCTAGAGCTACCAGAGGCCTTTGCTCTAAGTGCCTGGGCCTTAACGTGGGATACTGTCATTAGATCATTTCCTTCAATATCCGTATGGTATCTGGCCGCTTGTGGGCAATATCCGCAGTCTTCTGGGCACCCGCCTGTTTTTATGGACAATAAGGTAGACACCTGTACTGTATTTGGATCGTGATGCAACCTGTGAATGGTAGCCGCATCATAAAGTAGTTCCATTAGGGGCCTGTTATATATATCGAGAATTTCTTGTTTGGTCCAGTCGTGTCTTGCTGTGCTCATCAGAATGGGTTATTTCAGGGTCAAAAGTAGCTTATTTAAATCTCAAATCCCAATAAAGAAAACTTCAAGTTTTCAATAAGATCCGAGTAAAATTGGCATATAAATCTCAATCGGGCCTTTTTAATAGTATGCTTACGGCATTACCACCAAAACCCACCGCATTCACCATCACCTTATTTATTTTTTTTGGAGTATTCGTATATTCAATAAAAGGAACAGGTATAAAGCGTTGCTGTTGTAACATTAATATCGCCATTTCAACGCTGAACATTCCCGAAGCTCCAAAGGTATGGCCTATCTTCCATTTGTTGGTGGTTAAGGCAGGGGCTTGGGCACCAAAGATCTTTTTTATAGCTTCCATTTCTGACATATCGCCTTTAATGGTCCCAGGTGCATGCATTACAATGACATCTACCTCATTTGGTTCAGTGCTACCAAGTGCCATTTTCATGGAACGTTGAAAGCATTGTGCATCGGTAGAAATAGAAATGCTATGTTCCAATGGCTCTGTTGCATAGCCACTACCCGCTATTATAGCCATTGCATTTTTTTTAGTACCCTGTTCCAAACAAGCTATAGCGGCTCCTTCTCCCAAAACCATGGTATTTTCCTTTTTTTCCAAATCCATGGCCCTGCAAGGGTATTCTCCTTGTTCTCTGGAGTATATTTTTAAGGCCTGCATTTGGGCAATGGTAAAAGGGGTCAATGAGGCTTCGCTTCCACCCACCAAAAATTTATCTGCCATACCACTATTTATCCATGCTACTCCATTGAGTAGGGCGTGCAGCGCTGTAGAGCAGGTAATGGAATGCGATATTTCCGGGCCTTTGGTCTGCAAATCATGGGCCACCCACGACGCTATGTTTCCAAGGGTTGTTGTTGGGGAAGCCAAGGTATGGGTGGTTTGCTTGGCCAAAAACTCTTTGTGGTACTTCTCAAATAGCAGGGTAGCTCCCCTAGAGGAACCAATGTTTATTCCAAAATTGTCTTTTGCCTGCCATTCAGCACTGGCCACGGCTTTCCTAGATGCCAACATAGCGTAAAGCACGGTATGGTCTAATTGGCGATATTTAGGTTCCGAGCTTCTAAGTAAATCTATTTCTGTTTTTGCAGTTTTGGCAAGTACTGAAATCCATATCTCACCGTTTTCTATATCCATTTTACTAAAATGGTGCTTTGGATCACAATAGTTCTCCCAGGTATCGTTTAATGTTGATCCTAGAGGGGAAATAGAGGAAATTGATGTTATGGAAATGGGTAAATTCAAAATAAAATACCTTTAAACGATTTCGAGAGAGGCATAAATGCTATTATAAATCTTTTGCAATTGGTCCTCAGAAATTATATAAGGGGCTAAGATATAAATTGTATTCCCTAAAGGGCGTAAAAACACCCCGTCATTCATAAAATGTTGAAAAAGTTTATCCCTTAGGTTTCCATACCGCTCCATTTTAACATTAAGATCTAACGCATAAATTATCCCCAACTGCCTTGTAGCTGCCACTTTGGGGTGGCCCTTGATCTGGCTGTCGAACGCTTGATGAGACTCTATGATTTTGTTTATACTTTCTTGTATTGTGTTTGATTGCAGTAATTCTATCCCTGCTAAGGCAGCAGCACAGGCCAAAGGGTTTGCCGTATATGTGTGGCCATGAAACAGGCCTTTGGAAATTTCATCACTATAGAAAGCTTCATAGATGTGCTGCGTACAACTTGTTATTGCCATAGGTATTAGACCCGCTGTAAGTGCTTTTGAAAAACACATAATGTCCGGTTTGGTAGGTATATGGTCCGATGCAAATAACTTTCCGGTTTTGCCAAAACCTGTCATAACCTCATCGGCTATAGTAAGTACCCCATCTTTCCTTAGTCTTTTTAAAATCTTATCCAAGCTTTGCGCATCGTACATTTTCATGGCGGCCGCTCCTTGTACCAAAGGTTCGTAAATAAAACCTGCAATATTGTTTTCTGATAGTATGTCCTCTAAATCTATAAGTAGTTGATCGATGTTATCTTTGGTAGGTACAGGAATACGTTTCACATCAATAAAAAAATCTTCAAACGGCCCGTTGTATACCGAAAGGCCAGAAACGGACATTGCCCCAAAAGTATCTCCATGAAAGCCATCCTCAAATGCCAAAAGCACATTTCGCTTTTCGCCCTTGTTAAAATGAAACTGCAGCGCCATCTTAATTCCAATTTCCGTGGCGGTTGATCCATTATCCGAGAAAAATAATTTTTTCTGATTCTCCGGTATTATTCTTATCAGCGCTTCGGACAGGTCCACAGCCGGTTCATGGGTAAATCCGCTGAAAACTATCTGATCTAGCTTTTGCATTTGTTCTTGGACCCTATCCAATATAAATGCGTTGCAATGCCCATAAACACTGGTGTACCAAGAAGAAATACCGTCAATGTATTCCTTGCCATGTTCATCATAGAGCACCGCCCCCTTAGCCCTCACTATGCCCAACATTTCCGGATGTAACTTGTGTTGGGTTAAGGGGTGCCATAGATATTGTTTATCCCTTTCGGAAAGATTTTTCAATGCGTTTGAATTTAAAAAACAAGGTTTTTATCTATCTTGCAAAGATGGGGATTAATCCCCAAAAACAGAACCTCACCAATGCTTAAAAAGCTAACCGACCACCTTACCCCTAAATATGGGGTACTAAGAAGCAGTACCATTCTTACAATACTTTTTTTGGTGGCTTTTCTTCTTCGGTTTCCTTTTTTCTTTCGCGATTATATTGATCGGGACGAAAGTACTTTTATTCTTATGGGGCAATCTTGGATAGATGGCCATTTACCTTATACAGAACTTTGGGATCTTAAACCCCCAATTGTCTTTCTTTTTTTTGCCGGTATCATTTATACTTTCGGGAAGAGTTTTTTTGCCATAAGGCTTGTTGGCACTTTAATAGTAGCCATTACCGCTTTTTTTACCTACAAGGTTGGCGAGCAGGTTGGTTCAAAAAAGATTGGATTTTGGGCAGGTATTTGTTGTGTTATGCTCCTTAGTATGTTCGGTAGTTTACAAGGGGTAATGTCCGAGCACATCTGTATGGTTTTCTTTATGCCCGGATTATACTTGATCTTAAAACACGGATCCTGGTATTGGTATTTATTGGCAGGTATCTTAATGGGATTGTCCTTAATGACCAAACTAAACATGGCATACCCCGTACTCTTTTTGGGTCTTTTTATTATTTATATCTGGTACATGAAAAGAACCTTGCCCAAGGGTATTCTAAATTTCCTCTTATATGGAACCGGAGTCTTATTGGTCATTGCACTAACCATTATCCCATACTATTTAAATGACCAAACGTCCTTATGGTGGAAATCTGTTATCCTCGCCCCAATAGAATATACGGGGGCCCGTAGATATTCCGTTTTAGGCCTAGCACCAATTTGCATACTGCTTATAGGCGCTTTCCTTTTTGCATGGAAAAAAAAGTTGTTGGATTTTGGCAATATTGATATTCAACTCCTTACCGCGACTGCCATAGAAGTTGTTTTTTCTTTTTTAAAAGGAGGTAGGGTCAATGGTCATTACCTAATACAACTGTTTCCTGTCTTAATTGTGTTGGTAGTTCTTGCCGTTTCTAGGTCAGCATTTTTTAAACGGATAAATTATAGGCCGTATATTATGATTGTACTACTGCTGCTTCCTATGGAAAGTTATTTAGAGTTTGGGGCCATTGCAAAGAACAAGATTCAGAAAGGTCGTTTTTATAATGGTGAAGGAATAGATGTTCCTTTATATATAGCCGAAAATAGGATCGACACAAAAAATATACTTTTCCTGGAATACCATATTGGGTATTGGCTTTTAGACAAATTGCCCCCCACTAAAGCTGCTACACATCCAAGCAACATATTTAGGGACGAACTATTTCCTTTCTACAATAATCCAAGAAATACCGGTATGGAAGAACTTAGGTTTATTATGGAAGTTATAAAACCCAAAACTGTAGTGGTGCGAAAAAACAAACGAGTATTCGATAAAAAGGTTGAAGAGGGCAATGCGTACATTGACAGTTATCTAGAGCAACACTATAAATTGCATGCAACCGTAGGTCGTGCTGAAGTTCTACAACGTTTAGAGTGATTGCAAAGCAGACCTAAATTGATTTGCATACTTTTTAATGACCGATTTATCAAATAACTTTTCTTCATTGATTCTTCCAATAACTGGAACAGCAGTTTTATGAACAATGATCTGTTCTGTAGTAGGATGCTCGTCCCCACTAAAAATTAAGGATACATCATACCCTTTCTGCTGTAACCAATTAATGGTCAGTAAGGAATGGTTGATACTTCCAAGATAATGACGTGAAACTACTACTACCTTATAATTGGGCATTATTAAGTCCAAGATTGTATCATCATCGTTAAGTGGTACCAACAATCCACCTGCCCCTTCTATTACCAAATGATTCTCCGTTTCTGGCTCGGTAACGGTGTTGACATCAATATAAATCCCATCAATATCTGCAGCGGCATGCGGGCTCATTGGCGTCTTCAATGCGTAGCTATTGCCATGTACAACGGTTCTTTCGTTAGAAATTAAATTGGTAATCTTATGGCTATCGGAGTTGTCTAAATCCCCGGCCTGTATAGGTTTCCAATAATCCGCCGTTAAAGCTTCCACAATAATGGCGGAAGCAATCGTTTTTCCTACTTCAGTAGATATTCCTGTAACAAAAATTCTTTGCATTGCGGTTAAGGTCTGGTGATCATATTACATTTTAGGCACTTGTATTTGCGCTTTTCAAAAAACGGAAAAAGTTTATAAAATATCCCCTTACGATCATAATACACTTCTGATTGCTGCGCTTTGCAATTAGGACAAACTATGGGGTTTCCATCATCATCAATGGCATAGCTCCTCACTTCATTATACACCTTTAGGGCCTTTTCTTTATCTATCGTATAAACCTGCAATTTTACTCCTCCAATGGCACTACTTATCAGCGGGTCTGAATTTAGGGTGTTCTCGTCCCTAAGAAATACCGGTATCCCTTCGGATTCCAATTTGCCTTTAATAATCTGTACATCCGCTACAAATTCAAAAGTGGCAAGGGTATAAAATTCTTGCTTCATTTTTTTTTGTTAAAATTAGCCAATAATTGCACAACCTCTTTAATTTCTTTCTCAGTGTTGTAACTATGTAGGCAAAATCGTAGTCGTTCTTCTCCTATTGGTACCGTTGGAGATAAAATTGGTCTTACATCAAAACCATTTCCCTGTATTCTTAGGGCAACGGCCTTTGTTTTTTCATTTCCCGATAGTATACAGCATTGGATAGCTGAATTACTCCCAACAAAAAGTTCTTGGAGATTATGAAATTGAAGTTGTTGATTGAAAATAGCGATATTCTCGTGAAGTTTCTGTTTACTATCTATTCCCTCCTTTGTTTGCAGATATTCATAGGCCGCTATAATGGAAGCCACGGAATGCGGCGGCATTGCCGTAGTATATATTAAGCTTCGGGCAAAATTTACCAGATAGCTTTTTAATGGCTTACATCCAAGAACAGCTGCGCCATGAACTCCCAAGGCCTTTCCAAAAGTAACAATGCTTGCAAACACTCGGCGATGCAACCCCAATTGTTGAAGCATGCCCGACCCATTTGCACCGAAAACCCCAACCGAGTGCGCCTCGTCTACCACTAAATTATGATTGTTCTCTTCACAAAATTCTACAAAAGAAAGTAACTCCGGACTGTCCCCATCCATGGAAAAGACAGCTTCCGTTACAACATAAATCTCCATACTGTCATCAGGAAGTTGGGTTGTACCCAGAGACGAAATTTTGGCCTTTAAATCTGCTAAATCATTATGCTTAAATTTATACTTTTTGGCATTGCCCATATTTAGGCCGTCTCGGATGCTGGCATGTATGTATTCATCGTAGAAAACCACATCGCCCCTTTGGGGTATGGCCGAAAAAAAGCCGAGGTTGGCATCATAGCCAGAATTAAACACCAAAGCTGCCTCTGTTTTATGAAAACTGCACAAGCTGGTTTCCAACGCTTCATATACCGCATGATTCCCAGAAAGAAGTCGGGAACCCGTTGCCCCGTTCCTTAAAATTTGTCTCTGCGCAAGCCATTGGCCGGCACGGTCCAAAATTTCGTTGTTCTTGGCAAAGCCCAAATAATCGTTAGACGAGAAATCTACCAACCCTTGCTCTTTTTGCAAGGTTCTGAGCGCATTTTTAGCCTCCCTATCCGTTAGTTTTGCCTTAAGTTTTTTTGGTAATTTGCGCATATCACAAATGTAACATATCCTATTTTAAATAGTATATTCGTTAGTGGAAACCCTTTGATTATGAAAAATTATATTTCGCTTTCAGTGGCACTGATAATAGCGTTAAACCTAATGTCACAGACCAACACCTATGAGATTTCCTTTGGGAATGCCGTGCATCATGAGGCCGAGGTACAAGGTGTATTCCCTGAACTAACGGTAGATACGGTTTCTTTTAGAATGAGCCGTACTTCTCCGGGGCGTTATGCCTTGCACGAGTTTGCTAAAAACGTTTATAATTTTACCGCAACGGATAGTAAAGGAAAAACTTTAGAGGTGTTACGCCCAGATCCGTATCAGTGGCAGGTGGTTGGACACGATGAAACTATAAAAATAAGCTACACCCTATTTGCCAATAGAGGTGATGGTACTTATTCCCAAGTAGATGAAACCCATGCCCATCTAAACATTCCGGCCACCTTCATGTTCTCTCCGGAAACAAGCGCACGCCCTATCCATGTTACTTTTAATGTTCGGGAAGATCTTAATTGGAAAGTGGCGACACAGCTAAAACAGGTATCTGGAAACACCTACATGGCCCCAAACCTTCAGTATTTTATGGATAGCCCCACGGAAATAAGCGATTATGGTTTTCGTGAGTTTAAGGTAGACTCCGAAGGCAATACCCAGACCGTACAATTGGTACTTCATCATAATGGAACGGAAGAGGAATTAGATACCTATTTTGATAAGGTTAAGAAAGTGGTCTTGCAACAAAAAGAGGTTTTTGGAGTATTGCCCAATTTTGATTATAACAGATATACCTTCTTAGCATGCTATGTCCCCAACGCCTCTGGTGATGGTATGGAACACAGAAATTCTACTGTGCTTACCAGTACAAGAAGCCTAGGCAATGGAGGCATGGAAAACAATATAGGCACGGTCTCCCATGAGTTCTTCCATGCATGGAACGTGGAACGCATACGCCCGGCATCTCTAGAACCTTTTGACTTTACTTCTACCAATATGAGCGGGGAATTATGGTTTGCCGAAGGTTTCACTAGCTACTATACCAACCTAATTCTTTGCAGAGCAGGTATAATTACCGCGGATAACTATATAGAAGGGCTCGCCGGTAATTTTAATTACGTTTGGAATTCGCCCGGAAGGCAATTTTTTAATCCTATTGAAATGAGTTACCAAGCACCGTTTGTAGATGCCGCAACATCCGTAGATCCTGTAAATAGGGATAATACTTTTATCTCTTATTATTCTTATGGCAGTGTTTTGGGGCTTGCCTTGGATCTGTCCTTAAGGCAACAAAACTTAAATCTTGATGATTACATGAAGTTGCTTTGGCAACGCTACGGAGAAAAAGAAATACCGTACACTATAAAAAATTTACAGGAAGTACTGGTGCAATATGCAGGCAAGGAGTTTGGAAATGCCTTTTTTGAGCGGTACATCCACGATAGTGAAATGCCAGATTATAAGTCCTTGTTTGCTTCGGTAGGAGTAGTTTTGAGCACTGCCGACAATGCCCCTTATTTTGGGGCCAACGTACGAATAAGTGAGGGTGGTACTATAGAAATACTAAGAAGTACGAGAATTGGGAGCCCTGCTTACCAAGCAGGTTTGGACAAGGGCGACAGCATTATGAGTATCAATGATACCCTTTTTAAGGAGGGGCAGTCGTTTGGAGGTATAATAAATCAGTACAAGATTGGAGACACGCTGTCCGTTAAGTACAAGCGTTATGGGGTTGAAAAGACCACCACTGTTATTCTGGGTGCTAACCCAAACTATACTATTCGTCTTATGGAGAAAGAGGAAGGTTCTCCCAGCATACAGGCCTTGGAAAAGCGGAAAATCTGGTTAAAATTGAAATAAATGCAGCTTACCTATGGCATAGCACAGACTACGGAAGAACTAGCGGGTATTCTCTCACTACAAAAAAAGAATCTTAGGGCTGTGGTATCTAATGAGGATCGTGAAAAAGAAGGATTTTTAACGGTTTCTCACAACTTGCAAATTTTAACGGAAATGAATAATAGTTGTCCGCATGTTATTGCCAAACATGCAAACCAAGTTGTGGGGTATACCCTTTGTATGCATCCTAAATTTGGCGATAAGATCCCAGTGTTACGACCCATGTTTCGGGAAATTGAAGCCTTAGACAAGAAAGTGGAAAAGTATATTGTTATGGGCCAAGTATGTATTGATAAAGATTATAGAGGTTTGGGAGTTTTCAGAAAATTATATGAAACCATGAGACAACAGGTTTCCTCAAGTTTTACAACTATTATTACCGAGGTGGATGCCACCAACACCCGTTCCTTGAATGCTCATTATGCCGTGGGCTTTAGTCTTTTAACCACACATAGATCCCATGGACAAGATTGGCATTTAGTAGCGCTTCCTACTACTTAAAATATAATTTGAAAAAGCATTTCACAATCAAAACATTTTTTCGTACTTCGTGGAAATTTGAAAATTATGACTTTATTCGTGGATATGGACGAGGTAATGGCAGATACGTACGGGGCACATATTGAACGCTATAACCAAGACTATAATGAGGTACTTACCGTTGAGGCCTGCTTGGGCGGGGAAGTTTGGCAGCGAGTGCCCGAAGACCGTCAGCATAGCGTACGGAAACATGCTTGGACCGAAGGGTTCTTTCGCACCTTAAAACCAATTAAGGACAGTAAAAGTGTTTTGAAGGCGCTCACGGAAAAATATGAGGTCTATATTGCCTCGGCGGCCATGCAGTTCCCCAATTCACTGATAGAGAAATCCGACTGGTTGGATGAACATTTTGGTTTTATCCCGTGGGAAAGACGTATCCTTTGCGGAGACAAACACATTCTTAAAGGTGATATCCTAATTGATGATCGAAGTTTTAACCTTCAACACTTTACGGGAAGGTCCATTATGTTTACCTCGCCCCACAATGTTAATACCAACGGTTTTGAACGTGCCAACAATTGGCAAGAAGTGGCAGATTTATTGCTTTAAATGTTTTCAAAATAGAGTGTTTAAAGTGTAAGTCTAAACCCAAATACGGGAAGTTCTCCTTGTACAAAATCTAGGTCTTCCGATCTTTGAAACCCAAGTCTTTCGTACATTTTCCAGGCGGTTTGCATTACTTCGGTAGTGTGGATCACCACTTGTGATTGCTTAAATGATCTGGCTTTTGCAATACATTCCAAAGTTAGTAGTTTACCTATCCCCTTGCCTCTCGCCATTGGGTCCACAGCCAATAACCTAAAGCCCGAAACATTTTTTTCTTTAGTGGCCGTACCACCAGAGCCATAATATCTCATATCACCAAAATAGACCACCCCACCGCTTATTTTTCCATTTGGAGAAACTGCTACCAATAATTCTGTTTTGGGTTTTTTTGTAAACGCACCTATATTGGCAAGCATCTCAAAATATTGAGGCTGTTCATTTTGTTTTGGAAAACCTTTAAGTTCCGAATACACCTTCACCATAAGTCTTCCCAACGCTTCAAACTCACTTGTCCGTGCATTTCTTACCACATATTCTTGCTTTTCCATGATCTCTTCTTAGGTAAATTTTCTCTGATATCGTTCTACAAAACTTATATCCTTTAAGTCCTTTTCCAAGCCGTTCAATTTGTATAGCATATCTAAGTCCACAAATTCCTTAATTATTAATTGAATATTGTTCCACTCTTTTTCAAACTTTGGCAACTCTTTAAGTGCTTTATCGGATAGTTGAATAAGTTGCTTTCTTGCATCTTGGGTATCCGTAATGCTGGTTAAATACCCCGCCTCTTTCATCTTATTGACAATTTTTATAACCCCAGGGTGCGAAAACTGCAGCTGTTCCGCAATAGCGGTGACGGTAAGCTTCCGTTCTTGTTTCAACAGCAAAAACACAAGGTGCCAATTGGGTTCAATTCCTATATCAATGTTCTTATAGTGCTCTATGGCACTGTACATTAAAGTATCGCTAATTCTCTTTATCCGGGCCGTAAAACCAATGAAGCCCAAACCGTTTAAAAAATCATTTTCCATTTTATACGTAACTAGTTACGTAAATATACATTTTTTTGTGTAACCAGTTACATTACTTGTCCTTTTTATATTGGATTCAAAAAAAATTAGATAAGCATGCGGTTAATCGCATAAAAAGCCAAAACCAAAATTGTAGTTAACCATCCAAAAATAGCCAAGGTATGGTGCATAACGACTTCATGTCCCGAGCCAATTATGATAGACCGTATTACCTTCATATAATCATACCATTTAAGGCTGGGAGACCATCTTAGGTGGTTAATGTAGTAAACCGGAAAAATGAGCATGGCAAACACAATCATTAAAAGCCATAGAAGCCCCAATAAGGTGAGACCGCCAAATGTTATCACTACAAACTTGCTATGCAGTGTTGGAAATCTTAACGGCTTTCCTTTTGTACTGATAGCGTTGGCCGCCTTAACGTAGATGGCCGTAGCAGTAAAGGCCAAGGTCTGCGCATCTTGCAACCATGGTGGGATGGACCATGAAAATCGTTCAAAAATCCAATGTACGGGAACATTCAATATATTGAATATGGGCCTCACAAGTTCTCGGTAGTAGTTGACAAAATCAGCAAAACTTAAGGCGAGGGGCACATGGTACCCACGTTGGATTAGACTAATTATGGAAGATGCCGTTACAAGTACCCCTAAAAATCTCCAAATACTGCTTATATGCGGTCTCATACTACAATTCTAAACTTTGCTCCATCCATTTAATAAATATATGTTTTGAGGTAATTGTATTGGCTAAATATAAGCAATCCTAAAAAGCTGGTTGATATTCAATCGCAGTTTCTTAAAACATGGAACAAAGTACAACGGGTACTTGTTACAAATCAAAAAAGCCATACAGGAGTATGGCTTTAGGTTCTTTTATGTAAAATTATTTTAATCCGCTAAAACAATGACTTTGTTATCTTTCATTTCAACGGTGCCACTGTTAATGGCCAAAACGGTCTTCCCTTTTGCATCTTGGGAAAATTTATTCTGATAATCTTCGTGTATGTCCACTTCTCCTTCAATCTTCACATCCCCAACCTGCAACAAAGAAACAATGGGTGCGTGATTGGCCAACATCTGGAATTCTCCATCAACACCTGGCACGGTAACCGAAGTAACTTCTCCGGCAAAAAGTGTTGCCTCTGGTGATACAATTTCTAAGTACATATTTTCAATCTTAACAAAACAACCCTAATACTTCATTAGAAAGCCATTTCTAATTAATTATACTTCGGCCAACATTTTTTCACCGGCTTCTATAGCTTCTTCAATGGTTCCTTTAAGGTTAAAGGCAGATTCTGGCAAACGATCCAATTCTCCATCCATAATCATGTTGAACCCTTTTATGGTATCCTTAATATCTACCAAAACCCCAGGTATACCAGTAAATTGTTCTGCTACGTGGAAAGGCTGTGAAAGGAAACGTTGTACACGTCTTGCCCTACCTACGGCAAGTTTATCTTCTTCGGATAGTTCCTCCATCCCAAGAATGGCAATAATATCTTGTAGTTCTTTATAGCGTTGCAATAACTCTTTAACACGTTGTGCACAGTCGTAATGTTCGTCTCCTAAAATATCTGCGGTAAGAATTCTTGAGGTAGAATCCAATGGATCCACAGCTGGGTAAATCCCTAATTCCGCAATTTTACGAGATAATACGGTTGTTGCGTCCAAGTGGGCAAATGTAGTTGCCGGAGCCGGATCCGTTAAATCATCAGCAGGTACATAAACTGCCTGTACCGATGTAATGGATCCTCTTTTGGTTGAGGTAATACGTTCTTGCATCACACCCATTTCCGTTGCTAAGGTTGGTTGGTAACCCACGGCCGAGGGCATCCTTCCCAAAAGGGCCGAAACCTCTGATCCTGCTTGTGTAAAACGGAATATATTATCCACAAAGAACAATACATCCTTACCTTGTCCTTCTCCTGCTCCATCACGGAAGTATTCGGCTATTGTTAGTCCAGAAAGTGCAACACGTGCTCTTGCTCCTGGAGGTTCGTTCATTTGTCCGAAAACGAAGGTTGCTTTGGACTCTTTCATTGCCTTTTTGTCTACTTTGGACAAATCCCATCCACCTTCTTCCATGGAATGTAAAAAGTCGTCACCATATTTGATGATCCCAGACTCTAACATCTCTCTCAGCAAATCGTTTCCTTCACGTGTACGTTCCCCAACACCTGCAAAAACTGACAGTCCTCCATGTCCTTTCGCAATGTTATTAATCAGTTCTTGTATCAAAACCGTTTTCCCAACACCGGCACCTCCAAAAAGACCGATCTTACCTCCTTTTGCATAGGGTTCAATCAAATCAATCACCTTGATACCTGTAAAAAGCACTTCTGTAGATGTGGAAAGGTCTTCAAATTTAGGAGCTTCACGGTGAATTGGAAGGCCTTCATTACCTGCTTTTGGTAAATTTCCCAATCCATCAATGGCATCTCCAATCACATTAAACAAACGTCCGTAAACATCATCTCCTACCGGCATTTGAATAGCGCTCCCGGTTGCACGTACTTCAATCCCCCTGCTCATTCCATCCGTGGAATCCATAGAAATGGTTCTAACGGTGTTTTCACCTACATGTGATTGCACTTCCAACACCAAAATGGAACCATCCTCTTTGACAATCTCCAAAGAATCGTAGATTTTGGGAAGGTCTGCTTCCGATTGAAATTCAACATCGATTACCGGGCCGATAATTTGAGAAACTTTGCCTGTAACTTTAGCCATTGATCGTATATTTTTTAAGGATTATAGCGTTTTTAAGAATCAACCGTTGGAATATATGCGCTAACGGTCGTTTTTCCGGCTGCAAAGATATGTTTTTACATTTTAAATAGAAATTGTTTTTTTCTTTTTTTTCCAATAAAAAAGGCGCCTCGTTCGGCGCCCATTTTATCATAAAATTCTTTGGTTGTTAAGGATTTATGGTCCAAGATACATAGTATATAGATCCTATAAGTCCGGTACCAATGGCAGTGAAGTACTCATCCCCCAGTAGGTTGGAACCTCCTACTTTGAAGACCGACTTAATACTAGGTACCGTGTAGTTAATCTGTGCATCTAGCACGGTATAGGCAGGAATATCCCCATCTTGAAAAGTGGCTTGCCAGAAATAAGAATCGCTCCATCTATAATTTACGTTGAACCCAAAATTTTCGAAGAGAGCCGTGTTACCAAAAGATGCTTTTACCTTATGTTTTGGTGTATTAAAAAGAGTTCTGAAATCTGGAAACGCTGCCTGATTAAAATCCAAATCCGTAAAGGTGTAGTTAACCCCCAGGTCAAAATTGCCCAAAACTTTAGTGTCTACGCCAATGCTACCACCGTAAGACTCTATATCTGCTTCAGAATTGGTATAAGTTTGATAGGCCTGACGATCCCCGTTCTGCAAAGCTAATAAGGAAAGGGAATTGTCCCCTGCAGTACCGTACAACGGTACCAATACCGTGGTATTGGAAATAAAATTCTTGTACTTGTTATAATACCCGCTTAAATCTATGGTTACCTTCCCAAATTGGGCCCTATAACCAGCTTCGTAAGCCGTAATTTCCTCAGGTTTAATGACATCGGTATTTGCCACTGTAGGATTACCGGCCAACACGGAGCTTAAGGAATATGCATTTTCGTATGCTGCCCTCCCTACAATGGAAACTGAAGTTTGCCCGGTAGCTGTAGCTCCATCACTGCTTAATTCGAAGGTTCTAACATCCCTATCCAAATTATCGGGTGCCGAGCCAACCAATACTGCTCTTCCGGTATTTAACCCTATGAACAAGTCTTGTGTGGTAGGGTTTCTAAATCCTTGTTGCACGGAAACCCTGAAGTTTTGATTTCTATTCTCCCCTGCCGTATATGCAAAGGATATCCTAGGTGATAGAAAGCCATCAAAAAACTCGTTCTTGTCGTAACGAACAGATCCGGTAAATTTTAGACGTTCGTCCAATAGTTTCTTTTGGACTTGTAGATAAGCCCCATATTCGTTATAGGTAATAGGGCCGTCAGTATCGGTAAATATCGTTCCACTAGAGTTTAACTCATATTCTCTAAAAGAACCTCCAATCTGGATATCCGCAAAGTCTTTTGTAATATGACTAAAATTATAATTGGCATCTACATGACGTAATTTGGTGTTATCTATAAATTTAGAACCGGTAGACAAATCGCCATCAGCGGTAATTCTGTTAAAGGCAGCTTCAAATTCTGGTGTGCCAGGTAAAAACCTGCCTGTATCGGCTGCTTGCCGGGCTGTGGCATGTGCTGCGGTAGAAGCTGCTTCGCGAGACAACCCGCTTTGAAATCCTCCTAGAAATGTGGGTATATATGCTTGGGCATATTCCGTAAACCATTGCGTATTGGATTTCCAAGCATTATTTATATTTATCCCTGTAAATCTTGTATCGTAAGAATCCCCAGATCCCTCGCTGGTTATATAACCTCTCAGAAAAAAGTTGTCGTTCCTAATTTCCAACTTATGCTGTTGTAAAATAAAATTCTTAATGGAATACCTATTTGCGCCTTGGTAAATTGTATTTCCCCTTCCTACTCTACCATTATATATAATTTCAAAATCGTCAGCAAAAGGTCTGT
Organism: Spongiimicrobium sp. 3-5; assembly: GCF_046557915.1. Lineage (NCBI taxonomy): Bacteria > Pseudomonadati > Bacteroidota > Flavobacteriia > Flavobacteriales > Flavobacteriaceae > Spongiimicrobium > Spongiimicrobium sp. 3-5. The sequence continues at coordinate 311,722 of NZ_JBHEBG010000001.1, forward strand.
AATGTACGGAGTAATCTGTTTTTATACTCTCGGCTTCGTAATTGGCCAAGTCCCTTTCTTCATAACCCGTTCTAGATACTTGCGCACTGCCCACGGTACCTGTTGGGAATCCGGCTGCCGAGTCAAAATTAAGCAGGGTAGAAACCTCATCACCATATACGTTTAATCCGTTGTAGTTAGGGTCCGCCCTTGTTGCTCCCGGATTGTTAAAATCCTCAAAATTATTGGCATGCCAGTCCTCTCCTCTAAGAATTGATAAATTGGCCTTCACTGCCAATTTATCGCTAAAAGCATGAGAAACCCTAACACCAAAATCATAATAATTATTATCCCCAGCAGCTTCCTGGGAAGTAATACCTACTTTTCCATACGCACTTATTCCTTGAAAATCAAAGGGGTTCTTACTGGTCATGAATAAGATTCCATTAAAGGCACCCGCTCCATACAATGCAGAAGAAGCACCTGGCAATATTTCTACGCTTTGTACTTCCAGTTCTGACATTCCCACAAGATTTCCCAACACAAAATTGAGTCCTGGTGCAGAGTTGTCCATACCGTCTACCAGTTGTAAAAATCGATTGTTGGCAAAATCGGCAAAACCTCTTGTATTTATAGACTGAAAGGTTAAACTGTTTGTATTTACATCTACTCCTTTAAGGTTTTCCAAGCCTCCATAAAAAGAAGGGGCAGTGGTGTTCCTTATTTTCTTAAGGCCGAAACGCTCCACAGAAACCGGTGATTCAAATATCCGTTCCGGAGTACGGGATGCGGAGACCACAATCTCGTCTAAAAGCGTCTGTGCTTCTGAAATGGTAATGGACAAGGTTTGATTATTGGAAGTAACGCTTTCCGTAGCATCCGAATATCCCAGACTGGTAATTCGTAATTCAAAAGGGGGTGTTTCAGAAGTTTGAAGACTAAAGTTCCCGTCAAAATCTGTCACGGTGCCTACGGCCTTTCCTACAATCACTACATTGGCACCCGGAACCGGTGAACTATTCTGATCTACTACCTTTCCTGTCACCGTGGTTTGCGAATACACGGCAGCACCGAACATTAGAAAGCCAAATAATAATAGTGTTCTCATCTTAAATTTGAGTTTGAATTAGTTTGTCGGACAAGTTACATTTTTTTTTATTTCAACAATGCCAAAAAGAAAAAAATTATGCATGCATAGTATTATTTTGATAAAAAATACCTGTTCCCGCTGTGTTTTTCCTAAAAATACGAAAAAAGCCATGAAATTATTCATGGCTCTTATATATTTCAATTGAAGAAATTTCTTACTACTCCACAGTAACCGATTTTGCCAAATTCCGAGGTTGATCTACATTACATCCTCTCATTACGGCAATATGGTACGATAATAGCTGAAGCGGTATCGTAGTCAATAAGGGTGTAAGGCTTTCCATGGTCTCTGGAACCTCTATCACATGATCGGCCAAATCCTTCACGGTTTCGTCACCTTCGGTAACTATGGCGATAATTTTCCCTTTTCTCGATTTTATTTCCTGAATATTGCTTACAACCTTCTCATAATGGCCTTTTTTTGTAGCGATGACAAATACAGGCATTTGGTCATCTATTAGGGCTATTGGGCCGTGTTTCATTTCTGCGGCCGGATAACCTTCCGCATGTATATAGCTGATCTCCTTTAATTTTAAGGCACCTTCCAAAGCTACCGGAAAGTTATAGCCCCGCCCCAAGTACAAACAATTGGTAGCATCTTTATAAACATCGGAAATATATTCTACCAAGGCATTGGACTGCAATGCTTTTTCTACTTTTTTGGGAATGTTTTCCAATTCTGTCAAAAATTCATGGTACTTGGATTCTGAAAAAACTCCTTTTTCCTTGGCCAACTTTAAAGCCAACAAAGTAAGTACCGTAATTTGCGTGGTAAAGGCCTTGGTGGAAGCTACCCCAATTTCTGGGCCAGCATGGGTATAGGCTCCTGCATTTGTCTCACGGGCAATGGAAGAACCTACTACATTACAAACCCCAAAAACAAAAGCTCCTTTTTCCTTAGCAAGTTTTATGGCTGCCAAGGTATCTGCGGTTTCTCCAGATTGCGATATGGCTATCAATACATCTTTATCGGTAACTACCGGGTTTCTATATCTAAATTCCGAGGCGTATTCTACCTCAACAGGTATTCTGGCTAAATCCTCAAAAATATACTCGGCTACCAATCCGGCATGCCAAGACGTTCCGCAGGCAACAATAATGATTCTGTTGGCGTTAAGGAATTTTTCTAGATTTTGGTCAATTCCGGCCATTTTAATCAGTCCCTGATCCGCTAGTAACCTACCTCTATAGGTATCCAAAATAGCCCTGGGTTGTTCATAGATTTCTTTGAGCATAAAATGATCGTACCCCCCCTTTTCAATTTCTTCCAGGTTTAGCTGTAACTCCAATATATTGGGATATGCAATGGCATCGTCCTTAATTTTTCTGAGTTTTATTTCCTTGCCCAACCTTACTATGGCCATTTCCTCATCTTCCAAATAAACGGCATTGTTGGTAAATTCTATAAAGGGCGAAGCATCGGAGGCTATGAAATATTCATTTTCCCCAATTCCTATAGCCAAAGGGCTACCTAATTTTGCAACTACAATTTCATCGGGTTTTTGTTTGTCAAAGACAACGATGGCATAGGCCCCTATAACTTGGTTAAGTGCAATTTGAACTGCCTTTCCAAGTTTTACTCCTTCGGTTTTCTTAATTTCTTCGATTAGGTTTACCAGTACCTCCGTATCTGTATCCGATTCAAAGGCATACCCCCTTTTCGTTAACTCTTTTTTTATGGATTCGTAATTTTCGATAATTCCATTATGGATTATCACCAAATCTCCAGAATTGGAATAGTGTGGGTGAGAATTTATATCGTTTGGGACTCCATGGGTGGCCCATCTGGTATGGCCCATTCCCAAGGTTCCATTGGTAGATAAACTTTCCTTCACTTTATTCCGTAAATCCTCAACCTTTCCTTTGGTTTTAGATAAATTGATCTGGTTTCCATCATACAGGGCTACGCCAGCGCTATCATAACCTCGGTATTCTAAGCGCTGTAATCCTTTTATAATGATTGGGAAAGCCTCTCTATGACCTATGTAACCTACTATTCCACACATTGTCTAAGTTGTTTTTATTGGGGGGAGATTCTGTTTTGATGCAAATTTAAGGGTTGTAGACAAAAAAACATCAAGTTACGGGTATATTACAAGAATTTCCTTTGAGTGGCATTTAAAAAGGCATACTAGTTGGTCTCTGTATAGAATATTTCCAACTTCAACTTCATATCCTCATCCTCCGGACCTGGATTGCTACCAATAAGAACTGTGCCTAAAGGTGTTAGGGTAGAAGCTACGGGTATTTCTCTTTCATTATCCCCGTCGTTGTCCCCATCATCTATTAATAAGGCATTCTGCGCTTGTACAAGTCTAATATCTGGGGTAATAGTTAATCCTAGAGTGGCGTTTGTGGAATCTCTTATAATAATATTGTTGATGTGTTCCGTAATCCGGACCGTGTACTTAATTCCTTTGTCATCTTCCGATTCTTCTAAAATACCATCATAATTTAAGAACAATCCCAAAGGGGACTCCGATTCCGAATTTTCGGTAAGTAAGTTGTATAATATCCCGTTTGTTTCTGCATTATAGAGGTATAACCTTGGAGGTTCAATAATGCCCCCTGCGGCATCCAGGGCCGTTCTATCCACATAGAATACAAGATTGGCTTCATTTATTATCCAATTGTTGGCCTTAATTTCGTTAATGGTCTCCTCACCGTTAAGTTCATCAAATAGTTTTATTTCGGTGAAAATGCCCGCACCTCCCTTGAGGTAAATCCGAGAAGCATCTTGCCCATTGTCCAAACTTGCAGCTATCTCTGCCGGGTAGGCATCATTCGTAAATGAATTTACAGCATTCCCTGTAACGGCTCCTGTTTGGGGGTTCCGTGTGATAAGGTTTAACTCAAACGTTTTTTCGAGCTTCACTACTTCATCATCCGATGTATCGTCCGTGGTACCATTGATATCCAAACTATTGTGCTCGTATACTATGCCAATGGAAACATTGGTATTGGCCAAATCCAGGGCTATCATTAAATCGTCGGATTCCATGGTAATTCGCAATCCTCTTATAAATTCTACAAAATTGGAGAAGCTCAGCAATTCCGATGAACCTTCTTTATCCAAAATATTTTCTTGAAAGAATGCCGGATCTAAAGGAACCCTAATCCCTGGATCCAAAAAACGGGAAGTTTCCGATTCGTCCACATCATCAGTATCTGGGTCATCGTCATTTGGCAACTCTATCTGCAAATCGCTTATGGTTACGGGCCCTTCGAACAAAACATCAGAGACAAAAGCCGAAAAGTCTTGCGAAGAATAATACTCTTGCGCCTCCTGAAAATTGGTGTCCGGATCCAATTCCCTTAGAAAAAAGGTAGACCTTTCAACTTTTAGTTGAAAGGGTAACTCACGATTTCCGTAAATACTATCGAGAACCAATCTCCTGGCAAACTGATTGGCCACCGTTTCCCCATCTTCGCCATCATTTATCCCATCGCCGTCCGTATCAACATCAAGCGGATTGGTTCCTTGGGTTCTTTCCAAGTTGTCTACCACACCATCTCCATCGCTATCGCTATTGGGATCGTCCGGATCTGCATCCAACTCGTTATCAACACCATCCAAATCCCTATCTCCCCGTGGGTTTCGCAAGTAAGGAATATACAGGAATACCTCTTTTACCGTTTCGTTCTCTTCAATAGTGGAGATGCTTTCATCATCAGCTGAATTATCTTCCACCTCTTGACTAAAACTTCCAAAGACCGGGTTGTTCGTAGATAGTTGTATCTGGGTTGTAATGGAGGCCACGGTTTTTCCGTATACGCCATCATTAAAAGTACCTATATGGTAAATCGGTAATTGATTTGTCTGTATCGCTTCTATTTGCTTGTTTAAGGCAAATACGGGATAAACCGCTTTGTCCGTAACAAAAGGATCTCCTCCAATTACTCCACTCCCTAAAGTTGTCAATTCCTCCTCGCAAGACGACAGGGCCGTCACTATTAGCATTACTGCGACCGCAGCTATTCTAAAATTGTTCAAAAATCTCATGAAATCTATTTTAAAACTTCGGTGTTATAAAAATCGGCATACGCGTCCTCAAACTCTTGTAAGGAAACATATGGCAACACAGGTTTTTGAAGGTTGGTAATATATTGTTGCAAATCTTCTGGAATATCTTCCGCGGCTAAAATAACCGCATCGGAAAAATCTACCGCAACTTTTAACAAATTATTATAGTTAGGTTGGGCAAGGGCCGCTATTTTGTCTTGGGCCACCCCATCAAAAGTAATTTTCTTCTGTATCTCCACATCTAGCTCGCCTTCAAATCCTTTTCCGTATACCGATGTTACAATCTTACTGTCCGCAAACAGGGGTTCGTCCGCATAATATTGTTTTAGGTATAAAGGTAGTAAGGAGGCCATCCATCCATGAACATGGATAATATCTGGGGACCAATTTAATTTCTTTACCGTTTCAACTACGCCTTTTGCAAAAAAAATGGCTCGCTCATCATTGTCCCCAAATAAATTTCCTTCCTCATCGGCAAATGTGGCCTTTCTTTTGAAATACTCTTCGTTATCTATGAAATAAACTTGGATCCGCTCTCTGGGTATGGATGCAACCTTAATGATAAGGGGCATATCCATGTCATTAATAACCAGGTTCATTCCGGATAAACGGATAACTTCATGAAGCTGATGCCTACGTTCGTTTATATTTCCGAACCTGGGCATAAATATCCTTATTTGGCCTCCATTGCTGTTAACCATTCGTGGTGCTTCGTAAGACATTAAGGAAACTTCGTTCTCTGGGAGGTAAGGCACTAATTCTGAAGATACAAATAATATCTTTTTACCATTCATAAAGGCTGTATTTTATTTATCGCGGAAACTAAGCTGCAAAATTACAAAAATTATGCAGATTAGCCTTATTTATAGTAAGTTTGCTCGCTTTTAAAGTTTATAATGCGGGTATTCAACACTAAAAAAGAACTAAAGACCCTTCTTAACACGGTATACACCAAAAATTGTACCGTAGGCATGGTTCCTACCATGGGAGCTTTACATGTGGGTCATGTTTCGTTGGTAAACAGGGCGATTAAAGAAAACAACTTGGTGGTTGTCAGTATTTTTGTAAACCCTACCCAGTTCAATAATTCCGATGATCTAAAAAAATATCCCAAAACATTTAAGGAAGACATTGCCCTTTTAAAAGAACTATCGGAGGACATTTTGGTTTATGCCCCATCCGTTAATGAAATATATCCGGACACCGTTGAGCCAAATAATTATGATTTTGATGGGTTGGACGAAGTAATGGAAGGGGAGTTCCGTGAAGATCACTTTAACGGAGTAGGTACGGTTGTAGAAGAGCTATTGCAAACCGTCTTACCGCAAAAAGCCTATTTTGGCGAAAAAGATTTTCAGCAGTTGCAAATCATTAAAAAACTGGTGGCCATTAAACACTTACCCATAGACATTATTGGGTGCCCCATTGTACGGGAAGCCAGTGGTTTGGCCATGAGCTCTAGAAATGAAAGGTTAAGTAAAGAACTTCGCAATGAAGCTGCATTCATCTATAAGACCTTATTGGAGGTAAAGAAAAAGTTTTCCAAAAACAGTATAAATTCCCTGATTAAATGGGCCGAAAAAGAATTTGATGGGCAGTCAAAATTGACTTTGGAATACCTGCAAATAGCATCCGAAGATACGTTAAGACCCGCCTTCCGAAAACAAAAGGATAAAAAGTACAGGGCCTTTGTTGCTGTATATGCAGACGGCATAAGACTCATAGATAATATAGCGCTGAATTAATTAACTTTGTCCCATGTTAATAGAAGTAGTAAAATCCAAGATACACCGTGTAAAAGTTACAGGTGCAGATCTAAATTATATAGGAAGCATAACCATTGATGAAGATCTTATGGATGCAGCCAACATTATACGTGGCGAAAAGGTTCAGATCGTAAATAACAACAATGGCGAACGTTTGGAAACCTATGCCATCCCAGGGCCTAGAAACAGTGGCGAAATTACCTTAAATGGCGCAGCTGCCAGAAAAGTGGCGGTTGGAGATGTTTTAATATTGATTTGCTATGGGCAACTGCCCATCGAAGAGGCTAAAAAATTTAATCCTGCCTTGGTATTCCCAAACGAGGAGAACAATTTGCTGAACTAATTTTGAAAACTTCCCTAAAAAAAGCCTTAAAAACATTTCTGCCCATTGGGTTGGGGGTTTTCTTGGTTTGGTATTCCTATCACAATACCTCACCGGCAGATAGGGAGCAAATTCTTAAATACATTAGGGAGGCAGATCTCTTCTGGGTGGCAATATCGGTAGCCATCGGGATTCTAAGCCATATATCGCGAGCAATACGATGGAATTATTTATTGGAGCCCCTTGGGTATAGGCCTAAAATAGTGAACAACGTTTTAATGATCTTACTGGCTTATTTTGCCAACCTTGGTATTCCCAGATCGGGCGAAATTCTTAGGGCAACGGCTCTGGCCACTTACGAAAATGTTCCTTTTGAAAAGGGTTTTGGCACCATTGTAACTGAACGTGTTATAGATCTAATTATGCTATTGCTGATTATTGGCATTACACTCTTTTTACAGACCGATATAATACTGGGGTTTTTGCAAGATAAAGGCTTCAATTTTACTGGAATTCTTGTGCTATTGGGTATAGGCATCATTTTTTTGGTGCTCTTCGTCATTTTTATAAAAAGGTCGCCTTCAACTTTCGCCCATAAACTCAAAAACTTTATCCTTGGTTTGTTAGATGGCCTTTTTAGCATATTTAAAATGAGGTACAAGTGGTTTTTTCTCTTCCACACACTTTTTATTTGGGGGGCCTATATTCTAATGTTTTGGGTCATTAAATACACTGTTTTGGAAACCGTAGGGCTTTCCCTAGGAGAGATTCTGGTAGCCTTTGTAGGTGGTGCCTTTGCCATGTCTACCACTAACGGCGGCATAGGCCTCTACCCTATTGCCGTAAGCAAATCCCTGGCCATTTTTGGCATCAGTGCTGTTTCGGGCGATGCTTTTGGCTGGATCATGTGGATAGCACAAACTTTAATGGTAGTGCTTTTTGGTGCAATATCTTTTCTGGTCTTACCGTTATTGAACAGAAACCGATAGTATTCTATTGTCTAAAAAGACATCTTTATGACACGCATCATTACAGTTTTGGCATTGTTGATATGCTCAGGACTAAGCTCACAGGTAACCCAAGAGATTTTTGAATCCTTTAAACTACAGGAACGACGGGATGTTAAATATTACATTCCCGAGGATTATTCTCCGGAAAAAAAATACCCGCTTGTCCTTGTACTCGATGCAGAATATCTTTTTGAAAATGTAGTGGCTACGGCCAAATTCTACAGCAGTTTTCACGGTATGCCCCAAGCCATTATAGTAGGGGTAGACCAAGGCAATAATGATATACGTTGGGACGATTGTGATTATGACCAAGTTTCTGGATTGCCTACTGAAAAAGGTAAAAAGTTCTTTGAGTTTTTGGGCATGGAACTTATTCCCTATTTAGAAACCAGTTATAATACCGCTCCTTTTAAAATGTTCATCGGTTATGATATTACGGCCAATTTTGGCAATTTCTATCTTTTTAAGGAAAAATCATTGTTCAATTCCTATGTAAGCATCTCCCCTATCCTTGCCCCTGAAATGGAAAGCAGAATTCCGGCACGGTTGGGAGCCATGGACAAGAAAATTTTCTATCATCTTATCGTTGAAGGAGAAAAGAGCAAAGACCAAAAACGGATCTTGGACCTGGACAAGGCTATCAAAGTGGTAGATAACGAATCGCTCCACTACTTTTTTGACCAATATAACGATGCCGATCATATTTCGGTAGCAACCTACGGAATAGGAAAAGCTTTTGACAATGTCTTCAAAATGTTTAAACCTATTAGCCCAAAAGAATATAAAACGGAAATGTTAACCTCTGAGGAACCTGTATATCAATATTTGGAAGACAAGTATAGGGAGATCGAAGAAATGTTTGGCTTTAAAAAGGCGGTAGAACTCAACGATATTATGGCAGTATATGCGGGATGCAGGAAAAAGGACGATTTTGAATCGTTAAAACCTCTTTCTGACCTATGTAAGGAAGAATTTCCGAATACCATGCTGGGTTTTTACTTTGAGGCGGAATATTACGAAGAAATTGGTGATACAAAAAAAGCATTACGCACCTTCGAAAAGGCCTTTGGAATGGAAGAAATAGATTTCCTAACCAAGGAAATGGCCCTAGAAAAAATAGATGCCCTTAAGGCCGATTTTGGTTATTGATTTAACGTCATTGCCTAACTTCCAAAAATAAAAGAGCCGTCTTATTAATTCGAGATTGCTTTCCTTTGTTTTCTACGCGATCAATGATATCTTTAACCCAAACCAATTGGGTTAATGGCCAAAACAAAAACTGCATTTTTTTGCCAAAATTGTGGCACGCAATACGCTAAATGGGTGGGGCAATGCACTGCTTGTAAACAGTGGAACACCGTAGTTGAGGAGGTTATACAGAAAGAGGAAAAAACCAATTGGAAAACTCCCGAGACTTCAGCAAAAAGAGTTGCCAAACCTTTACGGCTTAGGGATATCAGTATAGAGAAAGAACTTCGCTTAAACACGGACGATTTAGAGTTCAACCGGGTGTTGGGCGGTGGATTGGTCCCCGGATCACTTATACTCTTGGGAGGTGAGCCAGGAATTGGCAAAAGCACCCTTTTATTACAGATTGCCTTAAAACTTCCTTATAAGACCCTATATGTTTCTGGCGAGGAAAGCCAAAAGCAGATTAAAATGAGGGCCGACAGAATACACCCCGGTAGCGAAACCTGTTTTATTCTCACCGAAACCAAGACCCAAAACATTTTTAGACAAATAGCATCGATAACCCCAGATATTGTCATAATCGATTCTATACAGACCTTACATTCCGATTATATAGAATCCGCGGCAGGCAGCATTTCTCAGATTCGGGAATCTACGGCAGAGCTAATTAAATTTGCCAAGGAAACCAATACTCCCGTCATATTAATTGGTCATATCACTAAAGACGGAACCATTGCCGGACCAAAGATTTTGGAACATATGGTAGATACGGTGCTTCAATTCGAAGGAGACAGAAATTATGTATATCGTATTTTGAGAGCCTTAAAAAATCGTTTTGGCTCTACGGCAGAACTTGGTATTTATGAAATGCAAGGCAGTGGGCTCCGAGAAGTAAACAATCCTTCGGAAATTTTGATCTCCAAAAATGAAGGCGTCCTTAGCGGTACGGCCATTTCTGCTACCGTTGAAGGTCTGCGTCCTTTAATGATAGAAATTCAGGCCTTGGTAAGCACCGCGGTTTATGGCACACCACAACGTTCTACAACGGGTTACAATGCCAAAAGATTGAATATGCTCTTGGCAGTGCTGGAAAAGCGCGCCGGTTTTAAATTGGGCGCCAAAGATGTATTTCTAAATATTACAGGGGGCATCTCTGTGGATGACCCTGCCATAGATTTGGCGGTAATTGCCGCTATACTTTCTAGCAATTCCGATATCCCAATCGAGAAAGGCGTTTGTTTTGCCGCCGAGGTAGGATTAGCAGGGGAAATAAGGCCCGTACAACGTATAGATCAACGCATCTTGGAAGCCGAAAAATTGGGTTTTAAAACCATTTTTGTGTCGAGGAGCAATAAAATCACCCTAAAAAAACCCACCATAAATATCCAACTGGCATCTAAAATAGAGGATGTCGTAGAGGAACTATTTGGCTAATAAACCATCTTCTTAAGGAGCCGGATTCGGAATCTCATCGTGGATGGCCTCAATACCCAATAACACCTCTTCGTTAAGTTTTACATCTATGCTAGCAATGTTTTCCTTTAGTTGTTTCATGTTTGTAGCCCCAATAATATTGCTAGTTACAAAAGGTCTAGAATTTACAAAGGCCAGGGACATCTGTGCCAAGGACAATTCATGAGCTTGTGCCAGATCAAAATATTTTTGCGTTGCCTTTGTTGCATTTTCACCGCTGTAACGATTGTAATTGGGAAATAACGTTACTCTGGCATTGGCAGGTTTCATACCTCCCAAATATTTGCCGCTAAGCACTCCAAAACCCATGGGTGAATAGGGTATAAGCCCAATATTCTCGCGCATGGAGATTTCTGCCAACCCGGTTTCGAACAATCTGTTCAGCAAACTGTACGGGTTCTGAATGGTGATCATTCTAGGAAGGCTGGCATGCACCTTACTTTCTTCTAAAAACCGCATGGTGCCCCATGGTGTCTCATTGGACAACCCCACATGTCTTATCTTTCCTTCCTTCATTAAATCGCGAAGTGTTTCCAAGACCTGATGGATGTTATCTTGCCAATGGTCGGAAATATCGTGTTTGTACCCGCGCTCCCCAAAATAGTTGGTAGTACGCTCTGGCCAATGTAGCTGGTACAAATCAATATAATCTGTTTGTAAACGCCTAAGACTCCCTTCTACCGCTTCAATGATTGAATCCTTACTAAAACCGGTGTTTCGGATAAATTTGGTGAATTCTGCCCTGCCCGCTATTTTGGAGGCTAGGATTACCTTGTCCCGATTGCCCGTTTTTGCAAACCACTTTCCAATGATCTCCTCGGTGGCGGCATAGCTTTCTTTTTGAGCCGGTACCGGATACAACTCGGCCGTATCAAAAAAATTAATCCCTTGATCAAAGGCATAATCCATTTGCTCATGCCCTTCTTCCAAACTGTTCTGCCTGCCCCATGTCATGGTTCCGAGACATATTTTACTAACTTCAATATCTGTTTGCGGTAGTGTAGTGTATTTCATTTAGGTTCTAAAATTTAAAAAATAGATCTGGGGTAATTTATTTATGGTTAATAATCATTTAAAAAAAGAATGGAAATTAAGATTCTAACTCAATCAGAATAGGACAATGATCGCTATGCCTAGCTTCTGATAAGATTACAGAACGCTTTAACCTCTGTTCTAAGGGCTTGCTTACCATGCCATAATCCAAACGCCAGCCTTTATTGTTGTTACGGGCATTGGCTCTATAACTCCACCAGGTGTAGTTGTCCGGTTCGGAATTAAAATGCCTAAAACTATCAATAAAACCACTCTCCATAAAACCTCCGATCCACTCCCTTTCCACCGGTAAAAATCCCGAAACATTTTTATTCCTTACCGGGTCATGGATATCTATGGCTTGGTGACAAATGTTGTAGTCCCCACAGATTATCAAATTGGGGTAGTCCTTTTTAAGCTGATTTACATACTTCTGAAAATCTGCCATATATTGCAACTTAAGCTCCAACCTATCCAAATTGGTTCCTGATGGCAAATAAAGACTCATTACGGAAACTCCATTGAAATCTGCACGTAAATTTCTGCCTTCAAAATCCATGTACTCTATTCCAGTGCCATATTCCAAATGGTCCGGTTGTTTTTTAGACAAAATTGCCACACCACTATATCCTTTTTTCTGGGCACTGTACCAGTAGTTAAAGCCGTAGCCGGCCTTTTTAAAAACTTCCAGGTCTAATTGATCGGCATTCGCTTTTATTTCTTGAAGACATACTACGTCCGGATCCACACTTTGCAGCCATTCCAAAAACCCTTTATTAAGGGCAGCCCTTATGCCATTTACGTTATATGAGACTATTTTCATGCGTTGGTACTTGGTTTAAACAGATGCTAAAATTAACAAAATTGACCTTACCAACTATGCTCCTTAAAGAAAAGAAAACAAATTTTGTATTTTGGAACGGGGTTTGCAATTGCATAGTAAATACAAAAAGAAGCATAATGAAAAAATTATACCTGTCCTTTATATTCTTGTTGGCGGTAATTTTGGCCAACGCCCAAGCCTATCCCAGGTTTAATACAAGCCAAGAGGTAAAATTTAACATTGGACTCTTTTTGGCTACCACTACCGTAGAAGGATCTTATGAGTATTTTTAAGTGAGGATGCCAGTATTGGCGGTACCGTGTATTTTGACAACGATGCCGAAGACTATAATGGTAATTTCGGAATTGGCCCCAATTTTAGGGCCTATTTCGGTTACGGCCCTAGAAGTGGTTTTTTTGCGGAAGCTTTTGGACTTTACTATACCGGAGAGGATGAAATATCCAATACCGGCTCCCCGGCCATACAGGACAACGAGTATAGCACCGTGGCACTCGGAATTGGATTGGGAAATAAATGGGTTACCCGAAGCGAAAAATTTACATTGGAGGTAAATGGTGGCATTGGTAGAAATATAAACCCAGAAAGCTTTCAGGACGACTTTATGTATCGGGTTGGATTCTCTGTTGGGTTCCGATTTTGATATCGCATTTTACAAAACAATATTCCCTTTAAAACTCAGAACATTTATAACGCGCTACTTATAAAAAATCTATCTGGGTAATTGCCAATTTAGAAAACTGATATGTTGGTACTCGGAAATTGCAACAATTCTTGAAGTTGTTTTCAATCTTAAGTTTTAACTTTAATGCTTATGAAAACACCTAAACCAAAAATCTTTGCAATATCCTTCTCTGTCTTTCTTTGTTTGATAGCCTGCCATACCAAGGAGACAGATGAAAGAACAGAGCTTGCAAAAGCGTACTATACCACTTGGCAACATTATTTGGGAGACCCTGGGCGTTCCCATTTTTCCTTTCTTAAGCAAATAGACACTTCCAATGTAAAAGAGCTAAAAATTGCTTGGAGTTATAATAGCGGGGGTACTGTGGCAGACAGAACTACACAAATGCAGACCAATCCGCTAATTGTGGGAGACAAACTTTTTGGAGTAAACGCATCCATGATTCTTTTTGCACTAGATGCTACAACAGGAAAAAAACTATGGGAGTTTAAACCTCCAATGGCAGACAAATCTGGCCTGGGGTACAATAGAGGTCTAAGCTATTGGTCTTCTGAAAACGATGGTAGTGGACGCATATTTTTTTCTTCCGGACCAAATTTGTACGCTATAGCCATTAAAAGTGGAGAGGTGATCTCTTCCTTTGGCGACCAAGGAAAAATAGATTTAAGAAAAGGCCTGGGTAGGGATCCAGAAAAATTATCGGTGTTTGGGAATACTCCAGGCGCCATATACAAAGACTTGCTTATCATGGGCACTCGGGTACAAGAGTCACATGGGGCTGCTCCTGGGCACATAAGGGCCTACAACGTTGTTACGGGTGAAATTGAATGGACCTTTCATACCATACCTCAACCAGAAGAATTCGGTTACGATACTTGGCCCAAGGAAGCCTATAAAACAGTAGGTGGTGCCAATAATTGGGCAGGCATGTCTTTAGATAAAGACAGGGGAATGGTTTTCATCCCTACCGGATCGGCGGCCTTCGACTGGTATGGCGGAGATCGTATTGGCGCCAATTTGTTTTCCAATACCTTATTGGCACTGAACGCCGAAACAGGAGAAAGAATTTGGCATTATCAGGTAGTTCATCACGATCTATGGGATAGGGACCTACCTGCTCCCCCCAATCTAATAGAGGTAGAACACGATGGCAAAAAATTGGCTGCAGTAGCCCAAGTCACCAAAAGCGGTCATGTTTTTGTTTTTGACAGACTTACTGGGGAACCCCTTTTTCCAATAGAGGAAAAAGAATATCCAAATACCCCACTTGAAGGAGATAAGGCATACAGAACACAACCTTTACCGTTAAAACCAGAACCCTTTGCTAGACAGCAACTTACTATCGACGATTTGTACGACCCGGACAGGGCGGCCCTCATAGAAGACCTGGTAGATAAAAGTAAAAACAACAAGCCGTTGTCCGTAAAGGAAAAGCTTCAACAGGTTACCTCCAAAGGGCAGTTTATCCCTATAGACACCAATGGGGTTATCTTATACCCCGGCGCGGATGGGGGCGCCGAATGGGGAGGTGCGGCAGTAGACCCTCGAAAGGGAATACTATACGTAAACTCCAACGAAATGGCTTGGATAGTTAAAATGGTCAAAGCCGGGGAAAAGGATGGTAAAAAGATAAGTAGGGGAAACACCTTAACACAAATTCATTGTGCCAGATGCCATGGTGGGGAATTACAAGGATTGGGTGCAATTCCAGAATTGCAACAAGTAAAATCTAGATTATCCAAAAATAACATTTCGGACATTATTAAAAACGGAAAAGGGGCAATGGCCGCAATGGCCAATTTGTCGGATGATGAAGTAAACGGTATTGCTAACTACCTAATGGGTCTCGAGGAACAAACCGATCATAGGGCCGAGGTTTCCTATGACGTACCATACGCAATGGCCGGCTTTGGACGCTTTAAAGACGATCGTGGTTATCCTGTTGTTAAGCCTCCGTGGGGAACCTTAAACGCTATTGATCTTAATTCTGGCGAATATATTTGGCGTATTCCTCTGGGAAACGAGGAGGGTGTCAACGATCCTGAATATCCTATTACAGGAACCGAAAATTATGGTGGTCCGGTTATTACGGAAGGAGGGGTATTGTTCATAGCCGCTACTAAAGATGAAAAAATCAGAGCTTTCAATATGACTTCCGGGGCATTATTATGGCAGGCAAACTTGCCGGCAGGGGGGTACGCCACCCCTGCAACTTACGAGGTAAATGGTAAGCAATTTGTGGTCATTGCCTGTGGCGGCGGTAAAATGGGAACCAAATCCGGTGATATCTATATGGCTTTTGCCCTTCCTTAAAATAGCATTTGTAATTCCGTTTTTTAAGTTAGACCTTGCAGTCGCAAAAGCACCCTCACATTGTATAACATAATTTTATAAACTTCTGATACTTTAGTTCCAAACCCCCGTTTAATGAGAAAAATATTATTTCCTTTTGTTGCCCTTCTAATACAGCTTCAGTCAGTGCAAAGTCAGGTTACCCCTAAGGATTCACTAACCAATCTTGAAGAGGTAATTCTTGTAGACGAGCTAAACCAAAAACAAGCTACAGGAATTACAGTTTCCAGCATCATTGGCAGCCAAACGTTCGAAAATTTTGGCCCCTTGGATCTTACCACAGCTATAAATCAGGTAGCTGGGGTCTACATTCTATCGGGCGCGTTGAACACCAACCGGATTACCATAAGGGGAGTAGGTGCCAGAACTCCTTTCGGCACGGATAAACTAAGGCTTTATTACAACAATATCCCAGTTACCAACGGTACGGGGTTTTCTACCATTGAAAGTTTTGATTTGGAAAATCTTGGTGGTGTAGAAGTTATAAAAGGACCTAAAGGAACCGCATTTGGGGCCAATTTAGGGGGTGCCATTTTACTAAGGTCCAAAAGCTCCTCTTTAGAATCTACGCAACTATCAAATAGCTTCACCGTGGGTTCCTACAACCTCATTAAAGACAATCTTGCTTTTGAACATCAAGAAGAAAATTTCTCTTTTCAAATGCGTTATAACTTCTTGGAAACAGATGGCTATAGACAGAACAATAGATTTCAACGAAACGGTGTGCTCTTAAATTCGGCCTATGAATTCAATGATAACAACAAAATAAGCCTCTTGTTGAATTACATAGACTACGAAGCTGAAATACCTAGTTCGCTTAGCAGAACAGCAATTGACGAAGACCCAACCCAGGCCGCCGCCAATTGGTTGGCCGCTCAAGGTTTTGAGGCCAATAAGTATACATTGTTAGGTTTGTCATATCATCATCGGTTCAGTTCCAGATTGGAAAATACCACGGGGATATTCTATACGTATTTAGATCACTACGAGCCTCGCCCTTTTAATATTTTAGATGAATTTACCAATGGATACGGGTTTAGGAGTGTATTCTCCGGAAACTTTGGGGCTAAAGAAAAAGACATAACCTATACGCTTGGTGCGGAATTGTATAAGGACGAATACAATTGGGGTACTTTTGAAAATTTATTTAGGGAAAACGATGGCAATGGTAGTCTGTTGGGAGATCAAATTAGCGATAACCGCGAATTCCGAAGACAGTTTAGTGCCTTTGGATCAATTTCGTTCCCGTTTACGGATAAATTTATTGTTCAGGCAGGTCTTAACCTCAACAAAACACATTACGATTTTAGGGACCTTTTCAATACCGGAAGTCTTAACCGTAATGCCAAACGAAATTTTGATGCCATATTTTTGCCCAGTTTGGACCTTACCTATGACCTTGCCGGCGGCCATACCATTTTCGCAAATATTAGTAGAGGTTTCTCCAATCCAAGTTTAGAAGAAACCCTAACCCCGGATGGGGTTATAAATCCGGATATAGAACAAGAGACCGGTACCAACTACGAATTGGGTACCAACCTGCTGCTTGCCAAAGGAAAACTGATCTTAAATCTAAGCATCTATCGCATGGATGTTAAAAACCTCTTGGTAGCCCAGCGCACTGGTGAGGACGAATTCTTGGGTAAAAATGCAGGGAAAACAAAGCATCAGGGGGTAGAGTTTTATGGGGAACATACTATAAATCTTAGTACAAAACTCAAAGCCAGGCCTTTTGCTAGCTATACATATAACGATCATAGTTTTGTGGATTTTGTAGATGGGGACAACGACTTCTCTGGCAACCCGCTCACCGGAGTGCCTATGCATCAGGTAAACGCTGGCGTGCAAATAAACCATGTAGGCGGTATTTTTTGGAATACCACCTATCAGTATATCGATAGAATTCCACTTACCGACAGCAATACCCTGTACAGTAATGCCTTTAGACTTTTCAACACAAAGTTGGGCTATAATAAGAAGATATCGGAAAGCTTTTCGGTAGCGCTTCATTTAGGTATAAACAACCTTTTCAATACTTCGTACACACGATCTGTATTGATCAATGCCGTAGGTTTTGGTGGTTCCGAACCTCGTTATTTTTATCCGGGCGATGCCAGAAATTACTATACCAGTGTTCAGTTTAGATATTTCCTCTAGATCTTATCCAGCTTTTGCAACCAATTTTTAACCTCTACCTCTTTGGCAATCTGGTCTTTTAACTCCGTTATGGCAATACGTTGTTGTTCCATGGTATCTCGATGCCTTATCGTTACCGTGCGGTCTTCCAGGGTTTGGTGATCTACGGTAATACAGAATGGGGTCCCTACGGCATCTTGTCTTCTATAACGCCTTCCTACAGCATCTTTCTCATCATAAATAACGTTAAAATCCCATTTTAGGGTTTCTACGATTTCATGAGCTACTTCTGGCAAACCGTCCTTTTTTACCAAAGGTAAAATGGCAGCTTTGGTAGGTGCAAGTACTGCGGGTAACTTAAGTACGGTACGCACAGTATCGTTTTCTAGTTCCTCTTCTTGCAATGCATTGGAAAATACTGCCAGAAACATGCGGTCCAAACCAATGGAAGTTTCTACCACGTAGGGCGTGTAGCTCTCATTAAGTACCGGATCAAAATACTGTAACTTTTTGCCAGAAAACTTTTCGTGGCTTCCCAAATCAAAATCTGTACGCGAGTGTATCCCTTCCAATTCCTTAAACCCAAACGGAAATTTAAACTCAATATCTGCTGCCGCATCGGCATAATGGGCCAATTTCTCGTGGTCATGAAAGCGATAATTCTCTTCTCCCATACCTAGGGACAAATGCCATTTTAAACGGTTCTCTTTCCACTTCTCGTACCATTCTTTCTGCGACCCCGGTCTTATGAAAAATTGCATCTCCATTTGCTCAAATTCGCGTTGGCGAAAAATGAACTGTCTG
Organism: Spongiimicrobium sp. 3-5; assembly: GCF_046557915.1. NCBI lineage: Bacteria > Pseudomonadati > Bacteroidota > Flavobacteriia > Flavobacteriales > Flavobacteriaceae > Spongiimicrobium > Spongiimicrobium sp. 3-5. Next base: position 330,486 of record NZ_JBHEBG010000001.1, read on the forward strand.
GCCACAATCTCATTTCGAAAAGCCTTTCCCACTTGGGCAATCCCAAAGGGAATTTTCATACGTCCGGTTTTCTGTACATTCAGAAAGTTTACGAAGATACCCTGCGCAGTCTCTGGCCTTAGGTAAAGATCCATGGCACTATCCGCAGAGGCACCTAGCTTGGTACCGAACATTAGGTTAAATTGTTTTACATCGGTCCAATTTTTAGAACCCGAAACAGGGCATACGATGCCGAGCTCTTCAATCAACAATTTTACATCTGCCAAATCTTCTTTTTCCAGGGACTTCCCCATTCGGCTCAAGATCGTGGCTGCTTTTTCTTTATAGCCCAGTACACGGGGATTGGTACTTAGAAATTGATCTTTGTCAAAAGCATCTCCAAAACGTTTTCCTGCTTTGGTAACTTCTTTATCGATCTTGGCCTCAATTTTGGCCACATAATCTTCTATGAGAACATCGGCGCGGTATCTCTTTTTTGAATCCTTATTGTCAATCAAAGGGTCGTTGAAGGCATCTACATGCCCAGATGCCTTCCAGGTGGTAGGGTGCATAAAAATGGCGGCATCGATACCTACAATATTTTCGTTCATCTGAACCATGGCCTTCCACCAATAGTCCCTGATGTTTTTCTTTAATTCCGCACCGTTCTGCGCATAGTCATATACCGCACTAAGGCCATCGTAAATTTCGCTGGATTGGAATACATAACCGTATTCCTTAGCATGCGATATTACTTTCTTAAATTTATCTTCCTGATTTGACATTTGGCAAAAATAGAATTTTTTGCCCTAGAAATTGAAAATTATTTCAACCGAAATTCTGAAGATGCAAGTAATTTTTCATCTTCAAAAACATTAAGGGTATACGTACCCTCTGCCAAGGATCCCGATGGGATGGTAATTACATCACAAACACTTACTTCTTCTCCCATGAAAATAAGCTCTACGCGTTTGCTATAGATATTTCCATTTACTGAAATGGTATTGGCGTTATCCTCAATAATTTCTTTGTTTGGTCCTAAGAATTGGAAATACAAAACTTTCTCTTCACTATTGGCATTTGGGTTTCCTACAACGGTAACACACCCTCTAAGTTTTTCAATAGTAGAGGCTTTGTTGGTTTTAATTGGCCTACCAGCTCTTAATCTAAACCCACTGCCTTCTGAATTCTGTAGTTTTAAGTAGCTTTTTGTCCTAAGTTCGTTGCTTAATTCCCTATTCTTTCTTCTTAATAAGGCTTCGGCTTCTGCCAATGTGCTGCTTTTACCCCTTAGTTCTTCTATCTTTTTATTGGTCTCCTCAAATTTATCGGCAAGGAGCATATTGTTATATTTAAGGAAATTGTTTTTAAGCTTCAGGCTATCGTGCCTAGCTTCCAATTTCCGAAGTTCTTTTTTGTACTCCCTTAATTTAACTACGGTAAAATTGAGCCTTCCTACTGAATCCAATAATTGTTGTACGCGATATCTAGAATCTTGTAATTCAATTTCGTTTACCTCGTTAAGGGCCGAAAGCCGATCTACCTCCGTTTTCATTAAAGTAAGGTCTTTTACCAATAATCCTTTTTCCTCCTCCAAAAAGCTAATTTGGGTCTTGGATTGGGCGTAACTGTAATAAAAGGCAATTAATATACCTAATATCACGGCCACCAAGGCGGTCAGGATTATTTTATAATTGAATTTACTATCTTGAAGGTCCATCAATAAGTAGGTAATTAAATTAGGTTTTAGAATTTAAGATTTGGTCTTATCTAAGCTTTCAAATATACTAAATGATATCAACACAATCCTACTGCCACAGGTATGTTTTGGATGTAATGCACACTTGCGTAGAGGTGAACGATTATTATGTACACTTTGTCGGAATCAGCTACCACTCACCGAGTACAATTTTATCGATGAAAACCCAATTGATCGCATTTTTTACGGAAGAATTAACATAAAAAAGGCAAATTCCTTCCTGTTTTACTCCGAAAAAGGGATAGTAAAAACGTTAATTCACTACTTAAAGTATAAAAATCAGCCACAAATTGGGTCTTTTTTAGGCAACTGGTATGGTCAAATTTTAGCAGAGACCGGTACCCTTAACCAAATAGACTTAGTAGTACCGGTACCCTTGCATTGGAAAAAACTAAGAAAAAGGGGGTATAATCAGGTAAGTCACTTTGCAGAGCTCTTGGCTCATTATATCAATGCCCGGTATATTGATGATTTATTGATAAAAACGGCAAATACCAAGACCCAAACTGGTAAGGGTCGTACATTTAGATGGCAAAACGACAGGGATCTCTATATACTATCCGATCCTCAGCTTTTAAAAGGCAAGAACGTACTTTTAGTTGATGATGTTATTACTACCGGCGCTACTATAGAGGCTTGCGGTAGAGCATTGAAAAGCGCCGATGATGTTAATATTTATGTTGTTTCCATGGCCGTTGTACCCTAATTTTACAATTCTGTAAAATAGTCGTTTCTTTGCTCTCATACTTTAGGTTTACCATGGTTCAACGCATTCTAGGATATCTTTTTTTAGTGTTTATGGTACTGGCTTTTCTTCAATGTGCCAGACGTGGCAATCCTACTGGTGGCCCCAAGGATGTTACTCCTCCGCAGCTGGTAAGGGCCGACCCGGAAAACATGACAATCAACTTTAAAGAAAAGAAGATAAAACTGTATTTTGATGAATATGTAAAGCTAGAGGACGTTCAAAACCAGCTTATAGTATCTCCCCCCTTAAAATATACCCCAATAATTACGCCTCAGGGGTCTGCCAATAAATATGTGGAAATTACCCTGAAAGACACTTTAAAAGAAAATACCACATACACCCTTAATTTTGGGCAAAGCATCGTAGATAACAATGAAGGAAATCCTAACAGTTATTTAACCTATGTTTTTTCTACCGGTGATTATATCGATTCCCTTTCGCTTACCGGGGTGGTAAAAGATGCTTTTAATAAGTCTGCCGATACCTTTATCAGTGTAATGTTATACGAAATTGATAGTGCCTACACGGATTCTACCGTTTATACAAATCCTCCCAATTACATTACGAACACTTTGGATAGTACCACTATTTTTCAGTTAAATAACCTTAAAGCTGGCAAATATGCTATGCTAGCCGTGAAAGACGAGGCCAAAAATAACGTCTTTGATCAAAAAACGGATAAAATTGCCTTTCTTAGGGACACGGTATTCTTACCCACGGATTCTATTTTTCTTTTGACCTTGTTTAAAGAAATACCAGACTTTAGTTTTTCGGTTCCCACATTTGCAGCCAAGAACAAGATAATTTTTGGATATCAGGGTGATGGGGCGGATATTGAGATAGCGCCTTTGACCACCATTCCGGATACTGTGCGTACCCTTATTGCCAAAGAGCAAGATAAAGATTCCCTAAACTTTTGGTTTACCCCTTTTAAGGCAGATTCCATTGTTTTTAGATTAAGTAGTAATCGTCATCAGGTAGTAGATACTTTTACGGTAAAAAGCAGAAAATTGGGTATAGACTCGCTAAATGTCAACGCCAGTCAACGTGGTTCCGTAGGTTTTGAAGAACCTTTTTATTTAAGTGCCAACATTCCTATACAGAAAATAGATACTTCCCAGATAAAAATCATCAACAGGGATTCTACCAATATAAGTGCCACTTCGATTTTGGACACAATAAAGAATAGGATTAATATCGATTTTGAGGTAACTCCTAACGAGAGCTATGGGGTAACGATCTTACCGGGAGCTTTGGAAGACTTCTTCGGAACGGAAAATGATACACTATCTTATCGCCTAGCTACAAAAAGTTTTGCTGATTTTGGCAATTTAAGATTAACGTTGGGCGGAAATGTTACATACCCTTTGATTGTGCAGCTTACCACAGAATCTGGTGAGGTTGTTAGGGAAATCTATGCAGATATCCCCAGAACGTTCGAATTTAATAATCTTGACCCCCTAAAATATTTGGCCCGAGTTATTTTTGATACCAATGGTAACGGAAAATGGGATACGGGCAACTACCTTAAAAAAATACAACCAGAACGCGTAAGTTATTATCCCCAAGTAATAGAAGTACGGGCCAATTGGGAATTGGAACAGTCGTTTATACTTTCAAATTAAATTGGTCCCTATCTGCCAAAAAGTTTAATTTTTTGCGTGTTTCGATCAGTTTGGTTTTGTCTAGAGTGGCATAAATTATGGTTTCTTTTGTTGCATACCCCAATTGTTCGCCCAGCATATCATAAACTGCCGAATGTCCTGGATAACGGTGTCCTAAAGCATCACTACCTATTCTATTTACACCAATGCAATAAGCCATATTCTCTATAGCGCGGGCCTTCAACAAAGTGTCCCAAGCGCTTATTCTGGGTTCGGGCCAATTGGCTACATAGAGCACTACATCATATAATTCAGTATTTCTTGCCCATACTGGAAAACGAAGATCGTAGCAGATTAATGGACATATCTTAAAGCCTCTGTAATTCACAATCAACCTTTGTTTACCTGCCCGGTATACCTTGTCTTCGCCCGCTAAAGTAAAGGTATGTCGTTTGTCATAGAAATGGTATTCCCCATTGGGCTCAACAAAAAAAAGTCTATTGGAATAGGTTCCATTTTCTGCGAATGACAAACTGCCCACTAACGCACAACCCTTTTGGCCGGCCATTTTAATCATCCACTCAAGGGTGTTTTTTCCCTCGTTGCTTTCAACATGTTGGGGTGTCATTGTAAACCCGGTAGAAAACATCTCTGGCAAAACCACCAAGTCTACCTCTGGTGGTAGCCCCTCTAGTTTCCTAGAAAAGGCATCCCTGTTTTCCTGTGGAGCTTCCCAGGCCAAGGAAGACTGTATTAAGGCTACATTTAGTTTAGTTGTCATTTTAGATACATGTTCTAATCAAAATACACTACCTTGTTTTTGTCCATCGCCATTTTAAACAATTGTTGCAACTGAGGTTTAAGTATTCTATCTTCGGATAACTCCGGTAAATTGTCCATCCCAAAAAACGCAGTATCTAAAATATCGAAGCTAGGCTTTAGTTCACCGTCGTTGATAATACAGAGAAATACCAATTTATATATGTAAAAAGGTTGTGGGGGATGGGGATGACATTTTTTATCATATACCGCCAACAATCTGTCTACAGATACATTTAAGCCTGTTTCTTCCTCTATTTCCTTAACAATTACTTCAGATGCGGTAAACCCCACATCTGCCCAACCACCTGGGATGGTCCATTTGCCATCTTCGCTTTCACGGGCCATCAATATTTCGTTTTCGGAGTTTAGAACCAATCCCCTTACATCAACTTTGGGTGTTGGGTAGTCCTCTACCGGCATATAAAAATCCTTTAGCTTTCCTAAGGGTTGATCGGTGATATCGGCCAACATATGAAGTCCTATTTCTTTTATTTCTTCATATCGCTCACGGTCATAACCCTGATCCGAATAAACCAACCCCGTATCTGCCAAAGCATTTATCCTCTTTATTCGTTCTAACTGTTCTCTTAGATTCATGTGCAATTAAGTTAAGCTTCAAACAAAGCTATCAATGCCGGTATACCCTGCATCTTTGCATGGTCCAAAGCCGTGTTTCCCCTGGCATCCTTTGCTTGGGTATCAGCGCCATTAGCTATTAACAGTTTTGCTATTTCTTCGCGATTGAATGTAGCGGCATAGATAAGACAGGTTGCTCCCATGGAATTACTCTCATTAACATTGGCCCCTTTTTCTATTAGGCTTTTGGCAATTTCTGTAAACCCTTTAAAACATACACCCATGAGTGCGGTATTCCCGGAAGCGTCCTTTTCATCTATTTTGGCTCCCTGGTCCAATAAAAAATTGGCAATATCCTTATGGTCATAATAGGTTGCCAAAATTAGCGGTGTAGACCCACGAGAATCCTTGGTATCCACTATCTGAGGAGTATCTTTAACAATTTCTTCCACGGCTTCCAAATTACCGTTCCGGATTTCATTAAAAAACAGTTCCTTGCTCTTTTCCATTTGGATAAATGTATAAAAAAACTGCCACTTCCAAAGGTATTTTTGAAGTGACAGTCTTTGATTAATATGTGTTATTATGTTTTCTTAATAATCGGCCATCTGCGAAATACCCAAGGCTTTGCGCACACCATCACCATATTCCTGATCGGCCTTGTCAAAATGTACAAGTTGCCTTTCTATGATGTCCATGGACACGCCGTCCATTGCAGCCGCTATATTGCTATACAGGCGCGCTTTTTGTTCAGCATTGAACATTCTGAATAGGTCTCCGGGTTGTTTGTAATCCCCGAAGGTATCATTCTCTTCATATCGCATAATATCTCCATTTATTTTCATTGGTGGTTCTTCCACACTTTGGTCCTCAAAGGCACCATCTTTAGTATTAGGTTCGTAATAAGCATCAGGATTTCCAAAATCATTGGTAAAAAAGCGCATAGCACCATCTTTATGATAATGATTTACTTCGTTTAAGGGCATATTTGCAGGCAATGCCTCGTAGTGGGTTCCCAATCTATATCTATGAGCATCTGCATAGGAGAATATTCTTGCCTGTAAAACTTTGTCTGGAGAAAAACCGATTCCCGGAACCACATTGGAGGGTGAATAAGCGGCATTCTCAATATACTGCCAATAGTTTTCTGGGTTTTGGTTGAGTTCTATTTCTCCTACTTCAATCAAAGGATAATCTGCATGAGGCCATACCTTGGTAAGGTCAAAAGGATTATAGGGTGTTTTTTCCGCATCGGCCTCTGGCATAATCTGTACTTTCATCGTCCATTTTGGAAATTTCCCTTGTTCTATGGCACCGTATAGCTCTTCTTGATATTTTTCTCGTGTTTGCCCTATAACTTCTGCGGTTTCTTCGTTTGTATAATGCTTATGACCTTGTTGTGTCTTAAAGTGGAATTTTACCCAAAAACGTTCGCCGTCATTATTCCAAAAACTAAAAGTATGTGATCCGTACCCGTTCATATGCATAGGAGAAATAGGAATGCCCCTATCGGACATAAGAATGGTTACCTGATGCAAGCTTTCCGGAGATAATGACCAGTAATCCCACATAGCCTCTGGTGAACGTAAATTAGTCTTAGGATGCCTTTTCTGTGTATGTATAAAATCGGGGAATTTGTAACCATCCCTAAGAAAAAAAACAGGGGTATTATTACCAACCAAATCCCAGTTTCCTTCTTCGGTATAGAATTTTAATGAAAATCCACGTACATCCCTTTCGGTATCTGCCGCTCCCATTTCCCCTGCAACAGTTGAAAACCGGGATAGGATGGGCGTTTGCTTTCCTACTTCAGAAAATAACTTTGCACGCGTATATTTGGAAATGTCCTTAGTTACGGTAAAAGTTCCCATAGCACCCCAACCTTTTGCATGCACTACACGTTCTGGGATACGCTCTCTGTTTTGATGTGCCAACTTTTCAAATAATTTGTAGTCTTGCATTAAGACCGGACCTCTTTTTCCTGCAGTTTGAGAACGCTGGTTATTGGTTACCGGAGCCCCTGCAGAGGTAGTCAATTTTTTCTTCATGATGTTATGTATTTAGGCCGTCGTTTTATAACCTTTTCAACGGGTAGATTAGCATGTTTAAAAATACAAAAATTAACCCCTAAAGAATAGGCAGACAATATTAAAATATTATTAAATAATAGTTTTTATCTATTTCAAGATGTTTTCCCGCCATGCTCTTTTACTTAAGTAACCAACATACTGTTCTTCAAAATATCCGAGTAATTTCTTACGTTATAAAAATTAAGTATTATCTTTATTTAAACCCACCACATTGGAAACCCTGTCGATAAACTTTCTCATAAAGGATTCGCCCACGGCAGTCTGTATTTTAGATACCACGCTGTGTTTTATTGGTCATTCTAAAATTTGGTCGCAACAGTTTGGGCTTACCGATCAAAATATTTTAGGTAAGTCTTTCTATGATATCATTCTGTATACTCCCAAAGAACTAAAGACAATCCATAAAAAGTGCTTAAAGGGGAACACCAATATGGAGGAAGACCAAAAACTTGTTCATCCAAATGGTGGTCTTCAATGGCTTAGGTGGAAAATAAATTCTTGGAAAAAAGACAGCGGGGAAGTAGGAGGACTGATCATCATTGCCGAAGACATTACAGAAAGTAAACGAAAAGAAGAGCTTTTACTAAAAGCGAAAAGGGTAGCCCGAATCGGAGGCTGGGAAATGGACCTAATAACCAATAAACTGTATTGGACGGAAATAACAAAGGAGATCCATGAAGTTTCTCCTGATTATATTCCCAATTTGGAGGAAGGCATCAATTTTTATAAGGAAGGCGAACATAGGGAAAAAATAGCAGCTTTGGTAAGTGAGGCCATCAGTTCTGGAAAGCCATGGGATACGGAGTTGCAAATTGTAACCGCAACCGGAAAATGTCTTTGGGTAGAGGCTAAAGGAGAGGCCGAAATTGTAAACAATAAATGTGTGAGACTTTTTGGCACGTTTCGGGACATTGACGAAAAAAAGAAAGCGGCCCTAAAATACCAGGAAGTATCCGATAGATTTGCCATAGCCTCCCAAGCCACCAATATAGGTGTCTGGGAATACATAATTCCCGAAAATACATTAATCTGGGATGACAATATGTACAGCCTTTACGGTATTAAAAAAGGTGATTTTATTGGTGAAGTAGAAGCCTGGGAGACCAGCGTGCACCATGAGGATAAGGAAAGGTGTCAAAAAGAGGTGGAACTGGCCATAGCCGGTAAAAAGGAATTTAACACAGAATTCCGTGTAGTATGGCCCAGTGAAGAAATACGTTACATTAAAGCAGAATCTACCGTTCGGCGAGATGCTGATGGAAACCCCATTAGAATGATCGGGGTAAACTGGGATATTACCGAAATAAAAAGGGCCGAGGAAAAACAAAGAAAACTAATGAAGGTCACCAATGAGCAAAACAATAATCTGCTGAACTTTGCCCATATTGTAAGCCATAACCTTAGATCGCATGCCAGTAACCTTTCCATGCTTACAGGATTTCTATCGCAGGAGATGGCCCCTGAAGAAGAAAAAGACCTTACAAAAATGCTCTTGGCCGCTTCCGAAAGTCTTAACGAAACAGTTGCCAATTTAAATGAAGTGGTGCAGGTAAAAATTGGAGCCCTGGAAAAAGTTAAAAATGTAAATCTGTATAAAACCCTTAAACAAGTACAAAAAAATGTTAGTGTGCTACTAAAAGATAAGGATGCCAAATTAATAACCGATGTTAAAAAAGAAATGAATATCTCCGCGGTTCCTGCCTATTTGGATAGTATTCTCCTTAACCTCTTTACCAATAGCTTAAAGTACAGTTCTCCCGACAGAAGGTTAATAATAAAAATCAGTACAGAAGAAAAAGACGATAAAATAATCGTTAATTTTAGTGATAATGGTTTAGGGATAGATCTTAAAAGACATGGTCAAAAACTATTTGGCATGTACAAGACCTTTCATAAACACAAGGACGCCAAGGGCATTGGTCTGTTCATTACAAAAAATCAAATGGAGGCCATGAACGGAAAGATCGTTGCTGAAAGTACCGTGAATGCTGGTTCTACCTTTAAATTGTATTTTGACCGCCCAGAAACAAAAACAAGGAGTTAATAATGAATAAAATAAAGATATCCTGTATCATAGATGACGATCCTATTTTTGTGTACGGCACAAAACGTATGATGAAACAAATAGATTTCTGCGAGGATATTATGGTGTATGTAAATGGACAAGAAGCCTTGGACGGACTTACCAATCTAAAGAAGAAAGGAGGCAATTTGCCGTCCGTAATATTCCTAGATCTAAATATGCCCATAATGAACGGTTGGGAGTTTTTGGACGACTTTTTACAGATTCTTGATAACGGTCAGGATAAGGTAACCATCTATATAATAAGTTCTTCCGTAGATCCGTTAGAATTAGATCAGGTTAAAAACTATAGCATAGTCCGTAATTATATATTAAAACCTCTTACCCCGCAGGATTTGAAAAACGTACTTAAGGAAGTAGCGTAATCCTAATGCTTACCAGTATATGAAGGAAATTATTTTTAAAAGCGAACATCGTAAAAAGCATTTTAAGTTTTTTAATTCGATGAGCAAGCCGTATTTTAATATTACGGCCAATGTGGATGTAACATCACTCTTATCCCATATTAAAAAAGAAAAACTCCCGGTTACCCCTAGTATCGTTTATCTCATAGCCAAGACCGCTAATGCCATTCCGGAACTCCGTTGGCGCATACGCGAGGGTAAGGTTGTGGAACACCGTATTGTACATCCTTCGTTTACCGTATTTACCGAAGTTGCAGATGTTTTCAGCTTTTGTACGGTGGCCTACCAAAAGAATGCCAAAGAGTTTATCAGAACCGCAGAAGAACAAAGCAAACGCATGCGCAACGAACCCAGCTTGGAAGATGAGAAGGACAGGGACGACTATCTCTTTTTATCGGCCATCCCTTGGGTTAGTTTTACAGGCTTTGAACATGCCATGCACCAGAATCCTTCAGACAGCGTTCCTCGCATTACCTGGGGTAAGTTCTTTGAGTTAAACGGAAAGACCCTTATGCCGCTTTCCTTGCAATTGCACCATGCCGTTGCAGATGGGAGACACGCAGGGAAGTATTTTGAACAGTTGGAAAATCTGTCCAAAAACCCCAGCCTCCTTTTTGAGTAATACCCTTTTAACAAACGTAATTTCTAAAGTTTTACTCCCACCTCTATTTTTCTTTTTAAAAAAACTTTAATTAATGTCCAATTATCAATTAACTTATTCGTCCTACGTGTTAAAGGAAACAATTGAAATTAGTAACAACCGAAAAATTTATTGAAAATGAAAAAAGTTATCTTACCGATCGTGTTATTGGCGTTCGTTGGTTTTGGGGTTTTAGAAACGGGACTAACAGATATGGAACGGGAATTCGCCATCAAGGAAATGAGCAAGACACAAGACCATTTGCTAAGTACTGTAGCAGGACTTAGTGAGGTCCAACTTTCTTTTAAGCCAGATTCTACGGCCTGGTCCATCTCAGAATGCGTGGAGCATTTGGCCATTTCTGAAAATGCCTTTGATCAAATGCTGCAAGGTTCTTTGCAGGCCCCTGCAGATCCTGCCAAACGCAATGAAGTAAAAATGACCGATGAGCAATTATTGGGTATTATTACCGACAGAAGCAAGAAGGTAAAAACCCGTGAATCTTTTGAACCCACAGGAAAATTTGGCAGTCATGAAGAAACCCTAAAAGCCTTTACGGCCAAACGGGCAGAACACATTGAATACGTAAAAAGTACCGAAGATGAGTTACGCTACCACTATGGCCAATTACCATTTGGTACTATAGATGCTTACCAGGTGTTACTTTTTATGTCTGGCCATACGGAACGCCATATAAAGCAGATGGAAGAAGTTAAAGCCCATGAAAATTTTCCTTCTGAATAAGCATTATAGCTTACAATTAAAATATAAACCACCTTTCTAAAACAGAGAGGTGGTTTTTTTGTTGATAACATTTTTTCCCTCTTAAACTCTTTTTTTGAAAACGTAAGTTTTTTAGTACATTTGAATTCCGCCCAATAAGTATCCCCTATAATATTTTATTGATTTGAATTGTGCCGACCATTGGGGTCGTTCACCATTCGATAGACTTTTTAGATCCCTTGGACGGAACGGCATTGCAGTGCCCACCTGCATTTGATGCCATTGTCCAGTTTTACTCCCCTATGACATGGTATCTTTTTTTCGATACCACAATGTTGAACGTGAATTTATTTATTGGACCAGATCCTAAATCTTATGCGATTACATTTTTACCTACACCTTTGGAAACCTATTGTTTTTATTAAAAAGGGTCTGCTACCACTCTTGTTATTTTTTACAATTATGGCCGTTGCCCAAGTGTTCCCGGTACAGGTAAGCCATAATCTGGTGCCGCCCTACAGCAGCAAGATCGGGGACTATGCCACGGGCCTCGGCACCAAGTTACAGCTCAGGCTCCTGCTCACCGATATCGGGGAGAGCAACCGGCAGGTGGGCCTACGGCTCAATATCAACGGCAACGGCATCAACGTGCGCTCGGCCCAGGTGGTAGTGGGCGCCCCCGCCATCTTCCTCAACGGGGGCGTGCTGCAACAGTTTACCAATGTGGAACTGGCGCCCTATTTTGAGCTGGCCAACCTTGAGGGGATAGGGCCTCGGGAATATGCCCGCCCCCTGCCCGACGGGGTGTACCGGATCTGCTGGGAGGTGTACGACCATTTCACGGGCAGGCCCATATCGCGCAACAGCTGTACTACGGCCTACCTGCTGCTCAACGATCCCCCGCTGCCCAATATCCCGGTACGGGGAGAACGGGTAGCGGACCGGGGCATCCCCAACATCATCTTCCAATGGACGCCCCGCCATGTGAACGCCATCAACGTCTCCTACGAGTTCGAGCTGCGCGAACTGTGGGACGATGGGATGGACCCCCAAGCGGCCTTTCTGGCCTCGCCCAACTACCATAGCGAGACCACCTTCGCCACCACGCTGCACTATGCCATCGGCAGGCCCGTACTATATCCCGGGCGTACCTATGGCTGGCGGGTAAGGGCGGTATCCACCACGGGGCTTGCGGAGAACGCCGTCTTCAAGAACAACGGCCATAGCGAGATCTACCACTTTACCATGGCGCGCGACTGCGACCCGCCCCTTTTTCCGCTCTCGGAGGCCCGGGGCCCCAAGAGCGTAAAGATCACCTGGCAGGACTCCCCCGATCACGGTGCCTACCACCTGCAGTACCGTAGGACAGGTGTGGAGGGCGCCCATTGGTTCGAGGTACATACAAAGAACGACCGGGCCACCCTTCAGGGCCTTTCCCCGGGGGCGGAATACGAGTTCCGAATAGGGGGCAGTTGCGACCCGCCCACGGAGCTGGCACCGGCGTACACCTATGGATCCATAACCCGTTTTACCATGCCCACCGAAGAGGGGTCCACGGGCTACAACTGCGGCTTTGTGCCCAGGGTGGAGATCACCGATACGGAGCCTCTGGACCATATCGGCATCAACGAGGTCTTTACCGCCGGGGACTTCCCGGTAACGGTAAAGGAGGTGGTCATGAACGATGGCAGGTTCACCGGCTGGGGCTACATTATAGTACCCTACCTGGCCGACACCCGCCTACGGGTAAGTTTTAAGAACATCCGCATAAACACCGAGGGACAGCTGATCGCAGGGAAGGTAACCACCGACTATGACCCCCAATGGGCAAACGTGGAGAGTGTGGAGGGGTTTGTGGACGGACTGGGAGAGGTGATCGATACATTGTCCGACCAACTGGAGGCCATCGTATCGCTCCTCAAAGAGAAAATGGAACTTGACCAACAAGTGGATGCCTCGATAAGGATCTTACAAGATAATCTTGAAGATCCGGATAACGGCCTAACGGAAGAACAGGAGAACAATATCCGACAGTTCATATCCGATAGAAAAAAAGTGGAAGAGGCCATTATCCGCGAGAAGGAAAAGATTGCCAATGGCGAAAGGGACGAACTTATAAAACAAAACCTTGCCTCCCAACTGGTGGACGAGGTACAGAACCCCTCCGAGGAGGAAATCAGTGACGTGGTGGATATCGATGGCCTGATCGCATTTATCAAGAAGAATGTTGAGGCGGGCAACGACAGGGCGGACTACAACAAGGGGGATTTCCACAAACGCACCGTTCTCCTTGAAGATCATAGAATGGATTACACCGCCCGGGATGGCACGAAAATAGGGTTGTACGTCAACCTCAATGGCAGTGGGACGATAGACCTGGCCCTCGGTCCCAACGGCACCTATAACGGGGTAAACCTTAAGATAGACACGGACGATCTTTTCCACACCGGGTTCTACCTGAACTTTGACTATGGGAACGAAGAAGGAACGGCAATCGAGATTTGGACCAAATCCTTTGAGGGGTACAGTGCCCTGCTACAGACTTTCGGTTTTAAGTTTGACGACACCTATGCGCTTTCCGTTTATGAACGGGCAATAGCCGGGGCGGGGAACGACTGTGACGACCTCGATGTCATCTATGAGACCATACCGCCCAAGGTGGCCAAAAAGTTGGGGGACAGGCAATTGTACAAAGACCTGAAACTATTGGTGGAGTGTAATATTTCCTCCCTGCCGAGGCTCTATGACGGTACGGACGAAAATCTGGCGGTCATCAACATCATGAACGCTTTTGATGAAAAGTACATATACGGTAAGATCGTTTCCGACCCAAGCATGTACATAGGCCTTTTTGATAGAATAGACCCCAAATACATTGCAGGCTATATAAGGTCCTTGACCAAAATAGGGCTGGCCAATTGGACAAGGCCGGAAATTGACCAAAGCCTTCCTTTCCCCTTGGTCCCTATCCATCACTATAGCGTGCTCGACCCACAGCGGCTCGATGTCAAGATCGTCGGCCTTTGCGGCCATAACAAAACCGAAAACAACTATGAGGTGGGCTACACCGCACATAGGTATGGCCCCGGTCCGTCAACGGAGCCGGTCAGCTCCAGATACAAAAAATTGGGGACCGTACGGCCCTTTGCCCCGGTGCATGCCAAATGGGAGGGGGACGATATTTTGTTGCCCGCAATGGCGGCGGGCCATTTCACCGATGAGGCGGTTGCGGAAACGACCGGTATCGTCCTAAACAATATTGCCGAGGTTCTTTTGCCCGAGTTTACCCGTTTAGGACTTAAATCCTTATCTTGGTTGGATGATTTGGGGAGGGCAGGAGATGAATTTTTAGAAGAGATTATATCGAGTATTCCAGCAAGCCAAAGAAACCTATATCATACAAATGCAGGGAGATTTGCTCCCTATAATGAAACTTTTAATGTTTTTTTAGTTAAACTAAACCCTATAGAAGATTATGTCAGAGTATATAAAAAATCAGTAGATGAAAATGGAGTTATTCTATCCAACAAAGTCAGTTATTGGTTTATGAGAAAAAAAGATATTACCAAAGCGGATGGCAGTATAATGACTCCTTTAGAAATAAAAAATAAATATGCACTTCCTGAAGCCCCAAGCCATTATACCAATGTTAATTTACCATCAGACAAACGGGTCTATAGAGGTGTCGTAAAAGAACAAACCCAACATGGTTGGGGTAATGGTGGTGGAATTCAATTTGAACTAAATGAAACACCTCAAAGCTTTTGGTTTTCTGGAGAAATTGGTCTTTAATGAAAATTAATTATAACGAAAATACACTGGTTTTTAAATCTGATACAGATGCAGATTTTATTGTTATAAATACAGAATGGCGAATTGTGTCATTTTCTATTAGTGAAAGTTATGTTGCTGTTTGTGAGGATTGGAAACATCTTGAATCGGATGAGAATACGACAATATATGACTCCAAAGGAAATTTTTTATTTAAATTGGACAGAGCTCCAAAATCCTTATATGAATTATCGGGTTACTATTCTGTAGTTAGTTTTAAATCTGAAAATATTTTAATAGCTCAAAGTGCTGATTATCGTTACGAAATTGATTTAGATACAAGAAGCTTTATAAAAGAAACTTTCACAAAATAGATTGAATTCCCGCTGCTCAAAGTCTCGTGACTTAGCAGAACTACCTCATACCCCTTCCAAACCTAGCCTCACCCATAACGATTCTTTTGGGTCGCTTGCTTTCCCAAAGTGACTTTTTTAAAAGAACTGTGTCTTAATCGGTATACCTTAAATCTAAATTATATGAAACTGATTGCCGAAATAAGTATTATGCTTTTCACGCTAACTATATGTGGCCAAAATATCAAAATTAAAAAAGGATTATTATCCATTGATAAAAAAGAAGTCTGCAAAGTTCAAAAAATAACAAAGACCCAATACAATATTACAGACTTTGAAGGCAATAAAATATTAAATGTTCAATTGGCTTTTGAAGATGTTGAAACCCTACAAGGCAACAAACAATTTAGTTATCTAGAATTTATGAAACCTGATGATAACGAAATTTACTATTGTGATTATGACATTACAGGTCTAAAGTTATCGTTCAGTATGGAAAAAACACTTGTAAGGCATTTGATTAAAAAAAATGAATTTTTAACCAAAAACGGCATTAATCACGAAGAAATAAAAAAGTTCTTCTCCAAGTCAAGGCCACGTAGCACAACAGCAGAAGAAAAACGTGAAGAATATATTGAGGCGTATAAAGCCGTTGAGAATTTTAATCTAAAAATCAAAGGTAATGAAATAGTAAAAGGAGGTGAGAAAGATACTATTGTGGGGAGCTACAAAACTCTTACTATAGAAAACCCTAGTAGAACGGTAATCGAAGTCTATGATGCTACAGGTTTTCTAACAGCAACGCATGATTTAGGTTATATTATTCTTTTTGATGGTAATAAAATTGAATTTAACGCATTTGCAAAGGACCCTGCTTCTAGTGCAAAAAAAGTAATAGAGCGTATTATAATAGCCGGTTATACTCTTGGAGATATGCAGACCAAAAAATACGATATCGCAATGGAAAAGAAACAGGAGGAAGTTAAACTGGAAAAACGCAATTCTCCTAATATTTATGACACCCTTGCTACTGTTTTTGATATTGAAAACAAAGAAATTAAAGGAGACATTACCCTTGAATTTCATGAGCTGGAAAGTCTAAAATCCAATGTCACCAGTCTTAAAAACTATGGTGGGGTTGCCACCCTAAAAACCATAAAGGAAAATGGTAGGGACAAATATACTGATTACAAAGCTCGGGATGGTGTCAGAATCTGTATTGATGGAACTGAGAAATGCTACAAAGGGATTAAAACAAAAGGGCTTATGGCGCCAAAATTTAATTTGGAAATTACCCGATTCGAAAATCTAAACCTCTACAAATCAATAACTTTTAGCTATTATATTATTAAGAAAGAAAATGCCAAAAATGGGTTGGTCATATCTACTTCCACCCTATTAAAGAAAGATAATTCAAAAAAAATGTTTGAGGAACTCTTTGAATACCTAGGGGATTGCCCAAAATTAAAGGATGAAATAAACGTACTTGAAATAGATTTGAATAACGAAAATCATCTACTAAAGATTGTGAACTCATATAACTCTTGTAAATAAAATTAAGTGCCAGCATGTTGTTTAAAACATAACAAGGGAGAATCCTCCCCGAGCCTACAATTTTAATCACCTCTCCCCAGGACCAAAATCCTCCGGGGCATTTTGCGGACTGTTAATGGTACCCGCATTTCCCGAATCGTTATAAATAGTCCATTCACTAAATGTATAGACAGCACTTCCCTCGGTAACCTCCGCCTTTCTAACCGCTCTGCCATCTTCAAATTCGTGATTTGTACCTGTCCCATCTTCGCCAACAATCCCGTAGGCATCGATTACGGTTCCAAAGGGATCTACCAGTTCCAAATTATCATCACCATTGGAATCTGCCGGACTGTTTGTGGTAACTCCTACATCCGGACCAAAACCATATACCGTTTCAAACTCGCTCTCATTAGGAGATATTACCAGGGTACTTGCCACACCTATGACAAATTGGGACAAATCAATAGTAGAGCTTACTTCGGTACTGGCGTTGGTATACCTGCGCAGTGTCCATCCATTTAAACTAAGCGACTCTTCCCCGGCATTATAAAGTTCCACAAACCGGGCTCCCGTATTGTTATTGGGGTCTGCCAATTCTGAAATAAAAATGGAGTTGGAGGTAAACTCCGTGACCAATTCTGCACATCGCTCATTAGAAAAATCAATATCTCCCAAATCTCGAACGATAAGTTTAGGCGTAGTGTTCTCTTTTATCAAAACCGCTGTAATATTTCCACTTCCACTGGGCAACAAGGCATCTCGAAAATCTGCAAACCCACTGTTTACAAGTTTTACGGTATTGTCCGCACAATCGATTAGGGTACGTTCCGTTTCCTCCTCAACATACGCAAATGGAAGGCCTACCTCTTCCTCTAAAACCTCTATGTCATTGACCACCACCAGTGTGTTGTTCATACCACCTTGCAACTGTTCAACGCTCATTGGCAAGGGTTCCATAGCAACCGGCTCATCGCAACTCTTAAAGATATGTTCCACAACCTTTGATCCTGGCAAACGCCCCACGGCAGGGTTTCCAAAAGCAGCAAAAACACCACCAAGCTTAAACACTCCCTTACTTTTTCCCAAATAGAGACCTTGCAATCTTATCAATATCTTGCTTCCAATTGGATATAGCACATGCGATTCCCTAACATCGACCTCCATTTGAAATCCTGCTGTTGGAGCTACCGGATTATCCTGTAAATACAAGGTCCCAAAAAAGTTTCCTGCCCTATCCGAAGAGATTACATAACCTTCAATAACCAAATCTTCTTGGATCTGTATCAGCTCATCAACATACATATTCTTAACGGTATCAAAAGAGGTATTTGCTGTTATTTCTGAGACGCAACCACTTTTAGGGGTATCAAAATCCGGGTTTTTAACACATCCCATACCAAGAAAAATAAAAAAGATAATTATTTGTTTCGATTTCATAGAACTCCCTTAAAAACTAATTGCAACATTTAAAAAGTAGGTACGCCCAAAGCCATACCAGTATTTGGTGCCAAATGAAGGTTGGCCACTTAATACATCTTGGGACAGCTCCCCAAAATTGCCATTTCTACTTTGCTCATACCCGCCAGTTTTAAAAACGGTATCGAATACATTGTTGACACTTGCAAAAACACTTATGTATTTATCTTTTATCAACCAAGATTTCCCACCAATCACATTCAATAGATAAAAATCTTCCATGGGTTTTTGGGCCAGTAATCGATTTACATTTTCTTCCGTGGCGTTGGGAAAGAACTCGCCGGTGTCTGGGTCTAGAAGAAAACTATCGGTTCTGGTTATGGTAGCAATATTGGCATAATTGTCCGTAAGATAGTTGGCCGTTGCCGCAACCCACCAATATTTAGGGTCTCTATAGGATACCCCAAGGGCATAAGCTTGTTGTGGTCCTTGTGCTAGTTTGTAATTCTTTATTTTTGCGGTTCCCAGGTTAAGGGTCCCTTCAACATTAATTAAATCTTCCTCACTCCCGGCGGTATCAAAATTTATACTTATATCAGGGTTGTTGGCATAAGTATATTTCCCTACGGCCGCCACGGCCGAAAGTTTCACCGAAGAAGACAATTGGTACTCTAGACCCACCTCCGAACCCCAATGAAGGGTCTTCAAATTGGTAATCACCTCCTGCACAAAATCGGACCCTACTCCCGATTCTACAAAGAAAAAATTAACATCCGTAAGATCTTGGAATTGAGTATAAAACCCTGTTATCCTACCTCTAAGTTTGGGTAAACGGATAAAATAATTGATATCGGCGCTGGTGATGGTCTCGCTACGCACCTCCGGAACTATCTGCCCATTTTCTCTAGGGTTTATGTAGGTATGCTGCATCACCGGGGGCTTTGTAAGATATGCAGCTTCAACACCTACCCAATGCCTGCCGTTGAACTTATAAGTACCCCCAGTTTTTAATCCATAGTTTGAAAAGCTTATCGCTTCACCCTTTCCTAAAGAATCTTCCAAAAACCGCTCGTTCTGAAAAAGTCCTTCGCGTTGGTAGCTGGCCTGATTATAAACGCCGGAAAGGAAACCGCTCCATTTTTTATGTTTTATATCGATTTGGGTAAAAATGCCCATTTCGTTTGCATTCATGGTATAGTTATATCCAAAAATGGCATCGTCACTCTTTAAAACATCCCCATTGACATCATTTCTGGTATTTGAAAATGGATCGATGTCCTCATGAAATTCTGCTCCCAATAAATCATTTATTTTGGCATAATTTTCGGAAGTAAGGGCCCTGTAGTTTACCCCAAAATCTATTTTTAGCATATTGCCAATTGTTAGATTGGCAGTACTATTAAGGCTTAGTTGACTATCCTTGGTGGTGTCGGCATATAGTATATAAGCAGCTTTCTTATCCTGTGCCAACAAGTTAGCATCGTAAACATTGGTCCAATTTATCTGTGGATTACCTAGGAAACCTTCCCGGGACAAATTAGCACTCACAAAATTGGCTCCAATAGGGCTATTGACATAGAAGCTTGGTAAGTTTCTATAATATGTTGGGTCTGGGTTAGGGGCATTGAAATAGCCAAGCCTACTTCTGGCGTTTATTCCCGTTTGATATGCGACCCCCGTATTTAACCTAAATTT
This sequence comes from Spongiimicrobium sp. 3-5, assembly GCF_046557915.1. Taxonomy (NCBI): domain Bacteria; kingdom Pseudomonadati; phylum Bacteroidota; class Flavobacteriia; order Flavobacteriales; family Flavobacteriaceae; genus Spongiimicrobium; species Spongiimicrobium sp. 3-5. The sequence goes on from NZ_JBHEBG010000001.1 coordinate 350,685, forward strand.
TTTGGACTTGTAATAATAGTTGAGCATGGCCATAGGTTCTTGGATCTTGCGCTCCCGAGAATTACGCGCATCGCCATTTTGAAGCCCCCAATAGGGGTTATATTTTCTACCCACAAGATCAAAAACCTCTTCGGTAATAGCAGAAGACCTTCCACGCCTATTGGAAGCAAAAATAGTTGTAAGTGCTATACTATTTTTTGCATTAAACCGATATTCTGCTGCTCCAAAAAAGGAATAAGCGTCGTACAAGGTACCTTCCATATAACCCTGTTTGGCCCATCGTCTAGAGCCCGAAAAACTATAGGAAAAACCATTTTGGTCCACTCCCGAATTATATGTTGCCATTAGCCTGCCAGCATATGATCTGTTAGCTGCTGAGGCAGAAAAGCGAAATCCTGGCCTAAACCCGGACGGTCTTGTATCTATATTTGTAGTCCCTAAGATACCTCCAAAACCAAAATCAGAAACTCCCAAGCCATGACTAAATTCTTGGTTGCGCGTTACATCATTAAGTCCACCCCAGTTGTTCCACTGCGGGCGTCCGTTCAAAAATTTGTTCATTGGAATTCCGTTTATAAACACCTTGCCACGCTCGGAACCATAACCCCGTACCCTAAAAAATGCCTGTCCAAAATCAAAAGCCGCCCTATTTAGAAATACGTCCTTGGTTGCCTGTAAAAGTCCAAGAACATATGCGGGGTTTTCGTCCTCCGAAAAATCGGCCTCTGTTAAACTGATGAGGTTTTCAGTTTTTTCCAAAGTAATATCACGAGATAAATAAATGGTTCCCAAATCCAAGGTTTTACCTTCAAGAAAGATTGGGATTCTATTTTCTAGATAATCAGGAGCGGAAATATGCAAAACCCGTTCACCTGTCATATTCACAACAAGTTCCGCCACACCATTTGATGCGCTAATTGTGCTGCCCGAAATTCCCTCAATAGATAGGGTAGCATTCAGAACAGCCTTCTTGGTGAAATCATCAAGAATAAGCATGCTGATCGTAGTGGTATTCTGGGCATTTAGATACGGCAACAAAAATAGCCCCAGTAAAAAGAGACAAACGTATTTCATTGTAGGTCGGTAAGATTGGTGACAATTCAATTTTAAATTTGGCAAAAATATATATTTTATAAGAATAATCTTTTGTCATATTTATATTTTATATAATTTTATTATTAAGTATAAAATAGCGTACCTGGCCGATGCGTGGAAAAGTCAAAAAATCGATATACCAGATTCTTCTGTTTACATGCCTTTTGCCTATACACTCCCAAGCGCAAGAGCAAAAGCTTTATACTGTAAGGACCATAGCCTTTTACAATGTTGAAAATCTTTTTGACACAGTAAACGACTCATTAATTTTTGATGATGACCGCACACCCGAAGGAAAAGACAAATGGACCGCGGAACGATATGCAATTAAATTAGAAAACATCTCGCGAGTAATTTCAGAAATAGGCGCCGATATCACCGGGGCTTCCCCCTGTATTATAGGGTTATGTGAGGTTGAAAATAGAAGGGTTGTGGAAGATTTAATAGCTCATCCCAATCTAAGAAGTAAAAATTACGGCATAGTACACTTTGATTCACCCGATGAAAGGGGCATAGACGTATGTCTATTGTACAAAAAAGACGTCTTTTTACCCTCATCCTTTGCTAGTAGAAGATTGTTATTGTTTGATGAGGACGATTTCCGCAACTATACGAGAGACCAATTGGTAGTAGGAGGTTTACTAGACAACGAAAAAATTTATTGCATTGTTAATCATTGGCCCTCCAGAAGCGGAGGTGAAGCCAAGAGCAAGCCATACAGATTAGCAGCTGCCCGATTAAACAAAAGTATAATAGACTCTATACTCTATTTAGACCCTGGTGCCAAAATAATAAGTATGGGCGATTTAAATGACGACCCAAACAGTGATAGTCTTAAAAAGGTGCTGAAAACCTATGGAAAAAAAGACCAGTTAAAAGGAAAAAATCTTTACAATCCTATGGAATCGCTTCATAAGCAAGGTGTGGGTTCTTTGGCCTATAGGGACCTTTGGAACCTTTTTGATCAGATTTACTTCACGGAAAATTTAATTACAAAGAACGATACCTCGTATCGGTTTTGGAAAGCCGGTGTTTTTAGTCCCAATTACCTAAGCACGCAAAGTGGACGGTATAAGGGCTATCCTTTTAGAACATATGCCGGTGGGAGTTATACAGGAGGGTATAGCGATCATTTTCCTGTATACATTCATCTTGTCAAAGCCGCATCAAAGCCACGTTAAAGTTCCTTTATAGTAATATTCCGCCACTTTACCTTAATGCCACCACCATCATGTATTTGCAGTGCTATTGCGCCTTCCCCGGCGCCTATCTTATCATCTGCAATGGTAACCATTTCAACACCGTTTAACCAAGAGGTAAGCTGGTTGTTAATCACCTTAATGGTCATTTGATTCCATTCCCCCTCTTTTAGCACCTCCTCTTTTTCCAGATCTGGTTTAATGAGCCACCCTCTACCGTAAGATTCATAAACGCCGCCCGTATGATGGCCTTGGGGTGCTACCTCTACCTGCCATCCGCTTACCTTGGTCCCTTCCACAGTAGAGCGGATAAACACACCACTATTGCCATTGGATTCTTGTTTAAACTCCAAGCTCAGTTCAAAATTCTTATAGTACTTATCCGTGGCCAAATAGCCATATTGTTTGTCTGGTCCGCTCTCAGAAATAAGGAGGCCGTCTTCCACATACCATTTTTCGGTACCGTACGCCGTCCATCCTTCCAAATTGGATCCATTAAAAAGTGGTGTTGTCTGTGCATTGCAAAATGAAGCACAAAATAATAACGCTATTATCTGTAATTGGGAAATGTATTTCATAGTGTTTAAAAAAATTTAGTTAAACCATGGTCCCCAAGGGATCCTACTTAATATTAATAGCAGCCCCAAACCATAGAAGATGGCGATGCTCTTAAACTTTTTGCTGCCCTCCATAAATTTCTTATGCCTAGACCAACCAATGGTTATAAGAACCACCGCTATTATGTTAACGAACGGATGTTCCACTGCCAATAGTCTTGCCGCAGAATTCATACCTCCCATCCCTAATTCCTGAATGGCTTTTAGCCCATTGGTAGAAACAAAATATAAAATTAACCCCACCAGTAGCTGCAGGTGAATTATTATTAGGGTGAAAAGGGAAATGCGAAAGTCTTTCTCCAGGGTAAACATTTTGTTGCCGGCCAGGCCAAGAATGGCATTGGCTACGGCGATAAATAGTATGGCTAGGGCCACATAGGCCAAATAAGAGTGCAATGTTTGAATGGTTTCGTACATAATATTGATTTTAGTACCCTAAAAGTAATGATTTTTGGGTACAAAAAAACCCCGCCAAAGGCGGGGTCCTTCAATTGTACTTTTGGTTATTTAAAAAGTGTAACGTGCACTAACGTTGAACGTTCTTCCGAAACCGAAGAATACCCTGTTGCTTACATCAATACCTTCATAAGTGGCATTGGAACCATCGGCAAAATTATTGGTCAATGATTCTGCTATGTATTCTGTATCGAAAAGGTTGTTTACGTTTACGGCCAAACTTACCGCACTCTCTCCAAACTTAAATTTGTAATAAGCGCCCACATCTACCAAACTATAGCTTGGTAAACGAAGTGAACCCTGATTATCAGGAAAATCAAAATCTTCCGCTGCAATTTGTGCAAATAGCCTAGATGCGTTATAGAGGCTTGTACTCAGTTTTAAATTGTCTATAGGTCTTATAATCATCTCCAAATTGGTGGTGAACTGTGCGGCATCGCCAACCTTTATATCATCCAAGTATAAGGTAACATCGTCATCAATGAGGTTTCGATCATCATCGAAGGCAGATCCGTTTGCGTTACCTCCATATTCCCAGTTCCCCATGGATAACATGGCCCTAAAACTTAAAACGTCATTGGCCCTATAATCCGCTTCTATCTCTATTCCGGTATGTATTTGTTCTATACCTGTAATATTAGCGGTTCCTTCATCCCCTTGAGGTGTAGTGATGTCCAAATCTTGAAATCTGTCTTTCCAGGAAGTCCTATAGATATTTATTTTGGCTCTAAAGTCATCCAAGTTTAGACCATATCCCAATTCTAATCCTAAAATTTTCTCATTTTGAAGATCAGGGTTAAGATCATTATCAAAATTAAGGTACACTGCGTCAAAAAGAGGTTGCTTGGAATAGTAACCTGCGTTTACAAATACGTTGTTCCTGGCATCGATGTTTACGTTGAGGCCACCTTTAATATTACCTCCCAAAATGTTTTCCCAATCGGTTTCTTGTAAAGGATCGGAGTCCAAGTAATTAAAGTAATCCACTCGTTTAAATCCTTGCTGTGAAACACCTCCTTGAAGAAAGGTAGAAACTGTACCGTTGGAATATTCTATTTGGCCAAATGCTCCGGCCCATCTTACCAAGCCATCGTTGTAATAGTCGATTTTCTCATCGTCGTCAATACTTCTAAACACATTCCAAAGTCCGGAAACATCTGAAGTTACTTCTTGTGTTATCACGTTGAACGGATTGTTTACATCATCATTATCTCTGTAACCATCTGCTCCAAGTAAGTTATCCACTCTTCTATAGTGGATACCCTTATAGCTTCTAAGATCTAAACCTACGTCCCAGCTTAAGTGTTCCGTTGCCTCGGTATGGAAATTGGCAATAACCCCAAACCAGTTGTGCGAGTTAACCGAGCCTCTTCTTATAAAACCGTTCCTTCTAATTGCTCCAGGTAAGTTGTTAGGATCGGTAGGGTCCCCAAAATCGCCAATACTATCATCGTTTACAACAAAGGTACCGGTAATGGGATCTACTGTATTGCCAAATACAAAACCGTCGTTGAATGTAGTTTCAACACCAGAATTGGATGCTACGATCTGGTCCCATAATACGGCACCATTATCATCGCGAAATCTACTAGAGCTGGCAAAATTACCTCCCAATCTTCCAATATCGCCAGTTCCGCCACCTCTACCATAAGAGGCATAACCAGAAGCGGATAAGGTAGATTTGTCATTAACCTTCATTTCCCAGTTAATGGACAGCACTGGTTTATGGTAAAAGTTTCTTCTCCAGTTAAACTCCTGTCCGTTTAAGTTACCGTGGTTAAAGTTGTACTTGGTCCCAAATTCCAAAAATTGTTCTAGGGTTGCTGTGCTAAAAAAGCTCGAGGTTCTTTGGTTATGCACTTGCGGAGCTCCAGTAAGTATAAACTGGAAGTTGTGTTTATCGTTTGGTTCGTACCCAAATCCTATGAAATAATTATATCCTTCAAATTCAGTTCCTTGCACATAACCATTTCCCGATGTTCTACCCAATAAGACAGAAGCGGCAAAACCATTTTCCAGCTTACCTGTATTGTATGAAACATTGGTCTTTATATAACCATCGTTACCCGCACTTACAGTAACGTTACCGCCTTCTTCTTTTTCGGTAGACTTGGTAATGATGTTAATTGTTCCTCCTACGGATGAGATGGCCAATTTGGAAGAGCCCAAGCCCCTTTGTACTTGCATGGCCGTGGTTACATCACTTAGACCTGCCCAGTTACTCCAGAAGACACGCCCGTTTTCCATATCGTTGATTGGAATACCGTTGATCATAACCGCTGTGTTCTGGGAATCAAAACCTCTAATGTTTATTCTACCATCACCAAATCCGCCACCGGTTTTAGTGGTATACACGGAAGGGGTAGTTCTAAGAATTTCCGGAAATTCCTGTGATCCCAATTTTTCTTGGATCTGTGCTGCTCGAATTGTAGAGACAGCCACGGGCGTTTCTCGCTCCTTGGCAATATCCAATATTCCGGTCACAACAACACCTTCCAATTCCTCGGCATCAGGTTGTAAGGTAATGGTCCCAACATTTCCTTCTCCTGAATAATTAACTTGCTTGGCAATGAATCCCAAATAGGAAACAACCAAGACCCCCGAGTTTTCAGAAACTTCTAAAGTGAAATTTCCATCAAAATCGGTCGATGCCCCATTATCCGTTCCTTGGACAAGAACACTTGCTCCTGGCAAGGGTCCACCCAAATCACTGTCAATAACAGAACCTGTAATCGTTACTTGTGAAAATGCAACAGCGGACATTAATAACGCCGCAGTCACGATGTACATTTTTCTCATTTCTCTAGTGTTTAATTGTTTTAGTCGATGCTGCAAAAATGCGGAGTTTTTAGAAACGAGGCATTAAGGCAGTGTTAAATTAGTCAGTACAAATTTAACATAAATTTATCATAATTTACATTGAGAACGAGGAAGTTATAAACGTCTTAAAAAAATGGGAAAATCGATGTTCAACCCTTAAATGACTGAAGAAGTTGTAAGGTAGAAGCGTCATGATCGGCAATTTCTGAATTTTCTATATCCTTAAGAATAGTGCTTGCCAATTGCTTGCCCAATTCTACGCCCCATTGATCATAACTAAAGATGTTCCAGATAACCCCCTGAACGAATATTTTGTGTTCGTAAAGGGCAATTAAAGCTCCCAAACTTGCTGGGGTCAGCTGATCTATCAAAAAAGTATTTGTGGGCTTGTTGCCTTCAAAAATTTTAAACGGTAGTAAGGCCGCCAACTGTTGGTCCGTAAGATTGGTAGTTGCAAGTTCTTTAACTACTTCGTCGGAAGTCTTTCCATTCATCAAAGCTTCCGTTTGCGCAAAAAAATTGGCCATTAATTTATTATGATGATCCATTTCTCCATGCAAGGGCTTTTTGTAACCTATAAAATCGGTTGGAATCAATTTTGTACCCTGATGGATCAGTTGAAAAAAGGCATGTTGCGAATTGGTGCCTGGTTCTCCCCAAATAATCGTCCCGGTCTCATAGCCCGTCCTATTACCGTTACGGTCCATGCTCTTACCATTGCTTTCCATAATTCCTTGTTGCAAATAGGCCGAAAATCTGCTTAAGTATTGTGTATACGGAATAATAGCTTCTGTTTCTGCCCCGTGGAAATTGTTGTACCACACACTTAATAAGGCTAGGGTAACGGGGATGTTTTCTTCAAAACTGCTGTTCCTAAAGTGTTCGTCCATGGCATTGGCACCCATTAACAGGGAATCGTAATTTTCATACCCTACGGCTAGTGCTATGGATAAGCCAACCGCGCTCCACAAAGAAAAGCGGCCACCTACCCAATCCCACATCGGAAACACGTTCTCGGAAGAAATGCCAAATTCTTTTATTTTGGCCGTGTTTGTAGATACCGCGGCAAAGTGTTTGGCCACGTCTTCTTGTTTGGCATGTTTTAAAAACCATGTCTTAATTGTGGTGGCATTGCTCAGGGTTTCCTGGGTGGTAAATGTTTTGGATACTACCACAAAAAGTGTGGTCTCTGCATCTAATTCTTTCAGCACTTCCCTAACGTGATCTCCGTCTACGTTGCTTACAAAATGCATTTTTAGGTGATTGCCATAGAATTTTAAGGCTTCCACTACCATGGCTGGCCCTAAATCGGATCCGCCTATTCCAATATTTACAACATCCGTAAAGGCTTTTCCGGTGTGTCCTTTTTTCTTTCCTGTGATAATGGCATTGGTAAAATCTTTAATATGTTCCTTTACCGCATAAACTTCAGGAATTACATTTTCGCCCTCGGCCAATACAACATCTTCTTTTTTTGCCCTAAGTGCGGTATGTAGCACGGCCCTTCCTTCTGTTTGATTGATCTGGTCCCCTGAAAAGTAGTTCTGGATAGCCTTTTTCAAACCCACTTCTTCGGCAAGCTCGGTCAGTAGTGCCATGGTTTCCTCGGTAATCCTATTTTTTGAATAGTCTACCATGAAATCCTTCCATCTTATGGTAAATTTCTTGGCTCTATTGCTATCAGTTGTAAAAAGTTCCTTTAGATGGGTTTGTTTTTGTGCTTCAAAATGCTGTCCTAGTTTCTTCCAAGCTTTTGTAGTAGTTGGGTCAATGTTGGGTAGTGACATTTTATTGGTTGAGGGTTAGCAATTCTTCTTCCGGTTCAATCTCTGGGAAAGCTATACAATCTAACTGATCTTTAATCGGGCTAATAAAATCGTAATACTTGGGCCTTAAAGCTTGGGCCATTGGTTCGGCCGCAGGAAGTTTTTGCCTAAGTGGGTCTACTTGCCTGCCATTTTTCCAGAAACGATAGCAAACGTGTGGCCCTCCAGTATTTCCGGTCATACCTACCCAACCGATGATATCGCCCTGTTTTACAAAATCTCCCTTTCTTACATTTTGTTTTTTCATATGGAGGTATTGCGTGCTGTAAGTACCGTTATGGCGAATTTTTACATATTTTCCGTTGCCTCCCCTTCGCGTAGATTCGGTAACCGTGCCATTGGCGGTAGCCATAATAGGAGTGCCTACAGGTGCCGCGTAGTCCGTTCCTTTATGTGGTCTTACTTTATAGCCATAGTATCGGATTCTCCTTTTTAGGTTATATCTAGAGGATATTCTGCTAAATTTAACTGGGGCCCTTAAAAAAGTTCTTCTAAGATTATTGGCATTTTCGTCAAAATAGTCATCTAGATTTTTAAGCGAGTCCGCTTCAAAGTTAAAGGCATAGAAAGGTTTACCACTATGTTCAAAATAGGCAGCTTCTATAGGTTCGGCTCCCGCGTAAATAGAATCGTTGATAAACTTCTCCTTATAGATGACCCTAAATTTATCCCCTTTCTGGAGTCTAAAAAAATCGATGGTCCATGCGTAGATCTCAGACAGATTATTTGTTACATTGTAATCTATGCCTTGGTCTAAAATTGCTTCGGACAACGATGTTTCTATTATGCCCGATGCTTCGCGTTGCACGTACTTAACCTCTTTTTTGTTTTTATATGCAACTACGGAATCCCTCAGATCTACTACCGTATAATTTATTCTGTCATTTTCGTATATAAAGACTTGGGCGGTCTCGGAGGTATCCTTGGACTTTAGAATAACATAAGGCTTGCCCACCATAATTCTCCGTACATCAAAAGTATCTCTGTATTCTTCGGATACTTTGGCAATTTTGGGATAATCTACTTTGTTGCGTAGCATAAGCTCGCCAAAACTATCCCCATTCCTTACGGTATCTTGTTGAACGGTAAAGTTATTAAGATCAAAACCGTATTGCTTTACCACAACTGGTTCTTCCATTATCCTAACTTCGGATATTTCAGCACTAGGTTGTTTTTCCTCGTTACAAGATGTCAATATGCCAATTGCTAAAATTACGCCCCAATATTTTTGCATTATTATTTTTCTATTTTTTCTGGGTTAAATATATGATCTACCCATTGTTTTCCCCAATTGTCCAATTCTTCCAGCGAATAAAGTTCAGGAAAAAAAACTACTTTCTGAAAACTTGGCGGAAGAAAATCTTTCCAATTGGTACCCCCTGTAGCATCTACCGAGGCGTTATCTCGTTTGAGGTAGCGATATGCGGACCCCATGTGCATCAATGGCCAATTTACGTTTGCATTGATATCCATGGTCTTTAACGCGTCTATCAAGGTTTTATTATTCCTTATTTTCTCTGGTAGCTGCAGGTATTTATGATAGATGGTTTTGTCTTTTACCTGATTGGCGATCCTTATCAGCCTTGGGGTGTATCGGTACTCGAACTGCTTAAGTGTCAGTGTTTTATCGCCTGTTTCCGCATCTGTTGCCCCCTTTTTCCAATAAATATGTTCGTAGAGTTCCTCAATAGGGTTTTGCGAAGAAAACTGCCCACGTTCTGTATGGTGTACCAAATTTTCCAGAGGAGTAGCATATACTTCTATCATTCGGTACTGGGCGGACTGAAATCCACTGGCGGGAAGCAGTGCCATACGGTATTGCAAAAATTGTTGGCGCTCCATACCGTTGATCATAATACTGAAAGACGAAATCAATGCTTTATAATAACTGTTGATCCTTCTTACCTTTTCAACGAAAAAATCAAGTTCTTGAGAAACAACATCCACCAATTGTTTTTGCTCGTGCAATATCAGCTTAAAGTAAAGTTCTGTAATCTGGTGGTACATGATGAAAATTTCTTCATCCGGAAAATGGGTCCTAGGTACCTGAAGGCTCAACAAAGTGTCTAAATGGATGTAATCCCAGTAGGTAAGGTAACGCTGGTACAGGAGGCCGTCTAAATATGAGCTTAAATCCTGACCCGAGTCTTTATATTTTTCTTCAAGCTTTAAAATTTGGGATTCAATGCGTTCCTTGTTCTTCATGCGGAAATTTAATCCATTATAATCTTAAACTGATTTTTTAATCCGTTATAACCATCCAAATCAGCTTTTATGGCCCCTATGGTTAAATCGGCCTTTATACGAATGGGTATTTTGTTTTTGTCATTGGACACCCAGACAGAAAGGCTTTCTTGCTCCTTAAAAACACGACCGGATTGCACATAGGGCCTAAATTTTAAACATTCTACCTTACCGTATTTGGTTCTAAGTACCTCCTTGCCCAAAAATTTTAGTTTAAACTTAAAAACACCATCGTCATCGTACAGCATATCGAGGTAAATGGATTCCCCTTTGGTCAGATCCTTTAGCTCATAATTGTTCCTAAGATAGTAGAATGCGGACAATAGGTCCTGAATACTATCTTGAATGGCAAAATTAAACTTTTTCTTATTCTTCTTATCATTTAGAATGGCTTTGTCCTCTTTATGGTCAAAATTGATTTCCACATCTTTGGTATACCCACCTTCGTTTATCTTTCTAACAAACCGGTAGGGCTTGCCATCTCCTTGCCCAAAATAACTTTCATAGGTATCGTCCACTTTAAAAAATATACTTGCAAAACCGGTTGTTCTCCCCTTGCCCACTACGTGGTATACAGGGATGCTATCTATTTTTGTAGTATTCAGTTGAAGCGTAGCATAACTAGCATTTAAAAAGCCGTAATGAATACGAAACTTTAACCACTCTCCGGGCTTATATGCCGCTCTGTTTCCCTGGGCACTTAAAGAAACCGAAATAGATAAAAAAAGAAGAATAGAAAGCTTTTTCATGCCTATAAGTTATTTGTAAAATTAATAAAACGGTACCAAACCATTTATTTTTTACAATTACTTAAACAAAATTTATTCCAAAGTATTGTATAAAAAAAAGCCCAGCTTAAAAACTGGGCTTTTCCTAAATAACCAACCAAACTTTAAATTATGAAAAACCAATACTTAAAGTAATAAGGGAACCACCCCTTATGTGACACAAATTTAATGCATCATTCGTATTCTGTAAATGGTTTTAACGTACTTTAACTAAGCTCTTAACAGTAATTTATGATGCTGGCCAAAAATTTACAAATTATTAAGAATATTGAGCGCCTCTAGAGGGTTCCCCTAGATTCTTGTTCCCGTTCTATAGCTTCAAAAAGGGCTTTAAAATTTCCTTTTCCAAAGGATTTTGCCCCTTTGCGCTGAATAATTTCTATGAACATTGTAGGACGGTCCAAGATGGGTTTTGTAAATATCTGCAACAAGTAACCCTCGTCGTCCCTGTCTATTAAAATACCCAACTCCCTAAGGGGTTCTAAATCCTCATCTATTTCGCCTACCCTGTCTAATACATCTTCGTAATATGAGCTTGGAACCGTTAAAAAATCTATCCCACGATTGCGTAAAGCAGTTACCGTTTCTATAATATTATCCGTTGCTAAAGCCATGTGTTGAACTCCTGCACCATTATAGAATTCTATATATTCCTCTATTTGCGATTTTTTTCTGCCGTCCGCAGGTTCGTTGATAGGGAATTTTATCCTTCCGTTGCCGTTGCTCATTACCTTGCTCATAAGCGCGGTATATTCGGTGGAAATGTCTTTGTCATCAAAAGAGACCAGTTGTGCAAAGCCCATAACCTCAGCATAAAATTTGCACCATTTGTTCATTTCGTTCCAGCCCACATTGCCCACCATATGGTCTACATAATTTAAACCAACATCAGTAGGGTTATAAAACGGTTTCCATGCTGTATACCCGGGCATAAACACGCCGTTATAGTTTTTTCTTTCCACAAAGACATGAACGGTTTCGCCATAGGTATGTATCCCAGAAAGTATCACCTCACCATCTTTATCTTCCAATTTACGGGGTTCAAAATAGCTTTCCGCTCCCCTATCCGTGGTTTCCAAATAACTTTTGGAGGCATCGTCTACCCACAGGGCTATAGCCTTTACCCCATCGCCATGCTTATCTATATGCGCATTGATCTCCCCACCAGATTTTAAGGGTGATGTTAGCACCAACCTTATCTTATCTTGTTGCACAACATAAGATACTTTGTCCTTTAAGCCCGTTTCCAGACCAGCGTACGCCAAAGGTTGAAAGCCCCATGCCGACATATAATAGTGGGCCGCTTGTTTTGCATTGCCCACGTAAAGTTCTATGTAATCTGTTCCCAATAGGGGTAAAAAATCCTCTGCCTCTAAATTCTCTTTGGGAAGTTGTAATGAAGTCTTATCTGTTATTGCCATGATATTTTGAATTGATTTATAAAAATTGTAACCTGCCAAATACGGACAAATGTCCGTTTTGCTTTTACCACATTGCCCTAAGGTGGGCCGTAATATCAATTCTCGATCTTATCATAATCGCTACAATAGGAAATACAAATATCGGAAAAAACCATCAATTTGTAACGCAATAGCCCCTTAAAACCAAAACCCGATACTAAAGAAAATATTACTGCTATCAATTTCTGGCGACCAAGAATAAAATACCTGCATGGGGCCAATAAAAGATTCTAGCCCGTAACCTAAGGAATATCCCGAAAAGGTTGGTTCCGTGAACCATTCCCCCGTACGGAACAGATCATCGTCCACATTTGCAAAATTAGCCGCGAACATGATATGATTTTTAGGTATAAATTCAAAATCCAATCTGCCGTAGGCCTTTACATAACTGTTTCCCGGAAGGCTTAAAAAATCATATCCAAAAAATGGAACAAAGTTGTTAATTAGGTTATTGCCATAGCCCCCTAGGACAAAATCGAAAGATGTAACCCCAGAGGTGCCCAGTTTAAAACCTCCTCCGGATTCAATGTTAACGGACAACTTGTCCCCTATTGGAAACGCGGCTCCCAATCTGGCTTTTGCTATGGAAAACTCCTTGAAATTTTCCCGAAAGTCCGAGGACAATAAATAGAAATGAAAATCTCCATTGAAGTAAAGCCCTTGGCTAGGGAAATACCTATCGTTATAGGTATCCAGGACAAGTCCGCCATAGGTGCTGAAATATGTGCTTTTTTCGAAAAAGGTTCGGTCTTCCGAAGATCTTAATGTTAAGGCGTTTTCATTGGTTTGGGTTTGGCCCAAAGTCCTTGTGCTATATTTTAAAAACTTGTGCTCCGCCCCAAGGGTCACTGCAAATTCTTCGTTCAATACGGTTTGCAGGTAGATTTGGTTGGTAAAATCGGTTACATCCAGATTTATGGCCCCCACGTTGATATTATCCTCTACATCAAAATTGGAACGGATTAGCTCAAAATTTATCTCCTCTTCGAACTGATCGAACCTAGAACGCAGCCCAAAGCTCCAATACGACCCTTTATCCACATAATATTGCAAATTATATCGAATATTATCCCCCAAAATAAAATCTAGGGAAGCCACATCATCATTCAATAAAAAGTTCTTTCTTGTTAGATTAATGATCGCTGCGCTTTTGTATAGGTCATCGTAGTGTGCGCCCAACCTGATAAAGGTCTTGGTTGGGTTTTCCTTTAGGTTTAAAATTAAATCTACCCCCAATTCATTGGAGACCAATTCATATCTAATAGTCTGAAAGTTTCCGGTGGCCGACAAATTGCTGATTCCCTGTTGTAACTTTTTAAACGTTGTAGGTTCTCCAAGATTAAAGCGCAATTTACCTTTTACGTATCCTCGGGTGTAATTGTTATTACCCCTTAAAATAAGGCGGTTCACTACTATGGTGTCTCTAGGTTTTACAGATTCTTTTTGCGTAGCAGCACCGCCACGATCTATGGCAAGACTTGCAAGCTCTTCGTATTGATGCCTTGCCGCCACTTCACCGGCCCTAATAATATTTTCTGTTTGGTCAAAATCGATAACGGAATACTCACTGATATCGGGCTTTATATAGATATCGGTTTGCTTGGCTTTTTCTTCCATATCCTTAACCGTACGAAAATTGTTGATCTGCAACAAAATTTCGGTAGCCGACTGCAATGATTCCCGATTGGAAAGATCGTGTTGTACATCGACCCCTATTATAATGTCCGCGCCCATGTCCCTTACCTTTTGCACGGGATAATTATTTACCACGCCACCGTCTATCAGTATCTTTCCATCTAATTCGGCAGGTTCAAATAAGGAAGGAAAGGTTCCGCTTGCCATAATGGCTTCCGGAAGGTAGCCCTGTTCCAATACCACCTCTTTCCCGGTTTCTATATCTGTAGCTATACAAAAGAAAGGAATGGGCAATTGGTCAAAATCATTAATGTCCTTTACATGGTACAGTAACCAAACCAACTCATTGTATATGTTCTGGCCCCCAGAAATTGCTGAAGGTATCGTTATCTTAAAATTATTGAAGGGAAGGGTCAATGCATATCTTTCGGAATCTTCCTTTTCATAGAAGGCCTTGGCACTCCTAGGAAGGTTATCCTGAATTAGACCAATGAAATCGGTACTTTTAAAAATAGAATCGAGTTCTGTGGCCGAATATCCAGAAGCATAGAGCGCCCCTACTATTGCCCCCATACTGGTACCTCCAATATAATCTATTTCTACACCTGCTTCCTCCAACACTTTTAAGGCACCTATATGTGCCATGCCCTTAGCACCGCCACCACTAAGTACCAGCCCTACCTTTGGGTCATCTCCTCTTTGTGCCTCTTGCGAAAATGCTGAAAAGCCAAATATGAGTGCCAGTAATGTTGCCTGTATTTTTAGCATTTTGTTGTATTGGTGCTTAGTGAAAGGATTCATATATCTTCCTTGCTTTTACCATCCCCACAAGCTTGGCCAAATTTTCTATGGAAGCTTCCTTTATACGTTTCACCGATTTAAATTTTATTAGCAATTCTTGGGCGGTTTTTTCACCTATTCCTTCAATATTCTCCAACTCCGAGTTAATAGCGGCCTTACTTCTCTTATTTCTATGAAAGGTAATACCAAATCTGTGCGCTTCATTGCGTAATTGCTGAATTATTTTTAAACTCTCTGATTTCTTATCCAGATATAATGGAATGGGATCATCGGGAAAATAAATCTCTTCCAACCGCTTGGCAATGCCCACTATGGCAATTTTTCCTCTTAGGCCCAGGTTTTCAAGGCTTGTTATCGCCGAGGAGAGCTGCCCCTTACCTCCGTCTATCACAATAAGCTGGGGTAGGGATTCGTTTTCATTTAATAGCCGTTTGTACCTTCTAAAAACCACCTCTTCCATAGACGCAAAATCATCTGGTCCTTCTACGGTTTTGATGTTATAATGCCGATAATCTTTTTTAAACGGCTTTCCATTTCTAAAAACAACACAGGCGGCAACGGGGTTACTTCCCTGAATGTTAGAATTGTCGAAACATTCTATATGTCTTGGTTCTTCCGAAAGGCGCAGGTCTTTTTGCATTTGGGCCATTATCCTATTGGTATGCCTGTCCGGGTCAATAATTCTGATTTGCTTAAACCGTTCTTGTCTAAAAAATTTGGCATTGCGCTCGGACAGGTCCAGAATTTTCTTTTTATCCCCAAGTTTGGGAACTGTAATTTTTAAATTGGGTTCCGCGGTAATTCTAAAGGGAACATAAAGCTCTTTAGATTGTGAATTAAACCGTTGTCTTATTTCTACAACCGCAAGTTGTAATAGCTCTTCGTTGGTCTCGTTCAGTTTCTTTTTTATTTCCATGGTATGCGACCTAATTATTGCACCAAAAGAAAGTTGTAGAAAATTTACATACGCAAAGGTGTCATCCGAAATGATGCTAAAGACATCCACATTGTTGATTTTGTCGTTTACCACTGCGGATTTCACCTGGTAATTTTCCAATACCTCAATTTTTTCCTTTATGCGTTGAGCTTCTTCAAAATTCATCTCAGTCGCCAACGTTTTCATTTGTCTTCTAAAATATTGAAGCGAAGACTTAAAATTGCCCTTTACAATTTGCCTAATATCATTTATTTGCTGATCATAGTCCTCAACACTTTGTAATCCTTCGCAGGGTCCCTTACAGTTTCCCAAATGGTATTCCAAACAAACTTTATACTTGCCAGACGCTATTTTCTCTTCAGAAAGATCGTAATTGCATGTACGCAATGGGTAAACACTCTTAATCAAATCCAATAACGTCTTAATGGTTTTCATGCTGGTATATGGACCGTAATATTCGGATCCGTCCTTTATCATCTTTCTTGTGGGAAATATTCTGGGGAAACGTTCCTTTTTTATACATATCCAAGGATAGGTCTTATCGTCCTTTAACAGCACATTGTACTTGGGTTGATATTTTTTAATAAGGTTGTTCTCTAGCAATAGCGCGTCCGATTCCGTGGGAACCACAATATGTCTTATAAGACTTATCTTTTTGGCAAGTATGCGTGTTTTGCCATACTCGTGTTTTTTGGTAAAATAGGAAGAGACTCTTTTTTTTAGGTTTTTGGCCTTGCCAACATATAGAATTTTATCATTTACATCATAGAACTGATATACCCCAGGATTATTTGGCAGGGCGCTCAGCTGTACCTCAAGAGAAATATTGGACATTTACTCAAATGCAGTTTTACTTCATAACAATTACAAAGTTAAATTACTATGTTTTTACGAAAGCAGCACCAACAATGTCCTTTTTAACTTGTTTTTTACTAGCTTAATCAAAAACATTTACAGGTATTTTTGCTTCATTTGGGGTATGATAGTCTTCAATAATTCCTGCCGTCTGCCCTTTTGGTCTAATTTAGAGAGTTTTAGCAATGATTTTTGCATCCAATTCGGATAAAAAACGTTGAACGAACCAAACTCCAAAAAAACTTTCAAAGTTTTAATTTTATTTTAGCTACTGATTATCAGCGTATTAAATACTACTAGGTTTAAGGCAACGTAACTGAATAGTAAAAAAACGTTAAATTTTATATAAAAACGTGTATTTCATCGGGATAAACATGTCGTTTGTGGGATTTATGAAGTTTTTTCTTTACATTTAGAACATCAAAATCTGTAGTCGTATGGAAAATTACATTATCGTTGGAGGAACCTATATCATATTGATGTTATTTTTTAAAGTATACTATGCCGTTGCGGTTAAAGAATAACCTAATTACGCTCATCCTTCCCCCAAACACCTGCAAGTTTATTCCGCCAAGATGTTAAAAGAAAAGTTGCGGTTAAACTATTTAAATCTTAGAAAAACATTATCCCCTTCAGACGTAATATCCAAGAGCTTGGATATTTCCAACCAATTACTTCAGTTACCCATCTGGTCTTTCGATTATTTCCATTTATTTCTTTCTATTTCTGAAAAAAAGGAAGTGGACACCTCTTTTGTGCTATCTATCTTACAAGGAAAGGACAAAAATGTGGTTCTTCCAAAAATGGTCAAAAATCAACAGCTCATCAATTATCTGTTGACGGATAATACCATCATTAAAAAAAACAAATACGGGGTTCCAGAACCGCTTGATGGTATAGAAGTCCCCGCCAATAAAATACAGGTTGTCTTTATGCCTCTTTTGGCTTTTGACAAAAGGGGTAATAGAGTGGGTTATGGAAAGGGATATTATGACAACTTTTTAACGATGTGTGGATCCAATGTAGTTAAAATAGGACTTTCCTTTTATGAGGCCGAGGCCGAAATCTCCGATGTTAGCGAAATGGATGTCCCCATGGACTATTGCATTACGCCTAATAAAATTTATTCGTTCTAAGATTCTTTCTCCTTGGTTCCGAAGGCCTTTTTATTGAAGACCAATAAAATGCCTACCCCAGTGCTTATGGAGGTATCTGCAATATTGAACACCGGTTCAAAAAAACGGAAGCTTTTATTCCCAAAATACGGTACCCAATCTGGCCAAGTAGTATCTACCATTGGAAAGTAGAGCATATCTACCACTTTACCATAGAACAGCTGACCGTAGGGCTCATCTGAAAAAAGAGTGGCCACTTGCCCATAACTTTCGTTAAAGACGATTCCGTAAAATACCGAATCTATAATATTTCCCAATGCTCCAGCAAATATTAAGGACACCGCAAGAATAAGGGTGTTGGAGGCTTGCTTCTTTATAGTATCGTATAACCAGTACCCTATTCCAAAAATAGCAAACAACCTAAAAACAGTAAGAATCAGTTTCCCCAATCCTTCAGAAACCGGCAAAATATCACTTAACTTGGTACCCCATGCCGCACCTTCGTTTTCTATAAAGAGGATTTTAAACCATGCAAAGACAGTTTCTGACTCCCCCAATTCAAAATGGGTCTTTATATATATCTTGCTTATCTGGTCTATGAGCAAAATTATGGCAATAAGTATGAGGGACTTTTTTAGATTCATTTGTCAAAAAAAATAGGTTGGGCAAAAATAGACATATTATTTGGTTTTCTTCAGATAGATGTTGCCCGTGGTAGTGTTAAGGGTAAAACGGTCGTTTCCAACGGGAATGCGTTCTTTTTGAAGTTTCCCGTATTTGGTATCTGCCAAAATTTCGGCCTGGTCACAGTATAGCCATATATCGCCACTTTGTGTGGTAAC
The DNA here is from genome assembly GCF_046557915.1 of Spongiimicrobium sp. 3-5. NCBI lineage: Bacteria > Pseudomonadati > Bacteroidota > Flavobacteriia > Flavobacteriales > Flavobacteriaceae > Spongiimicrobium > Spongiimicrobium sp. 3-5. Next base: position 369,375 of record NZ_JBHEBG010000001.1, read on the forward strand.
ATCAACATTGTGCCCAACTTGGTCCAAGATACATTTGCCATCGCCCAATACCACATGAAGATCTTCATATTCTCCGGAAACTTTAAAATTGCAACTGCTACCGTAAATGGCAACCTTTTTATTATGGGGAAGTTCAATATCTAGGGCAATAGAGATAACCTTGTGTGCGCTTAACTTATCATTCGGATCTACAAAATTGGGCTGAAAACCCGTGCTTACAAATACCGTTCCTCCCTCCTGTACTATGCTTACCAACAGGTCTTTTTGGTACTCGCCCTCAATATGCGCTTCCACGGTCATTTCTTCCGTATCGGAAGTTCCCAGTTCCAAACTAAAGCAATGGTCCGCGGCTATTGAAATTAGTTGGATATTGGGGTCAATAAAAGACTTCTCTACAATCTTTTGGGCAGTTAAAAAATTAATGGATAATACAATAAGAGTAGCTGTTATCCTTTTCATTTACGACACAAAAAAACGCCTTTGCAGGCGTTTTTGGTTATTTTTGCATATTCTTGGCCTCTATACTGAGCGTAGCATGGGGCACCAACTTTAAACGCTCTTTATTAATGAGTTTTCCGGTAACCCTGCAAATACCATAGGTTTTATTTTCTATCCTAAGCAAGGCATTCTTTAAATCTCTTATAAATTTTTCTTGTCGGATGGCCAACTGGGTGTTGGCTTCTTTGCTCATAGTTTCGGAGCCTTCCTCAAATGCTTTAAATGTAGGAGATGTATCGTCCGTACCGTTATTGCCATCGTTCATATACGAACTTTTGAGCAAGTCCAGGTGACTTTTTGCTTTTTCTATTTTTTCTTCTATGAGTGCCTTAAATTCTCCAAGGTCCTTATCCGAATATCTTACTTTTAAATCCTGTGCCATCGTGTTAATGTTTTTGGATAAACAATTTGGTATTTATTTCATCAAAGGCAATTGCCGTGCCTTTTTCTAGTTGTTCTTCAAAGAAAAGGTCTGCCGTTAAAGTTTCGGTCTTTATATAGCCTATATTACTGGCCACCGCTTTTTCCACAAATCCGTCCTTCAATATTTTAATATCTATTTTGTCCGTTACTTCCAAGCCAGATTCTTTTCTTAGGTTCTGAATCCTGTTTACAAGTTCACGTGCTATGCCTTCTTCTCTAAGGTCTTGGTTAATGGTAACGTCCAATGCCACTGTTAAGGCTCCCGAATTTGCCACTAGCCATCCCTCTATATCCTGGGAAGAAATCTCTACATCCAGTAACTGTAATTTAATAATTTTATTTTCTAAAACAAGGCTTATTTCGCCCTCTTGCTCAATTTTTTGGATATCTTCCTGATTTAGAGCGTTTATCTCATTTGCCACTTGTTTCATATCTTTTCCAAAACGAGGTCCTAAAACCTTAAAATTGGGTTTGATTTGTTTAACAAGAATTCCTGATGCATCGTCCAAAAGTTCGAGTTCTTTTACATTAACCTCCGATTTTATGAGGTCTGCCACGGCCTCTATTTCTTGTCGCTGCTTTTGGTTCAGCACAGGTATCATAATCTTCTGTAACGGTTGTCTTACTTTTATCTTTTCCTTTTGTCTAATAGATAATACCAAGGAGGAAATGGTTTGTGCCTTTTCCATTTTGCCTTCCAACTCTTTATTTACCAACGAAGCATCAAACTGCGGAAAGTTGGCCAGGTGTACACTCTCAAAGACTTCTTTTTTGGTTGCTTGTGCTAAATCTCTATACAACCTATCCATAAAAAATGGTGCCACAGGGGCAGATAGTTTGGCTACCGTAAGCAAACAGGTATACAAGGTTTGATAGGCCGATATCTTATCTTGCTGATAATCGCCTTTCCAAAAACGTCTTCTGCATAGGCGAACATACCAATTGCTTAGATTTTCCTGCACATAATCGGATATGGCACGGGTGGCCCTAGTAGGTTCATAATCCGCATAGGCTTCATCAACCGTTTTAACCAGTGTGTGTAGTTCCGATAAGATCCACTGGTCTATTTCGGGACGTTCATCCAAGGGTATTTCAGCTTCAGAATAATCAAACCCATCTATATTGGCATAGAGTGCAAAAAAGGAATATGTATTGTATAGTGTGCCAAAAAACTTGCGCTTTACTTCCTGTATCCCTTCAATATCAAACTTTAGATTATCCCAAGGATTAGCATTGGAGATCATATACCAGCGTGTGGCATCTGCACCATGTATCTTCATGGTCTCAAATGGGTCTACGGCATTTCCAAGGCGTTTGGACATTTTTTTTCCATTTTTATCCAATACCAAACCGTTGGAAACCACATTTTTATACGCTACCGAATCAAAGACCATAGTGGCTATGGCGTGCAAGGTATAGAACCAACCTCTTGTTTGATCTACGCCTTCGGCAATAAAATCTGCAGGGAAGGTCTCTCCCTTATCTATATACTCTTTATTTTCAAAAGGGTAGTGCCATTGTGCATAAGGCATGGAACCGCTATCGAACCAAACATCTATAAGATCACTTTCGCGCTTCATGGGTTTGCCCTGTGGCGACACCAGCACAATCTGATCTACGATATTCTTGTGTAAATCTACCTTATCGTAATTGCCCTCGCTCATATTGCCAACCTCAAAATCCTCAAAGACATCAGAGTCCAATAATCCTGCTGAAACTGCCTTGGTCATCTCCTCCTTTAATTGCGCTATGGAACCAATGATTATTTCTTCCTTTCCATCTTCAGTTCTCCAAATGGGTAAGGGTACGCCCCAATATCTAGAACGGGATAAGTTCCAATCGTTGGCATTGGCCAACCAATTTCCAAACCTGCCTTCTCCTGTTGCTTTTGGCTTCCAATTTATAGATTGGTTCAATGAAAACATTTTGTCTCGCACCTCGGTAACCTTTATAAACCAGGAGTCTAATGGGTAATAGAGAATGGGTTTGTCCGTACGCCAACAATTGGGATAACTGTGCACATATTTCTCTACTTTAAAGGCCTTGTTCTCTTCCTTTAATTTGATTGCTATTTCTACGTCTACAGACTTTTCGGGCGCCTTACCATCTTCGTAATATTCGTTCTTAACATACTTTCCGCCCAATTCTTGTAATTCTGGACGGAATCTCCCTTGTAGGTCTACTAAGGGTACCGGATTGCCGTTCTCATCCAGTACCAGCAATGGTGGCACCTCTGGTATGGCTTGTTTGGCTACAAAGGCGTCATCTGCCCCAAAGGTGGGTGCGGTATGTACAATACCAGTACCGTCCTCGGTCGTAACGAAATCCCCAGAAATAACCCTAAAGGCATTTTCGGGGTTTTCATAGGGTAAGGCATAATCCAAAAGTTGTTCATAGCCAATTCCAACCAAGTCCTTTCCAAGAAAAGTATTGGTAACCAGATAAGGAATTTTTTTGTCTCCGGGCTTGTAATCTGCCAAGGCTTCTTGGGTATCCACGCTATAGAATTTCCCTGTAAACTGCTTACTTACCAAGGCTTCTGCCAGGACCAGTTTTGTTGGGGCAAAGGTATATTGGTTAAAAGTACTTACCAGCACATATTTGATTTTTGCCCCTACCGTAAGGGCCGTATTGCTGGGCAGTGTCCATGGCGTGGTGGTCCAGGCCAGAAAATAGACATCCCCATCAACTCCTTTAAAGACATCTGGCAAGGTATCTGCCTTTGTCTTAAATTGAGCTGTTACGGTAGTATCCGTAATATCTTGGTAGGTTCCGGGTTGGTTAAGTTCGTGAGAACTAAGACCGGTACCCGCTTTGGGAGAATACGGCTGTATGGTGTATCCTTTATAAATAAGCCCTTTGTCGTATATCTGTTTCAATAACCACCAAACAGACTCCATATATTTGGACTTATAAGTAATATAAGGGTCTTCCATATCTACCCAATAGCCCACCTTCTCCGTCATATCATTCCACACATCGGTATAACGCATTACGGCCTTCTTACAGGCGGCGTTGTATTCTTCTACCGATATTTTCTTCCCTATATCCTCTTTGGTAATCCCAAGCTCCTTTTCTACCCCAAGTTCTATGGGTAGACCGTGGGTATCCCAGCCCGCCTTACGTTTTACCTGAAAACCTTTCATGGTTTTATAGCGCGGAAAAATATCTTTAATGGTACGGGCCATTACATGATGTATCCCTGGCATTCCATTGGCGGAAGGGGGACCTTCATAAAAAACAAAACTTTCTTTACCCGCTCTGCTCGTAACACTTTTTTCAAAAATGTTGTTCGCTTTCCATTGGTGCAGCATGTCTTCTGCAACCTTGGGCAAATTCAATCCTTTGTATTCGGCAAACTTCATCGTACCTGTTTCAGTTACTCAAAATTAAGGTTGCAAAATTATAAATTTAGATTGAATTTACGGGCTTTCTGGGCAAATGAAATGCGTTAAAAGGATTATGATAACCGATGCGCCCAAAAGACGGCTTCCCCTTCTTATTCTTTTTTGTTTATTTTTGGTTCTAACTATAATTAAAAACACTAGACATGAAAAAAGTAATTTTGAGTATTGTATTGATTTTTGCATCGTGCATTATGTTTGTATCGTGCAGGGAAACTGCCGACAAAGCAAAAGAAGCCAGTGAACAGGCTGCAGAGGCAGCCGAAGAAGTAAGTGGTGATATCATAGAGGTAAGTGAAGATGCCATCAACAAAGCCAAGGAGGTAGGAGAGGATATGAAAGAAGCAGGTGAAGGTGCTATGGACAAGGCCAAGGAAATTGGGGATGATATGAAGGAAGCTGGTGAAGATGCCATGGATAAAACCAAGGAAATTGGTGAAGACCTAAAAGATGCCGTAAAGGACGATTCAAAATAATTTAAAATTTTTAGGACTTTGGAGACCCCGCAAATGCGGGGTCTTTTGTTAAAAAGTGTAGCCCAACCCTAAAATTAGGTTGGTGCCAGCAGCAGAAATTCCGGAAGAATATGTCCTATACCGCTGATCCGTAATGTTCTCCATACTTAAAGTGGCTTTTAAGGCATTGGAGATACTGTATTGCGAGCGAAAATTGAGCGTATACCACGACGGCGAAAAGGGATCCCCATTACCATCAACATCGTACAAATATGCTTTGCTCCTTTCGGATAGGGCCAAATCCTCAAAAGCGATTTCCCCACTGTAATTAAAAAAAAGATCCGTTCTTAGTTTTTGATTTTTCCATATCAGGTGAAAATCCCCAAAAGTAGGAGCTGCATGTCTGGCCGCACTGTCCGTGCCATCGGCATCCTCTTCTATACCATTTGTAATGGTGAGATTGGAAGAGAGTGATAAATTTTCGGACAAAAACGCTTCCATGCCAAACTCAAACCCATATACATAGGCCTTGGCGGCATTTTGTATGGCCTGTACATTGCTAAGTTCCCCATTATAAACAATCTGCGTTTCCCCGTTAAACTGAAAATCCCTGCGCACTAAAGCGTCCACAAGGTAGGTATAGAAGGTAGCTCCTTTTAACACCAACTTATCCTTAAAATTTTTACGTACCCCAAGTTCGGCATTGTATGCATATTCTGGTTCCAGGTCGGGGTTCGGAACTACGACAGAACCGGGCTCGGAATCGAATATTTTACCAACATCATCAATATTTGGTGATCTAAAACCGGTAGAACCATTAAGGGTAATTTGTAAATCAGCTTTTGGAAACCAACTAAATCCAATACTACCGGTTAGGGCTCCGGTGCTAAGGTCTGCGTTGTCAAAAGGAAAAGGAAAAAAAGTAGTATCAAAAACCGCATCTATCCAAACATGGCTGTACCGCAACCCGGAAAGTAGGCTAAAATTTGGCTTTGCCTTGTATTCCCCATTTATGTAACCTGCAATAGTTTGCCATGTAGACCCATCAGGATATCTAGAAGCTGCGGCCGAGACCACATCTGTTTCGATATCTGTTTGGCTTCCCACCGAGGATACTTTGTTAAAAATATATTCGCCTCCATAATAAAGTCGAAAATTTCCGATTCGTTTGTTTTCAAAATCAATGTTCATGGAGATCGCATCTACCTTTTCTTGGGTGGAAAAACGTATTGGGTCTTGGAAACCACGATCGTTTCTACTTTCTTCAAACCTCTGATAAGCAGCGGTTATTTGCAGTCCGTCATAGAATTTCCCTTTACCAATTTGCGAGGTCTTTAAATTTCCCATAAACCATTTCTGCGGCCCGTAGAACCATTCCGCAGAACGCAAGCCATCTCCTGTATTATTAGGTCTAATAAGCCTATCATATCTTGGGAAATCCGAGGTTTCGGAATAATGCAACCCCAAATCAAAATTCCAATTGCTATCTGGCTTAAAGGCTATTTTTTGCATCAGATTGATTTGATTATAGCCCGAGGAAACCTGTTTTCTAGGGTTGTTATTTTGAAGTAGAAAATCTGAACCTCCGCTAGTCGCCACATAATTATTTCTAAGATAGGCCAATGGACCGTGCCTCCCCATAGTAAGGTCATCGAAATCGCTATAGGACACGCTGGTTAAGGATGCCCATTTCTTATTTCCAAGGCCAATATCGGCATGTAAGGTATTTTCGTTGTTCGCCGATGCATACCTATAATTATAACTTCCTGTAGTTACAAGACTGTCCGTATCCGAAAGTTGAGGTTCTTTGGTATAAAAATTCATTACTCCTCCAATAGCATCACTCCCATAAATTACAGAGCCCGGACCAAAAATTACCTCGGTGTTTTTTATGGTAAAAGGATCTATGGAAATTACATTCTGAAGGTTACCTCCCCTAAAAATGGCATTGTTCATACGTACCCCATCAACCGAAAGCAGCAGTCTATTGGTGGCAAAACCCCTAATTAATGGACTGCCCCCACCCAACTGACTTTTCTGAACAAAGACTTTACCACTACTTTGAAGTAAATCTGCCGAAGTCTGTGGATTTGTAAATGCTATTGATCTGGCATCCAGGGATACAATTTTTTGGGGAATATCTTTCTTTTGCTGCTCCCATTTGGAAATGGACATTACAACCTCGTCCAACTGTTCGGTACGTACAATCAGATATACCTTTCTCCCCCGTTTTAAAAGTTGCGATTTGGTGGCTCTTCTAGTTTGATAACTAAGGTGCCTTATGGTAATTCTCTCATTTTTATCAAAAACTTCCAGATCGCATTTACCATTGGTATCGGACAAAGCTGTTTTGCTCTTGTCTAAATTATATAGGGCAACGTTATGGATAGGAGTCTGGGTATCTACATCCAAAATTGTTATTTTTTGTGCTGTAACCCCCTGAAATATGAGCAAAATAACGATGATACCTATCCTATGCATACTAGTTAAAAACTTCGTTCAAAATAGCAAGTGACTTGGGTTTTCTAAATCCCTGCAAATGTAGTTCAAAATAAAGAACAAGGGATTGCAATAGTTCTTGTCTGTTGTTCTTGTTGATCTTGATGCTATGCATTACATCAAAATTTGTGCCCAAAAAGCTTTTAAAGATTTTTAAGTTTTCTCCCGAGATCGATGGATTGGAGATAGTGGCATCGGTAAAACTTCCTTCCAACAGATCAAAACTTTGTCCGTCCATATTGGAAGTGTCCGGGTAGAAACCAAAGTATTTGGTCAGGGTCAATAGAAAAAACAAATGAAAGTTAGCCGCATTGTCATGGGTATCCAACCATTGAAGGGAAGCTTCTATAAAACCAAAAAGTCTTGGATTGGCCTCTTCTTCAAAAATACTGTTCCCCAACATCTCTCCCAAAAACAAGGTTATGGCATTCTTGGCAATGTCCGTATGTAAGGTAAGGTAGTGATAGTTGACCTTGGCATCTTGTATACGTTCTAGGGTTCCCTTGTCTTTGTGATTTGCTACAAGCTCCAACTGCATCAAAGGCTGAAAATATGCGGTTTTCAACTTCCCCTTTTTAGCGGTCAATATTCCTTTTATCAAATAGGATTTTAGCCCTCCAGATTCGGTGAAAGCTTTTACAATTAGGCTGGTATCCCCATATTTTAAGGCAGATAAAACAATAGCTTTGGTGGTAACCCGCATTCTTGGTGGTACTTATGGTTTTCCAAAGATAAAAGTATTCGGAGGAAAATTTGGACAAAAAAGGCCTTCCATACAAAATGGAAGGCCTTATATTTTTCAAGGGTATATTTAGATAACGCCTTGTGCCAGCATGGCATCGGCAACCTTAACAAAGCCGGCTATATTTGCACCTTTAACGTAATTGCAATACCCATCCTCTTCTTTTCCGTATTCTATACAAGAATCGTGAATCTCTTTCATAATGCCCTTGAGCCTTTCATCCACTTCTTCTCGCGTCCAACTTATACGTAAGGAGTTTTGGGACATTTCCAAGCCCGATGTTGCCACGCCACCTGCATTGGAAGCCTTTCCTGGGGCGAACAAAATTTTGGCCTCATGAAACTCATGTATCGCTTCGGGTGTTGAAGGCATGTTTGCACCTTCCGCCACGCAGATACATCCGTGCTTAACCAAAGCTTTGGCGCTTGCACCATCCAATTCGTTTTGTGTGGCACATGGTAAAGCAATATCGCAAGGTACTTCCCAAGGTGTTTTTCCTTTATGGAATTCTGCCGATGCATATTTTTCGGCATATTCCGTTATACGGCCCCTACGCTCATTTTTAAGCTCCATTACAAACGCCAGTTTCTCCATATCTATACCGTCTGCATCGTAAATATATCCGGATGAATCTGAAAGGGTAACTACCTTTCCGCCCAACTGTAATACTTTTTCTGCCGCATATTGGGCCACATTTCCAGAACCTGAAATTACCACGGTTTTAGCGCTTATATCTTCATTTCGGGTGTTCAACATGCTCTGCGCAAAATAAACAGTTCCATATCCGGTAGCTTCGGGTCTAATTTTGGATCCTCCCCAAGAAAGACCTTTACCGGTTAACACACCCGTAAATTCGTTTCGTAATTTCTTGTACATACCAAATAAGAAGCCTATTTCTCTTGCTCCAACACCAATATCCCCCGCGGGTACATCCGTGTTTGGGCCTATATGCCTGCAAAGTTCTGTCATAAAAGAATGGCAAAAACGCATAACTTCATCATCTGATTTTCCTTTGGGATCAAAATCGGAGCCACCTTTACCACCTCCCATGGGAAGTGTTGTTAGGCTGTTCTTAAAGACCTGTTCAAAAGCCAAAAATTTAAGAATACTTGCATTTACGGAAGAATGAAAGCGCAATCCTCCCTTATACGGACCAATGGCAGAGTTCATTTGAACCCTATAACCTCTGTTAACATGGATCTCTCCTTCATCATCTACCCAGGCTACCCTAAAGGACAGTAACCGTTCTGGTTCTACCATCCTTAGCAAAATATTTTTGCCGTTGTAAATTTCGTTTGCTGCAATATAGGGAATTACAGTTTCGGCAACTTCTTGTACAGCTTGGATAAACTCTGGTTCATGACCGTTTCGGCCCTTTACCTCATCCATGAACGCTTTGATTTTTGCTTCCATATAGATAACTTATATCAATTGATTTTTGTTGAATTAAAAATATAGGGGCAAAATTATATTATTTCTATAATTTAACCCCACTTTTTTTAAAAATTCGATAAATAATTATCCTATGGCCTGTTCCAGGTCTGCGATCAAATCCTCCACATCCTCAATTCCTACACTTAAACGTATAAGGGCATCTACCACCCCGCTCTTTTCGCGCTCTTCTTTTGGAATACTGGCATGGGTCATACTTGCCGGATGCCCGGCCAAACTCTCTACCCCGCCTAGGGATTCTGCCAATGTAAAAACTTGGAGTCGTTCTACAATTTTTATTGCCTCATCATAGTTACTTCCTTTAGTGATGAAAGAAACCATTCCGCCAAAATCTTTCATTTGCTCTTTTGCAACATCATGATTGGGGTGATCTTCAAAACCTGGCCAATACACTTTTTCAATTTTTGGATGTTTCACCAAGAAATTGGCGATAGCCTTCCCATTCTCGCAATGGCGTTGCATCCTAACATGCAAGGTTTTTATACCCCGTAGCACAAGAAAACTGTCCATGGGCCCGCATACCGCACCACTGGCATTCTGATAAAAATAAAGCTTGTCCGCAAGTTCCTTGTCCTTTACAACCAAGGCTCCTACAACCACATCGCTATGCCCACCAAGGTATTTGGTTGCGGAATGCATAACAATATCTGCACCCAGATCCAGGGGTTTTTGCAGATATGGCGTGGCAAAAGTATTGTCCACTGCCAATAGCACATTGCGTTTTTTGGCTATTTCAGAGACTTTCTTTATGTCTATTATGTTCATCATAGGATTGGTAGGAGTCTCCAACCATATCAACTTAGTATTGTCATTGATGTATTCCTCGATCTTGGTGGCTTTTTGCATCCCTATAAAATGGAATTTGATTCCGAATTTCTCATACACCAATCTAAAAAGCCTATAACTGCCTCCATAGAGATCGTTGGTAGAAACCACTTCATCACCTGGTTGCAACAGTTTAACAACAGCATCCATAGCCGCAAGGCCACTGGCAAAAGCAAGGCCAAACTCGCCATTTTCTATACTTGCCAACGAATTCTCCAAGGCCGTACGGGTAGGGTTCCCACTTCTGGAATATTCGTAACCCTGATGCCCGCCCGGGGTGCTCTGAGCGTAGGTGGATGTTTGATAAATTGGAGGCATAACGGCACCATAAGCCTTATCGGGTTGTTGTCCTCCGTGAATTGTCTTACTGTTGAATTTTAAGTTTTTTTTGCTCATCGGATGTAATTATCTGCACAAATGTATCGTTATCTTTTGGAGAATACAATCTAGCTGTATTTTTGTCCTACTTAAACCAAGTTTATGAAGACATATTTTGCGTTGTTCACTGCCTTTTTGATGCTCTTTAGTTGTACCGACACTAACAAACTTACATTGGAACAGGTTAATTATACCTTGGATTCTTGTACAAACTGCCCCAATGTTTCCATAAACGTACCCGCTGCAGCTGAGGATTCCAAAATTGGTGCTTCAATAAATCGTGCGTTACGCGAAGAGATTATTTCTTTGCTGACCTTTGAGGATGAAAACGAAGCTGTGGATATAGATGGTGCCATTGCATCTTTCAAAAATGGATTTTTGGAATTGAAAAATAAATATCCGGAGGAAGCCATTGGATGGGAAGCTAAAATTGATGGAAAAGTAGTTTATGAAGATACCTTTATGTTGACACTTAAATTGGATTCTTATTTGTTTACGGGTGGGGCGCATGGCTATAGTGCTGTTCGATTTCTCAACTTTAACAAAAAGAAAGGCAACCAATTAGAAGTCTGGGAACTTTTTGAGAACACTAAGGATTTTAAGCGCTTTGCCGAAAGAAAATTTCGGATTCAGGAAGATATCCCTCAGGACGATCCTATTAACAGTACCGGGTTTATGTTCGAAAAAAATGAGTTTTATCTTCCAGAGAATATTGGTTTTACCGAAGAAGGTATGCAACTGCTCTACAACCAATATGAGGTTGCCTCTTATGCCGACGGCCCTATTGCGCTTACCCTGCCCTATAACGAAATAAAGAATTATCTGTCTAGAAAAATAAAGTCTTAAGCCGTTTTGGCCAAAGCTTTTCGCAAGGAGAGTATTACCCCCAAATGTAATCCTTCGTGATAGAGGTTAAAGGCCATGGCATCGGCAACGTTCCTTAGTGTTACCTTGGTACTGGTGGTATATTCATTGTACGTATTAAAAACACCCTGTTCATAATCCTTTGCCGTCTGTTCCACAGTAGTCAGCAAAAGATCTTTAACCTGTTGAATCTCTGAATCTGAAATACTACCGTCTGGCACGGTCCCTTTCCTAAACCTATTTATTAATCCGTCGTCCACCAACATAGGCAACGAGCTGCACTTATATACCAAAAGTTGCTGGGTAACCACCACATGTGCTATGTTCCACCATAAGTTGTTTCGATATCCTTCCGGTACTTTTGCCAAAACCTCCAATGGAGTCTTTAAAAGTATCCCATGGAGGAGTTTTCTGTTTTGCAGGGTAATTTCTAAAAGATTTTGGACCATGATTGTTTTTTATAGGAGCATAAAAATAGTACAATTCACACGAATTGGGTTTCTTTGTATTAGAATATTTTGGGTACAGGAAACCGCTTAAATTCTTTACACAATGAAGGCTATTAACTTTAAGGGTAAAACATTTTCCCTGTTGGATAATTCAAAAAACGGTACCGCCAGTGAGCATACCGTGTTTAAATATGACCAGGAGGGCGATCTGGTAACGGCGGACTACTTTGGCGGATCGGTAAGGTATGGTAAGATCATAGCCAAATTGGAAGACAATACGCTACAAATGTTATATCAATGTATTACTGTGGAGAACGAATTAAAAGCAGGCAAAGCGTCTGCCAAAATAAGTGTGGTGGAGAACAACAAATTACTTTTAAAGCTTAACTGGGCGTGGTTGAACGGAAAAAAGGAAAAAGGAACATCGCACTACATCGAAAACTGAAATTTACGAACCAAAGTTGGCCACTAAAATGAAAAAAATATATTATCTAAGTACTTGTGACACCTGCAAACGAATTTTGAACGCTCTACAGCCTCTTGATGGGTTTGAACTTCAAGACATTAAAGCGCAAGCTATTTCTACAGAACAACTGGCAGAAATGAAGAAACTCGCAGGCAGTTACGAGGCACTTTTTAGTAAACGGGCCAGATTGTATAAGGAAAGATCCCTAGCTTCGCAAAAGCTAACTGAGGACGATTATAAAAACTTGTTATTAGAGCATTATACTTTTCTTAAACGCCCGGTTATTTTAATAAACGATACCATTTTTATAGGAAATAGTAAACAGGTGGTAGCCGCCGCCAGAGAAACCATACATTCTTGAGCAAACGAACCTTAGCCATTATGGCAGCCATAGGTGCCACCACCATATATGGGTTAAACCATACCATAGCAAAGGGTGTAATGCCCATGTATGTAAAGCCTTATGGTTTTATCTTACTAAGGGTAACCGGTGCTGCAATTCTTTTTTGGGGTATTTCTTTTTTTGGGCCGAAGGAGGTTATAGAAAGAAAGGATTGGGGAAGGGTATTGGTTTGTTCAATCCTGGGAATGGCGATAAATATGCTGGCCTTTTTTAAAGGACTGGAACTTTCTACGCCAATTAATAGTGCTGTTTTAATTACGATAAGCCCCATAATTGTGGTAGTCCTCTCTGCGCTCTTCATTAAAGAGAAAATTACGCTGCAAAAGGCTTCCGGGGTATTATTGGGCTTTATCGGAGCCCTAGTACTGGTCCTTTTTGGAGCAGAGGCAAGAATAGATGCCCCTAATATACCTCTGGGCAATGCCTTGTTTATTGTGAACGCAGCTTCTTATGGAGCCTATTTGATCTTGGTTAAAAAATTAATCGAAAAATATCATCCATTTACCCTTATGAAGTGGATGTTTACCTTGGGAATTTTAATCAATCTTCCCGTAGCCTTTTCCGAATTCTCGGAAATTGTTTGGCAAGATCTTCCCAATGAGATCATTTTTGCTATTTTGTTCGTAATCATCGGAACTACATTTTTCACCTACCTCTTCAACATTTTTGCCCTTACACAATTAAAGGCATCTTCCTTAAGTGCCTTTATCTATTTACAACCCCTCTTGGGTATTATTTTTGCGCTGGCCACTGGTAAGGACAGTCTAAGTATGGTAAAAATACTTGCGGCTTTGTTGGTTTTGTTTGGTGTGTATTTAGCAAGCAAAAGACCTAAACCGGCACCATAGGTGCTAAATATTTATTAGCTCTTCTTTAAAAGACCCCCGTTTTAAATACGCTGGATAAATGTGAAGTATTATTCCTATTTTTAAATGCATTAAAAATTTAGAGCATGAGTAAAAAACCCGAGTTTATAAAAAACCTTTCATTACCGGCAATTGCCGCCCCTATGTTTCTTATTTCTGGGCCAAACTTGGTCATAGAATGTTGCAAAAATGGTATTGTGGGCACATTCCCCGCCCTAAACCAACGGACAAGTGAAGGTTTTGAAGCATGGCTGATCGAAATAAAGGAAGCCCTGGCCAAATTTGAATCGGAAACAGGTAAAAAAGCTGCTCCTTTCGGAGTAAACCTTATTGTACATCCTACCAACCCTAGATTGGAAAGCGATCTAAAGCTTTGCATAAAACACAAAGTCCCCATTATTATTACTTCTTTAGGAGCGGTTTCACAGGTAGTGGATGCTGTCCATAGTTACGGTGGGCTGGTGTTCCACGATGTTATAAAAAAACGACATGCCCAAAAAGCCGCAGGTGCTGGAGTTGACGGGTTAATTCTTGTAGCTGCCGGTGCGGGGGGACACGCAGGGACAATAAACCCTATGACCTTGGTTGCCGAGATAAAAAAGTTCTACGACAAAACCATCATCCTTTCCGGTTGCATAAGTACGGGCAGGGATATTGCTTCGGCTTTACAAATGGACGCCGATCTTGCGTATATGGGCACCCGTTTTATAAACACCCAAGAAAGCAAGGCCCCGGAGGAATATCGTAAAATGATAGTTGATGCAGGAGCAAGCGATGTAGTGTATACAGCCGCCATTTCTGGTGTGCACGCCAACTTTCTGGGCGCAAGCCTGCAAGCCGCAGGCATTAGTGCCGAAGACCTTAAAAAGGATGTGAAGATAGATTTTGGCAAGGAGTTGGATACAGAGGCCAAGGCTTGGAAAACAATATGGTCTGCCGGGCAGGGTTCTGCAACAATAGATTCCTTGGCCCCTACCGTATCCGAGCTGGTGTCTACCCTGAAATCGGAATTTAAGACATCCATCGAGGAACAAGCAAAGCTCTTGGAAATCTATCCAAAATAATGACAATCCCATATTTCCCATTGGTAATTATCAATTGATCATTGTTATAAAACGGTGCTTGGCCGTACAATCGAAATTAATATTCGGGACATGTTGAAAGAGAAAAATGTGCTAGAGCCAATTAGATCAAAAGACCATATGCTACATTAATGCCCTTAGTAACTACAAACTACAATCCTCCACTAGTATTTAAGAACGGGCATATAGCTACCATATATGCCGGTATTTTTAGAACGATATCACCTATTGGACAGCAGCGAGAGCGTATTGATCTGCCCGACGGTGATTTTCTTGATCTGGACTGGAGTTTTGCTCCTAGGGAAACTGATAGGGTAGTGATCCTTTTACATGGCCTGGAAGGCAATGCCCAACGCCCGTATATTACCGGAAGTGCCAAAATATTCAACGCTTTTGGCATAGATGCCTGTGCCGTTAACCATAGGAGTTGCAGCGGGGAGGTCAATAAACTGTTCCGTTCGTATCATTCAGGTGCCACAGAAGATCTGGAAGCCACCATACAGTATATTTTAAACACAAAAAAGTATTCCGAAATCTATATCAAAGGTTTTAGCCTAGGGGCAAACCTTACGCTAAAATACCTTGGGGAAGGGCGCAATGTCCCCAAGCAGATCAAGGCGGCAATCGCCGTATCTGTTCCCTGCAGCCTGCACAGTTCGTTAGTAGAACTCCTAAAGCCAAAGAACATGGCATATGCAAAGCGTTTTAAAAATCACCTTCTAGCAAAGTTACGTGAAAAACAACGTCTGTTTCCAAACCTTATATCAGACATGGACATAAAAAATGTGAAAACCTTAAAGGACTTTGATGATATCTATACCAGCAGGGCACATGGTTTTAAGAACGCTATGGATTATTACAAGAAATGTAGCTGTTTGCAATTTCTTCCCCATGTTAAAGTGCCGAGCCTAATCATAAATGCACAAAACGATTCCTTTCTGGGCCCCGCTTGTTATCCTTGGGCCTATGCTGAAAATAATGAGTATCTATATATGGAAGTTCCCAAATATGGAGGTCATGTAGGTTTTTATGATAAGCATAACACCACTTACACGGAGAAAAGGGCATTAAAGTTTTTGGAAGAACTCTTTTGAGTTATGATATTTCTTATATTAGTGGCTCTAAACATTTTAAATCGATGAAAAAAGTATTAGTTGTTTTAACCCTTGGAATGCTTGTGGTTAGTTGTGGTGAAAAAAAGGAAGAAAAGAAAGAAGGGTTTGAAATGAACCGTGCCAAGAAGGAAGTAAAGGCCGCCCAATCTGAAGGGGTACCTGTTGATCTAAACAATAAAGGTATCGGACCTATAACCTCGGTAACGTTCGCTGATGAAGTAGATGCAGAACTTGCAGCAGCCGGTGAAGCAAAATTTAATACCATTTGTACTGCCTGTCATATGGTAGATCAAAGAATGATAGGGCCCGCAATGCAAGGAGTATACGAGCGCAGAAGTCCGGAATGGGTAATGAACATGATATTGAACCCAACAGGTATGCTAAAGGAAGATCCTATAGCTAAGGCGTTATTGAAAGAGTATAACAATGCCATAATGCTAGATCAAAAACTTTCCGAAACCGATGCACGGGCATTGGCAGAATATCTTAGGACGTTATAGCAAGATAAAGGCAAAAATACATAGGCGCTTGCTTGACCCTCAGGGCAAGTAAGCGTTTTTTTATGCGATGATAACCCGCAAACAAGGTCTTAATGAAAAAAATTAAGGACAAGTTTTCTCAGCAAGCCAAACACTATCAAAAATTTAGGCCCACCTATCCTACTTCTCTTTACAAGGAAATTTTAGGACTTACGGAAACGCGGGACCGTGCTTGGGATTGTGGTACTGGGAACGGACAGGTAGCCATAGAGCTGGCCCATCATTTTGTAGCAGTTGATGCTACGGATATCAGTGCTAAACAATTGCAATACGCCAAGAGGGCAAACAATATAAACTACTCCCAACAACGGGCAGAGGAAACTAAGTTCAATGACAACATATTCGATCTAATTACAGTTGCGCAGGCCGCGCATTGGTTTGACATGGAAGGTTATAACAGAGAGTTTTTAAGGGTAGCCAAAAATGGAGCCTTGATCGCTCTATGGGGTTATGGCCTCTTACGGATAAATGCGGAGATAGATTTCTTTATTGATCAATTTTATTCAGAAATCGTTGGACCCTATTGGAACATGGAGCGCAAACACGTGGATAATGCCTATAGATCGATACCATTCCACTTTCAAGAAATTCAGCTAAACGAGGAACATTCCATTACTGCCGTATGGACGATTTCCCAACTACAGGGTTATCTCAATTCATGGTCTAGCGTACAGAATTACAGGAACGACAAAGGGGTGAACCCCGTTGATGCCTTCATGGATAAACTAGTCCCCCATTGGAAAAATAACGAAACCAAGGGAGTTCGTTTTCCCATATTTACCCGTGTTGGCAGGGTCCGAAAATAATTATTGCTTAAACTTCCAGTTTTTTTACTTTGTCCGCCACTACTTTATAGGTAGGATCTTCCAAAACGTTTACCTCTATAATTTTATCGGCATTCGCTAAAAGTCTCCTACAATCCCGGCTCAAATGCTTTAGATGCACCTTTTTGCCTACCTTTTGATATCGTTCGGTAATCTTGTTCAATGCTTCGATTCCCGACATATCGGCTACCCTACTTTCCTTAAAATCGATAATCACTTCGGCGGGATCGTTTTGAACATCAAATTTTTCGGCAAAGGCGGTTGTCGATCCAAAAAACAATGGGCCATAAATTTCATAATGCTTTACACCGTTTTCATCAATGGTCTTGCGAGCCCTGATACGTTTTGCGTTTTCCCAGGAATAGGCCAAAGCAGAGATAATGACTCCGAATAAAACCGCAACGGCCAAATTGTGTGTAATAGCCGTAATCAGGGTAACCAATACCATCACCACTACATCGGAAGTTGGCATTTTTCTAAAAGTCTTAAAACTTGCCCATTCAAAAGTGCCAATGGCAACCATAAACATTAACCCTACCAGGGCAGCCATGGGCAATTGTTCTATAAGACTAGACCCGAACATAATAAATACCAACAACATAATTGCTGCTGTAATACCAGACAATCTGGCCCTTGCACCGGCGGAGGTATTGATTAAGCTTTGCCCAATCATTGCGCAGCCTCCCATTCCGGACAAAAAGCCAGAAAATATATTGGCGGTTCCTTGTGCTATACATTCTTTGTTGCCACTACCTCTGGTCTCTGTAATCTCATCGATGATATTGAGGGTCAATAAACTTTCTATCAATCCTACCCCGGCCACAATGGCGGCATAAGGGAAAATAAGTCGCAATGATTCTAACGTAAGTGGTATGTTTGGAATAGATAGGGGCGGAAACCCTCCTTTAATACTTTCCCCTTCCTTTATGGTATCCGCAACGGTAAGGGTATCAATGCCAAATCCAATAACCAGAGCGGAAACCACTATTATGGCCAATAAAGACGAGGGTATTGCTTTTGTGAGTTTTGGAAAGCCCCAAATGATAATCATGGTTAAAAGCGTAAGACCCAACATGGTCCAAAACGCCGACCCCGATAAAAGTTCCGTACTTCCTTTTTGATAAAAATTAGGAAATTGGGCCATAAAGATTATTATGGCCAAGCCGTTTACAAACCCGAACATTACCGGATGAGGCACCAATCTTATGAACTTTCCCAACCGTAATAGACCGGCACCAATCTGCAAAAGCCCTGCAATGATAACAGTGGCGAAAACATAATTCAGTATGGTATCGGGTGTTATTCCGGGAAAAGTATTTTTAAGTTCTAAGATAAGGCCAATGAAAATGACGGCAACGGCACCTGTTGCACCCGAAATCATTCCGGGCCTACCACCCAAAATAGCGGTTATCAGAGCCAATACAAAGGCAGCATATAAACCGGTCAATGGCGAAAATCCAGGGATTAGGGCAAAGGCAATGGCCTCTGGCACCAAAGCCAGGGCCACGGTAAGACCAGATAGTACCTCTGTTCTATAATTTACCTTCTGGGAAAAATCGAATAGGTTTAAATACTTCTTCATGCCTTTCGCATTTAAGGGCGCAAAAGTAGTGTTAAATGGTTTTACCTCAACTATATCACCTAAAAAATTAACCTATTCTCAATCTACCAGTCTTTTAGACCTAACAATCGTTCTCCAAGAGCCGATAATTTAGCGGTTTCATATTTGGTCTGTTCCCAATTTCTGGGATCGCCGGGAAAAGCATATCCTTTGGGAGCAATTCTATTCTTCCAGGAATTGATGCGCCATTGCCTCATTTCTTCATTGTCTTCCTCTGCAGGCATCATGGATATGTACTGGGCAATCCGCACCTTGTCCTTAGACCTATTTGGTCTAATGCCATGTGGTTGGCAACTATTAAAGATCAGTAGGTCGCCAGCATTCATCTTTACCTTTACCAAATCGTTTTCAAAACCCGTGGTATCTGGTTTAAAGCGGTCCCTGTCCTCGGGCTGGGTAAGTTTCCAGGTATCATAGGTTCTAAAAAGTTCTGGGATGCACTGAAAACCGCCCATATTGGGATCTGTCTGATCTGCCAACGCCAATACGCCTTGCACGTTCTGCGGTTTGGTTTCGGGGTCATAATCCCAATGAATAAACCCTTTATACTCAAAACCTTCTCGAAGCGGAAAATTTAGATTGGCCCGATCAATGGTTACCCAAAGTTTTTCGGTGCCCCACACATCTACAAATGCATCGTACACCCTTTGCATCTGCCGGTTGTTCCAAAGATGTTGATGATTATATACCTCTACCATGCCCGTACCTGTAAGTTCCTTCATTTGCATTTCTGCCCGTGGTGGAGCATACCATGTCTCTTGATCATTTGGATCTTTTTCATCAAACTCCCAAAGAAAATTAGCAGTGGTCAAGGCCTGTTCCCTTGGCACGGCCGCTTTAACGACAACATATCCATTATGTTTCCAAAAAGCCCAATCTTCCTCACTTAAAACACGTAAGGTTTCCCCTTTTTCCCTGCTGTTCAATTTTATTCTACTGCTTGTGGCCGTTGAAGGGTTTCCGGGAATGTCTTCATGGGCAGTATTGGCCATTTTAATATGATCTGTTTTGTTCTCTGAAGCTTTCATACTTGGAGTTTTTACTATTTGACATGATAAATTTAGGAAAACAGGCTAATGCATTTCAACCATGATATTAACCATAATTTGAACTATATTGACTTTTTTATACGTTTTGAAGCCATTTAGACATAATTTAGTTATATTATTGATGTGAAAATTCAATTAGAAACCATAAACCCCAATACCAAGAGTCCGTTCCGTCTTCTGCACAATCCCAGATTGAACGACCTTTTCTACTGGCACTTTCATCCGGAATATGAGTTGGTATATATTGAAGGTGCAAGTGCTACCCGGCATGTGGGGGACCATATAACTTCATATGAGCAAAGTGATCTGGTCTTTATTGGTTCCAATATTCCACATCTTAATTTTGATTATGGGGTACAGACAGATTATAAGAAGGAGGTGGTGCATATAAAACCGACATTTAAAAAACAGGTGATTGATGAAACTCCCGAGCTCGTGGCCATATATCATCTCTTTGAACTTTCTCAATACGGTATTGCATTTAACGGGGAAACAAAAAAAATTGTTGGGGAAAGACTTAAGCGGCTGCACCAATTATCGCCTTTTGAAACTTATATAGAAATAATACATATTCTAAGGACCCTGGCATTGAGCAAGGAATTTAGTTTATTGCACAACAAACCGTTTGTAAACAAGTACAACAAAAAGGAGCAACAACGTCTTAGGCAGATCTACGCATTTATTGATGAGCATTACCAAAGAAAAATTGGATTGGCTGAAGTAGCATCACTTTCCAATTTAGGCAAGGAAGCATTTTGTCGTTACTTTAAGAAGGCCACGGGGAATACGTTTACCGCCTTCCTAAATCAATATAGGGTAAGCCAGGCCAAAAGGCTACTGTTAAGTGGTAAAAATGTAAGCGAAGCCTGCTACGATTCGGGTTTTGAAAGTCTGTCTTATTTTAATCGCATCTTTAAGAAAGTAGTACGCCAAAATCCGTCAACGTTTAAGAAGAGCCACTTTGTTCAAAACCAAGGGTAATAAAAAAAGCCCTCGTATTACTACTCGGGCTGTTTTTTACCAGACACGCTAAAACTTGGTTTCGGGGCATTTCATATAACTAACTCGTACTTCTTTTTCGTTTTACCTTCATCATAGGGTTAGTCTCTTTCTTTCTTTTCTTATCAATGGCTGCTTTGCTCTGCTTTAAGTATTGTTGGTATCCCCTTCCCCTAAATTCATAGACCGTTTCGCTACTGGGGTGGAACAACTCTATAGTACTATCATTGATAACGTATAGTTCAAAGTAATCATTGCCCAAGAAATCATAATCGAGCGTTAAAGTTTTTAGCGTTTCATCATTTTCCACATCGTAGACCTGATAACCTCCTTCGTAATCCCAAACCAGTTCTTGTATCGGTGTACCATTAGTGTCTATGGAGGATCTGAAAAAGTCTCCGTCACCGCCTGAAAGGAACTGTAAAAAAATCTCATCATCAAACTCGTTGATGGCCCCTTCTTCGCTTGTAAATACTTTTTCCCAAGCATCGTATTCCTGCAGAAAGTAGGTGATGTTATCGTAGAAGACAAAGTCGTAATCGAAATTTCCGAGCTGATATCCTTTCAAATAATATGAAGTATCGGATCCGGAGTCATATAATTCCAGAGTATTGTTATTAACTACAAAAACACTGAGTATCCATCGTCCATCAACATCATGATCTATCTCCACAGCATCTACCAAAGGATCATAATAGCCTACATCTATTCCCAATCCGTCCCCAGTTTTACCAATACCCACAATGTTATTGTTGGCATACATGGCCCCATTAACGAAAGAAACTGTAAAAGCGCGTTGTAAAAAGGGAACCTCTCCGTTTCCACGCGTTGCATTGATATCTACGTACCATAAATCATAGGATTGCAGCACATTGTTGGTATTGATTACCGGAACAACAACAATATCGTCTTCAATGTACACTTCAGAATAGCATGAGCTTGCGAGTGTACCTATCAATAAAAATCCAAGTAGTAGTTTTATAGCCCTCATAGTTTAACTTTTTAATGGTTAAACTACCTAAGCCAATCATCGTGCCAAAATTATTAAACTTCTGATAATCAATGCTTTAAACTATACTTCTTTTTTTAATTACATTTGGGTGCTTAAAAACACATCATGAAAGAAGGGTTACGCTTTGCCGTATTGGGCGGGGGTAGTTGGGCCACGGCCATCGTTAAAATGTTGACGGAAAATTTGGATAACATTGGCTGGTACATGCGCAGTACGGATGCCATAACACACATAAAAACAAAAAGGCACAATAGAAAATACTTAAGTTCTGTAGAGTTTAATATTGCACAGCTTCGTTTATCGGATCGTATAGATGATGCCATTGAAAATGCAGATATACTAATATTTGCCATTCCTTCGGTTCATTTGGAACAAGAATTAAAAAAGGCCACTCTTTCATTAAAAAATAAAATTGTGTTTTCGGCCATTAAAGGAATTGTTCCGGAAACCGGTCTAATCGTTGGGGAGCATTTTCATGAACAATACGGGGTACCCTTTAAAAACATAGGTGTTATAACCGGTCCTTGCCATGCGGAGGAAGTGGCTTTGGAGCGGTTATCCTATCTAACCATCGCATGTGTGGACGAGCACAAGGCAAAATACGTGGCAAACAGTTTAGGGAGCCATTACATACGTACTAAAATTTCTGACGATATCATAGGAACGGAATACGCGGCAATGCTTAAGAACATTTACGCCCTTGCCGCCGGAATTGCACATGGTCTTGGTTATGGCGACAATTTTCAGAGTGTACTGATGAGCAACTCTATCCGCGAGATGGAGCGGTTTATTAAACGAGTGCATAAGATGAAGCGCAATATTAATAATTCTGCCTATTTGGGCGATCTACTGGTAACGGGCTACTCTACGTTTAGTCGTAACCGCATGTTTGGAAATATGATAGGCAAAGGTTATACCGTAAGAAGCGCCATGATGGAAATGAACATGGTTGCGGAAGGTTATTATGCCACCAAAAGCGCCCATATCCTTAAGCAAAGCTTTAAAAAGAAATGTAATGCACCCATTATAGATGCGGTTTACAAAATTCTTTACGAAGATAAAAGTGCAAAGAAAACCTTCCGTGCTTTAACGCATAACTTGGATTAAAAGCATTTTTTTGGATTTAATTTGATTATATTTAAAGGCATATTTTTATTTATAATCAATTGATTTTCAATCTGCTTTTGTTCGTCCCATGAAGCATAATTTATTTCGTGCCCTTACGTTTGCAGGGATACTGCTCTTATTTACCGCATTTGATGGTTCCTATACAAGCCAAGACCGGTACTCAATACAGACGTTTCAGGATTTCTTGTCCTATGACCAGTTGATCCCAGGAAGCAATGAAAAAATTGTTATGAAACCTATCAGCGGGGGTGAATTTGATATGGGCAGCGATACTGGCGAGGCTTTGGAATCCCCAAAACATACGGTAATTGTAGATGCCTTTTGGATGGGAGCCCATGAGATTACCTGGGACCAGTACGAACTGTTTTCGCAAAGGAAAATAGATGCTTTTATAGATCAAGGCCCAGATAATGAAGTAGTTGTTCCCATAGATGCCATAGCGTCTGCAAGCACACCCTACGTAGACATGAGCCATGGTATGGGCAAAGAAGATTCACCTGTAGTAAACATAACCCAACATGCGGCCATTACCTTCTGCAAATGGTTAAGCGCCAAGACCGGAAAGTTTTATAGGCTCCCTACAGAAGCGGAATGGGAGTATGCTTGTAGAGCAGGCAGTGATACAGAATATGGGTTTGGAAAAGACTCCATAGCCTTACAAGATTATGCTTGGTACCGGAGTAATAGCAACGGAAAATACCATAGGGTTGGGCAAAAAAAACCCAATGCTTTTGGGCTCTATGACATGCACGGTAATGTTGCGGAATGGACCCTGGACCAATTTAAAGAAGATGCATATATACAGTATGCCGGAGAAACTGCCAATAACCCTTGGGAAAAACCGGTTACGTTATATCCACGTACGGTAAGAGGCGGATCTTGGAACGATAACGCATATGAACTGCGTTCTTCCGCAAGAAAAGGTTCCTTGGCCAGATGGAAAAGAATAGATCCCCAAATTCCCAAAAGTCGCTGGTGGTTTACCAATGCCCCTTTTGTTGGTTTCAGAATTGTCCGGCCAAAAATAACCCCTTCCAAAGAAGAAATAGACCAATATTGGTTGCAAGTAATAGAAGATTTTTAAAAACACCATCATGAGAAAAGAAAGAAAAAATACAGTCTCTCGTAGAAGCTTTTGCAAGAATTCTGCCATCGTTACCGGAGGCTTGCTTACGGTTCCGTTAAATGTGGCGGCTAGCGCCAATGTCATAGGCGATGATGCCATAAAAATAGCACTGGTAGGTTGTGGCGGAAGAGGTACCGGAGCCATTGTGCAGGCACTGAGCACTAAGGAAAATGTTAAGTTGGTGGCCATGGCGGATGCTTTTCAGGATCGGTTGGATGGTTGCCTTGGAATTGTTTCCCAAAAATTTGCCGACACAGAAAAGATTGCGGTAAAGGATGAAAACAAATATGTTGGTTTTGAGGCGTATAAAAACGCCATAGATTTGGCCGATGTTGTTATTCTTACCACACCACCTGGGTTTAGACCCCTTCATTTTGAATATGCCGTTAACCAGGGCAAACATATTTTTATGGAAAAACCCGTAGCGACCGATGCAGCAGGTATTCGGAAAGTCCTAGAGGCTGCGGAGATAGCAAAACAAAAACAATTAAACGTCGTTGTTGGGCTACAAAGGCATTACCAAAAGAGTTATTTGGCCTGCTTGGATAAAATTAGGGAAGGGAGTATAGGACAAATTGTTTCTGGCCAAGTGTATTGGAACAGCGAAGGGGTATGGGTAAAGGAAAGACAGGAGGCACAGACCGAAATGGAGTACCAAATGCGGAATTGGTATTACTTTAATTGGTTGTGTGGAGATCATATCGTTGAGCAACATATCCATAATATTGACGTAGCCAATTGGTTTATTGGCGAGTTTCCTATTCATGCCCAAGGTATGGGAGGAAGGGAAGTTCGTAAGGGTAATCGGTATGGAGAGATTTTTGATCATCATTTTGTGGAATTTACCTATCCTTCCGGAGCGGTTATTTCTAGTCAGTGCAGACATCAGCCCGGCTGTATAACCAACGTTTCGGAAAGCTTTATGGGTACCAAGGGCACTATATATACCGATTCTCAGAACAAAGGAATAATTAAGGATTACAGTGGCAATCTTATTTACGAGCATCAAGGTTTGGAAGATCCAAATCCATATCAAACAGAGCACGATAAACTCTTTGCTTCCATTAAAGCGGGGACGGTGATCAATGACGTGGAACATGCTGCCAAAACTACAATGACCGCAATTTTGGGTAGAATGGCAACCTACTCTGGTCAGTTAATTACTTTTGACGATGCGCTAAACTGGGGACGGCGCATAGTTCCGGACACTTTTAGCTGGGATACTAGTCCTAAGGTACTCCCCGATGCAGATGGTAATTACCCCGTTCCCGTTCCCGGAGTGACCCAAGTGCTAGAACCGGTATCAACGTAGGTCGTTAATTTTTGTCTTAGATTGGACGGTGTAAATACGATTACTATTTTCCAGATTAGGTCAACAATACCTCATCGGTAACACTTTTACCTCTGGGCACCATTTGGTTTTCAACATCTATGGTGTTGGCATCATATGATTTGATATGGTCTTTGTTTACTATATAGGAACGATGCACCCTAATAAAATTTTCTGGCAATAAAACAAGGGTATCCTTTATGGTGGCATAGGCCGTAACTTTGGATTTATCCCTAAGGTGATAGTTTACGTAATTTCCCAGTCCTTCCACAAACAAAATGTTGTCCGTAGCAATTCTATGAATTCTACGGTTAGATCGTATTTCTAGATACTCTTGACGTACCTCTCGGTTCTTCTCGTGTTCTATAAGCCAAAGTTGAAAGAGTTTAGCTCCCAAAACCAACAGCACCGTGGTATTGATCAACACTACCGCGCGTACAAGCATGTTAATACTGAAGAGCCCTTTTTCCACATTGTTCAACAACAGGTTTTCGTAAAACAGATGAATAAAAACACGTTGTAGTACCCCTGCCAGCAGAAGAACGATAACATAACCTAAGAAAAAGTTGGTATATTTTCTTTTCAACAAAAATCTTGGAAGTAAAAAATAAATGACAACGTAGACTGCCAAAATTCTAGTGGGCAGCAATATAAACTCTAAATAGAAAGAAGCCAGATATCCGTCCTCAGCAACCCATACAAAACCAAAAAGAATATAATAGGCTACCCAAAAAATTACATGGGTGGCAATTCTTGAATTGAATAGATAAAAGTCTTTTATGAATTTCATGACCTCTAAAACTATATCATGCGGCGGGCAGGTTTCACATAAAAAATAGCGCTGCTGGTATAAATAACCTTTTTGATAAATATAGACAATCTAATTTTAAAGAAAACTTAAAATATTGGTTATGATTGGCATCAAAAAAACACGTTATATATGTATCCTTATAGCAGCGTTTATCGGAAATTTCATTTCTGCCCAAACACTTCAGAGAAGGGCTTCATGGGAGGCCCAGATTTCGGGACCATCTTCTGGACAAACAGGGGCGGTTATACGAGCTATCGAAAAAAACAGTCCGTTGGAAAAGGCTGGTTTTAGGCCAGAGGATATTATACTAAAGGTGAACGGACAACTTATTGCCTCGGATGAGATTTGGACTTCGGTTACCTACGCACTTAGGGCAAATAATGCTTTAACTATTGAAGCATTGCGCTCTAACCAACTTGTAACTTCTTCTGTGCGTTTAAATGCCATCGAAAAAGAATCACATCCCCAATTAGAAACCTTTTATGAAGAAGTAACCAGCAGCTTTGGGGTTACCCAAAGGACTATTGTGACCAAACCAAAACGCGCTGGCAAATTACCGGCCATAATGCTAATCGGGGGCTTAAGCTGTTCTTCTATAGAGATCTATCCCGGCCGAAGCAGCAACTGGGCTCGGGTAATACGAGATCTCGTTGAACAATCGGATATGGTAGTGATGCGTGTTGAAAAACCTGGAGTGGGCGATAGTGAAGGAAACTGTGCGGAATCCGATTTTCTTACCGATATAGCCGGCTTTAAGGCAGCGATAAAAGCTCTAAAATCTAAACCTTATGTAGATCCAGATAAAATAATTGTCTACGGCTCTAGTATGGGAAGTGCTTTGGCCCCAATGTTCGCCAATGAACTTAACTTGGCCGGGGTAATTTCTGATGGAGTCTTTTTTAAAACATGGTACGAACATATGTTGGAAATTGAGCGAAGAATACTTGGGTTTAAGGGTAATTCCGAGGCCGAAATCGTAAAGAAAATGAACGCGTATTACATTCCCTTATATTACGGTATGTTGATACAAAAGAAGACGTACGCCCAAGTAATTAACCAATACCCTGCCTTGGCAGAACATAACTACCATCCTTCTCGCCATATGTACGGAAGGCCACTTTCCTATTACCATCAGTTACAGGAGTACAACTTGGCTGGTGAGTGGGAAAAGATAAAAGTCCCCGTTAGAATTATGCGCGGCACAAATGATTGGATTATGTCTGCCCATGATAACCAAATGATCGTGGATGTGCTTAAGAGAAATGGACATAACGATCATCTGTTATACGAATATCCTGGATTAGACCATTGGAATACCATCCATGTTAAAGCCCAAGATTCCTTTGAAGGTAAAGAAGGGCGATGGGAAAACAACATTAGCATGCAGATTGTTAATTGGGCTCGGGAAATGGCAGGATTAGCCCCTAAAACCGGTCTAAACTAAAATCGGAGTGTTCGGTAATCAACGTTTTCAATTTATCTCTGTACCCGGCAATCGTTGCATCATCAGTTTTAAAAATAACCTTGAACTCTGCCAAAATAGGATCCATGAGATTGCGAACGCTATCGATATCGAAATATAACCTCCCGGTTCTTCTAACGAAGAAATCCATAGGGTTTTGTACCATTTCATAGTCAATTCCAAAATGTAGTTCGGCCTTGGCCATTCGCAAATAAGCGTCCTTGTCCTTTAACTTGGCATAGTTTTCAAGAATAAGTTCTGTCTGTTTTCCATAATTGGTTACCAGAAACCACGCGTCGTGCTGGGTAAACCCATCGGAGCTTATCTTTTCATAAACCTCATTAATATATCTTGTAACGTGTTTAAACTTTTTAAAATCGCTGCCACAAAGTGGGATTTTGTCAGATTCCGAGGGGTTTATTTCGCGCTCATAATCTTCCTCCATTTTTTTGGCAATTCTATTTACCACTCGTTCGGCCATTTTTCTATAGCCAGTAAGTTTTCCTCCGGCAATGCTTACCAGCCCTGTTTCTGAGGTAAATATTTCGTCTTTTCTTGAAAGTTCGGAGGCCGATTTTCCTTCTTCATGGATCAACGGACGCAATCCTGCCCAGGAAGACATAATATCTTCCATTTCCAAATTTATTTTGGGAAACATATGGTTTACCGCGGATAATAGATACATAGCATCTGCCAGGTCTACCTGTACGTTGTCCTTATCATTATTAAAATTGGTATCTGTGGTGCCTACATAAGTGACCTTCCCCCTAGGAATGGCAAACATCATTCTACCATCTGGCACATCAAAATAAACGGACTGTTTTACTGGTAATTTTTCATACGGAAAAACCAAATGCACACCTTTGGTAAGGTGCAGTCGTTTTCCTTTTTTTGAATTGTTTATACTCCGTAATTCATCTACCCAAGGCCCTGCGGCACTAATTACGTACTTTGTCTTAATGGTGAAATCTTTTTCGCTAATCCCATCTTTGATCTTTACCCCAGAAATTCTTCCGTCTTTATAGACAAAATCGTTTACCGCAGCATAGTTTAAGGCCAAGGCCCCATAGATAAGACTGGTCTTAATATTTTCTATGGTGAGTCTTGCGTCATCGGTTCTATATTCGGCATAGTACCCTGCACCTTTTAGTATTTTTTTGGGCAAAAGAGGTTCCAATTTTAGGGCCTCTTTCTTTTCCAACATCTTACGCTTGTCATCTCCTGTAACCTGGGCAAGAATATCATATACCTTAAGGCCAATAGAGGTGAGCCATTTGCCATAAGACCCGTTTTCGATTAGTGGCAACAGCATTTTTTCGGGTAAAACAAGATGGGGAGCCAGCTTATGAACAATGGCTCGTTCCGAGCCAACTTCTTTTACGAGCCAAAAATCGAATTGTTTCAAATAACGCAGTCCACCGTGTATAAGCTTGGTAGATTTGCTACTGGTTCCGGAGGCAAAATCGCCTTTTTCCACTAGCGCCACTTTCATGCCTCTAGAAGCAGCGTCCAGAGCAATACCGCCTCCTGTTATTCCGCCACCTATCACCACTAGGTCAAAAGTTTCTTTGGACAGTTTTTTAACCGTACTTTCCCTATCCAAGTTTGAAAATCTGATGTTTTCTTTCACAATATTTTATTGAAATTTATTTTCCGAGCAAGTGTCCTCCCCAACGCAATATACCTAGTACTGTGGGGTATATGGTAAAGATAGTTGTTTAAATCCCTATTTCAAAGTTGCCGGTTTACTCTATCGTTATCGTAATGATAACTTCATTACCAAGGGCATCAATTGCCGTAATTCTGTGAGGGCCAACCGATGAAACTACGCCAATTTCATGAAAGTTGGTTGTTTGTTGCAAAAACCTTTCGTCCATATACCAAAACACCTTTGTTGCGGGTTTTATATGTGCCAGTTTTAATATCAATTCATTTGTTTGTCCCTCAAAATTTTTAGCAAGGGTTATACGACTTCCATTTTTTGGATAAATAAATTCCATTGCAGGCAGATTTGTACCTCGGCAGTCGTTTCTAAGGGGTGGAAGTGTTTGGTATGCAGCATTGTTTCTCTTGTAATAGTATGCCATTAAAGGTGGTAGTAAAAACCACGTTTCTTCCTTTGCCATTGACAGATCGGTACAGGAAGAATTTACCAGAAACCGCCTGTGGTGATCCAAATGAACCTTGCGATGAAAACTACAGGCGTTTACAGAGTTTTGTTTTCTAGGAATGGAAATGTATAAGTTGGGACAAATTTCAGTGGCCAAATACCCACTTTCCGCACATACCAGAACATCTTCAAACTCATCTAGGGGCTTTGAAAACCAGTGGGCTCTTGGCAAAACATCAAAAACATCGAATAAAATTGGAGCTGCACTTGTAACCCCACTAACATTAGGCCTGCCTTCTCCGTCGGCATTGCCTACCCAAACACCCACTACATGGTTTTGGGTAACCCCAATAGCCCAGGCATCCTTATTGCCAAAACTTGTGCCTGTTTTCCAGGCAATCTCTTTTGAAGAATCGAAGAACTCCCAAGATTCGTTTCCCTCTGGCCTATTCACATCTTTCATGGCCTCAAAAGTGAGGTATATGCTAGCGGCATCAAAAATGGTTTTTTCTTTGGATTTTTCACCAAAATGAACCTTTTCCCCTTGTATTAAAACTGGGTTTGTGAATTCGTTGGTATAATACTCACTTGAAGTTGTACTAAAATGATTCACCGTAGATGCCAAGGAGGCATATGTTTTGCAAAGATCCCAAAGGTTGCTCTCCGCTCCTCCTAAAATAAGAGTAAGCCCATAGTGATCTGCCGGTTTACTAACACCACCAAGGTTAAAGAGATTAAGTTGATCTCTAAATTTGTGTAGCCCATAGGACTGTAAGAGCCTTACCGCCGGAATGTTCAGTGACCGGGCCAAAGCCATTTTTGCCTTTACAGCACCACTGTAATTCTCATTAAAATTTTCGGGGGTATAGCCCGCAATTTGTGTAGGCACATCGGCAACCAACATCTCTGGTAACAGCTCTCCGGCATCTAACATGGCCGCGTATAAAAAAGGTTTCATTATACTTCCCGTGCTGCGGATAGCGTGCACCATATCCACGTCTTTTTCATGTGCCTTATCTGTATTTGTATTACCTAAATAGGCCAATACTTCCCGGGTATTTACATCCATGACCAAAACAGCGGCATTATGCACCTGATTCTGTTTTAGAAGCATATGGTGCTTTTGTACAATGGCATTTACACTATTTTGCAATTCCTTGTCCAGGGTAACGGCCAAACGTTTTCCCTTGTGCTTTTTAGAAATGTTTTCTACCAGATGAGGTGCTATTTGAGGAAGTGGGTAGGGTTTTTTGGGCAGGGCTTCCAAAAGTGCCAATTGGTAGGTAGTGCTATCTATAGCTTTCTTATCCAATATCTTTTTAAGCAGTCTGTTTCTTTTTTTTAGCAACAATTCTTTGTTCTTGCCGGGATAAATTAGAGCCGGGGCGTTGGGAAGTACTGCCAAGGTAGCCGCTTCTGCCCAAGATAGTTGGTATGGAGGCAACCCAAAGTATCGCCATGATGCCATTCCGAGGCCAACCACATTTCCTCCAAAAGGGGCATGGCTGGCATAAAGGTTCAAAATTTCTTCTTTGGAATACCTTACTTCTAGCCTAGTGGCCAAAATTAGCTCTATGGTCTTCTCCAAATAGGTGCGCTTCTGTTTTCTAGACATCCGAATCACCTGTTGGGTTATTGTGCTCCCTCCTCTAACATGTTTGCCGGCAGAGATATTGGCTTTTATGGCTTTTGCTATGGAAATTGGATTAAACCCTGGATGCTGGTAGAAGTGGCTATCTTCAAATTGTAAAATGCAGGTTTTAAACTTTTTGGGTACACTGTCCAAGCCGGGAAACCGCCATTGCCCGTCACTTGCAATTTTAGCCCCTAACAACTCACCCTGTCTACTTTCCACCACCGTTGCCGTAGGATCGTTAAAAAGCTGCTTTGGCAAACAGAAGTAATATCCAATCAATACCAAAAGAAAAAGAAGCAACTTTTTGGAATGTTTTCTAACAAACAGCAATATGTTGCCATTTATATATGGGTGCATAGAGATACCTCGCAATAAATACAAAAGGTTCTTTTGACGCAAAATCTACATTTACATTACCTTAAATACTCTTTTTCGATGAAATAACCCACCAACGCTTCCTTCATGAGTACCGCTTGTTCTCCTGCCTTTAGCGGAGGCAGTTCTTCTTTTACCTTGTAATGTGGCCAGCCATCTTCATCAAAAAAATCGAACTCATAATAACCATAGGGTTCCAAGAGTCTACAGATGGCAATATGCATAAGGTTCAGTTTTTCATCCTTTTTATATTTCTTATGGTACTGGCCCAACTCTTGCACGCCCACCAAATAAATAATGGCATCCAATTCCAAGGGATCACCATCAGAAAATTGATTGGATAATTTACTTACCAGTTCTTCCCAACGCTCTTTTAATACGGTATCTCTTGCCACACAAATTAGGTTAAAGGAGACCTTAAATTGTATATTAATACGGTTCCTGTTTCTAATCCAAAGGTACAAATCAAAGTTCTATATTTGTGAAAACAATTTAGGATGGGATTTTTGGATATAGCAATTGGATTACTCCTTGTCTGGGGCCTTTATAAAGGACTCAAAAACGGTCTTTTTGTAGAAATTGCTTCAATAATTGCCTTAATTGCCGGACTCTACGGAGCAATTCACTTTTCATATATTGCAGGGGAATATCTTTCCAAAAATATGGATTGGAATGAACGCTATATTAATCTTACCGCTTTTATCGTTACGTTTATCATCATTGTAGTAGTGGTTCATTTGGCAGGAAAACTGTTAACAAAAATTGCCGATTTTGCCCTTTTGGGACTGTTGAATAAAATTGCAGGAGGTGTTTTTGGTGCTTTAAAAATTGCTGTAATTCTTGGGGCGCTACTTGTTTTTTTCCACAGGGTCAATGACAATTTGAACCTGATAAATGAAGAAACACTTAATGATTCTATCCTATACAATCCTGTTAAGGATATAGGGGCCTTTGTTTTTAGTAAAGTACTGAAAGACCCTGAGTAAATATGTTTTCTTTTTTGCCCTAATTACGCAATACACAGACTATTAATGTCTTTAATCGACAAGTGATAATTGTATCCTAAAGGTTCCACTATCTTGCAACGGAGAACTTGGAAATGATTTTGGGTGTGAAAAAATTAAAAGAAACCGTCTTCTACAAGAAGGCGATACATGAATTGAATTACCCTTTCGGAAACTATTTTTTATTTGATTCCTTTATTATAGCGGAAATAAACGAAGACGTCTTATTTACATGGGAAAATCATGGAAAAAAGGTTACCGAAGATCTTACCAATCTTTATGATAACGATGGGCGCGACTTTGTACTCATCACACATAGGATTAACTCCTATTCCGTAATGCCTACGGACTGGATTAAGTTCTTTAAAAGCAGTTATAAGTTAAAAGGGTATGCCATTGTTAGCTATACCCGTGCAGGGTTCCTTAATGCCGGGTTAGAGAAATTGTTTCTAAAATCCAAGGTTAAAAGGTTCAGGGTTTTGGAAGAAGCCATTGCATGGGCACAGGAAATTTCCAATAGTGAAACCATTACTTCTTAAGAACTACAAGAGAGATCGGCTATTATCTTCCATTCGCCATTTATCTTCTTAAAAATTACCATAAATATACCGTCTGCATCTCCAATTTTTCTTGCTAGGTGGTAGTCACCCATAACAAAATAGGCTTCCCCATCAATTGGGGAGATATCCTTGAGTGTAAAACTTAAGGTACCCACATGGTCTTTGGATGGATATCGCTTATGATAATTGGCCAAGGTTTGATCCCAGCCCGAGGTTACTCCCCCACTACTAAAAAATTTTAACGCATTGCTCTTCCAATAGGTTTGCATAAAACCTTCTAGGTCATAATTGTTCCAGGCTTTCTCCTGATCTTCAAGCACTTTCACAATTGCCTCTTTATCTTTTTCAGGATTAGCTTTTTCTGTAAATCCACAAGAAGTGTATGTTAGGGCTATTAGAATTCCAACAATTATTTTTTTCATGTCAAGTTATTTTTTAAATCGATTCGTTTTTCATTTAACCACTTCTACCCAGCGCCCTTTGGTACGCAGCATATAATCATTATTGTACATGGCCTCTATCTGTATTCCGGGTAAATAGTAGGTTCCCAAATAGGACGCATTCAATAAAATTCTAAAAGTAGTGGACTTGTTCTTGCCAAGATCAAAATAAAAATTGGCTCTATCGTCCCTTAAATCCGTATAAGTGGCTTTGTTGCCTTCAAATTCTCCAAAATCGGTGAAACGGGTATTCACAATTTCCCAGCCACTGGGAAATATTTCTGTAAGGGCTAAATTCTTGATTTCATTGGCAGTGGTGTTGGTTACGGTTACTTCCGCAATAAAATCTGTACCCTGGCTTATTTTGGATATGTCCAAGTTGTTACCATTGCGACCTTTAAATTTTATCCTTGCGGATAAATTGCGTTGTTCTTCGCGTTCTCGGCCTACTGGGAGTATCCCATCCATAATGATGCTGGCATAAACTACATTGTCCGAAGTGTTTTTCAAAGTAAGGCTGTTAGCTCCCTGTTTAACTGCCAATGTGCCGTTTGCCAATGTCTTGCCAGTACGCAAGGATTGGTTATTGCCATTCAGCGTAATGCCTACATCAATACCCTTACCCCCGACCATCTTTGCAAACTTGGCCATGGCCAGAAGGCTATAAGCTGTGGTCTGCGTGCTCATATAATTTTTTCCGTTGAGGTGCTGTGCTATGATCTTTGCCATTTCCCACGCCTTTGTTTTGTTGTTTAAGAGCACAAAAGTCTCTAGGGCAAGGGCTCTATTTCTATCAGAAGACCCATAGGTATAGCCATTATGCCTGCCATCAAAATTAAAATTGGAAGCGGCCAGCAACCGGTTTGCAACCTTTGCCCTACCAATGATTGCGTAAGCGGCGGCCAAAGGATATTTTGCGGCATTGGAAATTGTGGCACGCTCCCGAAGACGGTTCATAGAGGCCACGTCCGCATTTCCGGAAAGCGCCAATGTATAAAGCCGGTATGCTTGTGCCAAATCTGCATTGGTATTATCTGTCCTCCATTGCTTTGCAGTTTGTTGCTGGTAGCTAACCCAAGATGTTTTAAACCCTATGGGAAGCACGTAACCTTTGTTTTCCGCTTCTAATAAAAAGTGCCCCGCAAAGGAAGTTCCCCAATCATTGGCTCGGTTTTGTCCGGCCCAATAAGAAAATCCCCCATTAGGCAATTGATAACCTCCCAATCGCCTAATAGCCTGTTCCACATTGGTTTGTATACTATTTTGTTTTGAGGACGGAACCTCAAAAATATCAGCCAAAAAAAGTTGTGGAAAGGCGGCGGATGTGGTCTGTTCCACACAACCGTGCGGATACCTAATAAGGTATTGCATTCTACCATTGAAATTCATTGGCGGTAGGGTAGAAAGTTCTATTTGTGCAGTATTACTTGAGGCTATGCCAAAGGTTTCAAGACTTATCGTTCGTTCTTCATTGGCCTCCAAGACCATGTGTTCTACACTTGTGGTGACCGGATTGGGGTTTACCACGTCGATGGGAACTTCAAAAGAAGCCTTTTCCCCATTCCCGGTTGCCTCTACCACAACGTTTCCAATACCCTTAAAATCGGCCACTTCCAAATTAAAATACACCATTTTCTCGTCGGGCTGGGTAAAAGAAAGTTGTTGGGTGGCACTACCAATTATTTTAAAGGATTTATGAGGTCTTATTTTTACGGATACGTTCTTCACTTTCTTCTCCATCGCAAAAACCGTAATGGGTAAAACTACTTTCTCCCTAGGTGTAATCTTCCTGGGTAAGGATGCTAGGACCATTAGCGGTTTTCTAACTGCGGTTGTCTTTTCCGCCATTCCATAGGCATCTTTTTCAACATTCCCCGCTACCACCATGGTCCTTACGGAACCCACATATTTTGGAACCTTTATTTTATGGGATTTTGTAGCACCTTCTTTTAATTCAAAAGGGCCTAGATGTACTACCATGGGTTTAAACCGATTTGCCTTCTTGTTTTTGGCACCAGCGAGTTCTCCGTCCCCTCCAATAGCAAATACCTGATCAATTCTACCACCAAAAGCCCCTATAATGTCATCATAGACATCCCAAGTCTTAACTCCAAGAGCTTCATGGGCATAAAAAGTATTCCATGGGTTTGGTGTTTTGAAACGTGTAAGATCTAACAATCCTTCATCTACTAGGGCAATACTATAGGTCATGCTTCTTCCATCCTTTTCATTTATTTTAAGGGTGATGGTCTCTTCTGGTCGCAATACGTTGGGCATGGAAATCAGGGGTGTAAGTTTGGTGCTCGGATCCTCCACAGAAATGGGTGCCACTCCGTATAGTCTCATTGGCAGATCATTTGTAGTAGCGGCATGAGGTTGTAATAACGTAATATTAATGTATACGTTTGGGGTGTACAACGCCGTAATGGGAAGCTGAAACTTTGTTTCGCCCTTTTGGGTTTCCATCCAAAGCGAGTGCAGTACTTCACTACCATTTTCAACGGTAATCAAAGCCCTTCCGTCTTCGGAGCTTGGAATGGTCACGGTTGCGGTTTCACCTACCGTGTAGGTTTCCTTATCCGTAGAAAACGTTAACATGCTGGCCGCGGAAGGGTCTCCTTTACGCGATTTTCCGGCCCATCCAGGCCAATCTATATAAACGGCTTTCCCAGTGGCATGGCCTCCATTTGGGTCCTCTACCCGCACCAAATAACGCCCCCAATTGGGATATTTTAGCTCAAAATTAAAGGATCCTTCTCCCTTGGCATTGGTGTTGATTGTTTTTTCAAAAACTTTTTCCCGATAATTGCTACTGCTAAAACTCGATAGATTATCGGCCGAAGTATCCCACCACCACCTCCAATTTACCTTATGAACGGTCACTTTAAGATTTTTTGTTGCTTTAGGGCTACCGTTTTCGCCTAACGTAACCACTTCAAATTTGTGGTTAACATCTGTTAGCAGCATACTTCTGGTCTTATCCCCTTTAGGGCTATTTAACCCTACATAAGTTTTAAAGGGCGAATAAGGTTTGGTGAATACATCTGTACTGAAATCGCCTCCATTTTCATAGACTTTTGTAATGAAAGCCGCATTCAACATTCCAGGAGCACTTGCTTTTAATTGTGGGTTTACAGAGAAATCTACGGTACCTTCTTCATTTAGGTTGCCCTTAAATATTATTTGATCCTCCATAGAGAAACCACGTGTTGGGTCATCAAAAACATAGGCCGGATAGGACGTAAAACTTGTGGTCTGTGAGGAGAACTTTGCCGATACATCCGTTTTAAGATTTTTGGCGACCGCTCCATGAAGCCACTTTACTTCCAATGTTCCTCTTGTGGTTTTGGATCCGGATAGTACCGCCCCACCCAAATTGGCCTTAATTTTAAGCCGGTTGGGTTTAATGGTCTCTATTTTAATCGTTTTTGTAAAAGAAATACCCCCTATGGAAACTTTTGCCAACCAGTTTCCGGTTGGTGCATTCTCATTGGTCTGTACGGTAAAATGATAAAAGTTATTAAGCCCATTGGTTGTTACTTCTCTATGAACCACTTTATTATAAGGATCCATGAGCTCTAGTTTCACGGGATGGTTCGGAGGAAGTTTGTTGTCGTTATCATTCAACATAAAAGATAAGAAGAGCTTGTCTCCGGGCCTCCATATGCCTCTTTCCCCAAAAATAAATCCTTTGACGCCTTTTTCTAATTGTACCCCCGATACATTGAATTTACTCATGGAAAGTGCATTTCCATCATTCAATTTAACATAGGTTTTCTGACCGTTGTTTTCTACTTGTGCAAAATAGGCCGAGGTTTCGGCATCAAAAACTGAGGTGCCGTCCGCGTCGGTCACCACTTGGCCAAGCGGTTGCTGCTGGTAATTGTAAAAAGTTACCTTGGCGCCGGCTACAGGATTGGTGTTCAGCACATCGTTAACTGCTACAAAATAGCTTTTGTTGTTTCCTTTTTTTATAGTAACCCCAAGGTCTGTAGCCAAAAGATTTACCCCTGTTTTCTTGTCGTAGTAATAAGAGGTATGGCAGGGGTTTTCACGTTCGTTCCAGTCATATCCGTAATAATCGTTATAATAATTTTCCGAGCCGTCCCAAAAACTATTCTCAATTTCTTCGTCAAAATTTGTGGTGTCATCAACCTCTGTTTCAAAATTGGTGCCTTCACAGGTATACAGACTATAAGCAGGTCTATAATTTAATTCTACCCTGTACATGGCCCCTACCTCCGGACGCATAAGGGATTTTAAATCCAAGGCATGGGCAACCCACTTGCCATTGGTTTTGGAAAGGGCACCCTCTAGGTCTATACGTTGCTGAACTATGGGTCTGGCAACTTTTCTAAGGCCGTAATTGCCGTCGAGATTATTTTCCTGTAAGAACTGTAATATATTGTTTTCAAAAATTTTAAAGACCGATACATCTACTGCCTTTAGCCCAACGGCTTCAAAATTAATCTTCAAATTGTGCGAAGAAGGAAGAAGGGTTCCATTAGAAAGCATCCTTACTTGGGGTTTTAACGATTCAAAAGCAACCCGTTCCGTAAACTTGGTTTTTAGCTTGTATCCGTCATTACTTTGGATACCTTCAAAAACTTCAAGCTGTGCGGTTCCTTTAATTTCTTGGGAAGGATATAATTTTAAGGTATTTCCAGACACTGAAAACCTGGGGTTATCTGCGCCTTCAAGAACCACAAGGCCCTTGAACTCTTGTCCTTTTTTTAAAGGATCTGAAAAATTTATCGACACAACATCATCAGTGCCAGAATCCACAGTAATATTTAGTACGGTAAAATTGTTTTTGCCAGGTACTTTTATACTATTTTCTCCGGAGCTTTCTATATCAAAACTACTCCCATCCCATACAATCTTAAGGTCCGAATCTTCCTCTGCTCGGGGAATGCTGTCTATTTTAAACTGAAATAAGGTCCCTTGTTTTATCCCTTTGTCAAACTTCACGTCTATGGATTTCCCGCTATGAGTTGCTTGGACCAGCTTGGTAACCGTTTTCAAATTCAGTTGATCCGAGCTTCTAATTTGACCTTCCAAATACTGCCAATCCCGAGAGTAGGACTGCAAAGGATTGGTATATACGTTAAACTGTTGTTTTAAAGTCTTAACGCCAAAGGTAAAGACTTGCAATTCCTTGGGTATATCTTGTACAAATTCTTTAAGTGATAGCGTAACCTTATATTCCGTATCCTGGTCAAAACCGGTATTGGGAACAAACGCTATGGTCCTTTCATCCATTGCAACCACTTTGCCATCTACTTTAGGAGATACCCTAAGTAAATCCTTGTCTAGTTCGTCTCCTTTGCTCCATGCATTTACAGGTTTGACCAAAACAACCCGTACGTCACTTTTGGAGGAAATTATACCATGGGAAACCTCGGCGATATAATCTTGATACAGGTTTAAATTATCAAACTGTATTTGATCATCTTTTTTAGTGGTACAGCCCAGCACCAAAACAAAAGTCATTAGAATCGTAGCTATTCGCGTTTTCATGTCTGTGTTTTTAATCTACATAAAGATAATAGGAGTTACCCCAATTCCCTTTCTCGAATTATCGAGAAAAAGAATCAATATGATATTTAATCCTTTCCTGTAAAGAATTTAGTCTGGTAGGCAACTGACGCAGATATTATTTGTAATAAAATTTGGGGTCTTATTCTTAGCACCAATATAATACCATATTTCCATAAAATATGCCGATTATCGAAAAAAACTCCTTTTTTCCAGCGGATTCTGATATTTTCTTTAATATTACCGGGTTGATTATTTTTTGATATCAACAACACACGAGAATCCCCCCTCTCCTAGACCTCCTACTTGTATTTGGGAATGTAAGAATACCCAATTCTTCCGCTTACTATTTATGGCAAATAGAACGCTATATGAAAATGAAATTGCACCATGTTGCCTTGGTGATCCTTGTCCTAATAGTGGGTTCTTGTTCTTCCGAACCTTTACAAATTGATGAAGGAGAAGTAATTGCGGAGGCGGAAAACGTAAAGGAAGTAGAACAAGAATTGCTGGGTATTATTAATGACCACAGGACTGCCTTAGGGCAAACGTCCTTAGAATTTAGTGCTGTGGCCTACGAATACGCCAATACCCATACAGACTATATGATATCCAAGGGTAGCTTAAGCCATGACAACTTTTCGTCTAGGGCCTCTGGGATATCGTCAACAGTAAATGCGGAAGCAGTGGCAGAAAATGTAGCCAAGGATTATGACAGTGCCATAGAAGCATTTCAGGGTTGGTTGAACAGCACCAACCACAAAAAAACCATGGAAGGCGATTTTACAAACACAGCGGTAAGTGTGAAAAAAGATCTGAACGGAAATTTTTATTATACACAACTGTTCTACAAGTAGCTTTCCCAAAGCCATTTTCTTTTCTTAAATTAGCCATAACAATAGTATTGCTATGGCGATAAGAGCACCTTTCAATTTAAACAACTGGATAGAGGAAAACAGAGGTCTCCTAAAACCTCCTGTGGGCAACAAAAACCTGTACAAAGATGCGGGAGACTATATTGTAATGATCGTTGCCGGGCCTAACGCTAGAAAAGACTACCATTACAATGAGACCGAAGAACTCTTTTATCAATTAGAGGGCAACATAGAAGTACATATTCAAGAAGATGGGAAAAAAAAGACCATGAAATTAGGTCCTGGAGATATGTACTTGCATCCTGCCAAAGTACCCCATTCACCAGTTAGATACAAAAACTCCATAGGTTTGGTCATTGAACGCAAAAGAGCCGATATGGGTGTGGATGATGGACTGTTGTGGTTTTGCGATAATTGCAACAATAAACTTTACGAGGCCTATTTTACTTTAAACGATATTGAAAAGGATTTTTTAGGCCATTTCAAAACATTTTACAATTCTGAAACGCTTCGTACCTGCGCTAACTGTGGCACTGTAATGGAGGTAGACGAACGATTCATTTCTGAAGATTAACCGCAGGATCCAAACAGTATCTACTGTTAGATCTTCAACCAATAAAACTATGGATTTAGCAGCAAAAGTTTTCATCGGATTAGTGGCCCTGATCCATATTTACATTTTATGGTTCGAGATGTTTGCATGGACCACAAGAGGAAGAAAGGTCTTTAGACAGTTCCCAAAAGATCTATTTGAACCCACAAAACCTTTGGCTGCCAATCAGGGGCTTTATAACGGCTTTTTGTCTGCTGGCCTCATTTGGTCCTTTTTTATAGAAGATGTTGTTTGGAGTTCCAATGTGGCACTCTTCTTTCTGTCTTGTGTAGCAATAGCTGGGATCTATGGTACCCTTACAGCAGATCGTAAAATATTCTTTGTACAGGCCTTACCGGCACTTATAGGTATAGCCTTGCTTCTCCTTAAATAAACGCTTCGTTGATATCTTTTACGGTAAAGGCCTAAAAGTTCCCTCTTATTCGTAGCTTTGTCAAAAATTTAACAAAACACACGTAAAAAGTTATAAAATGTCAAAAATAGCGACTGCCTTTGGAATTCATGAAGCCCTTGAACAATTGGGTGTAAAAGAATTAAATGACGGGACCTCCACCGGAGCGAACAATTTTTCAACAGGTGAAATATTGGACTCCCATTCTCCTGTTGATGGGGCATTGATAGGAAAAGTAAAGACTACTTCTAAGGCCGATTATGAAAAAGTTATGGAAAGCGCCACAGAGGCATTCCAGATTTGGCGTAAAAAACCAGCACCACAACGGGGAGAAATCGTGCGCCAATTTGGCGATAAACTAAGGGAGCTTAAAGAACCCCTAGGGAAATTGGTTTCTTATGAAATGGGGAAATCGTACCAAGAAGGTCTGGGAGAGGTACAAGAAATGATAGATATCTGCGATTTTGCCGTTGGTTTATCTAGGCAACTACACGGATTAACCATGCACTCCGAAAGACCTGGTCATAGAATGTACGAACAATATCATCCATTGGGGGTAGTAGGGATTATTTCTGCTTTCAACTTTCCGGTGGCCGTTTGGGCATGGAACACCGCTTTGGCATGGATATGTGGTGACGTCTGCGTATGGAAACCATCCGAAAAAACTCCTTTATGTGGTATAGCCTGCCAAAATATTGCGGCAGCAGTCTTCAAGGCCAACGGTTTGCCCGAAGGTATTTCTTGTTTGATCAATGGAGATTACAAAGTAGGTGAAATGATGACCAATGACCGCCGTATTCCTTTGATCTCTGCTACAGGATCTATCCGAATGGGAAAAATTGTAGCTCAGGCCGTGGCCGCCCGTTTGGGGAAATCGCTCTTGGAGCTTGGGGGCAACAACGCCATAATCGTTACCCCGGAAGCCGATGTTAAAATGACTGTAATAGGTGCGGTGTTCGGAGCGGTGGGTACCGCAGGACAACGTTGTACCTCAACAAGAAGGCTAATTATCCACGATAGTATTTATGACAAGGTAAAAACCGCCATTGAAGATGCCTACAAGCAACTTCGCATTGGAAATCCATTGGATGAAAACAATCATGTAGGACCTTTAATAGATACAGATGCCGTAAAACAATATCAGCAAGCACTTAAAAAAGTAACGGATGAAGGAGGTAAATTGATAGTTGAAGGGGGCGTGCTGGAAGGTGATGGTTATGAAAGTGGGTGCTATGTTAAACCTGCCATTGCCGAAGCCAAAAATTCTTTTGAGATCGTACAGCACGAAACCTTTGCCCCTGTACTATATTTACTTAAGTACTCCGGAGATGTAGAAAATGCCATAGCACTTCAAAATGGCGTTGTACAAGGTCTTTCTTCGGCTATTATGACCAATAACCTAAGGGAAGCAGAACGTTTCCTTTCTGCAGGGGGAAGCGATTGCGGAATTGCCAACGTAAACATAGGGACTTCCGGAGCCGAAATTGGTGGTGCTTTTGGAGGCGAAAAGGAAACCGGTGGCGGCCGTGAGTCCGGATCGGACGCATGGAAAGTTTATATGCGTAGACAAACCAACACCATCAACTATACTACAGAGTTGCCCTTGGCACAAGGCATCAAATTTGATCTTTAACCGACAATGAAAAACCCGCTGCCTCTTTGATGGACCCAAAATGGCAGCGGGCTTTCCTAACCAACTAAACTAACTCAAACTATGTTATTAAAACCCTATCTCAATGCCGGAACCTTGTCGGGAGAAATAGGGTTTCTTTCCTGATTTTGGTGCTAATTTCCGCATTTTATTGCTCTTAAATTATAGCAATAGTACGTATGGTACCAAAAAGTGTATAAGCTGCTCTTTTTTCCTTATTTTCTGTTTTTCCTTTTCTTAAAACTTCTTGCCTACTCCATTTTTTTTTAAATATAAGTGACTGATAAATAACATTTAAGCGTCTTTTTTTAACATTTTTAAGATATTTTTAATACATTGTATCTTACAAACAAAAATTTTTGGTGCCATGACGAAAAAGACCACAAATCTGTTGGGGCTTATAATTACCATTTTGGCCGGAACCTATTTTTATGTAATGTACTGTAGTGAATGCGGAAGTACCTCTAACGAAACTTCCTCGAGCCAAACAACAACTTTAAAAACAGAAGCTGTAAATGGCGACGCCACCCCTCAGGTTTCAAAAATTGAAAATGAAACCGGCGTCCTTGCCAAGAATTTGGCAGATGTAAATAATAATGATCAACCTTAAAATTGTATCCTATGGATTTTGAAAATATGAACATTTGGTGTTGGCTTATACCGGCGGCCGTAGGGCTTATCTGCGCTCTTTTTGGATACCTCATCGGGAAAGGTGGAGTCAAAGTCACGGACAATTCCGGTGAACTAAAATCTTTAACGGACCAAAACGCTAAACTACAAGCAGAGCT
Source organism: Spongiimicrobium sp. 3-5 (assembly GCF_046557915.1). Taxonomy (NCBI): domain Bacteria; kingdom Pseudomonadati; phylum Bacteroidota; class Flavobacteriia; order Flavobacteriales; family Flavobacteriaceae; genus Spongiimicrobium; species Spongiimicrobium sp. 3-5. Next base: position 413,178 of record NZ_JBHEBG010000001.1, read on the forward strand.
TGCAGCTTGTAATAAAAAACTATCCCCGGAAACTACCGCTGCTCCAAAGGCCATAACCGCGGTTCCTTTTAAAGCAAGTGCTGCAAAAGCGGCCATGGGGAAAACTGTAAAACACAACGACCTTAAGATTGTAGAAGGTATAGGTCCCAAAATTGAACAACTCTTTCATAATTATGGTATAGATACTTGGGAGGCTTTGTCAGAGACCTTGGTGGCTAAATGCCAGGAGGTCTTGGAATCTGGTGGGGATCGATACAAAATGCACGATCCTGCATCATGGCCCATGCAGGCCAAAATGTGTTTTGAAGGAAAATGGAAATCGTTGGCACGTTGGCAAGAAGAGCACAAACGTGGAAAACTATAACCAAAAAAAGGGGCGTTTATAACGCCCCTTTTTTATATCATACCGTTAGCTTCTACCCATTTAAATTGATATTGGTCTTCCGGGAATTTCATCCGTTCCGAAATGCGAGTCAACCTTTCGGGTAATTTCATTAAGTAATCCCTAGCCCGCTCGGCATTGTCAGAGAGGCCTCTAATACTATCCAACTCCCAATATGTATTCAGTTTACTCAAAATATCTACGTAATCGGCAGCGGTATACACTCCTAAACGCTGCGCGCAATTGGAAAAGGTTTCAAATGCAGTTCCAATAGTACCGCCAGATTCCCTTAAAAAATGGGCAGGCATCACTATTTTCTTCTTCATCATATCGGCGAACGCCAACATCATACCACTAGGGTCCTGTCCAAAAATTGTTTTTACAAATTCCCTATAGGCCAGATGGTGCCTCATTTCATCACCGGCAATGATGGTGCACATTTTTCCTAAAAGCGTATTTCCTTTCTTTTTGGCCATTTGACCTACCCTTTTGTGAGAAATATTGGTGGCCAATTCCTGAAAGGAAGTATATACAAAATTCTTGTAGGGGTCCCTATCGGTACCAATATCAAAACCATCTGCAATTAGGTGTTGTGTGGTAATTTCCATTTCGCGCATGTTTACTCTACCGGATAGGTAAAGGTACTTGTTCAACACATCGCCGTGCCTGTTTTCTTCTGCACTCCATGCACGTACCCATCTAGACCATCCATTTTTTTTGTTCTCGCCATGCTGATCTATTCCCTCAACATCCATAAGCCAAGACTCATAAGTTGGCAACGCCTCTTCGGTAATGGTATCCGCTACCATCGTTACCCAAAAATCGTATCCTAGTTCTTTAGATTCCTCTCGTATTTGGTGTATATGATCAAAAAAGCCTTCGCTCTGGGAATCTGGAAGAAAATCTGTTGGTTGCCAAATATCTTCCGTAGGGATAAGGAAAGAATCTATAAATCCGTCTACCTTATGCTCAATGGCATTCATTACTTCTATCCTAATGTTTTTCTCGGACATGGTCGTATTTTTTGTAAATATCCCCCAATAATATTGGATTATTGTAACAAAACCCGATTAATTTTTAATTTCTCCCCCTTTCCTCTGGGTAAAACGTAAACACCGGATCACTTTGCCAGACCTGTTTGGTGTTTACATCCATTACGGACAAGGGGCCCTTAAAGGCCGCTCCGGTGTCTATATTCCATACATTTACCGCTTTTTGGGGAGTGGTTTTGCCAATCCGTGTTACCGGGGTATGCCCTATATATATTTCCTGGTAGAGTGCAAGTCGCTTCGGATAGTACACATCTTGTTTTTTAAGGGTCGGGTTCAGTGAGAGTGCTAGTTCCCAGAGTGTTCTATCCCAATAAAAGGTTTTGGTGAAATATTCAAATGTAACCCCTTTTACGTTCGTAAATCCTGCATGTAAAAACAGCCTGTTTTGTTCGTCCAAATAATAATCCTCCAAACCGTTATAAAACTCAATATGTCTTTCTTTTGTTATAGTACTGGCCTCCTCATAAGATGTCATGGTGGCCATGCCTCCATGCTGAAACCATAGCGGATTATCCCTTTTCGTAGTTAACCATTCATTGCACAATGCATCATGATTACCCCTTATAAAAGTACAGCGGTGGGTGGTTGCAAGTTGCAACAAAAAGTCTACGGTCTCTACTGCTTGGCTCCATCCATCCACATAATCTCCCAAAAAAATAAGATGATCACTGGTGGTAACCTCTACCTTCGCAAACACCTGTTCCAAAGCCTTAAGTCCTGCATGTATATCCCCTATTACCAGTTTTCTCATTTTGCCAAAATCACAATTACCGCAATGACTATTACCACAAAAAGAATTAGGAAGAAAATTTTCCAAAACGAATAGGGAAAAGTACCACTGATTTTCCCTGTTTGCCCATTGATATAGAAGTTATACTCTTTGCCATTGTATTTATAAGCACTTAGGTAGATAGGCAAAAGCACATGTTTAAAAGTCTCATCGGACAGTTTGATATCTGCGTGATTAATCCGCTGCGTATCTCCCCCTATATCTTGTCTGATCCAATTGTAAGCGATTTTTTTTGATTCCTGAAAAGATCGATGGTGCCCTTCTTTTAGTGATATGGTGTACTTTTCAGTGACAAAACCTGCAAGATACTTGGTATTAAAAACAACAAGTTCCTTTAAATTCCAATGTGCAATTTTTAATGGAATTTTCCTTTCCTTAGTCTGTGAAGCGCTGATCAAAATGTCATCCACAAAACCATTCACAGAACCCGATGCGGAAGACCACCTTGTTTTCCTTACCTGCCTTGTTCGCCGTCCATTTTTGGTATTGTATGTTTGTGTTTCATAGTAATAATCTCCCCGCTGGCCTTGGTAGGTAGCATACAGATCGGCGTCAAACGTCCAATAGGGTACATAGAGCCCATGAACGCCTTCCGGATCTAAAGCGGCCCTTTTTAATTTGTTAGGAGCAAACCAAATGCCACGGACCCATTCTTTAAATATGCCGCGTGCCTTTTTTGTGTCTAATTGAAAAGGCACCAATGCACCGGGAAGAATCCATCCTTCTTTTTCAACGTCTTCCTTAATTAATGGTTCACTGCAATACACGCAACGAAGGGATTTATAATTTTCCTCCACATGCTGATTTGCACCGCAATTTTTGCAGTGTAACAAGTCTATGGTCTCTGTAAACTTGTTATCGCCAACGACCTTCAAATAGTGTTGTAACTCTAATTCTTCAAAACTACTTTTAGCCTGTTCAATGAACTCCTCATATCCGCAATATTCACACTTTAATTGATGTGACCCGGGTTTGTAATTAAGCTCCGCACCACAGTTGGCGCAAGATTTGTTCTCTTCGGATTGGATCGTTCCTTCCATAGTTCCATTACCGGCTTATCTCTTTCAACGATAAGCGAATCTCATATAGTGTTTGGGAAAATCGTTTAAGTAGTTGGCAGTGGCGGTGGTGTGCTTCCTCCCAGAAACACTTTTAATTCCGCTACGTCTTTTAAGGCGGTCCAACTTGCCATTCCTGGTTTCCAAACAAGGGAATCCCGGTTTACCGTTCTGTTGGCAAACAATTCTTTTAGTTTATCAAAATTCACCGGCCCTAACTGTTGTCCGTTTACGGAATAATGATATAGTACTTGGGTAGGAATGGGAGGAGGTACTGCGGGTCCCTGCCCCTGTTGGGTTGCAAAGGGCTGCTGTGCCATTTGAGGGTTCATCATACTTCCCATCTGTTGAGCCAAAACAAAACCCATACCCATCCCCATACCTGCACCTGCAGTACCGCCTTCATTTTTGGCCGCAGCTTCCATAGCTTTGGCGGCTTTAAACTGCGAAAGTTTGGTCATGTCCAGTTTATCCAACCTACTGTACTCAAAGATTTCCTTTTTCAAATCTTCGGGCATGGAAACATTTTCTATAAAAAATTTCTCTAACTCAATGCCCACCCTTCCAAATTCGGGCTGCATAACTTCCTGGCAGGTTTGGGATAGTTCCGTGGTGTTGGCCGCATAAAGTTCAATAGGAAGGTTGGCTTCCCCCACTGTATCGGTAAACCGTGTAACTATTAAACTCTTAAGATGCTCGTTTACCTCATAGTTGGTAAAATTGCCATCGGTCCCTACCACGTCCACTACAAACTTTCCCGGGTCGTTTATTTTAAAGCTATAAGTTCCAAACGCCCGTATCTCTACCAATCCAAAACGTTCGTCACTGAGCATTATCGGGTTTTTGGTCCCCCATTTTTCATCGGTAAATAAGCGTGTATTTACATAGTACACTTCGGCTTTAAACGGACTGTTAAAGCCATATTTCCATCCTTTTAAAGTTGCCAGTATCGGCAAGTTCTTGGTATTTAAGGTATACGTTCCGGGAGTAAATACATCTGCCAATTGCCCTTCATTAATAAATACGGCGGCCTGTCCTTCCCTTACTATTAGTTTGGCCTCATTTTTTATTTCGTTCTGGTAGCGTTCAAAACGATGAACAATGGTATCGTCACTAGTGTCTAACCACTCTACGATATCAATAAATTCATGGCTAAGTTTTTTCTTTATTTCGTCGAATAAGCTCATTTTAAAACAGGTTTATTATTTTGTTAAAAGGTAATCAATTCTTTAAAATAGAACAAAAGGAAATTTAGGCCTTTATAAGCAATTATCCTTCATACTATTTGAAAAAAAAATAGTGCCAAAATTTGGGTAAACATAGTAATTCTAATTACTTTGGGAACCTAAAGTATCTTTGTGGGCTATGATGAGGAAAGTATATTGCATTGGGGAGTTGTTGATTGATTTCGTTGCGGAAAATCAGGGCAGTGATCTGTCTAAAGCCATAGAATTTACCAAGAAGGCAGGTGGCGCTCCGGCAAACGTGGCATGTGCCATCTCCAAGCTGGGTGGAAGAAGTGCATTCATTGGTGCTGTTGGTGTTGACCCTTTCGGCACATATCTGTTGAAAGTCTTAAAAGATGCTTCCGTTGATATTTCCCTGACACAACGATCTAAAATATTTACCACCTTGGCCTTCGTCTCCATAGCCGAGGATGGCGAACGCGATTTTGTCTTTAGCAGAGGTGCCGATCGGGAGCTAAAATATTCTTCTGCAAACAAAAGCGATCTTAAAGGAAATATGCTGCATTTGGGTGCAGCTACCGCTTTGTTGGGCGGTAACTTGGAAGAAGCTTATGGTCGTTATTTCTTTGATGCCCTCACCTTGGGCACCTTTATTAGCTTCGATCCCAATTTTAGGGCAGACCTTTGGAAGGACAACGAGGCATCCTTTATAAAAAAATGTATGCCTTTTGTTGAAAAATCTGACTTATGTAAATTTAGTCTGGAAGAAGCACAGCTCTTATCGGGTAAAAACGATATTGACGAAGCCTGTGATCTTTTGCACGAGGCCGGCACAAAATTAATTGCCGTAACCTTAGGCCCAAAAGGCACTTTGATCAGTAGAAAAGGGTTTCGCCAAACCGTGCCCAGCGTTAAAGTGGTTCCTGTGGATACAACCGGGGCCGGGGATGCCTTTATAGGTTGCCTGCTACAACAAATTGCAACGCTGAACAGCCTCAGTGATATTATGGAAAATGATACTTTGCTTTTGTCTATGATAGCAAGAGCCAATAGGGCCGGTGCCATTACCACCACCAACTTTGGAGCTATTGAATCGCTCCCCGATCAGAATCAATTAAACGACTAGAATGAATCAGGCCTCGCTACACAGGCTATTGGCCAACAAAGGGGTGAGTCAATCAAAAAACCCAAATACAGGGGGCCATTTTGAGTTGCGTTTATCCGCAAACTTAACGTTGATCAAAGATCTATTTTTTTCCCTATATCCAGAAGAAAGACATCTGGGCCATTTCAATGAATTGATAGGTCTTTTACCTGCCTTGTTCAAAAAAAGACCTGAAGATCTAAAATTGCAAGATTTAAAAAGATTGGAAGAAGGTAATTGGTACCAGTCAGAGAATTTAGTAGGCATGCAGCTTTATGTAGACCTGTTCAATAAAGATCTTAAGGGTCTTAACCAAAAGCTAGATTACTTTAAGGAACTTGGGGTTAACTTTTTGCATCTAATGCCAATAACCACAAGGCCTAAAGGTGAAAATGATGGCGGCTATGCCGTAAACGATTACTTGGCCGTGGATAAGAAGTTCGGCACCTCGGCCGATTTAAAAAAACTGACCAAAGATCTTAGGGCCAACGGCATGTATCTTATGTTAGATTTTGTTGTTAACCATACTTCCGACGAATTTTTATGGGCCAAAAAAGCAGCAAAAGGAGACACTAAATATCAAAATTACTACTACACCTATACCGATAGGAAAGTACCCGATGAGTTTGAAAAAACCATGCCACAAGTATTTCCGGAAACATCACCGGGCAATTTCACTTACAATGAAGCTATGCAGCGTTGGGTAATGACCGTGTTTAACAGCTACCAATGGGATTTAAACTACTCCAATCCTGAAGTTTTTATGGAAATGATGACAAATTTGGTCGGTATGGTAAACCAAGGAGCGGACATCGTTAGGTTGGACGCCCTGGCGTTTCTTTGGAAAAAAATTGGCACAGCTTCTCAAAATTTACCGGAAGCCCATAACCTAGTTGCGCTGTTTAGAATGTGTTTACAGGTAATTGCACCTGGAACCGCGGTCTTGGCCGAAGCCATCGTTGCGCCAACGGAGATTATAAAATATTTTGGGGAAGACCAAAAAAAAGGCAATGAATGCGACCTGGCATATAATGCATCCCTGATGGCATTACTTTGGAACTCCATTGCCACAAAGAAGACCCTACTGTTACGGAAAAGTTTATGGAACATTCCCAAGAAACCCAAAGATGCCACATGGATAAATTACATTAGATGCCATGATGATATTGGCTTGGGTTTTGACGACAGATATATCTATGAGATTGGCTGGGACGCCAAAATGCATCGCAAGTTTTTATTGGATTACTATTGTCAGGGTCTGTCTTGGTCCCCGGCCATGGGTGAGGTCTTTATGTTTAATCCGGAAACCGGGGATGGTAGAATAACCGGCAGTACCGCCTCCTTATTAGGTTTGGAGAAAGCGATCCAAAAAAAGGACAAAAAAGGAATTCAACAGGCCGTAGACAAAATAATTATGCTACATAGTATCATAATCTCCTATGGTGGTATTCCCATGATTTATGCTGGTGACGAGATTGCTACCTTAAACGACTACTCCTATTTAAAAGATCAAAACAAAAAAGGAGACAGTAGGTGGGTAAACAGACCCACACAAGATTGGAATACTATTGGCAAATTGAGTTTGGGCAAAGGCAGGTCTCCACAAAACAAAGTCTTCAATAGGCTAAAGCATTTGATTGCCCTTAGAAAAAAGATTCCGGCCTTTGGGGATGGCAATAACTTTTTGCTTCTCAACTGCCCTAACCCGCATATTTTTTCATACGAAAGGCCTTCGGCAAAGGGGGTGGTAATTATTTGTAATTTTGATGAGATCCAACACTTTATTTCTGAAAGTTGGCTGGCAGAAATTGGTCTAGAGCCAAGCCTTGGCCTTAAAAATTTGGTTGATGGCAAATTGTTGGAAACCAACAATCTGGGCAAGGTATTACTAGAACCATATGCTTTTCTCTGGTTAGAAAAACACTAATTGTATTGTACCTTTCTTAAAATTCTAAGGGATTCTTTTAAAGACCTGTACACTTCTTTATCGTAAGATTTAATGATTGGCCTAGCAAGGTCCATACGCTCCTTGGCCTCATCAAATCCATTTAGGTAACATATTAAATATGTGGCTGGTAAATGCTTTATATCTTTCTTTTCCTCTGGTTTAAGCGCAATTTTTTTTTCCAGTTTTTTAAGGAGGGCATTATTGGCATTAAAAATATGGTGTAACGTTTTCTTATCGTATTGCGGAGGTTCAAAAATTAGATCGCTCTGTATCTGATAGGTGCCATTATCGGAAAATTCTATAACCATACGTTCCAAGGGAAAATAACTTTGTTGCGCACCAAGCCCTAACTGCACATATTCTGTGGTGGAAAATGAATGGTCATCAAATGATATGGTAATTTCATCCAAGGCCGAATAGAACAATTTTACTTGTTCGTTTATCAATTCAATATCTACCCTGGAGTAATAGGTTTCGTCTTTAACTTTTTTCTGGTTTCCTGCCCAGCAAACTACAAACTGTTCCTTAAAAACCCTGTAATTGCTTATCAAATCTTTATGACGATGGTTAAGAAAATCGATAACACCGTCCAAGGTAAGCTCTATATTGTTGCGAGCATGCTGCTCAATGGTGGCTACCGTCTCGGAATTGATGTCCTTTAGTTCTATGTCGAAAACCTTGGGCAGGCTAATACTACCCTCTCTAAAGAACACGGAACCGCCATAGTATTTCCATATGTTCTTGCGGAGTGCACAGACTTTTCCATTAGATTTTATGGTAACCAACCCCACCACTTTACCTTCTGGCAAATGAGGGAACGGTATGTTCTCATAAGAAATAAGGGGAGGGTTATCTATATAGGCGTTTACAAGATTTTGAATTTTGCTATCATCAAAAAAATCGACTCCCACAATTTTGTTGTCCTCATCCTCTACTCCTATTACAATGAAGGAATTGTTCTTTGGGTTGCTGTTTGCCATGGCGCAAACGTGCTTTAAAAACTTGGCCTTTCCCTCCTTTTGTCCTATATCGATAAAACGTTTTTTGTCATAAAAACTGTTTTCGTCATTATGGGCCAAGAGATTTTTAACAAGAAGGCGCTTGTTGATCATAATTCCCTATTCACAATAGTATTACTAGCCTGTGCGGTTGGCATCACCACCAAATCCGCAATATTTACATGGTACGGCCTGCTGACCACAAAGTGGATAATATCCGCAATATCTTCGGGTCGTAAAGCTTCAAGACCTTTATAAACATCAGCAGCCCTATTGGTATCGCCCTTAAAACGTACCTTGCTGAACTCGGTTTCTACCAAACCTGGATTTACAGCGCCTACCTTAACCCCATGTTTATGCAAATCCATTCGCATTCCTTGGTTTATGGCATCTACGGCAAACTTACTGGCACAATATACGTTGCCCTTGGGGTATACTTCCTTTCCGGCAGTTGAGCCTATATTAATAATATGCCCGGATTTATTCTTTATCATAATGGGAAGTATCGATTTGGAAACATAGAGCAATCCTTTTACGTTTATGTCCAACATAGCGTCCCAATCCTCTAAATTTCCTTCCTCGATAGGGTCAAATCCATGGGCATTTCCGGCATTATTGATCAGAATATCGATATTTGAAAAGCTTTTTGGCAGTGACCCCAAGGCGCTTGCAACGGCGTTTTTGTCGCTAACGTCAAAATTAAGGGTATGTACTGCTGTATACGCTCCCAGTTCTTTAGCCAGTTCATCTAGGCGGTCTTGCCTTCTCCCACAGAGTACCAGGGCTATATTGTTGTTGGCAAAATGCCTTGCGGTGGCCATGCCTATTCCGCTTGTAGCCCCCGTAATTAGGGCTGTTTTGTTTTGTTTTGAATTTTCCATAATCTCGGTGATAATATCTAGGGCACCTCGTGTCCTTCACTGGCTGCCAATAAGGCAAACCAATCTTCCAATTCCAAATCTATCTGAAGGGATTCCTGGGCTGCTGACAGACGCTGGGGAGTAGCCGTGCCTACAACGGGTCTAACAGTAGCCGGGTGCCTTAAGACCCATGCCAATAGCAATTGATCTTCGGTGACGTTATACTTTTTCAGTAAGTCTGGCATAATTGATTTAATACGCCGAGTCTGATCGTTTTCTTCCTTAAAATAACTGCCCAGCGGACTCCAGGACATCGCCATACGTTTATTCTGTATCATATCGTCCAAAGTACCATCGTACATTACCTCATTGGCGGTCAAGGAAAATTCTACCTGGTTGCCGCGTACACCAACAGCCGTATCTAACTGCGCTATTTGGGACGGGGTAAAGTTAGAGACTCCAAAATCCTTTATTTTACCTTGTTCTTGCAACAGTGCTATAGCCTCGGCAACCTCATCTATCTGAAGCAAAGGGCTAGGCCTGTGCAGCAAGAAAAAATCGAGATAATCAGCGCGAAGATTTTTAATGGATTGCTCTGCCGACCAAACAATATAGTCTTTGGTATAGTTATAATGTTTGATTTTGTTTTTTCTGGCCTCGGCATCCATCTGAATTCCACATTTGGTAATCAATTGGATACTTTCCCTAGAGATTCCGCTATCCTCAAAGGCATTTCCAAATTGGGCCTCCGTGGTATATCCTCCATAGATATCCGCATGATCAAAAGTGGTAATGTTTAGCTCGGTGCAATAATGCATTAATGCAATCATTTCCTTTTTGGGATGTTGTTTTCCCCAGCTTCCCCATGTCATGGTTCCTGCTATGATCCTGGAATAGGTTGTATTATTCTCCATAGGATGGTGAAAATAGAAAATAAATACCTTAAATACTTCATAAAACTTAGGTGTTTACGCTATTTTTAACCAATAATTAACAGCGGATCAGTAAATAAATTTTCATTTTGCGTTTTATTAAAATGCTTACTTAATTTGCTTTGAAAATATAAATGGTTTCTATGGAACAAAATACTACTATCGATATAAGTGCGGTGAACGAGAAAATTGAAAAAGAGAGCGCGTTTATAGACCTTCTCATACTTGAAATGAATAAAGTGATCGTTGGCCAAAAACATATGGTGGAACGATTGCTCATCGGTTTATTGGGGCAAGGGCATATCTTATTGGAAGGTGTTCCCGGTTTGGCGAAGACTTTGGCGATAAATACCCTGGCCAAAGCTGTAAAAGGAAGTTTTAGCCGAATACAGTTTACTCCCGATCTATTACCCGCCGATGTTGTGGGTACCATGATCTATAACATGAAGGAAAATGACTTCTCCATTAAAAAAGGCCCCATATTTGCCAATTTTGTTTTGGCCGATGAGATCAACAGAGCCCCTGCAAAGGTGCAATCGGCCTTATTGGAAGCCATGCAAGAAAAACAAGTAACTATTGGTGACGAAACATTTATTCTGGACAAACCCTTTTTAGTAATGGCCACCCAGAACCCGGTAGAACAAGAAGGTACTTATCCATTGCCCGAGGCACAGGTAGACCGTTTTATGTTGAAGACCGTAATCGATTATCCAAAAATGAACGAAGAACAATTGATTATGCGTCAAAATTTATTGGGCGCGTATGATGCTGTAAAGCCTGTAGTTACACTTAAGCAAATATTAAGTGCACAACAAGCGGTCCGTGATGTGTATATGGACGAAAAAATAGAAAAGTATATTCTAGATATTGTGTTTGCCACACGCTATCCGGAAAAATACAATTTAGAAAATCTTAAACCATTGATCAGTTTTGGTGCCTCTCCACGTGGAAGTATTAATCTGGGCAACGCTGCCAAATGTTATGCCTTTATAAAAAGAAGGGGGTATGTGGTCCCCGAGGATGTAAGGGCCGTAGTACATGACGTACTAAGACATAGAATTGGCATCACTTATGAGGCAGAGGCAGAAAACATTACTTCAGAAGAAATCATCAACAAGATTGTTAATGAAATTGAAGTGCCATAGCACTTTGTTTCTAGTTTTTAAGTTTTGGACAACCGTAAACTAGGGACGTTCACAATGTGAACAAATCCACCACAGGGCAAATGGATACCAAGGAATTACTTAAAAAGGTACGTAAGATCGAGATAAAGACCAGGCGTCTTTCCGACCATATTTTTGGTGGAGAATACCACTCTACCTTTAAAGGGAGGGGTATGACCTTTAGTGAGGTGAGGCAGTATCAATTTGGAGACGATGTACGAAGCATAGATTGGAACGTTACCGCGCGCTATAATGAGCCATATGTGAAGGTTTTTGAGGAAGAACGGGAACTTACCATGATGCTCATGGTAGATGTTAGTGGATCCGAACTTTTTGGTACTACCAATCAGTTTAAAAAAGAAATTGTTACGGAAATATCCGCAACGCTTGCTTTTTCGGCATTGCAGAACAATGACAAGGTAGGCCTTATTTTATTTTCGGACGAGGTAGAACTTTTTATTCCTCCTAAAAAAGGGAAGAGTCATATACTAAGAATCATTCGAGAATTGTTGGAGTTTAGTCCAAAAAGCCAAAAAACCAATATTGGCGAGGCACTAAAATACCTTACCAACGTAATGAAAAAGAAGGCCATTGTATTTGTGTTGTCCGATTTTATTGCGGACGATTATGAGACAACATTGAAAATTACGGGTAACAAGCACGATGTTACCGGTATTAGGGTCTACGACCAAAGGGAGGAACGTATTCCAAATTTAGGGGTGGTACAAATGCAAGATGCGGAAACAGGTACTTTGCAATTGGTAAACACCCAATCTAAACGGGTTAGAATGGAGTACGCAAAATACCACCAACAACATGTAGACTATTTTAAGGATGTCTTTACCAAATCTGGTTGTGGCGTCCTCAGTTGTCGCGTAGACGAAAGCTATGTAAAAAAACTATTGGGTTATTTTAAGCGAAGGGGATAAGAAAATGAGAAGTAATACAATACATAAGATGCACTTTGTTGTTCCTAAGATAAAAGGAATATGCCTTGTTGTTTTGTTATTTCTTATATCAAATAGCGCCCACTCGCAATTAAGTCCTTCGGTACATTTTAAGATAGACACTACCGCTATAAAGATTGGAGAACAAATCAATTATCAAATTACAGTAGAGGCAGATTCCACGGATATTGTCTTTTTCCCGGAGGGGCAAACGTTCTCACCTTTAGAAACAGTAGAGGCTTTTGAAACGGACACCACACGAAAAAAAGATCGGGTTACCCTTCAAAAAATATATGCTCTTACACAATTCGATTCAGGTATTTATACCATCCCCCAACAGCGCATTGCCATTAATGACAAACCTTATTTTACAGATTCGGTAGTCGTTAATGTAGCTACGGTACCTGTTGATACCCTTACCCAAAAAATGTACGATATAAAGGGGCTCATCCAAGTAGAGAAAAGCAATTCGGAACTTTGGAAAATTATAGTTTTGATACTTGTAGTACTGGCCCTTATCGGAGGAGCACTTTACTGGTTTCTGTTTAGAAAAAAACCGTTGACCGAGGAAGAGAAAGAAGCTTTATTACCACCCTATGATAGGGCGTTATTGGAACTAAAACGATTGGAAAATTCCAAATATCTTATACAGGATGAATACAAGCAATATTATTCCGAATTAACGGATATTGTACGTTCGTATTTGGAAGAAGATGCACATGTCTCTGCCTTGGAGAGTACCACGGACCAGTTGATAGATAAGTTGGAACTGCTTAAGGATGCGGGAGAACTAGAGTTAGATGGTGATACTATAAAACAGTTTAAACGTATATTGCAAACTGCGGATTTAGTAAAATTTGCCAAATCTAAACCTCCTTCGTCAGCAGCGGAGGAAGATCGGAAATCCATTGAGCAAATAGTTATAAAAACCAAGGAAGCCTTGCCAGAACCTACCGTGGAAGAATTAATGCAACAAGAAGAATACCAGGCAGAATTGGCAAGAAAAAGAGAAAGGAAAAAAATTGTCTATGCGGCTGCGGCCATTGTGGGTGTTATTTTGGTTACCTCCATTTCGCTAGCGGCCTATTACGGTTTTACGTATACCAAGGATACCATTTTAGGACATCCTACAAAGGAGTTATTGGAGGGCGAATGGGTTGCCAGCACCTATGGTTTTCCTCCCATTGGTTTGGAAACACCGGAGGTTTTGCTGCGAAAGGAATTAAAACTTCCACCGGAGGCCATGGCAGAGGTAAAGGAGGTGCAAACTTTTGGTTACAATAATCTTGAAGGTCTTTTTACGGTTGCCACTACTTCCACTACCTTTCTAAAACCTGCCGAACCCGATTTTGAAAAGACCATTGAACAGTTATTGAAAAGTTTTGAAGACCGGGGAGCCAAAAATATTACCACCAAACAAGAAGAGTTTATATCAATCTCAGGAGTAAAAGGATTAAAGACCTATGGAACCGGAAAGTTTCCCGTACCCAAATCCAAAGAATTGGTAAAAGGAAAGTACGTTATCATTAGCTTCGGCGGCCAAGGTTTTCAGCAACAAATATTACTCTCCTGGTTAGATAAGGACGCCTATGCAGCAGAAATTGTGGATAGGATCCTAAAATCCGTAGAAGTAAAAACAGAAGTCTAATGTTAGAAAATATCGAATTTGCAAACCCACAGTTCTTTTGGTTGTTTCTATTACTGCCAATAGCAATACTTTGGTATTTTTTTAAACAGAAAGAACAAACCGCCTCCCTTAAAATTTCTAGCATAAAAGGGTTTTCCAATACCAGCATACTCCCCAAATTAAAACCTTTGTTGTTTGTACTGCGCCTGTTGGCACTGGCGGCAATCATCACCGCTATGGCCCGTCCCCAGACAGAGGATATTTCTACAAGAACCAAAACCACAAAAGGTATAGACATTGTTATGGCCATTGATGTGTCTTCCAGTATGTTGGCAAGAGACTTAAAACCAAATCGTTTATCTGCCCTTAAGGAAGTGGCCGCAGATTTTATACGGAAACGTCCTAATGATAGGATTGGCCTTGTAGCATATGCCGGTGAAAGTTATACCAAAACCCCTATTACAAGTGATAAGTCCATTGTACTTAATGCGTTAAGGGAAATTACCTATGGCCAACTAAACGATGGTACGGCCATCGGCATGGGATTGGCCACTTCCGTGAATAGGTTAAAAGAAAGCAAAGCAATTAGCAAGGTTATCATCTTGTTAACCGACGGGGTTAACAATTCCGGATTTATAGAACCCCAGACAGCTGCGGACCTGGCGGTTGAGTTCGAAATTAAAACCTATACCATTGGTCTGGGAACAAATGGAAATGCCTTATCGCCCATTGCATACAACCAAGATGGGTCTTTTAGATATGGTATGAGACAGGTAGAGATCGATGAAGAACTCTTGGAAGAAATTGCAGATGCCACAGGTGGAAAGTACTTTAGGGCTACTGACAATGAAAAACTCGAAGCCATCTATGACGAGATCAATAAACTTGAAAAGACCGAGATAGAAGAATTTAAATACTATAAGTACGAAGAAAAATTTAGACCTTGGATAATCTTGGCGGTCGCCTTCCTTTTCATGGAATGGTTATTGCGAAATACATTATTTAGAAGTTTTATATAGATCCATGATACAATTAGACGAAAAAATATATTTCTACCTATTGTTCATTATTCCCATAATGATAGTCTTTTTTATTGGACTGCAATTATGGAAAAACAAGACACAGAAAAGTTTTGCGCATCCTGAGCTTTTAAAACGTCTTACACCTAACAAATCTGGCCTTAAGTCTGCCTTAAAACTTATTTTTTTACTATTGGGGCTAACTTTTTTGGTATTGGGCCTAGTAAACCCTAAAATTGGCACAAAATTGGAAACGGTAAAACGAGAGGGGGTAGATATCGTATTTGCTGTTGATGTTTCCAAAAGTATGTTAGCTGAGGATATAGCCCCCAATCGATTGGAAAAGTCCAAACGTTTGGTTTCAGAAATTATCAACCAGCTGGCCAGTGACCGCATCGGTATTATTGCCTATGCAGGGCAAGCGTATCCCCAATTACCGATCACCACAGATTATGGTGCAGCCAAAATGTTCTTGCAGAGCATGAATACGGATATGCTTTCCTCTCAAGGAACGGCAATCGGAGAGGCCATAGAATTGGCATCTACCTATTACGATGATGAGGAACAGACCAATAGGGTACTGTTCATTATCTCGGATGGTGAAGACCATTCCGAAGGTACCGCAATAGATGCCGTAGAACTTGCCGTAGAAGAAGGCATACGTGTATATACTGTTGGTGTAGGAAAACCCAAAGGAGGACCAATCCCGATAAAAAAGAACGGTATCGTCGAAAGTCTAAAAAAAGATGCACAAGGCGAAGTTGTAATTACAAAACTGAATGAACAAATACTTACCGATATTGCCAGTGAAGGGAACGGAGAGTATATAAACGGGGCCAAGACGGAAGAAGCCGTAGAGTATATAAAGGAACAATTGTTCCAAATGGATAAGAAAGAGTTTGAGGCCAAACAGTTTGCAGAATTTAAAGACCAGTTTCAGTGGTTTTTGGGTGCAGGATTATTATTTCTATTTTTGGACATCTTTTTGTTGGATAGAAAGACCAAGTGGCTCAAAAAACTCAATTTGTTCAACGAAAAAGAAATCTAATCCTATGAAAAAAATCGTATTCCTTATTTTTTTGATCGGATGTTTTGCTACAGCCCAAGAGGAGGATAAAGACAAAGGAAAGGCACTAAGAGCCTCCAACAATATTACCTGGGAAGCTAACAAAGAACTTGCCGAAAATAATTTTGTTGAAGCTGAGGCAGACTATAGAAGAGCCATCTCCAAAAGTAACGACAATATAGCCGCGCCTTACAATTTGGGAAATGCCTACTATAACGAAGAAACCTATTCGGAAGCCTATACCCGTTTTAAACAGGCTGGGGAACAAGCCTCTGAAAAAGCAGACAAACATAGGGCATACCATAATATGGGTAATGTTTTTATGAAAAACAAGGAATATCAGAAAGCTGTGGAGGGCTATAAAGAAGCGCTGAGAAACGATCCAACAGATGAGGAGACCCGGTATAACCTGGCCTTGGCCAAAGAGATGTTAAAAAAGGAACAGGACGAACAAAAAAACGACCAAGACAACAAGGATCAGGAAGATAAGGAAGACAAAAAAGACAAGGACCAAAAGAACGAGGGAGACAACAAAGAGGATAAGAAGGGAGATCAGGATAAGGAGGAGAACGAAGATAAAGGTGATGAAGGCGATAAAGGAGACGAAAAGAAAGAGGAAAATAAAGAAGGTGAAGGAGATGAAAAGGAAGAACAAAAAAAACAGCCCGATAAAGGAGATCAACAAAAAGAACAGAAGCAACCCCGACCCAATCAATTATCTCCCCAACAAGTGCAAAACCTGTTAGAGGCCATGCAAAATGAAGAGAAAAAGGTTCAGGAAAAAATAGATGCCAAAAAGGTAAAAGGCATTAAAACAAAGAACGAAAAGGATTGGTAGTGAGAAAAACCCTTAAAACATATTTAACATGCGCTATGGCCTTGTTTACCATTTCTGGTATCATGATGGCCCAGGAAGACGCTGTTACGTTTGAGGTAAAACTCAGTAAAGAGAGGCTTGGTATAAACGAGCGCCTACGTGTAGATTTTACCATGAACAAGGACGGGGATAACTTTAGTCCGCCAGATTTTAGTGGGTTTAGAATTCTGATGGGCCCGTCCCAGTCCATAAGCTCGTCATGGGTAAACGGTGTAAGAAGCTTTTCCAAAACTTATTCATATACGCTTGCTCCTACAGGGCGCGGGGTATTTACCATAAAGCAGGCAACTATTGTAATAGGAGGAAAAACATATAAGTCGTTGCCCAAAAAAGTTGAGGTTACTGCGGCAGTAGACAAACCGTCCGATGAAATGACCGTAGATGACGTGGCGGACCAAAGCTTACATCTGGTAGCAGAAGTCTCCAAATCCAAACCTTTTCTTAATGAAGCCGTAAGTGTAGTCTACAAATTATATGTTAGCCAATTTGTAAATGTCACCAACTTTAGGGCGTTGGATAATCCCAAATACAATAACTTTTGGAGCCAAGACATGCCCGTAACCAAGTACAATGTGCAAAACGGAACCTATAACGGAAAGGCATACCGATACGTTATTTTGAAACGAGTGGTGCTCTATCCCCAAAAATCCGGGAAGTTAGAGATTGAACCGCTATCCCTGGATGTAACCATAGATGTCCCTACCAATAGACGCGATTTTTTTGGAGGCAGGGTGTATACCCAAACCAACAAAACGGTGTCTGCGGGGAAACGTACGCTAAACGTAAAAGCGTTACCCACAGCGGGCAAACCGGCAAACTTTGGAGGTGCCGTAGGTAATTTTAAATTTTTTGTAACGGCAAGCAAAACCAACCTCAATGCTTCCGAATCTTTGCAAGCCCAAGTAGAGGTAAAAGGCAAAGGCAACCTAAAACTGTTTCAGTTACCAGAACCTAGTTTGCCCAGCTCCCTAGAGGTTTATGAGCCAGAATTTGAGGAGAACGTACGTACAACCCTTTCTGGAATGGAAGGAAAAGTAAGTAACAACTACACTATTGTGCCTTCATATAGGGGCAAGTATCCTATTCCGAGTATATCTTTTAGCTATTTCGACCCAAAATCAGAAAAATATCATACCCTTAATTCAGATGAAATCCTCATCAACGTAGCGGAGGGACCAAGCAACGGATCTATAGGAGCCCCTGGCCCCATATCAGCCAATAGACAAGCAGTTGTAAGTACGGGCAACCAGTTTAACTTCATTAAACTTAAGCCCAATTTAGTCCCCATAGGTACACATTACTTTTTTGGTTCTACCAACTTTTATCTTTGGCTGCTACTTCCGTTGGCGCTAATTCCAATTGCCATAATTTTTGGTAAAAAACGAGAAGCCATAGCTAGTGATGTAGCAGGGAACAGAATTAAAAAAGCTAATAAATTGGCAAGGAAATATCTTTCCGATGCCAAAAAGACCCTAGGGAACAAAGAAGCATTTTACATTGCATTGGAAAAGGCGTTACATAACTATCTAAAAGCCAAATTAAAAATAGAGACCTCGGAATTCAGCAAAGACAAAATAGCATCTTTGCTTACCGAAAGAAAAGTGGACGATAACACACAAGAAAGCTTTATTGCACTTTTAGAGAATTGTGAGTTAGCAAGATATAGCCCATTTTCAGAAGTTCAGATGCAGCAAGATTACAGCAAGGCAAGTGAAGTAATTTCTTATTTGGACAAACAATTATAGTATGAAAAAGTTGACCATCATTCTTATTTTGTTGCCCTTCTTTTTGGGGAGTGCACAGAATAATGCACTTTTTAGTAGGGCAACCAAGGCCTATAATGCCGGCGAATACGAAAAGGCCGTAGAGAGCTATTTAAAAATTTTAGATAATGGGGAGCATTCTGCAGAGCTATATTATAACTTGGGAAATGCTTACTACAAAATGAGCCAAATAGCGCCTAGTATCTATTACTATGAAAAAGCACTATTGTTAAAACCCAACGATCCCGAAATAAAGAACAATCTTAGTTTTGCACAAAATATGACGTTGGATGCTATAGAGCAATTACCAGAAACAGGGCTTTCAAAAATTTATAGGAATATTGTAGAGGTTTTGTCCTTCGAACAATGGGCCTACGTCTCGGTGGTCTGTATTATGATCTTTGTACTTGCCTATCTATTATTTTACTTTCTAAGATATTCTTCGCACAAGCGTATAGCTTTTGTAAGCAGTATTGTAGCTTTGATCATAGGAGTGATTTCCATTTTGCTTGCATACATTGAGTATACTGACTTTTCCGAAGATCAGCCTGCCATTGTATTCCAGGAAGAAAGTATTGTAAAATCCGAGCCAAATAATCGAAGTCAACAAGCGTTTAAATTACATGAAGGCACTAAGGTAAACGTATTGGAAGTATTGGACGATTGGAAAAAGATAGCACTTGTCGATGGCAAAACCGGATGGATTTCCTCCGAAGACATAAAATTGTTGAAAGATTTTTAGACTTTCTTTAACAATATGTGATAGCAATACTTTTATCTTTGGTAAAATTTCGAATTTAATGTTCAAGTCTGTAGCCCATTTTATAATATCGTTTTTACTGATAGCCTCCATATTGGCACCATCGGTAGTTACCCTTTTGGATAACAGCGAGAATACGATGTGGGTGGTTGACTTTAATGAAGAAGAAAAAAAGAAGGAAGAAAAAAAGGAGCTGGTTGAAAAGGACTTTTTCCTTCATTTTTCTGATTTACATACGAATTTACTACTCAAAGAAAAAATAGATGACAACAACTTTCGTGTTGTCCTATACACAGATTACGCTACCGAAATTCTGCTTCCCCCGCCAGAACATACCATCTAAGTTATTTTACATTTTTCAACCTTTAACTAACTGTCTTCTTTTCCTTTTTGGGATGGAAGGCTAAATAACTTTTTTGATATGTTCAAGTATATTAAAAACGACTTGCCTGCAAGTATCGTTGTATTTTTTGTGGCATTACCTCTTTGTTTGGGTATTGCCTTGGCCAGTGGCGCACCTCTTTTTTCCGGATTGATTGCAGGAATTGTGGGTGGTATCGTTGTTGGCGCGTTAAGTGGATCTCAAATCGGGGTAAGTGGCCCCGCCGCCGGGTTGGCAGCTATAGTACTTACTGCTATAGGGGCCCTTGGTAGTTATGAAAACTTTTTACTGGCTGTTGTTCTAGGTGGTGCAATACAACTCCTTTTTGGGGTTCTAAAAGCCGGTATTATAGGTTATTATTTTCCTTCATCCGTAATAAAGGGAATGCTTACCGGTATAGGTATCATTATTATCTTAAAACAAATACCACATTTCTTTGGATACGATGCGGACCCTGAGGGCGATTTTGCATTTTTTCAGATAGATGGGGAAAACACCTTCTCAGAAATTTTTAATTCGTTCAACTATATAAGTCCGGGTGCAACATTTATTGCCTTTGTAAGCTTGGCAATCCTTGTTCTTTGGGATAAGGTGCTCAGTAAAAAAGGGAAATTGTTTCAATTGGTTCAAGGACCTCTTGTAGCCGTAGCCGTAGGTATTATTTTCTTTGTGGCCACTAAAGGTTCCGCTACCTGGTCTATTTCTACCGATCACTTGGTAAGCGTTCCCATCCCGGAAGATGCCGCTTCCTTTATAGCCCAGTTTAGTTTTCCCAATTTTGGGGAAATCTCAAATCCAGAGATTTGGATAACAGCTTTCACCATTGCTTTAGTGGCTAGTTTAGAAACCTTGCTCTGTGTGGAAGCAACGGATAAGTTAGACCCCCGAAAAAGAGTAACTCCCACCAATAGGGAGCTCTTAGCACAGGGAACAGGAAACATGATTTCCGGAATGATCGGCGGATTACCTATTACACAGGTAATAGTAAGAAGTTCTGCCAATATTCAATCGGGAGGAAGAAGTAAAATGTCCGCTATTATCCATGGGTTTTTTCTATTGACCTCTGTTATCCTAATCCCGAAATTGTTGAATATGATTCCCCTGTCGGTATTGGCTGCCGTTTTGTTCATTGTAGGCTATAAATTGGCCAAGCCAGCACTATTTAAGAAAATGTATGACATGGGATGGAAACAGTTTATACCATTTACGGTTACCGTTTTGGGAATTATTTTCACAGATCTCCTAATTGGTATTGGTCTAGGCCTTGCCGTGGGTATTGTGGTAATTTTGATAAAAAGCTATCAAAATTCTCATTTTCTTCATTTGGAAGATAAGAGCAACGGAACCCATAAAATAAAAATGACGCTTGCCGAAGAGGTTACTTTCTTCAACAAAGGTGCCATTTTGAAGGAGTTAGATCAATTACCCGAAAATACGTATCTTGAATTGGATGTTAGGAAAACAAGATATTTGGACAATGATATTCTAGAGATTCTTGATGATTTTGTTGAAAAGGCGAAAAACAGGAATATAAATATTAAGCTAATCTCGGAGCGTGGTATCGCAGAAAATCCAAGTAGCTATATAGAATTTTTTAAATTAAGATCAGCATAAAATCATAACTATGAAAGCACAAACAAAAGAAACACAGGCGGCAATGACGCCCATGGGTGCCATACAGCAACTAAAGAATGGCAATGTCAGATTTCAAAACAGCAGCGCTTTGGACAGGGACCTGCTAGGGCAGGTAAGCGAAACGGCCACAGGGCAGTATCCTTTTGCCACAATTCTAAGTTGCATAGATTCTAGGGTGTCTGCCGAACTAATTTTCGATCAAGGTGTTGGAGATATCTTTAGTGCCAGGGTCGCAGGGAATATTGTAAACGAAGATATCCTTGGGAGTATTGAATTTGCTTGCAAATTGGCGGGCACCAAAGTGGTGGTTGTCCTTGGCCATACCGGTTGCGGTGCGGTAAAAGGAGCTTGTGATGACGCCAAACTTGGGAATTTAACCGCTTTGGTAAGCAAAATAAAGCCCGCCGTAGAAGCGGTGAAAGAGCCTCAGGATAACAGCTTGCGAAACTCCCAAAATGCCGTGTTCGTAGATGAGGTTGCTACTACAAACGTACATTTAACATTGGACAACATGAGACTTAAAAGCCCTGTTCTTAGCGATATGGAAGGCAATGGCGAAATACGTCTTGTAGGCGCAATGTATGATATCCGCAATGGAAAAGTGACATTTTTCGATTAACCACAATCTTAATCGGAAACAAGGCCAATGTTTAACAAAACATTGGCCTTTTCATTTTCATTAAAAATGTTATCTTAATAGCGTTACTATTAAAATAACTATGAGCAAACTTTTTTCCAACTTTAAGGGCGACCTGTTTGGTGGTGTCACCGCCGGGATCGTTGCCCTTCCACTAGCACTTGCCTTTGGGGTTAGTTCTGGTCTAGGACCAAGCGCAGGTATATACGGAGCAATATTTATTAGTTTTTTCGCCGCACTGTTTGGCGGAACCAACACGCAGATTTCGGGGCCAACAGCTCCAATGACCGCGGTAAGTATGGTTGTAATCGCAGGTATTATTGCGGTTAACGACGGAAATGTGGCCAAAGCGCTTCCTGCTATCCTCTCTGTTTTTCTTTTGGCCGGTATTATGCAAATTGGTCTTGGCGCCTTAGGTCTTGGCAAATACATTAAATACATTCCATATCCGGTAGTTTCGGGTTTTATGACCGCCATTGGGGTAATTATTATAGTTACTCAGGTTCTGCCTTCTGTAGGTTACTACCCTAAAGAGGATGAAACCTATGTGCAAGAATTTAAACCAGAGGCCGAAGAACTTATCCTTGAGAATATATTAAGGGAAGAAGCTGGTGAGGGTATTTTGGTTCTGGAAGATTTTAAAGAGACCATTTCAAGGGCCAGTAAAACTACCGAAAACGATATTTTGGATGAGGCCAAAACTTTAGCGGCCAAGGAAGCATCCGGAGTAATTGGCACAATAAAAGTACTCCCACGGGCACTGCAAAACATAAGTTGGTTAGAGCTTGTCCTTGCTTTGGCAACTATTATTATCATCTATGGTTTTAAGAGAATTACAATGGCAATTCCAAGTACACTGGTGGCCTTATTGGTAGTTTCGGGGGTGGCTTATGGTTTTGGCCTGCCCTACAGGCCCATAGAAGAAATTCCGCAGGGCCTCCCTGTACCCAATTTGGAAATATTTACAGGGTTTAGCCTTGGTAAGATTACCCCTTATATATTTACCGCACTTACTCTTGCCCTTCTCGGGGCCATAGATTCCTTGCTTACATCCGTTGTTGCCGATAACATGACCAAGACCAAACACAGTCCTAACAAGGAGCTGGTTGGCCAAGGTATTGGAAACAGTGTAGCGGCAATATTTGGGGGAATACCTGGTGCGGGTGCTACTATAAGAACCGTAGTGAACATCAATGCAGGTGGAAAAACAAGACTATCAGGAATGCTCGCAGGTGTAATGCTATTGGTTGTACTATTGGCATTAGGCCCGGTAGCTTCACAAATCCCGGCTTCAGTTCTTGCAGGAATTTTAGTGACCGTTGGGATAGGGGTCATGGATTATAAAGGTCTTAGAGCTATCCCAAGTTTACCTAGAGATTTGAGTGTAGGGCCTATAAAATTGAGTTCGGAGGTAATTATTATGCTCATAGTAATGGTGCTTTCCTCTATTTGGAATTTGGTCTATGCCGTGGGTATAGGTCTGGTAATCGCTTCGTTGATGTTCATGAAAAAAATGGGTGATCTAACCGCCGAACGTTCCGATGTGAAGTCTTTGATAAAGGAAAAATCCTGGGCGGATGAATCCGAATTCCCTATGGAATTAAAGGAAAAAGTATTTATTAAACATATAAAGGGGCCTTTATTTTTTGGTTCTACGAGTGATTTTCAGCAGTTGGCGAGCCAAATTCCAAGTTCGGCCTCTTCGGTAATTATCCGGATGGACCGGATGCAATATATAGATCAGTCCGGATTATACGCCTTGGAAGATGTATTGGTAGATCTAAAAAAGCAAGATATTAATGTACTTCTTGTAGATGTACCCGATCAGCCCAAATATATGATGGAACGTATAGACATTATTCCTGATTTGGTCCCTAGGGAACATCTCTTTCCCACTTTTGATGAATGTCTTACATGGATCAAAAACAACATCCGTGAAGAATATGCCGCTTTGGAGCCTAAATAATTTAAGTACTGGTATAAAAGTTTTAAATTTGCCGTTCTTAGACCAATGGTATGATCGATACTTTAAAGCAGCACATTACCGAAGTTGAAAAGTTTTCCGCTGACAACTTGGAGGATATCGAGACTTTCAGAATTAAATATCTCGGAAAAAAAGGATTGTTGACCCATTTCTTTTCGGAGTTTAAGAATGTGTCCAATGATCAAAAAAAGGAGTTTGGACAAACAATAAATTTGTTAAAGACTTCGGCCACGGACAAAGTAAACTCGCTAAAAGCAGCACTGGAGGACAATACCAAACAAAAGGCCTCCGGTAGAGATCTTACGCGTCCCGGTGAACCCTTGGAATTGGGAGCACGCCATCCAATTTCCGTTGTAAAGAACCAAATCATAGAAATCTTTTCTAGAATTGGTTTTAATGTATCCGAAGGCCCAGAAATTGAGGACGACTGGCATAATTTTACCGCTCTAAATCTCCCAGAATACCATCCTGCAAGGGATATGCAAGATACCTTTTTCATCCAAACAGATCCGGACATACTACTGCGCACACATACCTCATCGGTACAAGTGCGCTATATGGAAAACAATAAACCTCCTATCCGGACTATATCTCCCGGAAGAGTGTATCGCAATGAGGCTATTTCGGCAAGATCGCACTGCTTTTTTCATCAGGTAGAAGGACTTTATATAGACAAGGATGTTTCCTTTGCCGATTTAAAACAAACTCTGCAATTTTTTACTACGGAACTTTTTGGAAAATCTAAAATACGGTTAAGACCTTCTTATTTCCCCTTTACAGAACCAAGTGCAGAGGTAGACGTTTATTGGGGATTGGAAACGGAGACTGATTATAGAATAACCAAGGGTACAGGTTGGTTAGAAATTATGGGATGCGGTATGGTAGACCCCAATGTGTTGGAAAATTGTGGTATAGACTCCGAAGAATATTCGGGCTTTGCTTTCGGTATGGGCATTGACAGAATAGCTATGTTGCAGCACCAAATTTCGGACATTCGCTTGCTCAGTGAGAACGATGTTCGTTTTCTGGCACAGTTTAAGAGTTCGTTTTAAATAAATGAAAAAAGATATCGAAATCCCAATTGCCAAAGATGTTTATGTGGCAATTGTGCACGAATGGAACGACGAATTTTTATCCAAGGATTGGAACGCCTATATAATAAACAATAGGGATACCAAAATAGATATGGTATTAATAGTTTCCAAAGGTTATGATGGGGATACCAAAACCTCAATCATGAGACATGGTCTTGGTGTTGTTGAGGCAAAATCTTTCGAAAAAATAGAACCCTTACAAGAAGATGTCTTTGCGCTTAACAATGAGTTTTATGTAACTTTCTTTGCTGACGATAAGCTGTATGAGAAGGTGTACATTTTTAAAAAACATACCATCAACGAAAATAGTCTTTCCCATATTCCAATACTAGAGAAAGAGGGTATTTTGGCACAATAGCCGTTAAAGGTATCCCTTTCTTAATTTGATAACTCCGTTTGTTTTAAAATTCCAAATATGCAATTTAAGTAGTTGATTTTTATGGTTTTACCATAGGTTTTGTTTTCCTAAGTGCCTAATTTTAAAGAAATGGGGCAAAAAAATTACAAGAGGAATCAATAAGAATTGCCGCAGTTTACGTAAAGGTTGCCTCGACCCATATGGAATCTTCGTAATTCTTATCCTCTTGTAATACTATCAGCTATATTAGCGTAAAGGAAAGCCTTTACCCGCCCACCAAGAATGCATTTCTATTACCAGCCTGCCGGATTTGACCATAGGATCCATATTTGCCAAACTGTCCGCAAACTGCAACGTTGGCGTGTTGTATATGGTAATACCGCGTATCTCGCCATCTTCTCCAAAAGGTCCTGAAATATCTGCATAGCCTTCTAAATACATCCTTGTAAGGTGCTCTAAATGAAGAATCTGTAAACTATCGATTTGTTCCTTGGTACCGGTGCGGTTAGGCCCTTTTTTAAGAAACGCTATAAAGTACTTTTGCATCAGAAGCGTGTCTTTGGTGGTCTCATCTACATAATCAAAAACCTCAAAACCCTTTTCGGTCAGGGCTGCCTTTATTTCTTTTGCCGTTTTTTCAATCTCTTTCGTTGTTTCTGCCTCAGCTGCTTCAGCTTTTTGTTCCGCACAGGCTTGTAGCATCAAAAACAATAACAACAATGTATAATGTTTCATGATTTCCAGTTTTTATATGGTTTTTTACTCAATTGCGAATTATAATATCTTATATCTCCGGTGACCTCGGTTCCCAACCACACGGGCTTTTTAAAAGCCTCCCCTTCCTCTTTCAGTTCAACCTCGGCAACAGTTAAACCTTCATTGGCACCATGGAACTCATCGACCTCAAAAATATGATTTTCCACTTTTACTTTATATCTGGTTTTCACTAAAATGCCTTCTTCACATAGTTTTAAGAGTTCCTGGGCATCTTCTACTTTTATTTTTGACTCCCACTCAAACCGTGTGGTCCCAGCCGTATTCGATTTTCCTTTTATGGTTAAAAAGGCGGTATCACCTGTGATTCTCACTCTTACAGTTCGTGCTGGGTGGGTATTTAAAAAGCCTTGTGCTATGTTCTCGTGGGTAAAAGCTTCTTCTTTATATGCCACTGAATTTATCAAAAACTTACGTTCTATCTCTATCATAACCTCGCTGCTACTGGCCCGCTTAAAGTCTTATATCCTCTTTCCGTTTATTTTCACCTAACTAAGATATCACTTAAATTTGTATGATGTCCGATGCCCTTCCCTTAAGAAAGATAATACATGTAGACATGGATGCCTTCTATGCCTCCGTAGAGCAACTAGACAATCCTGAACTAAAGGGCAAACCCTTGGCTGTAGGCGGAGGTGAAAAAAGAGGGGTGGTTTCGGCGGCTAGTTATGAGGCCAGAAAATTTGGTGTGCGCAGTGCTATGAGTGGTTATTTGGCGAAGAGAAACTGCCCAGAGCTAATCTTTGTTAAACCCAGGTTTGCGCGTTACAAGGAAATTTCACTGGAAATACGAAAGATCTTTCACCATTACACAGACTTGGTAGAACCGCTCTCTCTAGATGAAGCTTATCTTGATGTCTCCGTAAACAAAAAGGGAAACCCTTCGGCAACCTTGATTGCAAGGGAAATTAGACAGCGTATCCACGACGAACTAGGACTTACAGCATCTGCAGGAATCTCCATTAACAAATTTATAGCCAAAGTGGCCAGCGATTACAATAAACCTAACGGACAGAAAACCGTAAATCCGGAAGAGGTTCTTCAGTTCTTGGAGGATTTGGAAATTAGAAAGTTCTACGGTGTAGGTAAGGTAACGGCACAAAAAATGTATAAACTAGGTATTTTTAACGGAAAAGACCTTAAAACCAAACCGCTGGAGTTCTTGGAACAACATTTTGGAAAGAGTGGATCGTTTTATTACAATGTAGTAAGAGGAATTCATCATAGCGAGGTAAAGCCACATCGCATTCCAAAAAGTGTGGGAGCAGAGCGTACCTTTAACGAAAATCTAAGTAGTGAGGTTTTTATGCTAGAGCGTCTAGAAAATATTGCAACAGAGCTCGAGAAGCGCTTAAGGAAATCGCAAATTGCCGGTAAAACGATTACTCTTAAAATTAAATACAGTGATTTTACACTACAGACCCGTAGCAAAACCCTCCCCTATTTTATTGCCGATAAAAATCTGATCATGGAGACCGCCAAGGAGCTCCTTTATCAGCAGACTATGCAAAATTCGGTACGCTTACTCGGTATCTCTCTGGCCAATCTAAACACCGAAAAAAAAGAAACACCTCAGGAAGAGACTGTTACTGTGCAGCTTAAGTTTGATTTTTAATGAAAGAAAAAGCCCGGTAAGTATAAAACCTCCGGGCCTTGTCAAAACCTAACTCTCAACAAATTATTTTACTACCAGCGTGTTATCCGTAGATGTTGGGTTTAATGGGCAAAAATATACATACTCTCCCTTACTCAATTTAGTAGGCTTGGAAGCTTGCTTAGTCCCTGTGGCTACTGCTTTGGTAACATAAGCTGTTTGAATATGGTTTTCGGGTTTGGAAACATCCTTACCTTTTTCCACCAAAACAAAACCTACATCGTGTCCCACACCATTGTTGGAAATTTCAAAAACATAGGTACCTTCCTTAACGGTAATCTGTTTTTGGGTAAATTCACCTGGTGTCTGCTCCAAGCTAATAGTACTGGAGGATTCTTTCA
This sequence comes from Spongiimicrobium sp. 3-5, assembly GCF_046557915.1. Taxonomy (NCBI): domain Bacteria; kingdom Pseudomonadati; phylum Bacteroidota; class Flavobacteriia; order Flavobacteriales; family Flavobacteriaceae; genus Spongiimicrobium; species Spongiimicrobium sp. 3-5. The sequence goes on from NZ_JBHEBG010000001.1 coordinate 441,610, forward strand.
TCATCTTATCTTGGGCATTGGCAGAAAATGCTACCCCGACAATCATTGTTACTAATACAATTACTTTTTTCATAATACTCTTGTTGTTTTATAAATATGATTTAAAAATTAAACTTCTACGCTCTGTAAAGGTTGTGCAACTGGAAAATCTATAGGAACATTTGTAGTCCTATGCAAATAGTTGGAAATGGTTTTGTCGCCGACCACAACTATGGTGTCTATAAGGTTTTCTTTGGTCCATCCTGCATTCAGAAAATTGTCTACTACAGCTTCCGATGCTGCTCCACGATTTTCCGTAATATTTTTTGAAAGGCGTGCCAATGCATCCAACTTGTTATCAAATGATGCGTATCCTGCCCTTAGTTCTAATATCTGGTCATCCGTAAAACCATTCATTTTTCCTATGGCGGTATGGGCAGACAAACAATACGTACAGTTATTTACTTCGCTCACAGCCAGGTTTATAACCTCTTTCTCCTTGGCTTTCAAGGAGGTTTTGGCGTTGGCCAAAGTTAAATAGTTCCCCAAGGCATTTTCTGAATGTGCATACGTTGCATACAGGTTGGGAACAAACCCTACTGCTTTTTCCAAGTTATCGAATATCGCTTGGTTGTTTTCGCTTACTTCTTCTCTTTTTGGTACATTAAATGTGCTCATGATCTTAAATTTTACTTGTCCCTAAAGTAAATCGGGGACTAATTGATACTCCGTTAATTTTAAAATTGAATGTGCGGTTTCTCAGCATCACAATAAAAATCGTGATGGTGCTTTTCCTCACAATGCGTCTTTGGACTTATAGTATTTACTACAGCTTTTTTTTCTTGTCTGAAAATCTCGATGAGATTAAAAATGGATTTGTGACTTATATGCATCTTTTACCGTTTTTAAATTACAAGGCAAAGATGCGATACAAAAGCACTGAGGTGTTAGGCGTAATTGCCCGAAGGCTTGTAGAAATTTCCCTCAACCGCCTAAAAGGGCAGATTCTCTATACTGGGTAGGTGAATATGCGGTCATTTTTTTAAAGAACCTACTAAAGTGTGCCGGATCGTTGAAGCCCAATTCGTAAGCTATTTCCTGATTTTGCTTGTCGGAGAAATTCATTAGTCGCTTGGCTTCCAGAGCCAGGCGTTCCAAGATAATTTGTTGTGGTGATTTTTGGTTGTAAATAGCGAACAAATTGGAAAGGGTCTTGGGAGATTTGTATAACATATCCGCATAATCACTGACTTTGCGTTTCGTCTTAAAATGTAAATCTACCAGAACATTGAACTTTCTAATGACATCTATATGCTCGTTATCCAACTTTTTTACAATAAGCTGTTCTTTGGCCAAGCGGGTAGACATAATGATTAGCCGCTTCAATAACATTTGTAGCATATCGCCCTGAATTTTGTCTGGGGTATTAAACTCATCAATAAATACCTCCAACAATATATTAAACTTACGCTCCTGTTCTTTTGGTATGGTAATTATAGGAAGGTCTTGCGTTCCAAAGAAAAGAATGCCGTTACAAGAGACCTCGCTATCATGGTCCGTAATACAGTAAAACTCTCTATTGAACAAAAATGCCGTTAACGGCAATTCCGAAACTTTATAGGAAACATGTTGCAGATACGTAGTGGTCACCAACTGGCCAGGAAGCAATTCTATTTCCAATCCGTCTACCTCAAATTTCACTGGGGTATTGTTCCTGTTCCACAGAATTTTTATGGTCCCCGAGCTTATCGAAAAAGAAGCCTCGTTTGCAAGTATATCATCTGTAAGACCAAATATTGACGTTGTTTTGGGGTTGGAGAACTCTAGTTTCATAGTATAAATTTCATAGATTTCGCGGATAATATAAGCCCTTTTATCCTTTTATTTTGGAGGAATTGGACATGTAAGTAGCTTTTTCAATTACATAAGTCCTTTTTTTTTGTTTATACTTACATCAAGATAAAGACATACCATGAAGTGATTGTTAAACAAAACTGTTAATCATTTAAACAAACTTTTGCACAAAGGAATCTTTTGGTAATATTGAACTTTCTTTTTGGTAGCCGATCCATTTTAAGATTTTACCCTTATGACAGAAATAAACGATTACGACAAGGCAGCACATAAATTTTACAATACTCAAAAAATAACCGGCCCATCTATACTTTCTTGGGATATCTTTAGTACTTACTTCGATAAGCTGTGCAAAAATTATGCGGATATCCATTCGTTGAACGTTTTGTCTAAAACCAATAATTGGTCCTATTCCTCCGTATTTGAAGAGGAACTGCTTCAAAAAGAGAGCGTAATCATTGTAACAGATCCATATCTAAGTATTGTACACGCTTCCAATAATGTTCATGGGATGAATGGATATAAACCGGAGGAGATTTTAGGTAAAAAACCCAAAATGTTCCAAGGAGAGGGTACTAATAGGGAAACTACCGCTTATATATCTGAGGCGGTAAAAAATAAGGTTCCTTTTGAAGCTACCATCCTAAATTATAGAAAAAACGGAGAGCCCTACAAATGTTGGATCAAGGGCGGGCCAGTTTTTGATAAAAGGGGCAAGGTGGTAAACTTTATTGCCTTTGAAAAAGAAGTGGCTTAGGCTAACCTTATTTACAGCAAAAGATCGTGATATCATCTGCTAACCTCAAGACCTTTGTGCAAACACGGTCTTATATAGATACTAGGATTAAAAATTACAGCTTTCTATTTCCGTTACCCTTAAGGTATTTACCATTCCCTTATCTTTAATCGGCATTGCGGCCAAACTAATTAACATGTCTCCTGTATCCAAAAAGCCTTTTTGGCAAGCTATTTTATTTACGTCTTCGATGGTTTCGTCAGTGGAAACGTATCTATCGTAATAAAATGCCTTTACCCCCCAAAGAAGGTTTAATTGGGTTAGTATTCTTTTGTTGGATGTGAACACCAAAATATGTGCACTAGGTCTCCATGCCGATATTTGAAAAGCGGTATAACCACTATTGGTAAGCGTTGAAATGGCCTTTGCTTTAATTTCATTGGCCATAATGGCCGCATGGTAACATACGGATTTGGTAATGTACCTTTTGGTACGTATATGGGGTGGATCGTGAGGGACCGCAATTAAGTCCGAACCTTCCACACTTTTTAGTATGCTCGACATTTTTTCTATTACCTGCACCGGATAGTTTCCCACGGAGGTTTCACCAGATAGCATTACGGCATCTGCGCCATCCATTACAGAATTGGCCACATCGTTTACTTCCGCTCTGGTAGGAGTAAGACTGGTAATCATAGTTTCCATCATCTGGGTCGCTATGATAACAGGAATCCTAGCTTTTTTTGCCCGCAGTACCAACTGTTTCTGAATTAATGGTACTTCTTGGGCCGGCACTTCCACTCCAAGGTCACCACGTGCTACCATGAGGCCATCGCAATAGGCCACAATCTTATCAATATTATCAACCGCCTCGGGTTTTTCTATTTTGGCAATTATTGGAATTTTGTGCTCGGAATGTTCTTTTATAATGTTCTGAAGATCGATTAGATCTTGACTAAAACGCACAAAGGACAATGCAATCCAATCCACATCCAAGGAAATTGCAAAAATGGCATCTTTAATGTCCTTTTCAGTTAATGCGGGTAACGAAATGTTAGTGTTTGGTAGGTTTACCCCTTTCTTGGATTTTAATGGTCCGCCTTGAATTACCTTAGCCGTAACCTGATCTTTCTTGTTGGTAGAAACTACCTCGAACATAAGTTTCCCATCGTCTAACAGAACGCGCTCCCCCGGTTTTACATCTTTAGGAAAACTATCGTAGTTCATATATACCCTTTCCGCTGTCCCTTCAAAAGGTTTTCCGGTAGCAAATACTATTTCATCGCCTGGCGCAACAACAACCTCTCCGGCCATTGCCCCAACCCTAAGTTTTGGGCCTTGTAGATCAGCTAAAATGGAAGTGCTTGTTCCTAACTCTTCGTTTAACTCACGTATTATTTTAATGCGCTCGATCACATCTTCATAATCGGCATGGGAGAAATTTATTCGAAAGACATCCACTCCGGCCGCAATCATGTCTCGTAGCACTTCCTTCTTACTGGTCGCAGGTCCTAGGGTTGCTACTATCTTGGTCTTTTTTTTACTTGGCATCTTCTTAAAAGATTAAATTTTGTTTAGATTTTAGTGTGTTGGTTTCTATGGTATAGGCGGTAATCATCTCTGGTATGGCCAAAAGGCTTTTTACGAGATCTTCGGTAACATCCAGATCGTCCTGTTCAATTTTCAAAAAGTAATCCACCTCTTTATATTCGGATACTAGATAGTGCACGGTATAGGAGGTTTCGTCCCGAAAAAGACCGTTTTGGTCCAAATCCGATTCCCCCATACTTGTGTTCGTTATCAAAGTCCAGTACTTGTCATTTATCAGGTCTTTCCATTCAAAAAATGGGAAAGATACGTTCTCGGATATGTCCAAATCCATACGGGGACGTTGCAAGCTCGATTTTAAATATTTATTGATGGCATAGGCAGCAGCGTAATCTTCCAAGCTACTGTGCAAGGCGATCAATTTAAACGAATCATCATAAAAATCTTTGGAAATTTTATGTACAACTGCCATAACTCCTCACATGAAGACGTAAATATATAATTAATAAAGAAACTAGCCTAGCCAATAGCGGGGTTTGAAACGGCAAGTGCCCACGAAAACGTTAGAGTTACAGGTTTTGGCCTTAAGATTTGTCCATTCTGTCCTGTAAAGCAAAATAGGCTCTTTTGGAAGCTTTTTCCTCCGCCTTCTTTTTTGAGGTAGCTCTTGCTTTGGCCATAACTTTGTTTTCTATGGAAAGCTTAACCGCAAAATGTTTCATAACATCGTTACCCGTATCTTCATAAATATCGAAGTGAAATAATTTTTTCTGTTTTTGGCACCATTCAATGATCAAGCTCTTATAGCTAATTACTTTGCCTTCGAGCAGTTCTATATCAACATAAGGTTCTATGACCCTTTCGTTTATGAACTTTTCACAAAAGTTGTATCCCCTATCCAAATAAATGGCCCCCACTAGGGCTTCAAATACGTTTCCATGTATATTATCCCCGAAATGCGACTTTGGGATACGGCTCTTAACAAACTTGATAAGGTTTAAATCTTTCCCCAATTCGTTAAGATGTTCCCTGCTTACGATTTTAGATCTCATTTTGGTAAGATATCCTTCATCGCCGTTAGGCACTTCGTTGTAAAGATGTTTGGAAATAATAGTCCCAAGCATAGCATCGCCCAGAAATTCTAAGCGCTCATAGTTCATAGGGGTACCACTTTCATCCTTTTCATTGGCTGATCTGTGTAGAAAAGCTTTTTTAAATATTTCGAGATCCTTTGGTCTAAATCCTAAAATTTTTGTTATTCCCAAAAAAAAATCCCCATCCTCCTTCGGATGGGAATTAAATATATTGGCGGGAAAACTCATTTTTGTTTAACTGATTTTTTTGAAAACAACACATGCATTATGACCTCCAAACCCAAATGTGTTGCTCATGGCAACCTTAACCTCTCGTTTCTGCGCCTTGTTAAGCGTTAAATTTAAAGATGGGTCTATGTTCTCGTCCACGGTTTCGTGGTTTATCGTAGGAGGCACCAAACTATTTTCCATGGCCAAAATAGATGCTATGGCCTCAATGGCACCAGCAGCCCCCAATAAATGACCGGTCATAGATTTGGTAGAATTGATGTTGATATTGGGCGCATGATCGCCAAATACCTGTGAAATTGCTTTCAGCTCGGCAACATCACCCAAGGGCGTAGATGTACCGTGTGTGTTGATCGCATCTATATCCTCAGGTTGCATTCCGGCATCGCGCAAGCAATTTTGCATAACCCGTACCACTCCAATTCCTTCTGGATGGGGCGCTGTCATATGATAAGCATCGCTAGACATACCTCCTCCGGCAACCTCAGCATAAATTTTTGCGCCTCTTGCCTTGGCGTGTTCATATTCTTCCAAGATAAGGGCTCCTGCTCCTTCTCCCAAAACAAAACCATCCCTGGTAGCGTCAAAAGGCCTAGAAGCCGTTTCCGGACTTTCATTTCTTGTAGATAGGGCATGCATGGCATTAAACCCGCCCATTCCTGCTATGGTAACGGCAGCTTCACTACCTCCTGTTACCACAACATCGCAATGTCCCAAACGGATATAGTTAAGTGCATCTATCATGGCGTTCGCCGAAGAGGCACAGGCCGATACTGTGGTATAGTTAGGCCCCATGAAACCATGTTTGATGGAGATATTGCCAGGGGCAATATCCGCTATCATCTTTGGAATAAAGAAAGGATTAAATCTTGGGGTGCCGTCACCTGCGGCATAATTCATTACCTCGTTCTGGAAGGTTTCCAGACCACCAATACCGGCGCCCCAGATTACCCCTACCCTGAACTTGTCTATTTTATCCAAATCCATCCCAGAATCTTTAATGGCCTCGTCGGAGGACACCAAAGCATATTGGGCAAACCGGTCTAATTTTCTGGCTTCTTTTCTATCAAAAAAATCAGCCGAATCATATCCTTTTAGTTCGCAAGCAAACTTCGTTTTAAATTTTTCGGTATCGTAATAGGTGATAGGGGCACAACCACTTTTGCCATTCTTCAACCCATTCCAGTATGCCTCAATATCATTACCGATAGGTGTTAAAGCACCTAAACCTGTAACCACTACTCGCTTTAACTGCATTGAACCTAATTTTTGTTTATAATCCCTAAGGCAAGTGTAAATTAAAAAAAATTATCCATGCGGCACGGTTGCCACATGGATATTTTTAATCTTGTCCAAGAAATCATTAAATTACTTCGCTTCTTCTATATAACTTATGGCTTGGCCAACTGTTGCAATGTTTTCAGCTTGATCATCTGGGATTTGAATATCGAATTCTTTTTCGAACTCCATAATCAACTCAACAGTATCCAATGAATCCGCCCCTAGGTCGTTGGTAAAGCTAGCTTCTGCGACTACTTCGTTCTCATCAACACCCAATTTATCAACGATGATAGCTTTTACTCTTGATGCAATGTCTGACATAATAATATCGGTTTTATATATTTAAATTGTTGGCAAAAATAAAAAACTTTGGTTTAATAACACTATTTATGGTCAAAATGTATGGTAATTTAAGAAATTTAAGCTCAAGAGTATTATTTTAGCCTATAATTCTTCTCGCTTAACCTTTAATTAGCTTAATGAAACGAATTGTTCTTTTTGCCTCGGGTTCCGGGACCAATGTTGAAAATATAGCCCGTTACTTTCAGGGCAATGAAAAGGTTACCTTGGCTTGTGTTTTTTCCAATAAGAGGCAGGCAAAGGTTTTGGAAAGATGCAACAATCTAAATATTAGCTATTTATGTTTTAATAAGCAGGCGTTTTACAACACCACTTGCGTATTGGATGCCTTAAAGGGGCTTAAACCAGATCTTATTGTGCTCGCAGGATTCTTATTGAAAATACCAGAAAACCTTGTGCAAGAATTTCCAAACAAAATTATAAATATCCATCCTGCCCTGTTGCCAAAATACGGAGGTAAGGGAATGTATGGCATGCATGTACACCAAGCAGTTAAGGATAATAATGAAGAGGAAACCGGAATTACCATCCATTATGTCAACGAAAAATATGATGACGGTGCCATTATAAAGCAGTTTACAACTAAAATTCTACCGCAGGATAGTGCAGAAACCATTGCACAAAAAGTGCATCAGCTAGAATATGAGCACTTTCCGGAAACGATTTCAAACCTGTTATTGTAGCATTAAATGGGTAAAAAAGAGAAGTTCTATACCGTCTGGAAAGGAAAACGACCTGGTATTTATACCACTTGGAAAGATTGCAAGGCAGCAATCAGTGGCTACAAAGGTGCACAATACAAGTCGTTTGCATCTTTTGCCGAGGCAAAAAAAGCATATAACGGTGATTATAACGATTATAAAGGGAAGAAAACAAAAACTGCATCGCTCTCCAAAGAACAACTGCTCAGAATAGGAACACCAAATTACAATTCCATTTCGGTAGACGCCGCTTCTAGCGGAAATCCGGGCATTATGGAATATCGTGGTGTAGACACAAAGACGGGAAAGGAATTGTTTAAACAAGGCCCTTTTAATGAAGGAACCAATAATATAGGTGAATTTTTGGCGTTGGTGCACGGCTTGGCATACCTAAAGCAAAAAAAAAGCGAACGAATAATATACACGGATTCTAGAACCGCCATGAGCTGGATCCGAAAAAAAATCTGCAACAGTAAACTAAAGAAGACCGCAAAGAACAAAGCAGTTTTCGAAATGGTAGATAGGGCGCTACATTGGTTAAGGAACAACGAGTACAATACCAAAATTGTGAAGTGGGAGACCAAGGCATGGGGAGAAATCCCTGCCGATTTTGGGCGTAAATAATGACCTTCAAAATTTAGTGCTTTTCGCTATCGCGTTTAGATATTCAAAAGTGTATATTTGCACAAAAATATTAAACCTAATGGGTAAATTGCTGATAATTGGCACGGTTGCTTTTGATGCCATTGAAACTCCCTTCGGAAAAACAGACAAGATTTTAGGGGGCGCCGGTACCTTCATAGGCTTGGCAGCCTCTCAATTTAATGTAGATTCGGCCATTGTTTCGGTCGTGGGTGATGATTTTCCACAAGAATACCTTGATTTACTTTCTAGCAAAAACATAGATCTATCGGCCTTGGAAATTGTAAAAGGGGGTAAAACCTTTTTCTGGAGCGGTAGGTACCATAATGATCTTAACACAAGGGACACCTTAGCTACGGAGCTTAATGTACTTGCTGATTTTAATCCTGTGGTCCCAGAAAATTTTGCGGACGCCGATGTGGTTATGCTTGGCAACCTGCATCCCAATATACAGTTAAGTGTCGTTGATCAGATGAAGGTAAGACCTAAACTGATTATCCTGGACACCATGAATTTTTGGATGGACAATACCCTTGATGAATTATTACAGGTAATCAAAAAAATAGATGTCATTACCATTAATGATGAGGAAGCCAGGCAGCTTACCAACGAATACTCCTTGGTTAAGGCCGCCGCCCAGATCCAAAAAATGGGCCCTAAATACGTTGTTATAAAAAAAGGGGAACATGGTGCACTGTTGTTTCATGAAGACAATATCTTTTTTGCACCCGCCCTGCCATTGGAAGAGGTATTTGACCCAACCGGAGCTGGAGATACCTTTGCGGGTGGCTTTGCCGGTTACCTTACTGAAACCAGAAATGTTTCGTTCAACAATTTAAAGAATGCAATAATCCACGGTTCCAATCTAGCATCGTTCTGTGTAGAGCGGTTTGGCACTGAACGGATGGAAAATCTGAAAAGGGAAGAAGCTTCCCAAAGATTGCTTCAGTTTAAGAAGTTGACACAATTTGATATAGAATTGCAATAAAAAATATGCCCTGATCTTTCAGGGCTTTTTTAATTTAGAGAAACAATGAGTGATGCTATTAAGCATGAGTGCGGAATTTCCTTGATACGATTGCTAAAACCCCTGGAATACTATAAGGAGAAATACGGTACTGCCTTTTACGGTGTTAACAAAATGTACCTAATGATGGAAAAGCAGCACAACCGTGGACAAGACGGCGCTGGTTTTGCCAGTATCAAAATCAACATGGAGCCCGGTGAACGATACATGAGCAGGGTACGCTCCGTGCAATCACAACCCATTCAGGATATTTTTGATCAAATCAATGATCGCATAAATACCGCTTTGCAAAAACATCCCGAATATGCAGATGATGTTGCACTGCAAAAAAAGAATATCCCCTATATCGGTGAGTTGCTGTTAGGGCACGTACGGTATGGCACCTTTGGCAAGAACAGTATAGAAAACGTACATCCCTTTCTTAGACAGAACAATTGGATGCATAGAAACCTTATCGTGGCCGGTAACTTTAATATGACCAACGTTAACGAACTCTTTGGCAACTTGGTAGAGTTAGGGCAACATCCTAAGGAAATGGCGGATACGGTGACGGTAATGGAAAAAATAGGGCATTTTCTAGACGATGCCGTGGCCAAGCTGTACAAACAAATAAAAAAGGAGGGTTACAATAAAAGAGAGGCGTCTCCCCTCATTGCGGATCGTTTAAATGTGGCCAAAATTTTGGGTAAGGCTGCCAAGAACTGGGATGGAGGTTATGCCATGACCGGCTTATTGGGACATGGTGATGCTTTTGTTTTGAGAGACCCATCAGGAATTAGACCTACCTATTACTATAAAGACGATGAAGTAGTTGTTGTAGCCTCAGAAAGACCAGCAATACAAACTGTGTTCAATGTAAAATATGAAGAGGTTAAGGAGTTAGACCCCGGACACGCCATTATTATAAAGAAGAACGGGGGTGTTTCCCTAAAACAAATCCTAGAGCCCCGAGAGCGTAGGGCGTGTTCCTTTGAGCGTATTTATTTCTCTAGAGGAAGCGACAAGGAAATATATCAAGAACGCAAGGAATTGGGTAAACTGCTTTTTCCGCAAATTTTGACCGCCATAGACAGCGACATAAAAAACTCTGTCTTTTCCTATATTCCCAATACCGCCGAAACATCCTTTTTTGGACTTGTAAAAGAGGCACAAAACTACCTCAACAACAAAAAGGAAGAACAAATACTTTCTATTGGCGCCAAGATAACCAAAGAGGAATTACACAAGATCTTGGATGTTAGGCCTAGGATAGAGAAGGTTGCAATAAAGGATGCCAAACTAAGGACCTTTATAACGCAAGACAGCAGCAGGGATGATCTGGTGGCCCATGTTTATGATATTTCCTATGGTTCGGTAAAAGAAAATGATAATCTAGTGATCATCGATGACAGTATTGTAAGGGGAACAACACTTAAAAAAAGTATCCTTCGAATTTTAGACAGGTTACTGCCCAAGAAAATTGTAGTTGTATCCTCCGCCCCTCAAATACGTTATCCTGATTGTTACGGTATAGACATGGCCAAACTAGAGGATTTCATTGCCTTTAAAGCGGCACTTCAGCTGCACGAAGATCGTGGTACCATGGATGCGGTGCATGCAATTTACAAAAAGTGTTTGTCTCAAGTAACTTCTAAAGACAAAGATGTTGTGAATTACGTTAAGGAATTCTACGCACCATTTAGTGCCATTGAAATTTCCGAAAAAATAGGAGAGTTACTTAGTCCAAAAGGTGTTAAGGCAGAAGTTCAAATTATTTACCAGACCATAGAGAACTTACATTTGGCCTGTCCTAAGAATTTAGGGGATTGGTACTTTACCGGAAATTACCCAACACCGGGTGGCAATAAGGTGGTAAATAGAGCCTTTATCAATTTTTACGAAGGGAAAAATCAACGGGCTTATTAACAATTCTATCGATGAAATACATCATTTTGTGCATTTCGTCGATAATTTATGCTTTTTATCGTCTTTATGGCCGCTAAGGAGCAAAGCCAAATTACATTAGACTCGCCATAGCATAAGTAGGTTAAGTTCATGGTAAGATTTGGGGCAAAAAAGGTGGAGACTTCTCCACCTTTTTTATTTGCCATACATTCAGCATACCACTCTGTATTCCCACTGTTTAAATAATCTCCCATCAAAAACTGTATTTCACCCGATTATAATGGTGTTAAACTAAAACCTTTCTCCCTCCGAACACTTTTAACT
>NZ_JBHEBG010000001.1:453364-772006 GCF_046557915.1 Spongiimicrobium sp. 3-5
ACTTACATTTGGAGGACCATAGCATAAGTAGGTTAAGTTCATGGTAAGATTTGGGGAAAAAAGGTGGAGTTATGCTCCACCTTTTTGTTTTTGGTCATTTCCCGAACTCTAGTTTTATGCCTTTTCTTCGAGTTTGCATTTCGTCCGATTATATAGGCGTTGAACTAAAACCTTTTTCCCCGCACACACTTTAACTTACATTTGGAGGACCATAGCATAAGTAGGTTAAGTTCATGGTAAGATTTGGGGAAAAAAGGTGGAGTTATGCTCCGCCTTTTTTATTGCTGAAAATCAAGTCTTTAACATGGTTTATTAGTTTTTAAAAGCAAAAACCAAAGAAGTATTCCTTCTTTAAACCCTAAAATTTTTCAAAATTTCTTTTTTATTTCCCACAATACCAGTAATTTAGTATCGCCATAGCATAAGTAGGTTAAGTTTATGGTAAGATTTGGGACGAAAAGGGTGGAGACTTCTCCGCCCTTTTCTATTTATTAATCCCAGTGCAAAAAAAAACCATCCTGATTTAACAAGATGGTTCTTTGATCGTTAGAAGGAAAGATTATTTGTTGGCAGCATAAAGCGCCGATACCTTATCCCAATTTATTACATTAAAAAACGCATTGATATAATCGGGCCTCCTGTTTTGGTAATTCAAATAATAAGCATGTTCCCATACATCCAATCCCAAAATAGGAAAACCTCCGCAACCGGTATTTGGCATTAATGAATTATCTTGATTAGGTGTAGAGCAAATTTCTACACCTCCGCCTTTATGCACACACAACCAAGCCCATCCGGAACCAAATCGGGTAGCCGCTGCATTGGCAAAGGCATCTTTAAAGCCATCATACGAACCGAAAGCGTCGTTAATGGCACTGGCAAGATCCCCGGAAGGATCTCCTCCTCCATTTGGCGACATAATCTCCCAGAACAGTGCATGGTTATAAAATCCGCCACCGTTGTTGCGTACGGCACCATTGGCCATGTCCAGGTTCTTTAAAATATCTTCTATGGACTTACCCTCAAGATCCGTTCCGGCTATGGCGGCATTCAGTTTTGTGGTATATCCGTTGTGGTGCTTTGTATGATGAATTTCCATGGTCCTTGCATCTATGTTAGGCTCCAAGGCGTTGTAGTCATATGGTAATTTAGGTAGTTCAAAAGCCATAATATAATTGTGTTTTAAGTTAATTATTCTCGTTTCCCAAATTTAAGGTTTTAAGAAACAAATTACATAAATTATTTGTTAAGAACTCCGCTAGATTGTGTATTTTGCAAATAAAACCAGGTGCAAGAGGCCTCATATAGAATCTACAATGCTTCGGCCGGTTCGGGCAAGACATTTACTCTTGTAAAGCAATATTTAAAGATTGTTCTTTCTTCACATTCCTATAAAGGTTTTCAACAAATATTAGCCATCACCTTTACCAATAAAGCCGTTAATGAAATGAAGCAGCGTATTTTAGATAGCCTGTTTCTTTTTGGCAATATTGAAGATCTGGAGCATGCCCCGGACATGTTCATGGACATTTCCAAGGAATTGCATTTAGCTCCCCCAACATTACGGCAAAGAGCCAAAAGAACCCTAAAGGAAATTCTTCACAATTATGCCTTCTTCGATGTTTCTACCATCGATAAATTTACACACAGGCTCATAAGGACCTTTGCCAAAGACTTAAAACTGTCGCAGAATTTTGAGGTGGCCCTAGATACAGATCTGCTGCTAGAGGAAGCAGTGGCAAGCTTAATAAGCAAAGTGGGCAAGGACAATCAGATGACCGATGTACTCCTAAATTTTGCCCTTGCCAAAATTGATGATGACAAGAGTTGGGACATTGCCTATGATCTTAATAAAATTGGCAAACTACTGTTCAATGAGAACCATTCGGCGCATCTTAAAATTTTGGCCAATAAAAGTATCGCCGATTTCCTAGGCCTTAAGCAGCTTGTCCTCGATAAAAAAAAGAAGCTTCAACATAAAGCAATTGAACAGGCCAGAACAGCCGAAACACTAATACAAGAGTATGGATTAAATGCATCGGACTTTCCACGGCAAACGCTCCCCAATCATTTTAAAAAAATTTCAGAGGGTTTGTTAGACCCGGCAAAGCTTTACAACAACAAATTAGAGCAGAGTTTATTGGAAGGCACCATCGTAAAATCGGGTGTTGTTTCGCCATCAACAGATTTCACCTCTAAAATCCAGATGTTGTTCCTAGCGCTTAAAGGTTTAATCTATGAGATATCGTTTTTGGAAAACGTTCACGGGAACATTATACCACTTACCGTTTTAAATTCTATTCAAAAAGAATTGAACACTATCTCACAAGATCGTAATTTGCTTCCTATTTCGTCCTTTAATACCCTTATATCGAACGAAATTAAAGATCAGCCGGCGCCTTTTATATATGAACGCCTGGGGGAAAAGTACCGACATTATTTCATTGACGAATTTCAGGATACTTCCGAAATGCAATGGAACAATTTGATCCCTTTAATTGGAAACGCCCTAGAAAGTGAAAACGAACAAGGAAAGCGTGGCTCACTTTTGCTCGTAGGTGACGTTAAGCAAGCCATTTACCGATGGCGTGGTGGCAAGGCGGAGCAGCTTTTAAACCTCATAAATTCAGAAACAAATCCCTTCGTGGTCTCACCCACAACATACAACTTACCTTCCAATTATAGGAGCTACGATGAGATTATTACATTTAACAATGGTTTTTTTACCGCCACCAGTCCTTTTCTTGGCAGTGCCATTTACAGCAGCCTATTTAAGCAAGGAAACATGCAAAAGACCAATCATAAAAAGGGTGGTCTTGTACAACTTTTGTTTGTTGAGGAAGAAGCGGAAAAAAATGAAGATGAGCAGTACTGCAACAGCGTATTGTCCATACTAAACGAGGTGCTGGAAAAGAGCTATAACTTTAAGGACATTTGTATCCTTACAAGAAAAAGGAAGCATGGGGTAATTCTGGCAGATTTTTTAATGCAGCACAATATTCCAGTAATTTCATCAGAAACCTTGCTGCTCCAAGGTAGTCCAAAAGTAGCCTTCCTTATTAACTTACTAAGACATACCATACAGCCCGAAGATGTGGAAATTATTTATGACATCCTCTACTTTCTTGCCATTGAAACGGATCATAGACATGTCTTTATTAAAAAAAACATAGACAATCTAAACACCTTGTTATGGCAAGAGTATGGTTTTGATCTGGATTATTTGAAGCATTCCTCGCCTTATGATGGTTTGGAATATAGTATAAAACAGTTTCGGTTAGCCCAAGATTCCGATGCCTACCTTACCTTTTTATTGGATGTTGTTTTAGAAGTAGAACAAAAAGAAGGCACAGGAGTATCGCAGTTTTTAAGTTATTGGGAAAGGAAAAAGGAAGTTCTAGGTATTACCGCCAACGAAAAAACCAATGCCATTCATATCATGACGGTACACAAGGCCAAGGGCTTGGAATTTCCCATCGTACTATTCCCTTATGCCAATTCTAACATTTATGAAGAGATTGAACCCAAGCTGTGGCTTCCTGTTCCTCAGGAAACCTTTAAAGGGTTCAAGGAGGTTTTAATAAATAAGAAAAAGGAGGTAATTCATTATAACCAACCTGCAAAAGACATATTTGACGCGGAACAACATAATCTGGAGTTAGATGCCTTTAACCTTTTATATGTAGCACTTACGAGGGCTGTTAATGGCCTTTACATTATTACAAAGAAAGACCTGACGGCCCAAAAAGAGCCTAAAACAAATTACTATTCCGGCATTTTTATAAAATACCTAATCGGTAACGGGCAGTGGGAAGACCACAAACTTAAATACACCTTTGGTTCTTTGGATGAGAAGGTCATGGATAGGGCATTGCACCATAAACAGGAAACTATTTTGTACCGATACTCATCAAAGGACCGTCCTAGTTTTAATATCCTAACCACTTCGGGCATACTATGGGGTTCTGATAGGGAAGAAGCCATTTATAAGGGTAATGTTATCCATTTCTTAATGGAATTGATATTTACCATACACGATGTGGACCACGCAATGGAAACCCTAATTCGCAGTGGTGACATAGCCGACAATGAAATAGGGCCCTTAAGAGCAAAAATCCTGGGCATAATTAACCACCCCAAACTTATATCCTATTATAAGGAAGGGAACTTAGTTAAGAATGAAACGGACATTATTACCGAAAATGGGGTAATTTTACGCCCCGATAGGATAGTGATCAACAAAAACATGGCCACTATCATAGATTATAAAACAGGCAAAGAGAGTTTGGCACACAAGGGGCAACTTTTAGCATATGCCGAAGCATTGGAGAACATGGGTTACGTTGTTGCACATAAGATCATTGTTTATATCGGCGATCAGATCACCCCAAGATTTATATAAAACCAATAATAATATGTACGGTAAAATTGAAAAGCACTTACAACAAGAATTAAAAGATATTGAAGAAGCGGGGCTTTATAAAAAGGAACGCATTATAACTGGCGCACAAGGGGCGGTAATCAAAATTTCCTCTGGGGAAGAGGTGATAAATTTTTGCGCCAACAACTATTTGGGGCTTTCATCGCACCCAGAATTGATACAAGCGGCAAAAGATGCCATGGATTCCCATGGTTTTGGTATGTCATCAGTACGTTTTATTTGTGGCACCCAGGATATACACAAGCAACTAGAGCAAAAAATAGCGGATTTTTATGGTACTGAAGATACCATTCTATATGCCGCGGCATTTGACGCCAATGGTGGGGTCTTTGAGCCTTTGTTAGGTCCGGATGACGCAATTATCTCAGATTCCCTTAACCATGCCTCCATAATTGACGGGGTGCGGTTGTGCAAAGCCAAAAGGTATCGGTATGCCAACAGCGATATGGAAGATTTAGAAAATCAGCTTAAAAAAGCCAATGGGGAGAACGCACGGTTTAAGATTGTAGTTACGGATGGCGTCTTTTCCATGGATGGGTTACTGGCCCCTTTAGATAAAATTTGCGATTTGGCCGAAAAATATGATGCCTTGGTTATGGTAGACGAGTGCCATGCAGCGGGGTTTATTGGCCAAACAGGCAGGGGTACCCTGGAAGATAAGGGGGTGCTCGGCAGGGTTGACATTATAACCGGAACGTTGGGCAAGGCCCTGGGCGGAGCCATGGGAGGCTATACTACAGGTAAAAAGGAAATTATAGAAATCCTTAGACAACGTTCTAGACCTTATCTATTCTCCAATTCCCTGGCCCCGGCCATCGTGGGAGCCTCTATTAAGGTATTCGAAATGCTGGATAAGGATACTTCTTTACGAGATAAGCTCAATTTTAACACTAATTATTTCAAAAAAGGCATGAAAGAGGCTGGATTCGATATTATAAATGGCGACTCGGCAATAGTCCCAGTAATGTTGTACGATGCCAAACTATCGCAACAAATGGCCGATATGTTATTGGAGAAAGGAATTTATGTTATTGGTTTCTTCTTCCCCGTGGTACCAAAGGACAAAGCGAGGATAAGGGTTCAGCTTTCCGCCGCTCACGAAATTGAACATTTAGACCAAGCTATTGAAGCTTTTAAAGAGGTAGGCAAGAGATTAAAAGTCGTTTAAAAGCTACTTTTTCCATATGAAATGCATGAAAAAAAATAAGAAATTGATTTTGTTAATAATTTTTAACAACTTACATTTGCGACTAATAAACACTTAAACTTAAAATTTTGAACATGAAACAGCTTAGCAAATTATTAGTTATTATCCTACTGGTCGTAGGTTTTAATAACATACAAGCACAAGACGAAAACAACCCCTGGCAGATTGCTTTCGGTGTTAACGCAATAGACGTTTTCCCAACAGGCGACGATGAGGCCTTGGCCAATTTTGGATTTGAAACAGGAAGCCTTGGCAGTGAGTTCTTCAATGTAAGTGATCACTGGAACATACTTCCATCTGTTTCTTATGTTTCCGTATCCAAATATGTAGGAGGCGGATTTTCCGTTGGAGCAAGAGGTTCTTTGAATAGAATTGAAAACTTGGGAGATGTTAGCGTTGACGATTTGTCTCATTATGCTGTAGATGGTACTATTAAATATAATTTCCTAAAGAACACCACAATTGATCCATTTGTTGAAATTGGTGGTGGTTATACTTGGGTAGAGGCAATTGGAGCCGGTACCGTAAACGGTGGCCTTGGTATTAACTTTTGGGTTTCCGAAAACATTGGTTTAACTGTACAGTCATCTTATAAGCACGCCTTTGAAGATTACTTGGTTAAGCATTTTCAGCATTTAGCTGGTGTTACTATCAAATTCGGTGGAACCGATACTGACGGTGATGGTATCTACGACAAGGACGATGCTTGTCCAGAAGTTGCTGGTTTAGAAGCTTTCAATGGTTGTCCAGATTCTGATGGTGATGGTATCGAAGATGGTAAGGACGATTGTCCTAACGAAGCCGGTTCTAAAGAAATGAACGGTTGTCCTGATGCTGACGGTGATGGTATCGCTGATAAAGATGATGCTTGTCCTAACGAAGCTGGTTTAGCTGCTTTGGCTGGATGTCCTGATGCTGATGGTGACGGAGTTGCCGATAAAGATGATGAGTGTCCTAGTGAAGCAGGTCCTGCTGAGAACAAAGGATGCCCATGGCCAGATAAAGACGGTGATGGTGTATTGGACAAAGACGATCAATGTCCAGATGTAGCAGGTACTGTTGCTAACAACGGTTGCCCAGAAGTTACTGAAGAAGTTCAAAAACAATTGAACGATTACGCAAGAACTATCTTGTTCGATACTGGTAAGTCTTCAATTAAAGCTGAGTCTACTTCTGTAATGGTAGATATCATTCAGATATTGAACGAATATCCTACTGCTAAGTTCACAGTTGAAGGTCATACTGATAGTGTAGGTAGTTCTAAACTAAACCAATCTTTATCTGAATCAAGAGCGAATGCCGTAAGGGATTTCTTGATCGAAAAAGGAATTGGAGCTGATAGATTAACTTCTATTGGATACGGTGAGGACAAACCTATCGCTACCAATAATACAAGAGCTGGTAGAACCCAAAACAGAAGGGTTGAAATCAACTTGATCAAATAATAAGATCAATAAAACAATAGTAAAAAAAGCTCTGCAAATGCAGAGCTTTTTTTATTTTTAGACATGCAAAGTTTTCTAGAAGACGTTATAAAAGAAATATCCCAAAAACATAGCTCCCTAGAAAATATGGTTTTTTTGCTACCCAATAAAAGGGCCGGAACCTTTCTTAGGAACAGTATCGCCAAAAGCCAAAAAAAAACACAATTCTCCCCAGATATATTAAGCATTGAAACCTTTGTTGAAAAAATATCAGGTTTAGCCTATGCCTCTAACACCCAACAGCTTTTTGAACTCTATAATGCTTATTTAAACACTGAGGAAAAGGAAAAAGATAGTTTTGCCACCTTTTCCAAATGGGGACAGACATTATTACAAGATTTTAACGAAATAGATCGTTTTCTTGTCGACACCACAAAGCTTTTCTCACATCTTTCGGCTATTCAGGAAATAAACCATTGGTATCTTCAAAAAGAACGCACACAGCTCATAGAGGACCATATTCGCTTCTGGAACAACCTAGAATCGTTGTACCAAGAATTTAACAACAACCTATTAGTCCAAGGTTTGGGACATCAAGGACAGATATACCGAAAAGCTTGCAGTACTATTGAAACCTATTTGGAGGCCAACACTTCCAAAAAACATATCTTCATTGGTTTCAATGCTTTGAACGCTGCGGAAACTTACATTATCAAAAAAGTCCTCTCCACTTCCGATGCCGAGATCTATTGGGATATAGACCCTTGCTTTATCGCTGACCCCATACATGATGCCGGATATTTTATCAGAAAACATCTAAAGTGGAGTTATTATACCACAAATTCTCCAAAGGGTTTAAAGACAAATTACCGTACCAAAAAGAACATTCAAATTATTGGAGTGCCAAAAAATGTTTCCCAAGCCAATTACGTAGGTAACCTTTTAGGAGAATTGGATCAGAAAGACCACAACCAATTAAAAAATACTGCGGTTGTACTTGGAGACGAAACATTGCTCAACCCCATTTTAAATGCTATTCCAAAGGAAATAAACAGCGTTAACATTACCATGGGCTATCCGTTGGATAAAACTCCCTTGGCAAATTTATTCTTGGAATACATAGATCTTTATCTAGGTAAAGAACAACAAGGCTGGTTTTATAAAGAACTAATCTCTTTTTTGAACAATTCCTATGTTCAAATTTTATTAACGGATGGTACGTGCAATAATGCCACTTTGCTTGCAAAAAGAATAAGGGAAAGAAACTGGACATATATTGATCCTGAAAAATTAGAAATAATTGGCGGGGACGCAGGGAATATAATAAGCCAGTTATTCTTTAAAGAAGCGCCTTCTACATTATTGTTATTGGAAAAAATTACTGAAATTATTTCCGGTTTGCGGGCAAAATTTCAAGAAACGAAAAATACACTGGGATTGGAATATTTGTACCGGTTTTACAACCTATTCAATCAAATTAAAGCCCTTGTCCCAAAATATCCCTTTTTGAATGACATACGATCACTCCAAAATCTCTTCAAGCAATTATTAACATCGGAAACATTGGATTTTAGAGGAGAGCCATTACAGGGCCTTCAGATCATGGGTATGCTAGAAAGCAGAAACCTAGATTTTGAAACGGTAATCCTCACTTCCATAAATGAAGGCATACTTCCGTCGGGTAAGTCCAATAACTCCTTTATTCCTTTCGATATAAAGTTGGGCTTTCAGATGCCTACCTATAAAGAAAAAGATGCGGTTTACACTTATCATTTTTATAGATTGCTTCAACGAGCCAAGAACATTTACATTTTGTATAACACCGAGCCCGATGTATTGGAAGGTGGGGAAAAAAGTAGGTTGATTATGCAATTGCTCACCGATGAGGATAATACCGCCCAGATTACTGAAATACTTGCCGCCCCATTAACAAGACCCACGATTAAGGCACCCCAAATCGTTGCCAAAGACCCGGAGTTGGTGCAAGCAATCAAATCTCTGATGGGCAATGGTGTATCTCCTACTTCTCTCACTAATTACATCCGCAACCCTATCGATTTCTATAAAAAACACATTTTGAGGATAAGAGAATCTTTGGATGTTGAGGAAACCGTTGCAGCCAATACCTTGGGCACCATTGTACACGATGTTCTAGAACAGTTGTATACCCCTCTGGTGGGCCAATATTTAACTTCTGATAATTTAAAAGCCTTGAAGGTTGACCTCAATACCGTTATAAGGCATCATTTTTCCAAAAACTATTCCGACGGTGATATCTCCAAAGGCAAAAATCTGATTGCCTATAATGTGGTGCTGCGCTACGTAGAAAATTTCATCGATTCAGAGATTAGGGCTACGGAAAAGGCTAAAATTAAAATTTTAGCCCTGGAAAAAAGTTTAGAGGCCATATTGACTATTCCAAACCTAAACTTTCCGATACGCCTAAAAGGTAAATTAGACCGTATAGATGAAGTAGATGGTATTGTTAGGATAATCGACTATAAAACAGGTTCCGTGCTCCCATCGCAGGTAAAAATAAATACATGGGAAACCCTTATAAAAGATTATAACAAAAGTAAAGCCTTTCAATTGCTATGTTATGCCCTGCTATATACTAAGGGAGAAAACACCGGCACGTTCGAAGCGGGAATCATTTCCATTAAAAATCCGGGTAAAGGACTCTTTAAATTTAGCCATGGCAAAAGTACGCTGATAGACCCAGTGATATTATCTAACTTCCATGAAGCGCTAAACGTATTGATTACCGAGATTTGCAATCCGGAAATTGCCTTTGCCGAAAAGGAAGTATAGTATTACTTTTTATCGGGTCTGCTAGGCCTTACCTCAATCTTGCTTGGCAATGTCCGTGGATGCATTCTTAAAAGGTCTGTCACCAGTTCACCAATATCTTCGGGTTGTATTTTCCAAGCATCTTTTTCGGACGGCTCATTATTATTGAAATGTGTAGCAACGGAACCTGGCATTATGGTAGAAACCTTAATATCGTATTTACGCAAATCTAGCATAGCCGCTTGGGTAAATCCGACTACGCCAAATTTTGTGGCGTTATACCCGGCTCCGGAAGCAAAGAAATTGGTGCCTGCCAAACTTGCTATCGTTATGTAATACCCTTTACGCTGCTTTAAAGCGGTTAAGGAAGCTTTAAGGCTGTAGAAAACACCATCTAGGTTAACCCGCATCATTTGTTGCCAATCGGCCTCTGAAAGCTCGTCTACAGGTGCAAAATGCCCCACCCCGGCATTGGCCACAACTACGTCTAACTGTCCCCATTTATCCATTATCTTTTGAACCGCGGTCTTCTCATCATTGAGCTTAGTAACATCGGAAACCACGCCCAGTACATTGTCGCCCCCATCCAATCTTTTCACGGCATCTTCCACGGTATCCAAACTTCTACCGCTAATTGCCACTTTCATTCCTGTTTGTAGCAACTTTAGGGCAACCCCATAGCCAATACCTTTGGTACCCCCCGTAATATATCCTACTTTGTTTTTTATCTGCATTGCTTTTTTTGGTGAAATTAAAATTATGTTGGTGGATGGGGAAAAAATGGGCGTTATTGTTTTCTTAAAAGAAAAGGAATGTTACATTTTGATACTTTCCCAAAAAGTATTTCCTTTGGGCTTCCTAAGAGGGGGATTAGCTCAGCTGGCTAGAGCGCTTGCCTGGCAGGCAAGAGGTCACCGGTTCGACTCCGGTATTCTCCACTCAGTAAACACAGGCCTTCACAAATGTGAAGGCTTTTTTTGTTTTACAAAATGCACAGTTTGTGCACACTTTTAAAATTTCTTTGGACTTTAACATAATTGTTTCAAAACAAGCTCTTTTAAATCAAATAATAACGGTTTTAGGATTGGGTAAATTTTTGGAAAAATAAAAAGAAGCTTGAATCTATGTTGCGAAAATCTCATCGGCATCCTTAAAATTTTTGAACTCCAACATATGTCCATTGAGATCTTGGGGCAAAAACGAAAGATGTTCTTCTTTTTTACTTTGCATAAATGTCGCTTTGTAGTGACTTCCAAATCTATTTGGAATAGCCTTGTATAAAGCTTGTCCCTATTCTATCTACATAGAATTCTTGGTTTCTTCAATTTTCTTACAGGGCAATGCTAGGTAAAACTTGGCGTTCATAATTGTCTTTGCTTTTTTGTTTTCTTACATTGTTCCTAA
The DNA here is from genome assembly GCF_046557915.1 of Spongiimicrobium sp. 3-5. Classification (NCBI taxonomy): domain Bacteria; kingdom Pseudomonadati; phylum Bacteroidota; class Flavobacteriia; order Flavobacteriales; family Flavobacteriaceae; genus Spongiimicrobium; species Spongiimicrobium sp. 3-5. The sequence continues at coordinate 464,631 of NZ_JBHEBG010000001.1, forward strand.
AATATACATATATGGCCATCCGATTTGATTTATCCATAGAGTCAATTGCTTTCTTCCAATTCAATCAAAATACTGTTTTGAACTTATGTTTTTCTTTCAATTCAAAGATTTAATAAATTTCGTAGATGAAAAAAGCAATAGTATTCCTTATCTCTCTAATATTCTCAATGAGCTTTGGGCAAAGTTTGAAAAGGGAAAAAATTCATCAGTTTGCAGATGAATATTTCGTGGAAGGCATGTTTACGTTAAAAGAGTTTTTGCAACTTCCCAACATTGGATCGAATCCCGATAATATTAACTTAAATCTGTCTTGGTGCGAAAATGCACTTAAAGCTTTAGATTTTAAGATTGAACTGTTGACTTCTGAGGGAGTAAAACATTTACTTGCCGAAAAAACATATCAGAAAAAGGCTCCAACAGTGCTGTTTTACCTTCAGATTGACGGACAGCCTGTAGATTCCTCCAAGTGGAATCAGAAAAACCCATTTGATGCCGTAATAAAAGAATGTGTTGGAGGCGAATGTATCGGTTTATCATGGGAAAAGCTGACTAAAGACTTTGATCCAGATTGGAAGGTTTTTGCTAGATCGGCATCGGATTCCAAAGGACCTGCAATAGCATTTTTACAAACCTTAAGGATTCTTAAGGAGAAGAACATAAATCCTGGTTTTAATATTAAGGTCATCATGGATTTTCAGGAGGAATTGGGTTCACCAACCCTACCTGCACTCGTAAGGAATAATAGGAACGAATTAAGTGCGGATGCGATTTTAATTATGGATGGCACCCGACCACCGAACAATCTTCCAACCCTCACTTTTGGAGCACGGGGTATAGCGACCATGAGGTTAACTGTTTATGGAGCCTATAAAAACTTACATTCTGGTCAATATGGGAACTACGCCCCAAATCCTGTTTTTAGCTTATCAAGGCTATTGGGATCAATGAAAGATGAAGAGGGACGTGTTTTAATTCCCGGTTATTATGATGGCATAAAGCTCATGGGCGACCAAAAGGCCCTGATTAATTCTGTTCCTCAAAATGAAGAAGAATTATTGATGACTTTGGGAATAGCCAAAAGCGAAGCCATTGGAGAAACCTATCAAGAAGCGCTTCAATTTCCTTCGCTGAACGTAAGAGGCTTGAGAGCCGCTTGGGTGGAGAATGAAGTGCGCACCATCATTCCTTCTGAAGCTTTAGCCGAAATAGATATGCGACTAGTTCCCGAAACACCTGCGGAACGACAAATTCAGCTATTGACCAATTTTATAGAATCAAAAGGATTTTACGTTCTTGAAGGAGAACCTTCAGAGGCAGAGCGCCGAAAATATCCAAAACTAATTAAAATCGAATCCCGAATTGGTTCCCGGCCGTTTAGAACTCCACTGGATTCCCAGCTTGGAAATTGGCTAGGGTTGGCCATGACCCGTGTTTTTGGTGAAGGTAACTTTATCCGCATGCAATCCACAGGGGGTTCTCAGCCCATTGCCCCTTTTATTTCTGAACTGGGTATCCCTGCCATTTCGGTACGAATTCCCAATCCCGATAACAACATCCACGCTCCCAATGAAAATCTACGTTTAGGGAATTTCCATGAAGGATTAAAAATGTGCTTGGGTATCTTAACGCAGAAATATGAGTAACATAAGCTTATTGTGGACTGCGACCCCAGTAGTACTGGTCACTGTTTTGTTCGTCCTTTGGATTGGCAAAGTAAATAATAGATGGGTAAAGTTGGTACTTGATTGGTTTCCCGCAATCCTCTTTGCCTATGTACTGCCTGCCGCATTCACGCATATTTCAGGTATTGACCTATCAAAGGTCCTTCTCCACAACCTGAGCAAATCATGGATTATTCCTTTTGCCATTCTCACGGTGATGAGCGCTTTGCACTTAAAGCAGCTTAAAATTGTTGGGGTAAAACCGATTATCGTTTTTGGAGTGGGGTCTTTGGTGATTGCAACTCTACCCGTATTGTTGGTCATTTTTTTTGGGGTTTTCAATGAATCGAATACTGTTCTCTTTATCGCAGAAGGATATTGGAAGGGACTTGTGCCTATTGTAGGTGGCTGGATTGGTGGTAGCACCAGTCAATTAGTTTTAAAGGAACTAGCGGAAACACCTGAAGCACTATTCCTTTCCATTTTGGTGCTGGATAATATTTTGGTCAATATCTGGACGATATTAATGTTTCAATTTATCAAAAGAAGCAACCGCCTTAACGAGTTATGGGGCATTGATTCTAACTTTCCTATCGTTGAGACACCCCAATATTCTGGAAACAACCAACTGTGGGTGGTAAACATTTTAACGGTTGGCACTATTTTGTTAATAATGTTTTTGACTTCTTTTGTTTCGATGTCTTTCTTGGCCAATGTAGTTGTTTTATCAATAGTTGGGTTGGTCTTGGGAAATATTATGCCAATCTGGAACCATAAACTGGTATTAAAGATAGCCGGTTTTTCCATAGTATTAATTATGTCCATTTTAGGTTTAAAACTGAATTTTGACAGTCTATCCCTTCCAGTAATTCTGATTGTTTTGGTGGTGCTTTGGCTCGCACTTCATTTTTTGGCCATGATACTTACTGCACGCCTACTTAAAATCAATATGGCTTGGGTTGCCATTGGGAGTATGGCCAATCTTGGCGGGATTTCCACTGCTCCAGCAGTAACTTCAGCCTACAAAAAAGAGTTAATGCCACACGCCATTGTCTTGGCCATTTTGAGCATGGTAACAGGAACTGGCTGGGGAATGCTAACCATTTTTCTGTTCAGATTACTTTGAATGCGAATTGCTTAGCCTATAAACTGTTACGACTTATGAAACACATGTTCGTTTTGGTTAACTTCAAGTTGTAAAAATATCATCCCCAACCTTGAAGCTCTTAAATTCCAGCATATATCCATTTGGATCCTGGACGAAGAAAGAAAGATGTTCTCCTTTTTTATCTTGCATAAAAGTGGCCTCGGTTGTCACTTCCAAATCCATTTGAAAAAGACGGGTATACAGTTTGCCCCAAAAATCTACCGGGACAATAACTCCAAAATGGAAAGATGGCAATATGTAATCGTCCAACTTGTAATTCTTAAAGTCGAATGTGAATTCTCCGGCTTGCGTAAAGGTCAGCTGGTTACCGAACAAGTTAACGTCCAACCATTTTTGAGTATTCCGTCCTAAACTTGCCCCTATAATATCTACATAAAAAAATTTGGTTTCTTCGATTTCTATACAGGGCAATGCGAGATGAAACTTGGCGTTCATAATTTTCTTTGTTTTTTTCTTTTCTTCCTATGTTCTTGAAATATGCCTTTATGGCCATACGATCTGATTTATGCATGAACTCAATTACTTTCTTCCAATTTAACCAAAGTACCGTTTCGAATTTATGTTTTTCCAAGACCTAGATTTTTTATGGCTTTAAAATGGCATAATAGCAATTTTTGTTTACGATTTCAGTATCCGTTCGTTTAATATGCGACTGGTAAAATTAAATCTGTTCTTTAATCGGTTTCAGTGCTATTTCTTCACCTGTTTCCCTAACAAGGGCTTCTTCTTCGGTTTCTTTCCGCTTTTTTTACCCCTCCGGGCAATGTATATCTAATGGGTTTGGTCTGCCAACCTTTTTAAGTACCATAACCTTAGTTCCACTAACAGCCAATAATCTTGAATTTTTTTCATAATCCTCGTTAGTTGAAAGGAGGCATGAAGAATATCTCGCCCCAAAGGTTTGAGTTAGTTAACCAAATTGTGGTTTGCAATGATATAACCCTTATATTCCTCATCATTTCGTCAATTTCCGTATCTGTCCCTTTTAGTTCAACAACTTATTCCTCTTCAAAATCTTTAGACTCATTAATATCAATTTCACCTTCATCAGATTCATCGACATCATATTCTTCCATGGCGGCTGTAAGTCGCTTGCTCACTTTTACCAAGTACATTGTATCATCAGTTGTGACTTCAACACATTCAACCCACTCTCCTTGAGCATTGCGGAAGCCGATGATATCCTCGCCCCCATACCCATCAGGATATCTTTCTACCAACAAATCCAGCAAGTGAGCGTTGAGTTTTTTATAATCTACAATTACTCTTTTCATATTTCCTGACATACCTTTTTTCATAATTACATATTCAACAAATAGGCAAAAACCAACGGGGCAACGATTGTGGCATCACTTTCTATAATGAATTTTGGAGTACCTATATCCAGTTTTCCCCATGTTATCTTTTCGTTTGGCACAGCTCCGGAGTAAGAGCCATAGCTGGTAGTTGAATCGCTTATCTGGCAGAAGTAACTCCAAAATGGAGTACCAACTTCTTCCAAGTCTTGATATAGCATTGGCACAACGCAAATAGGGAAATCCCCTGCTATACCACCTCCGATCTGAAAAAACCCAATACCATTTTCGCTATTGTTCTTGTACCAATCCGCCAAGAAGGTCATGTACTCAATTCCAGATTTCATGGTGCTTGCCTTGAGCTCGCCTTTGATGACATAACTGGCAAAAATATTCCCCATGGTACTGTCTTCCCATCCGGGAACTACCATGGGCAAATTGGCCTGGGCAGCGGCAAACATCCATGAATCTCGAATATCTATTTCATAATGTTCCTCTAAAACACCGGACAACAACAATCGGTACATGAACTCGTGCGGAAATAAACGTTCCCCATTTTCATCGGCTTGTTTCCATATGTTATGGATATGCTTCTGCAAACGGCGAAACGCTTCTTCCTCAGGGATGCACGTATCGGTAACCCGGTTGAGTCCTCTTTCGAGTAAATCCCATTCATCCTGTGGGGTCAAATCCCTATAATGAGGAACCCTTTTGTAATGGGAGTGGGCCACCAGATTCATAATATCCTCCTCCAAATTAGCCCCAGTGCATGATATGATATGAACTTTTTCAGAGCGGATCATATCCGAAAAAATCTTGCCGAGCTCTGCCGTACTCATTGCTCCGGCCAATGACACCAACATTTTGGAACCTCGTTCCAATTGTGCTTCATATCCTTTTGCTGCATCTACTAAAGACGCTGCATTGAAGTGCAAAAAATGTTTCTCTAAAAACTGGGAAATTTCCCCTTTACTGTTCATCATATTGCTCACCGTTCCTTTCAAATTTTTCAAAATTGTTGGGTTGCTCATATTCATCCTCTATTTCTTCCATGTTCCGTTTGAATTTGTAGCTCAGCATTTTATAGTAAAGCTTTGCGGCCAAAAAATCTGAGGATTTCTCCTTTTTATTGGGACAGAGTTCCACTATATCAAAGCCAACTACATTGCATTCCTCAAAAATCCGTTTTAGAAATTCAAGGGTTTCGTACCAAAAAAGTCCCCCCGGCTCCGGTGTTCCTGTTGATGGAAGAATTGAAGGGTCCAGAGCATCCAAATCGAAAGTGATATAAACATTGTCCGTCATCAAATCTAAAACATTGTCCATCCAATAGTCATCAGTGGCCATTTCATGGGCGAAAAACACATTCTGTCTGTTCATTACCGATAGTTCTAAACTGTCCATACTGCGAATGCCTACTTGCACTAAATTTGCAGTCTGGGAGGTTTCGTACATGGCACATGCATGGTTACATCTGGAACCGTTGTACTCTTCCCTTAAATCTGCATGTGCGTCTATCTGTAATACCGTTAAGTTCATATATGATTCGTTGAACGCCCTAATGGCACCTATGGAAACGGAATGCTCCCCGCCAATCATGGTGACCATTTTTCCTCGGTTGATAAAATCTTTTACCTCCTTATGCACAGTATTGACCATGTTTTCCGGTGAATCGAACCCATCCAAGGTCTCGGTCAAATAAATTCCTTCCTGATACACTTCGCTATCCGTTTCAATATCGTAGAGCTCCATATTTTCTGAAGCTTCCAAAAATGCTTCTGGGCCTTTATCGGCTCCTTTTCCCCAAGTGCTAGTGCCATCGTAAGCCACCGGGATCAACACCACTTTGGACTTTTCCACGGATGCGTACTCCTCGGGTATTCCAGCATAGGTTCTTGTTAGTTTCATCTTAATTATAGTTTATGGTTGATAGACCATTTTTTTGTTTCTTAAAACTTTGGGTTCTGAAACCTTCGGTTTGCCATAGCCCAAAATGGAAAGAAAGTCTCCAGCGGTCTGCTGTTCGGCAAAAAGACGGGTCTTTAGGTTTCCTTCATCATCTTTATTGATCAAAATATGTTTGGGCTGGGGAATCAAACAATGTTGTAAACCACCAAAACCACCTATGGTCTCTTGGTAGGCTCCTGTATTGAAAAAACCTACATATAATGGCCGTTCCTTTTTGAACTTGGGAAGGTAGATGGCGTTCATATGCTGCTCCGAATTGTAATAATCGTCACTATCGCAGGTGAGTCCTCCCAATAGCACTCGCTCATATTCCTCGTTCCATCTATTGACGGCCAGCATAATGAACTTTTTGCTAATGGCCCATGCATCGGGAATAGTGGTTATGAACGAGGAGTCGATCATATTCCATTTTTCACGGTCGTTCTGTTGTTTTTGATAAACTACCTGATAAATGGCACCGCCACTCTCGCCAACCGTAAAACTGCCAAACTCGGTGAAGATATCCGGAACCTCAACATTTGCTTCCCTGCAAGCTTGATTGATTTGGTTAACGATCTCGTCCACCATATACTCGTAATCATAATCAAATGCCAATGAGTTTTTTATGGGGAAGCCTCCACCAATATTCAAGCTATCTAGTGTTGGGCATATTTTTTTTAAATTGATGTATACCCTTAGGCACTTTAAAAGCTCGTTCCAATAGTAGGCGGTGTCCCGTATACCGGTATTGATGAAAAAGTGGAGCATTTTAAGCTCAACCTTTGGATTGTCCTTAATGGCCTGCACATAGAAAGGAACAATGTTTTTATATCCGATGCCCAGCCTTGAGGTATAAAACTCAAATTTGGGTTCCTCTTCAGAGGCAATACGGATTCCCACCTTAAAGTTCTCATGAATTTCATCCCCAAGTAGATTGAGTTCTTCAAAATTATCAATGATGGGGATGCAGTTTTTGTGGCCATTATTTATGAATCGGGCAATTTTATCAACATATTCATCCCTTTTGAAACCGTTGCATAGCACATAGGTCGAATCTGAAATCTTGCCTTCAGCCTTTAAGTGTTCCACAATGTCAATATCGAATGTTGAGGAAGTCTCAATATGGATCTTGTTCTTGAGCGCTTCGTTAAGAACATGCTCAAAATGCGAACTCTTGGTGCAATAGCTATAGTGATAAGTTCCAGCATAGTGATGTTTACGGATTGCTGTCGCGAACCACTTTTTGGTTCGTTGGATATTCTCGGATATTTTTGGGAGATAGGTGAACTTAAGGGGTGATCCATAATGGTTAGTCAAAGCCATGAGGTCAATCCCGTGAAAGTGTAAATTATTTTCCGCAAGTTGAAACTCCTTTTGTGGAAAATCATAGGTCTGTTCTATCAAATCGATGTATTTGGTCTTCATCTGTATTTCGCATTAATAAAAAAGTGATTAAGGGTTGTGGAAATTGACCAATCTCAAATACGGAATACAAAAAACCTGTCCGGCGTAGAACTAAAAACTCGCAGATACAAACTACGATAAGAAGAAAACATTTCGGAAGTCAGCCCTATTATTCGGTGTCCTATCCCTAAGACGGCTTTTTGGGTAGACTTCTTTATCCCCATAAGCCCGAACTCGAAAAAAGTTTTCAAAACAAAAGGCAATGCGTCCGATTAAGTGGACTCATTTATTTAATGGTAAACATAATAAAAATTTCAATTCAAAAACTTTTCCTAAAAAAGAAACTTTATCGAGCTAGAATCATTTTTGAGGCCTTAAAACCGGCATTTTATGAAACTTTTAACTTTGGTAAGTGGTGCACTTTTTGAGAGTGTCCCACTCGCTATTATATTTTAATAGTTACGTTCATTCGTTGTTCATAGGACAGTTTGATAGGGCAAACGAATTATTCTTGGCCTAATATCATACACCCTTAACGCAATGGGATACAATTCTGAAATTGTATTTTTGGATGATTTTCGCGTGTCTAAAATGAGTCTAACTTTTGCCAATTTTGATGCTTTATTTACATCAAGTTAGGAATAAAAATGCACAGTTTGTGCACACTATTTGTTGAAATCAGATGATATTGAATGATTTCAAATTTTATGAAAAATGGCGTAACACACTGAAAAACAAACAAATAAAATTATTTTTTGATTTTAAAAGAATGCTGATTCGGAAACTGGCAGGCAAGAGGTCACCGGTTCGACTCCGGTATTCTCCACTAGTATCAATAAGGCTTCAAGAGTTTTTAACTTTTGAAGCTTTTTTAATTTACGTAAAATCGCGTAAGAATTACACTCCTCTTTTTGTCCATCGCCGTCCATTGGTTTTGTACTCTTAGACTTAAAACAAAGTTCCTTTCCCATTATTTATGACAGAAAACTAGCAAAAGGCACAACCATCAACTATATTTATGACTCATGAGCTGAGATGATGGTCACCCAGGGAGGAACGCCATACAACGCCGTAAACAAAGCCCATTTGACATCTATTTTGGGGCAACCAACGGAAAATTATGATTTTATCAATTTTATTAAGCTTAATACTAATTGGACTTGGATTAATTCATTTCAATTGGGTCTTTGGAGGAAAATTTGGTTTTTCAGAATCACTACCCACCAAGGAAAACGGAGAAAGAGTGTTGAATCCGAAAAAAATTGATAGTGCGATAGTTGGAATTGGACTAACCGCATTCGGGATTTTTTATGTACTAAAATCTGGACTTATTGAATACCATTTGCCTGAATGGATTATGAAATACGGGGGTTGGATAATACCAATAATATTTATTTTACGAGCAATAGGAGAGTTTAAATATGTAGGGTTTTTTAAAAGCGTAAAGAAAACTGAATTCGGAAAATTGGACACCAAATTCTTTTCGCCTTTATGTTTGATAATTGGAATATTTGGAATGATAATTCAACTCATGAAATAAAACCCAATGCTAAGAAAGCGTTTAAAACATTGCTAATAAGTAATAAAAATAGGCTCTGGGTTAATTCGAAAAACTAGTGTTTTTTACACGCCACCTTTAATACACAAGACAATTATGTTCAAATTGGAAGCGCTCAATCCAAAAACACAAAATTAAGGGTAACCTAATTTTTAACTAAACAACCAAAAAAGAATTAAAATGAAAAAAATGTACCTATTACTTGTATTAAGCTTTCTTTTAAATCATACAATTTCAAATGCCCAATCAAATGAAATCCAAAACGAAATTCAAACTAAAGTAAAAGGGATTGAGCAGAAGGTGATAGATTGGCGAAGGGATATTCATCAAAACCCTGAATTAGGTAATCGCGAAGTTCGAACGGCAGCTATGGTGGCGAAGCATTTGGAATCTCTTGGCATGGAAGTAATAACCAATGTTGGTATAACTGGTGTCATCGGGGTTCTTAAAGGTAGTCTCCCTGGCCCTGTAATAGCTTTACGAGCAGACATGGATGCATTACCCGTCTTAGAAAGAACTCCTGTTCCTTTTGCTTCCAAAGTGAAGACCGTTTACGATGGAAAAGAAACCAGCGTTATGCATGCTTGTGGTCACGATTCTCATGTGGCAATTCTAATGGGTGTTGCAGAAATTTTGTCTGGAATGCAAAAGGATTTAAAAGGAACCGTTAAATTTATTTTTCAACCTGCTGAAGAAGGAGCCCCGAAAGGGGAAGAAGGTGGCGCCGAACTCATGGTTAAAGAAGGGGCATTAAAAAATCCAAATGTTGATGTTATTTTCGGACTTCATATCAATGCACAAGTCGAGGTCGGAAAAATCACCTATCGCCCTGGAGGTATGTTTGCAGGAGTTGGCGACTTGAAGATTACGGTAAAAGGGAAGTCGTCACATGGTGCAGAGCCCTGGTTTTCGGTTGATCCGATTGTGACCTCTGCTCAAATTATAAACAATCTTCAAACCATAATGAGCCGTAATGTAGAAATTACACGAAATGCCGCCGTGGTTACTATTGGTTCAATACATGGCGGTAACCGTTCCAACATAATTCCCGAACAAGTGGAGATGCTCGGTACGGTAAGGACATTAAGTGATGCAGATGAAAAATTGATTTTTAACCGCATTCGTCAAATAGCAACTAAAACAGCTGAAGCAAACGGAGCTGAAGCCATTGTGGAACTGCCCTATTCATCGCATTACCCAGTTACATACAATAACCTCGACCTTACAGCAAAAATGTTACCATCCTTAGAGAAATCCGCCGGCATGTCAAATGTTATCCTGGTACCCGCAGAAACCGGAGCCGAAGATTTTTCGTTTTTTGCCAATGAAGTCCCGGGTTTTTATTTTTATATAGGCGGATTACCAAAAGGACAAGATCCTAAAACCTCTGCGCCGCATCACACTCCTGACTTTTTCCTTGACGAAAGTGGATTTATTTTAGGTGTTAATGCAATGGTTAATTTAGTAGCTGATTATATGGAAATTGGTAAGTAATGACCAATGAAATCTGGTCGGTAAGAGGTCATCGGTTCTATCCGGGTATTCTCCACAAAAAAGGCTCGCAATTGCGAGCCTTTTCGTATTTAGCCTTTCTTAACCCTGCATAGCACTAAGACCGGTATGGGCGCAAAGAATTCGGACTTAAGTACCGTATTCTTTTCCCATAGTTTTTTGAAAAATCCGCGTTTTCTCCTAAAGACACAAAGCAAATCGGGGTGTTGCGCCTGAAAGTGTTCTAGAACACCCAAATAAGTGGTAGGGTTTTCAGTAATCGTAAGTTGTTCGCTTATGTCCATTAAGGCCGTACTTACCTTTAAATCATCGTCAGAATAGCCAGGAGTCTTTACCAACAACAAATTTACTTTTGCCTTAAATTTCTCCTGTACTGCAATTAAGGGATTCAGTATTTTCTTTTTCTTTAATATTCCTGACTTAAAAGCCGTAAGGATAGTCTTATACGGCTTAAAAGTAGCTCCTTTTGGTACAATCAAGGTAGGTATATTGGCCTGCTTCATTATACGCCCTGAAGTATTTCCCAAATAAAGCTCTTCTTGTATATCATTGCTTTTAGGAGCTATCAAAATTAAATCTATACCTAAAGCCTTGTCTATCTCCTCCAAGCCATCTATTAAATCCCCATTGTAGGTCGCAATCTTAATATCTACCTTCTTTTGGTCTACCTTACCTATAATCTCCTTTAATCGTTCTTTACTATTTTCAGTTACCTTTTCCGTAATATTCGTTAGCCCGCCTGCCCTTGTCATTACACTAAATACGTCCATAACGTATACTTGTGACTCAAATTGGGATGCAAAATCCACCGCGTACTGCAAGGTTTCGTGAGCTGCCGGTGAAGTGCCGATAGGAACCAAAATATTTTTCATCTATTCAGAATTACGATTTATACTATAAATTTACGATTAAATTGTACTCAATACCATGATCAGACATGCAAAGATATCGGAAATAAACGATATTCTGAACTTAACCAAGGCCTGCGCAGCAAATATGATAGAAAAAGGGATCTACCAATGGAACGAACATTACCCTTCCAAAGCCGCTTTTGAAACCGATATTGAAAGAAACGAGCTCTATGTTTTGGAACTAAATGCTGTGATTGAGGGCATCATAGTAATTTCAACCTTAATGGATAAAGAATACGAGCCCGTAGCATGGCTTACCCCCAATAAGGACAATATCTATATCCATAGGTTGGGAATACATCCCAAAATTCAGGGTAAGGGATACGCACAACAACTAATGGATTTTGCCGAAAAATATGCTAAAACCAATGATTTTGTTTCCGTACGTTTAGATACCTTTAGTCAAAATAAAAGAAATCAGAAATTCTATGAAACAAGAGGTTATAAAAAATTGGGTGATATCCACTTTCCAAAGCAAAGCCATTTTCCTTTTCACTGTTATGAATTAGTATTTTAACCTCGCTCTATTTGAAAACTGTTGTAAGTTTTAATACCATAAACAACCTTGCTATCCCTGCTACTATTGCCGGGATTGCAGAACCCTTATTATCTATTACCGATACTGCCATAGTTGGTAATATTCCCAAGGATAGTCTAGAGTCATTGGCAGCCGCTGGTATTGTGGGTTCTTTTTTATCTATGCTGATATGGATTTTGGGGCAGACACGTAGTTCTATTTCGGCCATCATTTCTCAATATCTGGGGGCCGGAAGATTGGATGAAGTGAAAGCACTACCGGCCCAGGCAATTTTCTTTAATATTCTACTGAGTATCGTTATCTTACTTTCTACAGTATTTATAGTCGAAGATATTTTTAGATTATTAGAAGCATCCGGGAAAATATTGGAACTGTGCATTTCGTATTACGGTATTAGGGTATGGGGATTTCCGCTTACTCTTTTCACCTTTGCCATTTTTGGAATATTCCGAGGTCTGCAAAACACCTTCTGGCCCATGTTGATCGCAATAATCGGGGCACTCCTCAATGTAGTGCTAGATATTGTCTTGGTTTATGGTATCGAAGGATTTATTGACGCCATGTATTTGGAAGGTGCTGCTTGGGCCAGTCTTATTTCACAGGGAGTCATGGCCATTATGGCATTTGTTATGTTGGTTATAAAAACAGATATAAGCTTAAAATTAAGGTTTCCCTTACATCCAGAACTTGGTCGTTTAGTGGTTATGAGTTTAAACCTTTTTGTAAGAGCCCTGGCCCTTAATGCTGCCTTGGTATTGGCGGTAAGAGAGGCTACCGCTTTGGGGGATAAATATATCGGGGCCCATACAATCGCCATAAACCTATGGCTCTTTGCCGCCTTCTTTATAGATGGATATGGTGCGGCGGGTAACATCATGGGCGGCAGGCTGCTGGGAGCCAAGGATTATACCGAGCTTTGGAGGTTAGCTAAGAAAATTATACAGTACGGCCTTGTGGTGAGCTTGGCCCTGGTTGCTTGCGGGTTTACTTTCTACAGGCCCATTGGACGGATTTTCTCTAACGAGGTTATAGTTTTGGAAACCTTCTATAGCATATTCTTCATACTTATTCTAGGATTACCCATGAACACCATCGCCTTTGTTTTCGACGGATTGTTCAAAGGTCTTGGTGAAATGAAATACCTTAGGAATGTATTACTTTCCGCCACTTTTTTAGGGTTTATCCCAACATTGTATATTGGCATATCCCTAGGATGGGGTTTTTATGCCATATGGATAGCCTTTACCGTTTGGATGGTAGTAAGGGGTTGGGCCCTTGTTTGGAAATTCAGAAGAAAGTTTCGCCCACTTGTGCAAAACGCTTAATTTTGAAATAAACACATTCGCATGTCCACCGATCGTTCCAACGGAAGTCTTTATGTAAACATTCAGAAGAACATTGCCAAGGTAGAATTTGGTCATCCGGCCAGCAATTCGTTTACAGCAGAGCTCTTAGATAGATTAACCAGGGAATTGCAAAAGCTTTCCGATAATGATGGGATATCCATTATTGTATTGCAGTCGGAAGGTGATAGGGCTTTCTGTGCCGGGGCTTCGTTTGATGAATTGGTCGCTATTTCAACCTTGGAAGAGGGTAAGGCTTTCTTTTCTGGATTTGCCAACCTCATCAATGCCATGCGCAATTGCAAAAAACCTATTATTGGGCGCGTTCAGGGGAAAGCCGTAGGAGGGGGTGTTGGACTTATTTCTGCCTGCGATTATGTCCTTGCCACAGAAGCTGCAGCAATAAGACTTTCAGAGCTAACTATAGGTATTGCTCCCTTGGTAATTGCTCCGGCTGTTGAGCGAAAAATTGGAAAGGCGGGCTTTTCCGAACTGTCGCTTTCGCCCACGGAATGGAAAAGCGCCTATTGGGCCCAAGAAAAGGGCCTCTTCTCTAAAGTCTATGAAACCACAAAACAACTAGACAAAGAGGTTCATTTCTTCTCCGAAAAATTGGCCTCCTACAACCCAGAAGCTTTACAAGCAATGAAAAAGATACTATGGGAAACCACCGGCCATTGGGATAAGTTACTAACGGAGCGCGCCGAAATCTCTGGGAGACTTGCACTCTCCCCTGCTACAAAAAAAGCTTTGGCAACCTTCAAGAAATAGACAATAACAGCCATATTTTACCGTTTTCCCTTAAACTTCTTTTTATGGATATACTTTCCTTTTTAAACGGCGATCTGGTTTTTCCACTCCTAGCTCTTTTTGTAGTGGTTGTTTATTTTATAAATAGAATAAACAATAGAAGGAAATTTAAACGATAGGCAATCTTCTTTTAACACTTTAAAGCGCAACGATGTTTAAAAAAAACATCTGTTGGTAAAATATCCAAATCCTTATATTATGCGCAAAATTTTGTTCCTAGTTACCTTAGTCCTTTTTCTCCATAATTGTTCTGACGATGATTCTCCATTACCGAACAATTGCCAAAACATTGCATGTACTGAAATCTTTATTTCTTTTCATGTCAGCGTTAAGGATTCCGATGACGAAGCGGTAGCTCTAGATCAATTTAAGGTAACCGATGTGAACAGTGGTGAAGATCTGACCCGCCTTTTTGATGAGGCCACATTAGCCATGTTCAAAGCAGAGGGCAGGTATCCCTTATATGATGATCTATACCTACAAGGGCATGAGAATACCACAAGGGAAATTAGATTTATGGGTACCATCAATGACGAAGAGGTTGTAAATGAAACCTATGTAGTAGCCGCAGATTGCTGCCATGTAAGCTTGGTTTCTGGAAATCTGAGTCCCGTTATTAACTAAAAAAGTTCATTAAATCCACTATGCCCAACCTGCAATTATGACTACCTTTGCGTCATAAAAGACGTGAATGGGCAATATTAGGATTACCAAACAATTTACCTTCGAAACCGGCCATGCACTATATGGGTACGATGGCAAATGTAGAAATGTCCATGGGCATAGTTACAAGCTTTCGGTAACGGTGATAGGCAAGCCTATTACGGATACATCGCATGTAAAATTAGGGATGGTCATCGATTTTGGGGACCTAAAGACCATTGTAAAGGAAGAAATTGTAAATCCTTTTGACCATGCAACGGTCTTTAATAAAAATACCCCTCATGTAGAATTGGCCAAGGAACTCATGGACAGGGGACACAAGGTTATTTTAGCGGATTACCAACCCACCAGTGAGAACATGGTGATAGATTTTGCTTCTAAAATTACCGCTCGTCTTCCCAAAAACATCAAACTACATTCTTTAAGGTTACGAGAAACCGAGACGGCTTTTGCCGAATGGTATGCAACAGACAACTAAGGTTCCGACAAAACATGCGGGCATACGCTTTTTTGCTTTTCCTTATATTTACATTCCATGAAAACCATTAGTATTTCCGACGGAAAAAAAATATACTTTGCCAGTGACAATCACTTGGGAGCACCAACCACATCTGCGAGTTTGCCCAGGGAGAAAAAATTTGTGGCGTGGCTAGATACTATTAAGAAAGATGCCGAGGCCATTTTTTTGATGGGAGATCTTTTTGATTTTTGGTTTGAGTATAAGACTGTAGTTCCCAAAGGGTTTACACGTACTTTGGGTAAATTGGCAGAGCTCTCGGATGCTGGTATTTCTATACATTACTTTGTGGGTAACCACGATCTTTGGATGAACGGATATTTTGAGGAGGAGCTTAATATTCCTGTTTATCATAGCCCGCAGCAATATACATTTAATAACACTTCCTTTTTTATAGGCCATGGCGATGGGTTGGGCCCGGGCGACAAGGGATACAAACGTATGAAAAAACTGTTCACCAACCCTTTCGCTAAATGGTTGTTTAAATGGTTGCACCCGGATTTGGGCGTACGCCTGGCACAATATTTCTCCGTAAAGAACAAATTGATCTCTGGAGATTCCGATATCAAATTTTTAGGTGAGGACAAAGAATGGTTGGTACAATATGCCAAACGAAAGCTAGAGAAACGACATTACGACTATTTTGTCTTTGGGCATAGGCACCTTCCCTTGGAAATTGCGCTTAACAGCTCATCTACATATATAAATTTAGGAGATTGGATTGAATATTTTACATACGCCGCCTTTGATGGTCAAAAACTGAGTTTGGAAAAATTTGAAGGCTAGCCTTTAAACAATCCTCCCAGCAAGTTATCCAAATCCAATTGAAACAAGGTCCCTTCCACAAGATCGGAAATAGCATTTAATTCTTTTTGATTTATTGCCAAGGTAACCTGTGGTGCAGGGGTCTCTAGGAGCAATGCACGGCACGATTCATTGCTGGCGCAGTCTTTGCACAGCGAATTGTTGTTCTTGGTGCATTTGATATTTTTGGAAAACTGAATCAACTCTTTTTTGGATAGCAACAATCCGGTATCCCTAAAAACGATCTGAATTTTTTTCATATCCTTTAAGGAAGCTCTTTTCCATTGAAAGGCTACGCCAAAGCCATTGGTATAAATTGGGTTTATGTCTTGCATGTCATAGAATTTTTAATTTGTTCTTAAGGCTCAGGGTTTTTATACTTTTAAGTAAATCTACAATGGCATTCGTCATACTACTTGCTGATATGGTAGCTCCGGCAATAGCGTCGATCTCCGTTCCGTATGCCAAGGTGTTTTCTGGAGTAAGCCCTATGAATTGTTTTAGCCAGCGCTGACTCCCAATCTGTTGACCATAATTTTCGCGATAAATCAATACTTTCGATTTTTTTATGGTCCAATCCTGAGTGAATAGAACAATATAATCGAACATACGCTTCATACTCTCCGCTTCACCCAAATAAACAAACCCTATCAGCCTTTGCTCTTTACGAATTGCGAACAGATTATCGCCCCCAAACTCCGAGGGCGTTATCTTATTCATTTTTGCGGACACCACAACCGGTTTAAGTGTAAAGTGCTCTGTTTCGTAGGCAACAGCTATGGCATTATCCATTTTTTGTTGAATTCTGGGAGAGATTTGTGCCGCAATCCCCGAATAGTAAAGAATGGCCATTACCAAAACGGCCATCCTTATATGAATTGTGTTATTTCCCCGCTGCATCGGCTTCCGATTTGTCCATAATGAACTTCCTAATTAATGCGGTGATATCTTTTTGTTGGGCATGCCCTTTGTCCATGGCATAAAAATGCCGGTACAAAGGTTTGTCATCCAAGACTTTTCTTAGGGTAAGATTTCCCTCTAGGCCATATACCTCATCCCAGGAGTTACGTACCATTTCCCAAAACGCTTTGTTTTCTTTCCACCACGTTTTGGCCAAGGCACATTTGTCATCGCTCACCTTTTTATAACTATTAAACCCTTTTTCTTGGGCCAACAGCACATCTTCTTGTCCGTCTTTGCGGATGACCTTATCATTGTCTTGTTCGTGCAGCCATCCAAAATCGGTAATCTCGTGCCTGTTGCCACGAAACATTACATTATAATCTTTTCGCTTTGTATACTCTCGCCTTGGAAGAGGGGAATCTGATTTGTTTTCCCAATAGTGCTTACCATCGGCATGTATCCAAGTTGCAGAACCTGCATATCTAGGGCTATCGTCTACCTGAAATACTTTTTGGGTCCATTGCCCGGCCACTTGCTCTTCAGGAAGGGTACCAAACTTCCAATTGTTGTCCTTGTCATAATGGAAAACCTTGTTATCTTCATAGGTCCAATCTTGGCGCCAGTGTTTTATAACCACGGTATCGTGTACCAAGAGTAGATGCTGAATGGAAAGTTTGTTGTTTTGGTCTTCAATCAATTCTGCCCACTCCAAAGCTACAGCGGTATAATCATGATGTTTTTCATAGTCAATTTCCGGGGCAAAAGTTTCGGTATACTTAAATTCTACCTCAAAACATCCGCACATCGCCTTAATGGCATTAATGTCTTCCTCTTTTTTATCCTTTGGAGCCTGTCCGGCAAGGTACAGTCCCGAGAATAGCATACTTAAAATAATCGTTTTCTTCATTATGATAGGTTTATGTGTTAAATGAAATCTTTGACAAAAATATTATTTTTATTTAGATCAAATATAAATAAGATCTATATATTTGTCAAAAATTATTAGGAATGAATCTAAATAATGTCTTGGCCGCCATATTCATTGGCTTAGCCCTTACCCTAACCAGGGGTCAAGAAAATCTAGAAGCCCAAGATGCTTCTACTATTTTGGATTTAGAAGAGGTAATTGTTACCGCTACACGTACAGAACGTCAATTATCCTCACTTCCACTGCCTGTTACCCTGATCTCCAAAAAACAATTGCAAAAGACCGGAGTAATACGTTTAGATGAAATCTTAAATGAACAAACCGGAATTATTACAGTAGCGGATGAAAGTGGATTTGAAGGTATTCAAATGCAAGGTATTGCATCGGACTATATTCTTATTTTAATAGATGGTGTTCCCTTGGTGGGGAGGTCTTCCGGAAATTTTGACCTCAGTCGCCTTACCGTGGGCAACATCAAACAAATAGAGGTGGTTAAAGGGCCTTCGTCTAGCCTTTACGGTTCCGAAGCCTTGGGCGGGGTAGTCAATATCATTACCGAAACACCCAAGGATTCTTCATTAGCTGGGGAGGTATCCTATAGATTGGCATCCTTCAATACCCACGATGCCAATATCAATATCAAACAAAAGAAAAACCAATTTGGGTATTCACTTTTTGCCAACACCTTGGCGAGCGACGGTTATGATCTTCGGCCCGATGTGGAAGGGCAAACCGTGAATCCTTTTAACAACTATACGCTCAATGGTCAGGTTGTTTACGATTTTGATGAAAGTCTAAAACTATTCTCTTCAGCAAGATACTACTACCAAAACCAAGATGCGGTCTTAGCGGTGGATGAAGAGGTCTTTGAAGGCAGTAGCGATATAAACGAGTTTAATGCCCACCTTAGGGCAGATCATTATGCCAGTAAAAAACTGAACTTCCAATACGAATTCTATTATACCAAATACAAAGCCTCCGAACTTTTGGAAAGCCCAATTTCTGAGGACGTATTTAGCCAAAGTGAATTTGACCAAGACCTTCTGCGACCAGAAATAAGGGCCTCTTATACCATAAAACCAAACCACGTCATTACCACAGGTCTTGGGTATAACCATGAAAATTTAGACCGTACTTTTTTTGATGAACAAATTACCTTCAACTCCCAATATGTCTATGCGCAATACGATTTTTATCCTTTTGAGAAGTTGAACGTCATCCTTGGCGCCCGATTTGACAACCACAGCGAATACCAATCCCAGTTCAGTCCTAAATTTTCCGCAAACTACTCCCTAAGTTCGGCCATTTCCGTTAAGGGTTCCGTTGGTTATGGTTTTAAGGCACCCGACTTCCGTCAACTGTATTTTGATTTTACAAACTCGGCTGTAGGGTATACCGTACTTGGTTACAACGTAGCAGTAGAAAAGATCCAAGAATTGGATGCCCAGGGTCAGCTTTCCGATATTCTTTTTACACCCTCGGCCCTAGAAGAACCTTTAAAACCAGAAAGTTCGGTAGGTTACAACTTTGGTCTTGCCTATAATCGGGGAAAGTTAAAAACCGAATTGAATTTCTTTCGGAACGATTTTGAAAACCTTATCGACACTCGGATCATAGCGAGAAAAACCAACGGGCAAAATGTATTCAGCTATACCAATTTCAGTAAAATATACACTACAGGATTGGAAGTTAACACCCAGTATAAAATTGATGAGAGATTAACTTTTTCTGGTGGTTATCAGCTGTTGTTTGCCAAGGACAAAGAGCAAAAAGAAGCTTTGGAGGAGGGAACGGTTTTTGCTCGCGACCCGCAGACCTTGCAAACCATTGCACTAGATAATTCGGATTATTTCGGTCTAGTAAACAGGTCTCGGCACACGGCCAACTTTAAAATTTTCTATGATGTCCCCAACTGGAAAGCCAATATTAACCTCCGCATAAACTACAGAAGTAAATATGGTCTTTTTGATAGTAACGGCAACGGTATTCTAGATGATTTTGACACTTCTTTCGTAGATGGTTACGCCCTTACCAATATTGCTTTGAACAAAACTTTCTACAACAATTACACCGTTCAATTAGGAGCCAATAACCTCTTCGATTATACGGATAACGAAAACATTCCCAGTCTTGCCGGGATACAGGCATTTGTTAAACTAAATATTCAATTTTAAATCTATTATCATGAAACCATCAGTATCTTTTTTTGCACTTTTATTGGCCTTCATTCTCATGATTGGCTGTAGTAGTGATGACGACAACGAGATTGTATTAACCCCAGTACAAAGTAAAACCGCATCCAATATACCAGCGCCACTAATAGGTGGACAGGGCGAGCCCGAAACTGGGCCGTTCACCAAATTCAGTTTTGCTACCGGAACTGTAACCGACAGCGATACCGCTTGGGATATCGCATTTCGTGGAACTACCATAGCAGTCAACGGCGGAACAGTAACCGGTACTGATGATGAACCTGTTAGAAATGGTAATGCCGGAGCCTCGGTAGAGACCGGAACTTTTGCCAGTATAACAAGTGCAGATGGTATTAGTTTTGACACGGATGCGGATACGGCCTTTGCCATTCCTACAGGAAGTGATAACGGCTGGTACAACTATAATTTTATGACCAACGTAGTTAGCCCTATCCCAGGACGTGTTTTAGTGATACGTACCTATGATGGCAAATACGCCAAAGTAGAAATCTTAAGTTACTACAGAGATGCCCCTGCAACACCAGATCCTGATGTGGACGAATATCGGGTCTATACCTTTAATTATGTATATAACCCTAATGCAGGTGAAACTTCTTTGGAGTAATCAAAAATCAGAGTTGAGGTTAGTTAGTTTTAGGGTCCATCGGGTTTCTACCTTTTGGGCCCTATTTTTTTCGGTGTTTCTTTTCGAGATAGTAGTATATCTCCTTTGCTAAGCCTCCCGCAAATCGCGCAATTTTAATTGAAGACTTACATTCCCTTGCCATTCATTTTCATCAATAGAAAATGCAGCGTTGAATTTTTTACGATGGGTTACCATTGGAAGTTTTTCTCCTAACCCAAATCCAATTCCTCCAATGGGTGCACTACCATTTTGTACGGCCGAAAGTTTTAAATGCTTTTGATCTTCTCCTACTCCCTTGGCATAACCCGTATCCGAAAGATCTTCGGTCATGAAGATTGGGGTCATGTTTCCCGGACCAAAGGGTTCAAATTGCTTAAGGATCCGCATCAGTTTTGGTGTAATCTGCTTAAGGTTAATGGCAGCATCGATTACAATTTCACGCGTCAATAAATTAGGGTCTATGGTCTGGGAGACCACTTTTTCAAACTGTTCCTTAAACTCGTCATATTTTGTTTCCAGAAGTGTTAGTCCGGCGGCATATTTATGTCCACCAAACTGTTCAATACAATCTGCACAGCCTTGCAGTGCGTTGTATACATCAAAGCCCTTTACAGATCTTGCGGAGGCAGCAAGTTTATCGCCACTTTTTGTAAATACCAAGGTAGGGCGGTAATACGTATCGGTAAGTCTGGAAGCAACAATACCGATAACACCTTTGTGCCAAGTATCTTTGTAGACCACAGAGGTAAACCGGTCTTCCTCATTATTTTTACGTATCTGCTCTAGTGCTTCCAGGGTAATTTCTTGATCTAGACCCCGTCGATCTGTATTAAATGCCTCAATAGCGGCAGCAAATTCCTTTGCTCTCTCCAAATCGGTTTCCTTAAGCAGGTCTACCGCGTGCTGGCCATGTTTCATACGCCCTGCTGCATTTATCCTAGGTGCAATAATAAATACTACATCGGTAATGGTAAGTGTTTTCTTTTTTATCTGGTCGATTATGGCTTTGAACCCAATACGCGGATTGGAGTTGATAAGCTGCAGTCCATAATACGCCAATATTCTGTTCTCTCCTGTAATAGGCACTATATCTGCCCCAATGGCGGTGGCCACCAAGTCTAGGTAAGGAACTAAATCTTGCACTGTTTCACCACTTTTGGAGCCAAGTGCCTGAATGAGCTTAAACCCTACACCACATCCGCAAAGTTCATCATAGGGGTAATTACAATCGTCCCTTTTAGGATCCAATACGGCTACTGCATTTGGTATCTGGCTTCCCGGACGGTGGTGATCACAGATAATAAAATCGATATTTTTCTCTTTGGCGTAGGTAACCTTATCAAGAGCCTTAATTCCACAGTCCAGCGCAATGATCAAGGAAAAATCATTGTCATCGGCAAAATCGATTCCTGCATACGAAATGCCATACCCCTCTTCATACCTGTCCGGAATGTATGTGGATACATTGGGATAACGCCTTAAGAGATAGGATGATACCAAGGCAACAGCAGTAGTGCCATCCACATCGTAATCGCCATAAATCAATATATTTTCGTTATCGGTAATGGCCTGTTCAATCCTGGCCACAGCAAGATCCATGTCTTTCATTAGAAAGGGATCGTGCAAATCCTCTAGTTCTGGTCTAAAGAATTTTCTGGCTTCCCCATAATTGGTGATACCGCGTTGCAAGAGAAGTTCGGCAACCAAGGGTTCTACTTTTAAAGCCTCTATCAGGGTTTGTTTTTTAGTAGGGTCGGATTTGGGTTTTATTGTCCAGCGCATAGGTGTTATCGCCTATTTATGATGAAAAATGGTTTTAATCTCCAAGTCGGCAAATCTTCGGAACATTTCTGCCACGCCACAGTACTTTTCCATAGACAGATCTACGGCCTTTTGTAGTTTTCCTTCTTTTAGATTGCTGCCATGAAAATGGTATTCAATAGTAACTGCATCGTAGTATTTAGGATGTTCCTCAGTTAAATTTGCAATGGTTTCAATTTGAAATTCACCAACCTCTAATTTCATTTTTTTTATGAGCGAAGCTACATCCAGTCCAGAACAACCAGCAAGTGAGGACAGCATCATTGCCTTGGGGCGCAATCCATTGCTCTCGCCCCCATTTTCAGGGCCTGCATCCATTTTTATTGTAAGTCCGGATGGGTTGTTGCTTTCGAAGGCCATATTGCCCAACCATTTGGTAGTGATATGATTTGTCATGACGAAGTTTTTTTGTTTCTTGTGACTTTCAAAAGTACGACAAAACGAACTAAATTTATATATATGGCATTAGTAAAACCTCTAGACCCCAACCACGATTCTGAGACCAAAGAATTGGCAGAATTTTTTAATGAAACCCTGGGGTTTTGTCCCAATTCTGTACTTACCATGCAGCACAGACCTGCAATATCCAAGGCATTTATAAACCTCAATAAGGCTGTAATGGCCAATGAAGGCAGAGTAAGTTCGGCATTAAAACGTATGATCGCATGGGTAAGCAGTAATTCTACCGGTTGCCGTTACTGTCAGGCACATGCCATACGGGCAGCAGAACGTTACGGTGCAGAGCAAGAGCAATTGGATAATATCTGGGAATACCGCACACATTCGGCTTTTTCAGAAGCTGAACGGGCCGCCCTAGACTTTTCACTACAGGCCTCACAAGTACCCAACGGTGTTGATGCCGACATAAAAGAACGGCTTTACCAACATTGGGATGAAGGCGAAATTGTAGAAATGTTGGGCGTAATTTCCCTTTTTGGGTACCTTAACAGATGGAACGATTCCATGGGTACTTCCATTGAGGATGGAGCTGTGGAAAGTGGGGAACAATACCTAGGTAAGCACGGTTGGGAAAAAGGGAAACACCAATAAATGAAGAAAGTTCTAGGGCAGCTGGTCGATATTATCAATAGACGCATTTTTTCTGCGGAAATTACTGTACAGCATGATAAAATTGTCTCCGTTGTCCCCAAAGAACACCAAACACAAAATTACATCCTTCCGGGTTTTGTAGACGCCCATATCCATATAGAAAGTTCCATGTTGGTGCCTTCGGAATTTGCACGTTTGGCCGTAATGCATGGCACGGTAGGCACGGTTTCCGATCCACATGAAATAGCGAATGTTCTTGGTGTGGAAGGGGTAAACTATATGATCCAAAACGGTAAAGAAGTTCCTTTTAAATTCCATTTTGGTGCTCCCTCCTGTGTGCCGGCCACCCAATTTGAAACCGCAGGCGCCCAAATAGATGCTGAAGATATTAAAGCAATGTTGGCGTCGTCCGATATTTACTATTTGGCTGAAATGATGAACTATCCTGGGGTTTTGTTTGATGATGAGGAAGTCTACAAAAAAATAGCCTGGGCAAAACACTATCAGAAACCTATTGATGGGCACGCGCCAGGTCTTCGTGGGGCCGATGCCAAAAAATACGTTTCAGCGGGGATAAGTACGGACCATGAATGTTTTAGCTTAGAAGAAGCACAGGAAAAACTTGCCCTAGGGATGAAGGTGATTATACGAGAAGGTAGTGCTGCCAAAAATTTTGAGGCACTGATCGACCTACTTCCAGATAATTTTGAAAACATGATGTTCTGTTCGGATGACAAACATCCGGACGATCTAATCCTAGGGCATATCAACCAGCTATGTGCTAGAGCGGTTGCCAAGGGTATCGATGTTTTTAAAGTGTTACAGGCCGCTTGTATAAACCCTGTTGAACACTATGGATTGGAGGTTGGTTTATTAAAAGAAGGGGATGCGGCCGATTTTATAGTGGTAGAAGACCTTAAGGATTTTCGGGTCTTGCAAACCTATATCGCTGGGCAATTGGTTACCGAAAATGGTGTCTCATTTATAAATCCGGTGCCTTTTAAAAAACCAAACAATTTCAACATTTCCCCAAAAAAAGTATCGGACTTTTACCTAAAGTCCCGATCAGAAAAAATCAGGGTAATAAATGCCTTGGATGGGGAACTTATTACTCAGGAATCAGTGGCCCTGGCATTAGTGGAAAATAGTGGTTTAATCTCCAACGTAAATGATGATATCCTTAAAATAGTGGTTGTAAACCGATATTACGAAACCCCGCCCGCTATAGCCTTTATAAAGAATTTTGGTCTAAAAGAAGGAGCTATTGCAAGCTCCGTTGCCCACGATTCGCATAATATTATTGCCGTAGGTACTGCGGACGAAGCCCTATGCCAAGCAATTAATCTGGTAATTGAAAACCAAGGGGGCATTTGTGCCGTAAAAGACTCGGAAGCCAAAAGTTTGGCTTTACCAGTAGCTGGTATTATGAGTGATCTAGATGGTTGGGAAACAGGCAAGCGCTATCAGGAAATAGATGCTATGGCCAAAGCTTTGGGCAGTACCTTAAAGGCACCTTTTATGACCCTTTCTTTTATGGCCCTATTGGTAATCCCTGATCTAAAACTTTCGGACAAGGGTCTTTTTAGTGGAAAGGACTTTTCTTTTGTGAATTTGGAAGTGTAATCAATATTGCCTTGCTAATCAGTTTTTAAGATAGCTACAACCCTTTCCTGTAATTTAGGGATTACCTCTTCATTAAACCAAGGGTTTTTGGTAAGCCAAAACCGATTTCTAGGCGAAGGGTGGGGCAATGGAATATACTTAGGCGCATATTCCTCATAAGCCCTTACGGTCTCCGTAAGATTCTTTTTTAGGGTTCCTTTTAAGTAATAGTTTTGGGCATAGATACCTATTAAAACTATCAGTTTTAGATTGGGCATACTATCCCAAAGTTGTTGATGCCATAAGGGGGCACACTCTTGTCTGGGGGGTAGGTCGCCCGATTTTCCTTTCCCTGGATAGCAAAAACCCATAGGAACCAGCGCTATTTTGGTTTCATCATAGAATTCCTCGTCCGTAACCTTTAACCATTTGCGCAATTGTCTGCCACTGGGATCATCCCAAGGCACACCTGTTTCATGAACCTTGGTACCTGGGGCTTGCCCAATTATAATAATCTTGGCATTGGGGTGTGCAGCCACTATTGGTCTTGGACCTAAGGGCAAATGTTCTTTACAGACCTCGCAGGCCCGTATTTCTGTCAGTAATTTTTTCATTTTTGTTTCCCCGCTACCACGATTACGATTTCTCCTTTAGGGGGTTTTTCCAAATAGTGCTGCAAAACCTCTGTAGCCGTTCCCCTAATGGTTTCTTCATACAGTTTGGTAAGTTCCCTAGATACGGAAACGGGCCTATCCGCCCCAAAAAATTCAACAAATTGTGTCAATGTCTTTATCAATTTATGGGGAGATTCATAGAATATTAAGGTTCTGGGTTCCTCTGCCAATAGTTGTAGTCGTGTTTGCCTCCCTTTCTTTACAGGTAAAAACCCTTCAAAAACAAATTTATCATTGGGAAACCCGCTGTTGACCAGTGCCGGGACAAAAGCCGTGGCCCCGGGTAAACATTCCACTTCAATACCATTTTGCACACAAGCACGGGTTAGGAGAAAGCCCGGGTCGGAAATTGCCGGAGTGCCTGCATCGGAAATTAAAGCAATGTCATCGCCTCCCAGAAGTCTTTTTACAATACCATCCAAGGCCCTATGCTCATTGTGCATATGATGGCTTTGCATAGGGGTACCAATCTCATAATGTTGCAGTAATTTTCCACTGGTTCGTGTATCTTCGGCTAATATTAAGTCTACTTCTTTAAGTACTTTAATGGCCCGTAGGGTAATATCTTCCATATTACCTATTGGGGTTGGAACAATATAAAGTTTAGCCATTTTTTAATATTAGTACCGTACCTGCTTGTACGTAAAATAGGAACCTAAGACACTCAATAGCACCAATATGGCAAAAAGATACCCGGTGCCGTCAGAGATATAATGGGCAAAAAATGCAAGTAAGGTGTTGAAGAAGAAACCGGCATAGGCCCATTCACTTAACCATTTGGAAAAATTACCCCAAATAGCCACCAAACCCAATATCTTGGCCGTTGCCAAGGGGTAAATGATATAAGTTGGATATCCAAAATGCTCAAAATACCCAGCTACTGCCTCATTGTGGAAAAGGTAGTTGTATACCGAAAATAACATGATGGCCGTTAGCAATCCTGTAGCGACCCAATAAACGATTTTTTGGAAACTCATATTTGTTGGTTGGTTTAGATTCTTTACGTCTACAAGGTGGTAATCCCGGGTTTTAAGAAAACTTTCGGGCTATCAAGGCCATAAAACGAAGCTCATACGCCTCTTTTCCCTGCCAGTTGTTATAATCTGGCTTAACCATATTCTCAACAAACGCAACAGATCGCTCTTGGGTGTCTATCGTATTCAATTGAGAAATTACTCTATTGTAATCTTCAGAACTGTCATTAAAAAGATGCTTCACAAACGCCAACCTATCGTTTAGACCAACAGAAATATCATTAACGGCACTATCGTTTAATGATTTGCCCTTAACTGATTCATTAGTTCCATTTAGGGTATCCGGAGCGGTTTGCTCCATATCATTCTTCATTAGGTCTGGCTTTGCTATAAATTCTGCAAATACCTTTTCGGCCTCCGCTGCCGTAGGCATTTCGGAAACCATATCCTTTATGGTATCTATCCCTGGAGTAATAATATCCTCATCGTGCGGATTGTTTTCCGGAACCGAGGTGTTGGCATCCATAACCGCATTCGCCATTTTTTCAAATTTGGCGGCAACCGCATTTTTGGAAACGTCAATTTCTATATCATTAAGTTTCTCATCGATATACTTAAGCACCGCCAATTTCTCATACAAGGCCTTGGCAGCCTCATAAAGAGAGTCTATATCCTTCATTCCGCGAGAGGTGATAATGTCCGTGGATAACCGCGTTAATTCCTCTTTCAATTTTCTTTTCATCAACTAAAACTTTTATTTTCTCTTTTCTAGAAAAGTCTATCTTTCTTTATTAATTTTAAACTTCCTTAATATAGAACGAAAAAACCCGTTATTTTCGTCTAAAATTACAAAATGTTTCTCGAAAATACTGTTAATCATAAAGAACAATTCGGTTGGATAGAAGTTATCTGCGGGTCTATGTTCTCTGGCAAGACCGAGGAACTGATCAGAAGATTGAAGCGGGCTAAATTCGCCAAACAGAAAGTAGAGATTTTTAAACCTATAGTGGATACCCGTTACCGCGAGGACATGGTGGTGTCCCATGACGATAATGAAATACGCTCCACTCCAGTACCGGCATCAACCAATATTAGGCTTTTAGCAGACGGTTGCGATGTTGTGGGCATCGATGAGGCCCAATTTTTTGATGATGAAATCGTGGCAGTCTGCAATGATTTGGCAAACAAGGGTATACGGGTGGTGGTAGCAGGGCTCGATATGGATTTTAAAGGCAACCCTTTTGGTCCCATGCCGGCATTAATGGCCACGGCAGAATACGTAACCAAGGTGCATGCCATTTGCACCCGCACCGGAAACTTGGCCAACTACAGCTTTAGAAAATCCAATAACGATAATTTGGTCCTGATCGGGGAAACCGAGGAATACGAGCCGCTAAGCAGAGCTGCATTCTTTAAAGCTATGTTGCGTGAAAAAATTGTGCATATGGAGGTTAATGACGAAGAAGTTGTTGGAAACAAAAAGGACGCCAATGCCTAAAGCAACCGAAACTGTTCTGGAAATTGATCTAAGTGCCCTTTCCCACAATTTTAAATATTTAAAATCCCGATTAGACCCCAACACCAAATTTTTGGCCGTTGTAAAGGCTTTTGCTTACGGCAGTGATGCCATAAAAATTGCAGAAAAGCTGGTAGCACTTGGAGTAGATTATTTTGCTGTAGCCTATGCCAATGAAGGCGTTGCGCTAAGAAACGCAGGCATTACCACGCCTATTCTTGTTCTACACCCGCAACCCGTTAATTTTAATTCGATCATAGCACACGGTTTAGAACCTAGTCTGTATTCACCAAAAGTATTGCGGTTTTTTTTGGAAACTGCCGTAAAAAAAAGAAAAGAAGCATATCCCGTGCATCTTAAATTCAATACCGGATTAAACAGGTTGGGGTTTGGGGAAAATGATGTGGATTACATTATAGAGCAACTAGCGGACAATGCAGCCATCAAAGTAAAATCTGTCTTTTCGCACTTGGCGGCTTCTGAGGATATCAGGGAAAAGGCCTTTACCCAAAATCAAATTGCGGTCTTTAAAAAAATCACGGAAGATTTACAAGACAAACTTGGTTATGTCCCATTCAGACATGTTCTGAATACATCTGGAATTATTAATTATCCCGAAGCTCAATTTGAAATGGTGCGCAGTGGCATTGGGTTATATGGTTTTGGCAACGATGCCGCAATTGACATGGAGCTAAGGCCCGTTGCCGCATTGAAAACGGTAATATCACAACTCCATAAAATAGCACCTAACGAAAGTGTTGGGTACAATAGGGCATTTAGTGCTAAAAAACCAAGGGTAACGGCCACACTTCCTTTGGGCCATGCAGATGGTATAGGAAGGCACTTTGGAAACGGCAAAGCATATGTAAGCGTAAAAGGCAAACAAGCACCAATTGTTGGTAATGTCTGCATGGATATGATCATGATAGATGTTACGGACATCGATTGCCAGGCTGGTGATGAGGTCGTTATTTTTGGACAGGACCCTAGTGCAGAAACCTTTGCTTCCTTCGCAGATACCATATCTTATGAATTACTTACCGGGATTTCGCAACGTGTAAAACGAGTGCTAATCTAGACAGATATGGTTAATTAACATTTTGTTAAGAAATCTTTTTTTTGATTATATTGCATCCTAGTGCACATCAACTAAATCATTAACTATTAAAACCCTAAGAGATGTTAAAAGAATTTAAGAATTTTATTATGACGGGCAATGTCATTGAATTTGCCGTGGCCGTCATCATGGCCGGTGCCGTTGGACTGGTAGTGAACGGATTTGTTTCGGACATTGTTATGCCAGTTGTAGGTCATTTTGCAGGTGGGATGGATTTCGCCAACCTTAAGGTGGTACTTACTGAAGCTGCCGGTACAGAAGGATCCGAAGGCTACGTTGCCGAAAATGCAATACGATGGGGCGCCTGGGTGAACACAATCGTAAACTTGATCATTGTAGGCTTTGTAATGTTTATTATCGTAAAGGCATACAACAAAACAAAAACGCCTCCTGCTCCTCCAGCACCCTCTGGACCAAGTCAGGAAGAACTATTGGCGGAAATAAGAGATTTGCTTAAAAAACAATAGGAATTAAGCGGAAGTAGTTTCCGTGCAGACCGCTGCACTACATAATTATTTTAAAACCGTTGATCGGCCAATCGCAGTTAGATCAACGGTTGTTTTATTTGTAACAAATTGTTATATTTTAATTATTCCTGTTCTTCGTACTTGCCCAATGATTTCTATTGAATTACATTTGTGCTTTAAATTCTGAACTAATGAAAGTAGCAGTTGTAGGAGCCACTGGGATGGTGGGAGAAGTAATGTTGAAGGTATTGGCCGAACGTAATTTTCCGATTTCGGAATTGTTATTGGTGGCCTCTGAACGATCCGTTGGTAAAACCATGTCTTATCGGGGATCCGAATATACAATTATTGGACTGGCAGACGCTGTAGCGGCACAGCCTGATTTGGCCATATTTTCGGCAGGAGGCGATACTTCCTTGGAATGGGCCCCAAAGTTTGCGGCCGTTGGTACCACCGTAGTAGACAATTCTTCGGCATGGCGCATGGATCCTGATAAAAAATTGGTGGTTCCGGAAATTAATGCTTCCACACTTACCAAAGAAGATAAGATTATTGCCAACCCCAATTGTTCCACAATTCAACTGGTTATGGCCCTTAACCCATTACATCTTAAATATAAGATGAAACGTGTGGTAATTTCTACCTACCAGTCTGTTTCCGGTACTGGGGTGAAAGCTGTAAAACAATTGGAAAACGAAATGGCCGGTGTACAAGGGGAAATGGCCTATCCCTACCCTATAAATAGAAATGCCTTGCCCCATTGCGATGTGTTTTTAGAGAACGGGTATACCAAAGAAGAAATGAAATTGGCCCGTGAGCCGCAAAAAATATTGGATGATCGCACCTTTTCCGTAAGTGCCACCGCCGTACGAATCCCTACTGCCGGAGGGCATTCCGAATCGGTAAACGTGGAGTTCGAAAATGACTTCGAGCTTAGTGATGTACGCAAATTGCTTAGCGATACTCCGGGTATTGTGGTACAGGACAATCCCGATACCAATACCTACCCCATGCCCATTTATGCACATGACAAAGACGATGTTTTTGTAGGTAGAATACGGCGAGATGAGACCCAAAGAAATACACTCAACCTTTGGATCGTATCCGATAACCTTAGAAAAGGAGCAGCTACCAACGCTGTACAGATAGCGGAATATTTAAGGGAAAACAACTTGGTCTAAACCATTATGATAGCAAGGATTTGGCATGGGAAGACCAGCAAGCAAAACTATGATGCCTATACCGTTTTATTGAAAAAACTGGCCATTCCAGATTATAAAAAGACAATAGGTTTTAGAGGTTTACGTTTTTTGAGGCATCTAGAAAATAACGAAGGCCATTTTACGCTTATTACCTACTGGGAAAATCTGGAAGTAATAAAGAATTTTGCAGGGGATGATTATACAAAGGCCAAGTATTATCCCGAAGACCAGAACTTCCTCCTAGAGTTTGAGGAACACGTGCAGCATATGGAAGTTTTCGCATCCTAACTATCGGATAAATTCATAGACATATATTTCTAGTATTTAATCAATATTTTAATCCAAAATCCGTTTCTAATAGAGATGGATTTTTTTATCCCAAACAAAATCGGAAGTAATTATATGTTACAAATAGCTAATGTCTCCTTTGCCTATGATGAAGCACCGGTCCTTGCAGATATTAGCTTTGAAGTTGGTAAGGGCGAACACTTGTCCATAATTGGCGAAAGCGGATGTGGAAAGAGCACCTTGCTAAAAATTGTATATGGACTTTTGCATATAAATGTAGGTGAGGTGTTTTGGAACGAAACACGGGTGATGGGGCCCTTGTACAGCCTTGTCCCTGGAGAACCTTATATGAAGTACCTTTCCCAAGACTTTGATTTAATGCCATTTACTACGGTACGGGAGAACGTAAGTCAATATCTATCCGTTTTTGATCTTGAAGAAATGGAAAGGCGTACCCAAGAGCTTCTAAAAATGATAGAAATGGAGGCTTTTGCCAATACCAAAGTGAAAAATTTAAGCGGTGGGCAACAACAGCGCGTGGCTCTTGCCAGAGTGTTGGCCCAAGAACCCGAAATACTTTTATTAGACGAACCTTTTAGCCATATCGATAATTTTAGAAAGAACGGTCTGCGCAGAAAGCTATTCGCTTATTTAAAAAAGCAAGGCATTACTTGTTTAACTGCTACCCATGATTATAATGATGTATTACCCTTTGCAGACCGGGTAATTGTGCTTAAAGATCAGCATATCATTGCAGACGAACCCACAACAGCGCTATACCAGAACCCAAAAAGCCTATACATTGCTTCCTTATTTGGAGAAGCCAATGAGATTCCCGTAAATATTGTAAAGTCCTATGCGGATACAAAGAGACGGATTATTGTTTACGCCCATGAGTTTAAAGTTTCGCAAACATCCGGACTCTCGGTAACAGTAAAAAAATGCTATCCCATGGGAAGCCATTTTTTGGTTGAAGGTTGTTCCGAAGATCAGACCATATATTTTAATTCTTCATTACATTTGGATTCCGAGGCAGAAGTGTTTCTAAACATATCTTTGGAAACCATAAACAAAAGACTGGTATAAGCATTTTGGACAAAGCACTCATAGAACAGGAATTGCGGTTTAAGGCCGTTCGCAGCAGTGGTGCGGGAGGGCAACACGTAAACAAGGTGGCTACCAAGGTAATGTTGACCTTTGATCTTAATAGCTCCATGGCGCTATCCGATGAAGAAAAAGTACGCTTGCAGGAGAAATTGGGTCAGCGTTTAACAAAGGAAGGTTTGCTAATTATGCATGGCGATACCACAAGGAGTCAGCATAAAAATAAAGAACTGGTAGTGAAGCGTTTTTTGGAGGTTATTGAGAATGTGCTGAAAGTCCCAAAAAAAAGAAGAAAAACAAAACCTTCCAAATCGGCCATCGAAAAGCGCTTGAAAGCGAAACAAAAAACTTCGGAAAAAAAATTGGGTAGAAAAAAGACGGATTTGGACTAACGTAATTAAACAATTTTCAAGATTACCCCTTCGTTCCCATTAAAAACAAAAGTATCCTTTTCGGATTTGCCCAAAAGCACCTTTGCCATAGGTGTATTTACAGAAATACAATAAACCGATAGCTCATTTTCGATATAATTCCCCGCAGATATAGCTATAAAATAATTGGCATTATTGGTAAGTACCAAACTTCCCGGACCCACAGTGTTCCCTTCCCTATCCAACGCTGTTTTATGCAGTACATGCTTTATTTTTTCGGCCGCCGCCAACTGCTGCCCAAACTTCTCGCGCTCTAACTGCAACATGGCACGTCCGGTTTCGTGTTTGTCCCCAGCGCTGCTTTTGGTCTCCGAACCTAGGGCTTGTACTATTTCTTCCATTTGGCCCTTAATTCCCATAATTCTGTCATCAACAAATTTCATGCAAAATGCAAACAGCTTTTCTTTAAGCACTTTATTACCCATTCAACAAAAATACGGGAATTGAAGCATAGCCAAGTTTAAGTAATCGAAGAATTATGGGTTAAAATGTATGCCTTTCTATTTAGTTCTTGGCCTCCGAATTAAAATGATAGAGGTCCGCCAGTTTGTAGACTAAAAAGTTGATTATAGTATCATCCGTTTCACCATCCAACCACATGGTAAAGACCTCTTTTGTGTTTTCCTCCTTAAAAAAATCCAGATCATTAGACCTGTTTGGGCTAAAAATATTCCAAGACCTAAGGCCCTCCAACATTTCCCTATGCGCATGATATCTTTTTGTGGCCAATGCCAAATCGCCCTTTAAATCTTTAGTGTTCTTCTTAAACCCCTGTTGTTTTTCCAACTTAAGTCGCTCATAGGTTTCCCTAAGCCTGTCATCGGCATTTTCTGCTTGGGCGATTATCTTAAAATATGCTCTAGAGACCAAGAAGTGGTATTTTTCCAAGAAAAGTATATTTTTAGTAGAGGTCGGCATCTCTTCCTCTAGAGGGACAACCTCATCCGCAGTGCTGGAATACAGGCTAATGTCTTCTGCCAAATCGTTTTCTTTGGTGTTTTGAAGTGAATTAAACCACGCTTCGGATTTTATGGTTTCCTTCCAGATTTTACGGTATTCGCGTTTAAAGTTTGTAGTGGGAGCCGCACAACTTGCTATTAAAAAAAGTAACGGCAAAGCCATAGCGGTAATTACAATATAGCAATGTCCATCCCTTTTCATAATAGTGTTAATCGTTAGTCTTTGCGCAAAACCTTTAGCCCGCAATAAGCAAGAATATTTGGTTCATTCTGCATAATCTAACAAGAAACGACTATAATTATAAAAGGAGAAACTAACTCCATCAGCCGTTTGTTTTTTCCGTTCAACAAACAAATTTTGGAGTAACACCGGTTAGAATCTTAGGAAAGGAAAAACTCATTTTGTCTTAATCGAAGACCATTGTAAATGTTGTTTCCTTGTTGGGGAGCGACCTCACCTTTAAATTTCCACCGTGCAAACGAATAATCTGCCTAGATAAGCTAAGACCTATTCCGGTACCAGAATTTTTGGTGGTAAAAAAGGGAACGAAAATCTCATCGATCAATTCTGGGGGTATTCCTGGACCATTATCGCTAATGGCTATAAAACTCTTTCCATGATTATCTCTTGATGCCAATACCTTAATACGGGCATCAGCGGTATTGGAAAGTGATTGCAGGGCATTTTTGCTAAGATTAATGAGTACCTGCATAAGTTGCTTCTCATCTACATACAACTCTAGTTCCTTTGGAGCCACCTCAACATCAAAAGAAACGGTTTCCGAAAGACCATCTTGGGTTAGAAAAACCTTCACCTTTTCTAGCAACTTAAAGGCTGAGACCAATTCTTTATCTGGCGCTGGGATGCTCAGGAAACTCCTATAAGATTGCACAAAACTCATAAGGTTACCCCCTTGCTCCCTAATTACCTGAAGCCCTTTGGTTGTGCTTGTAATATCGGTCTCTGCCAAATCCTTTTTTGCCACCAAGCCTTCTCCTTTTTTGAAATATTTTAAGATAGATTCCGAAATAGAGGTAATGGGTGCAATGGTATTCATTATTTCATGTGTAAGTACCCGTATAAGGCGTACCCAAGAATCGGTTTCTTTTTCCTCCAATTCTTTATGAATATCCTGGACAACCACCAGCAACAAAGGTTCACCATCTAATTTTAACGCCGTGGCCTTTAAGGCAAGTTGGGTTTTTTCGCGTTCATTGGTTAGTTGAAAAAGCTTATTGTCAAAAGGACGTAGTTGCGCAAAAAGGCTATACAACTTCTCGTCTACCTGTCCAAGTTGTTTTATATGATTAAGCGGTTTATGATTTAAAAGCTTTTCCACAGTGGGATTGGCATAAAGAATATGGCCTTTCTCATTGTAGGTAAGAATACCTATGTTTGCTTGCTTTAAAATTTCCTGATAGTACTGTTCCCTGGTCTGTAACTTTAAATGCACTTCTTGGATAAGTCCGTTTACCCGGTTGAGGCTATGATTTAATTCTTTAAATGATTTTATCGACACTTTCTCAGGAAACCTGAGGGTAAAATCCTCATTCCGAATGGCATTAAAAAAATAGGCAATCTTAAGGTTGGTGCTGTTAATATAGGTAATCAACAGGTACGCTTGTAGTACCAGTATAAATGCCAAAAACGACATTAAAAAATACCTTTCCCAAAACAGGGCATAAGCTACTCCCAAAGAAGTAAGGGTTATTAGGATTACCCTAAAAATAAGTTGGATGTAAAAATTTCTACTTGCCATTTACACCCATTTTCTTTATTTTATTATAAAGTGTTTGCCTAGTGATACCAAGTTGTTCCGCTGCGGCACTATAATTACCATCGTGTTTGCTTAGCGCATTGGTTATCATAAGCTGTTCCATCTCGCTTAAGGTGGCCGGGCCGGTATCCATTGGGGTTATGCTCTTGGGGTTCAACAGAAAATCGGCTGGTTTCAAAACATTTCCCTCGCATAAGATAACCGCTCTTTCTACCGTATGTTGTAGCTCTCTAATGTTTCCTGGCCAAGTGTATGCCATTAATCGCTCTTGTGCCAAGTTGTTTATTCTCAGTCCTTGTTTATCATATTTTTGAGAGAACCGCTTTAGGTAAAAATCGGCCAAAATCAATATATCACCTTCGCGTTCGCGTAGGGCGGGCATGGATATATGTATGGTATTTATCCTATACAATAGATCCTCCCTAAAGAGACCCTCTGCTACCATTTGGTCCAAATTACAATTGGTGGCACATACCAATCTAATATTAACGGGGATGGGGGTATTAGAGCCTACACGTACTACAACCCTATTTTGAATAGCGGATAACAATTTTGCCTGCGTTTGCAAGGAAAGGTTCCCAATTTCATCCAAAAACAATGTGCCTCCATGAGCGGCTTCAAACTTACCCGCACGATCTTCCTTTGCATCGGTGAACGCACCCTTTAAATGCCCAAAAAGTTCACTTTCAAATAAGGTTTCGGAAATAGATCCCATGTCCACAGCTATAAAAATCTCGTCTTTCCTTTTAGACATTCTATGTACTTCCCGGGCAATAAGTTCCTTGCCCGTACCATTTTCTCCGGTTATTAGCACATTTACATCTGTCTTTGCCACTTTTCGGGTTAAATTTAGGACAGACGATAGTGCTTTTGAGTTACCTACAATGTAATTCTTGTCCTGATTTATAACCTGCTTTAAGTTGCTTTCTTTCTGCTTTAGTAGCCTTATTTCCTTTTGTGATTTCCGCAGCTTATAGGCCGATTTAACCGTGACTAAAAGTTTCTCATTGTTCCAGGGTTTAAGAATAAAGTCGCTGGCCCCTTCCTTTAGGGCAACTACTGCAAGGTCTATTGCACCATAAGCAGTCATCATAATTACCGAGGTATGCGGTGCTTTTTTCTTTATTTCCTTAAGCCAAAAAAGTCCTTCATTCCCTGTATTGACCCCTGCGGAAAAATTCATGTCCAGTAACACAATATCAAAGCTGGCCAAATTAGGGAAAGAAGAAATTTGATTGGGGTTAGAAATTGTTTGCACTCCGCTATATTCGTGCTGCATCAGAATTTCCAGAGCGCTTAGTACACTTTTGTTGTCATCAACTATTAAAATCTTACCATCTGTCATTGTTCCTCAATTATATAACCAGGTTTAAAGCTACTAATCACACATCAGTTTTTCAAAAAAGTGTAAAATAATTTTACGCTTTTTGTATAACTATTTGACACTCTGAATCTCATTACAAAAAAATATCCATTTACATCATTGATTATAAGCAGGTTATGTTTTTGGCACAAGAGTAGCTAAGCTTATGGCATAGTATTCTAATATGATTAATAAAAATTACATTTTCTTCTTTTGGCTGTTGTTTTCAGGATCTTTGATTGCACAGGAAAACTGGTCGTTGGACGATTGCGTTGCCTACGCCATAGAGCATAATCTACAACTAAAAGAATTTAAGTACAATGCCGATTCTGGCAAGGAAACTTATAGGCAATCTGTTAGAAACCTCTTGCCGGGCCTAAGTGGGTCTTCGGATTACAATATACGTTTTGGTAGATCTATAGATCCTAACAATAATGATATTGTTAATACCGAGTTCTTTTCTAACAATTACTCTTTGGACGCTTCCGTAGATCTTTTCCAAGGGTTCCAAAAACTAAATGCTATTAGAGCGTCCAAGTTTCTTTATAAAGCATCCATGGAAGATGTTTTGCAGCAAAAGTACCTATTGGCCTTTCGGGTTATGTCCGCATTTTACAACATTAGGTTTTTTGAAGGCCTAAAGGCAATCTCCGATGAACAAGTGGCCATCTCCCAAGCCAACTACAACTTGGTGAAAAAACAAATAGAATTGGGGCTAATGGCCGGCGCAGATCTATATGAAGCAGAGTCTTCATTGCTTACGGATAAGCTGGCGGCCACTCAAAATGAAAATCAACTAGCTGCTGCCCGTCTTAGTTTAGCCCAGGAGATGAATCTGGAAGATGTAGACAACATTTCGTTGAGAACCACCTTGGATGAAGTAGCCCAAGAGGCTCAGCCAATGGATGTAGACTCCGTTTACAATACGGCAAAAGGCTTTATCCCTCTAATAAAGGCAGAACAATTAAGGGTCCAAGCGGCCCAAAAGAACTTGGCGGTCTCTAGGGGAAGGCTGTACCCTTCATTATCGGTCTTCGCAGGCTTTGGAACTGGATATTTTGAAACCAATGTGGACGATTTCGGAGAAGTTATTCCCTATCGCACGCAAATATCCGATAACATATCAAAAATTGTTGGTATTTCCTTAACCGTGCCTATCAGTAGTGGATGGTCTTTGAGGTCTGGAATAAAACAACAAAAAATAGCACAGCTACGTGCAAAGAACAATCTAGACATTCAAGAGCAAGAGCTCTATCAACTAATACAACAACTGGTACAGGAGAATAAAGCACTAATTGTAGAATATGAGCAGGGTATACAACGTGTGGCGGCACAGGACCTTGCCTTTAGCATAGCACAAAAAAGATATGAAAAAGGCTTAATAAACGCCTTGGATCTAAATACGGCAAAAAATTTAGCAGCTAACGCAAAGAACGAAAATCTCTTGGTTAGTATTCGTTTAAAAGTGAACGAAAGCACGCTTGCCTTTTATAGGGGATTGCCAATCTTTAATATTAATTAGCAAGAATTACAGTAAAATGGATATACAATTAGAAAAGAAAAAAGGGTTAAGGCCAAAACATTATGGTTACATCGCCATTGGGTTGATTTTGCTCTTCGCCGGTTACAAAATGGTGTTCGGTAATTCGGTTACTACATTTAGGACCGAAAAGGACAAACTATCCATTAGTGAGGTTGTGGAGGGCAAATTTGACGATTACATCACCATAAATGGCAACGTTGCCCCGATTACCACTATTTATATGGATGCTTATGAAGGGGGCCGAGTTACGGAAAAACTCATTGAGGAAGGTGCCATGGTAAAAAAGGGCGATATTATCCTAAAACTCGAAAACAGTGGTCTTTACGAACAAATTTTGGCGAGTGAAAGTAATTTGGCCCTAAAACAAAACGATTTGCGTTCTACCAAGCTAACCTTCGATTCTAGACAGGTAGAGGGCAAAAAAGACTTGGTAAGTGCCGTATACAACCTCCAAAGATTGGAAAGGAACTATGAGCAAAACAAGGCATTGTATGAAGACGAACTAATCTCTAAGGAAACATTTCTATTATCCAAGGAAAATTATGAACTCTCCAAAAAACAGCACGAGATCATTAAACTACAAACCGAGCAAGACGATGCGCTGCGCCGTACCTCACTTTCTGGTTTGGATAGCGATTTAGTGCGTATGCAAAAAACTCTTTCCATGGTCTATGAGCGGTTAGACCACCTAAACGTACGTGCCCCAGCCGATGGCCAGTTGGGTTTTTTGGATGCCGAAATAGGCCAGAATATTTCCCAGGGACAGCGTATTGGGCAATTAAACGTACTTACAGATTATAAAATTGAAGCTGCCATTGACGAGCATTACATAGATCGGGTAATACGAGACCTAACCGCTTCTTTAGAGCGCAACGAAACCGAGTACATTTTAAGATTACGCAAGGTATACCCAGAAGTAAGAAATGGCAGGTTTAAAGTTGATCTTGTTTTTAAGGCTCAAAAACCCGAAACCATACGCACGGGGCAGAGTTACAACATAAAGCTTCAGTTAGGCGAGTCTAGCGATGCCCTTTTGCTTCCAAAAGGAAGTTTTTTCCAAAGCACCGGAGGACAATGGGTATTTGTAATAGACCCTTCGGGCGACTTTGCCCTGCGCAGATCTATTCGCATTGGGAAACAGAATTCCAGGTTTTACGAAGTTTTAGACGGCTTGGCCCCTGGAGAACAAGTGCTAACCTCCAATTATGATAGCTTTGGAGAGGCCGAAAAAATAGTATTGAAATAAGGATATTAATAATCAATCAAACTTCAACCGGTCCACAGTCCGAAGAAGTAAATTAATAAGCACAATGATACAGATACAAGAATTAAAAAAGAGTTTTAGAACAGAAGAAGTGGAAACCTTGGCTCTTAACCAGGTTGACCTAAAGGTTGCCGAGGGCGAATTTGTTGCCATTATGGGCCCATCGGGATGTGGAAAATCTACACTTTTGAACATTATTGGAATGTTAGACAATCCTACGGCGGGTAGTTACCAATTTGGCGGCCATGAGGTAGGTGGCTTAAAGGAAAGCCAACGCACCCAATTGCGCAAAGGCAACCTGGGCTTTGTTTTCCAAAGTTTTAACCTTATCGATGAGCTTACCGTATACGAAAATGTAGAGCTCCCCCTCATTTATCTTAAAATGAAAAAGAGCGAACGCAAGGAAAAGGTGCGAAAGGTTTTAGAACGAATGAAAATTGCCCACAGGGAAAAACACTTTCCACAACAACTCTCTGGGGGACAACAACAACGTGTTGCCATTTCTAGAGCTGTAGTTACCAATCCAAAACTAATTTTAGCAGATGAACCTACTGGGAACTTGGATTCCAAAAACGGAATTGAAGTTATGAATCTGCTTACAGAACTCAATCAGGAAGGAACCACCATTGTAATGGTTACACATTCTGATCGCGACTCGCACTACGCGCATAGGGTAATCAATCTTTTTGACGGACAAGTTGTAACGGAAAGTCAAAATAGGGCTATAGGCGCAAGTGTATAAAACCATTGGGGTTTATTCATAATCAAAAATCAATCATGCTAAAAAATCATTTAAAAATCGCTTGGAGAAATCTGCTCAGAAACAAGGTATATTCCAGTCTCAATATTGGGGGGCTGGCTATTGGTATCGTAGCCTGTCTACTTATATTACAATACGTGGCTTTTGAACTTAGTTATGAGGATTTCCATGTTAATAAAGAGCATGTTTATCGAATTCAACAAGACCGATATGATAATGGTAAACTCTCTACGCAATGGGCAGCTGGTGCTTTTGCTGTTGGCAATCATTTTAAGGAAGCCATACCAGAAATAGAAGAATACGTTAAGGTAGTACCGGCCGGGGACATCGTAGTTGAGGTAAACAATGCCCCTTTGAGAATTGAAAAAGTATTTTTTACACAAACCTCTTTTTTTGATATTTTTTCATATCCTTTGATAGATGGTGAAATTGGAACCGTACTGGACGAACCTAATACGGCCGCCATTTCTGAAACAACGGCATTACAAATATTCGGGACAAAAGACGTAATTGGCAAGACCCTTAAGATCAGTGGGGACGTAGATTATAAGATTACCGGGGTATTTAGCGATATGCCTGCCAACACACAATTAAAACCCAACTTTTTAGCCTCGTACGCCACATTTCTAAATTTTCAAGAAAGAAACGATCCGGAAAACGCCTGGGCCTGGGATGGCTGTCTGTCCTATGTGCGGTTAGGAAAAAATGCAGATCCCAGAAGGGTAGAGGAAAAGTTTATTCCTATTGTGGAAGAACAGGTAGGGGAGTTTTTGGAAAGATTTAACTCCTCTGTTACTTACAATTTACAGCCTATAACGGATATACATCTTCACTCCAATTATATGGAGGAACCTGAGCCTAATGGAGACGCCAAAACGGTATATTTGCTCTTGGCGATCGCCTTTTTCATTATTGCAATTGCGTGGGTAAATTATATTAATCT
Organism: Spongiimicrobium sp. 3-5; assembly: GCF_046557915.1. Taxonomy (NCBI): domain Bacteria; kingdom Pseudomonadati; phylum Bacteroidota; class Flavobacteriia; order Flavobacteriales; family Flavobacteriaceae; genus Spongiimicrobium; species Spongiimicrobium sp. 3-5. Next base: position 506,287 of record NZ_JBHEBG010000001.1, read on the forward strand.
TGCAACAGCACGGGCTATAGGCCGTGCCAAAGAGGTAGGTATACGCAAATCTGTAGGTTCGCAACGCGGACAGCTTATTGTGCAGTTCTTTTTTGAGTCGGCCATGTTCAATGCCCTAGCGTTGGTCTTGGCCCTTATCATTATGCTTCTGGTATTACCTTTTTTTAATCAGCTTTCGGGCCAGCCCGTATCTTACGAGCTGCTTACAAAGGGAAGTTTTTGGTTGGGGCTTTCTTTACTCTTCGTTATTGGGGTAATCCTATCGGGTTTTTATCCAGCTCTTGTGCTCTCCCGTTTTAAACCGGCCGAGGTGCTCAAGGGAAAGATGGTAAGCACAAAGCAAGGCTCGCTTTTACGAAAATCTCTGGTGGTCCTTCAGTTTACAGCTTCCCTATTCTTATTAATAGGTTCTTTAGTGGTATATCAACAAATACAATTTATGCGTAGCCAATCTTTGGGAATCGATATTGATCGGACTATAGTTGTAAAGCCACCTATTGTTTCAGATTCCACTTTCCTAACACAGAAGAAGGCACTTAAAGCGTCCTTGTTGCAATATCCTTCCATAAGTAAGGTAGCGGTATCTTCTATGGTACCGGGCCAAGGAGAAGGACATAATGCAGGGGGAATAAGGCTTATTGGCGAAGACGAGTCCAAACAAAAGCAATACCGTTTTTTACGGGTAGACCACGATTTTGTAGATTTCTTTGGTATGAAAATGATAGCAGGCCGTACTTTTTCCGAAGATTTTGGCGCGGATGAAGAGACCGTTATCTTTAATCGTGCCGGGGTAAACCATTTGGGTTTCGACAATCCTGAAGATGCCATTGGCAAACAAATAGAGTTTTGGGGAGATCAATGTACTATTGTAGGTGTTGTGGAAAACTTTCATCAACAGTCATTGCACACCGCGTTTGATCCAATGATCCTTAGGCTTGTTCCTTCGGTTTACGGACATTTCTCCATAAAATCGGGCATCAATAATATTGCGCAGACCATAACCCAAATAGAAAGTGAGTGGGATACCTTTTTCCCAGGAAACACCTTTGAGTATTTTTTTCTTGACGACCGTTTCAACGAGCAATACAAAGCCGACCATAGATTTGGACAGGTTTTCGGATTATTTACGGTGCTTGCCATTTTCGTAGCTTGTTTGGGATTATTTGGTTTAGCTTCCTTTACCTCTCTTCAACGCACAAAGGAAATAGGGATTAGAAAAGTATTGGGTGCAACGGTTAAAAGCATCCTAAAACTATTGTACAAAGAGTTTGCACTTTTACTGATCCTTTCCTTTCTAATAACCATACCTCTTGCCTGGTTTATGGCCAAAAATTGGTTGCAAGGCTATGCCTTTAGCATACCCATGCACTGGTCTTTCTTTGTTTGGCCGTTTATTACCATTGTGGTAGTTGCCTGGTTAACCGTTAGTTTTCAATCTATTAAAGCTTCCTTGGCCAATCCTGTAAAGAGTTTACGCACTGAATAAATCATCAAAAACGAACGATCATGTTTAAAAATCACTTAAAAATAGCCTGGCGAAGTCTTAAAAAGCAGCCCTTCTTTACTTTCCTAAACACTTTTGGCCTAGCCGTTGGTATTGCAGGAAGCTTGTTAATTTCTCTTTACATCTATGATGAGCTTAGTTTTGACTCCATGTTTGCGGATGCAGACCGCATTCACAGGATAAATGCCGATGCTAAATTTGGAGGTGCGGCTGAAGAGCTTGCGGAAGTTTCTGAGCCAATGGCCTATACCTTGGAAAGGGATTATGAGCAGGTAGAACTTGCCACCCGTATAATGAGCCTAGGCAGTATGCTGATAAAAAAGAGCGATGCGCCCATGAACGTTAAAGAAACGGCCACCGCCTATGCAGATTCTACTTTTTTTAAAATGTTTGGCCTAGACCTCCTGGAAGGTGACCCAAAAACAGCTTTGAAAGAACGCAACACCTTGGTTTTAACCAAAACCGCGGCCGCTAAACATTTTGGGACACAAGAAGCATTGGGCCAAACCTTGTTATTGAACAATAACGACACTTACACTGTAACCGGGGTAATGGAAGATATGCCCAGGAACAGCATTTTCCGAGAATACAGTGTTTTTATGGCAATGGCCGGTTTTGATGATCCCCAAAAAGGTGCATGGGGTAGCCACAACTATACCACTTTTATTAAAATGATACCGAGTGCAAGCATAGCAGATTTTCAGGCTCCGCTGCAGTCCATAATGGGAACCTATCTGATTCCTTGGGCACAAGCGTTTTATCCTGGTATTACGGAGGAACAATTTATCGCCTCTGGCAACTACCTAAACTATAGCACCATCCCCCTAAAGGATATTCATTTGCATTCCGAGAGAAAAGCGGAGCTAAGTGTCAATGGAAGCATTCAAAACGTATATATCCTTTCCTTTATTGCCGCTTTCTTAATTGTATTGGCAAGCGTAAATTTTATGAACCTTTCTACCGCGCATTCATTAAAAAGAGCAAAAGAAGTAGGTATCCGAAAAACATTGGGCTCTAACAAATCGGTGCTGATAAGTCAATTTCTAACAGAATCTGGCCTTATTTCATTTGTTTCCCTATTATTGGCACTGGTTATTTCCATGGCAGTATTACCCCTTTTCAACAATGTCGCCGGCAAAACCGTTGCCATACCATTCACCAATCCGTTTTTCTGGTTGATTTTAATTGCTTCCACAGCTTTGTTGGCCCTTTTTTCAGGAGCGTATCCAGCCTTCTTCATGTCAAATTTTACTCCAGTCAAAGTCTTAAAAGGAGTGGGGAAAACCAATGTTGGGGGCGGCAACATTAGAAATTCCTTGGTTATCTTTCAATTTGCCATTTCGGTATTCTTGGTTGTAAGCACATTGGTAGTCTATCAACAGCTACAATTCATTCAGACCAAAGACCTGGGCTTTACCAAAGATCAGGTCCTTGTGGTAGATGATGTTTATGGTGCCGGAAACCAGGTACAGTCTTTTAAGGAAGAAGTGCTTCAACTTGGTCAGGTGAAAAACGCTTCGTTGAGTGCTTTTTTACCTACACCTTCCAATAGAAGTAGCAGTACCTTTTTTAAAGAGGGGGCCATGGACCAGGAGCAAGCATTGAATATGGAAAATTGGAGGGTAGATCACGATTATGCGTCTACCCTAAATCTAGAAATTATAGAAGGAAGGGATTTTGACCGCCAGCGCAACACGGATTCTACCGCAATCTTACTGAATGAATCTGCGGTAGCCGTTTTAGGGGTACAACCAAAAGAGGTCTTGGGAATGCGAATATCTTCTGATTTGGGGTCACAAAATGCCACTTTTTCCACAGTTATCGGTGTAATTAAAAACTTCCATTTTCAATCCTTGCGCGAAGATATTGGAGCTCTTGCAATTTCTTTGGGTAGCAGCACAAGCTCCTTGGCCATAAAACTAAGTGGTGGTAATATTCCTGGCGCAGTATCCGGCATTGAGGCCATTTGGAACAAAATAGCACCCGGACAGCCTTTCAATTACTATTTTATGGACGAATCTTTCAACAACACCTATCAGGCAGAGCGTAGGTTGGGACAGATCTTTATCATATTCACTGTCTTGTCTATATTAATAGCTTGTTTGGGACTCTTTGGATTGGCTGCTTTTAATGCCGAAAAACGTACTAAGGAAATAGGTATCAGAAAAGTTTTAGGAGCCAGCATTGGCCAGATCACCTATAGGTTGTCTTTCGATTTCTTAAAGCTGGTCGGTATCGCCATTTTAGTTTCCTTACCCTTAGGATGGTATGCCATGAATAGATGGTTAGAAGATTTCTCCTATAGAATAGAGGTAAGTTGGTGGGTATTGATAACCGCAGCTTTTTTGGCTGTACTTATCTCAATCCTAACCGTTAGTTATCAGAGTATTAAGGCGGCCATTGCCAGCCCGGTGAAAAGTTTGCGTACAGAGTAGCACATAAACAGGTATAAAATTGAAAACCAATGTTTAAAAATCACCTTAAAATAGCATTACGCAGTATTAAAAAAGAACGTTTGTTCGCTTTTATAAAAATCGGTGGATTTGCAATAGGTATTGGGGTATGTTTACTTATAGCTCTTTTTATTAGGGACGAGTTAAGCTATGATACCCACTATAAAAACCAGGATAGCGTTTTCAGGGTATTGTTTCAAACTACTTTTAAAGGAACAACGGGTAACGATGTGCATTTTCCTGCTCCATTTGCCCGAGCTTTAAAAGCAGATATTCCCGAAATAGAAAAATCGGGCAGGTTTCTACATAATGAATTGTTCGGAACCGGAAGTAAGGAAATCCGTTTGGAGGGCGATTCACAAAATACCTTTGAAAATGGTTTTATCTATGCTGATAATGAGTTGCTCCAAATTTTGGAGACCAAATTTTTGTATGGCGATGCAAGAGAAGCATTAACGGAGCCTGCCACCTTGGTAATTTCCAAAGAAAAGGCAGATAAATTCTTTCCTGCCGGAAATGCCCTAGGCCAGACGGTAATTTTGGATAACGATATCTCAAAACCGTTTAAAATAACAGGGGTGTTAGAAGACAATCTTCCCAACTCCCATTTTAATTATGATTTTATAATGAGTTCGGAAGGCCGGGATTTTTATCCTGGGGAAGACGACAATTGGCGTGCCCAAAACTATTACACCTATGTACAGCTCAAAAAGCAGGCACGCGCTGAAGATGTAGAGAAAAAAATGCATTCCATTATAGAAGATTATCTACTTCCTGTTGCTTTGGAAGCGGGTTATGTAGAAGCTGAGGAAGTTTATAAAACTGCCAAATACCACTTACAGCCTGTAGGGGATGTCTATCTAAAATCTAGCGGTATATTCGACTCCATACAATACGGCGATATCCTTTTTGTTTGGCTTTTTGGGGCTATTGCAATTTTCATACTCGTACTTGCCTGTATAAACTTTATTAATTTATCAACGGCCAAATCTGCCAACAGAGCTAAAGAAGTGGGCTTGCGAAAAACGGTTGGTGCATTTAGAACAAACCTAGTTTCCCAGTTTTTAACAGAATCTGTTCTGTTCAGTGTGGTTTCCTTTATTTTGGGGTTGTTTCTGGCTTGGGCTCTACTCCCTTACTTTAATACAATAGCCAATAAATCCTTAACTCTCCCTTGGCAAACGTGGTGGTTTTTACCGATAATTCTAATCTCCGCATTAACCATTGGCGTTCTTGCCGGACTCTACCCTGCATTTTACCTATCGGGATTTAGACCCATCAATGTTCTACGCGGAAAATTAAGCATAGGAAGTAAGAGCGGAAAATTAAGAAGCTCCTTGGTTGTTTTTCAGTTTACCACTTCTGTGATTTTAATCATAGGCACCTTGGTCATCTACAAACAGATGGATTTCATTGTAAATAAAAAGCTGGGATATGAAAAGGATAAGGTATTGCTTGTGCAAGGGGCCAGTACCTTAAACGATAAAACACAATCCTTTAAAGAGCAATTATTACTGGTGCCCGGTGTTACGGGGGCTTCGGTAAGCGATTATCTGCCAGTGGAGGGTACCAAAAGGAATGGAAATACTTTTTGGGAAAACGGTATGGAAAGAGAGGCCATCGGTGTTCCGGGCCAACGTTGGTTGGTAGATCACGATTATATAAAAACCTTGGGCATGCGCATGGTGAGTGGAAGGGATTTTTCCAAGGATATTGCGTCCGATTCCACAGAAGCAGCTATTATCAATGCTAAAATGGCCAAAAACTTTGGGTTCGAAAATCCCTTAGGAAAAAAAATAACTAACAGTAGGGGTAATTGGACCATAATAGGTGTGGTAGAAGACTTTCATTTTTATTCCTTGAAGCAAGATATAGAACCTTTGGTCCTAAACGTTGGCAATAGTGCCAATACCATATCGGTAAAACTCAATAATTTAAACAATGGTGATACACTAAAGGCTATTGCCGGCCTATGGGAAAATCTGGTACCAAACCAGTCTTTTCGGTATTCTTTTTTGGCCCAAGATTTTCTTTTGATGCATCAAGATGTTAAACAAATGGGAGATTTGCTAACCAGTTTTGCACTTTTTGCACTTTTGGTGGCATGTCTTGGGTTATTTGCCCTCTCTGCTTTTACTGCGGAACAAAGAAGAAAGGAAATTAGTATAAGAATGGTTTTGGGAGCTTCCTTTAAGAATATTTATCAATTGCTATCTGTAAATTTTCTAAAGCTCGTTGCCATTTCAATCCTCATTGCAACTCCCATTGGATGGTATCTAATGAACCGATGGCTTCAAGATTTTGCCTATCCGGTTGGTTTGGGGTGGGATATTTTTCTGCTTGCAGGTATGGTTGCCTTAATTATTGCAATTCTTACCATAAGCTACCAGTCTGTGGCTGCGGCGCTCATTAAGCCACTAAACAGTCTGCGTTCGGAATAAAATAGAAATAGGCTCCAAAAGGGTCATCAAAAAAAATAGACATTATGCTTTTAAAACTAAATAGTATCTACAAATGGGTAAATTCTGGAGGGCAAAGGATTTTTCTGCTTAAAGACATAAACCTAAGTGTGGAAGAGGGCGAGTTTATCTCTGTTATGGGGCCTTCGGGATCTGGGAAATCTACTTTGCTCAATGTTATTGGAATGTTGGATGGTTTTGATGAGGGAGAATACCATTTTCTGGATAAGTCCGTACATGCAATAAAAGAAAAACGCCGTGCCGCATTGTATAAAGAGTATATTGGTTTTGTTTTTCAGGCATATCATTTGATCGATGAATTAACGGTGAAGGAAAATTTGGAAATGCCCTTATTGTACAAAAAATACAAAGGCACAGAACGAAAGGCTATGGTTGCCGATATGTTGGATCGATTTAACATCGTAGGCAAAAAAGATCTTTTTCCTTCGCAATTAAGTGGCGGACAGCAGCAGTTGGTAGGTATCGCAAGGGCATTGATAGGAAATCCGAAGCTTATTCTGGCCGATGAACCAACTGGCAATCTTAATTCACAGCAGGGAGAGGAAATCATGGATTTGTTTAAGCAGCTCAACAATGATGGGGTTACCATCATCCAAGTTACCCACTCGGAAAAGAATGCATCCTACGGTTCTCGAATTGTTAATTTGCTCGATGGAAGAAGTGTCTAGAGTAAGTCTGCCAGCTCCTTGCCAACAAGGCTACCGATGGCGACACCCATACCGCCCATACGTACACCACAAAAGGTATTGTCCGACATTTGCCGTACAATCGGTTTTTTTTGTTGGCCGATTCCCATAATACCGCTCCATCGCTGGTCTATTTCAAAAGCCATATCAGGTAATATAACTTGTTCCAATAAACGTTCTAGCTGGTTTTGGATTTTTTCGGTTTCCTTAAACTCTGTAGTTTCTTCACCTTTAAAATCTAAATTTCGGCCACCTCCAAAAAGAATTCTGTTATGGATATTTCTGAAATAGTAATATCCTTGGTCTAAATGGAATGTGCCCTTTATATGTAGATTCTCTATGGGTTTCGTTATCAATACTTGGGCCCTTGCCGGTTTAACCTTTTTTCCCAACCATTTTGATGCAAATCCATTGGTGGCAATGAATAATTTGCCACTTTTAAATTCGAATTTGTCTGTTTTTATCGCTACTTGACCGTCAATCTCACAATAGGTCTCTACATTTATGGCATTAAGCACCCCAATGTCATTATTTCTTACTTTGTTCAGCAGGCTCACCATCATTTTTCCTGTGTCTATCTGCGATTCAAAGGAGTTGGTAACATAGTTGTGTTGAATACCCTTAAACCTGAAGGTATTTGGGTGAGTGTTGAACGCCTTTTTTCCAAAAACCGATTGCAGCATAAGGTTAACCTCTTCCATGTTGGCCAGGCAATGTTGGTAAAGTTCCTCATGGTGTTCCAAGAACAATTCATGTCCGCCGTGATTCTGAAAATCCATTTCGCTATCCCCAAGATTGTTGCGGAGTAACTGAATACCGTCCCATCGCTTTTTTACCAGGCTTATAACATCTTCCGGGCTATGTTCTTTTAAGTCCGACAATATTTCTGAAATACTTCCAAAACATGCAAATCCCGCATTTTTTGTACTTGCCCCTTGTGGCAAGATTCCTTTTTCCAGCACCAGTATTTTTGCCTTGGGAAATCGCTTTCTTAGGTTAAGGGCACAATTTAGTCCTACGATTCCACTACCTATAACAGTAAAATCGATATGGGATAACCATGTCTTATATTCCCAATAACTTAGATTCATCCTTAGTCATAAAAAACTCCGACAAAAGCCGGAGTTGATAAAATTATTCTTGTGGTTTAGGATCCATTTCAAAATCTTCCATAAACTTAGTGGTGTAATTGCCTGCTAAATAATCTGGATGATCCATTAATTGTCTATGAAACGGAATGGTAGTATGGATACCTTCTATCACAAACTCGTCCAAGGCACGTTTCATTTTGTTTATCGCTTCTTCCCTTGTTTGCGCGGTGGTAATCAACTTTGCAATCATGGAATCATAATTGGGTGGTATGGTATAACCACTATAAACATGTGTGTCTAAACGTATCCCATGCCCTCCTGGGGTATGTAAGGTGGTTATTTTACCAGGAGATGGTCTAAAGTCGTTGTACGGGTCCTCGGCATTTATTCTACACTCTATAGAATGTAATTTAGGGACGTAGTTTTTTCCGGATATAGGAACTCCGCCAGCAACAAGAATTTGCTCTCGGATTAGGTCATAATCTATAACCTGTTCGGTAATCGGATGCTCTACCTGTATACGGGTGTTCATTTCCATAAAGTAGAAGTTTCTGTGTTTATCCACCAAAAATTCTACAGTACCTGCCCCTTCATATTTAATATATTCTGCGGCTTTAACAGCAGCATTGCCCATATCTGTCCTGAGTTTGTCTGTCATAAAGGGAGACGGGGTTTCCTCAGTAAGTTTCTGGTGGCGTCTTTGTACGGAACAATCCCTTTCAGAAAGATGGCAGGCTTTACCATATTGGTCGCCTACGATCTGAATTTCTATATGTCTGGGTTCTTCTATAAGTTTTTCCATGTACATAGCGCCATTGCCAAATGCCGCAGAAGCTTCTTGCACCGCACTATCGTAAAGGTCTTCCATTTCCTCTTCCTTCCAAACGGCTCGCATTCCTTTGCCTCCACCCCCTGCAGTTGCTTTTATCATAACGGGGTAGCCCATTTTGGACGCTGTTTTTTTTGCATCTGCAACAGACTTTAATAGGCCGTCGGATCCTGGTACTACCGGTACTCCGGCCTTCTTCATGGTCTCTTTGGCCGTGGCCTTATCGCCCATCTTATCAATATGTTCGCCAGAGGCCCCAATGAATTTGATATCGTGTTCAGCGCAGATTTTGGAGAACTTGGAATTTTCGGATAGGAAACCGTAACCAGGATGTATGGCATCTGCATTGGTTATTTCGGCTGCGGCAATAATATTGGGTATTTTTAGATAGGACTCGCTACTTGCGGCAGGCCCAATACAAACAGCTTCATCCGCAAAGCGTACATGAAGGCTTTCCTCATCTGCTTTGGAATAGACCGCTACCGTTTTTATCCCCATTTCCCTACATGTCCTTATAATCCGCAGTGAAATTTCGCCCCTATTTGCAATAAGTATTTTTTTAAACATAACAGCTACAAATTTTTAATCTCCAAGTAATGTTGATTGAACTTTGGAGACTTTGCCGATTGCTATCGGGATTGTGACTTAATCTATGATGGATCTACCAAAAACAATGGTTGATCAAACTCTACCGGAGAGGAATCTTCTACCAAGATCTTTACGATCTTACCTGAAACCTCCGACTCTATGTCGTTAAAAAGTTTCATTGCTTCTATTACACAAAGAACATCGCCTTGTCCAATAGTATCCCCAACCTCTACAAATGCAGGTTTATCCGGACCTGCCTTTCTATAAAACGTACCAATTATTGGCGATTTAATGGTAATGTATTTGGAATCGTCTTCTTGGGCAGCAGCAGGGGCCGCCTGTGCTTCAACGGTTTCCGCAGGTGCCGAAGCCGGTTGTGGTGTTGCTGGTGCGGCCAGGATAGGTGCTTGTTGCACATAGGTAGGAGCGTCAGAGGAAGGCCCTACTGCTCCTGTGCGTATTGTTATCTTAATGTCCTCCATTTCTAGCTTCACTTCGCTAGCACCTGATTTTGCCACAAACTTTATTAGGCTTTGAATCTCTTTAATATCCATGGAATTCTATTTAGTAATGTTGATTAGTTTATGAATTATATGCCCATTTTAAGTATATGGACCCCCAAGTAAACCCGCCGCCAAAAGCTGCAAATACCAAGTTATCGCCTTTTTTTAATTGGCTCTCATAATCATCTAGTAACAATGGTAGTGTGGCGGAGGTTGTGTTTCCATATTTCTGAATGTTTATCATCACTTTATCCGGATCTAATCCCATTCTGCTTGCTGTGGCATCTATTATTCTTTTATTTGCCTGATGGGGCACCAACCAATTTACATCGTCGTGGCTAAGGTTATTGCGCTCCATTATTTTGGCGGCAACTCCGGCCATATTGGAGACGGCAAATTTAAACACCGATTTACCATCTTGATAAACGTAGTGTTGTTTGTTTTTAACGGTCTCCTGCGAAGCTGGAAGTATGGATCCACCGGCATCCATCTTTAGGAATTCCCTTCCGATACCGTCCGATCTTAAAAATTCGTCTTGCAATCCCATACCTTCTTCATTGGGTTCAAAAAGAATTGCTCCTGCCCCGTCACCGAAAATAATACAAGTGGCCCTATCGGCATAATCTATAATAGAGGACATTTTATCCGCTCCGATAAGGAGTACTTTTTTATAACGCCCAGACTCTATATATCTGGCCGCGGTAGACATTCCAAACAGAAATCCGGAACAGGCTGCTTGCAAATCATAGGAAAAAGCATTTACCGCACCTATTTCGGAGGCTGTATAGGCAGCAGTTGCGGCTACCAATAAATCTGGAGTTGCTGTGGCAACAAGCACCAAATCAATCTCCTTTGGGTCAATATTCTTTTTTGCTATGAGGTCTCTAGCCGCCCTTATGGCCATATAAGAAGTTCCTTGTCCTTCTTCTTTTAAAATTCTTCTTTCCTTTATACCTGTTCTAGAGGTTATCCATTCATCGTTGGTCTCTACCATGGTCTCCAACATTTTATTGGTCAACACAAAGTCCGGGACGTAAGCTCCTACAGCTGTAATTGCTGCTGTTATTTTGCTCATACTTAAATTGCTTTTTGCTAAAAACCTTTAAAAATGCTTCAAAACTGGTGAAAAATAGTGATTTTTTGCGACTTTTTGTTTTAAATCCTACGGTTTCTCCAATTTGAGTGAACTCCATAAAAAAACTCCCAACCTTTAGAAGTGGGAGTCCGTAAATACTAATTATTGTCGCAATTATGCAACCGCATCCTCGGTTTGATCTATCAAAACTTGTCCGCGATAGTATAATTTACCCTCGTGCCAATGTGCCCTGTGATACAAATGCATCTCCCCTGTTGTAGGATCTTTTGCGAGTGTAGGGGCAACGGCCTTATAATGTGTTCTTCTTTTGTCTCTCCTAGTTCTGGAAATTTTTCTTTTTGGATGTGCCATTATGAAACCTATTTATCCGTTAATAATTTTTTTAATGCGTCCCATCTGGGATCGGTATTTCCTTTATTGTCTTTTGTCTCTTTTGGTAACAACTCCTCTAGTTTTTCTAAGGCTTCGGATTGTAATGTCCCATCCAAAACTCCCGGGTGAACCCTTTTCGATGGAACCGCCAGCACCAACATTTCGTAAACGTACTGCGCAATGTTCACCTGATGTTCACCATGGGGAAGAATCAATATTTCATCGTCCTCATCATTGTATTCATCACCAAATTTTATTACCAATTCTAGATCGGCCTCAATCTTTTGGTCATACGGTTCGCTGGTAACATCACAATTAACGTTTACCGTTCCATCAGCATGTAAGACCAGTTCCATCATGGTGCTCATCTTGTTCAGCGAAACCTGCAATGCTACGTTAGCATCGTTGAACTCTTCGTACTCAAAAGATTTAAAGAACTTGTTTTCAATCTTATAATCAAACTGGTGCTTTCCTTGTTTCAATCCCGAAAAAGGAATTGTAAATTCCTTATGCTCCATAATACCCAACACTAGTTTACTATATGCGCCTCTATCAAAGGCGGGTGCAAAGATATCACTATTTTGGTAAAACCCAAGAATAAAGAACGAAATATATTTTTGGCCAATGACCTATAATTTAGCGTCTTCCGCTATGAATTAAATAGACGGATCATCGTTTAATCCGTTGTTTTTGTAAAGGACTTTTTGTTAGCTCCTGATATTCCAATCTGTTCTTATAAATATGTAGGGCAGCGAACACTGCTTCTTTAAAAGAACTATGGTCCGCTTTCCCCTTACCCGCTATTTCATAGGCAGTTCCATGATCTGGAGAGGTCCGCACCTTACTAAGGCCAGCAGTGTAGTTTACTCCTTTGCCAAAAGATAAAGTTTTAAAAGGTATAAGTCCCTGATCGTGATATGCGGCCAAGATCGCATCGAAATTTTTATATGTATCAGATCCGAAAAAGCTATCGGCGGAGTAAGGACCAAAAACCATTTGGCCAGCAGCTGATGACGCTTTCAGCACAGGTTTTAATACCTCATCATCTTCTTTGCCAATAATTCCATTATCTCCGCTATGGGGATTAATGCCCAAGAGTGCAATTTTTGGTTTACGTATCCCGAAATCCATTTTCAGGGACTTTTCGATAATGTCTATCTTTTTTCTGATCAATTCCGGGGTTATCGCCTCGGAAACATCTTTTACCGGCACATGATCCGTAAGCAATCCAACACGTAAGGTATCCGCAACCATAAACATAAGGCTGTCACCCGGTAACTCCTGCGCCAGATAATCTGTATGCCCGGGAAATTTAAAGCTATCGGAATGGATGTTGTTTTTATTGATGGGAGCTGTTACCAAAACATCGATCTCATCTTCTTTTAATGCCTTTACTGCCGCCTTTAAAGAAATAATAGCATATTTGCCTGCTTCTTCCGTAGCTTGACCAAATATGATTTGCGGAATTTCTTTCCAAACATTTACTACATTTAATTTACCATCCACAGCTTTGGAGGCTTCCTGGATTCCATGATAGTTTATAGGTATTCCCAGTTCTTTTTTTTGAAAGGAAATAGTTTTGTTGGAGGCAAATATAACGGGTGTGCAAAAATCTAGCATCCTAATATCTTCAAAGGTTTTTAGCACCACCTCACAGCCTATGCCGTTTAAATCTCCAATGGATATTCCCAATTTAATTTTTCTGCTTTCCTGCATGGTTTGTTATCCCTAAATTTACACGGTAAAACTACTTAATTTAAATGACACATGTTTACAGGAATTATTGAAACTTTGGGGCAAGTACATGGATTGGAGAGGGAAGGTGGCAATCTCCATATTTCTATTAATTCGTCCATTACACAAACCCTAAAAATAGATCAAAGTGTTGCCCATAATGGGGTTTGTTTAACGGTGGTTGCCCTTGATGGTGAAAATTATACGGTTACCGCCATTGAGGAAACCTTGGAAAAGACCAATCTTAATCATCTTAAAGTTGGTGATAGCGTTAATCTGGAAAGGGCGATGGTTCTCGGAACCCGATTGGATGGGCATCTTGTGCAGGGCCATGTAGACCAGACCGCTATCTGCACATCTGTAGAAAAAAAAGATGGCAGCTGGGAGTTCTCTTTTAAATACGATTCCTCATTAAACAATGTTACCATAGAAAAAGGTTCCATTACCATTGATGGCACCAGTTTAACAGTTGTAAACTCTGGCAAGGACAGTTTTAGTGTGGCAATCATCCCGTATACTTATGAACATACCAGGTTTGGAACCTACGATAAGGGGACCGTGGTAAATTTAGAATTTGATGTTATTGGGAAGTATGTGGCCAAATTGATTGAAGTTAGGGGACTTTAATTTTTGGCCCGTTTTCTATACTTTGATAAATATCTTCCTCTTGTACAGCACGTAGGCCAACAATAGATAAAAACTAACTACCGTTAACCCATATAATAGGGAAGACAGCTCTGGCACAAAAAAATCCTGGACATAAATGGATTTAAACAACCATTCGTGTAATGAAATACCGTTGCCAACTTTTATATAGATGAAGAGTTTTGTAATGAAACTGCTTAAGAAATAAATAGTTATGGCATTGGCTCCGACGTATTTAAAAATACTTCCAAATTTAAGGCCTTTAACATCTGTAAGATAATAAACGATAGCCAATACAATGTTGGCCCACCCTGCTGTGACCAAAACAAAACTACTGGTCCACAATGCCTTGTTGATCGGGAATATCCAATCCCATAGGTGCCCCAGAACCACAAATGAAATACCCATACCGGCCAACAAGATTTCTTTTTTCCTTTTTTGTGAAATTAAGATAAGGCCCGTAAATATCCCTAGTAGGGACGATGCAATCGCAGGTAGGGTGCTTAGTAATCCTTCCGGATCATAATCTGCCTTGTACGAATGACTTCCGAAAACCTTTACATCAATATAATTTGCCCAATTATTTGGTGCCCGCTCAAAGGTAGGGGCTTCACCATTTAGGGGTATAAAGCCCATCCATATCCAATACCCCAATAATATAGCAATGCAAATACCCAAAAGTGTTTTCCAATTAAAATTAATAAACAGTAGAGAGGCAAAGAAAAAGACCACTCCTATGCGCTGAAGCACTCCGGGAAACCGAATATCCGCAAAATTTTTAAAGAAGGGAAAGTAAATGGTAAAAGAGCCCAAGAATAGCCCAAGGCCTATTAACTTTAAACTCCGTACCAAAATCTTTTTATAGGTGCCAGAATTTGGCGTTTTGTTGTTATAAGCAAAGACTATTGACGTTCCTACGATAAACAAAAAGAAGGGGAACACCAGATCCGTTGGGGTGTATCCGTGCCATGATGCATGTAATAAAGGCGCATATACATTAGACCATGTTCCGGGTGTATTTACCAAAATCATTAAAGCAATGGTAAGACCTCTAAATAGGTCTACGGATATAATCCTCTCTTTCATTAATCTATAATAAATTATCTTTTAACTTGTTCCAAGTCTTTATCAGCAACAGTCCTGAAATTATTGAAACTCCTGTTAATATAAGTGCGCCGGTGGTTCTGCCATAAATCCAATATCCTGTGGCAAACATGAGGGAGTAAATCAGAACAACGCCCAAAAGCATAGCGGTAATGCCAGAAGGCACGCTCCATTTCTCATTGGGTTGTACAATTTCGTCATTATCGGCTTTTGCCTCCTCCAATACCTTTGACCAACCGGGCCCTCCGGGTTGAATTTTTCGATAGAAACTTCTAAGTACCTCTTTTGTTTCGGATTGGGTCATATAAGTGGCCGTCAACCAGATTATGGTAGTAACCACCATTACAAAAGGGAGTTCTGCCCAATCTGGCAACAAGCCGGTTTCGGTATTAAAAAGAAACGTCCTTAAAGAAGTGGTTTCTAAAAGTATGGCCAAGATTCCAGAAGAAAACATAGCGGTAATCTCACTCCAAGAATTGATGCGCCACCAAAACCATCTTAAAATAAAAATCAATCCTGTACCCGCCCCAAATGACAATAGGAGGTTAAATATTCCCATGGCATTCTGCATGGCCAAGGCCAAAAATGCACTCAAAATCATTAAAACTACGGTAGAGAGCCTGCCAACGTTCACCATCTGTTTTTCAGTAGCGTTAGGGTTTACCTGTTGTTTGTAAAAATCATAGACAATATAGGAAGACCCCCAGTTCAACTGAGTGGATATTGTGCTCATATATGCCGCCATTAAGGAAGCCAAGACTATTCCCAATAATCCGCTTGGCAATTTGGTAAGCATGGCTGAATAGGCCAGATCGTGACCCAGCTTGTCTGCCGGAACATTTGGGAAGGCTTCTGAAATACTTGCTATATCTGGATAGACAACTAAA
This sequence comes from Spongiimicrobium sp. 3-5, assembly GCF_046557915.1. Taxonomy (NCBI): domain Bacteria; kingdom Pseudomonadati; phylum Bacteroidota; class Flavobacteriia; order Flavobacteriales; family Flavobacteriaceae; genus Spongiimicrobium; species Spongiimicrobium sp. 3-5. The sequence continues at coordinate 522,259 of NZ_JBHEBG010000001.1, forward strand.
GAGGCCAGGGCCACCAAAATCCATGGCCAAGGACGTAACGCATAGTGCATAATGTTAAAAAAGAAGGTAGCGCCAATTGCGTGGTTTTCATTTTTTGCCGCCAACATCCGCTGGGCAATATAACCACCGCCACCAGGTTCTCCGCCAGGATACCAGGAGCTCCACCATTGTACCGCCAAAGGAATGATTAGAATTGTGATCATAGCCTTTGTATCACTGAATTCGGGTAAAATATTGAGTTTGCCCTTAACGTTTTCATTGTCAATAATGGCCTGTATTCCTCCTACTTCCGGGATATTCACTAAATAATACGCAGCACCTATGGCTCCGCCCATAGCAACAAAAAACAACAAAAAATCGGTATAGACCACACCTTTAAATCCTCCCAAGGCGCTAAAGATAACCGTTATCAAGCCCGCACCTACCACGGTTTCCCAAGGCTGCAGTCCCAACATAATTCCACCTATCTTAATAGCGGCCAATGTAACCGCAGACATAGTTATCACATTATATATCACCCCCAAATAAACGGCTCTGAACTTCCTCAAAAACTTTGCTGGTGCCCCCCCGTAGCGAAGCTCGTAAAACTCAAGATCGGTATTTACATTAGATTTCCTCCATAGTTTGGCATAGACAAAAACCGTCAACATCCCTGTCAACAAAAAGCACCACCAACCCCAGTTCCCGGACACTCCTTTTGTTCTAACAAAATCCGTTACCAGATTAGGCGTATCCGTTGAAAAAGTAGTTGCGACCATGGAAAGCCCCAATAACCACCAAGGCATGGTTCTTCCAGAAAGAAAATATTCTGAGGAGCTTTTTCCCGATTTCTTGGAAACATAAACCCCAATCCCTAAAACGATTGAGAAGAATACGATAATAAAGCTGTAATCTAGCGTACTGAGTTCCATAGTATGGATGTTGGTTAATCGCTAAAGATAAAATTTTTTAAGATACATTTGTCCCTGCTTATCCAAATTATCACAAATGGAACTGCCCTCGGATATTAACATAACAATGGTGTCTTGGCTTATGGCCTTTACCGCAGCTTTCGTTATTGGGGTCTCCAAGTCTGGTATAAAGGGTATTGCCATTATCATTGTAACTTTAATGGCCTTGGCTTTTGGTGCCAAGAGATCTACAGGTCTTATAGTGCCCATGTTGATTGCAGGCGACATTTTTGCCGTTACTTACTACAACCGGCATACACAGTGGAAGTACATTGTACGCTTCCTTCCATGGATGATGTTAGGCGTATTGATAGGTGTCCTCATTGGAAAAGATTTGCCCGAAAAAACCTTTAAACTGGGAATGGCTTATATTATTTTGGGCAGTGTTGTAATGATGTATTGGTGGGATAGGAGACCGTCCAAAACGGTTCCTACCCATTGGGTCTTTGCGGGTTTTATGGGTGTAATGGCCGGTATTACCACCATGATCGGTAACTTGGCCGGAGCCTTCTCCAATATCTTCTTTTTGGCTATGCGTTTGCCCAAAAACCAATTTATTGGTACCGCTGCCTGGCTGTTTCTTTTCATAAATCTGTTTAAACTGCCTTTCCATATTTTTGTTTGGGAGACCATTACACCTGAAACCTTGGTGATAAATCTAAAATTACTCCCGGGAATAGTACTAGGGCTCATCGCCGGAGTAAAACTTGTAAAGGTGATACAAGAAGACTTTTATAGAAAAATGATACTGGTCCTTACCGCATTGGGTGCCGTACTCATTTTGTTGCGCTAGCAGATCCGTTAAAACCGTTTTGAAAAATAGAGGCCAACGCCGTTCTCATTGTACGTTGGTAAGAAGTAAGTGTTCTTAGACTTTTTAAAGGGGTTCCAAGCAATTAAATAATCGAAATGATAGACCAATTTGGTGACCAAAATCCCAATACCTGCCCCAGCCAGTACATCGGATAGCCAATGTTTATTGTTCATCATCCGAAGTGCTCCTGTGGCTCCGGCAAAAAAATATCCGCTTTGCGCCAAAAAAGGACTGGACTCGTTAAACTCCTCATACAAAACGGCAGCCGTGGCAAATGCATGTGAGGTATGCCCCGATGGGAAAGCCTTTGCATTAAAATCGTTAGGACGTACTTTGTGTATGTTTCTTTTAAGCCCCGTAGTAATTAGCTGTGTAATGGCCGAGGAGAGTATCAGGTTCTTTGTTTGATCAAACCAATGGTTCTTGGCCTTTAGACCGGCAATGTCGGCAATATACAATTGCGCTATTGGTGCAAACCGAGTGTAATCGTCCAAAGAAGAGCTAAAATTATTTCCTGCTGTACTCCTTACTTCTTTTTGGAAGTTTTTCTCAAAAACACTATCGGAAATTAAAATCCCGGAGACAATTAATGAAACGGGTAGAATGCTCTGTGATAGCAAGGTCTTCTTTTCTCCATTTTCTACATAAGTTCTGCTTCCTCCCTGTCCATGACAATACAGACATATAAAAAACATAAAAGCAACATTGGGGAATTTCATTTGGTAATGGTTGGAGCTTGGTTGTTGGTTTATTCGCCAAGGACAAACTTCTTTTCAAAAGCTTATAGTTAAAGATTTCTTTGTCTTTATTCTTAAGGCCAACTATTTTAAAAGTGCCCTAAACAGATTCTTTCAGAAAGCAAGTTTGCCAGTGTATTAACAATAACGCATTTTCGGTGCTGTTTCGTATTTTATTTCTCATTAGATTGTTAAAATAATTGCCTAATTATCAGTTTATAGCTCTTTTCCGAAACTGTTGCTATTTGTTCTGGTTCTGTTTGCCGAAGGGTTAAACCTTCAAGTATTTTTGAAAGCTTTATTCATAATTCCTTAGTTTAGGGATAAATTACCAGTACTTAAATTTTTTTCACAATGAAATTAAGCTTATCGGTTCCTATATTATTATTGATTGCGTTTGCCCAAACATCACAGATGACAGCGCAGGATACCAGTGCGAGCGACAGTCTTTTTGTGCACGCGTTGCTTTATAAATGGTCCGACAACCTATCCTTGGATAAAAAAAATGACTTTCTAAATCTATTTAAGGGACTGCCAAAAAAAATAGACGGTCTGCAAAATGTAGGTATAATGGATGTCAGCAGTTCAAAGGACGGATTTGATAATTTGTTGGTCTTGCGGTTTACTTCCATAGAAGCCCTAAATCGTTATCAAGGACATCCCGACCACCATTTAATAGATAGTATTGGCCCAACGGTATTAAAACAATACAATTATTTTCGATATTGGGAATAGCCTGGTTTTTTCACTAGGCAATCGCTTTAAGCACTCTGAACCACCTTTTCGCGAAATTCTGCAGGGGTAATACCATTGTATTTTTTAAAATTATTGTAAAATACGGATAAGCTGTTGAACCCGCTTTCAAAAGCAATGGCTTCAATACTGATATCCTTACATTTCTCATCGGCAAGCATTGTCTTGGAATGTTCAATTCTTGCAGAGTTCAATAGTTCTGGGAAGCTTTGTTTTAGTCCTGCATTTATGGCGTTGGACAACACATGCCTGCGCACACCCACACTTTTTGCGAAAACTCCTAGGGTAAAATCATTTTTAAGATATAGTTTCTCTTTTAATAGTATTAGGCTGGCCTTTTCAGCAACGGAATTTAGATCCACGGTTGCATCATTATTTAAGGCGAAGGGTTGAATGACCCCTTTATAATTTAGCATCGCTGAAAAACTAATCCCAAAAAACACCAATACTATGCCAAGGGTGACCCCTATATATAACTCCTTATCTGTAGTGAAAGCCTGTATTAAAAACCCCACCCATATGACAGCTATTGCAAGTAAAAGTTGCAAGGACCATTCCTTTCTTGCTTTTTGCAAGATGATCTCTCCAGTTATCCGTTCTTGATACAATTTTATAGCGAAAACAAAATATCCCAGCAAATGTACCAGGCTAACCAAATAAGCAAAATAGATACCCTGCCCCGTTAGCCATGGAATGGACGCAATAAGGAAGGCGGCTGGCAAAAAGTGGTAAAGACCAATTTTAGTCTTCCTAATTTTAGATCGGATATAAAACCATACCAGCGGTCCAATGGCAAGCATTCCCACAATACCTATAACGGTAAGGGTGTCCCCATATTGGGGGAACAAAATATAAATTACGGATTTGCTAATGCGCATTGCAAACGCTAAAAGAAGTAAGGCCAATAACCTACCGCTTGTTCTTAACCTTGCGGATTTACTGGTTCCAAATAGAAAATATCCCGAAAAGAACAAGCTATTACCGATCAGCAGGGCGCTTAACATTACCATCAAATGCGAGTAGTCCATCCTTAAATTGGTTGTTTTCAATTTACACTTCTAAAGTACTGCTATTTTAAAAAATGGTAGTACTAGTTTGCAAATTAGGAATCACCTATTTGGGCAAACAAGTACATTTAGCATAATGAAATTACATCTAAAAAAACAATGTTGCTTCTTTTTGGTGTTGTTATGTTATGGTTGGATCCAAAGTCAACCCAACGATTCCAAAGCCACAAAATTAGTGGACGAACTACTTTTAAGCATGGGAGGAAAAGACTTATGGGCAAACACCCAGTCATTGCATCTAACAGAAAGATTATGGTCCAATCAGGTATCTGAGGAAATAAGACAAGAGGTATGGCGAAATCTTAAGACCCCCGCCACTAGAATACACATGAGCAGCCTTAGCTTTGATCGCACTAGGGCTTGGGACACCATACAGGGATGGGGTGTTTTGGAGACAGGCAAGTTTTATAAGTTCGATGTGGAACGTGTAAAGAACGAAGTGCTTTCTTGGGAACGCGATCTTTATACCATCTGTAGCAAACTTGCACAGCAAGATCCGGAAATTGTTGCCAAAATAAAGGGCGAAACTAGTATTGAAATATACGATAGCCAAAAAGGTCTGTTATGCACCATAGAATTAAGCAGTAGCGGAGCCCCTATTAAATGGACCCCTAAGGATGCAGAGCTGGGCGATAGTTTTATATACGGTCCGTTAAAACAATTTGGTGCGTATTGGATGCCTAAGTGGTGGACAACGGACAACGGACATTGGCAATTTGAATTTGTTTCCGTAAGTGGGAGTTTTGATCTCCCCAAGATTTCCTTTAGTCCATCAAAAGAATAAGACCATATATCAAAAGAAAAAACAAGATGATAAAAAAAACGATTATTTGGGTAAGTCTAGGCCTTACATTGGGCAGCTACGCACAGGAGAAATCATCCGCTAACGAAAGGCCCAAGGAAATTGAGCAACTGTTGGAAGCGGTAGGTGGCCAAGAAGCCTGGGCCGAAGCCAAGGGGTTCCACATGTTGGAAATAGCGCATTTTGGTTCATTAAAACATCCCCTTATCAGGGAATATTGGGTAGATTTTGAAAAACCGAGAATCAAGGAGTCCACGCAAGGTATTTTGCGCAGACAAGTACAAGCATTGAATGTAGATAGTGGTTGGACGGATCGAGAGGACCAGGAGTTAAAAACATGGAGTACTTCCACAGTTGGTCAATGGAACTCTTTCTGGCCCGGTATTCCGACGCGTATTTTTCATTTAATCGCAAAAAAAGATCCTGGTTTAACCTATAATGTATATGAGGATAGAATCGATTTTTTTGTTGAGGGCAATTTTGCAGTATGGATTGCTACTGATGTTAATGGCAACCCTTTGGCCTATGGGAGATCTAAAAATCACTTGGAAACCCATTTTCTGGGAGAAATTTTACCCTATGGACCCGTGAATTTATGGAAAGATGCCTCCGAACCCGGGGGACAATGGAAAGTAGTTATGGTAGATTATGAATTATTGTCGGATATGTCCGAAGTCTCCTATGACCTTTCTCCCAAAGAATAGGTGCTACCTAGAGTAATTTAATATTCTTTTCGCGGTATTTGTTTAATTCCGGGGCATTGGGGTCTAATTCCGTAACCAAGGTGTCTATAACGCCTATGTCCCCTATTTTATATCGGTTAGAAGTGTTTAACTTTTCAGAAATAGTAAGGGATACAAGCCTGGTCGATGCCTTGATCATGGCCTTCTTCATCTGTGCTATTTCCCAATCTACTTCGGTGATGCCCTTTTCCAAATCTAAATAGCCTGTCCCCAAAAAACAAACATCGGCCTTTATCTCCGACAAAATATTGATGGCACTACCACCTGTGGCCAACTGCGATCCTCTAGACAATTTTCCACCAATAAGATAAACATCGTACTTACTGGAGGTGGTATTGAGCAACTCAATGGCCATGGGTAAACTAGGTGTAAAAAAAGTAAGGTTCATTTTTTTGGGAAGCAGTTTTGCAAACTCCAAATTGGTAGACCCTCCGGTGATAAGGACCACATCACCTTTCTTCAACAAGGAAATTCCTTTTTGGGCAATAATGGATTTGTGTGCGTGTTCATAGACTTCCCTAGTACGGTCTGTATAGATATTGAAACCGTTTGAAACAGCACCTCCATGTACTTTTCTCAATTTCTTGGATTCATCCAGTTCCACAACATCCCTACGAACAGTGTCCATGGAAACATTTAAAATACTTGCCAAATCAGTCAATAGTACCCTATTGTGAATATGGACTTCGTTAAGGATGATCTGAAGTCGGTTTTTCTTGTCCAAAGTAAATGTCTTATGCTATATACAATATTATGAAAAAAAGATTTCACTTCTTGCAATATATTATAGCAATTATAAGGTAAAATGTTAAAAATTGTGGCAAAAAATAGATTTTGCAATGTTTTCTTGCAATAAAAAGTTGCAAAAAATAAAATATAACTATAAGTTTGTTTCCTAAACTCTCAATACTCACTATTATGAAAAGAACACTTTTTTTACTACCAACCTTTTTGATAGTGCTTTTTGCCCAAGGCCTTTTTGGGCAATCAGTGACCATATCAGGAACGGTGACCGGGGATGACGGACCACCACTTCCAGGGGCCACTATTCTCATTAAGGGATCGGCTACCGGAGGCGTTTCGGATTTCGATGGTAATTTCAGTATTTCCACTACGGATACTACTGGAAAGACGTTAGTTATCAGTTATCTCGGTTACAAAACCGCAGAGGTAGCCCTTACGGGTGGAGACCAAACAGTTACCGTATCATTAGGCGTTGATTCCAACGCCCTGGATGAGGTAATCATTGTAGGTTCATCCATAACGCAGTCCAGAAAAAAACTGGGGAATGCCATTACCACGGTAAAATCCGCAACTTTGGTGAAAGCTGCTCCTGTTAATGTAACTACATCTTTACAAGGAAAGGTGCCAGGTGCACAAATTACCCAGAACTCGGGTGATCCTGCAGGTGGTTTTTCCATACGATTAAGAGGTCCAAGTACCATTCAAGGGTCTTCGGAACCCCTTTATGTGATCGATGGTGTAATTACAAGTAATCTTACCACCAACGTAACCAATTTAAACGTCAGCGCTGGGGATGCCCAACCTGGGCAGAACAGAATGGTAGATTTTAACCCTAACGACATAGAAAATATAAATATATTGAACGGTTCGGCCGCTGCCGCAATCTATGGGTCGCGGGCATCCAACGGAGTAGTTGTGATCACTACAAAAAAAGGACGGAATTTTGAAGATGGCCCCGAGCTATTCTTTAAGACCACATTCAATGTAAATACCATACGCAAAAAGCTAGACCTTAACCTTAGGGGTGAAGAATTTGAAACTGTTCCCGACGGTGCCTTAGCAGGTAGGTTATGGCCCATTTTTGGTTTTGATCCCGTGGAAAATACGGCAACACCATTTTTGTTTTTATCTTCGGACAAGTTTTCTACCACAAGATATGATTATCAGGACGATATTTTCCATACCGGTTTTGGAACGGACAACTTCTTTTCTATACGGGATGGTAATGAAAAAATGAGCTACTTTGGATCAGTGGGGTACCTAAACAATGAGGGTATCATAAAGAATACAAAATACCAACGTTTTTCCGCCAGGTTAAACTTTAACCACCAGTTGGCCGATTGGATATCCTATGACCTTGGATTATTCTTCTCTAGTGGAAAATCTGATGAAAAGCCAGACGGCAACGTATTTTGGAGTCCCATAAATTCGGTAAATATTACCAACAACACTTTTGATCTGTCTCAAAGGGATGCCAATGGAAACCTACTGGCGGTAGAAAGATCTAGGGTAAACCCATTGACCATTATCGAAGAATTTGATATTACCCAAGAAGTAAATCACTTTGTGCCAAGTTTGCACGTTAAGATAAACCCGATCGAAGGACTTACCATTGATCAAATATTGGGTGTGGATACCTACAACCAAAAAGGAAACATTTTTATTCCGGTATATCCTTATGAAAATGTTAACCCTGCCTATTTCAATGATGGTTATATTGGCAGTTCCGAGGCAAAGGTATTTAACTGGAACTACGATATTAACGCGGTCTATGACATTGACATTTCTGAAACTCTTAATTCCAGAACAACAGCAGGCTATAGTTTTCAATCCAGTGATTTGGAGTTCGATGCTTCTCAAGGTAGGGCGTTGGATGCTTCCAACGTTCCGGCTACGGAATTACAAAGTTTCCCCGTGGATTCTAAGCTTCAGATCTTTGGTGTTTTTCTTCAAGAAACACTCTCTTACAGTGATAAACTGTTCCTTACATTGGCAGGCCGTATAGATGGTGCCACCAATTTTGATGTGGACAATCGGACAAATTTTTATCCAAAAGTCTCTGGCTCCTACGTGCTCTCCAACGAACCCTTCTGGAATACGGAAGGCTTCTTAAATTCTGCAAGAATAAGAGCTTCTTATGGAGAAGCAGGTAACCTAACCGCCATATCTCCTTTTGCCAGATTTGGAAGCTTCAATCCAAACGATTTCCTAGGATCCTCCACTTTGCAACAAAGTGGTAGTCTGGGGAATGATGATTTGGCCGTAGAAAGAATGAAGGAATTTGAAATAGGTACAGACCTCAGCTTTTTTAACAATAGGGCGTCTATCCTATTTACCTATTACAATCAAAATATAGAAGATCTAATAGTAGATCGTGTTCTTGCCCCTTCAGTTGGTGGTGCAAGTAGAATAGAGAATGTAGGTGCCATGGAAAATAACGGTATCGAGTTTTACGCTAGGGTTACCCCAGTGAAAACCGAAGATATCACTTGGGATCTTAATTTCAACTTTAGCAGAAACCGAAATAAAGTAACAGAGACCAATGTTGGCGATGTTTCCATTGCCACGGTTTCCGGAGCAAGTCCGGTTGTTAGGGAAGGGGAGCCTTTAGGAGTCTTCCAAGGAACCTATTTTGCAACCGATGACAACGGCGAACTAATCTTGACCGGCCCTTCTACTACTGGCGTGGCACAAGGTGTTCCACAAGTAGAGCGAGGAAACCTAGATACGGGAGAGCCTATGCGAGATGCCAATGGCCAACCCACCGGAGATGTACTAAGAAGGGTAATAGGTGACCCAAATCCTGATTATATTTTAGGTGTAGGAACGGATTTTACCTATAAAAACTTCTCTTTTTCCATGTTATGGGAAGCAGTACAAGGTTTTGATGTTTTTGATGCGGACAAGAGAACTCGCCAAGGTGTGGGTCTTGGAAGACTTGCCGAACAAGAATTAACAGGGGAACTGCCCAGGGGTTATATTGCAGGTATTTATCCTATAGAGGCATTTAGGATAGAAGATGGTTCTTTTGTTAAATTAAGGGAGGTTGCGCTAACCTACCAGTTTCCTTCTCTCTTCAATGATACCTTAAAAAATGTAACCATATCACTTATTGGAAGAAACCTATTTTCTATTGACGACTTTTTCAGTTACGATCCGGAAACCAATGCTGGTGGACAATCTAACCTTTTAAGAGCTGTTAATTTTGGAAACGTTCCTATTCCAAGCACTTTTGCTTTATCAGTAAGCACTAACTTCTAAAATACAATCATGAAAAAAATAATAAAAATAGTTGCACTTGGTATCTTTATGATGCACATATCTGCCTGTGACAAAGTGTTTTTGGATCCCAATTCCACTTTAGAACCAGACCTAGTTGGCAATACGCCCAACCTCATTAGACTTATAAATGGGGTACAGCAGCGGTGGAGTACAGATCGAAGTGGTATTCTGTATACAAAGACACATCTTTCTGGCCTTAATACAGGTGAATTAAGATTACTGAACCCGGGTAACGGGGCAGAGAACGAGATTCTTCTTGGCGGTAACAATATAAACGGTGGTAATGACATATTGAAAAATATTTGGACCAACGCCATGTTAACCCGCAAAGAAGCAACTACTGTAATTACCTTGGCGGACAGTGACGGAGTGGATGCCTCTACGGCAAATTCACTAAAAGCTTATTCGCTGTTTTACAGGGCTTTGGCTCACGGTACATTGGTAGAGTTTTTTGAAAGTATCCCTTTGGAGATCATTGATAATGCATCTTTTGTAGACCGTGTAGCGGTTTTACAAAATGCCATTGCGGATCTACAAGAAGCACAAGGTTACATAAGTTCCGGTCTATCATCCGAAGTCACTTCAGGAGTTTTTAGCTCTGTTGACTTAGGGAATTCCGTGAACGCCTTATTGGCCAGGTTCAATCTAATGGCAGGTAATTATGATGCTGCCATTACTGCTGCAAATGCAGTAGATTTAAGTGTGCAATCGGTCTGGGAATTTGATGCAGCAGTTCCAAATCCATTGGCCTTTTGGTTTGAATCACAAAACGTTACACAGGCAAGGGATCTAACCTTTGGCCTACCCGACGATTTGCTGCCCGATACTGATGATGAAAGAATTCCCTTTTACATTACGGCGGAAGATTTTACCGTTCCAAACCCCGATTTTCAGATTGTAGGGTTCTACGTGGATGATCTAGACGACATTCCCGTTTATCTGCCAGGTGAAATGCTTTTGATAAAAGCGGAGGCCTATGCCAGAAATAATGATTTGGTCAATGCCGTTACCGAATTAAATAATGTGCTTACCAAAACATCCGCAACAGATGCTTTTGGTTTGGGGGCCAATCTTCCCGCATATGCCGGCGCATTGACACAACAGGCCATTTTGGATGAAATCTATAAAAACAGGCGTGTAGAATTGTACTTAACAGGGGCTGCCCTAGAAGATAGTAGAAGGTTTGGTAGACCGGGGCCAACAGAAGCCGATGCAGAAAGAAACAGAAATTTTTATCCCTATCCTAATGATGAAAGGGACAATAACACCAACACTCCGGCAAACCCTTCAACATAAATTTAGGGTGCTGTCTACAAAAAGTTTGAGTTAGTTTTAGTTTTAGTTTGAGTAAGTGAATGCGTTCTGGGCAACAATACTGTTGCCCCGAGTGCAGCACTCATACATTAAACGAATAGACCATATGACAAGAGTAGCAACAGGGTTGGACATATTGTTTGAAGACCACGATTTAAAAAGCAAGTATCCGGGAAATGTTGCTTTACTGTGCCATAATGCTTCAGTAAATGCAGCATGCACACACGCTGCATTTAAGTTTAAGGAAATCTTTGGCCCAAAATTCATCAAAATGTTTGGGCCTCAGCATGGGTTTTCTACAGATGCACAGGATAATATGATCGAAACAGACCATACCATCCATCCCTTTTTCAATATTCCTGTATATTCTCTTTACTCCGAAACACGCGTGCCAGATGATGATATGTTGGCAGACATAGACCATTTTTTTATCGACTTGCAAGATATAGGGTGCAGAATGTATACTTATGTTTATACGCTTACCCTTCTTTTGGAAAAATGTGCGGACAAGGATATTGAACTAATTGTATTGGACCGGCCCAATCCCGTAAACGGTATAGACCTTGAAGGCAATACTTTGGATTTGGAATTTGAATCTTTTATAGGCCGCCATCCATTACCCGTAAGGCACGGTCTTACCATTGGCGAATTGGCACTTATGCATCAGGAATTCTGGGCAAAATCCAAAGCAAACATGAAGGTTGTACAAATGAAGCATTGGAAACGCGAAATGTACTTTGAAGACACCAAATTACCTTGGCTCTTACCTTCACCCAATATTGCAAGAGCCCAAAGCGCACTTACTTTTCCCGGCATGGTGCTTTTTGAGGGGACTATTTTGAGCGAAGGTCGAGGTACCGTGCAGCCTTTAGAGGTAGTTGGACATCCAAAAATTAAACCCTTTGCTTTTTACGCTACCCATTTAAAAGACGTGATAAAAAATTCCGATTTACAGGGGTTTGCTTTACGTCCTATGACCTTTCTTCCCACCTTCCATAAATATTCAGACTGGGTCTGCGGCGGGTTCCAGCTACATATAACTGATAGAAGTATCTGCAAGCCATGGAGAATTGGCCAACTTTTACTTAGGGAGTTGTACCGCTATTTGGAAGGCGATTTTAAGTGGATAGATCCTCCCTATGAATATAATTATACCCATATGCCGATAGATATCCTTAATGGCACCGACAAACTAAGATATTGGGTAGAAGGTAACGAACCCCTAGAAGCTTTAAACGATTTTGAACAGTTGGATGCCTATAAAATGCAACTCAATACAGTAAAGCTGTATTAGACTGCACGTTTCTTGGCTAAAACATAAACAATAACAATTTGAGCCCAATACTGGTCTTTTCGGTAATCGCAATCTATTTTGTCATCCTTATGGTAATCTCTTATTTTACCTCAAAAGGTAGGAGCGACGAATCATATTTTACCGGAGACCGGCAGTCACCCTGGTTTTTGGTTGCCTTTGGTATGGTCGGTGCCGGACTCTCTGGTGTCACCTTCGTTTCCGTGCCGGGGATGGTCTCTAATAATAGTTTCTACTTCTACCAATTTATACTGGGCAACGTTGTAGGTTATCTATTTATTACTTTCATTTTAATACCACTTTATTATAAATTAAAACTGGTATCCATCTACGGCTATTTAGAAGATAGGTTCGGGACCAAAACGTACAAAACCGGATCTTTGTTCTTTCTTGTCTCACAATCCTTTGGTGCTGCACTGCGTTTGCTACTTGCGGCCAAGATTCTTCAATTTGCATTTTTCGATGCATTGGGGGTTCCATTTTTTGTAACGGTAATCATTATCTTAGCCCTTGTATGGTTATACACCAACAAATCTGGTATTAAAACCATTGTTTGGACAGACACCATGCAGACCATTTTCCTAATATCTGGTGCAGTCATCACAATTTATTCCATTACAGTATCGCTAGACCTTTCAATGTCCGAAGCTGTTCGGCAAGTTACAAGCCATAAGTACTTTGAGGTTTTTAACTGGGAAGGCAAGTCTAACAATAACTTTTATAAGCAGTTTGTAGCCGGTATTTTAATCGCCGTTGCCATGATGGGGCTAGATCAGAACATGATGCAAAAAACACTTACCTGCAAAAATCGTTGGGATGCTCAAAAAAATACGCTTACCTATAGTATGATCTTGGCAATAACACAGTTTCTTTTCTTAGGGCTGGGAATATTGCTGTATATCTATGCCGAAAACCATAACATTTCATTGCCCATAGGCGAAAACGGACAGTTTTTGGATACGGACACCTTATTTCCAAATCTGGCCCTGAACCATTTAGGGGTTCTGGCCGGTGTTAGTTTCCTCTTAGGAATAATTGCAGCCTCATTTTCTAGTGTAGATTCTGCATTAACGGCATTAACAACCTCGTTTACTTATGATTTTCTAGACATTTCCCGAAAATCGAGCTCGGAAAAGAAAGCCCTGAAAAATAAAGTGTTGGTTGGGTTCTCGTTTATTGTCTTTACCATCATTATGCTGTTTCAGAATAGCCGTGGTGATGTCATATCCTTAATCTTTAACGTAGCAGGTTACACCTACGGACCGCTCCTAGGGCTATATCTGTTTGGTATGTTTTCCAAGATAAATATCAAGGACAAGTTTGTGCCATTGGTATGTTTATTGGCTCCTCTGGTAACATATGCTTTAAGCGTTTACTTTAAAGAGACTTACCAATTTGATTTCGGATTCATAAACATAGCGGTCAATGCAGTACTTACGATAATAGGTCTAATAATCATCAAAAGAAAATAAATGGCTTTTTCAAAACCAACCACAGAACAGTCATCTAGATATGACGATCTGGAAAAAATGACAACTATAGAATTATTGACCAACATTAACAATGAGGACAAAAATGTGCCCCTAGCTTTGGAAAAGGCTATTCCGAATATTCAAAAATTTGTAGATATTACCGTATCCAGAATGAAAGAAGGGGGAAGGTTGTTCTATCTGGGAGCCGGCACCAGTGGCAGATTGGGCGTGCTAGATGCTTCGGAATGTCCTCCAACATTTGGTGTTTCCAGTGATTGGATCATTGGATTAATAGCCGGTGGAGACATAGCCTTACGTAGAGCGGTAGAAAATGCCGAGGACGACCCGGAACAGGCTTGGAAAGATCTTCTAGAATTTGGGATAAACCAAAAAGACGTGTTGTTGGGAATAGCCGCTTCGGGCACTACACCTTACGTAATCGGTGGGCTAAAAATGGCCAAGCAACACTCGGTAGTTACAGGTGGTATTTCTTGCAACGAGAACTCTCCCTTGACCCAGGAAGCCGACTTTCCCATTGAGCTGATCGTAGGCCCAGAATTTGTTACCGGAAGTACAAGGATGAAGGCCGGAACTTCACAAAAACTGGCTTTGAACATGATTTCTACCGCAGTGATGATAAAGTTGGGCAGGGTACTTGGCAATAAAATGGTAGACATGCAATTATCCAATAAAAAATTAACGGATAGAGGCGTTAAAATGCTAATGGAAGAGCTTCAAATAGAGGAGGAAATTGCAAAAAAATTATTGTCCAAGCACAAAAATGTACGGGAAATATTGGATATTTTCAGAACAAAACTTGGTCAATAATCAATATTTTATATCCGCTTAAGCATTTAAACTTTTTAAAATCCCAACCTCCAAACCTCTCAATTCTGCCAACCCCCTCAATCTACCTATTCCGGAATAGCCCGGATTTGTTTTTTTGTGAAGGTCGTCTAGCATTTGATGTCCGTGATCTGGCCGCATTGGAATTGCAGCATCTTTTCTTCCTTCCGATACTCTTTTTTGCTGCTCTATAAGCACTTCCTTTACTATGCTGTACATATCTACATCACCTTCCAAATGGTTGGCTTCATAAAAGTTTCCTTGTGCATCGCGTAGTGTACTCCTTAAGTGTAAAAAATGTACCCTATCTGCAAAGCGCCTGAAAATTTGGACAAGGTTATTATCTTCCCTTACCCCCAAAGAACCTGTGCAAAAAGTAATTCCGTTGGCCCTATAGGGTACTTTTTCAAAGATATGGGCGTAATCTTCCTCGGTACTCACCACTCTAGGCAATCCCAAGATGGGGAAAGGAGGATCATCTGGATGAATACACATTAGAACATTATTTTGGTTGGCCGTAGGGATTATTTCCTCTAAAAATTTTACTAGATGGGTTCTAAACAGGTTTGCATCAATATGGTTGTACGTATCTAGAATTTCCTGAAATTGGTTTAGGGCATATCCCTCCTCGGCACCAGGCAATCCGGCAATTATACTTTTTACAAGCTTTGTTTTTTGTGATTCGGTAAGCGTTTCAAAGTACTCTTTGGCCGCTTTTTGTTGCGATTTAGAATAGCTACTTTGAGCTTTTGGTCTTTTTAAAAGGTATATTTCAAAGGCTGCAAATTCCGTAACGTCAAAACGAAGTGCCTTAGAACCGTCGGCTACCTCAAAGTCTAGCGAGGTCCGGGTCCAATCCAACACCGGCATAAAATTGTAGCAGACCACATGTATACCACATTTTGCCAAGTTCTGAATACTTGTCTTGTAGTTGGCAATATAAGTCTCGAACATTCCGGTTCTCGTTTTAATTGCTTCATGTACCGGTACACTTTCAACCACGGACCATTTTAGGCCGCTATCTTCTATTTCTTTTTTGCGCTTATTAATTTCGGCTACCGTCCATATTTCTCCATTGGGAATATGGTGCAGGGCGGTAACAATACCTGTTGCCCCAGCTTGCTTTATATCGCTTAGCGAAACCGGATCCTTGGGCCCGTACCACCTCCATGTTTGTTCCATTTTCATTTTCAAAATAACTATTTGTAATTTTTATACTCCGCTAAATGCGCTGAATCCACCATCAATGGGCACTATGGCACCCGTAACAAAGGAGGAGGCGTCACTAATGAGCCAATGCACGGCTCCGTTTAGTTCGTCAGAATTTCCAAAACGTTTCATTGGTGTGTTGCTAATAATTGTACGTCCCCTTTCTGTATAGCTTCCGTCCGGGTTGGTCAATAATGATTTATTTTGATTGCCTATAAAGAACCCGGGAGCTATGGCATTGACCCGGATACTCCCATCAAATTTAATGGCCATTTCGGTAGCCATCCATTTAGTAAAATTCTCTATTGCCGCCTTTGAAGCCGAATAGCCCACAACCCTGGTAATTGCTTGGGAGGCCGCCATTGAAGAAACGTTGATGATACATCCCTTGCCGTTATGGGCAATGGCCTCTCCGAAAACCAATGAGGGCAATACCGTGCCGTCTAGATTTAACTCTGAAACTTTTCTAAAATCTCCCATATTAAGGTCAAAAACTGTTTGATCTTCCCTTATAGTAGCTCCTGGGACATTGCCTCCGGCGGCATTGATAAGCACATCTATCTTGCCCCATCTTTTCAAGATTTGGGCTTTTGCATTTTCCATATCATTTTTGTCCAACACGCTTCCAGATATACCAATAATGTCCGAACTAATCGGGGTTAGTTCCTGCAGTCTTTTCTCTACGCTTGCAGGTCGCCGTCCAAGTACTGCTATCTTAACCCCAAAAGATGCAAGATAGGTAGCCATACTACCTCCTAAAACGCCAGTGCCTCCGGTAATTACAATTACCTTTTCCGAAATGTTGAATAGGTCTGTTTTACCCATTTACCCTATTTTCTTTATAACTCGAAATCTCAAGGTTTGTATTTGCCAATTGCGAGTAAGTTTATGACTGAGTTGGCAATTAAAATTTGCCCCGTGATTACAATTATCCTTTGTAAATTATTTTATCGTTGTACATGGCGTCTAAACCCATTTGTACCGCATTGGAAACCTTGGCGCCAGAAATTGCATCCGATGCCGGGCGCGTGTTGTTAATGATATTGTCTTTAAAATCAATCAAGGCTTGCTTGCTGGGATCTGCATGATCTACTTCTATGGGAATACCTTTGCCCTGATCCCACTTTACCGTGGCACCCGCTACGCCATCCACTTCTCCCAATTCCTTTTCATAACTCCCTTCGGGGTAAAACCAAGCCTTTGTATAATCTAAAATAATAGTGCCTTTATCGCCCATCACTTTAATTTTATAATCGTCCTTGGCATTGCTGGTTAGGCAAGAGAATTTTGCTTTTACCCCTTTAGGATAACTATAAATAAGATGGATATTATCGTAGGTTTCCCGACCATCTTTCCAGTAATCTATGCCTCCTACTCCCATTACCTTATCGGGAACAGCCTCTAACACCCAGTTGACAAAGTCTATTTGATGTGAACACAATTCTGCCACTAAACCTCCCGAAAATTCCCTGTACATCCTCCAATTGATAAGTTTTTCCAACTTGGGATCTGGCACTTGTCTTCGCCAGTTGCCATTTCTGTTCCACTGGCAATCAAAGGCCGTTATCTTTCCTATTTTTCCGCTTTTGATTAATGCTACTACATGGGTGTATAATCTTGAACTATGGTATTGATGGCCAGTCTGAAAAATATTTTTTGAGGCCGCGACCCGATCTACTAATTTTTGTGTGTCGCCATAACCTTTGGCCATGGTTTTTTCGCAGAAGACATGTTTGTTTGCGTCCAAAGCCGCTATAGCTATCTCCGAATGTGTGTTAAAAGGTGTGGCTACCAAAACTGCGTCTATATCGGAGTTATCCAACAACGCTTTGTAGTCTTTATACCCTTTGGCCTTATTGTTTGTTTTGCCCAGCCCATTTTCCAATCTAAACGGTATTATATCGCAGCACGCAATAATGTTCAGCTGCTTTAT
This sequence comes from Spongiimicrobium sp. 3-5, assembly GCF_046557915.1. Classification (NCBI taxonomy): domain Bacteria; kingdom Pseudomonadati; phylum Bacteroidota; class Flavobacteriia; order Flavobacteriales; family Flavobacteriaceae; genus Spongiimicrobium; species Spongiimicrobium sp. 3-5. The sequence continues at coordinate 540,237 of NZ_JBHEBG010000001.1, forward strand.
CTGATTTATTAGAGGGATTAATCCGCTTCCTCTGTCACCAGTACCGATAATTCCTAGGTTGATAGGGTCGTTATTGCCAAAGGGCTGCCACATTGCACCGAAGGACACTGAAGGAATAACGGCCGTTGCAGAGGCCATTCCACTTTTGATCATAAAATCCCTTCGTTTCATAGATTGTCCATTATAGTTTTGGCTCCCACCCGTCTTGGTATTCTCGTTTCCAACCTTTCATAGCCTTGTCGTTGTGCAACACTTTTCCGGTAGTTGAGTCAATGTTTAAGGTTTCCCCTGCATCTTGTGCCATATTACCAAGGTGGCAAAGCATTGTAGAAATGCTGGCATCCTTAATATCGGCATGTAAAGATTTGTCTTCCCTAATGGCATCAAAAAAATTGGCTACATGTGACACATCCAAACTACCATCTCCCCTTGTATTTGTTGTTGCACTAACAGCCTGCTCAAACTCAAATTTAATAGGTGTCCCATCTAAGGCATATAATTTATAAAAATTTCTGCTTAATTCTATTATTCCTTTGCTGCCGTAAATTGTGGCGCCTCGTCCGGGTTGCCTGGGTTGTATTACTCCCCGGCTATGCCCTGTCCAAGTTATGAATTTATTGTTATCGAACTTATAAGTCACCTGTTGGTTGTCTGGAAATTCCCAATCGTCCTGATAGGTATATTTTCCACCAAAAGAAGTAACGCTCTTAGGTAAATCTACCCCTAAGGCCCAACGACAGATATCTATTTCGTGCGTGCCGTTGTTATGTATTTCCCCAGTTCCCCAGTTCCTAAACCAATGCCAGTTGTAAGGGTGTACGTTATCTTTATAGTCCTTTCTTGGTGCCGGGCCCTGCCATAATTCCCAATCCAAGGTTTTGGGAACCTCAACCTTATTACCGATACCTATAGACCCACGGTTGTTGGAATAATACGCTTCTCCTTTATAAACCTCACCAATAATGCCTTCTCTTATTTCTTTGACTCCCAAAATTGAGGTTCTTGCGGATCTTTGCTGATTACCCATCTGTACTTTTTTATTGTACTTTTTCTGGGCAGCTACCAACAACTGGTTTTCATGAGGGTTGTGACTACACGGCTTTTCTACGTAAACGTGTTTCCCCGCCTGCAAGGCTAAAATGGCCATTGGCGCATGCCAATGTTCCGGGGTGGCTATAAAAACGGCATCTACATCCTTATCCTCCAATATTTTTCTAAAATCCTTTTCTACTTTAGGGACATAACCAATGTTCTCCTGGCACCATACATTATGAGCCTCAATAATGGTATCGTCCACATCACAATTATAGAGAATTTTTGCATTCTTATCTTGGTGAATGGCTATTACGTGCGATTTTGCCCTACTTCTAACACCAATGACCGCTACATTTAAATGATCGTTTGCGCCTATAATTCTTCCGTATCCCATGCTTGGCAATACCATGCCCCCCATACTTAATGCAACAGTGCCTGCACTGGTCTTTTTAATAAAATTCCTTCTTGTTGTCATTGGTTATTCTTTTATAATTGATTTTATCTTGATATTTTTAAAGGAAACCCTATCTCCATGATCTTGCAGTAGGATATGACCTTTATTTCCCTCGCCAAAATTTGGCCATTTGGCATATTTACTTTCGGATACCAACTTTAGATAGTCTTCACTCTTTCGTTCGTATTCTAGCACCTTCATACCGTTTAACCAATGTTCTACATGATTATCCTTGGAAACAATATGGGCACTGTTCCATTCCCCTACCGGATTCATCGGTTTGTTGGGGTTGGCCATAATTAAATCATAAAGTGATGCAACTGTTCTGCTCCCGTCATGATTTCCCAATTTAGCATCGGGGTGTACCGCGTCGTCCAATATCTGATATTCCAACCCTATGGAAGAACCTGGGCCTTTATTGAGATCGGTGTCCACATAATATTTAATGCCGCTATTGGCGCCTTTGGTAATTTTAAAATCGACCTTAAGTTCAAAATCCCCAAACAATTCTTTGGTGACAATATCCCCTCCTGCTGTGGATTCTTCGCCTCCCGAAGATAAAACAGTAAGTTCTCCCTGGGTAATTTCCCAACCCTGCTCAGGAAATTCGTCCAATTTGGCACCTCGCCAACCCGCTATGGTTTCTCCATCCCACAATAATTGCCAGCCATTTTTCTTTTCATCTATGGTTAACTTGTTTTTAGTAACTATAGGGGTTAGCGGCGATTTTCTTGAGTATTTGGACAGCTCCCCAGTTAGTATTCTAATATTTTTCCAAATGATTTCCGTGCCTTCTTTTTTATCTTCTCCGATACTATGCACCTGCAAACCAATAAACCCGCTAGCCGTCTTATCATCTATTAAAAATGCTGCTGGCACTTGGTTGATCCAGGTTTTTATAGTGTCTCCTATGGCTTCTATCCGATAATGGTTCCACTCGTTCTGCTTAAACGCTTTTTGTGCTTCCTGATTATCCGTCAAAGGGTTTAGCCAACCTCTTCTAGACTCATCATAAATGCCCGCGCTCCATGCCCGTTCCGAAGGATCTATTTCTACTTGATAGCCATGTACCCTTCCATCCAAATAATGGGGTAGGCTATTGCTGCGTATTTGAATTCCCGAATTCATTGTGGAGTCTACCTTGTAATCTAGCTCCAAAATAAAATCCCCATACATTTTATTAGAGCACAGAAAAGTGTTGGGAGTATTCTTTATTGTTTTACCAACTATGCTGTTATTTCTTATTTCATATGGGGCATTACCCCCTTTTACAGACCACCCATTAAAGGTCTTGCCGTCAAATAGCGTCTCCCATGGCGTCTCGTCTTTCTTTGTTTCCATACAGCTAGTCAAAATAAACAGGAAAAGTAATGCCTGTATTTTGCTAGTGCCCATCCGTGTTCTTAGCTTCATTTATGCCCAATTTTAGTTATAAATTTTATTTAAAGATGTTTAGCCCATTTCTCAGGGCCAACAAATATGAAAAAGCCCCGTAAATATTATATCGTGTGCGTACACAAAACTAAAAAATATTTTCTATTAAATGGTGTTTATTCATTTAATTATGAATAATTCGTGTGCGTACACTAAAACTTTTATATTTATAATATCGAAACAGGATTGAGCGTGAAAACAATTAAAGATATCGCAGAAGAGGCACAAGTGTCCACAGGTACTATAGACCGGGTGCTTCATAACAGGGGCGGTGTTTCCAAAAAGACCGAAGAGAAAGTAAAACGGATCCTTAAAAAGAATGATTTTAAAATTAACGCTATTGGCAGGTCCCTGGCATTGAACAAAACAATTAAGATTGCCACTTTGATTCCAGAATTTGATTCCGAGAATGTTTTTTGGAAAGCTCCTCTACAAGGAATAAACAAAGCACAGGAGGAGGTGGGCATCTTTGGGGTAGCGGTGCAAAACTTTCCTTTTGATCAATTTATGATATCATCTTACCAAAAACAGTTTGAAGCGCTGCTGGCCACCGAACCGGATGGCGTTGTAATTGTACCGACCTTTCAAATGGAAACCCGTCAAATTGTATCAGAACTTGAAGAAAAAGGTATCCCCTATATTTTTTTCAATATAGATTTAGAAGGTTTTAACAACATCTCCTTTATTGGACAAGACTCTTATATGAGTGGTTATTTGGCCGGAAAACTGATGTGCTTATGTATAAATCCCCGTGCTTCCGTGCTAATTATACAGACAAGGGCCAATATAGACAACAACCATTCTTTTTCTAAGCGAATTGCGGGTTTTGCGGATTACTTTTCGGAAAACAAGCTTGACATAAACTGTATAAAAGCCAATATTATTAATCTAAACAATGCGAATGAAGTAATGGAAAAGCTAAGGTCTATCCTTACCAAAAACCCTAGCATAAAAGGAATTTTTGTGCCCAGCAGCAGAGTTTCAATATTTGCAAAAGCCCTGCAGCAAATGGATAAAAATGGATTATCGCTCATTGGCTTCGATGGCACCGAGCAAAATGTAAACCATTTAAAAGCCGGGGAAGTAGCTTTTCTTATTTCTCAAAAACCCTATGAGCAAGGTTATAATGCCATAAAAGTAATGACAGGGTACCTTACCGAAAAAAAACTTCCGGCATCTAAAATTTATTCTCCAATGGAAATCTTGACCAAGGAAAACGTTTCTTATACTTAGAAATTTTTTTTCTAATTTAGGCCCCCGAAACGCTATGTTCTTCGTTGCTTTTTTTAACGATTTCCGTCATGGATATACCCAACTTCTTTAATTCCTCAAGTATAGGGGCGTAAATCGATTTTTGAACTGGGATTTGAACCTCCTTCACATCAATCCTTACCTAAACGATCCTTTTTAAGATAAAGCTATTTCGGTAACCTTACTCCGCGCAAGCTAAATGAACATGGCTTAACGAAAAGAAAAACCAAACAATTAGGTAGCTTTTTTACCTCACGAGAAATTCTTCCTGTTCAGTTGATCTTTCGTTTTTTGAACCACAAATCTTCCAGGCTCAGGTTTAAAGTTATCATATGGTAATTTTCCTGGATCAGGACATTTTGAATTTGTCCTCTGGAACCGTAACCATACGACAGATTAAGTAACGAATTGGTTCCTGCTCTCATAGGAATACCTATCCCCGTAGTAAAGCCAAAACCATCTATTTTTGTATCGCCGATATCCAAATATCCGTTGTCGTAGTTAAAACCCGCCCTATAACGGATTCGATCTTTATATTTAAAGCTTTTGGCATCTTTTAAGTATTCTAGGCCAATGGCATAAATATCCTGATCGGCATAGTCCCCTATATTTTCCTGCTGTCCTGTAGCGTTCCAATAGTTCTTTTTATAATCTGCGCTGACCGTCCACGAATCATAGAGTTTGGCACTTATCCCAAAGCCTAGTTCCAAGGGCATCTCAAAATTGGCCGCTTCATCACTCTCATTGTCTTCCACAGTAGTATCCAGATCAAACAAGCTTTTGACCACAGTGCGCTCTAGAGTCCCCCCCAAACTTGAAGGCAATTGTATTGTACTACCGATCGTAACATTTTTTAAAAGGTCGTATTGCATACCAAAGCCCAACCGCAGGCCATTGTAATTGGTAGTTTCCGTAGATTGAAATGTGCTGTTGCCCAATTCAAAGGATTCGTCTTCCGAAATACTTCCGAACAAAAGGGAGGCACTGAATCCTAGTCTTAGTCCATCTATAACTTCATAGCCAAGGTTTATTCGAAGGTCGTTCAATCCTCCCAGACCGCTTACGTTGCTCTCGAACGTTTGTTCAGATCCTTCAACATTGCTTCGAATACCAATAAGGGAATACCCTACATTGCTATATGGCACCATGGTAACGCCAGCTCCCAATCCCTCCGAAATGCGAAATGCTATTGCCAGATTAGAGAAGTTAAGATTTTGCTTTGTCTCACCATTGGCAGAATTACTATAGCTGTTATATTCTCCCTTAAGACCAACGTCATAGAAAAACGAGTTCGCCGGAATCAATGCATAGTTCGCCGGATTTAAATTGTTGATCTCTGTATGGGTCTTCAACCCAATACCGGTATGGCCCAATCCATTTGATTTTCCGATTCCTGTTTGGTTAATAACGCCCAAACCGTACAAGGAGTAGGGAGAGCTTGTCAACGCTTCGGCCTGCGCCAATCCGCTAAGTACGTTAAATATTAAACCGGTAAAAAGCAACAATGGTCTTTTATTCATCTTCATCATAAATAGCGTAAAGCAATTCTAAAGTGGTTTTATATTGGGTGCGGTCATCCCCGTTCAGTACAAAGCGATCTACCGTGGCGTCGTAATCTTCTGGTAATAGAATAAGCGCCTCTCCTGTATCTCTTTCTGCCAGAAACAACTTTTCTATATAGCTACCCAAAGGCACTTCATAGTAAATGTCATTGAACTCCTGGTTCTCCCTATTTAATAACGCTATTACGGGGACTTGCTGACCAATGAACAACTGTGCCGTTAAAATGTTGTTTTGGTCTACGATGAAAACTGACAAGCTGTCCTTTAATTTAAGTTCATCACCGTATGTTTGGGGCGCAGGGCTTATTTTCAATATGGCATCCAAAATGGCCCCATCACCCGGAATATCATATATTTTCTTAATGTGGGGGAATTGAATACGAGTAGCGATTCCTATACCGGATTGAATATAACTTTGGTTTTCCGAATCCGCACTCATCAGATTTATTTCCTGGTCCGTAAGAAGATTTAGGTATTCGTTGGGCTCTTCAGCGGTAACCCGATTAAAGAAAGGCAATGGTGATCCAGTGATGCTTATATCAATGTCCAGGTATTCTTGCACTCGTTCATTCTCTTCCGGAGTGCTGAAATAAAGGCGCACGTAGCTTTTTGACGATGAGGTGGAGAATCCTATTATGGCACCATCGTCCGCTTCGTCCGGTTGAACCGTTATTCCCTTAAAATATTCCCTAAATTCATCATCACTGTTGATTGTTTTGTTCTGCAACCTTGTAAAGAATTCCATACCAAGGTCATCGGAGAGTTTAATCGTTAGGGAATCCGTCCCCAAAGGTCTTGGGGTGAAGGTCAGCATTCCTAAATCCTCGGTTTTATAAGATACAACGCTGGTGTTGAAAAAATCTTCTCCACTAGGGGGCCTAAGTCTTTGATCAAGTTGCTTAACATGAATGGTATTGGATTGTAGCGTATCGTTGTAAAAATATCTGTCGAACCCTAAACCAAGTACAATACTGTCGTACTCCGCCTCCGCATCAATACTATATTCAGAAGGCAACAATTCCATGTAACTTTCGCAGCGCACCGTGCCAAAAACGGGATCGGTATATTTTCCCACCAACATTCTTAAGGACCGGGAGGTTATGATGCTATCAAACTTCATGGTAGATGTGGCCACCGTTAGCGTATCTATAAACACCAACCTAATATTGCTATCGGTAAACGTGTCCCCTGCCTCAAAATTAGAATCATTGAGGTCTTCTTCACTACAGGAAAGAAGTGCGATGATTATGGACATTGCCAAAAGAGGCCACCATAGTTGTAAGTTAGTTTTCATCTTCAGTTGTTTTGAGGCAAAAGTAGAACGCAAATACAGGCATCTACACGGGAATAGACCAATGCGGATTCTTTTAAGACCAACCCAAAAATTTTCACGACTAAAATTTAAACAGCGTTCGTAGATCAAAACGGCCCATTGATACGTTAAAAGCCCTGTTTGATATATTTAGTTTCTACTGTGGTAAGATGAACCATAGTTTCGGGGAAAATTTAAATCATATCAACAACTATAAATATGAAACGGATTACAGACAACTTAAAAATTGTATCGCTTATTGGCACGTCGCTTTTGTTCATGACCGGTTGCTCTAGCGATGAAGAAGATGAAGATCTGGGCAACTGGATCAATAGATCGGTGTTCGATGGTAGCCCCCGGAGCAGTATTTCGGGTTTTACGATAGACAATTTTGGATATATCGGAACGGGTTATGATGGGGACGATTATCTTGTTTCAACCTGGTCATATGATATAGATGGTGATTTCTGGTCCCAAAAGGCGGATTTTCCCGGAACACCTAGAAACGCAGCGGTAGGTTTTGAAGTAAACGGCAAAGGATATATTGGATCTGGTTATGATGGCGTGGACGAATTGAACGACTTTTATTCCTATGATCCCACCCAAAACACCTGGACGGAAATAACACCCTGCCCTGCTTCTCCACGAAGAAATGCCATAGCTTTTGGTATTAACGGATTTGGATATTTTGGTACGGGCTTCGATGGTGAAAACGATCGTAAGGATTTTTGGAGGTACGACCCCGCTTCGGACACTTGGACAGAGTTGATGGGTTTTGGCGGAAACAAAAGGCGAGCCGCTACTACCTTTATACTCGATAACAAAGTATACTTGGGAACAGGGGTTTCCAACGGCACTTATTTGGATGATTTTTGGGTATTTGACCCTTCCTCCGAAAGTTGGACAAAATTATTGGATTTGGATGATGACGACGATTATCAGATTGTTAGAAGTAATGCCGTAGGTTTTGCCCTTAACGGATATGGTTATATTGCTTGTGGCGAACGAAGTGGCCCTACAAATTCTGTTTGGGAGTATGACCCGGCGACCGACACATGGGAGGCTAAAACCGGTTTTGAAGGGGCCACCCGGCAAGATGCCATCGCATTTGCCAGCACCTCCAAGGCATTTGTAGGGCTCGGGAGGACCGGCAGCCTATATCTGGACGATCTGGACGAATTTTTTCCGTTTAGCGAGTACGATGAAGAAGACTAATGGGTTTTTTAATTGATGCTTTTATTGTGCGAATGGGGCTTTTGTAAAAGAAGGCCCCTTTCCAAAAAAACAGCTATGAAATCGATACAAAAGACAAGCGCAATTCTAATATTGATTACCTTAATCCTTATTGGAATGCTTTATCTCTGGGAGAAAGAGGGTCGTCATCCAGAATCAACAATAGTAACCAATATCATTAAAGTCAATAATGGCTATGGCTACCAAATTTTAAATGGGGACAGCCTACTTATCGAACAGAAGTATATTCCCGCAGCAGTAGGAATTCGACATTTTGTATCCCGCAAGGATGCACAATTGGTGGCCGAGTTAGTAAAATATAAACTGCTGAAAGGCAAAAGTCCGGCAATATCGGCCCAAGAACTCAACGATCTAAATATTACTATCTTGATGCCTCAATAGCTTAATAATGGTAACTTTTCAGAAATCCGTAGTGCAGTTATTGATCCATATCTTTTTTTGGTCTTTGTTCTATGCGCTATGGCTCTATCCTGCAATGTTACAGTTAAGGGTCTTACCTACAGATCTGGTGGCAAGATTATTGACAGCCACGGTTTTGTTTTACATCAATTTCTTTTATTTGGTCCCAAAATTATTAATGAAAAAAAGTATTAGCCATTACCTCTTGGTATCGGTTTTGCTGATCATACTTATAACATTTGCGATAAATATATCGGTTTCTCCAACCTTTCCGGAAGCTCCCCACATTAGAAGGCCGTTTGGGGGAAAGAACCTTTGGTATATGCGCCTCTTCATTTCCATGGTCGTTATGGCCATTCCTTATACAATTGGCACATTGCTTAGAATATATATGGAATGGAAAAAAAATGAAAACCTCAGAAAAATAGTAGAAAACGAAAAAGTATATTCGGAGTTGCAGTTTTTAAAAACCCAATTAAATCCACACTTTTTGTTCAATTCCCTTAATGCAATATATGCCCTTTCCGTTAAGAAGTCCCCGGATACTTCACAAGCTATCGTAAATCTGTCGGAGCTAATGCGCTATATGCTATACGAAGCGGATAAAGATGTGGTGCCATTGGCCAAGGAACTGGAGTATATCAAGAGCTATGTGCAATTACAGCGGTTAAGGCTTTCGGACAGTGAAAATGTAACCCTAAATATTTCCGGGCAGGAAAAAGACAAGACAATACCTCCCTTGCTTTTTATTTCCTTCATTGAGAATGCTTTTAAATATGGCACGGATTACGAAGGCAAAACAGACGTTAAAATAAACCTTTTCATAAGTAATGAGTCTATTCATATAACAGTGGTAAACAAAGTGGGGGTATATAAAGAGCCCTCGAAAAATTCTGGGGTAGGTCTAAAAAATGTTAGGAACCGATTGGAGTTATTATATCCGTTCGCCCATGAGTTGATCGTAAAAAATGATGAGAAAACCTACTCAGTAGATTTAACCTTACGACAATAAAACCAAGCCTATGAAATGTATAATTATTGACGATGAGCCCTTGGCTATAGAAGTATTGGAAGATTTTTGCGGGAAAGTTGATTTCATGACCGTGGTAGGAACCTTTACAAATCCCTTGGAAGCCATTGGGATAATAAAAGAAAAAAAGGTCGATCTTATCTTCTGCGATATTGAAATGCCGCAAATCAGCGGTTTAGATTTTATCCGTTCACTGGACAATAGGCCGTTGTTTATTTTTACCACCGCCTATTCTCAATATGCTGTGGAGGGATTTGACCTAAATGCGGCCGATTACCTGGTGAAACCTATCCCGTATAACCGTTTTATAAAGGCAGTATCCCGGGCCAAGGAACTCTGTACCCATAAAGAGCGACAAGTAGAGGCCAATGTTTTTTCCTCGGTTGGGGAATCCAATGATGCCCAAAAATACATTTTTGTAAAAGCGGAATACGAGAGCATCAAAATTAATTTAGACGATATTGAATATATACAAGGTCTTAAAGACTATTTAAAAATTCATATCGCCAATAAGAACAGTACCATCCTTACCCTTATGAGTTTTAAGGAAATGCTGGACAGGCTTCCCGTAAATCAGTTCTTACGGGTTCATAAATCTTATATCGTCAATGTTGAGTATATAAAAACAGTACAACGAAACAGAATTGTGATCAATGACATTCGCATCCCTATCGGGGAAAGTTACAAGGCGCATTTCTTTTCCATTTTGGGCCTATAGAAAGTTCTTTTTTACCTTAATTTTCTATGGTCTCCATCATGGATATACCCAATTTCTTCAATTCGGCGAGAATAGGGGTATAGATAGTTTTTTTAATCGGGATTTGGACCCCTTTCTCATTAATTTTTCCTTCCAGGATCATCTTTACGCCAATAGCAGCTGGCAATGCCACCGTACGGGCTATGGCAGTATAGTCTTGGTTCCCGTAATTTAGCATTCTGGAAACAATGTTTTCCTTTTGGCCGTTTGCCCGGGTAACGCGAAAAGTATGTTGCATAAGAACCATATCCCTTTCCGAATCTTCCATCATCATTTTATGCACCATTAAATCGGAGGTTAGGTCAAATGCCGAGCCTTGTTCTAGATGAACAGGGCCTGCATCCAACACCCCCAACCATTCGATAGCTTTTAATCCTTGGTGTTCATCATCAATATTAAACCTTTCCTTAATATCCTCCTTTAAAGTATGGGCATTGAGGTTGTTTAACTCGGCGGTGACCTGCGCAAATGTTTTCCCTTTAAGGTTCAACTGGCCATAGTCCGTTAATTTTAATGCTTTAAGAAGATCTAGCGCTTCGCACCAGTTTTCATATCGAAAAGTCCCCCTGTACATTGTAGTAACTTCAGGGATTCCATAGAGATCTATATAGGCAAGCGAATCGCGATTGGGATAAACGTACATGCTTTCGACCTCGGGAAAATCTATCATTAATGGATCCTTGAATAAATCTGTCGTGTCCAAGTTTACCACTTTTCCATTTTTTAAGAACTGTGCCCCATTGTTGCTTGCCATAACCACGCCTTTCGGAGACCAAGAAAATTTATATCGAAATGGGTTGTTAGATGCCTCCGGGGCACAAAGCGCACCGCACAAAGAATAAAACTCATCAATTTTACCCTCCTCCGCATGTACCCTGTCTATAATCTCCATTGCCGTCATATGGTCATATCCGGGATCTACGCCCAACTCATTTAAAATAAGGATTCCGGCATTTTTAGCGGAAGTGTTCAATTCAGCCATTTCCTGGGAAACATAAGAGGTTGTAAGCATGTTCTTTTTATGGGCAATGCATTTTTCTGCAATGGCCACATGGTAGGTATATGGGAGCAGGCTTACGATAATATCGTGCTCCTTTATGAGCTGATCCAGAATATCGATTTCATCCATGGTCCAAGAAATGGCCTCACCATTTGTATATCCTTTCAAAACCTTTTCCGCCTTTTCTTTTGTGCGACTGGCCAAGGTTACTGCATAATTATTGTCCAGTAAATAATGGGCCATGGGTTTAACTACCATTCCGGCACCTAAAATCAGGATTTTTTTCATCGTGTAATTTGGATTGTGACTCTTTTAGAACTAGTGGATTGATAAAGCAATTAGCTTTAAATCATTGTCGTTTCTTGCGACCAAAATGGCGGTGTCCCCATTTGGCCCTAATGTTATTGAACGTATCTTTTTAACATCACCGTCCAGGGCAAAACCGCTTTCGCCATAGCTGGCAGGGGTAAACTGTGCGTTGCCGTTTCCTTTTAAAAGCATTCCAATACTGGCATCGCTTCTTGGGGTTTCTACTTCAGATTGATATAAATTACCCGCCACAAGAATATCCTTAAAACCATTACCATCGAAATCGTCCACATAAATATCATTAATTGCGGAGGTTTGGGCCTCATTGGGTAAAATGTGAAGTGTAAATGTACCGTGCCCTAAATTTTCCAAATATACGGAGGCGAATATATTGGCCTGCAAGTGCAAGGCTTCTTGCAGCTTTTCCCGGCCGTAGACCTGGACCAGATTAGCGGATCCAAAACTGTCGTAGGTTGGGAACTTTTTCTTTAAAAAAGGCATTTGTTGCGAAGAGCATTCCCTGCCGCGCAGTGGGAAGAGATCTCCCTGGTTGTAATAGCCAAGTACAATATCATTTGTGCCATTATCATCAAAATCAGTGGAATATACCTCAAACGGCTCCTCGGCAGAGGCCTTGTATTTGTAATTTAGCCCAAGATTACCAATAATATAATCCATATCGCCATCGTTATCCATATCTTCTTCCTCAATGCTGTTCCACCAACCTTGCGTTTCGGACAATATGGACGGGTCATTTATTAAAGTTCCATTCTGGTTTCTAAAAAACACTATTTTGGTCCATTCCCCTACCACAATCAAATCCGTTTGTCCGTCCGTATCAAAATCTGTCCAAAGTGCATCGGTGACCATGCCCAAATCCTCCATTTCTGGGGCCTTAGTATCTGTAACATCCGTATAAATGCCGTTTACGTTCTCCAACAATCGACTGGATTCTGAATGTGGATATTTTTGAGGAAAGAGCCTACTTCCAACAAAAAGATCTAAATCGCCATCCTTGTCAAAATCAAAAGGCTTTACACAGCTTCCGCTTAAATTCAATTTAGGCAATCTTTTATTTTCTCTAGTGAAGACCCCATTGTTGTTAATGTACAATCGATCTCTATATTGCAAGTGATTTGTTGGCCATTCGTTACCGCCACTGACTACGTACAAATCCAAATCCTTGTCATTGTCCACATCTAAAAACACAGCGTCCACATCCTCATATTCTTTATCGTTGTGCCAAGTTATGAGATTGGTAGAAACAAAAGACCTATCCCTGTTTTGTAAATAAAGTGCCGCAGGAAATCCTTTTGCCCCGCCGACAAAAAAGTCTTCCAGCCCGTCGTTGTTTACATCGCCCACAGCCAAAGCCGGGCCAAATTGGGACATTTTATGGGGCAGCAAGCTTTCTTTTTTAAAATCGTCAAAATGGTTCTCCTCATGCTTATGAGAAATGCTCCAGTCTTTTGTAATGTCCTTAAATGTATGGCGATTAGCCTCCTTAGGCATTACCTTGGGAGCGATAGCATTCTTGTAATCCACCAATAACCTTTGATTGGCCGCAACATTGTTCAACGACTGCATTTTACCATCGGGCCAAATGATCTTTATGGTTTTGGCCATGACCAGAGTATCCAACCCTACATGTAAGATAGGTGCCACTGCCGACTGATAGCCGCGTGTTGGATAGTTTTCAACGTATTGGGAACTGTTTTCCGCTTGGACCTCAACTCGTACCCCAACCCCAAACGGGTTTTTAGAACTTCCTTTAAACCAAAATTGCAGGTAGTTCTTTTTGGTATTGTTTTTTAAAACGGTTGCTTCCTCATCAACATTATTTATGATCAGGTCTAAGTCCCCATCGTTGTCCAAATCCCCATAGGCAGCACCATTGGAAAAGGTGTTTTTTGAGATTCCCCACGCTTTGCCGGTATTTGTAAACGTTAGGTCGCCATTATTCTTAAAAAAATAATTCTTAGTCTTTCTCTGTGGTGTTTTCCGCACCAATTCTTCTATGACCTTTGGAATTTTTTCGCCATTTTTTTGGGCTTCCTCAAGACGCTCTAGTTTGTACTTTCTAAAATCGTTGTTTCTGAAATCTCGCTTTAATCCGTTGGTAACGACAATATCTTTAAGCCCATCGTTATCGAAATCACCAAAAAGCGGACCCCAGCTCCAATCGGTATTGGATACGCCCGCTAGATGTGCAATATCACCAAAAGTGCCATTTCCATGATTCATTTGTAGTGCATTGAACATATACTGATAATGAAACCCATGGTCCACAGCATGGTTAAATGCCTGGGGGTCCATACCACTCATACTGGTCTTAATACCATAATTATCTTCCGCTACCATGTCCAAGGACATTATATCTAAAAGGCCGTCATTATTGAAATCTGCCATATCGGTCCCCATGGAAAAATTAGAGGTATGGGGGATAGCAGTTTTCAATTGCTCTGAAAAGGTGCCATCACCATTGTTATAGTATAAATAATCCTGTTCCACATAATCATTGGCCACGTAAATATCTGGCCACCCGTCTTGGTTTAGATCGCCGACAGACACCCCCAGCCCAAAACCTAGGGAATTACCGATTATCCCTGATTCTTTTGAAACATTGACAAATTTGCCAGAATCGTTCCGATACAATCGGTCCCCGGACAGCTCATTTTCTTCTTCCTTAAAATTCTCTGGGTTGTTGGTATTGATGGGCGTTACGTTGTGGTTTAACAGAAACATATCCAAATCGCCGTCCTTATCATAGTCAAAAAATGAGGCCTGGGTACTGTACCCCGAAAAATTAAGGTTGTATGCTTGGGCAACTTCGGTGAAGGTGCCATTTTTATTGTTCAGAAATAAAAGGTTCTCCCTGTTTTGAGCTTTTCCTTTCCCGGATTTACAAACGTAGATGTCTAACCAACCATCGGCATTTACATCGGCCATGGTTGTTCCTGTGGTCCATCCAAATGTACCTTTTACTCCGGCCTTCTCCGTAATATCCTCAAACTGAAAATCACCCTTGTTCCTATAGAGTTTATTGTCCTTAAGATTTGAGGTAAGGTAAATGTCTGCCAATCCGTCATTATCAATATCCCCTATTGCCACCCCGCCCCCATTGTAAAAATACTCGTAGACCATACTGTTCATGGCACTACTCTCCGGTATTTCATTTACAAAATGGATTCCGCTCTGGGAAGAAGGGACATCCGTGAACAACACGGTGTTCTCCACTTCTTCATTTTTGGGCATAGTTATAGTTTCGTCTTTGCACGATATAGCAAAAAGACAACAACTTACCCCATACAATGCTAAAATCTTAATTCCTTTCCTCATATTCCAATCGGTCTGCTCCTATGGCGGGCAATCTCACTTAAAAGTAATCGTTGAGTGTGTATTCAACGGTAGATCTATGGATATTTCTTTAAAAAAAGTTTCGTTTGCCAATTCTGTGGCATCGATTCGGGAAACAACTCCAAAGGGCACTGTATTACCATTGACAACTGCTGAGCCGTATTTATTTAAAGGATCTAATACCCTAAGCTTCCATGTTCTATTCTTTAGTTTGTTGTTGAACTGACCTGTGGCAGGACCTATTTGAAGTATTAATTGGTTGTCTTCCCCAGGTTGTTGCTTAACTGTAGTTTTGGAATATTCTCCTTTTTGATAGTTAATAGAACGTCCATCGTCTTCATAAATAACTATTTCTTCTGTTTTTCCAGGATATAGTTCCAACCATAATGTGCTCTCTTGCTCTCCTGGGACTATCCAATTTCGCTCTTTTCCATAACTTAATATGGCCCCTTCGGGCACAAACAGTGGCAGTTTATCAGGATCGCTTACATCATATTTCAAGACTTGCCCTCCGTCGTACTTGGTTTTGGACCAATAGTCGTACCAACCATGTCCCCGCGGTAGGTAGACCGAATGCACGTTTACATCATCATAGACCGGTGCTACCAGCAAGGATTGGCCAAACATATATTGATACGGCCACTGGTTTTTGTTGCAAGAGTTATCTTGGCCGTACTGCAACAGCATGGGCCTTGTTATGGGCATTCCCTCTAGATAGTTCTCATACGCCAAGGAATAAATGTAGGGTAGAAGTCGATACCTTAATTTTCTGTGGCGTCTAATACTTTTTTCCGCTGTATATTCATTTTCCCCTGCGGACCTGTCCGCATTGTCCTGGGTTTTGGACTTAACCAAACTGCGTTCTATAACAATGCGTTCTTTCCATTGATTTATGTCGGAGCTTACCGACCATGGTTTTAGGTTATGCGATCGTGATACCCCCAAAAAATCAACAAACTGGTTCATACGGGCTTGGATCAACGGGGTTTTACCGTATACATCCCAGGTAAGGTAAGACATTGCTTTCATGGCACCATGTGTGTTGGTAATGGCGTTTATTTGCCATTTCATCTCGGACCACGTAAAATCCGAATCTCCTACCCATCGGAAAGGATAACGCCGCTGCCCTATCATGGCGTTTACTGGCAATTGTGTAAGTTCTCCACCCCATGGATTGGTTTCTTGCATTCTCCGGCATCCTAAAAACATTACTCTATTATCATCACTGATATAGTTTTGTGTGCCGTTCCATATCTCGGCATCCGTAATATTATTTCTTCGGGTATCTTGCCATGTTCCAACAATCCCCATATCCAATTTTTCCTTGTATTTTTTCCACCAGATATCTTCATCTACCAAGGTTTCCGTCCATCCATGGTTTACCCTGTTTGGGTGATTGGGTGCATTGTGGTGAATTAGCATTAAACCATAATTTTGTTGTTTTAGGGAATCTATCATTTCTGGAGGCGACAAGGGCTGCGTATAATTTACCGACCAGTCCAAACTGCCACCCCATGTTATTTCCTTATCTCCCTTACATGCATCGCCCCAGCCAAAATCTAGAATAAGATTATCACAGGGAATATCCTTGCTTCTAAACTTAAGGGCTACATCCATAAAGTCTTGTTGATTTCCGGAACAACTGAGATGTTGGGTCTGAAAAAACCCATATGCCTTTCTTGGAAGTAAAGGTTCTGGTCCTATCAGGGTATTAACCTGTTTAAATAGGGCATTATAATCCGGTCCGTAGACAAAGTACTTATCCGAAATTAAATCGTCTTCTATGAAGGTTTCGGAATAGTTCTTAGTTTTAGGATTGTAGAACCAATGCGTATATCTACTGTTGAGGTTTGTTTCGTTAAAAGCACTGGCATTGTCAAAAACAGCATAGCCATCCTTAAACATTCCGTTGATAGGGCCATCGGAGGGATAAATTTTTTCCGAAGCTTTGGAGAAAATTGTCCATTCCAAATTTTTTTTATCTATGTGCAGCGAAATATCAGAGCTTTCTACGATGTATGAACCGTGGTCTTCCCTTAGTTCGCACGTTACTTTTTCCCAAGGTTCCAGATGACCATTTAAAAATGGTATTTCGTATTTTTTTGGGAATTTAACGCTGTCAAGCTTCGATATCCGAAACCTGAACATGGTAGGTGTGTAAAATGAAATCTCTACGGAATCACTTATATAAATTTTAGTGGAATAGGCATCGTATTTTATACGGTCGACATTTTTCCTGTCCGAACACGATAGAGCAAGAACTCCAATGAGTACGGTGCTTGTTAAAATCAAAGTTGCTTTTTTAAAAGGAATCATTGTATTGATTATTGTCGATGGTATAACACGCCGGTGCATTTTAAGCAACGGCCCAAGAATAAAAAATACCCAAAGAATAAAAAACGGTCATCTTTGGGTATCGTAGAAAAACTAACTCAAACTAACTATTTTCATTTGATCTTACCATCCCGGATTCTGATTAAGGTTTTGATTAATGTTCAGCTCCTGTAATGGTATTGGAAACAAAATGTGCTTATCTTGAAAATTCTCGGCAAAGGGTTTGCCATGATCTTGCAATGTTGTTTTGATAGATTCGGTTGCGGTACTTCCCTTTTGCCATCTGTACAGATCAAACCAGCGTATTCCATATTCCATTGCCAGCTCAACCGGTCGCTCGTGATGACGGATCTGCGTACGCAAGGCATCCTGGGCCATTGCCCCCAGGGGTGCCGCCCCTCCACGTTCTCTTACTTTGTTTATCTCTATGATAGCTTCGTTGGTTTTTCCGTTTTCGTTCAAGGCTTCCGCATACATTAATAGCACGTCGGCAAAACGGATCAACACTAGGTTGGTTCCGTTGTAAAAATTAGTATCCTGATTGAAAGCGTATTTTTTAAAATATTTTGGGTGATTCAATTCTGAAGCAACCTCGCTATAGGGTCTCACCGCCTCATCACCCCTACTGTACATTTCCGAATTGGGGTCATCAAAGAAAATACTTTCATATACCCGCTCGCTTATATTACCGCCACCATCAACATCTGTCTTCATCTCGTCTACCAACCATTGCGATGGGTAAAACAATTCCCATCCTCCAAAGGCATATGGAGAAACTTGAAAATTAAATACTTGGCGTTCATCATTATCGCCGGTTCTGTCTCCAGAAAACTGTATTTCAAAAACACTCTCCGGCCCATTTTCAGAACTTCCATTAAAGTTATCCTCGTAGTTGGGAAGTAGTGAATAGTCCATGCCAACTACTTCGGCAAATTTTGCTTCGGCCTCCGTCCATTTTTCCTGAAACAAATAGACTTTCCCAAGCAAAGCCTTGGCGGAACCTGTTGTTGCTCTTCCTATCCATTCCGAAGAATGACTGGCCAACATATTGCCTTCAGCCTCTTTGAGATCCGTTTCTATTTGTGCCCAAATTTCCGCTGGCGCGGCCTGAGCAGGAAAAAGGTTTTCCGGATTGGTATCAAAGGTGGTCACTAGAGGGACATTCTCAAATGCAGTAACAAGCCAAAAATAATTCAACGCTCTTAAGAATTTTGCTTCTGCAACGATTACATTACGATCTGCTTCTGATACGGCCTCTATCTCGGGAACGTTCTGTATTACCTGATTTGCTCTCCCGATGCCCGTATAACAGGCTTGCCAAATATTAAACGGACCGCTTTCTTCCGTGGTATTGTTGAAACTAGCCGTAGCTCTGCTATATGTTTCCGCAGTATTATTGGTTACATCATCTGCACGATACGTCTTTGCAGTATATATTTCCTCAAAAAAAGCCCATTTACTTCCGGTGGCACTATGCATTGCCGCATAAGTTGCCGTTAGCGCTTGGAGAGCATGTTGGTCTGTCTTCCAAAAACTAGATTCAGACAAATCTTCTTTATTTGGAACTTCAACAAAATCATCGCTACAGGAAGATAAGAGTCCCATAACTAAAAATATCAATATTAAATAGCTGTTTTTTTTCATGGTTAATATTATTAAAATTAAACGTTAGGCTACATGGAAAGGCTTATCCCCAATACGAATGATCTTGTTAAGGGGTAAAAGCCCCTATCAACACCTCTGGTAAAAGTACCACCGTTTCCTAGCCCGGGATCAAAACCGGAATAGTCCGTAATTGTGAACAGGTTATTTGCCGTAACATACAGTCTGGCCTTTGAAATAAAGGTTTCGCCAATGGCCGATTCTGGTAATGTATAGCCTATCTGAAGATTCTTCAGCCTTAAATACGCGCCATCTTCCAAGAAATAATTGGAAGGACGAATGTTGTTGTTTGGATCACCGAAAACATTTCTAGGAATGTTACTTCCGGTATTACTCGTGGACCAGGCATTTAGCAGATCTGAAGACATATTATTGCGGTCTGATCTATAAAGCCACATTCTAACACCGTTGTATATTTCGTTACCGCTTACCCCCTGAAAAAATAAGCTTAGATCAAAATTCTTATACTCGGCATTGAACGTTAGTCCGTATTCTACCTTAGGTAGGCCACTGCCAAAAAAACGTTTATCGTCATCTCCAAGAACCCCATCTCCATTAGTGTCCACAAACCTAAGATCTCCAGGAGCCGCATCGGGCTGTACACCGTGGGCATCAACTTCTGCCTGACTCTGGAAAATACCATCGGCCTCAAAAAGATAGAACCTTCCTACTTCCCCACCCACTTCCGTGCGTGTTGTTGGAAAATTGTTAAATTCGATAAAGCCATCGGTAAAAGCTTCATCGGCAATTCCCAATTGGGTGATTTTGTTCTTTGATCCACTAAAATTGGCAGTAACATCAAAAGTAAAATCTCCCTCGTTCTTACTATAGGATGCAGAAACTTCCCATCCTTTATTTTCCATATTGCCCCCGTTCGTTAACGGAAAAATTGTAATCCCCGAACTTGCAGGAATCGGCACGTTCACTAACATTCCGTCTGTTTCTGACGTAAAATAATCAAAGGACAATCTAAATCTGTTCTCCAAAAGACCAAGGTCTACACCAAAATTGGTAGTACTCGTTTCCTCCCATTGAATATCCGGAGTAGGGAGTTCTGTACTTACAGCTCCTACAATTATATTTTGAATAGGATCTCCGCCAAAAGGATTGTTTAAAGGGAACAACCCAGTGTCCTCATTTCGTCCGGACCCTATTCTCGTTAAGAAAAGGTGATTCCCAATTAGTTGATTCCCCAGAATACCGTAGCTGAAACGCGGTTTAAGCTGACTTATAAAATCTGAGTTGAAGAAGTTCTCATTATGCACGGCCCAACCCAGGGATACCGAATAAAATGTTCCGTACTTATTGTCCGTGGCAAAGCGGGAAGATCCATCGCGCCGTATACTTCCCTGTATGTAATACCGGTTGGCATAGTTGTATGTTAAACGCCCAAACAAGGATTGCAGCGTGCTTGTATTATTAAAACCTCCCAAAGATTGTTCGCCAATTCCTGCAGAAAGTGCTTCGAGCTGATCCGAAGATAGTTCCGTGTTCTTACCTTCTATAGATCTAAAATGACTTTCTTCCTGAGAAACACCAAGCAAAACCTCTATATCGTGTTCCCCAAAAGTATTGCGGTAGTTCAGCATATTGTTCAATGTCCATTCATTGGTACGCGATCTTCGTTCAAACAAGGAAGGCTCGTCATTATTGGACTGTGCTCCAAAATTATAAATGGGTACAAACTCAAAATTATGTCTGTTTTCTATATTGGCCCCATACTGAAATTGATACTTGAGTCCTTCAAATAATTGAAGTTCCGCTGCGATATTGAACTGAAAATAATCGTCTTGGTTTTTGTCATTGATTATGGATTGCAATCCCACAGGGTTCTCCGAGCCCAATTCTGGAGGAGGCGTTGCAAAACCGTTTGAGGAGTTCGGATCAAAAACTGTTTTATGCGGTAATTGCGTGTAAACATTTAACAATGATGAAAAACCGGCATTACCGCCTTCAAGGCGTTCAAAAAAGTTTTCCCTGTTCTTTCTAGAAAAGCCTATGCCCGGTGAAAGTTTTAGACGGTCGTTAAACAGTTTAATGTCCATATTCAATCGGGTGTTTATCCTATTGTAATCGGTGTTAAGAATAGTTCCCGTATTTGAATAATATCCTCCCGAAAAAAAGTAGTTCATATTCTCCGTACCACCAGATATACCAACATCATGTTTCTGTTCAAAACCATTTTTAATATAGGCATCCGCCCAATCCGTATCCGCGTACTGCGTTCCGTTGGTTAAATAAGGTGCGGGGGTCTCTCCGGCATTAGCGAAGGATTCTAACTTTATTTGATTGTGCTGATCCCTATTGGCCACACTAACATCATTGGTTATAGCATGGGTGCTTACGAAGGAGTTAATGGTTACCTTAGGCGCTCCGGAACGTCCCCTTTTTGTAGTAACGATAACAACTCCATTGGAAGCTCTGGAGCCATAAATTGTAGCGGCAGAGGCATCTTTTAGTATACTTATGTTTTGAATATCGGCAGGGTTAACGTAAGACAAATCCCCGGGTATACCATCTATAACAAAAAGTGGGTTGTTGTCTCCAATGGTTCCAAGGCCCCTGATCCTAATAACTGGATCACTTCCGGGAACACCACTGGCAATGGCAACGTTTAAACCGGCAACCTGTCCTTGCATGGCGGTGGCAATATCGGCAGTGGGGATCTTTTGGATCTCCTCAACATCAACGGAAGTAATGGCCGCAGTCAGCTCTGCTTTTCTCTGGGTACCATAACCCACAAGAACAACCTCTTCCAGACCTTGCGCGTCCTCAACCAAGGTTACATTGATTGTACTTTGGTCTCCCACTATGATTTCCTTGGTTAAAAAGCCCAGATATCTATATACTAAAATATCTTCAGGTCCGGAAACCTCAATAGAATAGTTGCCGTCAAAATCGGATAGAGTTCCTTTGGAAGGATCATCCTTCAACGTAATGGAGGCACCTGCCAGAGGGATTCCATTAGAATCGTACAATACACCAGATACTTGCTGCTGCATATTTGGTTTCGGGATTGTTTTTTTCTTAACGTTCTTTCGTAGTAAAATAGAGCCGTTGTCGTCAAAATCTAAACTAAAGTCCCCATACGAAAGACTTTGCTTTAAAAGGTCATTTGCCCTTATTCTTCCTTTTTTCAATCGAACCGTTGGCGCATCGAGGAACAAGTCGGATCTATAAATGAAGGTGTAATCCGTTTGTTTTCTAATTAGGTCGAACACCTGTTCTACTGTAACTTCTTGATCAGAATCTACATCAATCCTTAGATTTTGCGAGAACCCATTACTGGTTGTAAAACCAAAAGTTGCTAGACAAAAAAGGAATATTGTAGTTCTCATAAGAGCAATTCCTATTCTCCTCCAATATAGAGGAGAACCGTTTAATTTAGTTTTCATAAATTTGTTCTTTGGTTAGTTAAGTTTTTAATTAATTAAATGTACACGGGGATGGGTTGTTTAAATTGTCCAGGTCTAAACCCCATTCCCTTTTTTTCCAATAAATTCACTTCATAATTACTGTTTTTCCATATATTTCAAATTTAGCTTCGTTCGTATTTTCAATTATTTTTAAAATTTCTTCTATACTCCGTTCCCTGTTAAAAACGCCATTGAAGGTTACTTCGTCCACTACAGTGTTCTCCCCGATTTCCACATCTATATCATACCATCTGGATAGCACGGTCATAATATCTCGAAGAGATTTGTTTTTAAAGCTAAACAGACCATTTTTCCAGGAAATCTCGTCATATACATCTACTTCGGTAATGCTTACCTCGTTTGTGATTCTATTGATCTTGGATTGTTGACTAGGGCTTAATTCGTTTTCATTTCCGCCGTTATCTATGCGCACACTGCCTTCCACAAGGGTAGTCGTTATCATTGCATCCTCTTTATAAGCCTTTACATTGAATTCTGTGCCCAAAACCTCTAAGTCTTGATTATAGCTAGAAACTACAAAGTTAGATCCGTTGTGTTCCGAGCTGGGAGAGACGTCAAAATAGGCTTCGCCATATAATAATTCTACCCTTCTAGAAGAAGTGTCGAACACTACAGGATACTTCAGCTTAGAGTCGGAATTTAACCAAACTTCTGTACCGTCCGAAAGTTTAATATGAAACTCCCCTCCTCTTGGGACGGTTAGGTAATTGTAAACAACTTCTTTGGCCTTAGGCTTTGCATTTGTTTCGTAAATAAGCGCCTTACCATTGCTTTTTAAGTTGGAGCTCTGATAAGCTTTCCCCTCTTCCAAGGCAACTTCGGACCCATCTTCCAATGTAAGCACCGCTTTGTTGGAGCCGGGTACAATTTCCGTTTTTTGGGTGGTAACCATTGTTTCTGTAGGGCTTGCATTCTCCCCGACCGAGTTTGTGTAATAGAACACTGCAACCGCCAATGCGATGGAAGCTGCTACCGCATACTTCCAATATGGTATGGAAACCCTTTTCTTTTCAATCCTCTTTTCTATAACCGACCAGCCTTTTTCTATGTCGACCAACTCCGGATCCTGACCATAATTCTTTTTAACGTTGGTAAAAAATTGCTTGTGTTTATCAGATTCGTTGTACCATTGGTCAAAGATTATTTCTTCCTCCGGGGTTAGGCTATTGTTAAGTTTTTTGACGACTATTTTAAAGTCCATGCGAATTTATAGTTAAGGTATTTATACTATAAAGACAACAAAAACCGTAAAATGGGTGACAAAAAAAGAAAAAAAACAAAATCACAGCTGCGATTTGCTTACACGGGTGCTCGGAAAATTATAATAGTTCTAGGATAAGAAGTGTACAGATGAAACTCTTCTCTATTTTAACTTTGGCTCTTTTTAACTGAATTTTGACCGTGTTTATAGAGATATCCATCTCATCGGCAATTTCATTGTATCTGCAATTGTTAAAATACCTAAGTTGAAAAACCTTCTTCATTTTTGGCGGAAACGTATCCACTACTTTAATAAGTTTTTGGTACATAACGTTTTGTTCTTCCTCTGCAAAAGAGTCAACCTCATTTTGAGAGACCAAAACGGCGTTAAGATCTAGATAGTTGCCTTTATCGGTTATTTTGAGCGATTTAAGATGATTTAGGGCCTTGTTTCTGGTCATTGAATACAAATAAGCCTTTAGAGAAGTGTTGATGTGAATGTCCGATGCCCGCTCCCACAAATGGATAAATACATCCTGTACCATATCCTCAGCAGATGCCATATCAAAAAGAAAGGCGCTGGCATAGATCACCAATTCTTCATAATAGAGATCATAAATTTTTCGAAAGGCATAACGATTTCGCCTTTTTATTTCGTCGAATGTAAAATTGGAATCCAAGGCTATAAGATATCTGAACAAATTTAGGAAAAGAAATTAATTCATATTCCTCTCCAAATTTTGAGGGAATTGCACTACTGGTTGTGTGTGCCATATTTTTTTTTATATTAGTCGCGTCCAAATGGGTCTCAACATTTCGTTGACCCAAATACACTTCATTTTTAGGTTTTCCTATTGTTAGGCACGGTTGGCATTCTACCCTGCTTACATTCTTTCCTTTTTGGCCAAACTAAAATTTACAGCCGCCATGAAATATGGATCTTTTTATTTGCTGCTTGTGATATCCTTGTCTGCCTCTTTTTGCAAACCTGTTGAAAACGAGCATAAAAATGCAAAAACCAACGCCTATTTACAGTATGATCAGGAGACAAAAAATATCTTGGATTATAAGGTAACGCCTAAAAATATATCCGATAGAAGTGGTCTAATGTTTTCGGACCAAGGAGCATGGTTTGCCTATGGACTCCCAGAAAGCGGGAAAATATCCGACGGATTTTCTGGTCCTTTTCTAATGACAC
This sequence comes from Spongiimicrobium sp. 3-5, assembly GCF_046557915.1. NCBI lineage: Bacteria > Pseudomonadati > Bacteroidota > Flavobacteriia > Flavobacteriales > Flavobacteriaceae > Spongiimicrobium > Spongiimicrobium sp. 3-5. The sequence continues at coordinate 565,222 of NZ_JBHEBG010000001.1, forward strand.
AGCAAAATGGTGTTTGGAGTAGCCCCTGTTTATCCCAACTTCTACTATTTGGGGGCAACGGGCCTAATGTTCCAAACGTCACGGCAAAACCTCAACTTAAACAGGCGGGATATCCTAGTCATTTGGAAAGGGCCTATAAGGACAAACAGATCTCAATTGAACAAAAACTTGTGTTTCTTTCTGGGCATACCGCCATACAGAAAACTGTTATTACCAATCTTTCTTCACACAGCCAGGAAATTAATCCGGTAATTCAAGGTAAAATAAATGATATAGGAATTAAATTTTCAAATTCGGCTGATCGGATTAAGCTTACCTCGGTCAACAGCAATGCTATAGGCTACATTGGGGCACTCAGTAAAATTGAAAGCACAGAAATCTCCGATAATGGTACGTTTTATAGTATTGTGCTTCCAAAAATATCTTTGAAGCCCAATGCTTCCGAAGAAATAATTATTTCACAAACTTTCATCTTTCCGGAATACTCATGGGAAAAAGAAAAACAGCTAATAGCCAAAGCCGATTTTGATTCTATTCTAAATACCCGAAAAACTGAAAAGGCGGGGCAATGGAGTGCGCTATTAAAAAAAAGAAAAGCAACATTCAAAGAAGAAGGCTATGGCCAACTTTTGGCCAAAGCGCAACTTACCTTGCAAAACAATTGGCGAATAGCAGCTGGGGAACTTAAGCACCAAGGTCTTTTTCCAAGTTATCATTATGAGTGGTTCCATGGGTTTTGGTCTTGGGATTCTTGGAAACATGCGGTTGGGCTTTCTTATTACGACCTTCCTCTGGCAAAAGATCAAATAAGGGCGATGTTCGATTTTCAGGATGAAAGTGGGTTCATTGTAGATTGCGTATACAGGGACACCACAATAGAAGCACATAATTACAGGGATACCAAGCCGCCGTTGGCCGCATGGGCCGTGGCGAAGATAGCCGAGAAAGAGGGTGCCCTGGATTTTATTGAGGAAATGTATCCAAAGCTGAAAAAATATCACAATTGGTGGTACACTAATCGGGACCACGATAAAGATGGCCTTTGCGAATTTGGGTCTACGGACGGTACACTTATTGCGGCCAAATGGGAAAGCGGGATGGACAATGCCATTCGTTTCGATAATTCCAAAATAGTAAAGAATTCTGCCAAAGCTTATTCCTTAAATCAAGAAAGTGTAGATCTTAATGCCTACCTATTCGCAGAGAAAATATATCTCGCTTTTTTGGCTGAAAAATTGCAACTTTGGAATGATGCTGCAACCTACATAGATAGTGCATCTATTTTAAAGGAACGTATCCAAAATCAATTCTATGACCAGGAAGACGGATGGTTCTACGATACAAATTTGGAAGGCACATCTTTCATAAAAGGAACAGGTAGCGAAGGCTGGACAGCCCTTTGGGCAAATGCCGCCACACAACAACAAGCCGAGATGGTTAAGAATCAGATGATGGATACAAAAAAGTTCTATTCCAAAGTGCCTTTTCAGACCATGTCCATGGACCATCCCAAATTTGACCCTTTGGAAGGGTATTGGCGCGGCCCAAATTGGTTGGATCAGGCATATTTTGGCGTAAAAGCCTTGCGTAACTATGGCTTTGATCAGGAGGCCGACAAGGCCACCGTACAAATTTTACAAGGGGCCGAAGGCCTTATGGAGCAAGGTAAGTCTATCCGGGAAAACTATCATCCAATAACCGGAAAAGGCCTTTATGCAAAAAACTTTAGTTGGAGTGCAGCACATATTATTATGTTACTAACAGTGGATTAAAATGAAATACGAGGCTTTAAAAATAAGTGAAGATCTAGCTGAAAATATTCTTTTCCAATGCTTCAAAATCAAAGGAAGTGCAACCTCGCTTCCTGGAGAAATAGATTTTAATTTTAGGATCAAAACGAAAAAGGATGGAGATTACGTTTTAAAAATTTCGCGCCCCGATGAAGATAAAAGCTATCTCGATTTTCAGCAGCAAATCCTTGAACATGTTGAAAAAAATGGGCATGACATAATTATCGCCCCAAAAGTAATACGGGATAAAAACGGAATGGGGGTTTCCCAAATTACGGATAGTTTTGGCGAAAAAAGGAATGTACGGCTATTAACCTGGGTGTCCGGAAGACTCTGGAGCAATGTTAATCCAATATTGGACAGTCTGCTTTTTAGTCTAGGAGAGCATTGTGCATTGCTGACCAAAATCCTTCAGGGATTTGACCATCCTTTGGCGCATCGGAAATTTGATTGGGACACGGCCCAATCCGTTTGGACAAAAGACCACCTTCATCTATTTCAAGGAGAGCAAAAAGAGATTATAATACATTTTCAGAATGGCTTTGAGCACCATAAAACTGCCTATGACAAGTTGCGGAAAGGGGTGGTGCACAACGATGCCAATGACAATAATATTGTTGTATCCGAAGATTTGATACATCCAAAGGTAATGGCGGTAATTGATTTTGGTGATGCCATCCACACGCAAATTATTAACGATTTGGCCATTGCATGTGCCTATGCTATAATGAATTGCAATGATCCCTTGGAAGCAGTGTTACCCATCATAAAGGGGTACCATTCTTGTTTTCCTTTGGAAGAACAGGAATTGGCCCATTTGTATAACGCCATTGGAATGCGTCTCGTAGTGTCGATAACCAAATCGGCCATAAACAAAATTGAGGATCCAGACAACCAATACCTGCTTGTAAGCGAAAAGCCCGCCTGGGAACTGCTGAAAAAGTGGCGTACTCTTCATCAAGATTTTGCGCATCACTGTTTTAGGCAAGCATGTGGGTTTTCTGCCCATCCTTCCGAGGCCAGTTATCTGAAATGGGCAGCCCAAAGTAGTTTTGGCCTTTCCGAATTGTTTCCTACTATTGGCAAGGATCAAATACTGCCCTTAGATCTAAGTGTATCCAGTACATGGGTAGGCCATGAACAAGACTTCAATGATTTGGATGTTTTTCAATTTAAAATTGACAAGTTGCAAAAGCAGTGGCCCGATAAAATAATAGCCGGCGGATATATGGAGCCACGGGCGCTGTACACATCCACTGCGTATGACAAGGTAGGTAACCTTGGGCCAGAGAGCAGAACCGTTCATTTAGGAATCGACTTTTGGTTGCCCCAAAACACTGCGGTGCACGCTTTATTGGACGGTGAGGTAGTAATTGCCGTAAACGATGCTGGCGACAAGGAGTACGGTGGGTTGGTAGTTTTAAGGCATCAAATTAACAATCTTAAGTTTTATTCACTTTATGGCCACTTGTCCGTTGCAAGTGTTGCAAGGCTCAAGGTTGGAGATACTATAGACAAAGGAGGCCTTATCGCCTTCCTTGGCAATCGTTATGAAAACGGAAATTGGGCTCCCCATCTTCATTTTCAAACAATGCTTTCTCTGTACGGTCATACCTTGGATTATCCCGGAGTTGCATATCCCAAACAAATAGATGTCTGGAAAAGTGTTTGTCCCGATCCCAATCTGCTGTTCAAATCCAAAACCCTTAAAACAACCAAGACCATAACAAACAGTGATTTAATAGATTATAGGAAAAAACATTTAGGCAAGGGGCTATCGCTTCAGTATAAAACTCCCATTAAAATGGTGCGGGGGGCCGGGCAATTTCTTATAGACCAGCAAGGTCAAAAGTATTTGGATACGGTAAACAATGTTGCTCATGTAGGTCATGAGCATCCAGACGTTATAAAGGCCGGACAACAACAGATGGCAGTACTGAATACCAACTCCCGTTATCTGCATGAGAATATCAACGCCCTTGCTCAAGAATTGATTAAAACATTGCCGCCAGAGCTTAATGTATTACATTTTGTGAATTCTGGTAGCGAAGCCAACGAGTTGGCAATTAGAATGGTGAAAGCAGCAACTGGAGAACAAGATATTATAGCGTCTGAAGTGGGGTATCATGGAAACACGAATATGTGCGTTGATATCAGCTCTTACAAATTTGATGGAAAAGGAGGGCAAGGTGCTCCAGAGCACACCCATATTTTTCCTTTGCCCGATACATTTAGGGGAAAATATCGTGGAGAAAATGCGGGGGAAGAATATGCAAAAGAGGTACAACGCCAAATACAATCTATCCATGAAAAAGGGCGCGGAGTTGGGGCACTGATCATAGAACCCATCATTAGTTGCGGCGGTCAAATTGAACTGCCAAAAGGTTTTCTTTCCAAAGCTTATGAATACGTAAGGGCCGCGGGCGGGCTTTGCATTTCGGATGAGGTGCAAGTAGGTTGTGGACGTATGGGCCATACTTTTTGGGGGTTTCAGCTCTACGATGTGGTGCCCGATATTATTACCATTGGCAAACCCTTGGGAAATGGCCACCCACTGGCGGCCGTAGTATGCACGCAAAAGGTAGCGGAGAAATTCGCCAATGGTATGGAGTACTTTAACACCTTTGGCGGCAACCCTGTTTCCTGTGCCATAGGAACAGAAGTATTGCGAACGGTAAAACACCTAAAACTGCAGGAAAACGCCCTTGCCCAAGGTAATTTTCTTAAGGAAGAATTAAAAAAGCTATCGCAAAAATTTCCGATTATGGGCAATGTAAGGGGCCAGGGTCTATTCTTGGGCTTTGAGCTTGTGGACAAGGACCTGAAACCCCTGGCAAAACACGCCGATTATCTGGCAAATCGTATGAAAGACCATGGTATACTAATGAGTACGGATGGCCCGGACAACAATGTAATAAAAATAAAACCTCCGATGGTTTTTACAAAGGGAAATGCCCAAACATTGATTTTTTACTTGAGAAAAATTCTCGCTGAAGATTTTATGAATAGCTATTTATCCGTCTAAGTGGACTTTACAATGAAACCGAAATTTATCCTTTACCTATATATTCTAACATTTCTTGGATGCCAGAAGCAGCCCTTAAAACTTGTGCCCGAGCAAACGTTCCATTATGATCACAAAATCTTTGAAGAGAACAAATTGCCGCCGAGGGCTACTTTTTTTGGTTTTGAATCCGATACCATTTCAGAAAAAGAGCTTTCTAGTCGTTATTTAAGTTTAAATGGTGATTGGAAATTCAATTTTGTAACCGATCCCAAAAAACGCCCCAATACTTTTCAAAATACCAATTTTGATGATAGCGAATGGGATACCATTCCTGTTCCGGCCAACTGGGAAGTCCTGGGTTACGATCGTCCCATTTATCTTGATGAGCGTTATCCTTTTACCACAAAATGGCCCAATGCCCCCACGGACTACAATCCTGTGGGTACTTATCGCAAAGAGATAGATCTAACCGGAGAGTTTCTAGACCAGGAGACCATCCTTCATTTTGGTGCCGTCAAATCGGCAATGTACCTCTATGTCAACGGAGCGTACGTAGGTTATTCCCAAGGCAGCAAAACCCCGGCAGAATTTAATGTTACCACCTTTTTAAGGCCGGGGAAAAACGTATTTTCCTTGCAGATTTTTAGGTGGAGCGATGCTAGTTATTTGGAGAGTCAGGATATGTTGCGGATCAGCGGTATTGAAAGAAGCGTATATCTCTACACTAGGCCCAAAATATTTATTTCCGACTATCACACATACACTAATTTGGATGATACCTACGCCAATGGAATATTTAAAGGAACGGTAACCGTAACCAACCAGACCACTGAAACGGCCTCTCGAAATATACGCTTGGAACTTTTGGATAACGATACTTGGGTTTTTAAAAAATCTTCTATTGTAGAAATTCCATCGGGACAAACCACTACGATAAATTTAAACCATCTTATCAAGGATGCAAGGTCGTGGTCTTCTGAAATTCCAAATTTGTACGGGTTGCGTATTTCTTTGACAGATTCCATCAATCCAGAGAACAACCAATACATAAAAAATCATGTTGGTTTCAAAAGGGTAGAGATCAAGGACTCCCAAGTACTTATCAATGGGAAACCTATTTATATTAAAGGGGTGGATAGGCATGAAACAGATCCTTTTACAGGACACGTTATTTCCAGAGCTTCGATGAGAAAGGATATTGAATTAATGAAGCAGAACAATATAAATGCCGTCCGAAGCTCGCACTATCCCAATGACCCTTATTGGCTGTATTTATGCGATGTTTACGGGTTGTACGTTGTAGACGAGGCCAATATTGAAAGTCACCCCTTGGCCATTGATGAGAGTACCCAGATCGGCAATGAGATGAGTTGGCTCCCTGCCCATATGATGCGTACGGAAAGGATGTACCACCGAGATAAAAATCATCCATCTATCTATTCGTGGTCTCTGGGCAATGAGGCCGGTGAGGGGCAAATTTTTAGGGCCACTTACAAATGGCTAAAACAGCAAGACGATAATAGAATAGTACAATACGAACCCGCGGGCAAGGAAGATTATACAGACCTGTATTGTCCAATGTATCCCAAACCTGAATATCTTATTGAACATGGCAAATCAGATTCTGACAAGCCGTCCATTATGATAGAATATGCCCACGCCATGGGAAATTCGGTAGGAAATCTGCAAGATTATTGGGATATCATTGAGAAATACCCCAACCTACAGGGTGGCTTTATCTGGGATTGGGCAGACCAAAGCTTAGAATATAAGGATGAAAATGGAAAACCCTATTTGGCCTACGGGCACGACTATCATCCTGATCTGCCGACCGATGGCAACTTTTTGAACAATGGCCTGGTTGACCCATATAGAAACCCACACCCACACCTATCCGAGGTTAAAAAAGTGTATGAACCTGCACATTTTCGTTATCTGGGAAAAGGTATTATTGAAATTGAAAACAAGAATTTCTTTACCGACTTTTCGGATATGGAACTTCTTGTTCGGATTTTGAACAATGGTATTCCCAGTTTTGAACAACAACTGAGTAAAGTGGTAGTGCCTCCCCAAAGTTCTAGAAAAATAACTCTTGAAAAGATTCCGGATGTTTTTATTCCTGAAAACGAATACATTTTGGAAATAAGTTTGCTACAGAAAACTGCAAGTTCACTGGTTCCCAAGGGGCACGAAATAGCATGGGATCAATTTATACTGAATAAAGGGATCAACCAAGTCCCATCGGGCAATACCGGAAACCCACTTACAATTAAAGCCGTGGGAGAATTTATTGAAATAACCAATGATAAAATAAATTTTAGGATCGATGCAAAATCGGGCGAGATAGCTTCTTGGAAATTTGAAGGCAAAGAAATTACGACCCAGCCGATACGTCCTAATTTTTGGCGCCCTCCAACAGATAACGATCTGGGCAACGGAATGGATAAATGGGCCAAACTATGGCAAAACGCCACGTACAATTACTCGGCTAAGCTCATAGAAAACCCTAAGATTACCCAAAATGGTGTGCTTTTGAAGGTATCCTATCTTCTACCAAATAACGAAGCCAAACTGGTCGTGGATTATGAAATAACATCGCATGGCACATTGAATATTGCGTATTATTTTACCCCTATAAACAAAGACCTTCCAAACCTGCCCCGTCTGGGAATGTACCTAACGCTTCCGGATGACTTCACCGAAGTATCCTGGTATGGGAAAGGCCCACAGGAAAGCTATTGGGATAGAAAAACGGGTGTTAAAACTGGGCTGTACTCCGGAAAGACACAAGAGCAGTTCCATCGTTATTCGCGCCCACAGGAAACGGGAAACAAAACTGATGTCCGTTGGATGAAAATATCTTCAAAGGACCTTTACCTAAAGGCCAGAGGGAGTTCGTTGTTGAATTGTAGTGTTTGGCCCTTTGCCATGACCGAACTGGATTTTAGAAGTGAAGAAGGTGGTGCATCGGCATCGGGACTGGTCCCCGTTACCAAAAAGCACGGTGCGGACATAAAAATAGGCAAGACCGTCCAATGGAATATAGATTATTTACAAATGGGCGTTGGGGGCGACACCTCTTGGGGAAGGTTGGTTCATGACGCGTATACCGTTAAACCAAAACAATATCGCTACCGGTTCAGTATTGAGCCGAAAACCAAGGAATAGGATGGACATTTAACTGTTAGATCTGAGTTGTTTTCTTCCCAAGATCCCTGTGCTATCGACTATAGGACGTACATTTATTTAATAACCTTCCTCCCAATAACTTCTCAGGAAAGATCGCTTAAGAGCACTATATAACGCAAGGCAATCTGGTTATTTAATATGTAGTCTTTTCTGTACGTATTTTGAAATCTAAATTAGTCATATTCATGGGTAAATTTTGCTATATTTAGAAATATAAAGATTATATTTTGGCATGTCTTTAAAGAAGTTTCCCTTTTATAAACAGTTGGACCAAATGGATTGTGGGCCTACTTGTTTACGGATGATAACGAAGTTTTACAACAAGACATATTCCATTGACTTTTTAAGAAAAAAAACCAATATTACTCGCGAAGGTGTTTCTTTAGGGGGTATTGCAGAGGCAGCAGAGGCCATAGGGCTCCACACCATGGCGGTAAGTCTAGATTACAATTCCCTGGAAACAGAGGTTCCTTTGCCATGCATTGCCCATTGGCGCCAACGTCATTTTGTGGTTATCTATAAAATAAAGCGAAATACTGTTTACATGGCCGATCCGGCCCATGGGCTAATACAGTACTCCAAAAAAGACTTTGTAAACGGCTGGATAGGAAAAAATGCGGATTTGGATACATCAGAAGGGTATTTGCTTTTGTTGGACCCTACACCAAAATTTTATGAGACGGATGTAGAGGAAAAAAAAGAATACGGATTCAAGTTTTTGTTTTGGTATTTTAAACCTCACAAAAAATATATCCTACAACTTTTTTTGGGCTTAACGGTGGGAAGTTTGCTCCAATTGATATTTCCATTTTTAACGCAAGCCTTGGTCGATTATGGAATTGATTATCAAAATCTAAATTTTGTTTATTTGATTCTTATAGCCCAACTAACATTATTTATTTCCCAGACAAGTGTTGACTTAATCCGAGGGTGGATCTTGTTGCATATGACTAGCAGAATCAATATTAACCTCATTTCCGATTTTCTTATCAAGCTAATGCGATTACCCATAGCTTTTTTTGATTCCAAAAACACAGGAGACATAATTCAACGAATATATGATCATTCTAGAATACAGGATTTTTTGTCGAGTACTACATTAAACACCTTGTTTTCGGCTTTTAATCTAATCATTTTTGGAATTGTGCTTGCCTATTATAATATGGTGATTTTTTCCATTTTTTTCATAGGATCCATAATCTATATTGGGTGGACACTACTCTTCTTGAAAAAACGGGCCGAATTGGATTACAAAAGATTTGATCAGGCTGCGGACAATCAGAGTAGCATTTATCAACTTATCTCTGGAATGCAGGAGATAAAACTAAACGGGTCCGAAAGGAGAAGACGGTGGGAGTGGGAGGCCATACAGATCAAATTGTTTAAGGTCTCCATTAAAAGTTTGGCATTGTCACAAACGCAGAACACGGGCGGGCAATTTTTTAATGAACTGAAAAACATATTCATAACTTTTGTGGCTGCCAAGTCTGTCATTGATGGTAATTTAACCCTGGGTATGATGCTCTCTGTTCAATATATTATTGGACAATTAAATTTACCTATCATCAATTTTATCAATTTTATACAGGCGGGTCAAGATGCCAAGATAAGTCTTGAAAGATTGGCGGAAATCCATGCCAAGAAAGATGAGGAAGAGATTGGGGAGGATTACAGCAATGTACTGCCCAAAGACGGAACCATTAAAATTGAGAATTTAAGTTTTCGGTATGGGGGGAAAACTTCCCCTGAGGTATTAAAAAATCTAAACTTTGAAATCCCCGAAGGAAAAGTAACAGCCATTGTTGGGGCAAGTGGTAGTGGTAAAACTACATTGATAAAACTTTTGCTGAAGTTTTATGAGCCCACGGAGGGGCTTATCAGTGTTGGCACATCCAAGTTAGATAAGATCAGCACTACTTTTTGGAGAAAAAATTGTGGCACAGTTATGCAAGATGGTTTCTTGTTTGCGGATAGTATCTCAAGGAATATCACTGAATCGGATTCTGAAGGGGTCATCGTTAAGGATAGGTTAGCGCATGCAGCGCATATTGCCAGCATAGATGGTTTTATAGAAGAACTTTCTTCTGGTTATAAGACTAAGATCGGGGGTAGCGGCATTAATATAAGCGGTGGCCAAAAACAGCGCATCTTAATTGCACGATCGGTATATAAAAACCCATCTTATATCTTTTTTGACGAGGCAACAAGTGCTTTGGATGCCAATAACGAGAAAGTTATTATGGAGAGGCTGCAAGAGTTTTATAAAGGAAAAACGGTACTTATAGTCGCCCATAGATTAAGTACCGTAAAAAATGCAGATCAAATTGTTGTTTTGGATAGGGGGAAGGTAATAGAGCAAGGAAATCATGCAGAACTTACCAAGAAGAAAGGAGTATATTATTCTTTGGTAAAAAACCAGCTGGAATTAGGAAATTAGATAGCTAAGATGAATAAGGGCAAAAGAAAAATAGATGACTTGAACGAACGCTCGGACCAAGTAAGGGAAATACTTGGTAAAGCCCCCCACTGGGTAATACGCGCGGGAATTACCCTTATATTCATCATTATAACATTGTTGCTGCTGGGTGCTGCCCTAATTAGTTATAATGATGTTGTTACTGCGGAAATTGTAGTTTCTAGCAAAAATCCTCCCGTTTATATCAAATCAGGGGCAAGCGGAAAGCTTATTAACATTTTTGCCGAGCGAGGACAATCCGTGGTCAAAGGAGAAAAACTGGCAGAGGTTGAAAGTAATGCCCGTATTGAAGATGTTTATTATTTAAAAGGAAGCATCAAAGACTTTGAACCCCAGGGAATCTCCTTGGATTCGCTAAAATCACTCTTTCCTACCCACCTAAATTTGGGGGATATACAACCTTCCTATGATAATTTTGTTATCCAATACCAAAACTATGTGCTTTTTAATACTTCGGCCATCAATCTAAAAGAATCAAAAGTAATTGAGCGACAATTACGAGATCAAAATTTCTTTTGGGAAAAACTACAAAAACAAAGGTTGGTTTTGAAACAAAAAATGGATTCGTCCAACAAAGTATACGAGCAAAATAAAAAATTGCATAAAACGGGAGCTATCGACAAAGTGGAATATGAGCGCTTTTCCAATCGTTACCTTACTGAGAAACAAAGCTATGAGGATTTTAGGACAAGTATGTCCAACACCCAAGCGGCCATGGCCAACTTCAATATGCTTTTGAAAAAGTACGTCGCAAGAGAAGATCCTTTTAAAGAAACGCTTGTACAGGCGTATAAGGATTTGAACAGAGAACTTCTTCTATGGGAAAAAGAACATGTGATAAAAAGCCCAATTGATGGAAAAGTTACTGTTTTTGATCTCTGGAAGAAGTCTCACACTATAACGGCCGAAGAAAACTTGTTTACTGTTCTACCCCATAATTTGGAAGAAATAGTAGGAAGGATTGTACTGCCCATACAAAATGCAAAAAATATTGAGGTTGGTCAGAAAGTTATTATAAAGTTGACAAACTATCCATTTAAGGAATGGGGCGGATTAGAAGGAAAAATAACAGCCATCTCCGAAGTGCCAAAACAAGGAGATGGAACTTTTTACTCCATATATGTTAAGGTGAATGGCTTAACAACCTCGCTAGGGAAACATATAGATTTTAACCAAGAAATGTACGGAAACGCAGAAATAATTATTGAAGAATTAACGGTTTTGGAACGAATCTTTTATCAGTTGAGAGAAACTTTTGGGAACATTTAGTTCCCCATTTCTTGCACCCTACTACAGGGTCGCTTTTGTTTCTTTTTTTTGAGATTTTTTTCGAGCTATCATAGACTTGTAATATCGATGCAAAAAATCGTAGCAAACCAATTCGTGTAAGCGGTTTTTGGATTTGAATAGTCGGTTCATGTGCATATGAAGGTAACTTACCATAAGATCGTCCAGACCCATCTGCAAACTTTCCTGTGCATTGTGTTTCAAGATTTCCTTTGCAATTTGTTTGGCACGCTCTTCTTTATCATTTATAACGGCCAAAATGGGCTCATAATCCGAATTATCCTCGAACGTTAGCGCCATGAATTCCTCAATTTTTTTTCGTTCTTCCCTGTATTTTTCATCAAGCTGTTTTTTTAATGGCCGGGATATTCCAAATTCGTTTCCGAATGCGGTTTTTAATCGGTCTAACAGCTCCATTTTTCTATTGTCGTCATATTGAAAACTATTGAGTTGCGCGTCCATTGCCCTAAGTGCAAAAAGCCATCGCAATTCTTCTCCCTCATCTCCTTCTATCATGTCCAAAAAATTAACAATCAGTTGACTATCCCGATAAAACAATTCCTCGGCCAACTCCATAGTATTGTTTCCATAACGTTCCAGTTCCCTCTGATAGGTATCTATTTGAATTTTCCATATCAGGTCTTGGTCAACAAATTTTTTTAGATATGGGTACAGTACATTTATGATGGTACCAATATTTTCTTTGTTGGTATAATGAAAGCGGACTCTTAGATGATGTTTGGGGTCCGCGTATCGAATAAAAAACCACCTATCAATACTGTTGCCTTCCTTTAAGAGTTCCGATACAGGTTTAATAATCTCCGTAAGTACGGTATCCGATGTTTTAGGGCCAGTATATATTTTATAGTATAACCAACTGTCCCCTAAAATAAAATTCCTTTGCGTATTCTTATTCATTTGATGCGGATTTACTGTTAGCTAATTTTTTTTCATTGAAAAAAGAAACGATTACCTGATTTGTATAGTATTCCTCCCCCTGTCTTACAATACCCTTTTCAGAAAACAAAAATTCGGTAAGCTTAAAATCCGATCGCTTGTTTACAATATCCAAAAACATCCTAACCGAGGTGAGGTTTTCAAAATTTATAAGCAATTCATTGTCTCCATCTGCCAGTTTTACATATTGGGGAATTAGAAAATCTTTCCTTAGTTTTTGTATTTCGATCATTAGGGTATCATTATTGTCCTTAAGTTTCAATAACTCCTCTATATGACTTTTCCTTAGATTCCAAGTGGCCTCATGGAGAATAAGGTTACGGTATTCCACTCTTGGAAGAAATTCAGAACTGGTTACAAAAGCACCCAAATTAAATCCTAAGCCGTTTCGTATACCTTGGGTCTGCATATCGGCCAAGAAATGATAAATTGGCAATGAATTGTGGGCATAGTTGTGGGCGTTGGTCAAATGCGGAACAACCTCTTTGTTATGTTTTTTTGATTTTAGTAATATTCCATCTCGATTTCTCAACGATATTACCAAATCATCTAGGGGTAGCCTGTGTTTTTCTGGTTTGATGGATTTTGCCAAATACGGAATTTCATATTTGCGAAAACTTGGTCGCATAAGAATGTTCCCTACCCTAGATTCTGGCAGATGTACTATTTCCGCCAAAATTTTATCATGGTTCATTTGGGTTTCGACCTCGATAATTTCCTTGGTGTATTGGTGAAGCTTTTGGTCGCCATGACAAAAACGTCCCATTAGATTGGACGCGCTAGAACCTCCACCACCCGTGAACTTGATTTTTTCCTCGCCATTTTCGCTTACAATCTCAATCATGCAAGAAAGGGTATCCGGAAGATCTTCCCATGTAGCTTCATAATCTTCAAAATCTTTATCGGTGAGCGTAATTTTATAGGCGTTTGTACTATAGGCTTCCATCAGCTTCCTTTGAAACAAGGAATCGATGGAGGTCCATTTTACATCCCAGATGGGATGTTTCATCTGCTCTTGGTTAAGGACTATGTTATCTACTAAAGGATTTATATCGCCAGAGCCCTGGTCTTGTTTATATCCAATACCAATTTCCACATCTAGGGCTGTGGACAAGGCAACCTCCCGTTCTTCAAACCGTTCACGAAAGGCATCTTTAAATTTGGACAATGTGGTTTCTTGGGGTTGTGCGGAAATTTTGTTCAATAAGGTAAGTCCTTTTTTTAGGTCATTGGTTATTTCTTTGTCTATAGTGTTCTCCTTGCTAGACAACAACAGATCGGTTTGAAATAGATATTTAAGTTCAAATTCGGTTCCCATCGTTTTAAGAAACTCGCTAAGTTGAAGATATTCGTTTGGATCGTTACCAATACACTTATCTATGTTATCTAGTTTTTGATTTACTTTTTCTATTGAGCGCAAAATGTCTTCCACTCCTTCTAGTTTAACAAGTACGGAGCTAATCTGCTCTAAAAACCCCGGACCAGATACCGAAGGCTCCAATTCACTTATAAGTAACTGACTAAATACTAGATCTTCAATGAAATCTGTGGCTTCTTCAATTGTTATTTCATTATCTACCAACAACTTGGCCAAATCTTCCAATTTTGCCCCTTTTGTTGCTTTTTTTAAGACTTTTTCCAAGTAATCGGAAGCATCTACGGCAATAATATGATGATGTCTTTTGCTATTAACATACTTATATTCTATATAGCGTATTTGATTACCCGCCCTATAAATACTGGTGTTGGGAAAAAAAAGGAGTTGTTCTCTAATTTTTTTGTTTATTATTAAGTCTTGGGAAAGGGCCACAAGATAATTCATGTCCAATCTTGTATGCCGTTTGTTTTTTTCTGGTCCACTTAATACTATATGGGTGGTTTCTCCAAATTGTCCAACGGAACATCCGGCAAACAGTCCAAAGGGGGTACATCTAGAGGACATTCTGGAAAGGTATTTTAAAATGGAAAACTTTAGTTTTTCTACTTTCTTTTTATCCTCTACCTCCCCGTTCAACCACCGTATTATTTCATTTGATAAGGGGGGAGAGGCTAAAAAAAGTGCTTCCCTTATAATGGGGTTCTGGCATGTTTCTTTGAAATCTTCATCGGAAATGTCTTTTTTGGAGCTCAATCTTAGATAAAAATCCAACGAAAACAGCGGTGTTCTCAGGATATAATTAGGGAAGTTTTTATACGGATTGCGGTTATCGTTGTTCATTCCTGGGTTAGCTTATCATTAAACATTCATCCCAACGCGTATCAAAATTTGCCAAATGGTCTATAATGGTGAGTCCTATTCCCGCAACTCCCTCCAGCAGTGAAATATCGCATTTCCAAGCTTCCTCCTCACCATTCCATTGCTTATAGCCGGCATACCCGTCTTTATATTTTGCCTTACTAATTCCGTCGTCTATCCAGAAAAGTGCTGTTTCCTTAAACAAGGGGTCGCCCGTATTCTTGTACATGGTATTGAATATTTGGGCGTTTCCGTAAGATCCATGGCAAACGGCGGCATCGATTACCTTAGAACTTTCAGGACTTCTTCGTTTGGCCGCATGTTTTAAGATCTGCAGTGCTTCGCTTTTCCACTTTTCATATCCTTTGATCGTTGATACCTGCCAAAGGGTTAAACCAATGCCCAGGTCTCCGTAGCACCAAGCAAGTCTGCTATTGTATTCAATGCTTTTACCTTTTTCAATAACACTTGGAAACAAGGAAACATCCTCTTGGGTTTCAACTTTAAAATTTAGAATGTAATTTATACTTCCTTCCAATAGGGGGTCAATCTTGTCGTTGAATAGTTCGAGTTTACGAACTTTGGCCAGAAAATTTAATATACTGGGTATTCCGTGAGATAGACTTAGGTTATATCCTTTGTTTGTTCTTGTATGCTGCAAATTCGATGCCCATTTAAGCATATTGTCCTCTTTTATAGCCGTAGAGATCAAATGGTCTATGAGCTCATCTATAAATTCTTTATAGCGTTTCTTTAAATCTGGTTTTTTGGTGTTCCTAAGTCTTTTTAAGAAAAAAAAACCGTAACCAATAGCCCCATGTAGAAAATCAAAATTTCCAATTTTTATGTCCGCAATCATTCTTTTGTACAGGTAATCGTCCAACCCTTCCAAAAGCTCATCATTGTCATTTTCAAAGAGATCTTCTTCCAACAAATGTTCCATCACCCAACCGGCCCCGGCAATCCCTACACAATACGTTGGGTATACATACCCGTTGTTTATTCTGCCAACGGCTTCTGTAAGCATTTCCAGACCAACATCTGCATGGGTGTTGTTATTTTTATACTTGGAATAATAGAATTTAAACAAGGCAATTCCCGAGATGCCCGATAGCACCCCTATTTGTTCATTTTTCTCGTACTTCTCCGATAAAATATGATTAATTTCCTCTAACTGTTGTTCTAAAATTTGTCTTTTTTCCATAAAAAAGCAACGCGTTTTGTCTTATTTCATTTGAACATACTGGTTCATGGAATCAAAAATAGGTTTAACAAAAAACCACCAAAGTGTCTAAACCCTGATGGTTGATTCTAAATGTTACAATTGCTTTTTTAGCAAGAGATTACAACTGAAGTCCCGGATGTGCAACCACAGGTAAATCCTTGCGTAGCCGGTGGGCATGCGCAAGTGTTGTTGCAGGTAGCAACGCAACTGGCTCCGCCGTCGCATGTCTGTCCTGCTGCACCCGTAGAGCCCGAAAACTTTCCTCCGGTGATGGAATTGGAGGTTAAGTTGGAAATGGTCCTTTTTTTAAGGGCCAGCTTTCCAGAAAACTTAGCTTTTTTCATGACGTAATAATTTATAGGGTTAAAAATATAATGTAAGAAAAATAATTATAAATATTAGGGTTTTATGTACGATTTAACAGTAACTTTAAGATATCCCTATTATTTATTGAGTAGAGCAAGCAATGAATTTTACTATCCATTGGCTTTCAATAAGAAACTATTGAAAGAAAACTCGCCCAAAGGTCTTTTGTTATTGTATCTCCCTTGTTTTAACAACAAGAAATTACAATCGATGTTCCTGAAGTACAATTGGCATTCGTAGTGTCTGTTTCACAACCAAGAGATGCCGTGGGACAATAATTAGTAGTTCCCGTTCCTCCAGTAATGGAGTTGGAAGTTAAACTCGAAATAGTCCTCTTCTTAAGAGATAACTTTCCCGAAAACTCAGCTTTTTTCATATGTGTTATTTTTTAAAAATTATGCATCTTAAATGTAGGTATTTTCTTTCATCTATTATATTATTTTAACAAAAATAACATTACTTTCCATTTTTTATTTTTTCATAACATAATAGTTATTATTCCTACATTTTTAAAACAACAACAACTTAACCCTCAACACAAAAGCTTAAACCAATTTTATTAATATCCTAGAAGGATGTGTAAACGAAAACCACCAAAACTATGCTTCGAAGATCTGGCCAAAGCAAAAATCAGTGGTGGTTTAAAATACTTAACAAAGATGCAAATCCTCTCCGAGATGATGATCATGAAAGGAATTGTTATTTAGACTCGTATTACTTGTGTAGTCCTTTGTTTTTGAGATAGTCAATCAATAGTTTGGGCCTATCGGTTTGGATGATATCAACGTTATTATTTAAATACCAATCATAAACGGTAGGATCCAAGACCGCCTTCTCATCATCATGATCCCCGCACAGTCTAGGCCAAAGCGCATTTACCCATACGCTGGTCCCGGCTTCCCTAAGCTCTTTGAAATTGGATATTTGACCTACAGTATCCGTTTTGAATACAAATTCTATGGCCACGGGCTGGTTTTCGTCCATATAGTCTGCAATGGTTTCTGCCGCTGCCGAATTTTCCAGATTAATTATTGGCATAAAGTGTACCTTGTCCAAGTATTTCCCGAATTCCTTTTCTACTTGTGTTTTTGATTTATTACCTTTTATAATTACCTCATCCTGTGTTCCTGTTTCCAAAATAATCTCGTAACACTTATCAAATATGTCATAGCTCTTATCAAGATTCACCAAAATTTTGTTTTTGGAAAGCGTTAGGGCTTCCCTAAGTGTAGGTATTTTTTGCGTGGTTGGTACTCCCAAACCATCTCTTAATCTCAATGTAAGCAATGAGTCTAGTGTCCATTCTTTTACGGTACCGGTGCCCGTTGTTGTCCGATCTATCGTTTTATCGTGCATCAGAACCAACTGCCCGTCCTTTGTTTCCTGTACATCTATTTCAATCATATCTACATTCATTTCAATACAGTTCTGAATGGCTTGTAGTGAATTTTCCGGGGCATTGCGCCAATCTCCCCTATGGGCCACTACTATTACCTCTTTGTTCTTAGCATCCTTAAGGTTCGCAATTTTTTCTGCGATTGTAGAAACAGTCGTGTTTGTGTTTAAAGGCTGGCTTCCGTTGTTGGATTCCTTTCTACAACCTATAAGTACGATAACAATTAGTAAAGCATATAAAGTTTTCATTTTCGAGATTTTTGCGATGAGCTGTTTACGAAATACTTGTTGGTGAAATTCTAATCAAAAGAGGGGATTGCTCCCCTCCCATTGATTAAAAAAAACTAACTCAAACTAACTTAAACTATTTTTAGGTCTTAACCTTTAATATCCGGGGTTTTGGGTTATAGCGGAATCCGCATCGATCTGACTTTGAGGAATTGGCAGTATCAACTTACTGTCATCTATAGTAACATTGGCTCCTGTACTTGTAAAGAACGCATTCATTACGGTTACCGCCGTTCCGTATCGTTTTAAATCGAACCAACGGTGGCCTTCCCCTATAAACTCAAAACGACGTTCTTGTCTAATGGCCGCGCGTACCTCCGCCTGGGTAGTTGCCGTAGTTGCCGCTAGGCCTGCCCTTGTGCGCACGCTGTTCAGCTGTATGATGGCCTGAGGGGTCTGTCCATTTTCATTGAGTGCTTCCGCATATTTAAGGATAACATCTGTATATCTAATAACGAAATAGTCGCTTCCACTGTCGTCGGCACCGGTAGCTGAAACTTCGTATTTTGCAGAGAAGTAAAAAGGGTTTGCTCCCGGATCAACGTCTACATAATCGACCCCTCTTGTGTCTGCAACATCATACGAGTCTATAAACGCCTGTGTTGGCAAGTTATGCCCTTTTGCATTTGCAGTGGTACCCGAAGGTCGAAATTGTGAAGCAGCCGGACTCCCTTCGAAATCTCCGTCAACATTAAAGCCACTGGCGAACTGTATCTCGAATAAAACCTCGGGATTTCCCTCGTTGGCCACTCCGAATATTTCTGCTGTGGTGGCAGCTAGTTCATAGGCATTGGAGCTTACAACCGCCTCTAAGTTAGTAAGTGCCCCTCCAAAATTACCTTGGGTCAACTGAACATCTCCCAATAGGGCTTGCGCCGCTCCTTTGGCGGGTCTGCCCGATTCTTTTTCCAAAGGCAGGTCTTGGATGGCATCTGCCAAATCCGTTTCGATCTGGGTATAAACTTGGGCTGCCGCCGTGCGTCCTTGTCCAAAGAAATCAAAAGGACTCTCGGTTTCTTCTACGACCAAGGGAACATCTCCGTAGAGCCGTACCATATTAAAATATAGTAATGCCCTAATAAACTTCATTTCGCCTATTCTATTGGTCTTAAGGGAGGCAGCTTCATATTCAATATCCACTATTCGGTTCAAGACCGTATTTGCCCTCTGAATGCCCTTGTACGATTCCCTCCAAATGTCGCCCACTAAATCATTGCCTGCGTTGGTAGAAAAATCATCCAATTGCCCAAAACGACCTCCATCATTGGCCGCAATTTCCTCGAAAGCATCCTCTCCCGAAATTTCGCCAACGCCTATAAGATCAAGACCATAAAGGCCGCCGTTCTGCAATTGCGCATAAACACCTGCTATGGCACTTTCCAACTCTTGTTCATTGGAGTAAAAGTTACTGGATGCCTTTTCCGTAATTGGTACTATATCCAGTTCATCTTCACATGAAAACACTCCAAATAAGACAAGTATTAATAGAAATTTATATGTATTGAAATTCATCTTGTTTTAATTTTTTGGTTTAAAATTTAACGTTGAGTCCTAGCGCAAAAAAACGGGTCAACGGACTTGCCGATTGTATCCAACCTCTGGTCAAGGTCTGTTGGTTGCCTGTTGTTCTGGTATCCAACGCATCAGGATTATATCCTCTAAAATCCGTACTATTAAAAATATTGTTCCCCGTTAGGTACACTCTCAGAAAATCTATTTTCAAATAATCGGTAACTGTTTCCGGCAGATTGTACCCCAATTGTAAACTTCTTAAACGGAAGTAATCTGCATCATAAATGGAAAGGCTTGAAGCTCTTGTAAGTCTCCCTGCTGAGGAAAAACTAGAAAAATCTGGCCTTCTGAAAAACCCGTCGGGGTTACGATCAGAGAAGTAGTTATCAAAATAATGTTGCGTGGGCACAAAAAAGCCTTCTCCGCTTTCCGCAAAATAAACCATACGATCCGAGACTTTTCTGCCTTCAACTCCAGTAAATTGAGCACTGAAATCGAATCCTTTGTAGTTGAGGGTAAATCCAAATCCGTAGGTAAAATCCGGGTTAAAATCGCCCTGAGTTACCCGGTCGTCGGGCGTTATGGCACCGTCGCCGTTGGCATCCCTAACTATATAATCGCCAACTTCCGTGCCGGCCAAAGGTGTAACCGTTGCACCATCTATATCTGCTTGGCTTTGGAATACTCCTTGTATATCATAAGCATAGAACTCGGCAATGCTACCGCCAACCTTGGTAAGGAAATCCATACCTCCGTTGTTGGCTATAATTTGCTCTTGACCTTCCCCCAAAGCCAGCACTTCATTCTGGTTGGTGGTAATGTTGGCATTAAACCCAAGGACAAAATCGCCAAGCTCAAAATTGTTTCCTCTAATTTCAAACTCAAAACCTGTATTTTCCAACTCCCCAATATTCTGTAGTGATTCGGTAAAGCCAGATTGTTGTGGTACAGGCACATCCAACAATAAGTCCGTAGTTTTAGAATTATAATATTCTGCCGTAAGCAATAACTTATTGTTTAAAAAGCCTAAATCTAGACCTAGGTTCAAAGCACTATTGGTTTCCCAAGACAAATCCGGATTGGGAGAGGTACTTGTAAAGGAACCCGCAACCAATTGCCCATCAACTACATAATTGTCTGGGTCTATCAACGCAATGGCACCGAAGTCACCAATCTGATTATTTCCTGTTTGCCCCCAACTTGCCCTTAGTTTGGTGAAACTTACCAAACCATCTTCGGGAAAGAAGCTTTCATTGCTAAGGGTCCATCCTGCAGAAATTGAAGCAAAATTTCCATATTTTGTATTTGCACCGAAACGCGATGAGCCGTCTCTCCTAAAA
Source organism: Spongiimicrobium sp. 3-5 (assembly GCF_046557915.1). Classification (NCBI taxonomy): domain Bacteria; kingdom Pseudomonadati; phylum Bacteroidota; class Flavobacteriia; order Flavobacteriales; family Flavobacteriaceae; genus Spongiimicrobium; species Spongiimicrobium sp. 3-5. The sequence goes on from NZ_JBHEBG010000001.1 coordinate 586,290, forward strand.
GAACCGGAAAGGGAGTATCTACCATCATAGTCGTACTGCAAACGACTAAAATAGGATTCTAACGCCCACTTACTTCTCTGGGCAATGGCCGAAGGGTTGGTAGCCCCCGCAATGTTCCTTAAATTGTCGTCCGCAAAATTATTGCTCTCTAGCTTTGTCCTAAAAAAGCTTTCTTCTTGATAACCAAAACCCAACAATACATCAACGGTGTGCTTACCAAAAGTTTTATTATAGGTTAAGAGGTTCTCCGTAATAAAGTTTTCCCTTTTTATATTGCTTTCCAACGCCTGTGTACGGTTATTTGCAATAGGTGTTCTATAGTTTCCAATGTTTGATGGAGCAAAGAATTCCGTAAAAATGGTATTATAGTCCCCGCCAAATGACGTCTTGAACTTTATACCGTCCCATGGCTCCACTTCAAAATAAGTGCTTCCGAAAACCCGTAAACGACGTTCAAAAAAATCGGTCAATGATGTTTGGGCCACGGTGTTTTCAGAAATTGGGCCATCCCAATTGTCGTTATGGTCATTTAGCTGATTGGAAATGGCAAAAGAACCATCGGAGTTGTTAATAGGATAATACGGGTTCATCAATATTATCGAAAAACTGGGATCGGGCTGTGCTTTATCACCTAACCCATAATTAGACCAACCAGCTTCTCCGGTGGGGTTGGAATTGATCAAAGAGATATTTGAGGTAATCCCGAATCGGATGCGTTCGCTGATTTGCGAATTAATTTGTATGTTATTGGTGTAGCGTTTATAATCCGAATCTATAATGATATTATCTTGGTCCAAGTATCCAAAGGAAATGGAGTAATTTGTCTTTTCCGAACCTCCACTTAGGTTTAAATAATGATTTTGTTGCGCCGCCGATCTAAACACGGCATCTGTCCAGTTTGTATTGGTCAAACCCGGTTGCCTATCCAAATAACCTTGCAAATACCCCGGAATCCTGCTGCGTTTACCTCCTCCGTTGGCGTCTCGGGTAGCATTGTCATCGGTAACGCTTCGTCCGGTACCTCCAGAAACATATCCAAAATTTCTAGCGTCGGAATCAAACAGCGCGGCATCATAAGCATCTACCAATTCAAAGTTGTCAATACGCTCCTGAAAACCATAGTAGGTATCATATGTTACCTTTAAGCTGCCTTGTTTTCCTTTTTTGGTCGTTATCAGAATAACGCCATTGGATGCCCTAGACCCGTAGATTGCCGCAGAAGCCGCATCCTTTAAAATGTTAATGGATTCGATATCCTGATTACTTATGGAGCTAAAGGAAGAGCCTTCGGAAAGGGGATTGCCATCTATTACAATTAGGGGATTGGTGCCCGCAGTTAACGTACTTAGTCCGCGTATCTGAATTACTGAATTCTCGCCTGGGTTTTTTCCGTTTCCTACAATCTGCACACCCGCAACATTACCGGAAAGGGCTTGTTCAAAATTGGCCGAGGAAAAATTGTTCAATGCTTTATTCTCTATCTTGGAAACCGCACCGTTGAACTTTTCCTTTGTAGTGGTACCGTAGCCTATAACGACTATTTCATCCAATTCGGAAGCATCTGGTTTTAGTTGAACATTGATCTGGGTTTGATCTCCGACCACAATTTCTTGGGTTGTAAAACCAATGTACGTAATCAATAAAATTGCATTTTGATCTGAAACGTTTATCGAGAAATTACCATCAAAATCGGATTGTGTTCCGTTCGTGGTACCCTTCTCTACGATATTGGCTCCTGGTAGAGGCTGCCCGGTTTCATCCGCTATGGTTCCGCTTACCGTGCGCTGCTGTGCTTCTGTTGAGCTAGCCTCCTCCAACGGAACCGATGGGGCCCTGCCTGTTCGCCGAACCAGGTATACCCTTCTGTCGTTTAGATTAAATGTAGTATTTGTGTTCTTAAAGATTCGCTCTAAGACTTCCGCAAGCTTTTCTTTTTTAGCATTTAGAGATACAATACGTTTTAAGTCTACGTCCTCTATCTTGTAAACAAACTGAAATTCCGTACTACTCTCTATTTCATCGATCAATTGCCCTACGGGTACATTGTTTAGATTCAATGTAATCTTTGTACGTTGTCCATAGGTTTCATTGGCATGCATTGTAAATAAAGTTGCCAAAATGAACAATGTACAAAGCTTCATTTTTAGATCGTATTTAAATAAGGGATAAGGGCTTCTTGTAAGGTTAAGAAGTTTTTTCATACTTTTATAGTGTTAATTGTGGTTAATCTTTTTTAGTTTGATCACTTGATCCAATCGGGAAATGGTCGCACATTTTCCGATTTTTTTATGCCTTTTTAATGCAATAAATCATTTAGTGATTTTATCCGATGATTATTTCCTACTTGGTTTTTACTTCATTGGCATTAAATTTTTTATGTTGTTTGTAGTTAGAGTAATTTTTGATCTTCATTTAAGAATTATATTGTCGTCCTCCATAATCTCATAATCAATATCGTAATTTATCTTTAGCTCTTCCAGTACATTTTCAATGGGTTCGTCCCCAAAATTGGCATTGAACTCTTTTTTGGACAGTACTTCGTTGTAGTTAGAAATGGTAACATTGTAGTGTCTCTCCAGTTTTTTGAGGATGTTTTCAAAAGTCATGTTCCTAAACACAAGTTCGCCATTGATCCAAGAAGTATAAATACTTGTTATCACTTTATTTGTAATGATATGGTTCTTTTCTTTGTTAAAGCTTCCTTTGAACCCAGGTTTCAAAAGGGTATTCTTTTCTGTATCATATCCTTCTGTTTCTGTGTATAGGCTTACGGACCCTTCAACGAGTACAACTTCGGTGGTTTCATCTTCTGGATAGGCAGAAACATTAAATTGTGTGCCCAATACACGAACATTTAATTTATTGGCATTTACTATAAAAGGGTGTTCGGGATCTTTGGCAACATCCAAGAACGCTTCCCCGGTAATAAACACCTGCCTTTTAAATCCTTTTATAAACTGTACAGGATATTTAATGGAAGATCCTGCATTAAGATGGGCTATTGTACCATCTGACAATTGCAGCTTAAATGTTTTTCCGTTGGGTACGGCAAGGGTATTGTAAGCAAGTTCTTTTTTGATGTTGGTATCAACATATTTTAGGCTTTTTCCATCTTGCTTTCCAACTACTTTACCCTCTGCGTTAAGTACTTCAACTTTTCCATCTTCCTTAATGACTTTTATATCTCCATTTTCTAGCTCTAATGTAATGGCATTTGCAGGTATTGGATTAGAGATAGCCGTTGTTGTGTTTTGCAAATGGAAATATGCTGTGGATACCAGACCAATAAATACTGCAGCTACGGTGGCAATTTTCCAATTGGCGAATTTTTTCTTTTTAGCGTTACGGGTCTTGGCGTTGATTGCTGTCCACAAAGATTCTTTTAAAGCGTTTTTATCTGCCTTGTTTTTAAAATTAACTTCGTGATTCCCTGAGTTAAGTTCTTTTTTAAACTTTTCTAAAACTTCCAATTCCTCATTGGATATGGATCCATTAAGATATTTATCCAACAAATTTCTAAACTCTTGCTCTTGCATATTGATGACTCTATACTACTATGAACCAAAAAGCTGGGGCAACTCACACAGCTTTTTTAAAATTAACATTTCTTTAACAGTTATGGGCAAAGCACGAAATTCGTCAGATTCTTAGTAAAGGGCAAGAAAAATTACAGTAAAGTAGCGAAGATAATGAGGGATGTCAGCGAAGATTGGGTAAGCGTTAGATTTTCCCGAATAGACTTCAGGGCAATTGACATTTGGTTTTCCACGGATCGTTTTGATATACCCAGGCGCGAGGCTATTTCCTCATTGCTTATAGCCTCCATACGGCTTAGTCTAAAAATTTGTTGACATCTTGGTGGCAATCCCGTTAGGGACTTTTCGATAACAAATTGGGTTTGATCTAGGTTGTGCTGATTTTCAACATTGGATTTTGAAATCAGTTCCAACGATTCTATAACTTGAAGCTGGGCGGCACTGAATTTATTGTCTCTTAAATACTTGAAACACCCATAATTTACAGATTTGTAAACATAGGCTTCAAAATTCCTGATTTCCAGATCCTCTCGTTTTTGCCATAAACTCACCCAAATATCCTGAACGATATCTTTGGCAATACCGTTGTCCATAACAATTGCTTTAGCCTTGACAAACATAGGCTCCCAAAACAAATCGAACAGCTTGCGAAAAGCTTTTTGATTTCCGTTTTTGAATTCCTCCAAAAGCAATTTGTTGCTATTTGATTTTGTTGCTGACATATCAATTTAGACACTTATAGAAACAGATTCTACATGCTAAATGTATAAAAAAATGTCAATACTAATGAAAGAATGATACATTTCATAACCAATTCATAAGAATAAATTAATCATTCTCTTACGAAACTTTAAGCCCAAAATTTGACTTAAGAGCAATACAAATGTGTTTGGGAATCCCTTGTTATGTTGAATCATCATTCCCTTAAAAGTTGAGAATTGGCACACCTAGGGTATGGCAAAACATCTCCAAAAACGGCTGTCATTTATTTCGCCCCTTAATTTCTAACATTAAAAAAACAGTTAAGGGTTAGATAAGTACTTCGTATGGTAAAACTGCTTAATTTCTTTAAAGCGTAGGTTTATGGAACAAGTGAGACTTTCAAAGGGTTATTAATTTTCTTGGCAAACAGGTTTAAATAATCCTCCCAATCCTGCATATTTTTAAATTGTCCGCTTTCTTTCCATCCAAACCCTGCAAAATAGATCGCCTTGCTCCCTTTTACCTTTAAATGGGCATAGGCGTTGCTAAGGTCCTTTTCTTGAACGTCGTGTTTTTCGTATCCCAAAAAACAATCGGCAGAAGCAACGATTGCCGTCCCTAGCTCAGAACCATCGTGGGGTTGCCAATAGCTGATCCATGCTCCGTTCTCATTTGCGGTAACTTGCCCATCTTTTTTATTTAGGGTAAGGCCGGCCGAAATTTTATCCGTACCCTCAATGGAAATTTCAAATCTTGAAAGGTTGCTACCATAATCAAGGCTAATTACTTTAGATTCCTCAATTAAGGTTCCGCCTGCATCCCAAGCGCCTATTTCTAGATAAAAACTGGTCCGGATTGGGCCGGTTGCAATGGTTCTCCATTTCGTGTAGTTTTTTGAAAAATAATACGCGCTATCTTTCTTAATGGCTATACCCCCCACTCCACGACTGACACCCACATGAAAATTATCTAACCCCTCCCCGGTATCCTCATGGTAAGTACCGTTGGTTTCCGTTTCCTTTTTATACCATTTGTCAATGATAGGGTAATCTACTTTTTTTAACCAGGCGTCCACGCCACTTGTTAGGGTGCCTCCCGGAATACCATCCTCGGCCATTTTCTGTGCTGCCGGACCAAACATTCGGAAAGCCACTCTGTTATTTTCCCATGCATAATCGTCCGTACGTTCTGGTACAAAGCGAGCGTAGCAGAAAGTTTCCGATTTTGGCCTTTCATCCTTCGAAATTTCAACTATTTCGAACTTTTTTATGGATTTTGCCTTTATTTCGGTTTGGAATAAAAGCAAATCCATTATTTCGTCCCCATCTTCGTCCACCAGTTGTGTGACCAATAGTTTGTTTGAAGCCAAATCTTTAATTCCAATATGTGTCAGACTATCGATCTTCAAAAAATCTGAGGTCAATTCCATCGTCTCAAAAGATCGGTCTTCGTCCAATGTATTTTCAACAACAATTATCCTTGCTGTTTTTCCGGGAGAACAAGATGCTAGTATGAAAAATCCAATAAGACAGCTAAGAAAGTGTTGAAGTTTCATTAAAAAAAATTAATTTTCGTTGGATGGCTTTCCAATCGTGGCAAGAATACCTCCATCAACATAAAGGATATGCCCGTTTACAAAATTACTGGCCTCTGAAGCCAAAAAAATGGCTGCACCGGCCAAATCGTTTGGGTCGCCCCATTTAGCGGCGGGGGTCCTGTTCACAATGAAATCATTAAATGGATGCCCCTCTATTCGTATAGGAGCAGTTTGTGCGGTAGCAAAGTAACCCGGGCCTATTCCGTTAATTTGAATATTGTGTTTTGCCCATTCCGTGGCCATGTTCCTAGTTAACATTTTAAGCCCACCTTTTGCCGCTGAATACGCCCCTACGGTGTTTCTGCCTAGCTCACTCATCATAGAGCAAATGTTGATAATCTTACCTTGTTTTCTGGCAATCATGCCCTTTACCACATGTTTGGATACAATGAACGGGCTAATAAGATCTACATCAATGACTTCCTTAAAATCGGCAACGTCCATTTCCTCGAGAGCAGTTCTCTTAATGATTCCTGCGTTGTTTACAAGGATATCGATAGGTGCTATTTCTGCCTGAATTTTTTTTATGGCGTCCTTTACCGCTGCTTCATCGGCAACGTTAAACTTGTATCCTTTAGCACTGATTCCGAGAGATTCGTAATATGCTACCGCATCATCAATTTTCTTCTGTGAAGAATTTCCATTAATGACAAGGGTGGCACCAGCTTTACCAAGACCTTCGGCCATTGCCATTCCCAGTCCATGAGTGCTTCCTGTAACCAACGCAACCTTTCCTGTTAAATCAAATAATGATAGTCCCATAGGTGTTATCTCAAAGCTGTTATTTTTGCTACATCCATATCATTATAGTCCAAATTCTCACCAGCCATTCCCCAAATAAAAGTGTAGCTTGAGGTGCCCGATCCACAGTGTATGGACCAAGGTGGGGAAATAACCGCTTCGTGGTTTTGCATCCAGATATGACGTGTTTCTTGAGGTTGTCCCATAAAATGACATACACTTTGGCCTTCGGGTACATCCAAGTAAAAATAGACTTCCATTCTTCTGTCGTGCACATGGGCGGGCATAGTATTCCAAACACTTCCTGTTTTGAGCTCGGTCATCCCCATCTGTAGTTGGCAAGAGGTTACAATACCACCTATAATCATCTGGCTTACGGTACGTTGATTTGCCGTTTCCAAGGATCCTAACTCCAATTTGTTTGCTTCCCCCAAGCTTACTTTTTTAGTAGTATAGGGGGTGTGTGCCGGAGTTGAATTTAAATAAAACTTGGCCGGATTTTTAGGGTTATCACTTTTAAAGACGATTTCTTCGTTTCCCATTCCTATATACAGGGCATCCTTATGCCCCAAAACATGAGTGGTACCGTCTACATCTACGCAACCGCTTTCCCCTACATTGATAATTCCCAATTCCCTGCGCTGTAAAAAGAAGTCTGCCTTAAGGGGATCTATGGCTTCCAGTTTTAGGGGTTCCGTTGGCACCGCGGTGCCAGCTATGTACCGGTCGTAGTGGGTATAGGTAAGGTTGATTTTTCCTGTCTGCATCAAATTGTCGATTAAAAACTCTTCCCTAAGTTTATTCGTGTTATATTTTTTCACAGCTTCCGGACTGGAAGCGTAACGTGTTTCCCATGATGTTTCCATAATTGTAAAGATATATTTGAACAAAAGTAATAAAAAATACAATCGATTGTATTTTTTGTATATTTATACCAGAATTTTAGTTAAGTAGTTAACCTTTATGCAAAACAACAATATAACCATTCATGATCTGGCAAAGGCCCTAAATATTGACGCATCTACTGTCTCTAGAGCGTTGAACAATAGCCCAAGAGTGGCCCGGAAGACAAAAAACAAGATTTTGGACAAAGCCTACGAATTGGGTTATCAACGTAATGTATTGGCTTCGAATCTTCGAAAAAACAGTACCAAAACTATCGGTGTAATCGTGCCGCGAATTTCACGTCATTTCTTTTCTTCAGCAATAGCGGGTATCGAAGAAACAGCATTTGAAGCCGGATATAACGTAATGATCTGTCAATCTTTGGAAACACTTGAAAGAGAGCGCAATCTAATAGACACTATGGTTGCCAATAGAGTGGCTGGTGTATTGCTTTCCGTATCCATGGAAACAACAAACTATGATCATCTACAAGGATTGAAAAAAAATAACACTCCGACTCTTTTTTTTGACCGGCATTGTGATATCCCCGGAAACAGTAATGTGCTGATTGATGATTTTAAAGGCGGATTTGATGCCACCAAACACCTCATTTCCAACGGATGCAAGAATATTGTTCATTTCACCGGGCCCCAGGAGCTAAAAATATATCAAAATCGACTAAATGGGTATCGGGCAGCATTAGAAAAATACAAGATCCCTTATAACCCAGAATTGGTGTTCACTTCTCGACTTATGGAGGAAGATGGAATTGAAAATGCAAAAAGGATAATGTCGCTTAACACAAAAATAGATGGGATTTTTGCCGCCAACGACGTATCGGCAATAGGAGCTATGAAACATTTGAAAAGTGCCGGTGTAAAAATCCCCGAAGACATTGCTATTGTAGGTTTTAGCAACGAACCTATTTCGGAAGTCATAGAACCTTCATTGACCACAATAGATCAATCTGGTCATAAAATAGGGAGCTTGGCAACCGAACTTTTACTCCAACGGATAAAAAATAAATCAGGTTCAATGTCGCCCAAAACACATGTGTTAAAAACTTCATTGATAGTACGCAATTCATCAAAACATATAGCACCTTAAAACAAGTAGTACCATGAATTTATCGAAAATTATTTTTGCAATAGCATTGGTCGGAATGTTTTATTCCTGCAAGGAAAACAAAGCGACCGAGAAAATGGACGCCGGGAAAAGAACGGCACTTACGCCAATGGGGCATGCAGAAGAACAACTGACATTACTGCTTAAGGAGGCCGAAAAAGCCAATCGTATTCCAAGAACCATAGATGTTGATGGTAACGTGCATTGGACAAAGGAAGGCTTTGACTGGACCGAAGGATTTTTTCCCGGAAGCCTTTGGTATTTATTTGAATACACAGAAGATGAAAAATGGCGCCTTGCCGCCGAAAGATTTCAAACCCTATTTGAAGACCATAAAAATTATACGAGCTATCACGATCTGGGGTTTGTTTTCAATTGCTCCTATGGAAATGGATACCGATTGACCAAGAATGAAGCGTTCAAAGATATTATGATAACAGCCGGAGACTCATTAATGACCCGCTTTGATCCAACCGTAGGGTGTATCAAAAGTTGGGACGTTGACAAGGGCTGGCAGTCCGAAAGAAATTGGAGGTTTCCGGTAATCATTGATAATATGATGAATTTGGAGATGCTATTTGAACTTTCCGAACTTACAGGGAATCAAAAATATAAAGAAACGGCTATCCTACATGCCAACACCACCCTTAGGAACCATTTTAGGGAAGATAATAGCTCTTACCACGTGGTAGACTACGACCCCAATACCGGAAAGGTTAGAAGCAAACAAACAGCACAAGGTTTTGCCGATGAAAGTTCTTGGGCACGTGGCCAGGCATGGGGGCTTTATGGCTACACAGTTTGTTATCGGTACACCAAGGACCAAAAGTATTTGGAACAGGCGCAAAAAATAGCCGATTACATGATACATTTTAAAGATACTCCCAACGATGGTATTCCGTATTGGGACTACAATGCCGACAAGATTCCAAACGAACCTAGGGATGTTTCCGCCGCCGCCATTACAGTTTCGGCTTTGATTGAATTGGATGGATATTCGGCGGTTGCGTATCGTTCAGCAGTCGACAAGATTTTATCTTCGCTCGCTTCGGACCAATACACCGCGAAAATTGGAGAGAACAAAAATTTCATCTTAAAACATAGTGTGGGAAGCATTCCGCACGGAGCCGAAATCGATGTGCCGTTGAATTATGCAGATTATTATTATTTGGAGGCGCTAATGAAATACCAAAAAGCCTATTCAAAGCCTAATTGATCTATTTCTTGGAAGTTATATTACCAAGCCCAAGAACATTTTGGTCTTCACGGAGTGCCAAGTAGGTTTAAGATTCTTCGCTCCTTGTGTTTTTAATGGTCTATTGTACCCTTCTTTTTTCTTCGTCGGCACTATTGCCCTTGTATTTTTGTCTTTTTTTATTTCCTCCAAAATCTTTTGTGTATGTCAATGTCACAATTCTCGATTCGGGGAAATAAGTTTCCAGAGTACTGATAAAAGGTTGTGTTGTATTGGTTATAATTTTCCAATTGTTCGAGGCAAATACATTGGCAAAGGACAATTTTAGCGCTCCGTGTTTTTTCCCAAACCGATGTTGAACACCAATATTGACGGCACCCCTTGCTCCGAACGTACTAATTCCGAATAAGGTTGGGGATTGGTAATACCCACTTACCTCCAGTTTTGTATTTTCACTCAATGAAAACTGTTGTGAGGTGGTTGCCCTAAAATTCCCCTTGCTTCTTTTAAAATTGGCCTCATCAAATCTGGTTTCCAAAGTCTCATATAAATAGGTAAGGTTATTTTCTGCCTGCCACCATTGGGTAATTTGAAACGGTATGCCCAAAGAGGCACTTACTATATTTCTTAAATCCAAATTTTCTGCTTTAAATATGTATTGCTGTCCGTTTGTGGACAGCCTTGGTTGAAACTCTGCAATGGCATCTTTTTCGTTCTGGTATTCAAAGGATATATAATTTCCAAGCCAACCCCATTCCACACTATATTTATTGACGAACGCAGGCTGTAGATTAGCATTTCCGGAATATAGGGCATCTGGGCCCAAAAAGATCACAAAAGGAGCCAGATGGTTAAATGTAGGGCGATTGATACGTTTGCCATAATTGATTTTAATGCGATGCGCCTCATTGATTTGATAGGTTAGTGCTGCGCTCGGAAAAAGATTGCCATACCTTCCATTGGTAGGATTTGCTTCTTCTCCCCGATACAGCGTATTCTCGGTATTTTCATAACGCAGACCGGTCGTTAGACTTGTTTTTTCACCAAAATGAAACTGAAGCGAGGAGTATACCGCATTAATTTTTTCACTCATTTGGGTAGAATTGGATAGGTCGTTATCCGGTATAGCCACATCACCCACTGTATTGGTTACTAAGATGTCGTTCTGAAAATTAGAAGAGGTAGTTTTGAAACCAACTTCGGCCCGTATGCTCTTGGAAAATTTGCCCTGGTAATCCAAACTGTAAACATTGAAAGTGATTGGGGTCGTCTTTTGGATATCGACAAAATTGGCTTCCCCTTGTCCGTTAATTTTATAATTGCTCGGGTTATCATCGTTATAATACAGGTGGTCGTAATTAAAGGCCAATTGATGCAACTCCCCATAGGAATGTACAATATGAAAGTTGCCCGAACTATGTTTCCAATGGTTTACTTCGTTTGTTTCAATAGCGAGCATTTCTATCTGGTCTGTATTGATGTCCCTGATGACCATATCCGCAGCCACCATTTCCCATTTGCTGCTATAGCCGCTAAAAACCCCGCCTATTTCCGTATTCTTCAGTAGGGCGTAATCTATTCCGAAGGTATAATTATGTGATATAATAACCGGCTTTCTAAAACTATTGGTCCGTACCGTTTTCTGGCTCATGGGAGCATCGAACTCACCTTCTAACCCCCATTCTTCTGGCGAACGGTTTCTACTAAAAGAATAGCTTCCAAACAATCCCACTTTGCCATATTGATAATGAAAACTGGAAGACCCTCCTGTTTTTTCACCTCGTCCGTAGCCTGCGTTCAAGGATACCGTACCTCCCTGTAAATTGCTGTTTTTGGATTTGGTTATAATATTGATCATTCCACCAGAACCCGCAGCTTCATATTTAGCAGGAGGGTTATTAAAAACCTCCAACTTTTGGGTATCGGAGGTTGGCATACTCTTTAATAGGCTTATCAAAGCCTGCCCATCTACACGACTGGGCTTTCCGTCAACCATAATGGCAATCTGCCCCTTTCCGTTTAAGGATAATGTTCCGTTCTGCTGATTCACAGAAACTCCGGCCATATTGCCCAAAAGATCTAGAACCGAACCTCCAGCGCTAGCAATGTTTTGTTCCACATTTATGACAAGACTATTGGCTCTTCTCTCCTGAAGTTTTTTTCTGCCTACCAATTCAACCTCATCCAATTCAATAGAGGTACTGGACAATTGTAAGATTCCAAAATCTAAAGGACCGTCTTGGTGGGTAAACTTTTTAACGAAGTCTGTATAGCCGATAGCTTCAATTTTTAAAGCATAGGAGCCATATGTAAGATTTTCCATTGTAAATCTGCCGTCAAAATCTGTAACGGCACCAAACACAAAGGTGTTTGCTTTGTAAATCATTACATGAACCAGCGGCACCGGATTATTGAGACTATCATTTACTTGGCCCTTTACTATATTGTTTTGTGCCCATCCAAACAAATGGCAACAGAACACACAGGTTATCAGCACTATTCTTTTCATACTTTTTAAGGGTTTATTCATCCGCATTCCGCATTGATAAAAAGTGCCCATATACTATAGAGAAAGCAATGGGCACTAACACTAATCTAGAAACACTAGTTGTTGAAATGCGGTTTAATACGATTGTAAATTGATAGTAAAGGTGCAATTGAAGGTGACGATACCCTGATCGAAATTTGCTAGATTAATTTCGCCCTCCAAAGAAACAGTACCTTCCATCCCTTCAAACTCAAAGGTTGTGTTTATAACATTGTTTTCCGTTGGAATAAAGACAGTATCCAAATTGAGTTCTTCATCTGGAGGTCGTAACGTTTGCAGCACTTGGTTTTCGGCCTGGATGGTCCCACGTCCGTCAATATTGATAGAAGTTATCACTCTAGAAGAAATGGTACCATCACCGAAGGCCACATTATTGACCACACAATCTTGAAGCGTTCCGATAATCTTTCCTGTATGCGGGTCAATAAGATCCATTAAAAAACAATCGGGCTCTAAAGTTTCCCCTGTCTTTGCATGTACAATGGTCTTTGATTGGCCAATCGCTGTTCCCCTACCAATTACCTCTAAATAAACTTGTTTCGGTCCGGGTACTCTTCCTGTGTTGTCATCGCTATCACAGCCAAAAACGAGGAAGGAAAACGCCGTTAAAAAAATAATCTTGACACTTTTCATGATGTTGATATTTAATGCTTGATGAATTGATATTCTTATTGATCTATTTGGAGTATTGCAGCTGATAAAAAAACCGAACTATGGTTTCAGGGATATTAATATGTCTATTGCTATTCTCTTTCATTTGAGGCCATTCTTTAAAATAGGGATTGGGAAAAGGGTACCCGCCTCTCACTATTTTCAAAAGCGAAATCCTTTTCCCCTTTTCTTTTGAAAAGTAGTCGTGCCGGAAAGCCATGGAATTGTCCTTTTCAATAATATTGGCAGGAGAGGGCCACAGTATTTTCTCGGTACCCCCAAAGAGTTTTAACCAATAACGTAAAGTCTCATCTGTTGACATTACTTCAATGTCCGCAGAACCGTCCGCCGGGGTAACTTTTCCGCCATCATACGGGTTTGTTACATCTGTGATGTCATTGATTAACAGAAGGGAAATAGGGTTATCACCGGAGGTAAGAGGGTCATCTGCTTTTACAGGTAGATTTGCTCCAACCACCGCAAAACCTTTGAATGAATTTGGGATAGACTTGGCCAATTTGTAACACATTTGTCCTCCATCGAAATAGCCGATTGCAAACACATTTTTACGGTCAATACCGTACCTTCTTTCCATCCTTTGAACGATGGATTTAATAAAAAGGACATCGTTAAGACTTTTCTTTTCGTTTTTTTCAACAGCAGTCTCTCTTCTACTATGGTTCCAAAAACTTTTGTGTGCTTCAGGGTATACAATGATGGAGCTTGCATTTTTATCGGCCAATCTGTTGAATTCATAGTCTGTAACCTTTTGCATAAATTTTGTTGTCATGGCACCACCATGTAAAACAACAATTAGTCTCGGGTTTTCAGCAGGGTATAGTGGAACATGATATTCGAAAGTTCTCCAAATACCCGCTACCATCATAGAATCTAAAACTGTATTTTTTTCATAGCCGCCTTGGGCCTTTACACTTGCCGTACAAAGTGTAAAAAATGTTATTATATAAATGATTCTAGAAGTTGGCTCCGTTAATATTCTTAATGGAGAGGTCAAATGAGAAGTTATTGTTTCCAAAATCTTTGGTTTAAAAATTTATGCGGCAAAAGTATGTGCAGCAAAAAACTTAAACCAAAAAAAAGGCTTGACCTATGTTAGGAATTCATTTTGCCCCTTATCCTACTAAGGCTTTCGGGGTGTATTCCTAAATATTTTGCAATTTTATTAACTGGAATGTGCGAAATATATTCGGAACGGCTTTGGAACATTTCGAGATATCTCTCTTCCGCAGTTTTGGTTAAAAGATCTTTTTCCCTATCCGATTTTCTAATATAACCTTGTTCCGTGGCAATTCTTCCAAATTTGTTCGCTTCTAAAGAAATCTCATAAGCGCTCATCAAATCCTTGCGCTTTATTATTTCCATTTCGCAGTCCATTAAAGCGGTGATCTGTACGTCCGTGGGAAGTTGGTTCAAAAAAGAAGTGTAACCACAAAACAATTCTCTTTCAAAAAAAAAGTCAATGACTTTTTCGGTCATATAACTTTTAATCTTCATTTCAACAATACCTTTATTCATAAAATAGAGCGTATCTTCTACTTGTCCGTAAGTTGTTATGGAAGTTCCTTTCTCAACATGAATTTTTTTTACGGGAAAGGGAAGTTTAACTGGGGTTAACGAAGTACTTAAAACATGGTTATAGAATTCTACGAACAACATTTTGTATGGGTATTAAAATGTGGCCACTAAAATACTGTTTTGTTCGCTAGCTTTTTCCTTCTCTTGAAAACAACTATTAAACTTACTTCACCCATTTGCTTTGTTGTTTGGTGTGTTCGTTTTTATAGACACAACATATAGGCAGTAAGTGCTTCTTTTTCTTTTTTATCCAGTTTTAGCTCCAATACTAGATTAAAAAATTCTACGGTATCATCCAAAGTGGGTAATCTGTCGTCATGTAAATATGGAGGCGAATCTTTTATTCCTCTTAGAGGGAATGTTTTAATGGGTCCTTGGGGTCTTCCTTTATAAAAGCGCTCTACTTTTAAATCATGCATATAGTCATCTACAAATGCCGGTCCACCATGACAAGAAACACATTTTGCTTTCCCTCTAAACAATTGTTCTCCAAATAATTCTTGTTTTGTGGATTTTTCAGGAATTAGATTTCCCATCGCATCTAATTTTGGCGCCGGAGGAAAATCGAGCATGGCGTTGAAGTCGCCCATTCTATTTGCAACGGATTTTTGATGTGCTCTTGGTCCTATGTGTTGCATCATCCCCGGATCTCCATCAAAATATTCTTCAATTTCTGCAAAGTGATCCATACTTCTAATTGACCTTTTTGATGCTAACTGCATAAGGTTATAATTACCTCTCATTGATGGCGTGCCCACTCTAAGTCGCGCCAAATGGGGCCTACTATCTGGCGCTAATTCAAATGCGCCATTTGTATGACCATTTACATGACAGGAGAAGCACGAAACCCCTGCACTGGGTTCTTTTGTTACTCTATGGGTAGTTTGATTGAACCAAGTGGTTGCCGTTGGTCTCAATAATTCTTTTAGTCCTTCCATTTGCTCCGGTGTGAGCAATCCATTGAAGATTTCATAATAATTGGCCAAGGTAATTTCCTTCCCATCGGTTACATCGCCAAGTTCTTTATGGGTGGTTAAGAACATTGGTGGGGGAAATTCGGGTAAATATTCGTCCGGATAATCATGGTCTACGTCAATCCTAATATGTTCGGGGTGTGTTTTGTTCCAGCTATCGGGAAAAACCATATGTGCCGTTGAAGCCAGAGGGTGTGCTAAAGGTTTAAACGGAAATAGATCCTTTTCCTTAATTTCTTCCGCAGATAATTTGGCCAACTCTTCAAATGATTTAATCCCTTCTGGCAATCTGGATACAGGACCTTGCATTATTGGTTTTCTACCTCCGGACATAAACTTTCCTTCAAAGGAGTTCATGGTAAAATTATACCGGGAATTCATGTAGGCTTTAATGTCCAACATCAATTCAGGTTTTTGTTTTTCATGAAACTCAACCCATTTCTCCCATTCCATTGGTAGGTTCGGATCCATAAACGAAGACTTCCCTTTTCCGCCATAATTCCATAAATCAAAGGGTGTTCTTTCTCCTTTTTTAATGTCGGGAAAAGGCAGTAAAGAATCTATATGACCAGCCCCCAAACCATAGTCGGGCTCTATATAGTTTTCAATTACTGCTCCTGGGGATTGAAGCAAATGCAACTTGTTCTTTACTATTTGAAAGCTAAAAAGCAATAAGCAACCAATTAGTAAAACGTATCCTAATCGTTTTTTCATGTCTTTTGATATTTAATCTGATGTATAGATCAATGTCGGGAAAATGCCCTTAATTTGCAATCTAAGGACCTAAATGAAGTTTACATATGACTTTTGTCAGTCTTATAAAATAGTCTTAACGAGGCTAGTTGATTATCAATATCTCCTAAAATTTCATCTTATTCTAGTATCCTATCACTGTAGAAATGATGAAACTTTTCTATCTGCTGATTAAAAAGTAAGGTTTCCTCTTTTGCAAACTCCAAATCGTTATTCATAACAAGAATGTCAATATTCCTTCGATAAGCTTCCATGCTCGATAGGATATTTTCTATCTTCCCGTATTGTTCGTCCAAAGGTGTGCTGGCGTAATAATTGAGCCTTTCTTCATATACTTTTTTTAACTTTTGGAACAGGCCTCTTGCTTTTATTGTTTCTCCCACTTTATAATAAGAATCCACATAAGGTTCCAAAAAAGTATAATACCCAAAATAATCTACAGGAATATGGGCCATGGCTATCTCAATTATTTCTTTGGCCTTACTTATTTTGTTTTCCGCGATTAATTTTTCAGCTAGCCTAGCCAAGGCAATACGTAACGTAACTCCTCCTTGTTTTCTGGTTTGTGGGTCGTGATAAATGTTTGGGCTGCCCAAATTACCCCAATCCAATTTTTTTACAATGCGATAACCGAGGTCTTCATCTACCCTGCCCATGTCCAAGCCGCCTTCATATTTGGTCTCTATGGGCACTAATTTGTAAGCGATGCCATCCAATTGCAAATAATCTTTCATCCAGATGTATTCAGCATCATCGTAACTGCCCCCGGAAAAATAGATGGGGCGTTCCCAATTGTTGTTCGCAATTACATCGAGCATCATAATTCTATTTTTAGTAATGGCCGACCTTGGCAGGTCAATATCTATATAATCAACGATTTGTGCGGCATCTTTTTCCCGGACCAGTCCATTTTTTAGAACTACATCTTTATCCACATCTATTCGGATTTTATGTGTGGGATAATATACAAGGTTTAACGTACTCTCTGAAAATTGACTTAGGTCTGCCTCTTGTTTTTCCAGTACATATTTAAGTTTTGTCTGTGGCTTATCACTTCCAATCCAGTTCATAAAATCCTTAATATTCCATCGTTTCTCAGCTATGCCTGGCAATCCTTGATAATATATGGCATCTCTAGTTCCATATCTATAAATATTATGGGTAAGTTGCGATGGAATGGGGTCGCTTTCATACGATTTCCGTTTTGCCTGATCTATATACCAATCCGTTGCAAAATAGCTTGTTACAAGTATGCGGACATCTATCCTATATTCCTCAATTTCTTGGATATACCATAGGGGAAAGTTATCGTTATCTCCAATGGTAAATAGGATAGCTCCGGAGTTTTGCTTCGTAGAATCTAGATAGGATTTGGCCGAGGTACGGGCGGTATATCTATGAGATCTATCATGGTCATCCCAGTTTTGACATGCCATTAATCCTGTAACCGCCAACAGACAAATACAAGATACCGCAGGTGCCAAAATCTTTGGGTTCACCCATTTCTTAAACCCATCAAAGAGGGCATAAGTTCCAAGACCGATCCAAATAGCAAAAACATAAAAGGAGCCTACTAAAGAATAGTCGCGTTCCCGGGGTTGAAATATAGTGGGATTGGTATAAAATTGAATGGCTACTCCTGTAAACATAAAAAAAACGAACAATACCCAAAACAGCTTTGGGTTTTTAGAGATTAGAAAAACAATACCAACAATACCAAGTAAAAGAGGTAAAAAATAATAGGTGTTTCTTCCTTTATTGTTGAGCACCTCACTAGGGAGGTTGTTTTGGCTTCCTAACCGTAATGCATCTATAAAGCCAATACCACTAAGCCATTCGCCATTACCATTATAGCGCCCTTGAACATCATTTTGTCTGCCAACAAAATTCCACATAAAATAGCGCCAGTACATATAACCCAATTGAAATTGGAACATATAATCCATATTGTCCCAAACACTGGGTGGTTGCACTTCTATGTATTCGCTAAACTCTTCCAGAAACTTTACATATTGTTCTTCGTTAATCTCGCCGTCGGCATATCCTTTCTTAAATTCACCAACTGCATTTAGAAGATCTTTATTGGATTTATATCCAGATTTAATATTGAATTCCAACGCGCCAAAATATTTAATATAATTTTCCGCATGCATCTCACTCCACATACGTGGCAAAACACCAATATGCTTCTTGTTGGGGCCTTGTATGGCATCCTCATAAAGATTTACGATTTCGTATTTTCCTATATCCTTATTTCTCTCGTACTTAGGATGATCATCCCTATCTTCGCCTGAAGCTGCAAATCTATCAGAATAGTATGTCCCGTAGAATGGGCTATCCGTACTGGGATATTGTTCTCTATTAAAATAGGCCAATAGCGCTCTGGCATCCGAGGGGTCATTTTCATTAATGGCTACATGGGCATTGGCCCTTAAAGGCAAAACAATCCAAGTAGAGAAGCCTAGGCATAAGAACATAATACTGAGAACAATTGTATTGGTTTTGTACAATCTTTTTTTTCTGGTATAGCTTAAAGCAAAATAAAAAACCGATACCAGAAAAAGTCCAACTATGCCAGTCCCCGAATTAAAGGGCAGTCCAAAGCTGTTAACAAAAAACACCTCTCCCCATCCAAAAAATTTAAGTATATAGGTGAGTGAAAATTTAAAAACCAACATTAAAATGGCTACTGCTGCCAGATTGGCGAAAATAAAATTCTTTAACGTAATGGTCTTAAATTTTTTGAAGTAGTACAGTAGTACAACCGCAGGGATAGCCAAAAATCCCATGAACTGGATACCAAATGTTAAGCCAACAACAAAGGATATAAGTATTGGCCATTTATTATTTCTTGGGTCGTCCAAATTGTCGGTCCATTTTAGTCCCAGCCATAACAATAGGGCCATTACAAGGCTCGCCATAGCATATACTTCCGTTTCCACGGCATTGAACCAAAAGCTATCCGTAAATGCCAAGGTTAGGGCACCCACAAGCCCGCTGCCAAGAACTGCTATTGCCTTGCTATTGGTAAACGTTTTCTCTTTTGGGATCAGTTTCTTGGTGAGATTGGTCACCGTCCAAAAAGTGAATAAAATGGCAAAGGCACTAGATAAGGTGGAAACATAGTTAACCATGAAAGCTATTTGTGTTGTTTCGATGGCGAACATCGCTAAAAAAGCACCGATCATTTGAAGAAGTGGCGCACCAGGAGGGTGTGCAACCTCCAATTTAGCGGATGCGGCTATTAACTCCCCGGCATCCCAAAAGCTAACTGTTGGCTCAATAGTTAGCGTATAAACGATTAGGGAGATACTAAAAACAAACCAGCCCAACCATTTATCCCAAAATTTAAATTCTCGTGAAGGATTAGAAAACAATTCTTTTAAGCGGGTGATATCCTGCATCCTTGTTTTTACGGTGCAAGTTCGCGGCTGACGAAATAGAAAAGGAGAAAAAGCAGTAGGATTTAGGTACTAGTACGGGTACTAATTTTGGGTTTTTTGCAGAAGTTCTTGCCGGTTAGATACCTTTAGCTTACCGTAAATATTGGTAATATGGGTTTTTACCGTACTGAGGCTAATAAAAAGTTCGTTTGCAATCTCCTTATTGGATTTTCCTTCTAGGATCAAATTTTTAACCGTCCGTTCCTGCTTGCTAAGTTCGGGCAAGACCGTTGATCGTTTTCTGGTGTAGAGGCTAAACAATATCAACCCAAAAACCATAACTAAAACAATGTTTACCGTTTTGCTCCAAGCGTATTTTTTCGCTAAAACTTTCTGGGTCAGGAAGGCTAGTTTCTTTTCTAAAAACAAGTATTGAGAAGATGGCATTTCACTCGCTTTAAGTTCGTCTAACAAGTTTAAATAGTATTCTGGGTTTTTGGCAATGTCCTGATCCAATAAACTTTTGTCTTCCAATTGTTGAATGCCTATCAATTTTACTATTAAAATGCGCAGGGAATCTTTGATATAACCTTTTCTTTGCCCCTTATCTTCTGCTGTTTCATAGTCGGGTTTTTGAAGCCTTCTATCAAAGTCTTGTAGGCGTTTCCATTCCTTATCCGCCAAATTGGAAGTACTATACTTTGCAAATTGATGCGCCCCGTGTTGAAACTCTATGTGGTCCCCGCGAGACAGGATAAAGGGCCTGCTTTTGGTAATGGTATCGTTACGTTTACTCCCCAAACCGTTTAAGTGCAATTGATAAACTGCATCCTGTACAGCGATGTGTTTGCTATTGAAAGAAAATGATCCGTCGCGATCTAGAGATGACCATGCAACCTCCTTAGCCAAAACAGGATTCTTAAGCCCTTCCAAATCCAATTTGTAGAGGTAGACTTTTTGATCCGTTGTTTTTTGATCCTGAAAGTCTAGAATACCCGAAATGGCCGTCTGTGCATGGATTGCGCTACTGAACAAAAGAAGGTATATGAGTTGTTTTTTGTGCAAAACAGAAACTTAGTGATTACGAGAATGTTTATTGAACTTAAATTTACTCAAAAAATTTTTAGTTAGGATTTTGAAAAACGGCATTGTTCTTTTTGATTCTTGAGAATGATTTTTAACCTATTGGAAACAGGAAAACTATGGGCCTTTGCCTATGCCTTTTTCAAGGAATACATCTTAACATTCCCCTCTTTTCCTCTAAGGAGAATTTCACCCTCTGCTTTTGTGTGTATCCAACTACCCAAATTTAAAGTGTTCAGCATCGCCTCAGAAATAATAAGTTCAGCACCAAGTCTATTACATTGATCTTGAAGCCTTGCCGCAACGTTGATGGTATCTCCATGATACGCTATTTCACGTTTTATTTCACCGACCTCGGTAACTGTGACCAGACCTACATTTACTCCGGCCTTAAAGACTGGGGTTGTGTTGTAATTGGCCATGTAATAAGCAGCCTTTTCCTCCAGTCGATCTTTAAACGCATAAAAGGCCCTTATGCAATTATCATTGTGAACTCCTTGGTCTAGGGACCAGGTAAGGACGGCCTCATCACCAACATACTGGTACACCTCTGCTTTATAGGCATCTACCACCGCCAAGTCGTAAAAACAATCCTGAATTAATTGACTGTACTTAATATGCCCCAGCCGTTCTGCATGGGTAGTGGAACCTTTGAGGTCTAAAAACATAAAGATATGCTGATGCTCCTTGGGCAAATAGAAACTTCCCTTAATAATTTTTAGTAGGTTTCCTTTCCCTAAAGTTAGATCGATATACATAAAAAGATTGATCGTAAAATTTACGATCAAGGCATAGATGAACGCCAACCAAAGTCCCGGTAGTTCCCTAACAAATACCATAATCGACGTGCTTGTGTCCACAACATCAAAGACCTTGAACAAATAAAAGACTAAGACCACAAGCATAGCTCCCATAGCAATTTGAAGCAGCACAGCATAGATTTGAAGTTTGTAAAAAGGCACCCTGCCTTTTATAAAGCGGTCAATGGCTACGTACAACAGTCCATAAACAATGGCTTGTGCAATCCATGTGACTAAAAACATATAAATTTCACCTATAGCGGATTCGTTTACAGAGGTAATTTCCCTGGGAGTAATGTGGGTTGCCATAAACCATATACAATTGGCGATAAACCAACCGATCAGATAGCTTTTAAGTATTTTGGGGATTTTGGTTCTCACCTGCTTGCTGTAGGAATGATGTTAGTACCCATAGATGTTAAATATACTCACTATCGGGTTAAAAGCGCAAAAATCATCGCGTATATTCCCGAAAAATGGGATATGCACGCTTCAATTACAAGTGCCCAGAGCATCCCTCGTATTACTTGATTTGTTGTCCAAGGAAAACAAGAGTTTATTGTTTAATTCGCTGATTTTCCTGCCTAAACACCGGTAAAAAGCACTATTTTAACCCCATAGAAAACGGCATTCTACTATCTTTACATACCCTAAATAATTTAATTATGCGCTTTTCACTTGTTGGTATTATGTTATTACTTTTTACATCGTCCAAAGCACAGGACCTGTCCAAACTATATGAAACGGTACGGCCTTCGGTGGTTGTTATTTTTACCGAAGAAAAGAAACTTGAAAAACTGGGAGCTACTGTTCAAATGGTCAGTTCCCAAAGTTTGGGCTCTGGATTTTTGATTTCCGATACGGAAATTTTGACCGCTGCCCATGTGGTGGATGTAGCCGAACAGCTTCTGGTTCAGTTTTCTGATGGGGAAATCATTGAGGCGAAGGTAATATCCGCCTTTAAAAGTTCCGATATAGCGTTGATAGCGTTGACCACACCAAAGAAAAATGCTGTTATAGCTACCCTAGGTGATTCGGATAAAAGCAAGGTAGGGGAACGAGTTGTTGTAGTGGGTGCACCCTTTGGACTAACGCATTCACTCTCATCGGGTTATATCAGTAGTTTTATTAAAAACACTTCGGATAAAAACCCTTTCACCAACGCCGAATATATTCAAACGGATGCCGCAATCAATACTGGGAACTCCGGTGGCCCTATGTTTAATCTGGAAGGAAAGGTTATAGGAATTGTAAGCCATATCAAAACCGTTACGGGAGGATTTCAGGGAATAGGTTTTGCGGCTACCTCGAACATTGCAAAAAAACTGCTGTTGGACAAGAAAATCCTATGGACTGGGGCGGAGGTCGTTCCCTTGTCTGGCGAAAGTGCCAAAATGCTGAATGTGCCCCAAAACGATGCATTACTGGTACAACGCGTGGTTTCTAATTCTCCCTATGGCAAAATGGGTCTGCGTGGAGGAATTATTGAAGCGATCATAGAAGGGAGGACCCTTTTACTGGGAGGAGATATTATCCTTGCCGTTAATGGGATCCGTTTTGAGTTTACCGATGAAACCTTGACCAAATTGGGGGACTTTGCAAATACGCTTAAGCCGGGGGACCCTGTAGTTTTGGAAATTCTTAGGGATGGAAAAGTAATTTCACTAAAGAATTAAGCGCACAATTACAAACTGCTTTTGGTTTTGTACATAAGTAATTGCCCCTATTTTCACGTCACAATTTGGTGATTTTCGGAAGCATCAATTCCTTTTTTTCGTGGAACTGTTCCATTTGGGATAGGATTTTATTTAGCAACTGTAGCACATCATTAAAAGCTTGTAGGTAACGGCTTTTGTGCCGGGTTCAAAAACCGCTTGTTGTACTTCTTGGAAAAGAATAATTCTGGCTAAAGCCCAAAGCGAATCCCTATACCAAAAACACTTTGGTTGCGCCTATCCCCAGCTATGTTCTTACTCTGGTCAATTTGGGAAGCGGCAAAAATATGACTGGATTTCTTAAAGTTATAGCCCACTTCTACAATCCCAAATTTCGTGTCAAAATCTCCCAGGCCCTGATCATCATCGGGACCCAAATAATTAAAACCGGCGGCTACATGCCATCTCTTATCGGTGGAAAACTTATAGCGGGCATACAGTTCTATCCCAGTAGCGTCGTAAAAGAAGTCGTCACCGTTCAACGTGGTTCTTTGGTGTTGCTTCAAACTCGCATAGGAGGCAGCAACGGTAAATCGATCTTTTTCGTAGGAGGCCGATGCCACAAAAGCCTCATCCCCTTCCTTTGCCTGATTGGGCAAAGGATCTTCCACACCATCATTTACTTTATTGTAACCTACACCTATTTGAAAACCGTCAATTTCATAATTGGCCCCAAACCCATAGGTGTCTATGCTTTCACTATTTTCGGATATATTTCTTGCCTCGGCCTGCGTGCCAAGGCTCAACCCGTTTTTCTTGTACTTTAGGATAAACACCTGATTTGCTCTTCCTGTGCCCGATATACCGCCGTCCGAAATATTCCACACGCCAATACCTGCACCCCCAAATGCCAGAAATTTATCTACCTGATTGGCCCCCATGGTATAGTAGACGGAGTTCTGTTTTCCAAAGGTAAACTCGAATTCTTTGTATGAGAAGCCCACAAATCCCAAACGGGTAAACACGGCATCGCCCACTTGGGCTATCCCTGCGCCGGGGTCTACGGCGAACGCAACGGTTTCATCCCTTGAAACCAAGTTAAAGCCAAGTTCTACACCCCCCACGACATTAAAGTTCTCGGTTTCGTCTTTGGATAGTGCATGTTTCATTTTAATCCCGGCCCGTGGTGCATTATTCGCAATTCCTATTTCCCCTTCCTCGGCAAAACCGGCCCCGATCCGTATACTACCATAAGGAGTGATCCTGGAAGTGATCTCATCGATCCAATTTGTGTCCGAATTTGTGTCCTGTGAAGTCTGCGCCTGTATTCCCTGTAGGGAAAGCAAGAATACCATAAGCGCCAAAACTCTTGTTAATGTATACCGGTTTTTATTCATAATATAAATGTATTTGGTTGTACATTTTATCCAAAAATTCTAGACTTTGTAAGCCTAGCATTCATTTCCGCAATATTTATGATGGAAATCCCTTCTGGACATTCTACTTCGCAAGCTCCTGTAAATGTGCAACTTCCGAAGCCTTCTATTTCCATTTGATAGGTCATTTCACTAACGCGTTTATGCTGTTCAGCGTGCCCTTGTGGTAAGCCGTTTAAATGATTGATCTTGGCCGAGGTAAACAAGGCCGCGGAAGAATTTTTACAAGTGGCCACGCAAGCACCACAACCTATACAGGCAGCGGCGTCCATGGCCCTATCCGACATTTCCTTCGGTATGGGGATGGCATTTGCCTCAGGGGCCGCACCTGTTTTTGCACTGATGTAAGCACCTTGTTCTATTATACGATCAAAAGCGGAACGGTCCACGACCAAATCTTTGATTACTGGAAATGATGCTGCCCTCCACGGTTCCACCACAATGGTATCTCCCTCTTTAAAACTTCGCATATGCAATTGACAAGTGGTCATATTGTCATGGGGGCCATGTGCCCGACCGTTGATAAAAACACCGCATTGCCCGCAGATCCCTTCCCTACAATCGTATTCATAGGCGATTACTTTTTCATTTTTAAGGACCAGCAATTCGTTCAGATGGTCCAAGGCTTCCAGAAAGGACATATCCTCAGTTAGTCCATCCACGTTATAATCCCTAATGGCGCCCTTGTCCTTAGGGCCCTCCTGCCTCCAAATTTTGAATGTTACTTTCATAGTATGCTACTTATAACTTCGTACCGAGGGTTGTATATATTCAAATGCCAAAGCTTCCTTGTGCAACTTAAAATCTCCTGCATCATATTCCCATGCCGACACATAAGAATAGTCTTTATCTACCCTCACCGCTTCACCATCCTCTGTCTGGTACTCTTCCCTAAAATGTGCCCCGCAGGATTCATCGCGTTGTAATGCATCGGTGCACATGAGAATACCTAACTCAATAAAATCTGCTAAACGCAAGGCTTTTTCGAGTTCCGTATTAAGTTCTTTACTGTTTCCGGTAACTTTAACGTCGTTCCAGAAGGCATAACGGACCTCTTTTATTTGATCAATGGCCTTTTGCAGGCCTTCTTTATTACGGCTCATGGCACATTCCTGCCACATGACCTTGCCCAATTCCCTGTGGAAGTGGTCTACGGTTTTGGTGCCGTTTATCGAAAGTACCCGGTCTATATGCGATTTGACTTCGTTTTCAGCTTCCTCAAATGCGGGATGTTCCGTAGTAGGATGGTCCTCCTTCAAAGCGTTTGCCAGATAATTATTGATGGTGTTGGGCAGTATAAAATAGCCGTCAACACTAGCCTGTAATAAAGAATTGGCACCTAGCCGATTGGCCCCATGATCCGAGAAATTGCATTCGCCCACGGCGTACAATCCGGGAATGGTAGTCATCAATTCATAATCTACCCACAATCCGCCCATCGAGAAATGTGCTGCAGGTGAAATTTGCATCGGCTCTTTGTAAGCATCAATACCCGTAATCTTTTTATACATGGTAAAGAGATTACCATAACGATCTTTTATGGTCTGAACACCAAACTTCTCAATAGCGTGCCTAAAGTCGAGGTAAACCGCATTTTTCAATCTACCCACGCCATAGCCGGCATCTATCCGCTCCTTGGCCGCCCGCGATGCAATATCACGAGGGGCCAAATTCCCAAAGCTGGGATACCGTCGTTCCAAGTAATAGTCGCGTTCATCCTCTGGAATATCGTTTGCGTTTCTCATATCCCCTTGTTTTTTGGGCACCCATATCCGTCCATCGTTGCGCAAGGATTCCGACATCAAGGTTAACTTGGATTGTGCATCACTGGATTGTGGCAAGGCAGTAGGGTGGATTTGCGTAAAACTGGGTGCCGCAAAGAACGCTCCTTTTTTGTGAGCTTTCCATAGGGCACTACCGTTACAACCAATAGCCAAGGTAGACAGCCTAAACACACGTGAATAACCACCGGTAGCAAGCACCACGGCATCCGCCGCATATCTTTTTAGTTCACCGGTGACCAAATCGCGAACGATTATTCCTTTTGCTTTACTACCGATCACTACCAGATCCAACATTTCACTTCTCGGGAACATTTCCACTTTTTTGGCCCGCACCATTTTGTACAACTGGGAGTATGCTGCCATCAACAACTGTTGCCCCGTTTGTCCCCGAGCGTAGAACGTGCGCTGTACCTGTACACCCCCAAAACTTCTATTGACCAGTGTGCCACCGTATTCCCTGGCAAAGGGAACCCCTTGCTGCACGTAATGATCTATAAGGGGTGCTGAAAGTTCTGCCAGTCTATAGGTATTGGCTTCACGTGATCTAAAGTCACCTCCTTTCAAGGTGTCATGGAACATCCGCCAGACACTGTCCCCATCATGTTGATAGTTTTTGGCCGCATTGATACCGCCTTGGGCGGCTACCGAATGTGCCCGGCGTGCCGAATCCTGATAGCAAAAACATTTCACATCGTAACCCAATTCTGCCAATGTAGAAGCCGCTCCCGCTCCGGATAGTCCCGAGCCAACCACAATAACATTGAGTTTCTTTTTATTCGCCGGATTGATCAGCTGGGATTTTACCTGATAGTTCCGCCACTTGTCCTCGAGTCTTCCTGCTGGAATTTTTGCATCTAGTTTCATCCTCCCGTGCTATTTGAAATAAACAATAACTGGTATAATTCCAAAACCTACCCCCATAACAATGGCATAGATCAATGCCACCTTGGCTATCACCCTAAGCCCTTTCTTATGATAGAACCCCAAGGTTTTAAAGGCACTTTTTAAGCCGTGGTGCAGGTGTAAAGCCAATGGAATTACCAATACCGTATAGAAAATTACATAGTAAATGTTGTGAAACAAGCTATTGGTAACTTCGTAAACATCTGTGTTTCCTGCAGCATCCAAGCCAACGGCTTCCCCCATTCCCAATTTGATCCGTGCCCAAAAATTTGCAAGGTGGACAACAATAAAGAGTAGAATCATCGTCCCGATAAGCCCCATATTCTGGGAAGTCCATGTGCTATTCTCTTTGAAACGGTTCAAAACATACCTTTGAGGATTTGCCTTTCTGTTGCGCAACGTAACAAGCAACGCATAAATTACATGAAGTAAAATGGAGGCATAAAGTGCATAGGCCACCAATTTAATCAATGGACTCTCCCGTAAGGTAGTGGAGTACGAATTATATAATCCGCGAGCTGTTTCCTCCGGCAACAATAAAATAGAATTGGCCGACAAGTGCACAATTAAGAATATGCAAAGGAAAAGCCCGGTACCAGCAATAATCGTCTTTCTAAAAAATAGTTGATTAAAGGCCATGATCAGCTTTTAAAATTAATAGGTATCGAAAAGTTCCTGCATTTCGGTCATTTTTTTTCCTTTAGATAGGGCAAGCATCAGTAAAATCCGCGCTTTTGCCGGGTTTAGGTCCCCAGAAACAACGGTGTGATAGTCAGCATCCTTAAACTCGTTATCGCGCAATACCCATCCTGTAGCTACCCTTGTACTTCGTACTACCATAACACCATGGTCTTCGTAGGCTTTCTTGGCCGCTTTTAAAGTGGCATCCGTCATGTTCCCGTTCCCAACACCCGCAATAACGATACCTTTGGCACCGGCCTTTACGTGCATATCTATTAAATCTGGCGACATATCGGCATAGGCGTAGATAATATCCACACGGGGCAATTCTGTAACTCCTGCTACTGAAAATTCACTCGTTTTACCAAATTTTGTATTCGGTTCCCTAAAAAAGCCCAGCCTGCCATAAAAGACACCGCCCAGCATACCCTTTATCGGGGAAGCGAAACTATTCACATTGGTGGTGTTCATCTTGCTTACGTCACGGGCATTGTGTATCTGGTCGTTAAGGGACACCATGACCCCCTTGCCTTTTGAGTCCGTATTTGCGGCTATAGCTACCGCATTGTATAGATTAAGAGGCCCTTCTGCGCTAATGGAAGTGGAAGAACGCATGGAACCCGTCGTAACCACTGGTTTATCGCTTTTTATTACCAAACTTAAAAAATAGGCGGTCTCTTCCTGTGTATCCGTACCGTGGGTTACAACAATACCATCAACATCGTCTGAGGCCAACAACTCGTTAATTCTATTGGCTAATTTTAACCAAATTTCAACCGACATGTCTTGAGAGCCCACATTGGAAACCTGTTCCCCGGAGACATCCGCAATTTTTTTAATTCCCGGTACCGCATTGATCATGGTCTGAATGCCAATTTGCCCTGCGGAATAGCTTCCTGAAGTTGCCGATGAAGCAGACCCTGCTATGGTTCCGCCTGTTGCCAGGATTTTAATGTTGGGGAGTTCGGTATCCGTGTCTTGTGCAAACCCCATGCCAGGGAGCAAGGCTACCCCCAAGAGCAATACCGTCATTTTTATTTTTGACCTTTTCATCTGTTTTTCCTTTTTATTTCTTTCCTGTCCTAGATAATTTATGGATAATACCTCAACGATCCGCGGTTAAATTATTCAGCAGATCGCAAAGGATACCATGGGTTATTTATGTAGTGCCGCAGTGTATTTAGGGTGCATTAGGTTCTCAACACTCAAAATTTTGTCCAGTTCCTCCGCGGTAAGCAATTCCTTTTCGAGTACCAGCTCACGGATGCTTTTACCCGTTTCCACAGCTTCTTTTCCCAAAACGTCTCCCATATGGTGGCCTATGTACGGGTTTAAAAAGGTAATGATCCCTACGGAGTTGAATACCATTTGTTTGGTATGTTCCTCATTTGCCGTAATGCCGTCAATACATTTTTCGGCTAGCGTGGTGCAGGCATTCGATAATAATTCTACAGATTCGAACATGCATTGCGCTATTACGGGTTCCATTACATTGAGCTGAAGTTGTCCTGCTTCGGCAGCAAAGGATATGGTAACATCATTGCCAATAATTTTGAAACACACCTGATTGACGACTTCTGGAATTACCGGATTAACCTTGGCGGGCATTATGGAGGACCCTGCCTGCATTTCGGGTAGGTTGATCTCGTTAAGGCCGCAACGTGGTCCGGAAGAAAGCAATCTTAGGTCGTTACATGTTTTTGAAAGTTTTACCGCCGTTCTTTTAAGGGCGCCGGAAATCATCACGTAAGCCCCGCAATCCGAAGTGGCCTCTATAAGGTTCTCGGCCTTTACAAAACTGGCTTTCGTATACTGCTGTAGATAACCAATGGAAAGTTCCGTAAACCCATCGGGCGCATTTACCCCTGTACCAATGGCGGTGGCCCCTAAATTAACTTCCAATATAAGATCGCGACAGTGTTTTAAATTTTTGGTCTCTTCTTTTAGGTTGGTGGACCACGCTCCAAATTCGTCGCCTAAGGACATGGGGACCGCATCTTGTAGCTGTGTCCTACCCATTTTGAGCACCTTTTTAAATTCGGCCGCTTTTTTATCGAGACTTGTGGTAAGGATATTGATTCGCTCAAGAAGGTGATTCATATAATAATACACTGCTACTCTAAAACCTGTGGGGTAGGCATCATTGGTAGATTGCGACTTGTTTACGTGGTCGTTGGGGTGTAATATCTCATAGCTTCCCTTTTCATGACCATTCAGTTCCAGGCCAACATTGGCAATTACCTCATTGGCGTTCATATTCACCGAGGTACCGGCACCTCCCTGAAATACATCCGACGGAAAAAACAATGCATATTTTTTCAGGTTATCGAGTATATGATCACAGGCCTGTAATATCATGTCGGCCTTATCCGCAGGGATGGTCCCAATCTCTTTATTGGCCGCCGCACAAGCTTTTTTGGTTAATACCAATCCTTTTACAAAAATGGGAAAGTCGCCGATTTTTGCATTTGAAATTCGAAAATTATTAACGGCCCTTTGGGTATGGACCCCATAATATAGTTCGTTGTAAATCTCTAGATCTCCCAGTAGATCGGTTTCTGTTCTTGTTTTCATATCCAGTGTTTTTATTTTTTAAATTATAGTATCAGGCCTCCGATCAGAAATCCAAATATCACGCTTGCCGCAATGGTTACCGTTCCTGGTATGATGAAGGAGTGGTTAAATACGTATTTTCCTATTTTGGTAGTACCCGTATCATCCATTTCCACGGCTGCCAATAGGGTGGGATAGGTAGGCAACACAAATAGGGCACTAACCGCTGCAAATGATGCTATGGCGGCTACGGGACTTACCCCTAGGGCAAGGGCCGCAGGCATTAATGCCATGGTCGTTGCAGCTTGGGAGTATAAGAGCATACTGGCAAAGAATAAAACGACTGCCAACAACCAGGAGTATTGGTTTAAGATTCCTCCGGCAGCTTCTTTGATTTCTTCAATATGGTTACTGACAAAAGTATCTCCCAACCATGCTACGCCGAGTACACATATGGCAGCGCTCATACCGGATTTAAAGGTAGACATAGCCGGTACTTCGCTTAATTTAACCTTGCAGACCAAGGCAATTGCCATTGCGGCCAGCAACATTACGGCCATTATGGCTTCATTACGGCCAATTGCGGGGTTTTCTATCAACCCTACTTTTTTGGAGATCAAACTTGCGTAGGTAACTACGAGAACTATGGCCGCTAAGAAGATACCTACAGACCACTTGGCACTTTTGGCGTCTTCATGATGTTCCTCGCTTTTAAGTTTTACTAGACCTGCAGCAAGCCTTTTTTGATAAATGGGATCTTCGTCTAGTGGTTTCCCCAATCTGTTGGCTACAATGGCACCTACCATACATGCCAAGATCGTGGAGGGAATGGCTATGGCAAGCAATTGCAAATAGGAAACGCCCAAAGGTTCCAAAAAACTTGCAAAAATGACCACAGCAGCGGAAATAGGAGAAGCCGTTATGGCAATTTGAGAAGCCACGACCGAAATACTCAATGGTTTGGAAGGTCTTACATTCCCTTCTTTGGCAACTTCCGTGATTACCGGAAGTGCTGCATAAGCGGTATGCCCTGTTCCGGCCAATAAGGTCATCCAATAAGTTACCGTAGGTGCCAAAAAGGTCACCCGTTTTGGGTTTTTACGAAGAATCCGTTCCGAGAGGTGAACCAGATAATCCAATCCGCCGGCGCTTTGCATGGCCGCGATGGCAGAAATGACGGCCATAATGATAAGGATTACATCTACAGGCACGGAGCCTGCCTTTAAACCAAAAATCAAGGTAAGCACAACTACGCCGGCACCACCGGCATACCCTATGCCAATACCTCCCATTTTGGAGCCCAAAAAAATAAAAAAGAGAACAACAAGTAATTCAATCCAGATCATAATTTAATGGTTTTTAGTTGATGTCTTATATGATAGTGCGTTTAAAAAAATTGAACATCAAAGTATCAATTATTTCGATATTTTTTGATTACGTATTAATATAAATTCAAAATTTTACATCTTTTCGGATGTTCATGGTTCCTAATGGCATCGGGAGCAGGACACGGACCAACCAATCTTCTAAATTTGGGCCTATCACCATAACTTATTGTGCCTTTAGGATGCCGTCGGCGATAAGCTGGTTTACCATTCGCTTAGTAAAACCTTTGGAAGCCGACTCCATTGAAGAAGGATCAACAAGAGAAGATTGACCGGTCCATACCATGGTTTCCTTTCCTTCGAAGAGTTCCCCTTTTAGATTGTATAAAACAGCTTCAATAAGATAAGATTTGGTCTTCGAATAATATCCCGGGGTTTCATAAGCAGCATAACGTCTTACAAGGTATTTTCCAACCCGGTAATAGGAGGGAATGTACCGTGTTTCTCCAGGCTGGTATCTATCCCTTTCATCGGAGTCCACCAAGGCCATGGTAATGACCCCATCTAAATTATTATCCTTGATGATTTTGATGTAATCCGCAGCCGTACGAATTTCCGTTGTTCCTCCTGGAGGGAACAGGACGATTCCTGCTACGGCATTAATCCCTTGGTCCCTTAGCAGGGAAACGGCGTCCTTTTCAAAGGTATTACGTGCGGCCAAGTTTTTCCCAATGCCAACAACGGCTATTTTGGAATAATCGCGCTTGGTATAATCCTTTTTGGTCCAGGTGGAACTCATTTTAGCGGGTGCACATCCTATCAAAATAAACAGGAAACACAGACCATAAAAAATCACTGGCAGGGTTTTCTTCATAATGGCCGACTTTTATCTTACTTTAAACAAATTGGCAGAAATGACTCATGGTAGCGTTGGCTTGGAAGGTTGACCAAGCTTTACTCACCATGCGCCTTGTCTACCGACTCTGCAATGCCTTTCGCCCATTGGTCAAGTGCCGATTCAACGTCGGCCCAGGTAGACCAAGGGGAGTCATTTGCCACACGACTACCTTTAGATCTGCTTACTACAACGGCATCTATACGATTGGAGATAGACTCCCTAAAGGTTCCCTCCACCGTAACACCACCTACACTTAATGCCACTGGTATTAAAACGCTTGTAACGTTTGCTGCGGCATTGGGTACTTTGATACCTGACAAAACAAAGGACATACGTAGGGTGTTTTCTGCCGGGGTACTGGTAATAGTATAACCGCTCCCTTCCAATTTCTTGGTCAAACTTTCAGTGAAGTAGTTTTGGATGCGTGTCAAATCCTCAGTTTTTAATTTTTTAATACTAGCATCTCTGGGGTCCAGAATTACAGGGTCAATGATAAATGCATTATACGCGCTTAAAGAGGGCGCATCTGGGCGGATATATAAGAGTGTGGGTGCCTGACTTTTATCTTCCACAAGCCCTGACAGATCAGAGGTGGCTGTATAATTTTTAACGGCTTTGCCGGATGAACCACATGAACTCATTGCAAGTGCAACAGCTACTCCTAAAATAAATGTATTAAGGGTTTTCTTTTTAAGCATCTTATTCTTTTTTTAGTTAGTTATGTTTTGATAAAAATCTATCGATCCAACCAGAATTTGAAGCATGAAATCCTAGATCCAAATTCGATTGCAATGTAAATGACAAAATAAAGGTGTGTATTATTGACGATGCCCATACCGGAGCAGTCCCCATTTGCTATACATAATTTATGAATATACAATTTCTTTTGCTTTTAAAAAAGATATCATTGTAGCCAAAATACATGGCATTATAAAAAGTAATTTTAATTGAAATATATTTTTATATCTTCATCTTACTTAACGCGTTAATAAACACTGAATTCCCTTGGCCAGAATTAAAGAGTTGAACACCATTAAATCCTACCTGATAGGTTGGCTTATCGGGAGCATCATTTGGCGGATACTTAGGGATACAGATTTAACCCAAGAACCCTTATCCCAACAATTTACCTTAAGTAACATCACTGTATTTGTATTGCTTTGGTTGATAATGGGGGTGCTCTTTGGGTTGATGCATATTGCTATTGCCAAATTTGTAATTGGCAGAATTAAGTATTATCAATTATTACTTTTCACAGTGCTCATACAGTTGGTCCTTTTTATAGGTATCATCGTGGCGTTGATTAATTTCCTAGAGGTTCTTTTAGATGTTGAGCTTCCGGATTCTACTCTGGGATTATTGAATAATTTATCAGTACTCGTAGCATGTATCTATATTTTAATTATAAATTTTTGCATTGGCTTTGTAATGTACGTTAGTGCTATAGTTGGAAAAGAAAATCTTAAAAAAATACTGTCGGGAAAATTTTATACCCCTTTGGTAACGGAAAAGGTTTTTATGTTTATAGACCTTAAGGGGTCAACGCAATTGGCTGAAAAATTAGGGCATATAGCCTACAGTAAGCTAATTCAGGATTGCTTTCGCGATCTGGTAGTAGTACACGACTATAAAGCGGAGATTTATCAATATGTGGGTGACGAGGCCGTACTTACATGGGATGTGGACAAGGCGGTACAATTGAATAACGGAATAAAGGCCTTTTTTGCTTTTCAAAAAAGATTGAATGATAGATCCGAACATTATCTGTCCGCCTACGGTGCGGTTCCGGATTTTAAGGCGGGGATGCACGGGGGAATTATATCCATGACTGAGGTGGGGGAGTTAAAACGGGATATTGCCTATCATGGAGACACTATAAATACTGCCGCTAGACTTCAAGGTGAATGTAATAGGTTGAATGTAAAACTGTTGATTTCCGAAAAACTATTAAACGATTTGGATTTAAATACCGCATTTAGATCCACACTTATGGGTAAGATGCAATTAAGGGGTAAAAACGCTCCCATTAATGTGTATTCATTGGAAGAGGTTGATAGCTAATTGTGTTTTACAATTGCATGGCAGCCACATAGATTTAGAAGATGGTGGAAGGAGAGATTACCTTGGCCAGTAATAAATATTGGTGTTGCTGAAAATGATTGGCACAAATAGATGATGAACAAAATGGATTTTATTATTGTCGAATAATGGCTTTAACTCCATAATTGAAAGTTTATACCGCAGTCCTTAGCTTGTGCTATTTTATTTTTGATCATTCTCCTATTGGAAAAGTATTGATATAATATCCTGGGTCTCCCTGTGTGGTCAAAAAATCTATCGCCACTTGAATTCTGGTTGCTAAATCCGAATTATAAAAGGTTATCGTAGCATCTCCATTTTCATTGGTGGTAACAGCTTGGTTCCAAAATAGCGTTTTACGGTTATCAGCCTTTTTTGTTCTTTGTTTGACTTATCGTAGACCGGGTTATAAAATTCCTTTTCTCCGCTATGGCTTAGAATATATTCAAAGTTAGATTTTGAATTTAAAGAGGTAGCGCCAGGCTTCCCTGTTTTGGTATAAATAAGAATAACACCATTACTGCCCCGCATTCCAAAATTAGCGGCTGATGATCCTTTTAAAACCTCTATCCTCTCAACATTGGATCTTTCCAAGAATTGAATGGGGTTATAACTCCCTTGGGGAGAACTCAAAATTGCCCCGTCTATGACCCAAAGGGGTTCAGTACTCGATGTGAAGGAGCTTGTTCCACCCCTAATGGTAACTTTTGCATCGAGGCCTCCAATTCCTCCAGATACCATAACACCGGGTATACGGCTCAACAACAAGGAAAGGTCTTGTGGATTATTTTCATCCTGATAGACTACCGCATCAGGGACAATGCCATATGTGGAAGGTGATTCTGGTCGCTTTACTTCTTTTTCGGAAACTACTACTTCATCGAGCTCGGTCAGCTTATCAAAAATGGAATCAAAATCACCGCTGTTATAACCCGCCTCCCTAAAAGAATCTATTTCCTTTTTTCTCCCAACACGCATATTGTGAGTATCCAATTTTCCAACGGGAAAAATGTCGTTTTGATCTAGGGTTATATCAACATCGATGGGCTTGTTCTTTCGGTTATAACCGTTGAACGTAACACTTATGGTATCAACGAAGTGCACATTGATGATCTTAAAATGTCCTAAATCATTCGTTATTGCAGGATAAGCAAAAAAACCCGTATCATTAAGCCCAATCATTTTAATCAAGGTGTTTGCCAGAGGTTTTTTATCTCGTCCAAATGCCATTCCCGAGACTGTGATGCCTTTCTCAAAGTAGTGTTTTTTAGATTGTTCGGTACCATTTATTACATGCTGCCATTTATATCTGCGCCAACCATGGGTCATCATTATTAGATCCATATTAAACCGCGTACTCCTTTTTTTATCCCTGAAAAAAGCGTTCGGACTGTCAATATGCCCTTTTACGTCCGACTCCAACAATAAATAGGTCAGAATGTTTCGGTCATCTCCATTTTTCTCTATATAATCGGCATTGGTAACGGCAATCGATAATTGGGTAGAGACGGGTCTGTCATTTTCGTCCTTAATATTAATATGCAGGGAAATCGGGGCGCTCTTAGTAAAGCTATTGGAGCTGGGGGTAACCTTTACCTTAAACTCTTGCTGATTATCAATGAACACCAATCGTTCGCATCTTGGCCTTTTATCTTCGTCAAAAAGAGTAATCGTTAATACGCCGCTAGGCAGCGCATCTTTGGGGATTTCGAGATCAAAAAATGAATTCTGATTCAACACAAACTTGGCATGGAAAACTTTTTGATTTCTATTTGTCCCTACGATATAAAAAGGTTTGTTTTTAAACAAATCACTTGCACTGACCCTTACTTTAACTTTTTCAAAATCCAGATTGTTTAGACTCATTGAATACCCCTTTTGAATGGCAGCGGGCAATTTGTAAACCGACCCGTCATCAAGTATGGCTCTATAGGTATTTCCCGTTTCCGGA
Source organism: Spongiimicrobium sp. 3-5 (assembly GCF_046557915.1). Taxonomy (NCBI): domain Bacteria; kingdom Pseudomonadati; phylum Bacteroidota; class Flavobacteriia; order Flavobacteriales; family Flavobacteriaceae; genus Spongiimicrobium; species Spongiimicrobium sp. 3-5. The sequence goes on from NZ_JBHEBG010000001.1 coordinate 623,124, forward strand.
TGTAACTGAAATAATCCAAACCCTTTGGATGTTGAGCTTATATTGCAAATAAATTTGTCGTTAGCATCAACAATCCGCCCTTTTATCTCTTTTCCCAATCCGTCATCATCAATAGCCTTTAGCGCTACGCGCGATGGTACCTCCTCAACTAATTGACCACCTTCAGGGAAAAACTGTACATTGATCTTGTCATTTAGGGCACGGGAGGGGCTGCTAGCAAAACGATTGTCGGTAACGGTTATGGTCTTATAAAAAAAGAAATCGGCTTCGTAGTTGGTCATCCATTTGGAATATGCTCGCAATAGATAGTTTCCCAACGGTAGTTCTTTGGGTATGGTTATTGAACCATTGCACCTTCCATTAACCAATGCCTGAGTTTGGGAAATGACCACTTCATTCTTGGTGTTGATCAAATCTACATATAGTACTTTGCTTGCATTTGAAAAAATGTGATATTGCCCAAGCGTGAGGTAGGCAGTATACCACAGATCATCCCCTGCGGAAGCAATATGCCGGTCTAAATGTAAGTAGACTTTTTCTATTGGATTTTCATTGTTGTATTTTTCAAGATTATTGAGCAATTCCGCGAATTTTTGGTCATTTTGAGGTACTTGACCACGCTCAACATTTTGAGAAAGACAATTGAGGGTAAATAGAAAGAAGAAGAATACAAATAATTTCACGACTTATCTAACTAGGATATATGAAGATAATTATAAACTCCTAATTGTAGTGTAATTTTCTTACTAGCCGCAAAGGGAGGCCCATGCTTTTAGTCATTTAGTTAAGCTTACCGACCCGTTAAGAAAATTTGGAAGAAATAAAAGTTTTAGGCTAAAAAATAAAAAGTTCCATAAAACGACTGAAAATTTACCCCTAGTAGTTTTAATGAAAGAATTAAGCAACTTCAAGATGGGGCTTATTTAGGAAAAATCGCAAGTATTACAACAAATGAATTGATTCCCTCTTTTGGTTTGGATGTGACGGAAAAAGATAGTTTTGAAATTGCAGAAGATGTTTATTTTTGGTATCATGGGTGAATACCAAAGTCCAAATAAACGATTAGATGACTACTAAGGTTTGTCCCTATTGCAAAGAAGATTCATTTAATTGGAGAAAGATGAAAACCATTTCATGGGCAAGAAATCACTCCTAAACGGTAATAAATGATACGAATAATGTATAGCTGGCAAGTAGAACCAGAAAAATTGGAACTTTTCATTGAGACGTGGAAAAGAACAACCAATAGAATTCATGAAGAGGTTGAAGGGGCGAGAGGTAGTTTTATGTTACAGAATGATAAAGATGCAGGAGAAATAAAGACAATAGCAAGATGGGATTCTCTCAACGACTGGAAGAAATTTTGGAATGATGGCAACCATAGCCAAATGAGATCGATGCATGATTTAGGAGAACGAATCTCCGTAGAAATCTTTAGGGAAGTAGATGATTTTACAAGCTAAAATGAAGTATCAATAATTATGTCATGATACATACACTAGACCGTCACTAAAGTTTAAATAAATAATTGAATGGCATTTACAAAAGAGAAAAAGGATGATGAGCTTTATGTTTATATGAACGGAAAACTCATCTATAAAAGATGGTTGAAAACTGGGCAATCAAAAATCTTCGATATAATGGCCTATGATGAATACACTTTGAAATCACTAAAGGAAAAAGAACAATAAGTTCAAACAAACAATGCCCAAGAAGCAATATCAAGTTTACGTTATAGAGTTATCCAAGAGAGTATTTACGGAGAGCGCAAAGTTCCGAAATGCAAATCCTCAGTTCAATGGCGTTCTACAATGCCTGTATGTTGGTATGACAAGTAAGACTCCCAGAGAACGCTTTAAACAGCATAAGACAGGTTACAGAAATAAAAAAGGCCATAAGCTTTCGTCAAATATTGTTGAAAAGTACGGCATGTATTTAAGACCCAGCCTTTATAATCATATAGCTCCTATGTCAACAAGATCGGAAGCCATTAAAATGGAAGAAAAGCTGGCTTTGGAATTAAGGAGGCAGCGATATGCCGTATGGTTCAATTAGCACAAAATAGTGAACCCATTAAAATTGTTTTGCCCTATTGAAATAGTAATCGTAGGGCCCTAATTTTTATATAATTCAATAACAAGTAGGGAAAATAAGCAAGAAAAACGTTGCACAATAATGGCTGTAATTCACTGCTGCCATTTTGCTTGGTAAATTTAGAAACACCCCACATTAAAAACACCCTAACCAAACCATACCAACAAAATTTCCCCATGTAACCTCTGTATTAGCTTTTGCAACGTCTCTGTCAAAGCATCCCTGGCCCGTTTTATAATTTTATCCCATAACATAAATCTTAGAATTATGAAGCAGACAACTTTAAACCTCATTTTTATACTGCTACTCACCGGTATTACCCATCACGCAATTGGTCAAAACACCTATGAAGACCTCCAAGGTCGTTTTGTCATAGATCTACCCAAGGGTTGGGCCTTGCAGCCTCAAACCAATGATAAACTTTATATCTTCAAAGGAAAAGACAAATCGCTTATCGTTGAATACAACGAAGACAATAATGATACTGACGAATTGTTTTTAAACGGTTTAACAACCTTAAAATCCTCTGGTTTATCAAACCCTGAAACGCATACTGAAACAAAGGACCTGAAAATAAATGGCCTTCCGGCCAAGTGGGGTGTTTACCAATCCGATTATGATGCATCGGGTACTACGGTTACCCTGTACGGATTGTTAGGGAGTCTAGGAATACAGGATCAGGGTCTTTATGCCATTGCAATCCTGAATAAAAAAGATCTTAAGAAATGGGGGGCTATTATAGAAACTATCTTTCAAAGTTTTCGCCTCCCGGGAGAACAGTTAACCGGTGTACAGGAGGTCAGCAGCTTGAAGACCCCCAATGATCCGGATATGTCAGAGCCCCCAATGACCAATGAAACCACCGCCGTTGAAGAAGATAGCCATACTAAAAAAAGCGCTTCCACACGCTGGACCCATGACGAATTTTCAATTACCCTGCCCAAGGGGTGGCAAGAACAAGAGGGTAACAGGGCCATGGAAAAGGAAATGATCGGTTGGTTCAACTATGAACCCATTGCCGGAGCCAACTCCATGTTATTTTGTTACCAAGGAATTATATGGAACCGAAAGTTGATATCGCAAACTGCCGACAAAACCGTAAAGGCCGCTATCCCAGACGCCGAACTTATCAAAAGCTACGTAACCAAATTGGCAAACAATAAAAAAGCCAATGTTCTGGTGTATACCGGAACCGGCGTTTCCAACGGAAATGAGGTTGAGCTGGGTTCGGTAAACATCATTTACCGAGGTGGTAAATGTGTCCTGCATCAATTGGGACTGGGCCCATTAAAAGATATATCCACTTTAGAAAAGCAGCTGTTGGCTATCGCCAATTCTGTAGAATAATGTAATCATGGAAAACAGATCCAAAATAGGGTGGATTTTATGCTTTGTTGTGCTAACAATACACATAGGACATGCACAGAAAGAACTATGGATGTCATCCGCGGACGCCAATATAAATAAAAGAGCGCAAAGGCAACCCGCTCCAAAATTCCAAATTCCGACTGGGGCATCCCATGTTGATAATATGCAATTAATTGGCCCCGATAAGCTTCTGGTAGGATTGCGCGAGGATGCGCAAGGAGTTCCTAACGCCGATTATCTTTTAATAGATACGCGCAAGGGAGAGGTACTCTGGCGTTATCCCCGAGAGAAAGGAGAATATCAAATCTATTTAATTTTTGATGATTTGTTACTTGTAAGGGTCAATGGCGAAAAAAAGACCGATTTTTTGGCCTTAGATCCCACAAATGGTACTGAAAAATGGAGGCGAAGTTTCAAAAGTAAAAATATGTCCTTTTTACCGGTGCTTCCGAGTGGGCAAATATGGGCTTTTTATGACACTTCAAAAAAAGTGCAAATTACCGGTTTTAATATCACCGATGGGCAAACCCTTTGGCAATCGGAAAGGGCCGGATCGAAAGAAAATTCGTCATTACCCGTTGTCCATGACCAATACATCTTTACTACTTTTAATGGCCTAAAAGCTCTTGATCCCCAAAACGGTAGGGTCTTATATAAAATTCCGGACCTGCAATTGAATGCGCTATCACCCCCATTGGAATTTGATGATTCACAGCTATACGTAATCACAAAAAACAATCAACTGGCTATTGTGGATATGGAATCAGGAACGATCATGTCTCGCACTCAATTGCCCAATACTATTACGTTTACCAATGTATATTACCATGATGGTATCTTGTATCTGAGAGGGCTCGATAATGAGGCATCGCATTATTTGATAGCTTTCTCCGTAAAGGATGAAAAAGAGCTTTGGCGGTATACCATCGGCGAACCGATGCTAAGCAACCTAGTGCTGCACGAGGGAAAATTGTTCATTGGAACGGCAAGTTCTTTAATTGCCTTAAATAGCAGTAATGGCAATCAGATGCTGGCCGTGAAGGTAACGGATAGCGGAAGAAATTACCCCGTTACGCTTAGAGAGGTGGCTGGGAGCATTGTTTTTGTGGGCGAACTGGTCATCGCTGCTTATGATGCCACTACCGGAATCCAAAAGTACAAACATGGGATGAGTCCGTTAGGCCCTAACCTACACCTCAACGGTCTTGATGCTTCAATTCCGAATCTCAAGGAAGAACTGGGTAAACTGAAAGCGAGTTCTTCCCCCGGACTTGGAGCCATGGCAAATGCCGAAACACGATCCTATCAGCAAATGGCCAACAAACACTATTCGGATTATTTGAGCTATAAAAACTCTGGAAACTACTCCTCTAGCCAACATAGTTATGCGCGTTATAAAAGCTCTAGTGAGATGGCCAAAACACAGGCAACCGTGGCCATGGCCATTTCACTTGTAGAATTGGGGGGAGCCATTGCAAAGGGGATGCAAGCCGCGGCGGTAAAGGCATCTATTGAGAAGCAAGAGTTGTTCAGAAAATCTATTCTAGACGTGTACTCCCGGTCTCAGTCGGCAGCATATGTCTATAGACCGCATATGGCGTATCATGGTAGCAACGATCAATTCGCGACTTTGAGTTTAATTCACTTGCCTAGCGGTAAAATACGTCGCACCTATTTATCTCCCATATATCAGAGTTACGGCCTTTGGAACTTGGTGGATTTTGAAAACAAAATGGTCTATCATCATGGTATAGGTATGAACCCTGCCCTTTATAAATTGAGCAAAGCCAGAAAATCGACACTGTTTTCTAAAATTAAAACGGTAGAGACTTTTATTATAGCCGTACCATTCATCCAGGCTGATGGCAAGGCAGGTAATAAATAAATTTTACCAGGATAGCGAGACAGGATTAGCTTCTCGGCTATTCCAGTAGTGGCAATAAAATTTTCATCGATCTGAGAAATCCCTTGGTTTATCCTAACGGCACCGGGCGGGCAGTTCATTCACTTAAAGTCAACATTCTCCAACTTTACCACAATCGGATTGGGCCATTTACGATCATTGTAAATCCTATGCGCCCGCATCACCGAGATTAAAATACCGTCTTCAGTGTTCTTTACGGTCGGTTTGGGATCCACATTGGGGTTATATTCCAATACCAGGCCATCATGTCCCAAAACGGAAATATCCGTATTCTTGTTTGCGGTCAAGGATTGTATATGAAATGTCTTTCGTTCGCCAAAAACCCAGTCCTTTTCCAAAATGAACGCATAAACCGTGTTTTCGTCCCGCTTCTTCAAGAACCAAATATTCGATTCATTGGTCACCTTAAAAGGGACTGTATTTTCAAATGCTTCCTGATTAATGAACATCCATAGGGACAGTTCGTTCAACCCCCCTTTCTGTTCTAGGGGAAACCTTCCTAATTCATCGGGACCAAAATTCAATAGCAAATTGCCTCCCTTGGCCCTAATTTCTATCAATTTTCGGATGGCATCGTTCGCAGACTTATAGTTTTCATTCGTTGGTCTGTACTGCCACTGATCACCAAAGGTATAATTGGCCTCCCATGGGGCGGGCAGCGGGGTATTGGGTATTACTTGCTCGGGTGTTTCAATCGCACCTCGGGTCACAACTACGTCTGGATCAATTTTCCAGCATACTTTGGCCAACTCTGTCTTTGCGTATTGTTCCTGCCCGTCCAGAAATACCATATCGATCTTTCCGTACTGTGTCATCAACTCTCGCATTTGTTCTTTGGCATACTTGTTCAATGGTTCATTACCGGAAGCAATTGCTTCCGCCCTTTCCCTTGAAATGAGTGTCCCTTGTTTGTACAAAAAATAAAAGTCATCTGGGGAATAGTAAAGCCCAATGGCGAGCCCTTCTTCCCTAAAAGCATCCACCACCTGCTTTGTAACATCTTTTGCGTAGGGCGTATTCATTATATCAAAATCCGTAGTCTTGGTATCGTACATGCAAAATCCATTATGGTGCTTGGTTGTGAATACCACATATTTCATCCCCGCCAAACGGGCTGCTCTTGCCCATTCTTTCGCATTAAACAATTTTGGATCAAAGGTTTTTGGAAGCTCGTTAACGTAACGCTCCAAATAGTCGTCAGAAGCCCCGACCATGCTATGGCTTATCACCATACCCAGTTGCACATCCATACTCCAGTGGATGAACATTCCAAAACCTAATTCTGTAAACCATGCCTCTCGTTCCGGTTTATTTAGATTCAATGGTTTCTCTTGGGCTGCAATCTGAAAAAATCCAAGAAGAAGCAGTGCTAACCCTATTTGTTGTTTAAAGTTTTTCATCATTGTATTTAGTGAGATTTGTTAAATGAGCGCCAGCAATTGCCTATAATCATTGATTACATGTCTGTAATACGAATAACACTAAATTACCATATTTTAAAGAAATATAATTTGTCCCATAAACGGCCGGTTTACAATACCACTTTATAAAACAACACGTTTTCGTAGGTCGGCAACGAAACTTTAAACTGCTCTGGAAAGTCTTATTTTAAGCTGTCCTTTTTAATTTCAATAATACTTATCGGTGGGCAAAAATTAAGCAAAGAATAGATAACACTTATGTTTGCATCTTGGCCCTAATTAATTTTTCAATTTTAAAAAGACACAGATTTAATTTCTGTGCCTTTTATTGTTTAAGCATCTGTAAACTACCTTTTTGAAGGTGGCGGAAGTACTACTGGATTGTAGTTTAATGCTAAGTCCACAACATCTTCAACAGAAGGATTATAACTTTTCAAATCGTCAGTTCTAGCGTTGAAATTTTCAGGATAGAAGAATAGATTGGCACCATTTGGATGCGGGACGTTTTTATTGAACTTGTCAATCATCTCATTAATTTCTACCTCCGTACCTTCACAGTTTACAATTTTATTTCCTAAAACAACTAATTCATCTCTAGTCATAAACTTGTGCTTTTGGACTAACTTTTATAAGGACAAACAATTGATTTCAGACTTCAGTAAATACTTTCAACATTATGGTATTTCATTCATGTACGCTGAAATCTTTAGTCTCATAACCTGTAATTCCGGCACTCTCAAAAGCATTTATTAATCGTTGACTTACTATTGAGTGCATACTTGGAAACAGAGTTGTGAAAAAATCTAGATTCGGGAAATCGTTATTAAAAACTAGTCTTTCCCAATAATAGTTGGTCAAACTCGGTTTTGACCTTGCCATCTCCATAAAACCTTCTAAATCATTATCAAGATTGGCTTCTTCAATGATTTTATCCCTCTCATCAGGCAATATACTCCGTAAGTACAATTTCGTTTCTTTTTTATCTACCCAATCCCAAAACTCATTGTTTATAAAATGAAACCAGAAATAATCCTTTGTCTCCATTTTTGAATGGACTTTAATCGGATAGAAGGCCCTAGATGGTAATTCGTACTGTTCAATAATTTGTTTTAAATCACTACTTATTATAAAACCATGATTGGGCCCTACACTGGATAGAAAATCCGTCCACCTCGCTTTTGGATTTAACTCCAATTCAACATGTGGTAAAAAATCAGGAAAACTATTCCATCGTACTAATCTATATCCATTTGTCCCCTCAGGGTCTACATCCTTCTTTGGGTTGCATTGGGGATATTCTCCAACGATAGATGGCTCTGTACTGAATCTAAGTTTAAAATAACGCATAGGGGAATTTACAATAAATCTCTAAAAAAATCATTTAAGTTTTTACCCGATTTTTTTGCTTTTTCAATTAGTTCTTTCAACTCGGGGATCAACTCTTTTTCTAAAAATTTCTTCGCAGCATCACCGTCGTAGCCAGGGTTTAACTTTTCCCATTCTCTAAGCCTATCAAATACATATTCGTTGTATTTAGGATGGTGTGCATGAATGCCACCAACTCCCTGAAAAAACTTTTTTAGACCTAAACCATTGATTTTATCATTCATATGAAACCCCCAATCAGCAGCTTTTTGCACAACATCATTATTTCGCCACGCCCAAGGGATAATATGATGAGCCTCTTCCCCTGCTTTTACTCCAACTATTTCCCTGAATCTACTTCTTCCACCAAATTCAATGAAATTTCCAACTCTCTTATATGATAGCTTGACTGTCTTATTACCAACTTTGATCTTTTTAGCCACTATCTTGAGTCCTCCTTTTGTGATTTTGGCGACGGGTTTAAGCAGTCTTGTACCCGGGACATTACCAATAATTAGCCATACACCTGCCTCAACCTGACTAACTTGATTCCCGTCAAAATCCTTTCCATCAATCAGAATGATAACATCTTCAAAGGGCAATGCATATCTTCCTACACCCTTCATTACTTCCCAAAAAGCTACAGCCAAATAGGGGTCACTGGATGGGGTATGTCCCTTTGCCGGAAGTAAAATCTCATGCCATCTTTTTGTTCCTTCATCATATACATAGTAATAAAAACCATCATCATTCAGGCTCGGCTCGGAAAAGGAATTACCTCCATTAATGCCTTTTCTTGGAGAATTGGAACGATAGACCCATCCACCATTGTTTAGCTCATAAAATCTATTAGGTCCACCATCATCCAATGTCCAATTTTTGTACGCCAATGCATCCCAACCGCCTATTTTTCCACGGCCATTACCTTTTCGGAAACCTTCACGTAGACGGCCAAGTTTTCTGGTCAATCCAAACTCACTATTAGAGGAAAGGTCTTCCATATGGTCTAAAATTACCTCCTCTCTTAGTTTAGTAAGTTTGTCATAATTTTTGGCACATAAAGATTGCTGGAGACTGGATGTTGAATTGATACATCTTTCCGCCTCATTCTCAAAAAAGTTTCTCTGAAAGATTCTCTGGGAATCTGTAAGGGCACGAGCCTTCTTTTTTCCCATATCCAGAAGTGTATTATTGTTCCAAAAATTCGGAGGTGTATACTTGCTTATCGAAGGCTTCAATACACTGGGTAGGTTCCGATTATTATATTGCGTGAGGTAAGTTGTCATGAAAAAAATCTTGTCTTGTAAGCTACGTCGTCTGTAGTAGCTAACATGTTTGTTGGCCATCTCGTTTGAAAGACTTCCGTCAGCAACGATTTTATTCAAACCTTGCGCCCATGATCTAGTCAAGGCAGACTCATATTCTTTTACGGAAAAATCCGCTAAAACTTTGTCCCAAAGCATATTGAGTGAGCTGGTGCTTGTAGTTCCAAGGCGGGTACCCCTAATACGCTTATCAAAAAGATCACATTTGACACGGATGCCATTTCGAGGTGCACACGCGTCTTTTATGTATCTCCACTCATCTATCAAGTTAAACTCATTGGTGAAGTTTTCCTGTTCTTTATCAAAACCTTGCGCCTTCTTTGAATGGCTTGTAGCTACCGACCGAGCTGAACGCTCAACGCCCCTTAAATTTTTTTCATAGTTCTTGAAGAAATCTTTTTGCGCGGTACTGAAAGAGGTGTGTTTTGTTCTTAATTGCCTATTGATTTCTTTGAGAAAATTACGTTCCTGTTTTTTGAGCCATTCATCAACTTTTTTCTTTTGTGCTATTCTGATCGCACTTTGCATGTTCAACAGCACCTGCATGTTATTGAATGTAATATTGAAGTTAAAAGGTTCTTCTGTTTTTGCTCGTAGTTTTTTATGTCGCCTAACATCTTCGTCTTCATTGTCAATGGCCTTTTTTTTCTGTTCATACGTTTGATACTGTGCCTGGATGGAATGGTTACCTATGGAGAAAACCACAAGGAACATTATGGATAGAAATATTTTTTTCATCTTTCTTCGAGATTATTTTTTGATTACCAGTTTGGAATGTGTCTTGCCGTTTACATGTACCTGTACAACATAAAGACCTGCTCTTAGATTGCTATTTGATAAGGTATGGGTATGCTCACCCGACTTCAGGTACGAACTGGTGACTGTTTCAACACTAGTTCCACCATAATAATCCAATAGCTTTACCTGTACATTGGAATCGGAACCCAACTCATAGTGGATGAGCAAATCTTCTACAAATGGATTCGGGTACAGTTTTATAAAACTCTCTTCTTGTTCTGTGAATGAGGCCAGGGCCTCATCTGAAAGCTGGACATTTTCCTTGGTTAAAACCAAGGTCATTGGCGGGCCGGGTTCCGACCATTGTAAAATTTGGGATTCTAACCTTCCTATTAGATAGGTGGTACCGTCAACATCCCTTTCGGTAAAAGAAATCGATAATAGACTATAATCCAGGATTTTGAGATCTGGGTGATCTGTATATTGTTTTTCGAGACTGATCTGGCTGTCAAAAAGTGTCAACGTGCCATCTTTCCAGATTGCTTCACTTTCATTTATGGTCTCGTTGATTTCAATATTGGTCTTAACCGTGCCATGCGCATCTTCTATTTTGCCCACAGAGAGACCGATGGGAAAACTTCTTGATATGGAATTACCTGACCAATCCATTTCTATGAGGTAGCCTTTCCATACCCCTTCTATATTGGAAGGAAGGGTGGACGCAATGGCATCCAATTCATCAGAATCGTTTTCTGTATTACGCTCTCCTTCTTCTGAAAGATTATTGATTTCTTGTGAGGTGTTGCCAGCTTCATCATTAACAACTAATTGTCCCAATAACACTTCGCTATTGTAAATTAGATTGTCTCTAAGGAGCCCAACCGCTTTTTGTTTGTCTTTGTGCACCCCATAACCGAAATAGTACATTTTGGCAAGCCAATGTTGTGCCATGGGATAATCGCTCTTTTGGAACCACTCTATTGCTTTTTGATAGTCTTGTTCAATATTTCCCAAGCCCTTAAGGTAGAGATAGCCAAGGCTATATGCGGCTTTTCCACTTCCCATTTCATGTGCTGCCTGGAATTGTTCCCTTGCCTTATCAAAACTTAAAGGTGTACCTACGCCATCCTTATAGAGAATGCCGAGCATACATGCTGCTTCAGCATTTCCTTCATCTGTTAGGCCTTTCATTAATCTAAAAACCCTCTTGGATTCTTTTCTGTTAAGATTGCCGCCATATATGTAGTTCTCCACCGATTTTACGATGGAATCGTTCCCGATTTCCTGGGCTACGACTGAAAAATCGAGTGCAATTACCATGATTGCGACCATTGAATATTTAAACATTGGTATTGGATTATTGGATTAGTACTATGTGGAAAAAGGCGACAGCATAAATTTTATCGGCCTTTTTCTTTAAATGTTCAGAAAGTTGTAAAGTAATTTTATGTCATAAGGTTAGGTTTATATGGTGATAAGTCTAAATTGCAAAAACCCTAATTTTAGGATTAGGAAAATTAAATCAAAGAAATTCTTTGAAGCCGTATCATGCCTTGGTTTTACTAAGGAGCATCCTTAGTTTCGATGAAGTGTTGTTCACAGAAGATTTGCGTATCTGGCCTTTTCCAGCAGCTGAGGAGTATGGGTTGTTGCTAGACCTAAAATTTTTGCCAACTTTCGCTTGCGCCATTCAATACCTGAAGTGGAAAGGAAGAGCTTTTCAACGAGGTCCTTTGTGGTTGCGCCTTTCGACAATAAAAAAAGTAATGTTCGGTCGGTTTCATCAAGACTTTCAGCAGCCTCCCTTTCATTTTTCAAGAATTCGCTAATCGACTTACTAAAATAAGTTTCTCCATTAAGTACTTTTTGCACCGCATTCTTTATTTCAAAAAAGTCCAACTCACTTTTGATGATGAAACCTTCCGGATTGATTTTTTTAAAAATGGAATAGTACCTGAACCTTTCGCTTATAGATGTTAGGAAGACAATTTTTGTGTCTGTAGAAGATGACCTCAAAATCATTGCAAAGTCTTCCCCGGTTTCAGGATGATCTCTTCCGAGATTGACATCCAGAATTGCTAAGTCGTAAGTAAACCCACGGTCTATTTTTTCCAAACCTTGATGGTAGGTATTGCATATTTCAACCTGAAAATGGTAGCCCTCTTTAGATTTAGAAAAGTCATCGAGTGCCATTTTAAGAGCATGGCATGTTAATGGCTCATCTTCAAGTATTAAAACTTTTAATGTAGTCACCTTTGATAGTTTGCATTAGTTATCTCAAAATTTTCCTATATGAGATTTTAATTCAGCTATTCTTGGGGAACCGTGACCTTAGTCCTAACAAACGGTATAAGCGTGTCAAATATTATGCAAAAGTGGTTTCTTTTCACGAAGAGGAGGTTTCATTATCCAAAGAATTTGTTTTTGGGAAATAATTACTTGACAGCGAAAAAATAAAGAATCTTTCATGAGAATGAACTGGTAAAAGCCCTGATCTCATTGGCTTGAATCGAAAAAATATATACAGAAAAGGTAGTATTTTGTTATGCGAAAGGGAAGTTTAAATGTATGCCTTATCAGAATTTATTTATAATTGGTGGTCTTTTTGTTTTTATCTTCTTGCTAAGGCCCTGACACTAATTTGATCATTATTTACAATTACTTTGAAAGCCAAAAAGCAAATCGTAAAGTGTGTGTTTTTAAAAACAACACGTTTTCTTAGGTCGGCAACGAAACTTTAAACTGCTCTGGAAAGTCTTATTTCATTTCCAATATCGGCATTACCACAATTGAGTTAAAAGCCAGTAAAGGACATTCTTCTGCAATTTGGACCGCTGATTCTAGCGTTTCAGCTTCAATATGGATATAACCGGTAAACAAATTAGACCCTTCAAGGAACTCTCCTTTATACAAACGTTTGCCCTTACCATTTACCAATACTCCTTCCTTGTGAAACGGGCTACCATTTAAGTAATTTCCTGATTCGGAATAATGCCTCATCCATGGAGCATAATTGCCAATTAGGTTTTGCATTTCCCCTACGGAAGGTTCAACACCCTTGCTCTTGACTATCAAAATAAATTCCATCTTATTTTAGTTTACGTTTTATAAAGAACAATGGACATTATAATTAGGGGACAGTTATGTCCCCATTTATTGGGGTTTTTTGTTTTAATAAAGTAAATTGTTATGTATCATTAAAAACTAAACAGTGCAAGAATATCTATTATTGATTCACGGAAGTGGATACAAGGACGAATCACCCGAAATGTTAAAGAAACACATGGAGAAGTATATCAACTGGATGAACCGGTTGGTGGAAAAAGAACAATTTGTGAAGGGGCATAGATTGGACAATAGTGGTCACTTTCTAGTCGATAAGGAAACCATAATCAGTGATGGTCCGTTTCTTGAACCTAAAGAAATTATCGGAGGATACATCATTATAAGGGCAATTGATTTGAATGCAGCAACCGCCTTCGCCCAAGCATGCCCTCTGAGTGACGAGTTTCAAATTTCCATTCGGCCCATGTTTAACACTCCTAACGAGCATGAGTTCCCAAAAAAATCAGGTTAGTGTCATCATAGAGAAATTATTCCGTACAGAATACGGAAAAATGGTTTCCTATTTGACCAATAAATTTGGCTTTAACTTTCTTGAGAACGCGGAAGATATCGTTCAAGAAACACTATCGGTTGCATTCCAAAAATGGACTTACAGCGGTATCCCAGAAAACCCAGAGGCATGGATTTTTGTAGTAGCCAGAAACAAGGCCCTCAATCTTGTGAAAAAGGAAAGCAGAATAACTCATATGAACATTACAAAACTTGTTGAAGAGTATTCGGAAAATCATACCCAACTGCATTTGGCACAGGAAATTGAGGACGGCATGTTAAGGATTATGGTTGTATGCTGCAATATGGACCTTCCTGTTCACAGTAAAATCGTCTTCATTCTAAGTTGTCTTTGTGGTTTCAGTAGGAAAGAACTTTCGCAGGCATTGTTGGTTAAGGAGGAAACGGTAAAAAAGCGTTTATTTAGGGCCAAAAGCAGCATACGTCTCCAAGAGCTTAACATCGCATCCCCAAAGGAGGAGCTTCTTTCTTTACATGCTAACGTAATCTGTAACGTCCTTTACATTCTTTACAATGCTGGGTATAATTCTTCCGGAAACAAGTCTTTAATTAGAAGGGAAGTGTGCTTTGAGGCTATGCGATTGACAAAGCTGATCCTAAATCAGGATCCGGGCAACCCAAGGGCCCATGCCCTGTTCGCACTTATGTGCTTTCATAGTGCCAGGTTTGATAGCAGGATTGACAAGGAAGGGGCAATAGTGCTTTTTAAGGATCAAGATCGTAATTTATGGAGTAAAGAACTTATCAACGCTGGCATGTACCATTTGTCCAAAGCCTCAAATGGGGCTCGACTTTCCGCATATCACATGGAGGCAGCCATCGCAGCAGAGCATTGTACATCATCAAATTTTGAAAGCACAAACTGGGATTTAATACTGTCGCAGTACCAACAGTTGTATCGACTAAAACCCACACCTATTATACTTCTTAATTTGGCCATCGTACAAAGTATGTTGGGCAAAACTAGCCATGCGATTACCGAATTGGTCAACCTTACCAAAAACAAGCAGCTTAATTCCAACTATTTGCTTCATGCTACATTAGGTGAGCTCTATGGAAAATCGGGACAGCACAAACGGGCAATAGAAGCTTTGGAAAAAGCTTTGGCCCTTACCAATTCCAAACAAGAGAAAGCACTCTTACAAAAGAAAAGGGAAAATCTGCTGCGTTCCGTACAAAAAGAAATTTAAAGTCCCCGAAATAGGAGAATGGTTGTCTTCATTATAAACACAATGATGAAGCAACCTTTTTTATTACTCTTTCTTACCTGGGCATTTATGGCAAATTCCCAATATTCGGATGTCCGCCTTGGCAACCTAAAGATTAATCATAACATTCAAGATACTTTGGAGGTACGTAGTTTTTATAGGGATGTGCTTGGGGTGGATCTACATACTCCCTCTTCTAAAGTGCCAAGAGACTACTTACGGTTTTCCAATGATTTTAGACTTAATATCATTTACCAAAGGGAAGGTGCTCCCAACCATGAGGATTTCATGAAAGCACTGTGGATAAGGATCCATGTGAAGGACTTCAAGATCTTGGCGAACAAGGTTCGGGGTTCAAAAGCCACTGTCTTCAAAGATAGGCCCGAAACTAATGAAATCTATTTTCAAGCGCCAGGTGGCCAGGTATTTAGAATGGGTAAACTTTAACTTTAATCTTAATAATTACACAATGAAAAAAACCATCTTTTTTGTTTTTATGACTTTCATGGTTGTGCATATTGCGGCCGGGCAGAACGGAACCCAGTCCAAGTTTGATAAAAAGCTTGCACTGGATATGTTGAAAAGAACGTTTGAGGAATTAGAAACCCGTGTGGCCCCTCTGACCGAGAAAGAATTGCGATATATACCCAAGGATGGAGGCTGGACTGTCCTAAACTGCTTGGAACATCTTGCACTGGTGGAACCTGTTTTGGTGGGTGAAATAAAAAAAATGATCAATGATAACGCTCCGGATTTATCCAAAGACTTAAGTGAAAACGATGGCTTGATAATTACATATATTACAGATCGCACCAAAAAAGTGACTACTGCGAAACCCTTTAGGCCTTTGGAAAAAAATCTTGGCAAGGGAAAAGAGGATTTTCTAAAAGAAATTAAAGCTTCCAGAACCGAAATGATAAAGCTGCTTACCAAAACCAAGGCGGATTTAAGACATCTTTTTGGGCCATATCCCTACGGGGAAGCAGATGCCTATCAACAATTTATAATTGCGGCTGCCCATTCCTACAGACATGTCCTGCAAATTCAGGAGATATTGAGTGAATTGAGGCCAGAGAAGACCAAATAAGGGATATATGATGGGGGAAGCAAAATATTAAGAAAAAAGTCGGGACAGTTGGTCGAACAATTATAAATATTACGGTTCCACAAAAGGGCCGTTTTAGGAGACGCTATTCCAAAAACCCAAACTTTACCCCAAAGTGTCCCAAATGTGGTCTCTTATAGTCCTTTCGTTAATTCACCTCTTATGGGATGCTTTTAACCTCTTTACAAAAAGTGGATTTTGTAAAGAGTTTTAGTTTTTTGAGCTCTGTTTTATAAAGTCCAACTAATATTATGTAAAGACGCCCAATAGGCGTAATGTAAAGAGCTGTGAAAATTGTGCTTTTAAGAATGATTCACAAATATCTTTTAATGCTCGCTTTTATTTGTGTCTCATAATTTCATATAGCGGATAGAGTTTTTTAAACTCTTCAAGAATAGTGGTGGAGAGACTATTAGAAGATAGTCTTTTGTCAAGCCAATCAATATTCCGCCCAATTATGAAGTATTCTTCAAGTCTTTCTTTCTGTATTTCTTTTAATAGCTCCAATCGTGTTTTGATATTCTTTGCAAAAGGTCCATTAGGTTGATTGATCCAATATTCATTTCCAAGTTTATTAAATGAATCAAAAAACTTCTTTTGAGTTGATAAATTTTTCATTTGATTTCGAAAATAGTCCCTATCAATTTTACTTCCTTTATTCCGGCCTAATACGAGCCAAATACCGATACTGTCTTTATGGATTATAACCTGTATTCGAATATTGTTTATAAATGAATCTGGCTTGTTAGTTGACTTGTCCCCATTAAAATATTTCCCCAGCTGACTTTTTGATTTCCCATAATGAAGCCACATAGCGTTTATATAATTACCACTATAATCATTGAAGTAATGTCTACTTACTATTTGCGCTTTATTATGATGGCAATGTAAGTCTGTCAATCCATAGGATGGAAATTGCGGATAAATTATATTATGTAATTCAAGAAATTTGAACCTAACTTCCGATCTTACATTTTGAAGATCTATGCTCTTTGTTCTGTGGTATGTTTTATTAAATATTTCATGGTGATTTTTTGAAAAGTATTGCTCTTTATTTTTAGTCAAGGAAATTTTTAGCGATAAGGCTTCTTTTTCTATTTCTTTTACCTTGACTGATGCTCTTATAAATTTGGCCTTGTAATTATCCGCAAAATTCTGAGTGATTAAATAACCATCTGAATAGAGGTTATTAAACCGTCTAATTAATTTTTTGCACTCTTGTTGATCATGAATTTGATAATTCATTTCCACATTCTTTTCTAAACCCCAACTTGTAGTATTAGAAGAACCAATAAATGCGGTAAGAGAACTATTATCTTTCTGAATAATATAAACCTTTGGGTGAAAGGTATATTTAGTTTCATAAACACGGGCATTTATTTCTGTAAGTTGAAGAATGGAATCAAACACCATTGGTTCGGTAGCTAAGTCAATTCCGATTAAATAAAACTGAGTAGCAGAATCAGATATGTTTTTTTGAAGAAATAACCAGCCGCTATTTGTTATCATTGCTGACGCAATCCATATTGACCTACAATCAATTAGCTCTTGCTTAATACTTGCTTTTATATCAGATGAAATAAGCATTATGCTGCCATTCTAATTTTATTCTTTTCAATACAAGCTAAAGCTACAGCTGAAAACTCTGAAGACTTTGATGCCATTTCTCTCAGTTCTTCTTTAATTATTTCTATTCGTGCATTATCACCAGCTGTTCTAAGTTGTTTCTGATTAATCTGTTTTATTTGATTAATTTTTCTTTGACAAAGATTCCAAACCACTAATCTAGCATCTATTAAAGGTGTATGATTTAAATGATATACATCAATAGAAATTTTGGCTCTCGAAAAATTCCATGGTTCATCCTCTTCTTCTACTGAAGGAATAGCTTTTCCATCTTCTGAAAAGAACAATAAATCGGGATCATTTGGATTGATTGGGTCTAAAAGGTATATAACTTCGTCATCTAATTCTGCTAAACAAGTGGCTGCATTGCAACCATCTCTTAAGGGAAAAAAAGAACCTTTACCATAAGATTTGTCTTCTTCCGTATGTTTATCTTTTCTAAACCTATTTGAATAAATTGAGCTTAATCTATAATTTCTCCAGTCATACGCTAACCACCAATAACCATCTCTTATGATGGACTTACCATTACTATCTATATTTTTGGCTTCATTTTTTGGTCTAAAATGATCAACATCCATATCTGACATGACTTCTTGGGCTTCAGAATACCAACATTTATTATTTGATAAACCCTTTAAGACCAACAATAGATCTTGCCAAATAGGGCTTGCCTTAAAAATTGCTCTCCTTTGCTCAGCAGTTTTACCATTTAATAATGCATTCAAGGTTTCGGCATTTTCCTCCCAACCTTCGGGCAATAAATCTTCTAAGTTACTTACGTCTATTGTTCTCATTCTGAATCTTCTTTTAAAAGATCCTCCAAAATCGAGATAGTTAAATCATCTTGCTTTTGTTTCTCTTCTTTGGTTCTAGGAATTGACTTAAATTCTGAAAGAGTAGCAGTTTTTTCAATAAACTTAGCATACAATGGATCTCGTGTATATTTATTGAAACCTAATTGGTCAAAATATTTAGTGTATTTGACTAATAAAGATTTCTCTTCTTCAGATAAATCTCCTTGTTTTTCTTTAACCTCTAAAGAGCGATACTCATTTAATTCATTTTGTGTATCCTCGTCTAAAGTACTTGGTAAATTAAAAAACTCACTTGTCAGAATACCCGCGACACCTAAACCTTTCGGATCAAAATCTGGTTCAAAGGTTTCAATATGTTGATACTCTTTTCCTTCTTTATCTTCTTTCTTTACCGAATGAAATATTCTTATTTCTTCTTTAGTTAACCCCCCTATAACTAAAGGATCGTGGGTAGTCATTAAAATTTGACTTGACTCATCTTTACCGGAATATTCTTCTAGCAAATTCATATATTTCCATTTCCATAAAGGGTTTAAATGCGTGTCAGGCTCATCTAAGAGAATTAAAGATTCATCTTCTTTGGTGAAACGCAGTAGACCTAAGACTGTCAAAAGTTGTTGTTCTCCTTCTGAAAGTTCTTTAAATGTGATGTCTCCATGAACGTTTACCTTTTTTACCTTAACTCTTACCTCTTGAATTAAATCTGATATATATGTACTTTCTAAGCTTTTAAAAAATTCAGTATTTGTCCCGTACTTTTTTGCAATTTTTTCAAGTTTTGCCTGATTTGAGATAAATAAATACAATTGCTCTTGTTTGTGACTTCTTCTAAAATCCTCTCGAACAGTATCTTCGTCTACAATAGGAGCCATAGAAGCTTCAAATAATTCATCTAAAAATTCACGAACTACACCTTTGGCTTGCCAGAAATCCAAAGCTTCCGCTTTACTTCTTGCCCATACAGGTTTTTTTAGTACAAATAAAACAGATTCTAAGCCAACAATTCCTAAGAATTCCTTTAAAAACTTACTTGCCTTTTCATCTGAAAATGCATAAAACGCCATTAAAACAAAATAACTATGAATTTGGCGCGCATAGAATAATGGTCGATGAGGGGCATTTATGCCTTTAATTAATTCATCATAAAAACGTTTTTGATGTTTATCGAAATGCTCCAAAAGACGATTACTGATGCCAGAATAATACGAGAAAACATATTTTGGTAAATATTCAGACTTATTACGTTTTATTACTGCTTTAGAGATTATAGTAGAATAGATAATTTCTCCATCTTTCTTTTTCCCATTATAAAAAACATAGTTCCCTTTTACTTGCGGACCGCCATCTACTTTTAACAAATTATTTTTACATTCATATTCTATACTGTAGTTGAAATCTGTCTTATCATCTAAATCTAGGTCCCTAAAAATAATCACCAAAGCTTCCAATAAATTAGATTTACCTGCGGCATTTTGGCCTAGGAATACGGTACTCATATATTCCTCATTGAGATCAATTGAGAAATTTCGGAGATTTTTAAACTCTTTTATGTCAATTTTATCTATTCTCATGCTAGTTCTAGATATCCTTTTCTGTTTGCAACTTCCTTGATAGATTTTACTTCCTCTATTTGCTTTTTTAACTCTGAATAAAAGGCATCAATATCATTAGGATATTTAGACATTTTCCAAAGATCTTCTGCGTGCAGTTTACCATTTTCTTTTAATAGTTTTACTAAATCCATGAGTACCGTTTTACTATTGTATTTTATTTCTCTTGAAGGCTTTGTCTCTTCTTTTCTAGAATTTGGTTTGTTTACTAAAACATTGTTTTCTTCTCCCAATAACTCAATTAAAACAGATTGCATCAATTTTTCAGCATTTCCTTTACTGGCTTTTATTTCTTGCTTGAGTACCTCACAATTATCTAAAAGTTGATTTGCTTTTTTTACAATTTCTGTCTGTTCCTCAAATGGGGGTAATGGAATAGCGAAATATATCATTCTTGTTAATCCTAAATCTTTATTGCCAATACCATGAGTTTGTTCTTGAGACTGTTTGTATACTAAGGGGCTTGCCAATGCAAGCCTTAAATAATACGGGTTAACAAATTCTTTTATCACTTTAATTAAGGCTAGATGTACCCATATACCAAATCGTTCTGTAGTTTCAACAACACATGGTATACCAGTTGTACCTCCTTTAGTTAAAATTACATCTCCAACTCTTGGCATTCCACGTTTGGTAAACTCAATATGGTCTTCCAGGCTAACATATTTGGCGGTACTAAAATCTAAGCCATTGTTAAATGAAACATTTCTTGTAGATAGTATTGGAATACCTTCAGGAACATAGTTAGGTGAAAAATGAGGCCCATCATTTATACTCCAACTAATTTGCCCTAGGCTAGTCCATATCCACGCTTTGGGCAATTCAAACAAAGCGTCAACCCCTTTTGATTTACCTCCTACATCTATATTGACTCCAGGCTTATAATTAAAAGATTTCTGTCCTCTTTCCATGCTAGCCTTTTGTTGATATATCTTTCTTAACTCTTCAAGCTCGCTTATCTCAATTTTGTCCTGAGTTTTATCATACCGCCATTCTTTGGTTAATTTACCTTGCACAGCATCTTGTAAAATTGATTGGCGAAGGTTTATTAAGTTTCTTTCTTGAGAAGTTATTTCCTCAACTAATTCACGATTAGTTTTTTCTACTTTTTCAATCTCTTCTAATATTTTCTTTTGCTCTTTTTTAGATGGTAAATAAATGTCTAATGCATAAATCTGTTTAGGATGAATTCGTTTAGAACCAACGCCTTTTGCCAAAGCTTCAAGTTTTAAATAAAAATCACCTTTTTTAAAGAAATAAAAAACCCACTCTGGATAACAAGAATCATGAATATCAAATGCTGGAATGTCTAAACTAGATTCAAAACCGTCTAATTCTTTAGGAACAATACCGAAAGCTCCTTTATGTAAATTTTGTTTACCATATATAAATTGACCAGCTTTTCGTGTATAATATTTTGTTGCGCCCTTTTTCTCTTTCGTAACAGGTCTTTTCTCAACTCCAAGCACATTTAATTTTACTCTGAGGCGCTTAGCTGTACTAGGTTTTGTTGAAATGACTTTAGATTCTGTTAATATTGTCCCTAATTTTACTTTTCCCCAGTCTTTCATATAAGTGCTTTTTTTATTTTAGATAATAAAGTAGCACTTTTTTGAAATGAAGTATCCATTTTAACCAGTAACTCTTCTGTTGTAAAAACTTTTTCTGCTATAGAAACATGTGTGTTTTTTATATCTAGATTGAAATTTCGTTCTTTTATTTCATCAATAGAGACTTTCCAAGCAAATTGATTTTCTTTACGACCTTTCCACCATTTCTTAATATCATCAAAATGCTTAATATCAATAGGTCTTGACCTGCTAAAATTCTTTATACCTTTCGGATATGGCATTTCGTAATACCATATTTCTTTAGTGGGTTTTCCTTTATCAAAAAACAATAAGTTTGTATTAATTCCTGTATAAGGATTGAAAACCCCTTTTGGTAGGCGTACTATGGTATGTAGGTTACATTTTTCTAACAATTCTTGTTTAATTCTTGCTTTAACCCCCTCTCCAAATAAGGAACTATCTGGAAGAACTACTGAGGCTCGTCCATTTTTCTTTAAGATTTTTATTATTAATGCTAGAAATAATTCAGCTGTTTCTTTTGTTCTAAACTCTTCTGGAAAGTTTTTCTCAGTATCATCTTCTTCTTGCCCTCCAAAAGGTGGATTGGAAAGTACAAGATTCACTTGATTTTTGCCTTTCCAATTTTTATATGGTATGGTTAATAAATTACCTTTAGTGATTGCTGGTTTTTCAATACCATGAAGTATTAGATTAGTTGTGCATAAAAGGTGTGGTAATGGCTTTTTCTCGATTCCTCTAATAGAATGTTGAACTACAAGGGAATTTTGATCAAATCCATCTTTCTTTGATAAATTGTCTAAAGTACAGGTCAAAAAGCCTCCAGTACCACATGCTGGATCTAATACTGTTTCTCCAATTTGAGGGTCTATTACATCGACCATAAATTGGGTAACAGCTCTTGGAGTATAATATTCACCAGATGAACCAGCACTTTGAAGCTCTTTTAAAATTGATTCATATATGTCATTAAAAACATGTCTCTCTAAGTTATTATTTGAAAAATCTATTTTGTTAATTTCATTAATTACTTGACGGAACAGAGTTCCTTTTTTCATGTAATTATATGTGTCATTAAAAACTGATTTTACAATTACAGATTGATCTGTATCTGTGGGCTCAATTGTTTTTAATATCGGGAATAATTCATCATTAATAAAAATTATTAATTCGTCTCCTGTTAACCCATTTTCATCAGCCGCCCAATTTTGCCACTTTAATTTTTCGGGCAATGGACTTTTGTATGTCTTTCTTGATTCTTTCCATTCTTCTTCTTTATCGGCAAATATTTTCATGAAAAGCATCCACACCATTTGAGAAATACGCTGCGCATCACCGTCAACTCCTTCATCTTTTCTCATGATGTTTCTAATAGATTTTACTATTGTTGTTATGTTACTCATTAAGCTTTTTTGTATAGTTTGCTACCGTTTTTACATGAGTCATTTTTGACTGTTATATTGGTTTTAGCTTTCCAATTTCAAATCATTAAAAACCTCTTTAAACATTTCCCCTGGATCAATATCAATGGCCAAAGCAATCATATACAATTCATCTGCACGTAGTTTTGTCGATTCATTTGAAGTCAATTGTGAAAGTCGAGCTTGGCTGATTCCAGTTCGTCTGGAAACCATTGCTCTATTCACAGATTTTTTAGTAAGATATAGGCCTAAAGAAGTCATAAAACTTATGAATTTATTCAGAAAAATATTTATTTATTAAACAATAATATAGAATATCTAAATTTTAATTTTTATTAAGATAGATAATCGATAGATTTATGTAGAAAGTCTAAACAATTACAAGAAAGTGTCCTGATTTTGGCAGATGATCTTTTGAAATAAACTGAAAATAAATAGTTTGATTACTAACAATACTCTTTACAAATCACACCTTATGTAAAGAGTACAATTGAAGCGCCAGCTTATACTCTACCCTACTTCAGATTTGTTTGAAAAAAACTAGTGTTTAATGCTGTAGTGTTACAACTGAAGGACAAAATCGTCTCTTTTTTCTTATTATCGAAGAAGATATATTAAAACTTATATAAGGCACAAAATGTACACAAATAAATACAACTTTCATCGAAGTGAATTTTAACTTTTTTGCGTGCAAATTGCGTGCAAATGAAAAAAGCTTCGAAGTTTTAAAACCTCGAAGCCTTTAATTAATGGTGGTCCCACATGGGTTAGATCGCTTCGCTCTTGGACCAAAAGTCCCCGCTCCTGCAAATGCAAAGCCCATGGCTTTCAGCCTAGGTATTTTGTTTTGGATCAATTCGTATACCTTAGGTATTCCCATGCTCCAAAACAAAAGTCCAACCTCCTGAAGGAGATTGGACTTTGCGCTTGATGTGGTCCCACATGGGCTCGAACCATGGACCCCCTGATTATGAGTCAGGTGCTCTAACCAGCTGAGCTATAGGACCAATACTTTTATTTCAATAATTCATTAAAAACATACGACATCAAATCGTATATTTCCTTGGTGCTCTAACCTCCCGATAACTATCGGGATGAGCTATAGGACCCGAAAACGGGATGCAATATTACTACTTATTTTTAAAGGTTGCAAACAATTGTGCCCGCTATTCCCCTATTTCTTGGCATAATTCTACCAGCACGCCATTAGCGCTTTTTGGATGTAAAAAAACCACTAACTTATTGTCTGCCCCCTTCTTGGGCGTTTCGTTTAAAACAGTAAACCCCTCCGCTTTTAATCGGCTTACCTCAGCCTCAATATCGTCCACCGCAAAAGCGATATGATGTATTCCTTCTCCTTTTTTCTCCAAAAACTTTGCAATAGGGCTTTCCGGATCGGTAGCCGCCAACAACTCTACCTTATTGGGCCCTGATTTAAAAAAAGACGTCCTTACCCCTTCCGAAAGCACCTCTTCCGTTTTGTAATGTTCCGTCCCCAATAGTTTTTTGAACAACGTATTGGAAGCATTCAAATCCTTTACGGCAATCCCTATATGTTCTATTTTATTCATTATCTATGGCTATAAATCTAAAATACGCAATTTGTGCGTATTTTTGGCCCATGGAAACACAGCGACAGAAAAAAATAGCAGGGGTAATTCAACAAGACCTGGTAGACATCTTACAACGGGCCGCTACCGATGGTGGGTTGAAGGGTACTTTAATCTCGGTTTCCAAAGTTTCTGTTACCACGGACCTTTCCATAGCCAAGGTCTACGTTAGTATCTTCCCTACCAAAGATGCCCCGGCGCTTTTGGAAGGAATACAATCTAACCAACCCCTTATTAAACACGAATTGGCACAGCGCACCAGAAACCAGTTGCGCCGTATCCCGGAACTATCGTTCTTTTTGGACGATTCCTTGGAATATATAGATGGTATAGACAAATCCTTAAAAGGTGGGGACAACCCAATAGAGAATCCGGATTTACTGGACAAAAGAAAAAAATCGTAAGCGTGAATTTCTCGCTCTACATAGCGCAGCGCTACGTGCGGTCCAAAAGCAGTCAGAATGCCGTAAACATTATCAATTTTATTACTTTTCTGGTTATTGTGATAGGCTCTGCGGCCTTGTTTATAGTTCTTTCGGGCTTTGCGGGCCTAAAAACCTTTAGCCTTTCTTTTAGCAATACTTTTGACCCCGATCTAAAAGCACAGCCCTTAACCGGCAAATTCTTTTCGGTATCTGAAGAGCAAGGTAGGGCCTTGGACAACTTAGACGGTCTGGTATACTACGCCAAGGAACTGGAAGAAAAAGTATACCTAACCCATAGTAAAAAAGGACATATGGCCAGCATAAAAGGTGTAGATGCCAACTATGGGAAGGTCACCGCCATGGATAGCATGATCTATCTGGGCAATTGGCAAGTAGGGGACCAACAAGGAGTCGTTGGCCTCGGTATTGCCAATCTACTAGGTCTTACTATTAACGATTTTCGCCGCCCTTTGGTGATTTTGGCCCCAAAACCGGGTAAAGGCTCCCTTTCGCAACAGGCATTGGATCGTAAGCCTTATAACGAGCTAAACATGGTGGTTACCGGTATGTATGCCGTGGAAGACAATTTGGACCGTAAATATGTTTTTGCCGATCTGCCACTTGTTCAGGCCTTGTTAGAGAAGGAAGACACTATGGTTTCGGGCATCAATTTTAAACTGGAGGATACCGCGGATGTGGCAGCCGTTAGGGAACGTATATCCGAGGTTTTTGCTGGGAAAGTAATCCTCAGAAACAGACAGCAACTCAATAGCACCCTTTACAGAATGCTGAACACCGAAAACTTGGCCACCTATCTCATCTTTACCCTGGTATTGATTATTGCTCTTTTTAATGTGGTAGGTGCCATTATCATGATGATCTTGGACAAACAACAAAATTCCAAGACCCTTTACAATCTAGGCACCACAATTAGGGAACTCCGTAGGATTTATTTCGTGCAAGGCGTTCTGGTCACTGGTATGGGCGGACTTATCGGTGTTTTAATCGGTTCCTTGCTCATTGGTTCACAACTGGCCTTTGGATGGTTGAAAATAACCCCTTCCCTCGCCTATCCTGTGGAATATAACGTGATGAATGTTTTGGTTGTTTTGGCAACCATTATTGTGCTTGGAATAATTGCCTCTAAAATTGCAAGCAGTAGAATTAATAGGAAATTGATTGTAACTGCCCAATAACCCTATTGGTATTGGTGCCCAATTAGGCAAATTGATGGTCCCCAAACTTTTCCATTACCTCATCAAAGGCGGCAAAAACGTCCCTTGCATCATCACTGGTTACCATTTTCATTCTATACTCCTTAAAATTAGGAATGCCCTTAAAATAATTGGTGTAGTGCCTTCTGGTCTCAAAAACCCCTAATTTTTCCCCTTTCCAATCAATGGCCATCTGTAGATGTCTTCTTGCAGCGGTTACCCGTTCTTCCATTGTAGGCGCGGCCATATGGGTGCCCGTATTAAAATAGTGCTTTAACTCCCTAAAAAACCAAGGGTAGCCTATAGAGGCGCGCCCTATCATGGCACCGTCCAAACCATAGTCGTCCCTCATTCTTTTTGCAGCTTCCGGACTGTCCACATCCCCATTTCCAAAGACTGGGATATGCATTCTTTGATTGTTCTTAACTTCTGCTATGGGCGCCCAATCCGCAGATCCTTTATACATCTGTACCCGTGTGCGACCGTGTATGGCAATGGCCTTGCATCCCACATCTTGCAGGCGTTCCGCAACCTCTACTATCTTAATGGTATCGTTGTCCCAACCCAGTCTTGTTTTTACGGTAATTGGCAAATGAGTATGTTCTACCATAGCTTTGGTAAGCGAAACCATAAGGTCTATATCTTTCAAAATGCCGGCCCCGGCCCCTTTACTGACTACCTTTTTTACTGGGCAGCCAAAATTAATGTCTATAATATCCGGGTTGGACTTTTCCACTATCTCCACGGATTGCAACATAGAATCCAAATTGGCACCAAAGATCTGAATGCCTACCGGGCGCTCTTTTTCATAAATATCCAACTTCATAACGCTTTTAGCCGCATCGCGGATAAGGCCTTCGGATGAAATGAATTCGGTATATACCACATCTGCCCCCTGTTCCTTACAAAGTGCACGGAAAGGAGGATCGCTTACGTCTTCCATAGGGGCAAGAAGCAAGGGAAAATCGGGTAGTGCTATGTTACCTATATTGGGCAATTGCTATAATTTTTGGTCTGCAAAAATACAAAATTATCGTGGAATGGAGGTTTTTCCTATTCTTCCTTAATTCTGTCGCGCTCTATTTTATCAATATCACGCTGATTATCCACCAATCTAAAATTGCCAAAGTTATAGGTAAGCCCCAAACGAACATATCTGGTTTCTGTTCTTGCAAAAAAGGAATTGTCCTGGTTTAGGTATCTAGATGTTACCGCGCTATTGGCGGTATTAAAAATATCGTCCGCTGTTAGGCTCATTAACATTTTCTTGTTCCAAAAAGACTTTCTAAGCCCTATACTAAGGTTAGAAGTTTCTTCTTGCTTATAAGATCCCTGCAAAAATCCGGACAAATGGGTGAATTTTACTTCCCCTTTAAAGGTACCATCCTTGGAAAGGCTTAGGTAATTGGTTAGGTCTATGTAGTATCCGTCAACATTGTTGGTAGCTATTTGATTGTTGCTTTCCAGAGCCAAAAAAGTCTCATCCTCATGGAAAATAGAAATATAACTATACAGGTAAAGCCACTTGGTTATGGCCTTGCCGTAGTTAAAATCAAATCCGTAGGAAGTGCTCTCCAAAACGTTTTGGGTGATGTCCCTTAGGGTTAGGTTTTCATTGTCTTGAAACCCTAAGGTAGAGATGTATTTGCCATTGTCCCTATAGTAAAAATCGAAGAAAAATTCTTGGTTTAGGGTGTAGTTCAAATTAAAGTTATTACTGAAATTAGGGACTAGGTCGGGGTTGCCATCCGTAAAATTGTTTTCATTGATAAAATATCTAAAAGGGTTTAAATCCTCATAACGGGGCCTGGTCAATTTTCTGGAATAATCAAAGGCAAAACTATGATTGATACTTGGGGTAAAAAGGATATTTAGCGTGGGGAAAAGCTCAAAATACTCTAACCTATTAATGGTAGCCAGGGCCACCGAAGTCCCGGAACTTATGGTATGTTCGGCTCGTAGTCCGGTTTTAAGGCTCCATTTGTCCCAGTCATTGGCGATGCTTAGGTAAGCAGCGTATACATCTTCGTCATACAGATAATTGTCGGACAGCGAAGGGTCTAACGTCCGGGCACTATTGAGTACAGTAAAATAGTTGAGCCCACTTTCAGAATTGATAAAAGAGCCTTTTAGCCCGGTTTCTATACGGGTGCTTCCCGCCATTGTTGAAACATCGAGCTGGGAGGTAAAAATCTCAATGTCCTGTGCGGCATCGGTTGAAAAACTGAAGTTCCTAATAAAGACATCGTTGGGGTCAAAATAATTGGAACTTGCATCCTGTGTGCGGTCCAGATTAAATTTGGTATAGTGCCCGTTAACCTGTATCTGTCCTTTTTGTTTAAATCGATGTTTAAACGTAATGTCCCCAGAAAGATTTTTCCGGTCTTCATCTAGATTACTGTCCGTAGTAAAAATTGAATCCAATACACCGGCACCATTACGGATATCGGTAGTCTGAAAGTTATTGAACTTACGATAGGGAGAAAGCTGGGCAGAGGAAGTAACATTAAGTTCGTTCCGTTCATCAAATTCATAATCCAAACTTAGGTTTGCACTATGGCTCCTAAACCTCGATGTTCTATCAAAAGCCGTGGCCCATCTAGAAAAGATGCCGGTTCCGTCAATAAAGTTGGTTTCACTGGACGTGGTCTTAAAGTCCTTTCTTGGGCTAAACAAATAGCTTGCGTGCAGGTTCAGCTTTTTGGTTTTATAAAAGTGCGACGTGCCAAAACTGTATTTTGGAAAAACCGCTTGGGTATAGTTAGTGCTTACATTTCCTTTATACCCCAAAGAAATATTCTTGCTGGTTACTATATTTAGAATTGGGCCGCCTTCGGCATCGTATTTGGCGGGCGGATTACCAATGACCTCTACGGATTTTATATACTGTCCCTGATAGTTTTCCAACAGTTCCTTAACTTCAAAAGAAGACAGCTGTACCTTTCGGTCGTTGATATATACCGTTGCCGCTTGGTTCCGTATCTGTAATTGGTCTTGTAGCACTATTACTCCGGGGGTGCGCTGCAAAATTTCCCAGGAGCTTCCTTGTGACAGTACCGTATTTTCTACATTGAACACCAACCGATCTACCTTTCTTTCAACAACCGGCCTGTTAGAAGTTACAACAACCTCGTCTAACATTTCAATCTCCCGATCTATGATCAAAGCACCAATAACAACGTCTGCCGAAATATCTATACCCAACAATTTTGAGGTCTTTCCTATATAACTGGCCCTTAGGTAATATACATTTGGAGGTACATTCTGAATGGTAAATTTACCGTTCTCATCGGCCGAGGCCCCTTTCACAATAGTGGTGTCCGAAATCCTCAAAACAAATACATTGGCAAAGGGAATGGTATTGTTTTGAGCGTTCTTAACCTCTCCTGAGACCAAAAAAGTCTGCGCGCATAGGCCTTGTGAACCGACCAAAGTCAGTATAAAAAGTAGAAAAAGAGGTCTCACTTAGTACTTGGGTTGAAAATCAAATCTAACAAAATATTAGTTGTTTCGTTACAAAACACACAATCTTTGTTGATATTGGATGCCAAAGTTTACCTCAGATTTTATAAACATAAGGTAGATTGCGGTCTATAAATTAAGTTATATTTGCAGTTGCTTTATGATTTAGTTTTTATTAACCGGATCAAGGGTAAAGCAATTCTATGTAATGGCTATGAAAAAAATTAGAAACTTCTGTATCATCGCCCATATTGATCATGGTAAAAGTACCTTGGCAGATAGGTTGTTGGACTTTACCGGTTCGGTTACCGAAAGGGAGAAACAAGATCAGTTGTTGGACACCATGGATTTGGAACGCGAACGCGGGATAACCATAAAGAGCCATGCCATTCAGATGGATTATGTCTATAAAGGGGAATCTTATATCCTTAATTTAATAGACACCCCCGGGCATGTAGATTTTTCATATGAAGTTTCCCGTTCCATAGCGGCCTGCGAGGGAGCCTTGCTTGTTGTTGATGCAGCACAAAGCATACAGGCCCAAACAATTAGCAACCTGTACCTTGCCCTAGAGAACGATTTGGAAATTATTCCTGTCCTTAACAAAGTAGACCTCCCAAGTGCAAGTCCTGAAGAGGTAACGGACGATATTGTAGATCTGCTTGGATGCAAACCAGAGGATGTTATCCCTGCCAGCGCCAAAGCTGGGATAGGGATCGAAGAAATCCTAAGTGCCATCATAGAATTGGTACCCCCACCTTCCGGTAATTTGGAGGAGCCGTTGCAAGCCCTGGTTTTCGATTCAGTTTATAACCCCTTCCGCGGCGTGGAAACCTATTTTAAAGTAATCAATGGAGAAATAAAAAAGGGGCAAAAGATTAAATTTATAGCCACCGACAAAAGTTATTTTGCAGATGAAGTTGGCACCTTGAAACTTACCCAGGTTCCCAAACAGAGTATAAAGGCAGGGGATGTTGGTTATCTGATTACCGGGATAAAGGATGCAAGGGAAGTAAAAGTAGGTGATACCATTACCGATGCCGCAAAGCCTACCCAAAATGCCATTGAAGGTTTTGAGGATGTTAAACCGATGGTCTTTGCTGGGATCTACCCTGTAGATACCGAAGACTTTGAAGAGCTTAGGTCTTCCATGGAAAAATTGCAGTTGAACGATGCTTCCTTGGTGTTTACTGCAGAGAGTAGTGCTGCCCTAGGTTTTGGTTTCCGCTGTGGGTTTTTGGGCATGCTGCACATGGAAATTATACAGGAACGTTTAGAACGGGAGTTTGACATGACCGTAATTACCACGGTGCCCAACGTTAGCTACCATGCGTATACGAGAAAGAACCCGGAAACTCCTTTGATAGTTAATAATCCTACCGATCTTCCTGATCCTTCTACCGTAGACCGGGTAGAAGAACCTTATATAAAGGCCACGATAATCACTAAATCAGATTTTGTAGGTAACGTAATGTCCTTATGTATAGAAAAACGCGGACAGATCACCAACCAGACCTACCTTACCACAGAGCGCGTAGAACTCAATTTTGATATGCCTTTGGCCGAGATTGTATTTGATTTCTATGATCGTTTAAAAACGGTATCCAAGGGGTATGCTTCGTTTGATTATGCGCCTATTGGTATGCGCGTTTCCAAATTGGTGCGAGTAGATATTCTCTTAAACGCACAGCCAGTAGATGCCCTCTCTGCCCTAATACATTTTGATAATGCCACCAATATTGGTAAAAAAATGTGCGAAAAGCTAAAGGAACTTATTCCAAGACAGCAGTTCGATATCCCAATACAAGCGGCCATTGGATCTAAGATTATATCCAGGGAAACCATTAAGGCCCTCCGAAAAGATGTTACCGCCAAATGTTATGGGGGCGATATCTCCCGAAAGCGGAAGCTCTTGGAAAAGCAGAAAAAAGGTAAAAAAAGGATGCGTCAGGTAGGTAATGTAGAAATACCACAGCAAGCCTTTATGGCCGTTTTAAAATTAAACGACTAAAAGGCCGCTTACTACTCCTTGTACTTCAATTATTGCCCGACGCAAATTAAGTCTACAAAAGCTTGGGGAGATAATCCCAGTAACTGCTCGGATGAAATGGTATCCGTTTCGTCTCCAGAAGTAAATGTAAAAGTATCATCGCCATTATCGCAAATCTCAACTTTTTGCCCTTCTACGGAACAAGATCTACAATCGCCGTCATCGTTATCGCTAGAACATCCTGCGTATAACAAAATTGAGGCCAAGGCCAAAAATGTGATGGGGTTTTTCATGGGGTTTGGTTTGGGGTTAAAAAATTCAGCTTGAAAATAACGGGCCAGGCATTAACATATTGTCAATTGTGGAGTTATTGATCCGTATTTGTTGTGAATAAAAAAGAATGTGTTGTAAAAGACAGTACGGTTAGCCAACGTCCTTGGATAGGTTAAGCCGATCCAAATCAAACATTTTGCCCATATAGACCAGTTTGTACCCTTTTCGTATATCATTGAACTCGGTGCTAAAGGAAGATATAATTTTTAAATCGCCTTCCAGGGTCTTTAAAAAAACAGGTACAATGTCTATATCGGCCTTGGTAATAGCTATAAGGCTATCGTAATGTTCCTTTCCTTTGAGAGTTACCTCGTGTACAGCAGGATATTTTCTGGCGGTATCCGTTAACCGTATAAAGTCGTCCGTATGGGAAAAGAGCCCCTCTTTTGGGTTGTTATCAGGGTTGTTCATTTCGTCCGTGTTCACTAGGCGGAAAGAGCCGTTTTCGCCAAATTGTTTTTTAAACTTCTCAATGGCATAGGTGTTTATTTCCGCATTGCCCGTTAGTGCCATTAAATACCCCATATCGTTCAATTCGATATTATCTGCTAAGGTATCCGAATAAATATTGGCGGTTATGGCCTCCAATCCCAACCGCTTTGCCTTTTCAACATTGGTGGGGTTGTTGTCTATAAGCACCACATGCCT
The DNA here is from genome assembly GCF_046557915.1 of Spongiimicrobium sp. 3-5. Taxonomy (NCBI): domain Bacteria; kingdom Pseudomonadati; phylum Bacteroidota; class Flavobacteriia; order Flavobacteriales; family Flavobacteriaceae; genus Spongiimicrobium; species Spongiimicrobium sp. 3-5. The sequence goes on from NZ_JBHEBG010000001.1 coordinate 656,054, forward strand.
ATTGTTCTTCATGAGGTAATTCCCAATGAGCCTGGAAACTTTAGAGGCGCCAATAATCAAAATCCCTTCGGATTTGGTAAGAAAAACTCCGATAAGTTTCGAAAACATCCTTGCTGTGGTAGCGTTGAGAAGCACTGTTCCCAGCACAATCATAAAGACCAGCGGGGTTATATATTCCGCGCCCGGCTCGCCTTTGGCCAGCAGTTTGGATCCAAAGAGCGAAGCGATGCCCGCAGCAACTATTCCTCTTGGGCCTACCCATCCTATGAACAGTTTTTCGTTAAGTTTTAAAGAAGAACCTTGTGTGCTTAAAAATACCCCAAGTGGCCTTATCAAGAAAACGATGACTGCAAACAACCAGACCGTATTCCAATTGTACAATAATTCTAGGTCGGTTATATTAATGTTAGCCGCCAAGAGAATGAAAAGAATGGATATTAGGAGTACACTTAAAGATTCTTTAAAATAGAGCAACTCCTTTAAGTTTGGCAAATTCATGTTGCCCATGACCATGCCCATGACCACCACGGCCAAAAGGCCCGATTCGTGAGCAAAAATATCCGACTCCACAAATACCAAAAGCACCACGGAAAGGGAAACTACATTCAGTAAATAATGGGGAATCAGGTTCTTTTTAATGGCAAAGGCCAAAGCGTGGGCAAAGGTAAATCCAAAGGTAGTGCCAAAGAGTAATATCTTGCCAAATTCTATCAGGGCGGTCATTGTATATGCTTCGCTTTCTCCAACGCTAATAAACTCAAATACCAATACCGCTACCAAGGCTCCAATAGGGTCTATAAGGATTCCTTCCCATTTTAAAACCGCCGAAACATCCTTTTTTAATGGAATGTTCCTTAGGATAGGGGTTATTACCGTAGGTCCGGTAACTATGATAAGGGCAGAAAATAAAAAAGAGATTTTCCAGCTAAGGCCAAAAAAATAGTGAGCCGTAAAACCTGCGCCGAAAAAAGTGACTATAGACCCAACGGTAATCAATTTGGTGATAACGGGGCCTACGTTGACGATCTCTGATCGCCTTAAAGTGAGACCTCCCTCAAAAAGTATAATACTAATGGCCAAGGAAACAAAGTAATAGAGTCCTTCTCCGGGAAACAAGCCTTTTTCACCATTCCAAATAGGTTCTATAAGCTTACCGCCGTCATCGGTAAACAAGGTGGCTATTGGGCCCACCAATAAGCCTATCAAGATTAAAGGCAAAATTGCAGGCAATTTTAAACGCCAAGCGAACCATTGGGCAATAATTCCCAGTATTATTATTCCGGCCAATTCTAGCATCTAACCCTTTTTTTATAAAAATACTAATAAAATTGTTCTATGTCGCGATCATAAATTAGTTGTCCCTCATTGTTAGCCGTAAAACCGAACAGGCCGATTTTTCGGTATACATATCCTTTCCGGTCCCAAAAAGCACGCTGATCCAATTGTCTTTTTGAGGGGTTCCCAAAATAAGAAGGTCATAACTTGCCGAGGCCTTGGAAATGGCTGTAATAGAATCGTCATTAACCACTATTTCTACTTTGCTTTTTGTTCTGGCCTTTTCCAGTAATTTTTGGGAGGTTTCCTCCATTTGGCGTATTGCTGTATTGTCCATACTTTCTGGAACCACGTGTAAAAGCGTTAGGGAAGCATTATAGAACTGACATATCCTATCTGCCACGGCAATAAAGTTCTTGTCCTTCCTTCCGGGACGTAAGGCCAATAAAACCCTGCTGATATAACGTACCCCATCATCCTTGAAAAGGGCAAAGTCAGAATTTATATGGGTTAACAACCAGCCGATAGGATTACTTACCAAGATACCGCTGTGGGCCCTGCCGTTCCACCCCATTACCAGCCAATCGCAATGGGTTTGATCACTGAGCTCATGAATGGTGTCCGAAATCTCGTGGGTTACCACCGCTTCAAAATCTATTTCTATCTCCTTGGATTGTCCCAAGCGGGCTATACGCCTTTCCAAGGAAAGAATCCTCGGGTTTTCCTCTACAAAGGCATCCAAAAAAGTTTGGTTGGGTACTTCGGTAATATTAACCGCCTGTATTTTTTTCTTTTTATTGATGGCCGCGCCAATTTCTACCAGCATTTCGGGCGATTTTTCATTACCCAATAACGCTACCGCTACACCGGCATCCGATGCCAACTTGCCATCCAAATTCTGGTTGTTGCCCGATTGATTTTGCCTATACGTAATTTGTTTGTTGTCCTTTCTTTTGTAGAAAAGATATAGTGCCGGGCGATGCCCATATTTGCGAAGAATACCCGTACGCGTGGCATTCTTTCCAAAAAAATAATAGATGCCATATCCGATAACAAAAATACTAAGGACCGCAATAAAAGGACCGCGCCCCAGAAAGACCAAAAGCACAATTCCGCTGATTATACCAAACAATTGTACAAAAGGATATAAAGGCGATCTAAAAGGGGGGTTATACCATTGCGCCGCTGTTTCTCTTAAAACAATTACGCAGGCGTTCACCAAAATGAACATCATTACCATAAAGGCACTTGCCAACTTAGCTATTTTTTCTACATCAAGAAATAAAATAACCAATGCCATTATTATGCAGGTCATCACAATAGTAACAACAGGCGTTAAATATTTGGAATGTATTTTACCCATAAACTTGGGCAGCAAACTATCTATTGCCATGGCAAAAGGAAAGCGGGAAGCGGCCAGCACTCCGGAATTGGCCATTGAAATAAGCGTTATGATACCCACCCCTGCCGCAATATAGCCCACATAGGTGCCTCCCAACAAATTGGCTATGGTGTAAATAGGTCTAATATCCCTTTCCAGAGCTTCCATAGGAATATTGCCCACAAGCACAAAGGCAACAAAAACATAAATTGTGGCCATAATGATCAGCGAAAAAATCATAGCTCTTGGTAAATTCTTGCTAGGATTCTTTATCTCACCGGCTATTGCCGCTACCTTGGTAACACCGGCATAGGAAATATACACAAAGGCCACGGTAGAGACCAGGCCCATGTTTCCCTTCAGCATAAAAGGCTCCAACAAGGCAGGGGAAACCTTAGGAAGCCCAAAAACCAAGATCAGTCCAAGTGTAATTACACTGATGGAGACAATTACAATTTGGACCTTGCCCACTTTCTTTACGCCAAAAATGTTTAGAAAGAGTATAATCAGCAGAAAAACAAGTGCTATATATTTTGTAAGCCCATTTTCGATATTTACCAAAATTGATAGATACGCCCCAAAACCAACAAGTGCAAAAGAACTTTTAAGAAGTAGGGATAGCCAGAGTCCTATGCCTGCAATTGTACCAAAAAACGGCCCAAAGGCCCTTTCGATATACACATAAGTTCCGCCAGATGATGGCATGGCGGTGGCCAATTCGGATTTGGATAATGCAGCGGGAAGAATGCATAAGGCCGCCAACAAATAGGCAAGCCATAGGGAAGATCCTGTCTTCGCAGCCGCCAAACCGGGTAATACAAAAATGCCGCTGCCCAGCATGCCGCCTATACTGATCGCTATCACGGAAGTCAACGACAAGCTGCGTTCTAATTTCCTCAAATCACTCTAGAATTAACTCTAAAAATAGGCTTTTTTTTAACAATTCATAATATCTAAAATATGTAGTTGAAGATTAACCGGTTCCCTATGGATTTATTAATTTGCAAAGCATGAGGTTATACCCTATAGAAACCGGAAATTTTAAGCTAGATGGCGGGGCCATGTTCGGCGTGGTTCCAAAATCGCTTTGGAGCAAGACCAATCCTGCCGATTCAAACAATATGATCGATATTGCCGGACGGTGTTTATTGATCGAAGATGGGGATCGACTTACTTTGATAGACACCGGAATGGGAAATAAACAATCCGATAAATTCTTTAGTTATTACTACAAATGGGGCAACCACTCTTTAGATGCCTCACTCAAAAAAGCCGGATTCCACAGCGATGACATTACCGATGTCTTTATGACCCATTTACACTTCGATCACTGTGGCGGAAGCGTACAATGGAATAAAAACAGGACAGGGTACGAGCCGGCCTTTAAAAATGCCGTATTCTGGACCAATGAATCGCATTGGGCATGGGCAACGGAGCCCAATCAGCGAGAGAAAGCTTCTTTTCTAAAGGAAAATCTTTTGCCAATGCAAGAAAGTGGTCAACTTAAATTTATAGCCAAAGAAAACACTGGTTTCATCACCGGTTCCGAGTTGAACTTTGACATTCTTTGTGTTGATGGCCATACAGAAAAACAGATGCTTCCACATATTCAGTATCAGGGAAAAACCTTGGTCTTTGTAGCAGATCTTATCCCTACCCTTGGGCATTTGCCCGTTCCTTATGTAATGGGGTACGATACTAGGCCGCTGCTTACCTTGGACGAAAAGAGCAAATTTTTACAAAAGGCCATAGCCAATAATTATTACCTGTTTTTTGAGCACGATGCCACTAATGAAATCTGTACCCTTCAAAATACCGAAAAGGGGGTAAGGGTAAAAGAAACCCATACCTTTAATGAACTTTTCACTTAAAAGCACTAAGGTTCTCTTTTTAATCATAATGAAATGCTACCAATTTTATGATTTTTTAACGGGTGGGGCTATCAGTTTACGGCCCCATGTTGGTGGAAATTTGTACATTACGGGCGCAAAAATGTATACTATTTAAATCTTAATATATGACAATTTCATTTTCTAAATCGATTGTAGGCCTTTGCTTAGCAGCCTTGGTACTATCTGGTTGCGGAGCCACCGCATTGGTATCTACCCCCATTGAAAACATAGATACCATTCCCCTAAAAATTTCTGAGCTTACCGAAGCGCAAAAAAAGAGTTGGGGGCATGCAGATCTAATTACCGATACCATTCCGGGCATGAGCGTTAATAAAGCCTATGCCGAGATTATAGGGAATAAAAAAGGCGCCAAGGTAATTGTAGCCGTACTCGATTCTGGTATAGACATAACACACGAAGATTTGGATGATGTGCTGTGGACCAATAAAAAAGAAATTGCCGGAAATGGTAAGGACGATGATAAGAATGGATATGTAGATGATATTCACGGATATAACTTCTTGGGCGAGTCCTATGACGAACAACTAGAGTATACCCGTATCCTAAGGCTAAAACTTGGTGATGCCGCTATGCAGGCAAAAGCAAAGGCCGAGTTGGACAAAGGGTACCCAAAAGCGGCACAAGGTAAAGAGCGCTATGAGCAAATTTTACAATCCGTAAAAAACGCCGATAACGCATTGAAGCAACATTTGGGGAAAGATACCTATGACAAAGAAGATCTTACCGCTATAAAAACGGAGGACGAGACCATGCAACAGAACATCGGCGTTCTAATGCAGATGTTAGGATATGGTGACACCATACCCGAGGTCATTGAACAATTGGAAGAAGGGATTACTTATTATTCTGGTCGTCTTAACTACCATCTTAATGTAGATTTTAACGGTAGAAAGGTTGTGGGCGACGATCCTTATGACATTTCCGATACCGATTATGGGAATGGGAATCCACAAAACCGGGTTGAAGATGAGAGTCATGGAACGCACGTGGCCGGAATAATTGCTGCAGAGCGCAATAATGGTAAAGGCGCCAATGGTGTGGCCAATAACGTGGCGCTAATGAGCCTTAGAGCCGTTCCCAATGGAGATGAATATGATAAGGATATTGCGCTGGGAATCCGCTATGCGGCAGACAACGGGGCAAAAATTATAAACTGTAGTTTTGGCAAATCGTTCTCGCCCAATGCCACATGGGTATATGATGCCATTAAATATGCGGCCACCAAAGATGTGCTGATCGTACATGCAGCAGGTAATGATGGTTCCGATCTTGATGATCCCACTAACCCAAATTTCCCCAACGATCAGATCAACAATGGTCCGGAAATTGCAGATAATGTAATTACTGTGGGTTCTTTGGATAATAAATACGGCTCGGAAATGGTTTCTTCCTTTTCAAATTATGGTGCAATCAATGTAGATCTGTTTGCACCCGGTGGTGCCATCTATTCTACTTTTCCAGACAATTCCTATGAGTCCATAGGAGGAACTTCCATGGCTGCACCTGCAGTAGCCGGTGTAGCGGCGCTAGTGCGGTCTTACTATCCAAAATTAAGTGCCTCGGAGGTTAAAAAAGTTTTGATGCAATCTGGTCTTACCACCAAATCGCCCATTATTTTAGGGGGTGACACCGCCAAGACATCTACCTTTAGCGCTATTTCAAAATCTGGTAAAATGGTGAACGCTTACAATGCGTTGATCCTAGCGGATAAGGTTTCTAGGGGAAAAGTAAAACTCGTTGGAAATGCAAAATAAACACAACGCCCTCTTAGGGTGTCTTGCCTTGGTGTTTGGTTTTTTAACAACACTTCCGGCCCAAAACAACACTGCCTATTGGCAGCAGCACGTAGATTATACCATGTCCGTTGACATGGATGTTGAAAATTATACCTATAAAGGAACCCAAAAATTGGTCTATACCAACAATTCCCCCGATGTACTCAGCAAAGTATATTACCATCTCTATTTCAACGCCTTTAAGCCGGGTAGTGAAATGGATGTGCGGCTTCAAAACATTAAAGATCCAGACGGTAGAATGTTCGTTGATAACAAGAGTAGGATCGCCGATCTTTCTAATGAAGATATGGGCTTTCTTACCGTTTCTTCTCTTTTACAAGATGGCGCGGCCACTTCTTTTAAGGAAGAGGGTACGGTATTGGAAGTAACATTACAAAACCCGATAGCCCCTGGGGCAAAGACCACTTTTGAAATGGTTTTTGAAGGACAGGTTCCTGTACAAATACGTCGTTCGGGCAGAAATAACAGCGAGGGTGTTGCCCTATCCATGAGCCAGTGGTACCCTAAAATGGCGGAGTACGATTTTGAAGGGTGGCACGCAGACCCCTATATTGCACGCGAATTTCACGGGGTTTGGGGGAATTTTGATGTAAAACTGACGCTCGATAAAGACTATGTCGTAGGTGGTAGTGGTTACCTTCAAAACCCTCAAGAAATAGGGCATGGTTATGAAGCAGCTGGAACCAAGGTGAAAAAACCTAAGGGCAAAACACTTACTTGGCACTTTAAGGCCCCAATGGTGCACGATTTTATGTGGGCCGCAGATCCGGATTACCTACACGACACCTTAAAAGTAGTAGGTGGGCCAACACTACATTTCTTTTATAAAGATAAGCCAGGAATACTGGAAAATTGGAAAAACCTACAACCCAAAACCGAGGCCGCAATGAAGTTCTTCAGCAAGAACATTGGCCCTTACCCGTATGAGCAGTATTCGGTAATACAGGGTGGCGATGGTGGAATGGAGTATGCCATGAGTACATTAATTACCGGAGAGCGTAAATTTGGTAGTTTGGTGGGGGTAATGGTCCACGAAATGGCGCATTCCTGGTTTCAGCATGTATTGGCGAACAATGAAGTGAAGCATGCTTGGATGGACGAAGGTTTTACCACCTTTATTTCTAGCCTTTGCATGAATGAAGTTATGCAACAGAACAAGGAAAACCCCTTCGAGGATGTTTACAAGGGTTATTACGCCTTGGTAAATTCTGGGAAAGAACAGCCACAGACTACCCATGCCGACCGCTTTGAGCATAACTTTGCCTACGGAATATCTGCCTATAACAAAGGTTCCGTCTTTTTATCCCAATTGGGATATGTTATTGGTCAGGAAAAATTAATGGAGACCCTACGGCAGTATTTTGAAGATTTTAAATTTAAGCATCCGCTCCCCAACGATATCAAAAGAACCGCCGAAAAGGTATCTGGTCTGGAGCTGGATTGGTACCTCACGGATTGGACCCAAACCACCAATGTTATTGATTATGCGGTTAAAAATGTGACCGCTGACGGGAACAGCACTAAAGTAACTTTGGAGCGTGTGGGATTAATGCCCATGCCCATGGATATATTGGTGGTGTATGATGATAATACACAAGAAACTTTCTATGCGCCGCTTAGAATGATGCGTGGTGAGAAAGAAAACCCATATCCAAACCTTAAACGAACTGTTTTGCCAGATTGGCCGTGGGCGTATACCAGTTATCAGTTTTCCATAGATAGGCCCCTGGAAAATATTACCGCCATTGTGTTAGATCCATCGCAACTAATGGCAGACGTAAAGAGGGAAAACAACATGTATCAACCTCAACAATAATGTAAATGTGATATCCGCATGGGGTTAAAACAGTTGTTTTAACCCCTTTTTTTAAACCATGCGGCCTTTCTATAAAGTTCATTTTTGGCTTTATGCTCCCTATTGGTCATTATAATATGGGTTTGGTCCAATGTCCTGTTTCTATATCCCAAAAGATGAAAAAAAGGTTTCGTCAGAAATTTGGCTACTCTTCTATTGACCAAAAGGCCTTGAGCATCATGTCCGGTCCAAGAAATTCCGGGTAGGATTGTCAACGTTCTATGTAGTCTAACTTTTCTTAAAAGTGAGGAAAGCCAAAGTGCAAACACCGGTATTTTACGAATTAAAAAGAACCCTTCCTCGCCCTGGTTTTGATATAGGGGCATAAAAAGTATGGTCCGTTTCTTGGCCCTTATACTATTTTCGTTTTTAGTTGTTGCCAGCAAGGTGCCTTTGGTAATCCGGTCAAAGCTCTTAAAGCCAGGTATCATCCTAAAATCATCTTCCGCACTTATAATCTGTCTATGAACCACTTCATAAAAACTGGTGTTCCCCCCAACTTCTTTTTGTAATTGCCGGTAATACTCTTTTATATTTTGGACTTCCCTACTATTGATTACGCCACTAAAAACTAGCGCAAGCCAAATAAAAGCTATGCCATTGTGTACAGTTTCTTCACTGAAATGTTGACCTGCCTCAAACCCTAAGGAAACATAGCCCATCTCATTAATATAACTTAGCAAGGGGCCTTCCAAATATTCTTCGATTCCAAGAATAATGGGCACTGAAAACTGTTTGGAAAACTTGCGGTTTATTAGTGCATCGTTAATTGTTATAAAAGGAAGTGTTCTGCTCGAAGTAGAGTGCAAATCAATAAAATAGAAGCTAGATGATGGGTTTCCCGCATCTAGGATCCCCCTAATCATTTCAAGTATTTCCAGCAGTGCTGTTTCCTCAATTGTTCTTTCTTTTTCAGGGGTTCTTTTAATACATTCAATATTGGTTTTGGTCCATAAACGATTTAAATCCTGATCTAAAAAACGCGTTCCTTGCAATTGTGCCCTAATGTTGCCACTGATACCAAAAATATTTCCGTGTATTGGAATAGGTTGCTTTTTTAGCCTTGCAAAAACCTTTTGAAGGGCAGCTACGCCCGAAGGCTCATTACCATGTATACCGCCAAAAAAAACTATTGTGGGGCCATTTATATTTCCTTTAAAATGACCTATGAGATGGTGTTCTTCCTTTTTTTTCTTTGGGTTTACAATTGTATGGGCCATGTATCAAAAATCGTTCATCGTTATAATTCCCAGAAGTTTTTTTTCTTTTACCACCGGAAGGCAATTGATCTTATTTGTGCTCATCACCCCTTTGGCTTCGGCCAGGGAGGTATCTGGCCCTGTAACAATCAACTTTTTCCTCATGGTGTCTGAAACCTTGGTATTAAGGTCTGCAGGGTCTTGAAGGTGATTTTCTAGGTCTGTCCATGTCAACAGCCCGGTTAAATTTAAATCGTTGTTAAGAACGGGAACATGATGTATCTCTTTCCATTGCATCATTCTAAGTACCAGCGCAAGGCTGTCATTTTCTTGTGCAGTAATGGTCTTGGTCTGCATAATATGCCCTACCTTTTGTTGTTCTTTCTTTACTATTTCTTCATCATTTCGTGGTAACTCCCAACTATTTACTGGATATCCCTTTATTTGGTTCTTGTACATAGCTGCCGTTAATATGTTGAGCGCTTTTCGGGGTTTATGCGTTCTCCTCAGTTTTCGGTATCCATTTATCGTCCATCTAGCCCCGTTTCCGTTTTTAATTCTATTCTCTATTATCGATAGATAGTTTTCAACATCTTTTGCAGAAACTTTCATGCTATAAAGTCCTTTATATGCCATGGGTAAAAAGTGGTCTAGAAGCAACTCTTGGCAAGAAATTAGTTTTCCGTCCCAGTAGAATTGGGAGGCCATGCCATACCTGGCAGCATTGAAAAAATTGCCTTTTACGTCCTTAAAATCAACCTTATCGTGAATGTTGTCATAGGTTTTGGGCCTTCCCAGCATAACACCTACCCAAAACATCATGTTGGCGATCTCGTCCGAGGTAGAAGGCCCCGCAGGGATGTACCTGTTCTCTATACGTATATGCGGCTCTCCTTCACTTACCCCATAGCAAGGTCTGTTCCATTTGTACACAGTTCCGTTATGAAGGCCTAATGCCTTTAATTTTGGGATATTTCCGTTGGCAAGGTCGGCAAAGCTATCGCGGTCATAATCTGCTCCGATAATACTTCTAAAACCAACCACGGAATCCTTGTAAAAATCTACCACACTACCCCTGGCCCATTCATTGCCAAAATTTACTCTAGACTCCCGCTCATTCAAGAAAAAGGTACTTGCCCTAGTGTCTACACTTTGGGTAAATAACGATATACGGGTCTCTTCCCATAACTCTCTGCCAAGCAACAACGGGGAATTGCAACAAACGGAAAGTATGGGTCCGGCAATAGCCTGCGACCAATTATAGGCTGCCCTAAAATCTTTGGGATCTATTTGTAGATGACATTGGAAACTGGTATTACATCCCTCGTAAAGAATAGAATCGTGGTGAAGGTTTAGTTCGTCCACACCTTTAATATGTAGCTCTATATTGTCTTTTCTGATTTCGCGTATGGCTTCGTTAAGTATTCTATAGCGGGCCACGGGTGTCATATACTCCCCTTCTAGGTGTTTGGTTTCTATAGTGGGCAAAATACCGGTAAGTAAAACCTTTGACCCGTGTACCTCAGCAGTTGTGCTCGCTTTGTTCAAAAAAAACTTTAACTCTTTGTGCATATCACTAAAACACCGGTCTTCCAAGATAAGCGGATCCAAATTAACCTCTAAATTGTATAGTGTCAATTCTGAGGTGAAATGAGGATCTTTTAATGTTTTCAAGATTTCTTGGGCCTTATTGGAAGGTTCCCAAAACCGGTCTACCAGACAAAATTCTTGCTCAGCCCCTATACGGATAGGACTTTGCTCTAACAAGTCATTATTTAGCATATACTCTAGTGCATCTATGTCCGTGAGCAACTGTTGTATATAAATTCCTTTATCGAGGCTGTCCTTAAGTTTTTTTACTTTTAATTCGCCCACAACTCTAGTTTACGTTTCAAAGCCAAGATACATTGCTTGTCTACTTTGAAATATGATAAGTATCATGTCCTTAAACTGTGGTTTTTATTTATAATTTTGCATGATTATGGCCTATACCTTCCCGACACAAGAAAAACTTAAGAGCAAAAAGTTAATAGACAAGCTATTTAAGGAGGGTAAAAGCGTTTCCAAATATCCTTTGAAACTCATTTATAAAGAAATGGCCTTGTTGTACAACGTACCGGCCCAAACAGCGATTGCCGTTCCTAAAAGAAGTTTTAAAAGTGCGGTGCAAAGAAATAGGATAAAAAGATTGATCCGAGAATCGTACAGGTTAAACAAACAGACGGTTTTTAACAACATGGAGGGAAACTTTGCGTTTCTATTTTTATATATTGGTAAAGAAATGCCCTCATACCAAGAGGTTGAGGAAGCCATGGTGGCGTTGTTGCAAAAATTTATAACAAAAATCAAGGATGAAAAAGTTGATTAGCAAGAAAATACTTATTCCGGTTACCGCAGTGGTAATATTGATTACCGCAAGTAGTTTTAAAGGTGGTTTTTTTGAAATAGCAAAGCAAATAGAAATTTTTACCACACTCTTTAAAGAGTTGAACATGAACTACGTGGATGAGACCAACCCGGCCGAACTGATGGATACGGCCATTAAAAATATGTTGGACGACCTGGATCCCTATACCAAGTTCCTTAACGAACAGGATGTAGAGGCTTATAAAATAAATAATGCGGGGGAATATTCCGGGGTAGGCGCCCTTGTACGTTCCTATAAAAATAAATTGCTGGTCATTGAACCCTATAAGGATTATCCGGCAGACAAGGCTGGTCTTAGGGCCGGGGATGAAATTATAAAAATTGGTGATATTACCATCGCAGATTTTAAAGATAGTGCCAGCGACCTTCTAAAGGGGGCAAATAACACCAGCGTTGACATCACCTATAGACGGCAGGGCGAAATTAAAACCACCACCCTTACCAGAGAGGCAGTTGAGATAGATGCAGTACCCTACTACCATATGGTAGATGACAAAACGGGGTATATTGTTTTGGCAAAATTTAATCAAAAAGCATCTGGGCAGACGAAGGCGGCACTTATTGACCTTAAAGGCAAGGGTGCCGAACGCATTGTTCTGGATCTAAGGGGCAACCCCGGAGGGTTACTGTCCGAGGCCATAAACGTTACCAATTTGTTTGTGCCAAAAGGAGAGCTTATCGTTACCACAAAATCCAAGGTTAAAAAGTTCAATCGCGAATACAAAACAAAAAACCAACCTTTGGATGTAGACATTCCTCTAGTGGTGTTAGTAAACGGCAGGAGTGCTTCTGCCAGTGAAATTGTTTCGGGCAGCTTGCAAGATCTGGACCGTGCAGTTATTATGGGGGCCAGAAGTTTTGGCAAGGGCTTGGTGCAACGTCCTTTAAAACTTACGTACGGCACGCAATTAAAAGTTACCATATCTAGGTATTATACCCCTTCGGGAAGGTGCATTCAATCCTTGGATTATTGGAATAGGGATGAGCTTGGTAAGGCGGTTAGGAATACCAATTTTTCGGATTTTACCACACGCAATGGCAGAAAGGTACAGGATGGCGGCGGTGTGCTACCAGACATTGAAGTAAACGCCGTGCGCACCAACACGCTCACAAATGCGTTGTTAAGGAACAATGTTATCTTCGATTTTGCAACCGACTTCCGTTACAAAAAAGACATCGAAAAAATAGATGATTTCCAGTTCTCCGAGGAAGATTTTAATGCCTTCAAAACGTTTGTGGCGCAGAGCGATTTTACCTTTGAGACACAGACCGAAAAGGCACTAAAAAAAGCAATGCAGAGCAAAGACAAAGAGATTTTTAATGTCGGGGTGCATGAAAACTATAAAGCGTTTTTAGCCGAAATAAACAAAAGTAAAATAGCTGCCCTGGATACCTATCAGGAGGAAATTAGAAAAAACCTGGAAGACGAAATAATTAAGCGCTATTTTTACAAGGAGGGTCTTTATGATTATTATCTTACGCACGATGATGCAATTTTGGCTGCTACCACCCTGCTTTCTGATGACGCATCTTATTCGGATATTTTGGATTAACTTTTTATACATTCCCAACAAACGTGGCTCCGGGCCAGTTCTGGAGTATGCTTTTCTTTAATCTATGAAAAGATGGCTTTTCTTGTTGTTCTTTGGGCATTCTTTAATAGTAGCCGCCCAATTGTCGGTTAAGACAGGTGTCGTTTACGATTCTGTGCCCATCCCAGGAACCGATAAAGAAACTTATGCCCTATACCTCCCCAAGTCTTTTGAAGCCTCCCAATTATCGCCTATAGTACTTATTTTTGAGCCTGCTGCAAGGGGAAGAATAGGTGTTGAGGCGTTTATTGAAGTGTCCGAAACCTATGGATATATTCTGGTTTGCTCCAACGATTCCAAAAACGGGCCCTACAACCGTAACTTTGACATTGCAAATAGACTTTTTACCCATATCTTTTCGCGTTTCAACGTCTATGAAAATCAGATTTATGTGGCCGGTTTTTCGGGCGGATCCAGATTGGCTACCGCCATTGCGTGTTTGGCCGAAAACATTACAGGTGTAATCGCCTGCGGTGCGGGGTTTTCCCATTTGCCAGCGCACAAACCCACTGCTCAAAACTTTTCTTATGTAGGCCTTTGCGGCAATAGGGATATGAACTACAGCGAAATGGTAGGGGTAAATACATACCTCCAAAAACTAAACTTTAACCACACCATGATTACTTATGATGGCGACCATAGCTGGCCACCTAAAGAACAGCTGTTAACGGCTTTTCATTGGTTGGAAACGCAAGGCCACCTAAAAGGAAATAAAACCCTGCCCGAAGCGGAGCTTTATAAAAGCTTTTCATATCATTATAATTTGGCGGCGGATGCTGAAAAAAATGGTCGTTTATTGGAAGCGATGGAACATTATGTCAGAATTGTGAAAACATATGGCAGCTTATATAACATTGATAGCATACAAAAAAATGTGTTGGAACTTCATAAAAGAAAAAAGTATAACAGCAATTTGAAGGCACTTTCAACGGCCTTCGAAAAAGAACTGATATTGTCCAAAAAGCTTATCGAGCGTTTTGAAAAAGATCTAAAAAACCCAGCAAAAGCCAAACTTTCTTGGTGGGATAAAGAATTGCAAAAACTGGATAAATATACTTCGACGGGTTCCGAGATGAAAAAAATGGTAGCACGGGTAAAAAATAAGGTGTTTGCCTCGGCCTACTCTAGAAACAACCCAATGTTGTATCGGTCCAATGACGATCAGCGTAAGTTTTGTTCGGCTATTTGTAAGCTGATCTATCCGGCCTTTGGAAACTGATAATTTAAAATTAAGTCGATGGCTGTGTAATCATTAAATGGTTTTCACCATCTTTAGGTGTGGTATTCCGTCTTCCAAATACGCTTCCCCTTCCGATACAAATCCTAGTGAACTATAAAATTTAATCAGATAAGACTGGGCAGAAAGGCAAATCTTATCGCTATTAAATCTTTCCGAAATGGCCCTTATGGATGCTTCCATTATAAGTTGCCCGTACCCATATTTTCTTTCAGAGGCCCTGACCATTACCCTTCCAATGCTTGGTGAGCTAAAATAATCGCCCGAATTAAACACCCTTGTGTATGCCACAAGCGTATTTTTCTTAATACCTAGAACGTGAAGTGCTTTCTGGTCTTTTCCGTCTACATCCTGATATGCACAATCTTGTTCCAAAACAAAAACCTCGCTACGCAAGCATAGCACATCATAAAGTTCTTGTTTGGATAGTTCTTCAAAAGTTTTAACGGAGACAGTCATACCTTTAATCCTGAACTATTACTTTTTTGCTATCACATTTCCCAAACTCTGGTTGTATGTTCACGTGGTTAATACCAAAATTATGGTAAACCTCTTCCTCTATTTGGTTTAAGACCACATCAAACTCTGACAGCTTTATATCTTTTTTAAAATCTATATGGGCCTCTAAATGAACTTCGTCCTCGTTCAGTTGCCAAATATGAACGTGATGTACATTTTTAACCGGCTCTATATTGCCAATGGCCTCCACTATCTGCTGTACTTCTATGGTCTCTGGGGTAAATAGCATCAGTACTTTTGTAGAAGCTTTTAGCAAGTCGTAACCCATATAAATAAGATATAAGGCAATAGCCAGGGTTAAAGCAGCATCTACCCAATACATACCAAAAAATTTCATCAATATACCGCCAACCAAAACAGCCACAGAGGCCATCATATCGGTTAATAAATGTAAATAGGCAGATTTCATATTCATGTTTTTGTCAGAATCCTTTTTCAATAGAAGAACACTAAAACCATTGGCCAAGATGCCTAATAAAGAGAGCCAGATAACCAGTTCCGATGCTATTTCCTGAGGTTCCAAAAACCTTTCCACGGCTTCTTTAATAAGAATAATGGCTACAATGATCAATGTGGCCGCATTAACGAATGCCGCTATTATTTCAGCTCTTTTATATCCAAATGTTTTGTTTGTGGAAGCTTCTTTTTTGGAAAGCAGGGTGGCAATGTAACTTATAATCAACGATAGCACATCACTGAAATTATGAAGAGCATCCGATAATAGGGAGAGGCTTCCAGAAATAATTCCACCGATAACCTGGGAAACGGTTATCACTACGTTAAGCAATATGGAGATTACAAGATTTCTACCCTTTAAATCTGGATGTGGGTGATTATGATGGGAGTGGGGGTGCGTGCCTGCCATTGTTCAAAACTTACTGGCAAGGTATTTTCTCTACTCTTCGTTCGTGCCTTCCGCCTTCAAACTTCGTTTTTAAAAATGTGTTTACCATTTCCAAGGCTTGCGGAAGTGCTATAAAACGAGCAGGTAAACTAAGAATATTGGCGTCATTATGTTCTCTCGCCAACTGAACTATTTCTTTGGTCCAGCATAAGGCCGCCCTAATCTTTTGGTGTTTGTTAACGGTCATTGAAGCGCCATTTCCGCTTCCACAAATAATAATACCAAAATCGGCCTTGCCATTTTCAACATCCGATGCTACCGGATGTACAAAATCTGGATAATCCACACTATCCGTACCATCCGTACCATGGTTTATTACTTCAATATCCATAGATCTTAACAGGCCTAATATCGCAAGTTTATACTCTGTACCCGCATGATCATTTCCTATCGCAATTTTCATATGAATTCTGTTTTTGTGCACAACAAAGGTACAAATACCTACGGTTTCAACGGTTATTTAGGTTTATCAACAACTTAAAGTATAATAAATACAAAATTCGTTGTTTCTTGGGGTCTTATGCAATTTCATAGTTTGTTAACAAACGGCGCATAAAAAGTTACTATTAAATTTTTGTTTTCTACTTTAAAATTGCCTTATGAAAATTATCTTCAAACCAATACTATATTTCTAAAAAAGTATTGATAAGATATTAAAACTTCCAGTATACTAGTTAACATTAAAAAAACATTTACTTATTAAAAAAATGATGTTGAAACAAGTTATCAATAATGGTTAATAAGAAATCTAAACTTTTGATTTTTAAATAAAAACAATATCAAAAGGACTAAATAAAATGTAAACAAAAAACCTTTTTTGTTCAAAGCAATTTTTATGGTAATTATTTGTTTCTACTATCAACAGACAATAATCAACATCATTTATATTTTAAAATTCAAAAAAAAATAAAAGTAATATGATTATATGTTCATAAGATTATCCTTTGGTTTAAGGTTATGGTATCTGCCGATCTGCAATGAATTATAATTTGTACTTTCCCCAAAATTATTAAAGTTAATGACGAAGAAGAAAAAGAGAGCGAAAAGTAATAGAAAAAACGAGATTACAAAAGGTATCTTTACCGTACTAGAGAAAGAAACCGATAAAAGCTTCAACTACAAGCAAATAGCTGCAAAACTACAGATAACCGATACAAATGATAGGAACCTGCTGATTAAAAAATTGGTACAGCTTAAAGAGAAAAGAAGAATTTTGGAAACTTCCCGGGGCAGTTATAAAGCTTTGGCATCATCAAAATCATATCATACCGGAAGAGTGGATATCACAGGAAGGGGAAATGCTTACATCGTTATCGATGAAATGGAGGATGATATTTTTGTTCCGTATAACAAACTTAAAAGAGCTTTTCATGGGGATACGGTTAAAATTTACGTGTTCCCGAGGAGAAAAGGAAAAAAGCCTGAAGGGGAAATTGTTGAAATTTTAGAAAGGAAGAAAAACGAATTTGTGGGTATTGTGGAGATGCAAAAGACCTTTGCATTCATACGCCCTACGGATATGCGAATGTATACCGATATTTTTGTTCCGAAAGAAAAAATAGGCAAAGCCGCTAATGGTGATAAAGTGGTTGTGAAGATTACGGAGTGGCCAGAGAATGCCGATTCGCCCTTTGGCACGATCATAGGTGTATTGGGGAAACCTGGAGAACATCAGACAGAAATACATTCCATTTTGGCCGAATATGGATTGCCTTATGAGTTTCCTGCAGAGGTATCATTGTATGCAGACAAGATGGATACCAGTATTAAACAAGAGGAAATTGCAAAAAGAAGGGATATGCGCGAGGTGCTTACCTTCACTATAGATCCCAAGGATGCCAAAGATTTTGATGATGCATTGTCTTTTCGCATTTTGGATAATGGTAATTACGAAATTGGCATACATATAGCAGATGTTTCCCATTACCTGGTTCCCGATACAATTTTGGATAATGAGGCTTACGAAAGGGCCACTTCCGTTTATTTAGTGGATAGGGTGGTTCCCATGTTACCCGAAGTGCTGTCTAATAATGCTTGCTCCTTGCGACCCAATGAGGAAAAGTACACATTTTCTGCGGTGTTTGAACTAGACGAAAAGGCCACTGTTAAAAATCAATGGTTTGGTAGAACAGTTATAAATTCCAATGAACGTTTTGCCTATGAGGAAGCACAATATATTATTGAAACGGGGGATAACAATATTCCTGCTGAAGTATCCATACGAGGTGGTTCCTATGAAGTATCCAAACCGGTTGTAGAGGCAACATTGACATTAAATAAACTGGCGAAGACAATGCGCTTGGGGAGGATGAAAGCCGGGGCAATATCCTTTGACAAGGTGGAAGTACGCTTTAACCTCACCGAAAACAATGAACCCCATAGTGTATATTTTAAAGAAGCTAAAGAGGCCAATAAGCTAATTGAGGAATTTATGCTCTTGGCCAACAAAAAAGTGGCAGAGTTCATAGGGAAACAGAAGCCCGAAAAAACTTTTGTATATAGAGTTCATGACGAACCGGATGAAGAGAAATTAATAGCGTTAAACGGAATAATTTCTAGATTTGGACATAGACTTAACTTTAAGGACAAAAAAGCCATTAGCAACTCTCTAAACCAGCTTTTAGAGGATGTTAAAGGCCAAAAAGAACAGAACTTGGTAGATACCCTGGCCATTAGAAGCATGAGCAAGGCAATTTATACTACAGACAACATAGGGCACTATGGTCTGGCATTTGATTACTACACGCATTTTACCTCTCCCATCCGTAGATATCCGGATGTAATGGTACATCGGTTGTTACAACATTATTTGGATGCTGGAAAAACACCAAATGCCGAAATTTATGAGGAAAAGTGCAAACACTCTTCCAATATGGAAAATTTGGCGGCCAACGCGGAAAGGGATTCCATTAAGTATATGCAGATCAAATTTATGCAAGATCATAAAGATCAAGAGTTCCTAGGTGTAATATCTGGCGTAACCGAATGGGGTATTTATGTGGAGATCATTGAGAACAAATGCGAAGGTATGGTTAGGATAAAGGATATAAAAAATGATTATTTTACCTTTGATGAAAAGGAGTACGCCATTGTAGGAGAACGAACAAAGAAAAGATATCAATTAGGAGACGAGGTAAGGGTGATGGTTAAGAGTACGGATTTGGTTAAAAGACACTTGGATTTCAGTTTATTGGAATAGATGAAAATACAGAACATTTTTTGGAATAAAATTTGTGTCCCATAACGCGAAACACCTAAAAACTGAGTTTGAAATGATGAAAAAGATACTTTTTTTAATAGTATTGATATCCGGATTTCAGGTAGCGACCGCGCAGGAAGAAAAAATTACCCAGGAGTTGCAAAACTTTTCGCAGGTCAAGGGGTTTGATGGTCTATCTATCAAGTTGATAAAATCGGATGTGAACAGAGCGGTTATTACCGGTGCCAACACGCAAAAGGTGGCTATTGTTAACAATAATGGCGTACTAAAGCTGCGAATGCAGATTGATAAGCTATTCAGTGGTTACCGTACCTTTATAACACTTTATCACACAGATGAATTATTAGTGATAGACGTTAACGAAGATGCTCGAATAACTTCTGAGCAGTTGATAAAACAAGACGTACTGGAGTTAAAAGCGCAAGAAGGAGGAGAATTGGCCATCAATGCCCAAGTAGAGCAATTATTGATAAAGGCCATAACAGGTGGATTGATAACCACTACCGGATTTTCAGATAACCAAGATGTTGCCATTAACACAGGAGGAGACTACAAAGGCAAGGAATTTAAAACAAAATTTACAACGATCAGCGTCAATGCAGGTTCTAGCGCCGAGGTTTATGCCACAGATTACGTAAAGGCTACAGTAAAGGCAGGTGGTGAGGTATTGGTTTATGGCAACCCTACAAAAATGGACGAGAAAACTGTTTTTGGAGGCAAGATCAAAAGAATGTAATACGAGAATAGCAATACCATGTTAGAAGATGTACAGGCGGCAATTCCGCTGGGTTTTTTATTAAGTTTTATAATTGGGCCCGTTTTTTTTGTACTCTTGGAGACTAGTGCCATAAAAGGATTTAGAGCTGCCATATGTTTTAATCTTGGCGTTATTGTGGCGGATGTGCTGTTTATTACCATTGCGTATTTCAGTAGTTATCAGTTGTTGGAAAATCTAAGCAATCAGCCAGGACTTTATGTTTTTGGAGGGGTCATCTTGCTGGTCTACGGAATTACCACATTTATTAAAAAACAACCTACCGAAACCTTAAAGTTAAAAGTGACCAAAGGCGATTATCTAAGCTTGTTGGGAAAGGGTTTTTTGTTGAACTTCATAAATATTGGTGTTCTTGTCTTTTGGCTTGGGGTAATCATTGTTGTAGGACCTAGTTTGGACAACGACCCTTACCGCATAAAAATCTTTTTTGCAACAATGCTGGGGGCATATTTTATAACCGACCTGTTCAAAATTCTTTTAGCGAAACAATTAAGAAGAAAGCTTACACAAAAAAGGATATACTTTGTAAAAAAGGGTTTGGGAGTACTACTTATTATCTGTGGGTTGGTATTGATAACTAAAGGATTTTTGCCTAAGGATAAGCTAAGTCTAGAGAAAGGTATAGAACTTATTAAGGAAAAAGAATAGTACGGATATTATTGGAAAATAAAAACCCATCCTTAACAGATGGGTTTTTTGTTGAGGCATCGAGCGGATTCGAACCGCTGTACAAGCTTTTGCAGAGCTGTGCCTAGCCACTCGGCCACGATGCCGTTTTGAGAACGCAAATTTACAAAAAATTAATTCTAACACACCTAATAGGAACACTAGTTTTTATTGCAAAGATTTTACGCTTCTTTTGTTATTATATTGGTTTATCTGTGGGCTGTTAATTTGATGGAAACACTTTCTACATCCCCTCCTATTGGAGGGTTAATCTTTGCTACTGAAACGCTTACTGTATTTACCATGGAAATTTCGGAAAAAATCCTGTCCAATATCCTTTTGGCCACATGCTCCAAAAGCTTGGAGGGTATTTTCATCTCTTCTTTAACAATGGCATTGATTTGTACATAATCTACCGTATCCGATAGGTTATCAGAAACAGCAGCCTTGGTGAGGTCGGCCCCTACTTCCACATCTACCCTATAGTCGCTGCCGATAAGGGTTTCTTGAGGCAAACAACCATGATAGGCATACACCTTTATGTTAGTAACTGCTACGTTTCCCACGGAAAAATCAAGTTTTTACAAATACAAACTTAACCCATTCCTATGAAATTAGTACATACATCTACAGTTACTTAGTCCTTGGAAAAGATCTACTCCCAAGGTAACCACATGGGTACCGGTACTATAGCCTAATATTTCGTTGAGAATGACTTGATAGGAATACCCAAAATAGAAATTGTTCTTTTTTAGGCCTATTATAGGTGCTATATAGAGTGGATCCCCAATTTGATCGTTAAGAAAACGATAGGTGACCCCCGCATAGTAGTAATCTTCAAAGTCGTACCATCTAAACTTTACGTTTACATCGGTTACAGACCTGCCATCACTTTCAAAAAGTTGGAAGAACACCGAGGGTTCTATTTCCAAATCACTGTTCTTGTTCTTTTTGTAACGATAGCCTGTATAAATAAAATAGTTTCTGAGCGTATTGGGCTCAAAGACAGGATTAAACTTGGCCAAATCCTTTCCTAATAGGTTAGAGGCATTTAAACTAAAATAGAATTTATCTTTTCTATAAAGTAAGCCCACATCAAAATTATGATTTGTAGTAGCCCTATCATCGGTTACACTTGGATCTATGGCACTAAAGTTTTCTATATCTATTCTAAATTGATTAAAGTTATACGATATCCCAAAAGAAAGAAATTCATCGTCATACCTGTCCAGAGTAAGATGGTGTGCAAAAGATGCACGGGCTCCCCTTTGTTTAGTCTCACCATTGCTATCATTGTATAGGAGCATTCCTATACCGGACCGGTTGCCAACCCTTGCATCTGCTGCCAAGGACTGGGTATCTGGGGCATCCTCTATACCCACCCATTGTGTAAGCCCATTGATCCTAATTTTTACATGATCACCAATACCAGCGTAGGTAGGCGACATAACAAAGGGATTGTCCGCCAGGTATTGTGAAAGCTGCGGTATGGTAAGCTCTTGGCCCCATGAGGCCAAGGTGCTTACTAGGAGCGCAACGGTTATTAGTTTAATACGCATAGTCTTTTTAGGTTAAGTTTTTTATCGATATAGGGTAAAATGTCCTACAAACTCTCTGTCGTCTTCTTCTCCATTGAGCTTTATAATATACCAATAATCACCAGTGGGCAACTCAGTGTTATGGTAAAGACCTTCCCATCCTGGATCGTTCTGACCCATTCTGTAGACCTCCCTACCATAACGGTCAAATATGATGGTTAGTATCTCTGGGAATGCTTCTAGGTTCTGTGGAACCCACAAATCATTTAATCCATCACCATCAGGCGTAAAGAAATTAGGGATTTCGATATCAATAAATTCCATGAATATTTCGGCTGTTGCCTCGCATCCATTTTGGTCTATTACCCGCACGGTATAGGTATCCGTTCTGCGAATGATATAGGTATTGTTGGGGCCATTGTCCTCATCGTCGAAGATAAAGGTATATTCTTCCAAACCTCCTGTAGCGATTGCAGTAATCTCATTGATGTTGTTTTGCTCCAAACTCAAGGTTAACGGTTCAAAAGCGGTTATGTCAAAATCAACCGTAAACACACACCCGTTTGCATGGGAGATAGCTATATAATGACTACCCGGTGCAGTGTCCCTAAAATCTGGATTCAATTGCATGTCTAGAGGATCTGTAGAATCCAAGGCATACATTACAGACCCTAGGACAGAATCGTCTTCCAAGGTGATATTGACGTAATTGTTTGTAGTATCTCCCGTACATTCGTAAACAGGCACCACTGTAGCATTTAGGTTTACACCAGGGTCTATCTCTACAATTAGGTTAGCCTCACAGTCTTGGGCATCCTTAATGAAGATTACATAAGTCCCCGCTGCAAGATTTGTAAAAGATGTTCTATCCTGAACAAAATCAGCATCATTATTAGTGTTTAGACTTGTTCTATATGGAGCAGTTCCTCCAGAAATAACTACATCTATAGAACCATCCTCGCTACCAAAACATACTTCTGGCAAGGCTGTAAAGGAAGCATCTATCGGAGCGGGTTCAATGAGGGTAAACTGCAACGGAATAAAACATCCGTTTTCATCCTGTGCAATGACGTCATAAACGCCCGGCCCTAGATCGGTGAACACATTTTCGGTATCAAATTGATTGAGGTTTGGCGTAATTGCATACAAGATGTTGCCGGTTCCGCCAGAAACCTCAACGGTTATGGTACCATCTGCCTGTCCGGCACAAGTAACATCCGTAAACTCTTGTCTATCGATCTGCAACGGAGCGGGGTCCGTAATTATGATTTCGTGGGAAACATCAATACAATCTACACTGGTTACGCGTATGTAATAGCTTCCAGCTATCAATGTACCGAAAGTCCCGGACGCTTGTGGTCCGACCAATAGGTTGGTCAATGCGGCGTCGGAGAACAATTCATAAGAATAGTTTCCTAACCCTCCGATAGCAGTTGCCGTAATAGTTGCGGTTGCTTCTCCGGTACAGTTTATTATGGCCGCACTTTCATCAATTACCATATCGAGCATTGGCACTACATCAACGGAAACCTGATTTGATATCATGGTCTCGCAACCCAAGGCATCTATTACATAATATTGATAAACACCTTCATTGCCCGCTGCAATATTGAATGTGTGTGTATTGCCACCAGCCATTGGTGTAAACGTTATATTGTCCGCACTAAACTGATAGGGTGCGCCATTACCACCTGTTGCGGTCAGTAATAAGGTAGCATCCGTGGTACATGTCAATGGACTGGTCTGAACCAATGTACTGGAAACTTCATTGGGCTCGCTAACGGTAGCACGTAATGGGGTCTCTATCCCACAGTTCCACCCATCGGTAATGGTAATGCTATAAATACCGGCACCTAGATTGTCGAAGGTATCACTCGTCTGAGCACCACTTGTAAACAGTATTGCGGCACCTGCGGCATCATAATAGTTTAATTGGTACTGATAATTACCAGGTCCCTGACCACCAAGAACATTGATTGCCGATACGGAGGCATTGGTATCGCCGAAGCAGCTAAGGACCACATCTGGTGAGATACCCGCACTAATTGATGTTGGCTGTATCAAAGTTTCGGTATCGTTGAAAACACATCCACCATCATCGGTAATTGCTACGGTATAGTTGCCCGCTGCAAGGCCTGTAAACAGATTGCTCAGCACATCCGTGGCATTATAAACCTGGGTCGTTGTTGTGTTCGTCAACACAATATCATAGGGAGGATATCCACCTACAGGGTCTACCAATATTTCTCCTTGATCATTGGTACAGGTTACATTGGCAACCTCGTTTGTTGTAGCCGTAAGTGCTATATCAGGAGAAATTATGGTAACCACATTAGAATTTTCTCTACATAATGGATTGGCCGTTTCCGTAAGTCTAACAAAATAGTTGCCTCCAGAAAGCCCACTGATAGGGGGAGACGGGTTTGTTGTGGTATTGCCAGCTCCTGTGATACCCGTTGTTACACCTGCGGCCGTAAACACTTCATACGTATAGGCGCCGGTATATCCGGTAACGTTTATTTCCAACGCACCGTTGGTGTCACCAAAACAAGTAACAGCAGTGGTCGCCGTTGCCTGTACCGCTACCAAATCAAAAGGAGCGATAGTATAGGGCGCAGTGTCCACATAACAACCCGTAGCGGTATCTGTAACTCTAAAAACATAGCTTCCTACGGCATTAAGCTCAAATTGAGTAGTTGTGTTTAAAGCCGTTGGCATCTCATTACCGTTAGGATTTCCTAAAGGCAACAGTTCAAAGGTATATGCATTTGCAGGATTGGCATTGTCCGTTACAGCAATGGTAACTTCTTCTGGCCCTGCACATGTTATGGCGGTGGCCAAGGAAACTACAGCATTGAATACGTTAAGCGGTTGAATAGTTGGAATTGCAAATGTATTTGCACAGTTATTATCGTCCGTGACGTAGGCCGTAATATTCTGGGCAAGCCCAGTATCTATAACCTCAAAGGTATTCGATGTTTGGAAATTAACATTGTCCAAACTATAAAGATAAGGTCCTGTTCCGCCTCCGGCAGTTATGGTAACCGTGGAAGTATTGGCAACATTACTTGCATTACAATCAAAAGGTGTTGCCGTTGCGCTTACGGTAAGCGCTGCAGGCTCGGTGATTTCAAAGGTCTGTCTGTTCAAACATCCTCTAGAGGACGCTACTTCTACCTGATAAAAGGCAGCCGAAAGTCCTGAAAAATCTGGATTGTTTTGCGTTGGCTGTACAACTGTTGTACCAACGGCGTCATAAAGCGTATAGGTGTAAATTGGGTTGTCATTTATTCCTGCCGCCGTGGGCACAAGGTTTACAACTACGGATCCGTCCGAACCACCGTTACAAGAAACGTGTGTTCTGGTAGGAGGGTCGAAGGTAACCAGTGTTGGTGTATCCAAGACTTCGGTAATGGTTTTTGCACATATTGGTGTTGTAGTATCCTGATCGGTAACTAGAAAGCTATAGGTTCCTGGCTGCGTAAGTCCGGTAAAGATCCCGGTAGCATTATTTACGATAGTAAAGCCATCTGGGAAGGTAACCTCAAAGTCTAAATTGGCCGACCCACCATTTACGGTAATCGTTATTTCTCCTCCAGGATTTACTGTACAATCTATAGGTTTAACCACGGTAGCGGTAAGGTTCATTTCCTCAAACAACACTTCCGTACCAATTACGGTTGCACAAGACCATTGGTCGCTGATACGGACCTGATAGCTGCCGGCACCCAAACCACTAAACGTTGTGGTGTTTTGTGGCGCGCCAAAATCTACACCATCTTTTATCAATTGATAGGTAAAGTTGCTGTTTTGTCCACCAGTGGTACCCACCACTTCAAGTTCTCCTTGTAAGTTGGTACAGTTTTCTTGATTAATCTGCAAGGTAGCTGTAATGGCAATTGGATCTGCAAAAGCTAGACCGTTTTGTACCATATGCTGACATCCTTCGCTGTCCAACACCCAAGCCTCATAGGTGCCTACGGCAAGATTCTCAAATCTTGGATTGGCAAGGTAATCTCCTGGGCCGGCAGGAGCTGCGGTTCCCACAAAGTAGGTATAACCACCCCATCCGCCAAGGACAGTCGTAATTTCGATAACACCATCGTTGCCAGCACAGGTAATAGGTTCTATTAGTGTGTTGCCTGTAATTGCCGCCGACGGGCCGTTTATACTAAACGCTTCTGTGTTTACACACTGCGGGTTGTTGGTCTGTGAAATGGCCACATAGTAACTTCCTGCCGGCAAGTTTATTCCTGCAGTTGGTCCAAAAGCCGCTTCCGTTCCCGTATTTATAGAGATATCATCGGTTAAATCTACCAAGGTTCCGTTGGTATCAAAGATTTCCCAGTCGAAGCCACCTCCGTAGGTAGCGTCCAACAATTCAAAGGTTACCTCTCCGGTAGCAGTTCCAAAACAGACTACATCATCAATTTTTTGCACGTCTATGGTGAACGTGTTTGGATCCACTATTGTTTCTGAAGTAGTTATTATACAACCGGTGTCTACATGTCTTATCAAGAAGTTGTGCGTACCAACATCTAGCCCTCCAAATACATTTGAAGCCTGATAAGTTGTACCGTTGTTGATGCTGTACTCAAATTTTGAGGTATCGCTGTTTGTGGACGTAACGGTGATGGTTATTTCACCATCCAATCCAGGGCTACAGCTTGTGGCATTTGTTATGGCTGCCGTTGCTGTCAATAGTTCGTCATATGGAAGAATAGTAATAGTTGCTGTTGTAGAACCTACACAACCGTTGTCGTCATAAACATAAACGATATAGGTGCCACCAGCTACATTGGTCTCAGTGTATACTGTGTTAGAACCAGACTGAACAAGGACATCATCACCCGTAGGTGCAGTACCTTGGTCATTGTAGAATTCATAGATTACATAGGTGCCGCTTCCTCCCGTTATAGTGGTGTCGTCAATGGTAATGGTGGCATTGTCCGGATTATTTCCTGCAGAACAACTAAAGTCTACTACTGCCACATCTGGAACCGCAATGGCATTAGGCTCGCCAATTATTATTCCGGCAATATCCGTAGTACAGCCGTTTGTACCGGTAGCGGTAACGGTGTAGGTGTTTGGCGGTAAATCTTCATACGTATTGGTGGCAGCTATAAAATTGCCAGCTACAGGAGAAATACTATATGTTAATGGGTTAATGCCATTATCTGTTTGGAAGAGGGAAATGGTGCCATCATCCGCACCGTTACAGCTAACATCTGTAAACGTATGCGTAAATATTGGTTGAATGGCCGCTGGCACTGTAATTGGGAATACCCTATTACAAGCGGGCGTTGTATTATTGTCATAAATGGTAATGACATAGTTCTCGGCGATAGGTGCCAAGAAGGTATATGGGTTGCTAGGCAGTGCGGTTTTGGCCACAACGGTGCCTGTACCATCGGTTATCTCATAATCGTAATCTAGAGAACCAGCGGTTACGTTTATTGTTATTTCCGCATTTGGGGAAACGGAACAATCCAATAGCTTGGTGAGGGATACGTCCGCAGTTAATACAGGATACACCTCAACCGTACTGGTATCGGTACACCCATTGCTGTCTATAATCGATACATTATAGGTGCCTGCGGTAACATTACTGAATATGCCGCCATTGTTCAAATAAGTTGTTCCTCCGTCTATTGAGTATAAATATGGCGCAAGACCGTTATTGGCCGTAATGGTAATGCCCAAAGGAACGGCACAATTGGCAACTGCGATATTATCAATAGTTGGGTTTTGGGATACATTAATAGGAATTGTTCCCAAAGAAGCTCCACAACCATATTGGTCCGCTACCGTAACGGTTATGTTGGTAGGTGATATGGTAGCATCTACCAATTGTGAAATTGGCACCTCAACAGGGTTGTCCGTAGTTACAATATCTCCAGTAAAATTAGGGCTAGATAACGTATAGGTATATGTGCCTCCGCCTCCGAATATGGAGTTGATCTCTACAAGACCCGGGTTGGCACACGTAATATCTGCCAAAACTGCTGGGGTTCCGGTAATAGGATTAAGCTCTTCCAAAAACTGATTCTCGGTAGCACCGACACAGCTGTCCGCTCCACCGTCCACTTCGGTAACCTCTATGAAGTAGTTTCCTGTTGGCAATCCGGTCAATGAAACGGTTGCAGGAGAAACATAAGGTACGTTTCCACCACTGTTCGTAACCGATACTGGGACGCCAGTGCTCATGTCAAATACTTCCCACCTAAATTCGTTTCCAAAAGGCGCTTGGTTATCAGTAACGGTATAGGTTAAAGTACCGTTACTTGCCCCTGCACATGTTGGTGTGTAGGCAGTGGTAATCTCTAAAGGAACCGTAATTAGAATATTTACATTTACGCTGGACTGGCGCACACAGGTAGCATTATCGCGCACATAGAACACATAGGTTCTACCCGGCACCAGACCAGTAAAAGTATGCGGATCTGAAGCACCTTTGGCAGGAGTGGTCCATGGATTTATAGGCGCATTGGGATCAAAATTGGCAGGGTCGTCCGAATAAGTGTACTGATAGTCTGGTGAACCTTGGCTACCTTGTACGGTTACTTGCAATTCATTACAGTTTACCACCACCGCAAAAACGGTAATGTCCAAATCATCCAATGGGTATGGAATAACGAAAGGCGGCATATGGGTAATACAAACCGTATTGTTAGAACCATCTACCGTTCTTAGCGAAGGATTTACGATATCGCCAGAGTTGTATCCGGTAAAAATATCCGAAGTGCCCGGAACACTATTGTCACCGATCCAAGTTGCTCCACCATCAGCACTAAATTGTATGGTACCCAATGTAGAGGGATAGTTGGTAAACTTAAAACCAAAATCATCAGGGTCGCCTGTACAATCTGCTGGTGTTTCGCCACCAATGTCTGCAGTTAGCTCCTCGGGATTGTTTATCGTTATCGGGGTATCGGTAACAAGACATCCATTGGCGTCAGTTACATTTATTGTATAGTTGCCCGGCGCCAAATTGAAATAGGTTTGGGTGGTGGCAACTACGTTGGTATTGGTCTGGTTAGAAGCTCCCCCATTGTCCAAATCAATGATCTGTATGGTATATGGGCTTTCGCCAGAGGTTATATTTACTGCAATAGAACCCGTTCCGTTAAAACATTCGGGGTCCGTGGGTGTTGACGTATAGGTTAGTGGTACAGCAGGGTTTACCGTTACAGTCTCTACGTATTCGCAATATGGAACAACAGCAGCATTGTCCCTGACATAGACATCGTAAACACCATCATTTCCAGTAGTTACAGTAAAAGAACTGCTAGCACCGAAAAATCCGGTAGGATCTGTAGTGGTGGCCACAAAGGCATATTCATAAGATGCATCGCCGCCAGTTGCGGTTACTGTAATATCGCCATCTGCACAAGAACTGATATCCGTTACCGCTATTGTTGCGGTAAGATTTGGATTTAGGGTTACGGATTGTTGTACGCCCGGACAACCGAACTGGTCTTTAACATCAATGGTGTATGTTCCGTTTGCCAAGTTTTGAAAAGTATGGCTTGTTGCAGTTGCCGGCGTTGGGGTTATCCATGGACCTCCGTTGATGCTAAACTGGAAACCTCCATTTCCTGGAAGGGAAGTTACGTCCACTAGGATTGTACCATCATTTGCACCGCTATAACAAGCGGTCGGTGTTGTTGTAAATGTTGGATTGGCCGGTGCGGCTATGTTTATAGTGGCATCAATAGGATCTTCACATAAGTTATTATCCCTGGCCCGTACGATATAATTACCCGCCGCTACATTGGTAAACACGGCGTTGGTCTGGTAAGGCCTAACTACAGCCCCACCACTTGTTTCCAATTGATATAGATATATAGGTGTTCCACCGGTAGTACTGGCTGTTATTGTTGCCCCAGTGTTGTTGCAGGTAAATGCCTCTGTCATACTTGCAGTCGCTACTACGGGTGTAGGTTCGGTAATTGTTTCCGATAGATTCACCGAACAGCTGTTGTCCAGCACATCGGTTACTACAATATTATAAACACCGGCCGCGAGTGCATTGAGCACTATGGGCGAAGCGGTTTGTGGAGCGGAAGGCGCTCCTCCGTTTACCGTATAGACAAAACCGTTTACTGCATCAAAGTTATCTACTTCAAAAGTTATGGTACCGTCAGAAACAGTATTACAGCTTGCGTTTGTAAAATTGGTAATATTGGCGTCAAAAGCATGTCCGTCTTCAATTTGCACATCAATAGTGACCGAGGAAGCACAAACTTGAGGTATTTGGAAAGCCTGTATGTCGTCTATGGCAATATCGTTACCACCGGTTACTGCAGAATTGGTTCGGATAACAATATCGAGATTTGTATTGGCACCAGGATTTAAGGTCACCGTATAGTTTTGCCAGTCGTTGGCACCATTGTTCTTTGGTACGTTGCCTGTTGTTGTATTGGCAATTACGGATCCACCACCATCTACTAAAGTAATGTTGATATCCGGGTCTGCACCACCAGTTCCGCTGCGCAACAGGTTAAATGCCCAAAGTGAAATGGTAATATCCCTGTTGGGAAGCACTTCAATATTTCTTTTGGCATAAATAATGCCATTGGGGCCTACTACCCCACCTACGTTCATGGCCAAGAACCTACCATTTGGTATCCCGGTATGATCATTAGGGCTCAACCAGGTGCTGTATGGGTTTGCAATAAGTTGTGTAACGGAATATTCGCCGTCTTGTATCCTTGTGTTGGTACCAAAACCGCATAGACTTGCACTCCCATCTTGAGGTTCGTAGCAATACGCGGGATCTACCTCTGAAATACTGGTATTTACACCAGACCCAAAGTTTTCTACCAATAAATTGCTAGGGGCAGGAGTTGTGTTGCTCACATAATTAACGGTAATGGTATGGCTTCCTACGGCTACATTACTAAATACGTTTGAGGTGTTGGGTGTGTTGGGCGTAGCATCTATTTCGTAAGTGTAATCAAAAGCCGGACTATCGGGAGTAATGGTAATGGTGCCTTCACCATCGCATTCATAGACTATGGCAGCGCTAAGGTTCGGTGCCGTGGGTTGTGGGTCAACGACAACGGTCATTGGAAAGGTACAATTGTTGGCATCCCTAATAAAAACAGTATGGGTTCCGGCAAGTAAAAAACCAATGGCAGTTGGGCCATAATTACTGCCTCCATCAAAACTATATTCGTAGGGCGAAGTACCTCCTTGAGCGTTTGTTATACGTACTTCGGCTCCGGCAGAGGGATTACATTCCACCAATTCGGTAACCGCCGCAGAGGCTGATAGCGTAAAGGGCTCTGTAATAGTGTATATCTGGGTAATTGGGCAGTTATTTGTATCGCGTACGCGAATATTATAACTCCCCGCTGGTAAATTAACAAAGGTGTCTGATGATTGGTAATTGGCACCATTGTCTATACTATATTCAAAAGGAGCTTCTCCTCCACTTGCAGTAATGGTCAGCGTAGATTGAGCTGCACCACTACACAGAATAGGCGTGTTTACAACATTGATCGCCACAGGGGCATCTTGTGCAACGTTGAGGTCAAAAGAGGCCTCACAATAACCGGCATTTCCGCTATTGTCCCTTACATAAATATCATAATCGCCCGCACCGGTAACCGTACGTGGGTTGGTAATATTGAAATCGCCAGCATTTGGGGTAACCCCGTTTCCTACAACGGCATACACAAAATTACCATCTCCACCTGCGGCGGTAACGGTTATATCAGTACCCGTACCACAAGCAGGAATATTGCCTGCACTTGCGGTAACGGTCAGTTCTGGGTTTATCGTAATTGAATCTGTATCCGTACATGAGTTACCATCCCTTACGGTGATGGTATGTATTCCCGGGGTTAAGCCCGTGAAAACATTTGTAGCAGTGTAAACACCACCATTTAGACTGTATTCATAATTGCCGTCCCCGCCAGAAACCACATTGGCAGTGAGGGTAAGACCGTTGGCGCTCAAGTAACAATTATCGTTTGGTACAATGGCCAGTACGGGAGCTACAGCGGTGTTTAGCACAAAGGAGGTGGCAACCACACAGCCGTTGGCATCCGTAACAGATGCGTTGTACGTGCCTCCAAGGCTTAGTCCAGCGAAGTTCCCTGTAGTATTGTTAACCACCGTAGCATCCGGATAAGTAAGGCTATAATCATAACCTCCCCATCCGTTGGCAGCTGTAAGTACTACACTGCCATCCGCAACACAAGTAGGTTGCGTTTCGGCCGCGGCTAAGGTTAAGGCGGCAGGAGGCGCTTCCACAGTTACCGAAGCAGTGTCGGTACAATTGGTATCGTTATCGGTAACCGTAATATTGTAGATACCATCGTCCAAACCGGTAAGTGGTATCGTAGCGTTCGTTTCCGCAACACCATTGAATGCCGATGGTCCTGTAACAGTGTAATCGTAGCTTGTGTTGAATCCGGAAACTGTAAATAGTACGGCACCATCGGTATCGGCAAAGCAGGTAATATTGTTTGTCAATTGTCCTACTACGTTTATGGGCGAAACAGGGGCAATCGTATAACTTTCGTTATAGGTACATCCTTTATCGTCAGTTACACTAAAGGTATATGTTCCTGGTGCCAAACCTATAAAAAGAGGGTCGTTACCATTGTTTATTGCACTTGCGGCAGGTGCTGTGATTTCAAAAATAAAAGGAGTGTTGCCCCCTACTACGGATACCGTTACGTTCGATGTTAATGCTGGGCAGGTTGGAACTGTTGCTCCAAAAGTAAGGTCGCTCGGCGGATTTAACGGATCTAGGGTTACGGTATTTGTAGGAAAGGTACAACCGTTGTCATCGCGTACCGTTATGGTGTAAGTACCATCGGTAAGGTTACCGAAAGTTTCCGCTCCAGGCCCCGATGCAAAGTTTACACCGTCTATACTATATTCATATGGCGGGGTGCCGCCAGTGACATTTTGCGCTTCAACGCTACCATTCTGCAAGCAGGTATATTGATCTATAATTGCAGCTGTAGCAGAAATTCCATTGGCAGGGCCACCTATGGTAAAGGTTTCAACAAAATCACAAGAAACAGGACCTTTGCTTTGGGTTAAGGTTATGGTATAATCTCCTTGCGGAAGACCTGTAAAAACTCCTGATGAGTTAGAAATGGTTGAAGTATCGGGGAAAGTTAATGTATAGTCTACCTTGTATCCATTGGCAGATGTAATGTTATATGTTGCTGTACCATCGGCGGCACCAAAACAGGTTTCATCCGTAAAACTGGTAGTGTATACCACAGAAGGCTCTAAAACTATGGTTACCGGGTTGGAAATTGCTGAACAATTGTTTCTGTCCACAACAACAAAGGTGTAGTCTCCGGGATTTAGTATATCAAAAATAACACTTGTCTGGTAGGCGGATGCAGGTATGTCATTTATCGTCGGGTATGAAATAACAGTGGTTCCCCCAGGATCAACAAAGGACCATATGGCATAGGAGTAGGGAGTAGATCCACCGATAGCATCTAGCTGTATATTTCCTTCTCTGCAGGTAATATGCTGTGATATTCTTGCATCCAAGGCAAGATCGGTTATATCGTTAATGGTTACCTGACTAGTAAAGTTACACCCATCATCGGTGGTTACCAGGATATCATAAAGCCCGTCGTTTAGATTTTCGAAGGTGTAGTTATTGTCGGTTGATGGGCCAAAAGTATCTACTGTAGTTCCGCCTTGGGAAATCTCATAGTAGTACTGTGGTTGTACATCGAGGACAGAAATGGAGATCTCTCCGAGACCAATACAATCGGTGTCTTTTGAGGTTACATCAACCTGAAAATCCCTTGTTCTAATCCCTAGGTCTTCCAATCTAAAAACACACCCGTCCACTACGCCTTGCTGACGCATTTCAACAGTGTAGATACCATTACTTGCCAATGTAAAGCTAGGGCCGTTGTTATTGGCATATGGTACCAAAACATTACCTGTGGTAGCATCTAAAAGCTGGTATTCGTAATCAATTGGCATATTGGTTACGGTGATATTACCCAAAGTGTTACAAATAAGATCTGAAGACGTGTATTGAGGGTCTAATGGATTTTTAAATATGTTAAAATAAAAGCGGGTAGCACAACCATTTTGGTAGTTGATCACTACACGGTATTGGCCGGCATCGGAAGCGACAAAGTCACTTCCTGCCCCCACATTGTTCCATGTACAGGTTAAATTTTTGTTGGCACAATCTGCCACCGAAGCAGTACAACTTGCCTCATCCAATTGTTCCCATTCTATACTATCCGCATCGGGTATGTTTATTTGAATGAGTTCGGTATCGTTTAATCCGCAAAGGAATATATTGGGTAGTTCTTCTCCATCGTTGGGACAGGTAACTACTTCTCCCTCAACGGTATTGGTAGTATCGTTAATGAGCGCGGAAATAGGATTTGTTTGTGTTAACCCAAAAAATTCTACGATAATAATTTCGTTAAAATCCTTGCATGGGTCCGCCACTTGCTTGTTTACGGTATAGGTTCCTGGGGTATCTACCAAAAGAGTACTGGGATCACTATCGGGATCTCCATCGTTAATTACATTTCCACCACCGTCTGTCCAGGTATAACCGTCAAAACCATCACCCGCATCGAGCACAACATTGGCACCACATAATTGTACCGTACGTGTAAAGTTACATGCAGTTAGGTCGTCTAACAAGAAGTTGGTAGCACCAGGTATGGGTAGACCACAGGTGCTTAAGCTAGATACACTGGGGTCATTTGTAATGGGGGATGTATTTAAGGTTCCCGTATACGTTGAAAAAGCGATATTTTCAATAAGATCGGTACAGGCGTCTACAAAATCGAAGCAATTTTCGGCTACTTTTACCCGCAACCGTATTTCGTAGGCCGGGTCGTTTTCCTGAATTAAATCGTTGGGTACTGTAAAGGTTACGGAATTGTCGCCAGCATTAAAAACATGGGTTACGCCGGGAGCCCCATCGACATCTACGCTGATGAAGTCGGTATTTACCGGCAATACGTCCCTAATGGTATAGTTAAGGGCGTCATCATTACCCCTATTTCGGAAAGACAGGACATAATCTAGGGTCTGACCCAAGTTTACACCCATTCCCGTAATATCGTTTCCTGCAATGTCCTCTACTCTTTTTTCGAGGATTATTGAAGGCTCAATAATATCTACACTAATTGTGTTGAGAAATAAATAGGTAATGTCACCACTACCATTCAGTAAGAGTATTTTTACCTCTGCGCCCGTCTCATCATTGGGCAACACGCTGTTTGCCGGGTTATCTAGTTCAAAAATATCAGTATCCCAACCCAAGGTATTTTCCCCGGCGGGGTTCCTTGTGGTAACATAGGCATCGTTGTCCGTAATGGTACTGTTGAAGAAGTTGTCCACAGGATTTAGGGTAGTAGACAATTTGGTAAAACCCCCATCGGGAGTTGCACCAACAGGTGTACTATTGGCTTTAAACTGTAACTGGGGCCCTATAAAGTTTCTATCACCTTCCATTGCGGAAACACCTATTCTGGCGCGTACGGGAAGACCTGTAGGTAGGGTTCTAAAACCGTTGTATCCGAAGGTTGCACTGTTTCCATTGGAGATGGCGGTTAAACCATCAAAAGTGGAAATATATTTACTTGTGGAGTTCGGGTTTTCGTAAATGACGACCATGGTCCAACCCGCTAGGTTACCTCCTCTTTTTCGCTCTAAAGTACCTACAATATTGGCTGCAGTATACTCTCCATTTGGGTTGTCGTCCAAAGCCGCCAAAAGATGGGTTACGTTGGCATAATTAAGGTATGGTGAGTGAATTAAATCTACATCGGCAAGCCCTGGATCTGTGTTGCCATCACCATCTAGATCACCATCTTTGTCATAAATTTTTTGGTACTCGTAAATGGCCGGACTTCCCGGTCCAATATCTACGTAAGCGCCTCCCGGGACTTTAAACTTTACGCTTTCGTAAGGCTGATCCCTGTTTAAGTCGTTTGGGGGATGAGAATCCCCTGGATGCGGCAACGGGTCATTACTATTACTGTTGCCAAATGAGTTGCCTTCATTAAACGGATAGGTACCACCCCAGTACAAACCTGCATAAATAACCCTGGAACATGATGGTGCATTAAGGCTGGCGCTACTGGAACTAAAGGTGGTAGGGTCGCCATCAATATCGATATAGGCCATTGGCAACCTTTGGTTGTTGGCGTTTCCGTTATGGTATGCAATGTTGGGATCCCAAGGCGCATTGTTTCCATGGGCCGCATTGTTGTGCTGTGAGGGGCCAACAATCCTTGTATTCAAGATATTGTTGGACAACAGTGTAAGATCTCCTTTTACCTTTATATTATTCCCGGGCAAACGAGGGGAAAAGGGTACTGCTACCTGGGCACTAACAGTGAGGAGGGCGCCGAAGGTAAAAAGTAAAAAAGATAAGAGTTTTTGTTTTTTAGATGGGGTTTTTGGTTTCATTAAGTAAGCAGGTTAGGGGTAACGCGCATGATCCACATTTCGTCGTCATACGCGTCATTCAGTTTGGTGTAGTATGAAATTAATGCGTTATTCCAAGAACCATGTTTCTTTAAATAAACGTACCGCCAATTATTTTTGGGATTTATAAAATAACTGGCGCTAAGTCCCTGAGAATTTAGCAGTTTAACAAATCGGTTTGCATTTCTGGCGCTGGCAAATACATTGGCTATGATGTAATAACCGGATGCCTGACCATCAATATTGTAATTTTTTGCCGTTGGGGTGTTAGCGGCTACTTTATCTTTTACTACTACGTTTTTCTGCAAAACGTTAGCATCGTATTTGGAGGATTTCTCCTTTATTTTATTTACATTATCAACATAGGCCTCATTGGTGTAGCGGTTTTCAACGTTCATGATCCAAACCTCACCATCATAAGTGCCGTTTACTTTGGATTTGTGCGCGGCCAAAGCTTCTTTCCACGTATCATATCGCTCCAAGTAAACATATTTTAAACCATTTTTTGTGTTGTCTATATAGTTGGGGTTTAAGCCTTTTGCTTCAAGACCATTCATAAATTTGTTGAGGTAGTGTTCACCCTTGTATACATTGGCAACCACATAATAACCGTCGGTTACTCCATCTAGGTTTCTAAACTTTCTGCCTTTTACGTTATTCCGTTTTGCTTCTTGAGCAAAGTCGTCAATAGCTGTGACATCCCTCTTGGATGTGGGATAAGTTCTGGTTTCCTTTCGATTGGCCGTAACTATTTGTTTAACCTTATCGGTGTTTTTTATACCAATTGGTTCAATTGGGTTTTTAATAATGGTATTCTCCGCTGTGGCGGTGTCATAATTATCCGATAGGGTAGCCTCCACCGCCTGCTTATTGCTCGGCGAATTGGTGTCTTCCAATGCCAATTCTGTATTGTCTGCACTTTTATCGTTATTAAGAAAGTACATTTGCTTGGCTTTTTCCTCGAGGTCTGGTCTCCCACCGTTGGTTTCGTTACGTACCATGCGCATCACCATTTCGAACCTTCGCTCCAAATCGTTCTGACGATTGGTTTCCATAGAATCTTGGCGGAACATTAGCTCGGCCAAAATGGCATCGTTTTCTTCTAAACGCTGTTTTAGTTTTTCAATTTCCTCATCCTTTGAGGCTAGGGTAGCATCTTCTTCTTGGTCTTGGTTTTCAACCAGATCATCGGCATCTTCCTCTAACATTACCCTATCTTCCGTAAGGTTTGGCGTAAAGGAATAGGCAAAGGAAATTTCGTGCGTTACCCCAAAATTGTCGAAGTTATTGGAGAGCCCTTTTTCCATGGTATAACCCAGGGAAAGCCTGCGATTGAGATTAAATCCAATACCGGCCGAGGCGCCGTAAAAATCATCGTAACCGGCTTGCACCCACCCTAGTTTTGGTAAATCAAAAATAAGATTACCACCTAGGACAATATCGTTCTCACCTACTTTCCTTACACGTGCCAAAGGCATAATGCGCCCTTCTTCCAAAATACCACTGGCATTTTCAAACCGATGGGTATATTGCAAATGACTGGAAAAGGTTTTCTCATTGAATTCCGTAACGGACTCACTGGTCTTAAGGTTATAATCGAAAAGATTTTCAGCAAAAACACCAAAGTCGAAATTGCCATAAGACAGGTTAAAACCCGGTTGGAAAGACAAAAGGTTACTGTCCTGAAACCCGTTTAATAAAGGATCGTCCTCTACTGGGTTGGCCCTGCTTTCATCAAAACCACTGTTGTAGTAAGAAATGTTGGCTCCGAAGGTGAAGTTGCTCTTGTCGCTAAGCTTTATGCCGTAAGCATAGTTGGCCAATACCCCAAAGTTGGTTATTAGACCTTCTCGTTGGGTATAAAGGCTTAGACCCAAACCTGTTCTATCATTTATTCTACCGCTATAGCTAAGGAAATAGGTTTGGTTGTTATCGTCGAAAGATACCGACTGGTTTCTGTGAAAAAGATTTACATATGAGTTATTTTCCCTTACTGTAGAAAAAGTAGGGTTGATCAGAAAACGGTTGAACTTCAACAGGTTCTGTGCAGGAACATCATAAGCAATAAAGGGCGTGTCTTCTTGTGCGTGGACGGCCGCCTGCCCTACGATGAACATAAACAAACAATATATAAATCCTTTCCTCAACATCTTTAGTTAGCGTATAATGGTTATTGTCCCCTGTTTCAAGACTTCGGTGGCGTTCCTAATTTTGTAGAAAAACACCATGTTCTGTTTTTGAAAAGCCACGGATGACTGGGGCCAGTTATTTTGATAATCAAATTGATTTAAAACTTCTTCTCCTTGATCGTTGTATATAATTACATTGACATCTGGATTGTTGGAATAACTATTTGGTATTATCCATAGATCGTTGATACCATCACCGTTTACCGTAATTACATTGGGTACCCTAAAAGTATCTAGGTATACAACGGTCAGCGGTCTGGTAACTTCACAAGCATCTATATTGGCAACAAGCAGGTAATTTCCTTCTTCTGTGAAGGTTACGGATTCCGTGCTGCTTAAGAGACTGTTGTTTTCATCAAACCAGGAGTAAGCAGTACCACCAGAAGCGGTAACGGTTCTAGAACTTCCTTCTGGGAAAACTACATTGTCCGGACTATCCAGTGTTATTTGGGAAGCGTCAAAAGGTGCGATAACCAATTCATTCGAGTTGATATCACAACCTCCCCTTGAAACTACCAATCGGTATGTTCCTGTGGCATCCACTGTAAACGTTGCGTCTGTGGTACTAATGGTGGCGCCATCGCGTTGCCATTCATAGCTTTCTCCACTAAGATCTAATACCGAACTTAGTGTTACAGGATCTCCCCCCGGGCAATACGTTAAACTTGTACTGGAAATGCTAATATCTATATTAACCCGTAGTTGAACGGGTAAGCTGTTAGACGTGGCATTATAAGCGCTTAAAGTTCCATCTACCTCATAGCTGCCATTTTCTGAAGGGCCCGTTAGGCTTATATTGCTAGAGGTGGCACCGCCAATATTTATACCGTCCTTTTTCCATTGATATGTAAAAGTGGAAAGTAGGTCGGTAGTAACATCTGTTCTACTATTATCCGCAGCTACCGCGTTTATTGTGCTTATGGCCAAGACAACATCTGTATTTTGACAAGCAGAATATGTGGTATTGTAATCTACGATTAGCTCAAAAGAAGCTGGGGTAACAACAGTGGTAGCCTCCGAATCAATAGATGTGGAGGAACAAGGTCCGCTTCCACTTAATGAAACACGTGCAAAATAAGATCCGGTTTCTGTTTCTGCTACGGTTATGCTGTTGGAAGTGGCGCCCCCGATAGGATTACCATCTCTGTACCATTGATATGTTGGTGACGAAGCATCTGTAGTTACACTTAAATTTTGGGTTTGTCCTGGTAAAACCACAACGTTGGCCGCATTGTTGCGTGTAACGGTAAAGCTTCCGGCATTGGTTATGGCAACTGCCGTGGACCGCTCCAAACAAGTTCCGGGACCATCGATCTCTACCTGATAATCACCTTCAAAACCTGCTACAGAGGCATCTACGGTATAGATATAATTGTTGGAAGAAGGAATGGAAACACCATCCTTGTACCAAGTATAAGTAAGACTACCATTGTTAATGTTAGCTTCAAGATTTTGTGTTTCTCCGCTACATAGGGCTGTTTTGGCCGGTGGATTAATGGCCACGCCCAAACTAGTGCCAGCAGTTATTTCTATAGTGTTCGATAAGGTGTTTGCGGATCCGGAACAAGAACCATAATCTACTTCAACCAAATACATACCCGCTTGGTTCACCGTTAAAGACGCGCTTTTTTCAGAGAGCGGAGTTCCGCTTCGAAACCAATTATACTGATAGGTATTTGGGTTGGGAATATTATGTGGAGATAGGGTTATGGAGTTTCCATTACACACTTCTATGGTACCTCCCGGAGGTATGGTGCCACTGCCGTTCTGACTGATCAGTAAGGGCGAATCAAAATCGATATAATACATGGAGAACGCCGCTGAAGATGGCCCGGTAACTGCCGGACTAGTACTCCGCACGCGCATAAGATAACCTTCGCCCCTAGTATCCGTAGGTAGATTAAACTCGAAAAAGAAGTCGAAATTGGTGTTTTTATCCCCCGCTCTGGCAAGCTCTGTTGGGTTTGCAAAAGATCCGCTGGCATTGGATAGTTCCAAAATAAATTCATTATCACCGTTTACAAGGGGTGGGGCCCAAGTAAAATTAACCCAGTAGTTGTTAAACGATGCTGAGGCACAAGCCGCCGTCCATGGTGAACTACCGACTGGTGGGTTCTGATTTGGCGCAGGAACCGGTGCATCCAGGTTCTGTGCCATTAGCTGTTCCGATCCCAATAGCACGAGTGCCAAAAACAGAAATCGAATGTTGCAAAATAGATTTAGTTTCATAAGTGGTCGTATTTTCGTTTCTCTGCCGTCTTACGGCCTGATTTGGGTACTGAAACTTTTGGTTCCAGTTGAGCTGTAAATCGTTTTATGCTGTTATAATTTTTCAATGC
Organism: Spongiimicrobium sp. 3-5; assembly: GCF_046557915.1. Lineage (NCBI taxonomy): Bacteria > Pseudomonadati > Bacteroidota > Flavobacteriia > Flavobacteriales > Flavobacteriaceae > Spongiimicrobium > Spongiimicrobium sp. 3-5. Next base: position 697,339 of record NZ_JBHEBG010000001.1, read on the forward strand.
CTTTGATTTACAGGGTATTCAATAACAAATATGACATATAATCGATGGGCGGGAAATTTAATGTTGTAGCGGTAATCAAAAATGTTGTGAAACGCGTGTATTTGTATGGCGGAAGTTTTTTGTAGCCCAGTATCACTCCATTTTTCCTACATTTGTTCCTTAAATTGATATCCAATGGACGAAGCGTCAAAACCGCTTAATTTTATAGAACATATTGTAGAGGAAGATCTGGAAAATGGTTTCCCAAAAGAACATTTAAGATTTCGTTTTCCGCCAGAGCCAAATGGCCATTTGCATATCGGACACGCTAGCTCCATTTGCCTAAATTTTGGATTGGGACTGCGTTATAATGCCCCCGTTAATCTAAGGTTTGACGACACCAACCCCGCCAAAGAGGAGAAAAAGTATGTGGAAGCCATAAAGAGCGATGTAGAATGGCTTGGCTATAAGTGGGACAAGGAATGTTATGCGTCCGATTATTTTCAACAATTGTACGATTGGGCCGTGTCCCTTATAGAAAAGGGGAAAGCCTATGTAGATAGCCAATCTTCGGAAGAGATGGCTAAACAAAAGGGCACACCTACAGAACCTGGGAGCAATAGCCCATATAGGGATCGGGAGGTTTCAGAGAATTTAAGGCTTTTCGAAGGAATGAAAAATGGTGATTTTGAAGAGGGTACACATGTTTTAAGGGCTAAGATTGATATGGCTTCGTCTAACATGCTTATGCGAGATCCCATTATGTACCGGATACTGCATCAGGCACATCACAGAACAAATACCGATTGGTGTATTTATCCTATGTACGACTGGACCCATGGTGAAAGCGATTATATTGAACAAGTTTCACATTCGCTCTGTACCTTGGAGTTTGCTATGCACCGCGAACTTTATGATTGGTTTTTGGACCAAGTTAGGAACCCTGCGCAGGTACGCCCAAAGCAACGTGAATTTGCCAGAAGAAACCTTAGCCATACCGTCGTTAGCAAAAGAAAACTGCTTAGGCTCGTGGAAGAAGGCGTTGTAAATGGGTGGGACGATCCAAGAATGCCTACTATTTCCGGTCTCAGAAGGAGGGGATATACCCCAGAATCTATTCGGAACTTTGTGGATACTATAGGCATTGCCAAACGAGATAACCTAATTGATGTTTCTCTGTTGGAATTTCACCTAAGGGAACATTTAAACAAGGTTGCACCTAGGGTAATGGCCGTTTTGAACCCGATAAAATTGGTAATTGAAAACTACCCCGAAGGAGAGGAAGAATGGCTAGAGACCGAAAATAACCCTGGAGATGAAACGGCAGGCACTAGAAAAGTTCCTTTTTCCAGAGCATTGTATATAGAACGTGAAGATTTTAGAGAGGAAGCCAACAGAAAGTTCTTTAGACTTAAATTGGGTGGTGAAGTTCGCCTTAAGAGCGGTTATATCATTAAAGCGGTAAGCTGTACCAAAGATGAAAACGGTAACATCATGGAAATACAGTGCACCTATGATCCGAAAAGTAAAAGCGGAAGTGGCACAGAGGAAAGCCTTAGAAAAGTAAAAGGAACCCTGCATTGGGTTTCCATTGCCCATGCAATTTCGGCAGAAGTGAGATTGTATGATCGACTTTTCGTGGACGAGAGCCCAGATTCCCATAAGGACAGGGATTTTATGGATTTTGTAAATAAGGAGTCGCTTAAAGAAATTACCGGTTTTGTAGAACCAAGTCTAAAAGATGCAAAGCCCGAAGATCGTTTTCAGTTTCAACGGCTCGGTTATTTCAATGTGGATTTTGATGCAACTCCGGAAAAACTTGTTTTCAACAGAACGGTTGGTCTTCGAGATACCTGGGCCAAAATACAGGAAAAAACCTAGTATAGATTTTACAGATGATCTAAAATAGAACAATTGGTATTTTCTATGAAAACACAAGTATTTAAAGGGCTTTTTAAGAACTTTTTATTGCGAGGTAATGTTAGGCTCATCTTGTTTTGTTAAAAAGCGTCAGCACGTCTTTAAATCGTTTTTGGACCAGAAAAAGAGTTTAACCACAAAAAAACGCCCTGCAGCACTAAACCGCAGGGCGTTTTTAAGATTGGAGCGCCACTTTAAATAAATGTCTACTTATTCTTTTTGGTCGGATCCTGTTTTTTCATGGATTCACCGATCATGTTACTGGCCGTAAACGAAGCCACCATATTATTAAGCATATCACTTCCGGCTTGCGGAGAGTTTGGCAACAATATTAAGTTGGTATTGGTTTCCTCACCTATGGATTGCAAAGTATCGTAATGTTGGGTAACCACGATAAGGGCTGAAGCCTCTTGGGAATTGATACCCACTTTGTTTAAAACTTCCACGGATTCTTCCAGGCCGCGGGCTATTTCCCTACGCTGATCTGCAATACCTTGTCCCTGCAGTCGTTTGCTTTCCGCTTCTGCTTTTGCTTTTTCAACAATTAGGATACGGGCGGCGTCACCTTCAAACTGTGCCGCTATCTTTTCGCGCTCGGAAGCATTTATACGGTTCATGGCCTCCTTAACCTGAGCGTCCGGATCAATATCGGTTACCAATGTCTTAATAATGTCATAGCCATAATCCAACATGGCATCCTGTAGTTCAGATTTTACGGCGATGGCGATATCGTCCTTTTTAACAAAGACATCGTCCAATTTCATCTTGGGTACCTCGGCCCTTACTACATCAAAGACATAAGACGTAATCTGGTCATGGGGGTACTCCAACTTATAAAAGGCCTCGTATACCTTTTGTTTTATTACAACATATTGAACCGATACTTTTAGTTTTACAAACACATCATCCAAGGTTTTGGTTTCAACAATAACATCCAATTGCTGAATTTTTAACCCTAGCTTAGCCGCAATGCGATCTACTAAAGGAATTTTCATTTGCAGACCCGAGTTCCGGATGCTATGAAAACGCCCAAAGCGTTCAATTACCGCAGCTGTTTGTTGTTTAACGATGAAGAAGGAAGATAATAGAATAATGAAACCGAAGAAAACCAACGGTATTAAAAAGAAATAGCTCATAATAGTGTGTTTTTAAGTTTAAATTGAAAAGGGACAAATTAAAGAAGTTGTTTAAAAACTCTTTGTCCATAGCCTAGAGGTAATTTACGAAACTCTACACTATATCTGTATAGTTTTATTCGCATTTGTTACAGTCCGATGTTTTTTAAAAGGACCAAATCCATCTAGAGAACAAAATAGGGGCTGTATTCCAGGGGAATAGCTAAATCAAAGTTTTTCCACGGCCCGCTGAATACGTGCCATACTATCTTCTTTTCCTATCATGGAGAGAATGTCGAAAACGTGGGGACCTTTTAAATCGCCCACAAGGGCTAATCTTAAGGGGGCCATCACTTTTCCAAACGGCAATGCCTCATCGCCTATCCAACGTTTCACCTTGTCTTCAATTTCAGATGCGCTAAAGTCTTCAATGGATTTCAGTACACCGATAAGGTTGTTCATTATTTCAGGTGTTTCGGGTTTCCATTGCTTTCCGACGGCTTTTTCATTGTAATTGGTGGGTGCAATAAAGAAGTAACTGCTCAGTTCCCAGAAATCACTAATAAAGGATGCGCGCTCCTTAACCAATGCCACTACTTTTTCTATGTAGTCCAAATTGGCCGCCCAAGTAGATTCCGGAGCGTTTAGCGCTACTATGGATTGGAAAAGCACCGCCAATTCCGCATTTTCCTTTAGCTGTAAATAATGTTGATTGTACCATTTGGTTTTTTCAGGATCGAAACGTGCACCGGATTTGTTTACCCGCTCTAAACTAAACGCGGCAACCAGCTCTTCTAGATTAAATATTTCTTGCTCCGTACCGGGGTTCCATCCCAGCAAGGCTAAAAAGTTAATTACCGCTTCCGGAAAATAACCTGCTTCCTTATACCCTTGGCTGTCTTTCCAAGCCATGGGAAAAATAGGAAAACCGCCTTTTTCTCCGTCGCGCTTGCTTAGCTTGCCTTTACCAACAGGTTTCATAATCAGCGGAAGATGGGCAAACTTGGGCACCTCCCAACCAAATGCCTCATACAGTTGCTGATGTAGGGCCAAGGAAGGTAGCCATTCCTCTCCCCGTATAACATGGCTGATTTGCATTAAATGGTCGTCTACAATATTGGCCAAATGATAGGTTGGCATCCCATCGCTTTTAAACAATACCTTATCGTCCAAAGTATTGGAGTCGATCTCGATCTGTCCCCGTATTAGATCTTCCAATTGTAGTTTTTGACCTTCGGGAGTTTTAAATCGAATTACGTAGGCCTCCCCGGCTTCCAATTTGGAAGTTAATTCCTTTGGGGAAAGGGAGAGCGAATTTTTAAGCTTTAAGCGGTTATGCCAGTTATAGATAAAGGTCTTTCCTTTAGCTTCGTGGTCTTTTCTATGGAAATCTAGTTGCTCTGGGGTATCAAAGGCGTAATAAGCCTTGTCTTTTGCAACAAGCTCCTCCGCATAATCCCAATATAGTGCTTTGCGATCGCTCTGTCTATAGGGACCATAACCCAAATCCTTTCCCGGACCCTCATCAAAAGGAATACCACACCAGTTTAGAGCATCTATGATATATTGCTCGGCGCCTTCCACGTATCTTGTTTGATCGGTATCTTCTATCCGAAGAATAAATTGTCCGCCATGCCTTTTAGCAAAAAGATAATTAAAAAGGGCCGTACGGACACCACCAATGTGAAGAGGCCCAGTTGGACTGGGCGCAAAACGAACACGAACTTTGTTGCTCATAGTCTGGATTATTGAGGTGCAAAGATAGGGCTATGACCACTAAACCCCAAAGGCAAAAAGAAAGGTTTGTGGCAATTTAGTTTTTGACGTTTGCCCGCATTTCCTCAGGAATTCTTTTGTTCATAATCCAGAACCAAAGCGGAGGCACAAGAGAAAGCACCATAGAGGTTGGGTAGCCAAAGGGCATTTGAGGGGAGCTATCATGATAATCCAAGATTTGATATTTTTTGGAAGATTTAAAATGATGATCACTATGCCGGGTAAGCTCAAAAAGAATTGCACGCCCAATTAAATGATTGCTGTTCCATGAGTGTATCTCCTTTACACGTTCATACCTGCCCGAGGGTAGTTTTTTACGGCGTAGTCCGTAGTGTTCTATGTAATTTACGGTCTCTAGTAGCAGAATGCCTACAATAGCGAAAGCAAGTGCTAGCAACAGGCCCAACCAACCAAAAAAGAATGTAATTAGTACAAGGTAGCTGGTTTGAAGGACCGAAAACCAAAACATATCGTTCTGTAGCGAAAAAAATGATAATTGTTTGGGCCTTAGCATTTTGAGTTGCAGTTTCCAAGCACTTAAATATTGTTTGGGCACCGATGTGACCCAATAAGAATATACCGATTGGTTGTATTTGGCAGTCGCAGGGTCCTCTTTAGTGGCTGCACGTGCGTGATGGCCAAAGTTATGTTCAATATAGAAATGCATGTAGAGGGAAGGTAGCAACAACAATTTCCCCAAATAACGCTGTGGGCTAGCCTGTCTGTGCCCCAATTCATGAGCTACGTTGATGCCGTTTACCGCAAGAACAAAGCCCACAGAAAGTATAACACCTATAAGTTCATAGGTAGCGTAGATATCTTTGGTTGTTTTCCAAAGGGCATAGAATACAATGCAAAAAACTACGGGAATATTTAAGTAAAGAAATAGGTCATAAATTAGACTGTTCTTTTTCCTTTCTCGGATATCACCTTTATAATTGGAGATGTCTTGCGGAAGTAGAAGCTCCAAAATGGGGATGACAACAAAAGCGAAGAATACGGTTACAAAGCTCATAAGGCCTTTATCATGGATGCTTACTATCGCCGCATAGGGGATGCTCATTGCAGCTAAATACTTTAAATCCTTCATGGTCTGCTTTTTAACAATTTTTTGAGGCTTTATTTTACTGTAACGGGTATCTTGGTATTAAATTATATCAAGTTTTGGACAGTTATCGCAACATACTTAATAAACTAAATGGTTTTTCGCACAAGTATTATAGCAAGATGCTTATTAAGGGAAGTATTTTATTCTTGTCATTGGGATTGCTATTCCTCCTAGGTGTTTTGAGTGTGGAATATCTGTTGTGGCTTAACTCTACCTGGCGCTTGGTATTGTTATTATTGTTTCTTTGCACCGAGCTTTTTCTGCTTTACAAGTATATTTTAACCCCACTGTTCTATCTCTTTAAACTAAAAAGAGGTATCAGTAATAGACAAGCATCTTTAATAATCGGAAGGTACTTTCCCGAAGTTGGGGATAAGCTCTATAATCTTTTAGATCTTGCCGAGGACACGGACCGCTCTGAATTGCTTTTGGCTAGTATTGCACAACGATCCGAAAAACTAGATCCAATACCGTTTAGGAAGGCCATAAGTTTTCGGGAGAATGTTAAGTACATTAAGTATTTGGCTATCCCAGGCATAATCGTTTGCCTGTTGTGGGTTTCTGGGAATATAGGTTCTTTTTTTGGGTCGTATAGTCGAGTGATTAACTATAATTTGGCCTATGAACCACCTGCACCTTTTAGCTTTAACCTTTTATCTGGCCAGCTGAATGTGCTAGAAAGCTTGCCTTTTGTTATTCAGGTAAGCACTGTGGGAGAAGTAAAGCCCGAAGACGTTTACCTTGTAATGAACGGAAAGGAGTTTCTGTTACAACAACAAGCGGGTCTTTATAGTTATACGTTGGCTCCGCCCTTAAAGAATACCGAGTTTTACTTTAAGGCTAATGGGGTTACCTCACGCAGCTATTTGCTTAACGCATTGGAGACCCCATCCATTCAAAATTTTAATTTGGTATTGGATTATCCAGATTATACAAAAAGAGTCACCGAAATAGTTAAAAGTGGGGGCAATGCCACCTTTCCCGAGGGCACTAAGGTGCAATGGGAAATAGAGGGGCTTCATACCGATAGCATCCACCTTGTGCTAAAAGATACTTCGCTGGTGTTTAAGGATGACGACGGCGGCTTTCAACTTTCTAAAACCATCTATTCCAGTTTGGATTATCAGATTGCGACCTCCAACCGGAATGTACAGAATTATGAGACTTTGGATTATCGCTTTGAGGTCATTAAAGATGCCTATCCCAAGATAAATGTAAATGCGGTATTGGATTCTCTAAACCCTAACCTGTCTTATTATGTTGGCCAAGCTTCGGACGATTATGGATTGGCTTCTATTAGGTTGATTTGTTATCCGGAAGGAAGGGAAAATGATAAACAGATTGTGTTATTGGGAAGCCCAGAAACGAATTTTGAACAGTTCTATTATACTTTTCCGTCTGGACTCAAATTAGAGGAGAACACCGTATATAGCTTTTATTTTGAGGTTATTGATAACGATAGGATTCATAAAGGTAAGACAGTGAAAAGCAAGTTGTTTAGCTCACGTGTTTATGGCTCTAATGAACTGAAGAACAAGGAGTTAAATGTTCAGAAGAGCCTTCTAAAAGATATGGGTAAGTCTTTGGAGCGCTTTAAGGAGCAACAAGAAACATTAAAGGAGATAAATAGAGAGCAAAAGGAGAAATCTATTTTAAACTTTAATGAGCAAAGCCAAATTAAGGATTTCTTGCAAAAGCAACAGCAGCAAGAACGCTTAATGAAAAAGTTTAGCAAGCAGCTTAAAGAAAATTTGGACAAGGACCATAACAGTAGCGAGGAAAATAGATTGCTTAAAGAGCGATTGGAGCGGCAAGAATTGGAGGCCCTAAAAAACGAAAAACTGTTGGAGGAGCTTAACAAAATCGCCGACAAGATAGACAAGGAAGAACTCTCCAAAAGGTTAGATGAGTTGGGCAAAAAGCAACAAAGTAGTGAGCGCGGACTGGAACAGTTGTTAGAACTTACAAAAAGATACTATGTAACAGAAAAGGCAGCTCAATTGTCCAGAGATTTGGAAGAGCTTGCCAGGGAGCAAGAGAAGTTGGCGAAAGAGGATTTGGGTACCACTGAAAAAGAAGAGCAAGACAAGCTCAATGAGAGGTTTGATAAGGTTGCCGAAGAAATGAAAACACTTAAAAAGGACAATGAAGATTTAAAAAAACCACTAAACCTTAAGATGAACAAAACCTTGGAAGAAGGGGTAAAGGAGGATCAGCAAAATGCGTTAGAGGAATTGTCAAAGCCGGCAGAAAACGGCGAAGGGGAAAAGGAAAGTAATGAAAATACGGGCAAAAAGGCGGCCCCTAAACAGAAAGCTGCCGCTCAAAAGATTAAGAAAATGAGTGAAGAGCTGCAAGAGTCTATGACCATGGATGGTGGCGGGTCTTCCATTACTGAAGACGCCGAAATGTTGCGGCAGATATTGGATAACCTAATTACATTTTCATTCAAACAAGAACAACTTTATGATTCATTGCAAGATACAGAGGTAGATGTGGCACAGTTTACGAGCAGTGTTAAAAGACAGCGAGAATTGCAAGAACTTTTTAAACATGTAGATGATAGTTTGTTCGCTCTTTCCTTAAGAAGGGCGGAGTTATCCGAGTTTGTAAACGAGCAAATAACTGAGGTTCAGTATAATACAGAGAAGACGCTAGAAAGCATGGCGGAAAGACAGATGTATCAGGGGGTTGCGTATCAGCAACGCGTGTTAACTGCAGCTAACAGTTTAGCAGATTTTTTGGTTCGTTTATTGGACAATATGCAACAGAGTATGTCCGGAGCTGGTTCTGGCAATAGTTCCGAAGGTTTTCAGTTACCCGATATTATAAAGGGCCAGGGCGATATAAAGGAAAAGATGGGCCAAATGGGCCAATCCGGATCCACTGGAGAGCAAGGTGAAAAGGGAGAGCCAAAATCTGGCGAGAAAGGAAAAGAAGGTAAAGGTGAAGGAAAAGAGGGAAAGGATGGGAAACCTGGAAAAGGGAATAAGGGCAAACAAGGCAACGGAAAAGGGGAAGGTAACGAGGGTTCTGGAAAGGACGGACAGGGAAGTGGTCTTAGCGAGCAAGAGTTGCAAGAGATATATGAAATTTATAAGGAGCAACAACAAATACGTGAGCAACTAGAACAGCAGTTGGAAGATATGATCAATGCCAAGGACAAGCGGTTGGCGCAAAAATTGATTAGACAGATGGAGGATTTTGAGCGAGACTTGCTAGAGAATGGCTCCACCCAGCGTACCAGAAGTAAAGTTAATGCCATTGAATACGAGTTGTTAAAGTTAGAGAATGCTACCTTAAAACAAGGGAAAAAGCCCGAACGGGAAAGTAATACCAACAAAATGGATTATAGTAACCCTATTACTACTAAACCCTCAGTATTAGATAATTATCGGAACGAAGTTGAAATTTTAAACAGACAAGCATTACCTTTGAGGCAAATTTTCAGAAAAAAAGTAAAAGATTATTTCAAAAAGAATGATTGAATATCATTATGAAACCGATTTTAAGCTAAGGGAAGAAACGAAATTTACCGATTGGATTACTAGAATATTTGAAAGTGAACAGCGAGTTTGCGAACGTTTGGACTATATTTTTTGTAATGACGAGTATCTGCTAGAAATCAATCGAAAGTATTTAAATCATGACACTTTTACGGACATAGTTACTTTCGATTATTCGGAAGGGGGTAATGTAATAGGAGATATTTTTATCTCGGTGGAAAGAGTAAAAGAGAACGGCCTGGACCTAAACATTAATTTTGAAGACGAGCTATTGCGAGTTATGTCGCACGGGGTTTTACACCTTTTGGGTTATAATGATAAGAAAGCGGCAGATGTAGATTTAATGCGGGAAAAGGAAAACGAAAAAATAAAATTGTTCCACGTGGAACAATAGAAAAGTTATGTTTGAAAAGGAGTATGATGTTATAGTTGTAGGTGGGGGACATGCAGGAGCTGAGGCCGCTGCCGCTGCCGCCAATATGGGTTCAAAAACACTTTTGGTCACTATGAATTTGCAGACCATAGGCCAGATGTCTTGTAACCCGGCCATGGGAGGTATAGCAAAAGGACAAATAGTAAGAGAGATTGATGCCTTGGGCGGATATAGCGGGTTAATAACGGATAGATCAGCTATACAATTTAAAATGCTCAACAAATCTAAGGGGCCTGCAATGTGGAGCCCTAGGGCTCAGAACGACAGGATGCGTTTTGCAGAAGAATGGCGTTTGGCCCTGGAAAGAACCCCCAATGTTGACTTTTATCAAGAAATGGTTTCCGGATTGTTGGTAGAGGATAGCAAGATTATTGGTGTTAGAACTTCGTTAGGAATAGACATTAAAGGAAAAACAGTTGTGCTTACCAACGGCACTTTTTTAAATGGCTTGATACATATCGGGGAAAAGCAATTTGGAGGAGGAAGAGCCGGCGAAAAAGCCGCCACCGGTATTACAGAACAACTGACGGATTTTGGGTTTGATAGTGGCCGGATGAAAACCGGAACACCTCCAAGAGTTGATGGGAGAAGCTTGGATTACAGTAAGATGATTTTGCAGCCGGGCGACCAAAACCCTGAAAAATTTTCGTATTTGGAGTCTCCGTTGCTTACCAGCCAGCGAGATTGTCATATGACACATACCAGTGCTTTGGTACACGATTTGCTCCGAGAAGGTTTTGACAGATCTCCTATGTTCAATGGTAGAATTAAAAGCATAGGCCCTAGATATTGTCCATCCATAGAGGATAAGATAAACCGCTTTGCCGACAAGGACAGCCATCAAATTTTTGTTGAACCCGAAGGGTGGGACACTGTTGAGGTTTATGTTAATGGTTTCTCCACATCTTTGCCAGAAGATATACAGTACAAAGCACTTAAATCTGTTGTTGGCTTTGAAAACGTAAAATTCTTTAGAGCGGGTTATGCAATTGAATACGATTATTTTCCCCCTACACAGTTAAAGCATACTTTAGAAACCAAGTTAATAAGTAACCTGTACTTTGCCGGGCAAATCAACGGAACAACAGGTTATGAGGAGGCGGCGGCTCAGGGCATTATGGCGGGTATCAACGCACATTTAAAAACAAATGAGAAAGATCCGTTTATACTTAATAGGGACGAGGCTTACATTGGTGTTTTGATCGATGACCTTATTACCAAAGGCACGGAAGAACCATATAGAATGTTCACTTCCAGAGCGGAATACAGAACCTTGTTAAGACAAGACAACGCCGATTTAAGACTTACGCCAAGAAGTTATGCTATAGGGTTGGCCAGTGAGTTGCGTTTAAAGAGGATGGAAGAAAAACAGTCGAAATCCGATGCGCTAATCAATTTTTTTAGACAAACCAGTGTAACGCCCGAAGACATAAATCCTATTTTGGAAAGTGTTGCCTCGGCTCCCGTAAAACAATCCGACAAGATGTTCAAGGTTTTTTCCAGACCTAATGTTACCATGGATCATATGATGCAATTAGAGACCGTTTCGGGCTATATAACGGAGCAAGAATTTGATAGGGAAGTTATGGAGCAGGCAGAGATCCAAGTAAAATATTCGGGCTATATCCAAAAGGAAAAGAACAATGCCGACAAGCTACAGCGATTGGAAAACATAAAAATTCCTGATAATTTTGATTATGGAAAGTTAAAGTCCTTATCGTTTGAGGCCCGCGAAAAACTTAACTCCATACGCCCTGTGACCATTTCACAGGCATCGCGGATCAGCGGAGTATCACCCAGCGACATAAGTGTAATGTTGGTTTATATGGGCAGATAGGGAAATGTTCCACGTGGAACATGCAAGCGCCCAGCAAAACATTTTCCATAATTTGGAGTACTCCTGCCATTCGTTTTCGAATAGGGGTTCAACCGTTTTTAGAAACCTATGTTTTGAGCTAACTTAGCCCCTAATTAATAATAGTACCTGTCCCAGGATTTATATGAAACCATACCTAAACACCAAAGATTATTCAATTTCAGGGGAAGCGTTTAGTTTGTTGTACGATGAAGAATTAGACATGTTGGTTACTACGCCCCAGCCCAACGACTTGGATAAGTACTATCAAAGCAATGATTATATTTCTCATTCGGACGCCAGTGAATCATTGGTAGAAAAGCTTTATCAAACGGTAAAGAAAAAGAACCTAAGCGGAAAAGTAAAGCTGGTAAGACCTTTTGGTGGGCAGAAAAAAACACTGCTCGATGTTGGCGCAGGCACAGGAAGTTTTATGCTGGCCGCGAAAGAAGCTGGCTGGTCCGTATCCGGATTAGAACCCAACGAAGCAGCAAAAAACAAGGCTGCCGAAAAAGGCGTATCCATGTTTGGGAACTGGGAAGATTTGGAAGGCAAAAAGTTTGAGGTAATTACCCTTTGGCATGTGCTGGAACATCTTCCTAATTTGGAAGAAAAAATCAAAACGCTTAAAGACCTTTTGGTTCAGGATGGTATTTTAATCGTAGCCGTACCAAATTTTAAATCCTACGATGCTGCCCATTATCAAAATTTTTGGGCGGCCTATGACGTGCCCAGACATTTATGGCACTTTTCCAAAACGGCGATAAAAAAACTATTTGGGAAAGAAGGATTAAACTTGTTTAAAATAAGACCTATGATTTTCGATGCCTTTTACGTCTCTCTACTTTCCGAAAAGTATAAAACCGGGAAACAGAATTTTGCAAAGGCTTTTTGGATTGGAATTCGATCCAATATCAAAGCTTGGCGCAATAAGGAGTACTCTTCACTGATTTATATACTTAGAAAGGGCTAAAACGTATTTTAAGGACATTTGCCGAACTTTTATTGGCACACCAGCCAACAGTGCCAAATCTTTAAAGAACTTGCAAAAATACCCACTTAGAAAAAGAGTTTTTATATAGACGTAAACAATATCAACTTAAAACAATCATAGTTTTTAACTATAGCGACACAAAACAGTCAAAGGTGGAAATTGCAGGTATATGTAAGATGTGGTTGGTAAGTTTTTTGAAAAATCCAATATTGGAAATAAGAAGTGCTGCAATATTATGGTAGCTTTTTTAAAGATGGGGGGCAATGTCACCCATTTACAATGTAAAGGGGCAGATTTTTTTAAGATTTAGGGACACATGTTCCAAAAATTTGCTTTTAGCGCCAATAAAGTGTAGAAAATTCCATTAAGCTTTCCTATTTTTGCGCAACCCAGACCGGAATAGCATAGTAGCTAGGAGGTTAAGGGGTTATTTAAACTAAGGTCTAACAAGACCGTAAAAAGAGAACTAAAATTATACAAATGAAAAAAATAGTGTTTGTACTGGCTTTATTGGGAACCGTAGCCTGTAAGCAAGACAAAATTGGTTATGTGGATAACATAAAACTAATGGACGGGTATCAAGAAAAGATTGATATAGAGGCTAAATTCAAAGTTAAGGCCGATGCACTTACGAAAAAAAGAGATAGTATATCACAGGCCTTTCAGATAGAGGCGCAAGCGTTTCAGGCAAAAGCGCAAGGTATGCCACAGAAAAAGGCTCAGGAAGAATATGGCCTTTTGCAACAGAGAGGTCAGTTTATCGGTCAGCAGCTACAACAAGAAGACCAGCAATTGCAAGCCGCCGGACAGCAAGAGATGGATAGTGTGGTAAGCAAAGTAAAAGAGCACATTAAAAATTACGGAAAAACCAATGGTTACACCTTTATTTTAGGAGGTGGAGATGGCGGTAGTGTACTCTATGGAGTAGATGCCATGAACCTTACCGATGCTGTTCTAAAAGAATTGAACGCCAATTACAGTAAATAAAAAACATCTATAGTGCTAAAAAGCCCCGCCAATTGGTGGGGCTTTTAGTTTTGTAAAAGGAACAATAAAAACACGGTAGGAATAAAATAGATTACAATGGTCTTGGCGCCCTCATAATCCTTAGCGATACGCTGGCCCAATAATAGCATCAGCAACGATACACTTGCTACCAGGGCACCGTAAAAGGCTAAATCACTTGCCCCGGAAACAATTATCTCATAAGCGCCAACAACGCAAAGCAATCCGGCGATTATCTCCATTAGAAGTATAACGGACAATAAAAAAGGGACAGTATTTTTAAACGGAGTTTGTGCAAAATGCCCTTTTAGCCAAGAAACATTCCCCTTCCAATCCATAATTTTATCAAGACCACTCTGCAAAAAAGTTATAATAAGGAAAAGCAGCAATAAAACTTCAGGGGCATTGTGTAATATGTGTTCCATATGGTAAGGGTAATTAGGCCGCTTTCTTATGTAGCAGTCGGGTTAGTTTAATGGACAGGTCCGTTAATATAATTTTGGAATTACCATTGCGCTCTATGTGGTAAATGGCATCCTCCAGTTCACTTACAATGACAAGAATATTGTTCTCATGAATAAAGGGGGCAAATTTTTCGAGTTGAAAACCGTCAATATGAATACGCATAAAGGCAAGATCGGCTGCACCATAATTTATCAACATTGCCTGTCTCATCATGGCCAAACAATAACGCAAAAAGTTTTTTTGAGTCTCCCTACCGGTTTTGGCCACCTCTTGGCTCCATAAAATAAGCTCGTGAACTACGGCTTTATTTCCCCTAGCTTTAAATGCGCTGCGCACCCATTGCACAAACCATTTTTCGAATATGAGGTCTTCGGAATCGTTTACAGTAAGATCCAATGCCTTGTTGAAATTACCATTGGCCTCATGTGCCAATCTAAGCGCGGCATCGCGCGGCATCCCTTTTTCGGTGAGGGCCTTTGCTATGGCTTCTTCCGGTAAGGGAGGAAAATTTAAAACCTGACACCTGGAACGGATAGTCTGTATTATCTGTTCCTCGTCCTCGGCAATTAACAAAAACACGGTCTTGTCTGGAGGTTCTTCTATAAGTTTTAAAAGTTTATTGGACGCCGAAATGTTCATTTTTTCCGCCATCCAAATAAGCATAACCTTATAACCGCCCTCATAGGATTTCAACGAAAGTTTTTTTACAATGTCCTGGGCTTCATCAACCCCTATCTGCCCCTGTTTTTTTTCGATACCAACAAGTCGGTACCAATCAAAAAGGTTACCATAAGGTTGTTCTTTTATAAATTGTCGCCACTCTTCCAAATAATGTTGACTCACCGCATGGCTTTTTGCTTTATCGCTATTGGCCACCGGAAATGCAAAATGCATATCGGGATGTGACAGCGAATTGCATTTTAAGTTACAGACTTCATTGCCATTGCCATTTTCATTTCCACTGTTGCCACATAGAATGTATTGTGCATAGGCCAGGGCCATAGGAAGTGTTCCACTGCCTTCCGGGCCCACAAACAATTGCGCATGGGGAATACGGCCGGCATCCGCACTATGGGTAAGATGCTTTTTAATATGTGAAAGCGCTAAAATCTCTTCAAATAACATCTCTCAAAGATAGTTTTTTTTGATCTTTCCTAGAACTATCCGGAGGCAATTGGATTACGCAAACCACTCAAACAACGTAGTAGCCACAAATATTGGGCGTGCGGCTTTACATGCGGCCGATAAATCTTTACATTTGCGATTCTCTAAAATTCCATTAGTACATGAAAACCATTGAAGATTTTAACTTTGAAGATAAAAAAGCACTTATACGGGTTGATTTTAATGTTCCTTTGGACGCTGATTTTAACGTCACAGACACCAATCGTATAGAAGCGGCCAAACCTTCCATAATAAAAGTGCTGGAAGATGGCGGCAGTGCCATTCTCATGAGTCATATGGGTAGACCAAAAGGACAGCCCAATGCAGACATGTCCCTTAAGCATATTTGCCATAAAGTTTCTGAAATTATCGGAGTGGAAGTAAAGTTTGCTGATGATTGCGTGGGTGAGGTGGCAGAAAAGGCGGTTGCCGAGCTGCAGCAAGGAGAAGTGTTGTTGTTAGAGAATCTTCGTTTTCATGGCGAAGAAACTTCCGGGGACCAAGCCTTTGCAGAGCAGTTGTCCAGGTTGGGAGACTTTTACATCAATGATGCTTTTGGTACCGCGCATAGAGCACATGCATCTACCACCATTGTGGCGCAGTTTTTTACGGATAGGAAATGCTTTGGGTACTTGTTGGCCAAAGAAATAAAAGCGATAGAAAAAGTGATGCGTACGGGCGAAAAACCCGTGACCGCTATTTTGGGGGGAGCAAAAGTATCATCAAAAATCACGATTATTGAAAATATATTGGACAAGGTAGACCATCTTATTATTGGAGGGGGAATGACCTATACCTTCGTTAAGGCACAAGGAGGTTCTGTGGGAGATTCCATTTGCGAGGATGATAAAATGACAATGGCCCTGGATATATTACGGCAGGCCAAAGAAAAAGGAGTTGCTGTTCATATACCCGTAGATGTAGTGGCGGCGGACGATTTTAGCAATGATGCCAACACAAAAATAATCGATGTGGATAAAATTGAGGACGGATGGCAAGGGTTGGATGCCGGCCCTAAGACGTTGGAAAACTTTAAAGAAGTAATTCTTAATTCCAAAACAATACTTTGGAATGGACCTGTGGGAGTGTTCGAAATGGAGAGTTTCGCAAAAGGAACTATAGCCATTGGGAATTATATTGACAAAGCGACCCAAAATGGCGCCTTTTCCCTGGTAGGAGGAGGAGATTCCGTAGCCGCTGTAAAGCAGTTTGGTTTTCAGGACAAGGTAAGCTATGTGTCTACCGGCGGAGGTGCCATGTTAGAGAGTTTGGAAGGCAAAACACTACCCGGAATAGCCGCAATATTGCAGGGATAAAGGCGTTATCGATAAACGGACCTTTTGGTTCCCAAGGGGGCTTTAACGTTATTAATTTTAAAGTTTCGGAAAAAAAAGCGATTTTCGTTATTCCCTTTCCGCATTAAGGACATCGTATTATGGCAATTAGGAAATCTTTTTTGAGTGTTTTCGCAGGATGTATTTTTATACTTCCAGCGGTAGCGCAACAAACAGATAGTATTCCAAAACAAGACACACCGATAATAGGCGCCAATGACGTTTTATTGGACAGCATTGTTACAGATATGGATGCCGTTAAACCTATGGAACTGAAAAACGCGGCAGGCTTGGAACAAAACACCTTGGTAATCAACAAGGAAAAGAATGGATATGATTTAAAGGACCATCCCGAAGCTGCAAAATTCGACAGCCTTTGGCTAAAACAGTTACATGACGATGCCTCCTTTTCCGAGGCTATGTACACCCAAGTTTCCAACTTGGATATAGACTCCGTGCCAGAATATAATTTGGATACGGAGACACTAAAGGCAAGGCTTAAGGCCCTGGATCAGAAAACACCCTTTAATATTGCCTACAACCCTTCTTTGGAAAATGTTATCAAATCGTTCTTGCTGCGCAAACGAAACCTAATGGAAAGAATGTTGACGGTAAGCCAGTTCTATTTCCCAATGTTTGAGCAGGAACTGGATAATTATGATATTCCACTAGAGATTAAATATTTGGCTATTGTAGAGTCTGCCTTAAACCCAAGGGCAAGATCTAGGGTAGGCGCTACCGGACTTTGGCAATTTATGTACGCCACAGGAAAAATGTACAAACTAGATGTAAGCAGTTATGTAGATGAACGAAGAGATCCTATTGCATCCACAAAAGCAGCATGTAGATACCTGTCTAAATTGTACGAAATTTTTGGTGATTGGGACCTAGCTTTAGCGGCATACAATTCCGGCCCCGGAAACGTAAATAAAGCAATAAGAAGATCTGGCGGATATAAAAATTATTGGAACATACGAAGAAACTTACCTAGGGAAACCGCCGGATATGTACCTGCTTTTTTGGCAACCATGTATCTTTTTGAATATGCCGAAGAGCACGGTCTTAAAACCCAAAAGGTAGACCGCCCGTATTTTGAAACGGATACCGTTAGGGTAAAAAACCTGATTACTTTTAATCAGATCTCAGAATTAGTAGGTATAGGTGTGGATGAGTTAGAAGTGTTAAACCCGTCCTATAAGCTGAACATAATTCCTATGGTAGACGGTAAAGATTATGTCCTAAGACTGCCCAAAGAGGCAATGGGCAAGTTTGTTGCCAATGAGAACGCTATTTATGCCCATGTAGAGAAAGAACTTAAAACCAAGGAAAAGCCCTTGCCACAGTTGGTAAAATCCCAAGACCGAATCCGTTACAAGGTTAGAAGCGGTGATTATTTGGGTAAGATCGCAAATAGGTATAGGGTTCGTGTTAGCGACATAAAAAGGTGGAACGGTTTGCGAAGCAACAACCTAAGAATAGGGCAGCGACTGACTATTTTCTCCAAAAACCCTGTTACTACGGCAAAGACAACGAACAAGACAAAAAGACCTACCACAACGGCTGTTGCCAATGGCACCAAAGTACATACCGTGCAGTCCGGAGACTCACTCTGGACAATTTCTAGAAAATACCCTGGAATTTCCATAGAAAATTTACGAGAATGGAACGGTATTAGTGGTAACAATCTAAAGCCGGGCACAAAACTGAAATTGTGCGACTGCTCATCGTAAAGAAAAAGCATTATGAAAAATTTTGGAACACTGCTTACGGTACTATTCTTCTTGGTTATTTCTTGCAAGGATGGTTACCAAGGGAAGTACTTGCCTAAGTCCATTGGCGCTATTAATTCGTTGGCCGTGGTTATGGACCAACAACTTTGGGAAGGTCCTGTGGGAGACAGTGTAAGGGCACATTTTGCGGCGCCCATCCTCGGACTTCCTTGGGAAGAGCCCCTTTTTACCATAAACCATATGCCTAGTAAAGTATTCTCGGGCTCTATTCGTAATACCCGCTCGGTTCTGGTGGTAGATCAAGATAGCCTTAACATCGCCCACATTAAAAAGGATGTCTATGCTGGGCCGCAACGAATAGCGGTAATAAAAGGCAGAACCGACGATGAAATTATTCAAAACTTGGATTCCAAAGCCGACGAAATTATTGCGGCCTTTAAAAACCTGGAAATAAAGGAAACGCAAAAACGCTTTTTAAGGTCGCTAAATAAAGAGGGGGTACTAGAAAGGAAGTTTGGAATCTCATTAGACCTGCCATCTGTATATAGGGTGGGGAAAGAGGAAGACAATTTTGTTTGGATTGATCGTCAAATACTCAAAGGAAACATGAATATTATTGCCTATGCCATGCCTTCCGATAGCTTTACCAATGACTCTACTTTTGTGGGCGATATTGTAAGGATGAGAGATTCCATAGGCAAGAAGTATATTCCTGGCCCAGATGTGCCAACCACATATATGATAACCGAAAAGGCTTTTGCCCCCTACGTGTTTCCTTCTGAAGTAGCAGGAAAAAAGGCGGCCGAGGTAAAAGGGATTTGGGAAATACATGGTTATCCAATGGCCGGCCCTTTTATAACATATATCATTAATGACCCGGAAAACAACAGGAAATTGGTTTTAGAAGGTTTTACCTTTGCCCCGGCAACCGAAAAAAGAGAATATATGTTTGAGCTCGAAGCCATTCTGAAAACGTTGAAGTTTAAGACAAATAAAGGATAACCGATCAAAGAACAGAACTTGATAGAACTAAAAAAGCGCCCTTAATTGGGCGCTTTTTTCGGTTAGGTTGGTTGTCTTTGGGTCTTAATCGAATGCAAAACCTGTTGAAATTCTGAACAAAAAAGCGTAAAGAACAATAAGGAGACTGGCGAAACAAAACCAGGAAAACGCTTTAAAATAGGATTTTACAAAAGCATTCCCCAAATTTCTGAAAGCTTCCTTATATATTTCCTTTAGAAGTAGTAGGTTTTTCATAATGCGGAATTTTGGTTATGATTGGTTTGTTACTTTATATAACTAGTAATCCGTTGTTTACGTATTTATTCTTCAATGTTTGTTGCGAAGGGAAAGGTTTTAGTGGTGAAACTCAAATTTTATGGGCGTCCCCGCCTTTGTACAAGACCGTTTAGGGTGTCTTAATAACAGGACAAAAACAAAGAAAGCACAAAAAAACCGCCATGGTTTTCACCAGGCGGCTTTTATCTAAGCGGGTTGTTTTGGTTAATTACATTTTTACAATGATGAATTCAGACCTTCTGTTTTGTTCGTGTTGTTTACGGTTGCAGCGAATACTACCGTCACAGCCATTAAGTAGTCTTTCCTCTCCATATCCTATGGCGCTTTCTATGCGGTCCGGGGCTATTCCTTTGGAGATTAGATAATCTTTAGAAGATTTGGCCCTGTTATTAGAGAGATACTTGTTATAAGCTCGCGAACCAATGGCATCGGTATGCGATTCAATTTTGATGACCATCTTGGGATATTCGTTCATCACTTCAACCAGTTTATCCAATTCCTCAGCGGCATCTTTTCTGATATGCGACCTATCAAAGTTAAAGTTGATCATGTTGGTCTTAAGTTTTTTGATGCCTTCTTCGATAACGATCAATTCCTTCAACTTTTTCATGGAAACTTCCACGTTTACCAATTCGTTTTCTTTTGTAACAATGGTTTGCTCATCATCAAAGAACTGGCCACGGGTCGTTTTTACGGTATATTTTGTGGTACTGTCCAAATCTTCAAAGACAAAACTTCCGTCCTGTCCTGTAATGGTTTCTTTTAGTTTGATATTGTTCTCATCCAATAGGGTCACCAAAGCTTCTGGCATTATACTGCCGGTAATAAGCTCGGTAACGACTCCTGCAATCGCATTCTGGTTTTCAATCGTCTCCTCAACAATAAGGCGTTTAAACGAGTAGATATCATCATCGCCCTTACCACCTCTTCTATTAGAGGCAAAAAAGCCTTTGTTGGTCTCCTCGTCCATAATGAACGAAAAGTCATCCTTACTACTATTTATGGGCTTACCAACGTTTTTCACTTCTTTAAACCCTTCCGTTTCATCAAAAGCAACCTCAAAGATATCCAAACCACCAAGGCCTTCATGACCGTTAGAGGAGAAATAGAGTTTTTTGTCATTTATAAACGGGAACATCTCTTTTTGCTCCGTATTTATCTCGGGGCCCAAATTTCTTGGCTCGGAGAAATTTCCGTTACCCAGTACGTCCACTACAAAGATATCCGTGGCACCTATACTTCCTGGCATATCCGAAACGAAGTATAATTTTTTGCCATCTGCACTCAATGCAGGGTGACCGGTGGAATAGTTGTTACTGTTGAAAGATACCTCAACGGCCTCTGTCCATTCGCCGTCTACTTTGGTAGAGGTGTATATCTTAAGGTGGTTTACCCCATTTTTATCGCGCCTTAGTTTTTTGCCGTAATTGTTCCTTGTGAAATACATTACGGAATTGTCGGCGGAAAAGGTTACTGAGGCTTCGTGATATTTTGTGTTGATTTTTTTCGAAAATTTAATGGCATTTTTAACCTCTTGGGACTCTTCGTTTATCTTGGCCACATATAGGTCTAAATACGGTTGATCATTCCATTTATACCGACGGGTACTAAAAAAGGAAGAATCCTTGGCAGAAGCATATACCATTTTATTGTCTTGGTAGAAAGTTGGGGAAAAATCTGAATACTCGGTGTTAATCGCCAAGTTCTTTATTTCAACTTCTTCTTTGGAATCCAGGATTTTGTCTAACACCGATTCGTTGCGCGAAGCAGAGATACGCCTACGCGGCCTTTTGGCGCCTTCTTTCTCTAGTTTTTTATCGTATAAACGCATTAGTCGCTTAGCCCTACCGTATTTTCCTGTACCTTTTAAGGAATGCGAGTATTTAAAGATGTTGTCCGCGGACATTTCCTCTCTGTAATCCTCATATAGTATGTTGTACCAATAATAGGCTTTTTCCATATTGGTATTAAAATAATGTGCGTCGCCGGCCTTCTGGATAATCTCAAAAGAGTAGTTGGATTTGTCCTTGCCTAAGGCTTCTTCATAAAGTTCCGCAGCTTCGGCATACCACATTTTGTTAAAATATTGGTCGGCCTTTTGTATAAGTTTACTTCTATTTGGGTTTTTCTTCCCAAAGATTTTTTTGACCTTTAATTTTTCTGGTTTAACATCTTTTTCAGGGCCTTTCTGCAATTGGATTTTTTCTAAAGGGTTGGCAACATTAAGAATCCAAACCTGCTCGGAATAGCGATTGTTTAAATTGGAAACCGCTGCCGTTTTGGCCTCGTTCAAAGAGGAATGTTTTTCTAAGTACACGTAATTAAGGCCGTTTTGTGGGTTGCTGATATAGCCTGCATCAAAACCTTTTTTAAGCAATTTACGGACGGTTCTTTTTGCATTGTCCAAATTACCAAAGACGGCAGAAATTATATAATTTCCGTTGGACACTCCTTTTAAACTTTTTATAGTCCGGCTTTTAATGGTGTTTGCAGTCTTGTCGGTTAATACATCCGATACAACGGATGATGACATCTCTTCGGAATATGGACTATTGAAATCTTCCGCGTGGATTGCCCAGCATAAACAGAAGATGAGTACAGCAATGAGGTTTTTCATGAATTATTTGGGCCAAACAAGAGATAGCTCTTAGATTGGCATCATTATAGGTTAGTGATCATTTAATGAAAACTATTTCTAGCCTGAATACCAAATTTAACAGTTCTTAAACCAGCAACTTAAATTTTGTTGTGAAAGGGCTTTTTTTTGTCGCGTACATCGGATTTATGTGCGTTATATCTTGGGTAAAATGAAAAAATAAGTTCTATTTGGCTAGAGGTCAGCATCTTTTTAAGGTATAGCCTGTAGGCAACAAGAGCAAGACCAATTGGTATAAAAAGACACAAAAAAACACCCTAAAAAAGGGTGTTTCTATAAAGTTTGATGAAAGGCTTTTAGTCTTCCTTCTTTTCCTCTAGTTTTTCGTCTTCTTTGGAAGCATCTTTGAATTCTTTTATGCCACTGCCAAGGCCTCGCATAAGTTCCGGAATTTTTTTCCCTCCAAAAAGTAAAAGAACAACCATTACTACAATGGCTATTTGCCAAGGTCCAATCGCTAAAAATGTATGTAAAGATATCATGGTAATTGATTTATAGGCAAATGTACTAAAAAACTTGCTAGTATATTGTTAATAATAACGCCTTGGGCAGGTTTTAATTGTATTCGCCCACAAATCTGTTTTTGGCCTACAAAACGGATACTTTGGTTTTTTGAAAATGCTATAATTTTTATAAGAACCAAGGCTAAATACATTACTTACCATATATTTGTTACCATGGCCAAGAAAGAGCAAAAAAGAAAAGAAATTAAAAGAAAACTGCTTCATAAGTATAGGCTGGTCATACTTAATGAGAGCACCTTTGAGGAAAAAATATCGTTTAAACTTAGCAGGCTTAACGTCTTTGTAACAGGATCCCTTTTAATTATTGGCTTGATAGGTTTTACAACTTTGCTGATTGCATTTACACCTTTACGCGAATACATTCCCGGGTATTCGTCGACCAAATTAAAACGCCAGGCCACGGAACTTACCTATAAAACGGACTCTTTAGTCCGTGTCTTAAACTATACCAATCGGTATTTGGATAATATCAGGCTAGTTTTAAAAGGCGATATAGAGAATAACCAAATCAACAGGGACTCCTTGTTTGAGCAGTTTAAACTAGATCCGTCCAAAATAGACCTAACACCTATTAGGGAAGATTCCATGCTTAGGGCCGAAGTGGCTTTGGAAGATAAATATAACTTGTTCGAAAGTAACAAAGGCGGTGGCAATCTAGTATTGTTCTCTCCTGTTAGCGGCACAATAACCCAAGGATTTGATGCAGAAAAAAAACATTTTGGCGTAGATGTGGTAGCGCCAAAGGATACGCCTGTAAAAGCAGTGGCGGATGGCACCATAATATTTGCCGAATGGACCACGGAAACAGGGTACGTTGTTGTAATGGAACATACAGAAGGACTGCTTTCCGTCTATAAACACAACGGTTCTTTAAATAAAGGGCAAGGAGATATTGTAAGGACCGGAGAGGTAATTGCATCCATTGGCAATACCGGGGAATTAACCACAGGTCCTCACCTTCACTTTGAGCTTTGGAACGATGGCAGTCCGGTAGATCCGTCGGATTATATCGATTTTAAATAGAAAAAATATGTCCTTAAAATCGTTCGCTGCAAAATTATTTGCCAAAAGAATAGCACAACAAACGGCCAAATGGGCAAACAATCCTATTGAAACCCAAGAAACGGTCTTTAAACATCTGATTGCCTCCGCCAAGGATACAAAGTTCGGAAAAGACCACGGGTTTGAAAAGATAAACTCCCATACAGATTTTGTTGCCCAGATTCCCATTAGGGATTATGAGGATTTAAAGGGCTATATAGAGGAAGTTATAACGGGTAGGCCCAATGTACTTTGGCCGGGGAAACCCAGGTATTTTGCAAAGACCTCGGGTACCACATCAGGAGCCAAGTACATCCCAATTACAGGCGAATCCATTAAGTGTCAGGTAAATGCCTCCAGAAATGCTATACTCAACTACATACACCATACCGGAAACACCCATTTTGTTAATGGTAAGATGATCTTTTTGCAAGGCAGTCCGGAAATGCAAGAAAAAAACGGCATAAAACTGGGCAGACTATCCGGAATATCTGCGCATTACGTACCCAACTATCTTCAAAAAAATAGATTGCCCAGTTGGGAGACCAACTGCATAGCGGATTGGGAAACAAAAGTCGATGAGATTGTTAGAGAGACGGAAAATGAAGACATGACCGTTATTGCTGGCATTCCATCTTGGGTACAAATGTATTTTGAAAAGTTAAATGCAAAGACCCATAAAAAAGTAGGCGATCTTTTTAAAAATTTCCAATTGTTTATTTATGGAGGGGTAAACTATGAACCCTATAGGGCCAAGTTCGAAAACCTTATTGGTAGAAGGGTAGATAGCATAGAGCTGTTTCCTGCAAGCGAAGGTTTTTTTGCCTATCAATATTCACAAAAGGAAAAGGGCATGCTGCTTTTGCTAGATTCGGGCATTTTTTATGAATTTGTTAAGGCATCGGAATTCCATGAGGAAAACGCCAAGCGGATTACAATAAAAGATGTAGAGATTGGAGTAAATTATGTAATGATCATTTCTACAAATGCTGGACTATGGGGATACAATCTTGGAGATACCGTTCAGTTTATTTCGCTTAAACCCTATAAAATAATAGTGTCGGGCCGAATAAAACATTTTATCTCAGCCTTTGGCGAACACGTTATTGCCAAAGAGGTAGAGGAAGCCATGAAATTGGCCATGGACCAAACGGGCGCCTCGGTAAACGAATTTACCGTAGCTCCAGAAATTACCCCAAAAAATGAAGAACTTCCATACCACGAGTGGCTTATAGAGTTTGAAACAATGCCATCGGACATGCATAATTTTATTGAAATACTGGATAATGAACTGCAGCGACAAAACAGCTATTATTATGACCTTATTAAAGGAAAGATTCTTCAGCGTTTAAAAGTAACAAAAGTAAGGCATGGAGGGTTCAATAGTTATATGGCATCCATAGGAAAATTGGGAGGGCAGAACAAGGTACAACGCTTATCCAACGATAGAAAAGTGGCCAACGCTCTACAGCCCTATAAAAAATAAGGCTTCCAAACCATATCATAAATTTAAATTGTAATTTTGCACGAAATCCTTTTATGGGCAAAGTAAAAAACACGACTAGGGCACAAGAATCTACCAATGCCATTGAGCGTTTATATATTACCATGCGCCATCTGTTCAATAGAGGCTTTTACAAGCCCTCTGGCGTATCTGGCGAGGCTTTAAGAAATGCTTTATTGCTGCTTAGGCCCGAAATTTATGGTTCCATTGCCGAGGAGAAAGCAGAATTGAATGGACTGGTCTACGTGCTGGAACGTTTACCGGAAGGCATAGAGCAATGCAGGTTTATAAACCTTACCTCCGATGAAGGTTATGGGACATCACACTTTAAACCAATAATTCCACCAAAAAGAAGAAGAAATTGCTATAGGATAGACCATGAACAGATGAATATTGAGATTACCCGTGGGCGGTCCGATATTTATGACATCCTAACACACCTTACCTTTTTGTTTATCGAATCCCAAAAAATTTGCAAACGTGTACTTATTGAAGATACGGATAAGACCATTCGGGATTGGGACAAGTTAGAGGCTGCGGTAAAGAAAACCAAGCTTACCCAAGCAGAAAAGGAAGTGGCCCTAATACATGTGGCCAATATTTTAGGACGGTCATTCACAGATGTCCGGGAGGTTTATGAGCAGTTTTCTACCCAACGTAACCCAGAACGTTTTCTAAAGATTGTTTATTGGCTGGGTAAATTGGCAATAGAAGAAGAGACAACTGGAGAAAAAAGAGCCATTACTTTTGGGGTTCTTTTGCGCGAGCGACTAGGACATCATATCCATGGAGAACGATGGGCCAATACCATAAAGGAGGTACTGACAAAAAACGAATTATTGCAAAGACCCATACACATCATAAGCGCCAATATGCACAGCGTTATGAACTCCTTGTTTGCAAGAAAGGCCTTGGCAAAGGAATTTCCGGATAAAGATTCTTTGGAAATCTATGAGGCCTTGAGCTCTTCTAAAAATGAGGCCCTGCGAGAGAAGGTGATAAACATGGCCAAAAAAAATGGGATGATATCCATTGCGGATGTATCGGGTACCAATATAGACGTGCAAATATTCGATATGGCAAAATTAGGTCAGGACGCTTGCTGCTATGATCTTCCCAAAGGAATCCCCGAAGATGAAAAACCCGTTATATTTGTAATGGACTATGCTTTTGGAGAGCAAGCCTATGAAACCATAGATGAGTTATTAAAACCGTATAAAATTAAGAAAAAAGAAAAGGTATTAATGGACGTGGCCTCCATTTCCATTATGGGGAAAGCAGGGATCTTGGAAGGTGGGAAAGGCGATTTAATGATACCTTCGGCGCATTTGTTTGAGGGAACAGCGGATAATTACCCTTTTAAAAATGAACTTTGTGCTAAGGATTTTGAAGGATATGGCCTAAAAGTATTGGAAGGAACCATGGTGACCGTTTTGGGAACCTCACTTCAGAACAAGGATATACTCAAATTTTTCCATGAGTCTACCTGGAATGCCATAGGATTGGAAATGGAAGGTGTGCATTATCAAAAGGCCATACAGTCTGCCTCCAAGATTAGAAAAAGCATTCGCGAGGATGTTAAGGTTAGATATGCATATTATGCCTCGGACAACCCTTTGGAAACGGGCAGTACCTTGGCGTCCGGAGGATTGGGCACCACAGGGGTAAAACCAACATACTTAATTACGGATAAGATTTTAGAACAGATATTCAACACATAATTATGGCAGAAAATCAAACAACAAATAATACATCTTCCGATGAAATAGATTTGGGTCAACTGTTCCAAATGATAGGGAGAGGTTTTCAAAGGGTCTTCAGGTTTATTTTAAGAGTTTTCCTATATCTGAAAAAAAACGTTTTTGTTTTGGTAGGTCTCGCGGCAATCGGAATAGCCCTGGGAGTTGCCCTCAATCAAATAGTAGAGAAAAGGCTTAAAACAGAAGTGATTGTTAAACCAAATTTGGAAACTAAAAACTACCTATATGATGTGGTTGATGAGATACAAGCCAATATACGTGCAAAGGACACTTCCTTTTTTAAGGGCGTAGGTATTGAAATAATGAACTTCCAAGGATATGAAATAACGATCGAAGCGGCTTCGGAAGCTACCGATAATGCTGATGTTGAGAATGATTTAAAGTACCTGGAGCTACTTCAAAAATTTAAAAACGAGGGCTTTGTCTCGGACGTGGTAAGATCTGAGATATTGAATAAAAGCTCGTTAAACCACAGAATTACATTTTATTATAAGAACAAGAAGATCGGAAGGGACTTTTCCGAGAAGTTGATCACCTATATTAATTCTAACCAATATTTTAACGATTTAATAAAAGTCAATCGTCAAAATGCGGAGGAGCGAATAAACCAAAATGAAAGTATTGTTGCTCAGATCGATGCGCTTATCTCTCAATATGCCACAAAAATGGCCCAAGAGGATAATATGGAGCAGGGGACCATTGTTCTTGATAATGAAGAACAATTGGATATCACCGGCCTTTTTAATCTTAAGAATGCTCTAATCAGAGATATAGAACAAAAAAGGTTAGAGCTGCAAGAACAATTACAACCTATAAGTATCATCAACTTTGGAAACATACAGCCAGTTCAAAAATCTTTTTTTGGCAAACATATTATACTCCTGCCATCCATACTCATAGGATTGTTCTTTTTAATTTCCATTCTTAAATACCTCAACAGAAAAGCCAAGGAAATGCATGTATGATGAAGGCAAGAACATACTTGTTTCTGGAGGCGTCGGTTTTATCGGCAGCAACTTCATCCCTTTTTTGTTAAAAGAAAACACTACTTATAACATTATTAATCTTGATAAGCTCACTTATGCCGGTAATACCAATAACTTAATAGAGGTCACAGACCATGACAGGTATCAGTTTGTTAAGGGTGATATTTGTAATTCTGAATTAGTGTTTTCCATTTTTGAAGAGCATAACATTACCGGGGTAATACATTTTGCCGCAGAATCCCATGTAGATAACTCCATCGCGAACCCAGAGGGCTTTATCCAGACCAATATTAATGGAACCTTTGTTTTATTGGAAGCAGCACGAAGTCATTGGATGAATGAATTTGGCGGACCCAAGGAAGAATTTAAAAATGCCAGATTTCATCATATTTCAACCGACGAGGTTTATGGAAGTTTAGGAGAAGAGGGGCATTTCACCGAAAAAACACCATATGCCCCCAATAGCCCGTATAGCGCCTCAAAGGCTGCTGCGGATTTTTTGGTAAGAAGCTACTATCGCACTTATGGCCTTAATACCGTTACAAGTAACTGCTCCAATAATTATGGCCCAAAGCAACATGATGAAAAACTTATACCAACAATAATCCGAAAGGCCCTTGCCGGAGAACCCATTCCTATCTACGGGGACGGTAAGAATGTCCGCGACTGGTTATATGTGCTTGATCACTGTAAGGGGATAGATCGGGTATTTAAGAAAGGAGTTGCCGGAAGCACCTATTTAATAGGCGGAAATAATGAACACAATAATTTGTACATTGCCCAAAGGATATGTACTATCTTGAACAGCATTAAACCGAGACCAACAGGTAATTATAATGAACTAATTACGTTTGTAAAAGACCGGTTGGGACATGATTACAGATACGCAATAGACGCGAGTAAGATTCAAAGCGAATTGGAGTGGAAACCGGAGACAACGTTTGATCAAGGCCTAGAGAAAACCGTTAAATGGTACGTTCATAAGTATTTAAATAAATAAGGTGAAAGGAATAATATTGGCAGGCGGATCGGGTACACGATTATACCCATTGACATTGGCTATGAGCAAACAACTAATGCCTGTATACGATAAGCCCATGGTTTATTACCCCTTGTCCACCTTGATGTCAGCTGGAATAAGGGAGATCCTGATCATTACAACCCGGGAGGATATCCCTTTATTTAAAAAACTCTTGGGCAATGGTTCACAATTTGGATGTAGCTTTAATTATGCCGTTCAAAAAGAACCTAAGGGTTTAGCGGAGGCTTTTTTAATTGGGGAGGATTTTATTGGGGAAGATAAGGTTGCCCTAATCTTGGGAGATAATATTTTCTATGGTTCAGGGTTGGCCAATCTCTTACAGAAAAATACCGATCCCACCGGCGGGATTATATTTGGTTATCACGTACAAGACCCACAGAGATATGGGGTTGTGGAATTTGATGGGGAAGGAAAGGCAATTTCCATAGAAGAGAAACCGCAAAATCCAAAATCCAACTATGCGGTTCCCGGCATTTACTTTTATGACAACATGGTTGTTGATATTGCCAAAGGAATAAGACCGAGTCAAAGGGGTGAATTGGAAATTACCGATGTTAACAAAGCCTACTTGGAGAAGGGAAAATTGCATGTGAGCATTCTTGATAGAGGTACTGCTTGGCTCGATACTGGCACTTTCAGCTCGTTGATGCAAGCTTCTCAATTTGTGGAGGTTATTGAGGAAAGGCAAGGGTTAAAAGTAGGTTCTATAGAGGAAACAGCATATATCATGGGTTATATATCTAAAACAGAACTGCATAAATTGGCCAAACCATTACTAAAGAGCGGCTATGGATCTTATCTTATGCAACTCGATTAATATTTTTGGTAAACCAAGGTACTAAAAGAAAGTATTTAAGACGTGAAAATTACGGAGACCCATCTTAAGGGATGTTATGTGATAGAACCCACGATTCATGAAGATGAACGTGGTTCTTTTTTTGAATCCTTCAATCAAAAGGAGTTTGAGGAAACCCTAGGTCAAAAAATCCAATTTGTACAGGATAATCATTCCATATCCAGAAAAGGGGTTTTAAGGGGCTTACACTTTCAGAAAGGGAAATATGCCCAGTCCAAATTGGTAAGGGTGACGCATGGCGCAGCTTTGGACGTTGTGGTGGATCTTAGGAAAGGCAGCACTACTTTTGGGAATTATTTTAAAATAAAGTTATCCGACCAGAACAATAAGATAGTTTTTATGCCCAAAGGAATGGCCCATGGTTTTTTGTCACTGTGCAATGACACCCACTTTGTATATAAATGCGATGCTTATTATAATAAAGAAGCTGAAGGTGGGATTCTCTATAATGATCCAGATTTGGGTATTGATTGGGAATTGCCTTTAGAAGAAATAATACTTTCTCCGAAAGATATGGAATTGAGATCTTTTAAAGATTTTACGAAATGATTCGTGTATTGGTTACTGGTGCCAATGGGCAGTTGGGCAAGAGCATTGCAAAGATGGCGGCCAAATATCCTGAGATAGCTTTCAGTTTTAAGGATGCAACTGTTTTGGATATCACCAATCCCATCAGCGTACAGGATGCTTTTCGGACAGGAAGTTTCAATTTTTGCATAAACTGTGCAGCGTACACCCATGTAGAACAAGCAGAAAAAGATCCTGAAATAGCATTTCTGATAAATGCGGAAGGAGTGAAGAATGTTTCCATGGCTTGTAAAACAAACAGCGTGGTTTTAATTCATATTTCCACCGATTATGTTTTTGATGGAGAAAAAAGAACGCCCTATACAATCAATGATTTACCTAATCCAATTAATGAATATGGAAAATCTAAGCTCAAAGGTGAGCAGTATGTTAAGCGTTTGCTGCAAAAATATCATATTATAAGGACCTCCTGGCTATATTCGGAGTTTGGGAACAATTTTTATAAAACTATTATAGAAAAGGCAAAGACTGAAAAAATCTTATATGTTACCGACGAGCAAATAGGATGCCCCACAAATGCCCATAATTTGGCTCAACATATTCTAGGTATTGTTATGGACAACAATGAAAACTATGGAATTCATCACTTCACCGATGATGAGCCAATGACTTGGTATGGATTTGCAGAAAAAATTCTTCGAGAAAACGGCTTCAAAGAGAAAGTAAGACTTGAAAAGCCTAAGAATTATCGTACTTTTGCTGCGAGGCCAAGTTATAGTGTATTAAATTAAAATGTATAATGAATTTTAAAGGCAAATCACTTTTGATAACAGGGGGAACAGGATCTTTGGGAAAGGCGTTAACCACTCATATTTTATCAAATTACCCGGAAATAAGGAGATTGATTATTTTTTCCAGAGATGAGCAAAAGCAATTCCAAATGGCTCAAGAATATCCGGCAACCAAGTTTCCTCAAATTAAATATGTAATCGGTGATGTCAGAGACAAAATGAGGTTAATTAGGGCATTTAAAGGCGTTGATTATGTGATTCATGCCGCTGCAATGAAACATGTACATATTGCGGAGTACAACCCGGAGGAATGTGTTAAAACAAATATTGGAGGCGCACAAAACGTGGTGGACGCATGTTTTGAAACAAATGTACAACGGGTCGTAGCATTATCTACGGATAAGGCATGTGCACCAATTAACTTATATGGTGCAACTAAGCTAACATCAGATAAATTGTTTATAGCCGCCAACAATATTAAGGGAGATAATTCTATTCGTTTTTCAGTAGTGCGATACGGGAATGTTATGGGCTCCAATGGTTCTGTAATACCCTTTTTTATTGATAAAAGGAAAAATGGCGTGCTTCCTATTACAGATCCCAATATGACTAGGTTTAATATTTCGTTACAAGGTGGAGTAGATATGGTAATGCATGCTCTAGAGAATGCATGGGGTGGAGAATTGTTCGTGCCTAAAATCCCTTCTTATAAAATTATGGATATCGCCGAGGCTGTTGGTCCAAAATGCGAAAAACCAATAGTTGGAATAAGGCCTGGGGAAAAAATTCATGAGGAGATGATTACTGCTTCGGACTCATTTTACACGTATGATTTGGGAAAATATTATGTAATAGTTCCTGCGACACGTGAATGGAGTTTAAAAGATTTTGTTCTTGAATTTAAAGCCAAAAAAGTTTCAGAAGGTTTTAGCTATAATTCTGGAGAAAACAAAGAATGGGAATCTATTGATAGTTTAAGAAAACTTATAAAAGAACATGTAGATTCTAATTTTAAAATATAATGAAACAAGGGAGTTACATGTGTAAACAATGAGCAAAGAAAAAATTTTGATTTTTGGGATTACGGGCATGGCGGGGCATGTAATATTTAAGTACTTGTCTGATTTGGGAAATTACCATATTGTAGGAACCTCTTTCAGAAGGAAGTTTAATGAAGATACTATTTTACTAGATATAACTGACTTTCACGAAGTGAAAAAAGTTATAGAAAGGACCAAGCCGAGATATGTAATAAATGCAATAGGAGTTTTAATTAAGGGCTCTCAACATTCTGCTAGCAATGCTATTTTAGTAAACAGTTATTTTCCACATTTTTTAGAACAAAGTTGTAAATTAATAGGGGCAAAATTAATTCATATTAGCACCGATTGTGTTTTTTCTGGTAATGATTATGGAAATTACAAAGAAGACTCATTTAGAGATGGGGACGATGTTTATGCGCGGTCTAAAGCCTTGGGTGAAATCATCAATGATTCCAACCTAACTATCAGAACTTCAATAATAGGTCCGGAGCTAAAGGGAAATGGAGAAGGACTTTTTCACTGGTTTATGAAACAAGACGGAGAAATTGGCGGATATGCCAATGCTTTTTGGAGCGGTGTTACAACCTTAGAATTGGCGAAAGGGATACATAGAAGTATATTGAACGATATTACTGGAATATTTCACTTAACAAATAACACTAAAATATCAAAGTACAAATTACTTAGGTTGTTTAAAGATATTTGGCAGAAGAAAACAGTTACTATCAATAAGGTTGAGAACAAGATCAAAGACAAGAGTTTTATAAATACAAGGTACCCGGAATTTACTGTTGCCTTTAGTTATAAGGAAATGTTAATCGAACAACGCGAATTTATGCTACAGAATAAAGAGAAGTTTAATTATATTGAAGAATATGGCGTTTAATGCACCGTAAAACAAAACAAACACATTACATTATTATGAATAAATTTATTGGTGACGTATTGAGATTTTTAAAGCTAGATTGGATAATAATTTTTCTCCCAAAGAAAGGCTTTTTATACACCACAGGTTGGAGAAAAAGCATTCTGGCTAAAAAGCCTTTGAATCAGAAAAAAATGCCAATACCTTGGCTGACATATTCGTTCTTGGACTTCTTTGAGAGTAGACTAACCAAAGACATGAAGGTGTTTGAGTATGGGGCAGGGAATTCGACATTGTGGTTTGCCTCAAGGGTTGGTAGTGTGGCATCCGTAGATCATAATCAAGAATGGTATGACTATATAAAATCTACTTTTCCTGATAATGTAAGCTTAGCTTTAAGAATATACCCAGATGAAAAGATAGACTTTCATAAGAGAGCGTTTCTTCCGTTTGAAAAAGAATCTGAATATTCTAAATATATTTTAGACACAGACGAACTTTATGATATTATTGTTGTAGATGGTATAGATAGAAATAATTCCATTAAGTATGCCGTTGAAAAAGTCAGTAAAAATGGGGTGATAATTGTTGATAATTTGGAATATGAAAAAGAATTTTCAGAAGGAGTGAACTTTTTATTCAATAACAACTACAAACTTTTACCTTTTTGGGGGTTGTCTCCTGGCGTTTATCATAAGACCTGTACAGGAATTTTTTATAAAGAAAACAACTGTTTAGATATATAGATACAGTTTTGAGTTTTGTACAATGAAACGTTTCAGATAGGAGATTAGTAGCTAATGCATAAAAAACATCAATCAAAACCAGGACAATATTGATAACATAGCCGTCATTCTTTATAAATGTTATTGACCAATAAAAACATCCTTGCGAATATTGTAGGCAGAGGGTGGAGTATGTTTTCTGTTTTCGTTTTTATTCCGATTTACATTGCTATACTCGGAATTAAAATGTATGGGGTAATCAGTTTTTATGCAGTTCTTCAAGGGATTTTAATTTTTGCAGATGCTGGCTTAACAGCAACATTGAGAAGGGAGCTGGCCAAAGGAGATGCCTCTGTCGAAAGTAGAAAAAAAAAATATAAAATACTTCGGTCTATTGAATTTGCATACTTCTTAATCGTTTTTGGAATCGTTCTTTTTACCTTCTTGTTTTCCGATTTTATTGTTCAAAATTGGCTGAACATTGAAGATTTAGACATGCAGTCAACAAAAAGAAGTATACAGATAATGGGCCTAGCTCTAGGCCTTAATTTTTTGTCGACTTTATACCAAGGGGGGTTATTGGGAATGGAAAAGCAGGTTAAAGCCAACACCTTTCAAATAATTTGGAGTCTGCTTAAAAATGGTGGAGTAATTGTGGTAATCCTTTTAATAGATAAAGCATTGACCACTTTTTTTTTGTGGCAGGCAGCAATAAATTTGTTGTACGCTTTGCTACTTCGCTATGTTTTGCTTAGTTCATTAAAAGGGAAACAAATTTTTAGGTGGAAAT
Source organism: Spongiimicrobium sp. 3-5 (assembly GCF_046557915.1). Classification (NCBI taxonomy): domain Bacteria; kingdom Pseudomonadati; phylum Bacteroidota; class Flavobacteriia; order Flavobacteriales; family Flavobacteriaceae; genus Spongiimicrobium; species Spongiimicrobium sp. 3-5. Next base: position 732,133 of record NZ_JBHEBG010000001.1, read on the forward strand.
TTACCGAAGATATTAAAATATTAAAAACTGTTTGGAGGTATGCGACGGGCATGCTGATTATTTCTATAATCGCGGCTATTAATTCTCAGTTCGATAAACTTATTGTTAGCAATCTCTTCTCCGTTTCGGATTTGGGAATATATACAGTTGCTTATTCTTTAGCAATGGTTCCAGTAATTCTTTCAGGGCCGATTGCCACAGCAATTTTCCCTAGACTAGTCAATTTCTTTGATCAAAAATCGAAGAAGCAACTCATAAAAATTTTCAACAACTCGTTTGTTTTAGTTCTTCTTTTAGCTAGTTCTGCAGGAATCGTTTTGGCACTTAATGCCAATTTATTTTTGATGCTCTGGACACAAAATCATGAAATAGCTAATTTGGCAACCTTACCTGCAAGATTTTTGCTTTTGGGACAAGTACTTCTTGCTTTTCAGATTATTCCCTTTAATTTGGCTTTGGCAAAAGGAAATACAAAAATCACTATTTTATCTGGTAGTGCCGGATTACTTATTTTGATACCAATGGTAATTTTCATGGCAAAAAACTATGGGATGTCAGGGGCTGCATTTTCGTGGTTTATTACAAGTATTATCATGACACCTATATATATTGTTTTAGTGCTGAAAAAGACGATGAATTTCCAAATTGTCAAATGGTTTCTTGTTTATTTGATTAAACCCTTTGGAATTATAGTTTCAGGGAACCTTTTTTTTTATTTAGTTAAACCTTCAATTATTTCAAAGCCTTTATTTGGATTGATATATATAACAATAACTTCATTTTTGGTTTTGTTGATTTCTTTCAATATAGTGTTCAATATAAAAATTAAAAACACTTTAAAATTCATTCAAAATGAACTGTTTGCTTAGCATAATTATACCTACTAAAAATCGGTACAATACATTATTGCCTTTATTGGATTATCTAATTAGTATTAAATCGAATCAACTGGAAATTGTTATTCAAGATAATAGTGATGACAATAATTCTATATTAAAATTTCTTAATGCGAATCCTGACAGAAAACTTTCTTACTTCCATACCAATAAAAAATTATCACAAACTGGGAATTCAGATTTGGCCGTAAAGAACTCCCAAGGGGAATATGTTTGTTTTATTGGTGATGATGATGGGGTAATGCCATATATTGTAGATATTGTTCAATGGATGAAAAACGAAGGTGTTGACGTCGTGAAAGGGCATAAACCCCATTATTCATGGCCCGGTCTACAAATAAGCTACTTAGAAGAAGATGTGTCTGGGGTTTTAAGGTATAAGAAATGGAATAATAAAGTTAGATCTATCGATTGCAAAAAGGAATTAAATAACACCCTATCAAAAGGGGGTACAACTCTAACTATGCTGCCTTGTTTATACCATGGTATAGTTTCAAGGGCTGTGTTAGATAGGATATATGCAAAGACCAATTCCTATTTCCCTGGACCAAGTCCTGATATGGCTAATGCAATTGCCTTATGTTTTTATGTAGACAATTATAAATTTTTAGATTTTCCGGTAGTTGTAAGCGGAAAATCATCAAGTAGTATCGGCGGTCAAGGAGTATTGCATAAACATATAGCCCGTATAGAAGATGTGGCGCATCTCCCAAGTAGCACAAAAAATAATTGGAGCACTAAAATACCAAAATACTGGACAGGACCTACCATTTGGGCAGAGTCTACAATTAAATCCCTTGAAGCATGTGGGAGATCATCTAAAATGAACCGCATGGATTTTTCACATTTGTACGCTGAATTGTTTGTGTTTGAATTTAAGTACCGCAAACAAATTTTTAAAAATTTTGGTCATTCAATATATAGCGCTTCCTTTTTCATTAACCTAGTTAAGATTTTCATAAAAAGGACTTTTACGTTTATACTAAATAAAACGAAGGTTAAAATTAATTCAAGAAATGGAGTTAAAGATATTGGTCAAGCGATTGCCATATTGGAAAAAGAAGTTGACAAAAATTATTTATTCTTTTTAAACAAGGATAAGAGCGTTTAAAGTTAGGTTATCATGATTATCCTAAAACATAAGATATATCAGAATTATTTGCTGACCCTTTTTCTTGTATCTGGGGCACTGAAGGTATTTTTGGATTATTATGACTACCCCTTCAATTTAACTACCCAGTTGTTAGTATTGATTTTACTCGACATCGGTTATTGTTTTTTAGTTTCAAAAACAATAAAACTCGGAAATTCAGATTTGTTCTATTTGCTACTACTGCTGTTATTTTACGTCTTAGCAGGGTTGAGCCTTTTTTATACAAAATCTGATAATTTTGCTTATAAAAAATTTATATATATGATCATACCTTTAACCGGTTTTATATATGTAAAATTTATTAAAGAACTTGATTTAAGAGTATTGTATAAGGTTTTGATTTATATCATAATACCTTTGGCTATATGGTTCATTTTATTTAAATATTTACTTTGGGACAATACTGGAGTAATGAGCTTTTTAGTTGATAAGACCAAATTTGGCCCACTTCGACATGAGTATTTGAACTTTGGGTTTTTAATAGGGTTGTTTGCACTCTTGTCAATACAATTTTCTAAGAAACCAGCTTTCGCAATTTTAGCTTCCGTTGTTTTGATTTTGGGCTTGGCTACAAGGGGAGCATTGATTTTTTTGTCACTTACTTTTTTTATAATCTATTTTCAAAAAATCACTTCATTTTTTGTGCTACTTCGGGTAAAAAAGAGAACGCTTAAAAATTTGGCACTTGTGATCTTCCCCTTAATCCTTTTAGGCCTTGTTTTTATTGAAAAAATTAGTAATGCTCTCTATTTTGGATTAGCCAGATTTTCTTCTTTAATCAATATAGGACAAGATTCTTCTGCATTAGAAAGGTTAAATCAATATATATATGTAATTGAAGAGGGATTAACTTTTCAGGGCTTAACCATTGGATATGGACTAGGAAGCTTTGGTATTAATTATGTTGGAGTTGATGAATCAGCCTATCCTCACAATGTTTTTTTAGAAGCATGGTATGAAATGGGCTTCTTTTCCATGTGCATTTTAATTTTGTTTTTTTTATCACCGTTTAAGTTGAATAAATCAAATTTGCTTAAATCCTTGGCATTGTTTGCTTTATTAAATGCGATGAAATCTCATAGTTTTGCATATGATAGAAATCTATTTGTGTTGTTCGGCATATTGATTTTTCATGGTTATAACTATGGCGTCAAAACAAATAAAATGAAAAAAAGATAGCCAAATGAGCAAGAAGATAGTTCACATAACAACCGTTCACCCGAGAAATGATGTTCGAATACGCTATAAATACATATTATCACTGTCGCGCCATAAAGACAATTTTGACACAGTCTTAGTAGTAGCAGATGGTAAAGGATCTGAGAAAATGGATAATTATGTCATCAAAGATTTGGGTAAATCTGGGTTGGGTAGGATTGGTAGATTCGTTGGAGGTAATTATCGGGTTTTTATTTTTGGATTGAAGAATAAGTCTGATCTTATGCATTTTCATGATCCAGAACTATTGCCTATAGCAACGTTATTTAGTTTTATGGGAAAAAAAGTTGTGTATGACATGCATGAAAATCTTCCTTTTCAAATTTTAACAAAAAACTATATTCCCAAATTCCTACGACTCGTTCTTGGTAAGACAACCCAAATTTTTCAGAGATTGGTTCTATATTCTATGCCTGTTGTTTTTGCTGAAAACTCCTATTTAAAGTATTTTTCATTTGTTAAAAAAAGAGAAGTAGTATTGAACTACCCTTTAAAAGATATTGTAGGCACCATTAAACAAGAAAAAAGAAATAAGTTTACGGTGGGATACATGGGAGGTGTGACGGAAGAAAGAGGAGCACTAATTGTGCTAAGTACTTTAAAAAAATTAAGGGAAGAAGGAGAACCTGTCGACATAGTTTTTGTGGGAGAAGTAGATGAACAAGTTAAAAATACAGCTATTTATAAGATTTCCAAACAAGAAGGATGGGCGGATTTCAAAGGAAGGTTGGAGCCAATAGAAGGATGGGGGTGTATGGCTCAATGCCATGCGGGGTTAGCTATTCTTGAAAACTCTCCAAACTATGTAGAATCATATCCTACCAAATTATTTGAGTATATGCTGTTAAAACTACCAGTAATAACTTCAAACTTTCCTTTGTATTCAGGCATAATCAACGAATCCAAATGCGGCATTCCCGTTAACCCTTCTTCAGTGGACGAAATTGCCGATGCAATAAAAATTATTAAGAATCATGAAGAGGACGCCAAATTAATGGGAGAAAGAGGATGCTCTGTTGCAAAAGAAAAATATAATTGGGAAACGGAATTTTCTAAGGTACTGTCCTTTTATGATAAAATATTACAACCAACAGAGGAATTGGATACTTAGAGATATTGTCATTATCAATAAAGTGTCCAAATACTTTCAATTACTTGACTAACTATTTTTTGCTAGAACAACAGGGAAATGCTGCCATCTAAACAAATATTGACTCACTTTGGGATTCTATTGTTCCCTTTTGTTCTACCATTGCCTTTGCCTTTGAATATTAAAAGTATAGCACTTATACTTTTTGCCGCTACCCTAATTTTTAATGTTTCTAAGGATGGCTTCCTAATAAATAAATTGGTAACAGATAAGATTGTTGTTCTTTTTTTTTGGTTGTTCTTTCTTGACCCGATTTTATCTTATGTCAGAGGGGATGGTTTTTACATAAGCGACTTAAGGATTTCTTTTATGGTTCTACCAATTTTGTGCCTTTTGAACAAAGATTGGGTAGAGTTCTATAGGAGTAAAATATTAAAAACCTATACAATCGGTGTTTTCTTCTATATATTTTTCACAATAGGTTATGTTGTCTACTTCTATTTTATTTCCTCCAAAGAATTTGCGGTGGACTATTTTCTTAAATATGTAACTTACCATTTTCTGCCATATGCTATTCATCATACATATTTAGGAATATATATAAGTTTTGCGGCTTCAATAATAATATTTGACAAAGAGCTAAAAAATGGAGTAAAAGTCTTTTTATGTTTGATTTTGTTTTTGTCCATTTTTATAATCGCCAGCAAATTAAGCATATTACTCTTTATACTTGTGATCTCCTTTTGTTTAAGTGTCAATTTCAAGTATTCATTTTCTAAAATTGTTTTATTTATAATTTTCATCGTTTTAATTAGTACTCTAATAATCGGTTTTTTTTATCTTCAAACAGATTTGTTTAGGACATTAGATATAAGCATAAATAATAGAGAACGCCTTTTCGGATGCTCTTTTGAAGGGATTTCGGATAATCTTCTAATTGGTATAGGAAGTGCGAACATTAAGGGTTTTATAGAGCAATGTGATCCAACTTTAGTAGGGATGGACACTCACAATATTTTTTTACAAGAATTTTTGGCCAATGGCATTTTTGGGTTTACGGTTCTGATTTCTCTCCTGTTTACTTTTCTTAGAGGGTTTATAGAAAAAAAAGTAATATTGGGAATTGTTCTAATTCTTATGTTATCCACTTTTGGATTAACAGAGAATTTACTTAACCTCCAACATGGGGTGACCTTTTTTATCTTTTTTCTATTACTTTTCCACTATCAGAAATAAAAACCTTTTTAGGCACAATTTTCTTTTTTTGATAAAACCGCGGTAATTGGATGCTTCTCACCGGTTAAAATGATGCATAACCCACTGAGAAGCATAGGCATAGTTAATACGAGTATACGCCGTCTGTATTCACATCAGGTTTTCTTTTATTAAAGCGTAGATTAGGAACAAATCCTTTTTACATTGCCAGAGTGCTCATTGAAACCCTCATTGTGCTACTCGGAGATCGAAAACATGTACCATTGAAAAGAACTCCCGAGTTTCTAGGTTGCCATGGCCATATCGGCCAATGGAATTGTTCTTAAGGAGATGACCTAGGAGGTATATGGGATTATTTGCTCGGGAATACTATCTTTGCAAGTACTTTATGTTTGGGTTATGGGGGTCTACCTTCAACAATTCAAATATTCGTAGCCCTTCTTTAAATCCTAATTGAATTCAAAACAGGTTAATATAACTAACTAAATGGCACTAAGGTTTGAAGATTAATGATAATCCTAAGGTATCTATCGTAACCGCGCTCTATAATTCTGAAAGGTTCGTTAGTGAGACAATAGATGCTGTAATATCTCAAACATATAAAAACTGGGAAATGCTAATAGTTGATGACTGTAGTACAGACAATTCAGTAAGCATTGTTAAAGATTACCAGAAGAAGGATAATAGGATTAAGATGTTTTTCTTGGACAGAAATTCTGGGGCGGGTGTTGCAAGGAATAAAGCGATAAAAGAGGCCAAAGGAAAGATAATTGCTTTTTTGGATAGTGATGACTTGTGGTCGCCAACTAAATTAGAAAGGCATGTTGATTTTATGCTGAGAAACGATGCTTCTTTTTCCCATACCTCATATGGATTTATTGATGAATTGGGTAGTACAATAAATAAAACGTTTCATGTTAGCAAACACCCAATAACCTACCATGATTTATTAAAAAGGACAGAAATAAGTTGTTTAACCGCAATGTACGACGTGGATAAGGTTGGAAAAATGTATATGCCCAATTTAAGACATAGTGAAGATTATTGCCTATGGCTCTCCATTCTCAAAACGGGTGTCAAATCCATTCCTTTGGACGAGGAATTGGCTTATTATAGGCAGGTAAAAGGATCACTGACAAATAATAAAAGAAAAGTGGTTTTTAAGCATTGGGCTTTTCTTTATAAAAATCAAAAACTGGGATTATTTAAGTCAATGTATTATTTTATTTGGTGGGCACTGAATGGAGTCAAAAAATACTATATCAGCAAACTAAACCTTGGCAAATAGTCTACTTAGAACTTTTTTGGCACACTATTTTACGAACTTTAATCTTTTTCTCTCTACAACAAATACCGTGAGAATTCGACAAATGGAATTTTTACAAAGGATTTAGAATGATAACGGATCAAGAAACCCGTTTTACGAGTACTGGCAAATGCAAGAATACCTCTTGGTAGAAAATGTTTTAAAAGGTGCTAAAAATTAGACAAAATTACTTAACCTGCATTTTATGTGCTTTCGACTTTTCTTTTAAAAATGAAAAGCTATTTTTGAAAACAGAAACTCTTAGTTGCTATGTCAAGACCATCAATATTAAATTCCATTGAACGAAAATTTATTCTTCTCATTGGGGATTTATGTATTATCCTGGCAGCACTTAATGTCTTTGTAAACGATGCCATAGATGCTCAGTTTATTTCATTGAGTTTGAAAGTGGGCGTTTTTACTTTTGGGATTTTTGTTTATTTCGCCTTAGCCTACATTCTAGAGTTCTATAATTTGGAAAAGGTTACAAAAAGAAGGTACATTCTTTCACAGTCACTTTATATTGCAGCCCTTTACGTGTTTCTTGTCTTTGTTTTCTCGGTAATTACGTATGATGTCAGCTTTTGGAGAATTCCTCTTTTATATTTTCTAGTATTGACTCCTCTGGAAATTGGACTTTGGCGATTTTTCTTTGGCAACGTTTTCAGGATAATCCCGGTTACTAAGAAAGTTCTCTATATCTATGAGAACAATACAGCCGAAAGTTTGAGGGATGATTTGGAAATAATAAACGGGAAGGATATGGAAACCTTTTATAAAGTAAAGCTTACGTATTCTATAGGCCAGAACACGATTAATAACAAAAAGTTCTTTTTGTCCGCAGCTGAGAAGATTGATGCATGGATTATTAACACAAAAAGTTATAACAATTTTCCTGAAGACCTAGAAAAAATGTTGTTAAGTTCAATACTTAAAGGAAAAGAAGTAATTTCCTTCACTTCTTTCTATGAAAACACTTATGAGGCCCTGCCTATCAAATCTCATAATGACAGTTTTTATGAAATACTGCAGCTGAGGAATAAAAAGATAAGATACTTGCAAAGAATTTTCAGTTTTATGGTCAATTTTTCGTTCTCTTTGTTAGTAGGTATAATTTTCGCCATATGTACTCCTTTTGTATTTGTATTGAACTTGTTTTTCAATAAAGGGCCTCTTTTCTATACCCAAAAAAGAGTAGGGCAAAATGGAAAAGAATTCAAAATAAACAAATTTAGGTCCATGGTTATGGATGCAGAAAAAACGGGAGCCAAAATGGCTACAAAAAATGATAGCAGAGTAACACCTTTTGGGAAAATATTGAGAATGTTTAGAATAGACGAACTTCCACAAATCATCTCTGTCGTTAGAGGAGACATGCAGTTTATCGGCCCTAGGCCAGAACGGAAAGTTTTTGTCAATGAATTGAACAAGATAACACCCTTCTATAATGTAAGACATTTGATAAGACCGGGCATTACGGGATGGGCACAAGTGAAATATAAATATGGTGAAAATTTAGAAGATTCAATCAAAAAATTGGAGTACGATTTGTTTTATATAAAGAATAAATCCATAACTCTGGATATGAGGATTATTTTTAAAACGATTACCACGGTTTTATTTTCAAGAGGTGTTTAAATCAATAAAAAAATGAAAAAAGTACTTATAACCGGGGCCGCCGGTTTTTTGGGGTCGCATTTGTGCGATCGCTTCATAAAAGAAGGGTTTTATGTAATTGCCATGGATAACCTTATTACCGGTGATCTTAAAAACATTGAACACCTTTTTCCATTAGAACAGTTCGAATTTCAGCACCACGATGTTTCAAAATTTGTACATATTCCGGGCAAGCTCGATTATATTCTGCATTTTGCTTCTCCCGCAAGCCCTATAGACTATTTAAAGATTCCTATAGAAACCCTAAAAGTAGGCTCTTTGGGTACGCTGAACCTGCTGGGTCTTGCCAAGGAAAAAAATGCGACCATTCTTGTGGCCTCTACCTCCGAAGTTTATGGAGATCCCTTGGTGCACCCGCAGAACGAGGAGTACTATGGCAATGTAAGTCCGGTAGGACCTAGAGGTGTATATGATGAGGCCAAACGTTTTATGGAATCCATTACTATGGCCTATCATCGCTTTCATGGTCTGGACACGCGTATTGTCCGAATTTTTAATACCTATGGCTCCCGGATGCGGTTAAACGATGGAAGAGTGGTCCCGGCCTTTATGGGGCAGGCCCTACGCGGAGAAGATCTTACGGTATTTGGCGATGGTTCCCAAACACGCTCCTTTTGTTATATAGATGATCAGGTCGAAGGAATATATAGATTGCTCATGAGTAGTTATACAGACCCAATCAATATCGGCAATCCCCATGAAACCACCATCAAGGAATTTGCCGAGGAAATAATTAAACTGACGGGCACCGATCAGAAAATAGTCTACAGGCCATTACCACAGGACGACCCATTGCAAAGAGAACCCGATATTACCCGTGCCAAGGAGATTTTGGGGTGGGAACCAAAAGTTAGAAGGGCCGAAGGACTTAAAAAAGTGTTCGAATATTTTAAGTCGCTTTCTCCGGAAGAACTACAAAAGAAAGAACATCGCGATTTCTCTGGCATATCTTAGATAGTTCCACATCAAAATGTATTTTTGCCCAAACTTTCAGTTATGAATATTCTAATCCTTGGATCTGGCGGACGAGAACATACTTTGGCCTGGAAACTTGCACAGAGCCCCAGACTCAACAATTTGTATGTGGCCCCTGGAAATGCAGGCACCGCAGAAATAGCCAAAAATATACCGATTGGTGTAAATAATTTTGAGGCCATAAAAGATTCGTTGCTTAAAAATGACATCAATATGGTCATTGTAGGGCCAGAAGACCCTTTGGTCAACGGGATACACGATTTTTTGTTGAACGACCCCCAAACCAGCCACATTCCGGTTATAGGGCCTCAAAAGGCCGCGGCAGAACTGGAGGGAAGCAAGGAATTTGCCAAAAAATTTATGATGAGGCATGGTATTCCGACGGCGGCATATGAGAGTTTTACAGGGAATACTTTGGAAAAAGGCTTCGCTTTTTTAGAAACTTTAAAACCTCCCTATGTTCTTAAAGCCGACGGTTTGGCAGCTGGCAAAGGAGTTTTGATCCTAGACGATTTGGAAGAGGCCAAAAAGGAGCTAGCGTCCATGCTGGTAGCATCCAAATTTGGCAAGGCCAGCGCAACGGTAGTGATTGAAGAATTTTTAGCAGGCATAGAACTAAGTTGCTTTGTTTTGGTAGACGGGGCCAACTATAAGGTCTTGCCCATGGCAAAAGACTATAAGCGTATTGGAGAGGGAGATACCGGGTTGAACACTGGCGGCATGGGCGCCGTTTCCCCTGTTCCCTTCGTTAATAAAGAATTTCTGAACAAGATACATGAGCGGGTTATAAAACCTACCGTAGAGGGCCTTAAAAAGGATAACCTGCCATACAGGGGATTTGTCTTTATCGGTTTGATAAAAGTTGGCAACGACCCATTTGTAATAGAATATAATGTGCGTTTAGGCGATCCCGAAACAGAGGTGGTGATACCGAGAATAACAACCGACATGGTGACCGTTTTTGAAGCGGTGGCAAATCAAACGTTGGATATGGTAGATCTAAAAATTGATGAAAGAACCGCGGCTACCGTAATGACAGTATCCGGAGGGTATCCTGAATCCTATGAAAAAGGAAAAGAAATTACCGGTTTTGAAGAAATCAAGGATTCTTTGGTGTTCCATGCCGGTACGGACCTAAAAAAAGATAAGGTAGTCACCAATGGTGGAAGGGTGATCGCAATTACCTCATTGGACGAAAACTTTAGAGAGGCACTAAAAAAATCCTATCAGAATATAGAAAAACTACATTTTGATAGGATGTATTATCGGAAAGATATAGGATTCGATTTATAGAAACCCTTTGCCCTACTATAAAATGGCAGGGTTATAGATAAGAATGTGCAGAAATACTCTTATCCTCTTCCCCGTTATCGTTGAATTTTTTAAGTTGTCCCAACCAATAGAACATGGCAACAAATCCGATGATCACAAAAATCCAATTGAAAATATTGGACGACCACCAATTTTCCATAAACCTAAAAAAATCATAGGGCCAGAAAAGAACGTTTACAAATAAATCCTCGATGCCTTCAAAAAATGCTGTCATGTTAATTATATTTACCATGCAAAAATATAAAAACCCAAGATGATTTCAAGCATTTTTGGAAAAACAAAACCTATTAATTACATAATTCTCCTTGGGTTCTTGTTTATATTTTACTGGTTTTCCCATTTTGTCCTTTTTAAAAGCACCTACAATCCTGAACAACTGGTATTGCCTACCTTTGTATTGGCGATACTACTTTTCAGTATTTTTTGGGTCAATTTTATTATAAAACGAAACAAGATTACCGGAACCAACTCCTTTGCAATTTTGTTTTATACCCTTCTGATCATTGTTTTCCCAAAGGTCTTAATGGATAACAATGGTATTTTATGCAGTTTTTTTCTTTTACTTTCCACAAGGCGGCTCCTTAGCCTAAAATCTCTGAAAAACATAAAACATAAAATTTATGATGCCACCATGTGGATTAGTGTGGCCAGTCTTTTTTATGACTGGGCACTTTTGTACCTCATTTTGGTTTTTGTCTCTGTATATTTTTATGAACCCAAGAATATAAGAAATTGGCTGGTACCTTTCACGGCAATATTTACAGTTGTTATGTTGACAGTGTGTATTTTGATTTTGGCAGGCAATCTTGATTTTTTGGCACAGCACTATACATTTTCCATCGATACGGAAAGCGCCTATTTCATGGATTGGCGAAACAGTGGTACACTGCTGGGGTATATTTTAATAATTAGCTTGGCCGGTTTGTTGGCATTCCTGGGTTTGGGTAAGGCGGGTACTGGCAGAATAAATACGATGCGATTAGTTGCAATCGCCTATTTTTTAGGACTGATATTAACTGCATTAAAATCTTCGCAAGACACCTTCCCGGTAATCGTAACCTTTTTCCCCGCATCGATCTTCCTAACGAATTATGTAGAAATCGTCAAAAGACCATACGCAAAGGAGGCTATATTAATGGTTTCGGTCCTTGTCCCATTTGTCTTATTGGTTTCGGGCATTATCGTTAAATAATTAAATTATCTTTGCCTTAAATTCTTTTTTATGTTCAGTGCGTTGGCAAATAGTATTTTCGAGGAAAGTATTCAACAATATCATGTTAAGGATGATGTAAATCAATCTTTGGACAATCCCTATCCGCCAAATGAAATAGAGCATCTGCTGTATAAAAAGAACTGGATAGATACCGTGCAATGGCATTTTGAGGATATTATCAGGGATCCGGAAATAGAACCTACCGCTGCGCTTGTGCTAAAACGAAAAATTGATGCCAGCAACCAGGAACGTACCGATCTTGTTGAGTATATAGACAGCTATTTCCTTAAAAAATACCAATCGGTTCAAATATTGGACAATGCCAGTATTAATACTGAGAGCCCTGCTTGGGCCATAGACCGACTTTCCATCTTGGCCCTTAAAATCTTCCATATGAAAGAAGAAGTTGATCGTAAAGATGCCTCTAGAGACCACATCGAAACCTGCCAGCAGAAATTAGATGTGTTATCGGCACAAAAGGTAGATCTTTCCGCGGCCATAGACCAATTGCTTAAAGATATAGAAGCGGGCCGCAAGTATATGAAAGTCTATAAGCAAATGAAAATGTATAATGATGAGGAATTAAACCCAGTCCTCCGTGGTCAAAAGCAATAGTAACAATGCGCATCTTCTTGTGATACGCTTATCTTCCATGGGCGATGTAGCAATGACCGTGCCTGTAATATTGGCCTTAACACAACAATACCCCAACGTAAACATTACCCTGTTGACAAGAGGTTTTTTTAAACCCATGTTTTCCCATATATCCAATGTACGGGTTTATGAAATTGAATTAAACGGTAGACATAAGGGCGTTAGGGGGCTGTGGAGATTGTATAAGGAACTAAAGGCCTTAAACATAGATGCTGTGGCGGATATGCACAACGTGCTGAGAAGCAATATTCTGAAAAGCTATTTTGGTCTTGGAAAAATACCATTTGTTCAAATTGATAAGGGAAGGAAAGAAAAAAAAGCCCTGACAGCGCCACAAAAAAAAGTTTTCGAACCCCTGAAAACAACACATCAAAGATATGCAGACGTCTTGGCCAAACTGGGTTATGAGATTAATCTACAGAAGGTGGCGTTACTGGCTAAAAGGCAACTATCTGGTAAAACGTTACAAATAGTAGGGACCGATACCAAGAAATGGCTGGGGATAGCTCCTTTTGCAGCTTACCAAGGAAAAATGTATCCTCTTGAGCTTATGCAAACGGTAGTTGGTAACCTTAACCAGGATAACAAGTACAAGATTTTGCTTTTTGGAGGCGGAAAAAAGGAAATAGCCCAACTAAATTATTTATCCAATGCCATGGACAACGTTATAAATGTTTCGGGAAAGCTGTCTTTTGAGGAAGAACTGGAACTTATCTCCAATTTGGATCTAATGCTGTCAATGGATAGTGCCAACGCTCATTTAGCCGCCATGTTTGCGATCCCCGTTCTTACGCTTTGGGGGGTAACCCATCCATATGCCGGGTTTCTTCCTTTTGGAGCAGAGATGCAAAATACCTTGCTGGCAAATAGGGAACAATACCCCATGGTGCCCACGTCGGTCTACGGCAATAAATTACCCAAGGGGTACGAGCGGGCAATGGAAACCATCACCCCACAAGAGATACTGCTGAAAATAGACTTGCTAATTAATAAAAAGTAATTTTCTTTCTATACCAATTCTTTTTGTGAAAGGGATCTAAAGTAATGTCTCAGTTGCTGAATGTAGTTGTATCTAAGGATTCTGCAATTACCTTCTACCATCATAGTGCGTACTCCAATGTAAGAGGAGATTAGATAAATAGCCACACCTTCGCTATCTATATGTCGGTCTACATATCCATCGGATTTACCTTTTTGCAAGACCGATACCAGATTTACTTCCCAAACTTTTAGAATATCCTTTAGGTATTGCATAATCTCCGGGTTTTTCCCATTGAATTCGGTAATAAAATTACCAAGTACAAATCCGTAATCCATTTCGTTGTGTTCTGCAGTCTCCAAGGCATTCTCGAAGCAGTTAGCAATTACATTCAATGGATTCTCTTTTCCTTCAATAGGTTCAATAAGCATGCTATATACTTTTTGAACGATAAGGTTCTGTACAATACTGACAAAAAAATCTTCTTTGGATTGAAAGTGATAGTAGAACGCACCTTTGGAAAGTGAAAGTGATTTTAAAATATCGTCTATACTAGTGTTGTAGAAACCTTGCTTGTAAAATAATTCCAAGCCTGTTACTTGCATTCGGTGCATGGTTGCCATGCGTTTTAGGTTCTTTTGCATAAGATTCGGGTTTTGGGTTAAATAGACCATTGGGTCTGTAACAAAGAACCCCCGAATCCGTATTCTCCTGAATATTTAAAGACGTAACTAGCGCAAAAATCGTTAAAATGACAAAACTTCGACCAACTGCAGCTTTTTCAAAAATGTAAACCGACCACCCGGTCGGTTTAAAGGTTCAATTCTTCGGATAAAAGTATGTTGTCTCCACCCCAAAGGCAACAAAATTGGGGTTTCCGGCCTCAATCTAGGCTACTGTGCCCTGACAACTACTACCTGCACCCGCAGTGCATCCGTAGCAATGTTGTGAAATAATGATATTGCGGTCATTAAGGATATCTTCATTGTAATCCTTAATATGTTTCACCTTGCTGGCCACTTTAAGATCCAACATCTGATTAAAGTCGCAATCATAAAGCCACCCGTCCCAGCTAATGGAAATTGTATTTGTACACATTACATTGGCCACTGCAGCAGGATTATAGGCCTCTACAAGTGCATACATATAATCCTCATAGTTTTCTGAAGCGATCAGATAATCCAAAAACCGTGCAATGGGCAGGTTGGTAATGGCAAAAAGACTATGAAAATCTATATTAAAATCTTCTTTCAGCGCTTTTTTGAAGTCGTTCTCCAAAGCCACCTGATCTCCTGGAAGGTATGCGCCGGAAGGATTATATACCAGATCTAACCTTAGTGGGCTATTGGGCATTCCATATCCCACAGCATTAAGTTCTTGCAAGGCCTTTATAGATTTGTCAAAAACACCGTCTCCTCTTTGTTTATCTGTTTTTCCACGTGTATAGTGGGGCATGGACGAGATTACATGTACATTATGCTTTTTAAAGAACTGCGGCAGGTCGTAATACTTTTTGTTTGCCCTTATAATGGTAAGGTTAGACCGTACTATAAAATCTTTAATACCTGCTTTGGCGGCCTCCTCTACAAACCAACGAAAATCTGGGTTCATTTCCGGGGCACCGCCTGTAAGGTCCAAAGTATGTGCACCGGTATTACGGATAACCTCCAAACACTGTTTCATGGTCTCCCTGGTCATTATTTCCTTACGATCGGGTCCGGCATCTACATGGCAATGTTCACAGACCTGATTGCACATATACCCAACATTTATCTGAAGGATTTCTAGTTTCTTTGGTCGCAGTGGAAAATGGCCGATATCGGAGATTTTATCTTTAAAATAAGGTAGCTCCCCTTCGGCAAAAATGCCTCCGTTTAATATATCGAGTTGTTTATTTGTCTGCGCAAGATCTTCGTGCCTTGCCTTTAGAGATTTTGTAGCCATTTTTTGGATATTCTGTATGCCATAGGCCGTCTTAGTCCAAAGACAGTACCTACTGCTTACAATTTTACATCGATAATTTGTTGTACTTGTTCATCATTTGTACCCCATGCACCAGGGTAGCGCCACTTTCTATTGCGGCACCTACATGTACGGCTTCCATCATTTCCTCTTTGGTAATGCCTTTTTGCAATCCATCCTTTGTATAGGAATCGATGCAATAAGGACATTTTACCACATGGGATACGGCCAGGGCGATCAACGACTTTTCTCTTGCCGACAAAGCGCCTTCTTCAAACACTTTTCCATAATAGTCGAAGAACTTTGTTCCCAATTCTTCGCTCCATTCAGTGATTTTGCCAAATTTTCTTAAGTCTGCCGGGTCGTAATAGGAGTTTGCCATTTTTAGTCTTTTAGAGTGTTAATAGTACTATATTCTTTTGTGTTCTCAAAATTATAAGGAATACCTTGCAACTGCTTTTCATTGTGGGGTAATATTTCCATATTGTCCCAAATTCCCGAAAGCAGGGTATCCGCATATTCCTGGGGTAAATTTTCATCTATCATTAGCTGGTGTGCCTTATAGTGGTTATACTCCAAATTTTTATAGGAGTATGTAAGCCGGCCCTTTATCTCTTCCATGATAACATACCAGGTCTTTGGAGTTCCGTCATTGGCCGGCATTCCTATTACTCCGGGGTTTATCCATGCAAAATCTTCGATTTTCTGATAAAAAGGTAATCCGGAGTGGCCAGCTATGATAGCATCCGTTTTAGCGGTTTTAAAACTTAGCTTTTTAATTTTTGCAGGGGTAGAATCAAAAACAAACTGGGAGGTATTCGTGTAAGAGCCATGAACTACGGTGAAGTGTTTTCCGGCGTAATTAAAGGTTAGGTGATCGGGTAAATTTGCCATCCAATCGATGCTTTCTTTAGATAATCTAGATTTTGCAAAAGGATACCATAATTTGGAAAACCCATCGCACCGGCCGCCCTGTATAAAATCGCATCCGCAATCCTCTGCCCCGTCCGCCAATTGCAATTCTACGTTCCCGGCAATACTTTGCGCTCCCCATGCCCTAAAAAGAGCGACGGTTTCTTGTGGTTGTGCACAGTACCCTACGATATCCCCAGTACAAATGCAATTTTCGGGTTCAATACCATTTTCCAAAGCAACCTGCATAAGTTGCTCCAATGCCTGATAGTTGCTATAAACTCCTCCAAACAGAAGCAGTTTACCACTAATATTTTCAATATTTACTATCCTTTTATCCATTTTGGTGTAAAATACATTAACATACAGCACAGAATACCCCAAAAGTTGATCCAGAGTAGACTTGCATATTTTCCTTGTGAAAAGATCAAAGCATCGGGAAAACTTTCAAAGACCAATAGCAATCCAAAGAAGATACCGCATCCAACGCTTAGGTAAAAACTTATTTTAGGTACGGGTTTCTTCCAAAATAGAAATATCGGAGTAAGCCCAATGACCATGGTACCGCTAATTGTGGTGGCCGATAAAATTTCCGCATCCAAAAAAACAGGAAGCGTTCCTATTATTGCAATAATGATCATTGACAATCTCCCCAGCTTTAAGGTATTCCCAAAATTAAGGTCTACCGACAGTAATTTTGAAAATGAGGAGAAGGTAGAATCCAGCGTAGATGCCGCAGAGGTAATCATGATGAGGTTTATTACCAAAAGCACAATAAGACCAAACGCCTTGCCCACTTCAACGGCCGCTTGGCCGGTTATCCCCTGTGCTTTGGCATAGACCCCAATAAAACTGAAGAGCACAATACAGAATGCTCCAATGATACCTGCCCATAGAAAACTGCGCAGCGTTACCTTAGGGCTACTTATAAAACCTCTATCGGTTAATACAGGGTCGTGAAAGGGATAGCTAAAAGATTGCAATACAGCGGCCAGTAATAGGTTTAAACCCAGATCAAAAGACCAGGTGCCAGAATTTAACGCTGCGGTTAGGGTGAAGGATTCCACGCTAAAAATGTTCCATAGAATTACCAATAAAAGCAGGGCGAATAACCCCATCTGAATAACATCTGTAAATATAGAACTACTTAACCCTCCCTTTAGAGCATAAGCCAAGGTTAGTAAGGTAAATACCAATATAGACCAATAGTAGGGAGAGGTACCCGTATCGCCAAAATAAGTACCAATGACCATGGTGTTGCTCCATACTTCATTAAAAAGTCGTATGGATATCAATATGGAGAAAAGGGCAACTGCCCCTTTGCCAAATCTAGAGGTTAAAAAGTGATGAATACTGGTAAAATGCCCTTGGGTCCTCATTTGATAGATGATAAACCCAGCTATGGCAAAGGACAGATAATAAGCAGCATAGGCCACACCTCCAACAATACCATAGTCTAATCCTAGATTGGCAGCATTGGTAATACTTTTTGCAAAAATCCAAGAAATTACCAAACTACCCGTCAGCATTATTGTGTTTGGCGTTTTTTTATGAAAAGACGCTTTAAAAAACTGATTGGTATTTTTTGCCAATGGGGAAAGCAAGAACAGCACTACACTAGATGTGATGACCAATCCCCATTGCCAAAGCATTATGTTCTCCATTGTTAAAGTTTAAGGGATGTTATCCCACCATACCAATACATTTATACTATTGCCGTCGGTTGCATTTGCCGCCGCGGTATAATTAACACTGTTTAAGGCCTCTTCCTCTGCCGGATACGGCATACGCACCGGAATAAGATCATTGTTGAGGCTGGCTGAAAGGGTTTTTAGTTGTGGGAAGCCCGTTCTTCTGTATTCTATCCACCCTTCATAACCATTTATCATATTTGCGATCCATTTTTGGGTTATAATTTGATTTATGGACCCCGACCCTCCGGAACCGTAGGCCCCAGCTGTGCTTAGGTAGTCCGTAGGAAGCTCTGTCTGCCAATATTCGAAGGCTTGGGTTACCGCTGTTTCGTACAACTGCTGTGCGTTGGCGGTTATTAATCCACGTTCTGCGGCTTCGGCCAAGAAAAATTGGGTTTCCCAACCAGTTAAGAAATTTGCATCGAGCCGTCCGGTATTTTCTCTAAAAACAGTCCCTGCCAGGGAATAATCCGCAAGGGCTACAGGAGTTTGGGTGGCATCTATTCCGTTTAGTAAGCCATTGAACTCTTCCATAGTGCTATTACCAAAAGGCCTAAAAAGAACGTTTATCCGAGGGTCGTTTAGATCCGTAAGGACCTCTTCAAGGGTTTCCGAGAGCACAAAATTGTTGAAATCGCCTATGCGAAGACGTGCTAACCTAAAGTTGTTGGGTTCTCCGTCGGTAAATTCGAAAATGGCATTTTCAGCATTTTCATCGATGAACATGCCATTGTCATAAATAGACTGCAATTGCGCAGCCACGTTCACCTTACCAGAGATTCGCATTAATGATTTTATGCGTAATGAATTGGCAAACCGAATCCATCCTTCTAAATCCCCATCAAACAAAATATCACCCTCTAATGCAATAGAACCCGTATAGTTTTGAATAGCGCCGATACCCTTTTCCAAATTGTCCAAGATTCCTCCATCACCCATATAAATTTCCTCTTGAGGGTCGTAGACTGGGGTTACGGTAATGTCTTTTCCCTTAAAACCTTCGGTATAGGGGACATCTCCAAACAAATCTGTTAACGCCGCCGCCATATAGGCTTTCATAATACGTGCCGGACCTTCATAAATCGCAAAGGTTTCGTTTTCCAGAGCCAAGTTCAGCATTATTTCATTGTCCCTTAAATTCTGATAAAAAACCGGCCATGGGTTTCCTCCCAGTTGGGGCGACTTCAGATCATGACGATCAAAAAGATTAAAATCCAAAGCCGTGGTATACTGCCCTAACAGATTACCTGCCGTAAAGCCTTCGTACGACATCTGTTCTCCATAATCATAGATAACTTGTCTCAATAAAAGACTTGGCTGTACGGTAAGAGGGGCGTTGGGGTTGGTATTTATCTCCTCAAAATCCTTGGTGCAAGAAATGACTACTGCAACCGTAAGTGTTAGGGTCAGGACTGTTTTATATGTAGGTAGCATGTTTATCATTTAAAAATTAAATCCTGCTTTAAGACCAATACTTCTTGTTGTGGCATAGGACATATCCTCTACCCCGCCCACAAAGCTCTGTCCCTGTACCGCAAATTGTTCCGGATCAAAGTGTGGGTTTTCGGTAATTGCAAATAGGTTTCTTCCGATTAGCGACAACCGTATAGTGGCATCGCTATTTAGAAAACGGAAGTTCTCCGGGCTTAAATTAAAAGTGTACCCAATAGAGAATTGTCTTAGCTTTAGAAAAGAAGCATCATAAACATTGTTTTCCTCATGATTGCGATCATAAAATTGACGGTAAAAACTTTCGGCGGTTACCGCTACGGTATTTTGCTGATAAACCGGATTTTCAGAAGTATCCACATTAACAACCCCGTTGGGTACTATACCTTCTTCGGGTCTATTGGCAGTTTCGGCGAGCTGTCCGCCCACATTGCCCAAAGCTCGGGTACGGGAAACGATGATACCACCCTGTCGCCAATCGAATAAGAAGCCAAGATCCCAGTTCTTATAGCGGAACTGATTGTTGAAACCCAGCATAAAATCTGGATTGTTGTTTCCTAATTTCCTCAATGTATTATCTGGGATGTACCGTCCTTCATCGGTTAGTACAAAATCGCCGTTTTCATTTCTTAGATAGCCAGTTCCGTAGAGATCACCTATTCTACCGCCTTCTTCGACCTGTAAAAATACCGTTTGGTTTTGACTGTCGTATATTCTAGAAAAGGCTAGGGTAAGTCGGCCTGCTTCTTGGGGAAGGTCTTCTACTGTGGCTCTATTTCTACTAAAATTAAAAGTGCTTTTCCAGCTAAAATCGGTATTGCTTATTGGTGTAACCGCCGCAATGATTTCTACACCTTTGGCACGTACCTCGCCCCTGTTTACCACCTGCTGGGTAAACCCGGAGGAAATTCCAATGGGCAGGGAAATAATTTGGTCTTTGGTGAGTGCATTGTAGTACGAAACATCCAGGTTTAAGCGATCGCCCCAAAAGCGGATGTCTGCACCTACCTCAATAGACGTTGTACTTTCGGGGTTTAGATTGGGGTTGGCGATAATGTTTTGGTCGCTAAATGTGGGCTGTCCGTTAAAAGGTGTTTGGGCCACAAAAGCCCCTGTGGTCTGGAAAGGATCGGTATCGTTACCAACCTGGGCCCAACTGGCCCTAAGCTTTGCAAAGGAGAACACTTTGGGCAATGCTACTACCTCCGACAATATAAAGCTCCCGGAAAAGGAAGGATAGAAAAAAGAAGTGTTATCTACGGAAAAGGGCGTGGCCAAGGCGCTGCTCCAATCGTTGCGCCCTGTAATATCCAAAAACAGAAAATTCTTGTAGCCCAATTTTGCAATACCATAAAAACTGTTTATACGTTTGTTGGATTCAAACTCGAAAACCTCAATGGGTGAAGCTGCATTGGATAATCTAAAGATGCCTGGTTGTGCCAAGCTGGTTGCCTGCGATTGCGAGGTAAATGCCTTTTGATCTAGTCGGTTACCGCCCAAGGAAACGTCTATTTTAAAATCGCCGAAACTGTTGTGGTAATTGATAAGAAAATCGGTATTTATTTCCCTAAAGAAGACGTCGTGTTCGGCATAGCCACCATTGGCAAATCTGTTAGAACTAAAAGACCGCCTCAACTGCCTAAGCTCATCGGAATAGTCCATTCCGCTTCGGATTGTGGCGCTAAGGTTATCGGTAATATCATAGGTGGCCGATATATTTCCGAAGACCCTATCCCTATTGAACGAATTTCGATTCTCCAACAAAATAAAAAAGGGATTGTCAAAAAAGGTATAGTTATATGAAAACTGTTGTGTACCCTCTAAACCTGGTTGCCAGTAATTTCGTAAGCTATTGATATTCAGGGAACGAGGCCCCCATGCCACCAAAGAGTAATTTACGTTTTCGGAGCCATATCCATTGGCGGGCCTATTATCACTCTGTGAATTCACGTAACTTATGGACGAATTGACACGCAATTTTTCCGTTGGATTGAAGGCAAGTCTGGTACTGATTGTTTGTCGATCTAAATTAACACCGGGAATTATGGACTCGCTTCGCAGGTCTGTAAAGGAAAGTCTAAAGTTACCTCTTTCGAAGTCCGAAGAAATAGCCAGATTATTTATGAATGTTGTTCCGGTCCTGTACAGGTCTTTAAGGTTATCCGGATTGGAAAGAAAGGGAGTGGGTGTAATTGGCAAACCATTGTACAAGGAAGTATCGCCGCCACGCACCACAGAACCATCTGGTAAGGTTACCGGACTATCAAATTGTGGCACTAAATTTCCAACGTCCAATCTAGGCCCCCAGCTATAGGTAATGTTATCGCTTATGCCGCCACCAAGACCATCCACAAATTCAAATTCGCCAGATTGGCCCTGACCATATTGGTTTTGAAATTGAGGTAATTGAAAGGCCGAATCCACAAAAAAACTGGTATTATAGCTGATGCCCAGCCCTTTGGAACCCTTGCCGCTCTTGGTCTCTATTATGATTACCCCGTTTGAAGCCCTTGTTCCGTAAAGTGCTGCAGCGCTTGGGCCTTTAAGTACGGAGACCTCTGCAATATCATCCGGATTTACTTCCATGGCGCCATTGCCAAAATCTATTTCTTGGAAACCTGCCGCCGCCTCATTGGTAAAATTAAAGACCGAATTGTTATTTATAGGAATCCCATCTACAACAAATAAGGGGTTGTTGTTAGAAAACGAGGCTTCCCCCCGAATACTAATGCGAGAGGTAGAGCCCACGCCAGTGGCTCCTTGGTTAATGGTAACACCTGCCAATTTCCCCGCAAGATTGTCCAAAAAATTGGCGGATTTAACCTCGGCAACGCCTTTTGCATCCAAACTTTGCACTACATAACCCAACTCTTTGGTCTCCCTTTTTAGCCCTAGGGCGGTAAGCACCACTTCATCCAACTTTTCAGATGTTTCCAAAAGTTCAACATCAATAGTTTGTCTATTTCCAACGGATGTGCGTAACGATTGGTAACCCAACGCTGAAAACTCCAAAGTTGTATTGATGTTGGGCACGGTAATGGAGTACGCACCCTTTTCATCCGAAGTTGTTCCGGTTTCCGTACCAACCAATAGAATATTTACAAAGGGTAGGGGTTGCCCCTTGGTATCGGTGACTTTGCCCGAGATGGTAGTTTGCGAAAAGCATAAGCCGCTAAGGCAAAATGCAATAAATAGAAAAGAATATTTCATTAAAGGTCTTTGGTATTTTTAGAATTGATCATGGCCTTATGGTAAAACCACGTCCTGAAAGATTAGGATCTAAAAAAAACCGGTGAACCTTTGTTGTAATGTGTTTTGGTGAAATATGAGGTAAAAAAAGATGTTGTAAAATGAAGTATTTCCCTTTTTGAAGCAATTACAGACCGTATAAGGCGAAGCAACTTTTTTCCAAGGGCATTGCCCTGCCCTACTATTGTCTTCAGATCTTGTGCATTATCTACATCTACCAAAATCTCTAGCTTGCTAATACGGTTTTTGGAAACTTGGAGCAATGTGGAGATGGCCGATGTTAATTCGGAGGTTTGCCAAGGTAATTTTTTGAATGATGTGGGCTCAAAGTTGTCTTTATGAAGGCCCATTAAATAAAACCCGCCGTCCAAAGAGGGGCCTAAGACCGAATTATCGGGATTAACCAACCCCGCCGCTTCGGTAATATGGGAAGCCTTTAACAAAGGAGTGTCACTGCCTACGGTAACTATTTGCTCATAGCCACTATTAAAAATATCCTGAATGGCATTTGTAAAACGTTCACCAAAAGAGTTGCCACGTTGCTGGTCTTCGGAGTAATGAAAATAGGGAAGTTTGGTCTTACGAACCGTAGCCAGAGTTTGCAGTATTAGCTCATCAAAGAGCGCTTCTCCTTTGGCCATAGGTTTCTGTTTCAATTCTTCCTTGGAAGAATTGGCGAAAACCAGAATAGCTGTTTTACCACGCAAAGGTGACTGCATTGGCTAAAATATCTTTGTGTAAACTTACAAACATTTTGGTCGGCTGCCTATTTCGGTCATTACAGATTTTTTGAATTTTAACACTAATCTTTTCTGTTAAACCAACTACCCGGTCCATTTTAAATACTTGTAAAGCCAATTTACAGGCTTTGCAAAAGGACTACTGGTCAATTAAAATCGATGATGCACATCAAAACCATAAACTGGTGATTTCAAATCTTTGCAACGGACCATTTGGTTTGTAAGCAACGGCTTTGGATGATTGACTTTTACTTTGTAAAGGAAAGCAAAATCAAAGAATCAAACATCGTCATAGTCCACCTTTAAGGTAGGTGTCAGCGGATGGGCCTGGCAGGTAAGAATCAACCCTTCTTCAATTTCACCATCGGTAAGAATCTGATTTTTCACCATTTCTACTTTACCCTCAACCACCCTGGCAATACAGCTACTGCATACTCCGCCCTGGCAAGAGTAAGGGGCGTCTATATTTTCCTTTAAAACGGCATCCAGAACCAAGGTTTTCTTATCCATATCCAATGAATAGGTTTCGTCATCCACTACAACGGTAACCTGGGTCTTTCCTTCAAGATCTTCCGCAATGGTATCTACGGTTTCCGAGGAGGTGAATAGTTCGTGGTGTATTTTTTCCTTTGCTATTCCTGCATTTTGTAGCGCATCGGACACCGTATTTATCATGGGTTCTGGCCCACAAAGATAAAAGGCATCAAAGGACGTATCTTTAAATTTATTTTTTACGATATAGTTTACCGTTGACCCATCTACACGGCCAAACAATGAATCTTCTTCTTGTGACTTGCTGTAAACGTATTGCACAAAAAACCTATTGGTATATTTTTTTTGTAATTGCTTTAAGTCCTTTAGAAACATGGTTTCCTTAAGATTCTGGTTCCCGAAAACCAAAGCGAACGTACTGTTTAAATGACTCCCCAAAACTGTTTGCGCAATACTAAGAATAGGTGTAATGCCGCTTCCTGCGGCGAAGGCGGCAACATGATGGGCGTTATTTGTGGGCTCAAAAACAAATCTTCCTTCAGGAGGCATTACCTCTAGGACATCACCTGCTTTAATCTCCGAATTTGCGTAAATAGAAAATGCACCTCCCGCTACTTTTTTTACACCAACGGTAATCTCATTGGCCGTTGGAATAGATGAAACGGAATAGGCCCTTCGGAGCTCGGCTCCATTAACTGTATGCTTAATGGTTATATATTGCCCCGAAAGAAAAGAAAATGTATTCTTTAAATGGGTCGGGATCTTAAACGAAATGGCTACCGAATTTGGGGTCAATTGTTCAACGGCGGAAACTGTTAAGGAATGAAAATCACTCATCGTTCAAATTTTGTGCAAAACTAGGAAAGGATTGTCTAATAAAAATGGTAAAGTCAAAAAAATAGCTTCTCCACGTAACAAAATTTATATTTGTTCCACTAACCAAATGAAAATAGCTGTTCCCAAATGCTGAAACACTTTATTACCTTTCAATGGAAGTCCTTTATGAGATCGGCAAGTCTGGGAAAAGACACTGCCGTTAAACTAATAATGGCATTCTTTGCGGTTTATATGCTTGGCACTTTGGCATTGTTAGGGGCAATGAGCTACCCAGCCCTGCAGAAACTGTTCCCGAACGTGGACCCAATGCTAATGTTTAACCGCTTTGTAATCTATTGGTTTTTAGGGGAGTTATTTTTTAGATACTTTATGCAAAAACTGCCTGTTTTGGATGTAAAGCCGTTACTGGTGCTTCCGGTAAGTAAAAGCATTATTTCTCATTTTGTTTTAATCAGGTCCGGATTATCTTACTACAATTTTTTAGGACTTTTTCTTTTTACACCCTTCGCAATAGTCCTTTTATTAAACGATTATCCTGCACTGAATACGTTAATATGGTTGTTTTCCATGGGTTGTATTGTAGTTGCTGTAAATTATCTCAATTTCATTATTAATAAAAGCGATAAGATACTGCTGTTAATAGCGGCCACTGTTGCCTTGTTATACGCAATGGAGTACTTTCAGGTAATATCAGTCTCACAAGTAGCGGGCAAGCTTTTTTATTCCTTCTATCAAAATCCGATCTATTGCCTAATCCCTTTGTTCCTGGCCATTTTGGTTTACCGCCTCAATTTTGGACATTTAAAAGGGAGGGTTTTTCTAGACGACTCCCTAGGGGAGAAAACCAAGGATGCCATCACCTCCGATTTGGCTTGGACAAGGCGTTTTGGTGATATAGCCCCGTTTTTACAGCTAGATCTAAAATTGATTTGGAGAAACAAACGTACCAAGGTGCAAACATTTATGTCATTGGCCATGGTTTTCTATGGCCTGGTTTTCTATAGTATGGATGATTGGCCCATTACTTCGCCATTGTTTGTATTTGTCGGGATTTTTGTGACAGGAATTTTTCTAATGAATTTTGGGCAGTTTATACCGGCATGGGACAGTGAATATTATAGTATGATGATGTCTCAGAACATTCCTTTACGAAAATATCTAGAATCTAAGGCCGGTCTTATTGCCGTTAGTGTGGCAGGTATGTTTCTATTGTCTATTCCCTATGTTTACTTTGGGTGGCAGGCCCTTGCCATCAATTTTAGTTGCGCCTTATACAATCTGGGAATAAACATACCATTAATACTGTTCTTTGGATCCATGAACAAAAAAAGGATAGATCTTACCAAAAGCGCACTGGGCAATCTGCAAGGATCCAGTGCCACACAGTTTTTGGTAGGGATCCCTCTTTTTGGAATTCCTATGGTCATTTATTTGGGGTTTTATTATCTGGTTTCCATAGAAGTAGCACTCTCTGTGCTGGCAGGGCTGGGTATTTTAGGATTTGCGTGTAGAAAATTACTCTTAGATAAAATAACCGCGGTTTATCGTGGAAAAAAATATGCCATGATTGCAGGGTTTAAAGAAAAAAACAGTTAAAAGGTTGGTATGATAGCTACAGAAAAGCTTGTAAAGAAATATGGAGCACAAATGGCTTTGAACATAACGGATTTAACTATTCCTATTGGACAGAGTTTTGGGTTGGTTGGAAATAATGGTGCCGGAAAGACTACTTTTTTTAGTTTGTTGCTGGATTTGATAAGGCCAACCATGGGAGAAATAGTCAATAATGGTATACCGGTACAAGCAAGTGAGGCATGGAAACCTTTTACATCGGCCTTTATAGATGAAACATTTTTGATAGGATACCTAACCCCAGAAGAGTATTTCTACTTTATTGGAGAATTGCGTGGACAGAACAAGGCAGATGTTGACAATTTATTGCAGGGTTTCGAGGATTTTTTCCATAACGAAATCTTAGGTCAGAAAAAATATTTAAGGGATCTCTCCAAAGGAAATCAAAAGAAGGCAGGTATTGTGGCCGCTCTTATCGGTAATCCAAAGGTAGTGGTCTTGGACGAGCCATTTGCTAATTTGGATCCTACCACGCAGATAAGACTAAAGGAGATTATTAGAAATCTCACCCAAAATAAGGAGGTAACCGTTTTGATATCTAGCCATGACCTTATGCATGTTACGGAAGTCTGCGAACGTATTGTGGTGCTCAATAAAGGTGAAATAGTTAGGGATATCCAAACCTCGGAAGAAACACTAAGGGAATTGGAGACCTTCTTTGGAGGATAAACCCGTCAGGTTTCCAAAACCTGACGGGTTTGAGGGTTTGATTATTGCGGAGCCATGGGGGTGAAGAAAAACTCTTCCCGAGTAATTTTTCCATTTTCTACCTGGTATAGACAGATTTCTTCAATATTGGTTCTTGGAGCACCCTTAAATGTAATGTCCAATTTCATGGATATGCTAAAAAATTTATCGGCTACCAAAGGATCGGAGACTTCCATCCCGTGTATTTCTTCCACCATATTGTTAAATTCTTCCGTCTTTTGCTGTACGGCACTAAGCCCCCTGGCTTCTTTTTGTGGGGAGCCATCGGGTTCAATACTTACAATATCATTGTGGTAAAGCGTACTAATGGCTTCCGAGAATTGTCCTTGTCTACATAGGCCTACTAATTTATCGGCCACATCTTGTGTTGTCATGTTTTTGTTTTTATGATTAATAAATAAATATGGATTACTTATATAAATGCCTTGTTAAGGTACTCGTTTAATGGTTTTATAGCGCTAAAATGACTCAAAATTTCGTCCGCTAGTTTTTTGGAACCATAGAAGGGCAGCAAGGGAAATTCGGCCATGGCATAAAACTGTTTGTTGTAGATTAGATCGGTTTGGTCCGCTACTCGGAGAAACTCCTTGTCTAACCGCTTTGCCTTTTCTCCTTTTATAATCCCAAAGTTTTGTTTAAAATCAGGAGTCGTGGTAATTTTTACCAATTCTTTCGGTTCGTGGGCTATATGCGCCCTTACTTTTTTAAGTTCGGGAGGCCTAAGCATAAACAGCCCGCCACCGACATGTACATGTTCTGCATCAATACCCAGATAATAACCCGGTAACACTGATTTTTTACCATTAGGCGAAAATCCTGCTTTTAGCAATATATGATAAGGCGTTTTATCTTTTGCAAACCTAACATCTTTGTTTATGCGAAACATGGCTTTTTTTGCTTCGGGAATCATTCTCTTGTCCCAATCCATTAAAGAGGGGATCAATGCATTTAGGAGTTCCAAAAAAGGAGCTTTTGCATCGTCTTCATACCTTTTCTTATTTGCATGGAACCACTCCTTATTATTGTTGTGTTGCAACTCCTTAAAAAACGCGCTGTAGGCGGATGTAATCATTTTGTGTGCTTTATTTTTTGCTATCCTGAAGCATTATCCATTCCTTAACTACTGATTCTAGGGCTTCTTTTTTGTTTTCAATGTCTTGCATATCCTTAAACCGAGCCACTCTGGCCTCTTTTCCATCACCCTCTAACAACCCATGGGCATTGTTTAATAATGCACCCTTGTGGAACATTAAGCTTACAAATTTTTTTGCGTTGAAAAAAAAGGA
This sequence comes from Spongiimicrobium sp. 3-5, assembly GCF_046557915.1. Classification (NCBI taxonomy): domain Bacteria; kingdom Pseudomonadati; phylum Bacteroidota; class Flavobacteriia; order Flavobacteriales; family Flavobacteriaceae; genus Spongiimicrobium; species Spongiimicrobium sp. 3-5. The sequence goes on from NZ_JBHEBG010000001.1 coordinate 760,802, forward strand.
AGCAATGTTTCCCTTGTACATAAAGGTGGGACTTTTCCATTTTATGGCCTCGGTAATACGGTCATCCGTTTTCAGGATAATGTCTCTTACTTCTTTAATTTCTTTGTTTAGCGGATGGTCTTTCGTTTTCAAAAAAGCATCTACTTCCGGATTTGTTTTATGTGCCATAATCACTGTTTTCGAGTATTTTCTTAAGACGCTTTAAATCTTTTTTATTGGCCTTGCGCATAGCAAGGGACATAAAAGGTACAAACAGTTTTGAAAACCCCTTGGGATTGCCTCTATTTCTAAGGCTCATAAATGTGCTGTTATCTCCTGTGGCTTTCCATTCGTAGCTGGTTTCCATAGGAAATGGGCCATTGGCTGTTTGCATTACCAATCTTTTGAGGGGAACAAATTCCACCACCTCATAGGTGTAAACAAGTTCCTTGCCAAGGAAATGTGCCTTATAAGCAATCTTAGTGCCCATGCCCATAGGTTTTGGGGTTAACCATTCGGTAGATTTTATATTAGCATACCATTCCATGGCATTGTCGGGGTTTGCAGAGTATAAGGCTACCTCATTGTGTTTGCAAGAAATCTCAATATGGGTAATTACATCCACCATTACTTTGGATCATTTGGTTTCATTAGTTGCAATGCTTTGGCTGTAAGTTCCTCCCATTGCCCACTATAAGTTGCTTCCACTTCAAACCAACCTGCTAACGGACCTTTATTTTTAAAGGGGTTAAATGGCTTCGTTGGAACCGTGATATTTGATGGGGAATAAGACTTTCCCAATCGAAAAACCATTTTGTCTTCTTTAGACAGAAAGGCGAACACCTTACCGTTATAATGTATTGCCGGAGCACTCATCATTTTGCCTTTGGTTACCCCAGGGTATTGGCTACAAAACAGGTTCCGCAACGTTTCGAACTTTTCAAATGACATGGTAAATCGTTATCGTATCCTTCAAAGCTACAAAAGGCACTCCTGGTTTCAGAAGGGCAAATAAGACACTTTAAAGGGTTGATTGTGCCAAAAGAAAATATTAAATTTGAGGGAGACCTAGAAATTCTGATGAGGTTGGCCATGGCAGGTTAAGAAGGCAATTTACATCATTCAAACTTTTGTAGGATAGCACGGTTAACAAACAAATTATGAAACACGTTAGTATATTGGTGCCAAAAGGCAAGTCTGTTCTAAGCAGTATTGTGGGCCCGTACAAGATTTTTAAGGCCGCAAACAAATTTTTGATCAATACCGGCAAAGAAACGCAAGACTTTTTTGACGTTCATTTGGTGGGCATAGAAAAAGACTCGGTTTTGTATGATGGAGCGTTCAGCATACATTGCGATAGTGTTTTGGAGGATATCGAAAGAACCGACCTTATCATAATTCCCGGTTTTAAACCGGAGAAACTACCAGAACAAATACAGAAGAATTATGATTTTATTCCTTGGATAAAACACCAACGAAAAATGCATAATACCGAAGTGGCCAGCCTATGCCTTGGGGCCTTTGTTCTGGCCGAAACCGGACTGGTAGATGGCAGGCAATGTGCCACGCATTGGGCAGGAACCGATATCTTAAAAAAAATGCACCCCAAAATCAGTGTTGTCTCTAGCAAAGTGGTTACGGACGAAGATGGGGTATATACCAGTGGAGGTGCGTATTCCTTTCTTAATCTTGTGCTACATTTAATAGAAAAGTATTGTGGCAGGGATACCGCCATATTTATCTCCAAATTTTTTGAGATTGAGATCGATAGGGAAAACCAAAATCAATTTGCCATATTCCAAGGGCAAAAAGACCATGAGGACGATACTATTAAAATGGCCCAGATTTTTATAGAGGGCAATGTTGAAAAAAGGATTTCGGTAGAGAAACTGGCAGAAAAATACGCGATAAGCCGAAGAAATTTTGTGAGACGTTTTAAAAAAGCCACACAGAATACCCCCTTGGAATATATTCAACGGGTAAAAATGGAAGCTGCCAAAAAAAGTCTAGAATCTACTCAGAACAATGTCGCCGAAGTTATGTTCGGTGTTGGTTACTCGGACCAGAAAGCCTTTAGGACCGTTTTTAAGAAGCATGCAGGGCTTTCCCCAATTGCCTACAAGAGCAAGTACAATAGGGGTTTGGTAGATTTTGAGAACCCAACAACATGGTAAACTTGCCAATAAAATAAAAGGTATTGGTCATGGGTTAATTAATGATGGGGTGACACCGATTTTAACCCCAAATAAAAATAAACTTAATTTTACCGTCCAACTGTATAATAATCCCGTTGTTTTGCAGTTAAGATTACGTAAGAATACCTAAGAATTTTGAAGCTTCGTCTTAAACTAATTTTATCGGGCATTACGGTAGTGGTCTTGTTCAATGCATGCTCCACCAAAAAAGATGCGTTCGTAAACCGTAACTGGCATGCACTGAACACCAAGTACAATGTGCTTTACAATGGAAATATAGCCTTCGAGGAAGGCCGTGAGGAATTAAACGCCTCTTACCAAGATAACTATTGGGATATTTTACCCGTAGAACGTTTGGAAGTAAAGGACGAGATAAAGCTCGATTCCGAAAACAATACCCCTCAATTTTTACTTGCCGAGGAAAAAGCCACCAAGGCCATACAAAAACATAGTATGGATATTAAGGACGAAGAGCGCAATCCGCAAACCGATGAGGCATTCTTGTTGTTGGGGAAAGCACGCTACTTTGATCAGCGTTACATACCCGCTTTGGAGGCCTTTAACTATGTATTGCGCAAATACACTCAGAGCGATAAGCTTAATGAGGCCAATATTTGGCGAGAGAAAGTGAATATTAGGCTAGAGAACGAGGAATTGGCCATTGAAAATTTTAAACGCCTTTTTAAATACGAAGCATTAAAGGATCAGGAATATGCCGATGCGCGCGCAATGATGGCACAGGCATACATTAATTTAAATGTTCCGGATACTGCTATACAGCAACTAAAAATTGCATCGGCCTACACCAAAAAGAATCCCGAAAAAGGAAGATATTATTTCATAATAGGACAGCTATACAATCAGCTTGGTCATAAGGACAGTGCCAATTATGCTTTTGATAAGATTATTGACCTTAACAGAAGATCGCCTAGGGTTTATATGATCAATGCCCATTTAAAAAAGGTTCAGAACACTGAAATTACGGAGGAAAATAAGGAAGAACTTTTAGAGCACCTTACCGATCTTGAGGAAAACCGGGAGAATAGACCTTTTTTGGATAAAATCTACAGGCAGATTGCCGAATATCATTTAGCAGAGAACTCGGATAGCTTGGCAATATTGAATTTTAATAAATCGCTTAGGGCCACACGGAATTCTCCACAATTAAATGCGCTGAATTATGAAAATTTGGCAGAATATCATTTTGACGAAAACGATTATAAGGTTGCAGGGGCCTATTATGATAGTACCTTGACCAACTTAGCGGAGAACACAAAAAAGTATCGGGCCATTAAGAAGAAGTTCGATAATTTGGAAGATGTTATTGCTTATGAGGACGTTGTGCAGCACGCAGATAGCGTTATTACATTGTATTACAAACCCAAAGAAGAGCAAGTAGCTTATTTTGAAGCCTATATTGCCGAGATTAAGGCCGCTGCGGAGGCTGCGGCCCTTAAAGAAGAAAAACGCCTTAATGCCGGTATAGATGCTTTTGCGGAGACCAAGGGAGGCAAGGCAAATAAGGGTAAGTTCTATTTCTACAATATTACTAGTTTGGGATATGGAAAGACCGACTTTAGAGGTAGGTGGGGAGAACGTACCTTGGAAGATGATTGGCGTTGGTCTAACAAGACCAGGGCTACAATCGCCAGTGGTACAGATATAGATTTCGCCTCGGGGACAGGCGATGCGGATATACCCGTTACCGAAGAACAAAAATATTCGGTGGATTTTTATATGGACAGAATACCAACGGATATTAAAGTCATTGATAGTCTTGTGACCGAGAGAAATTTTGCCAACTACCAGTTAGGACTTATCTACAAGGAGAAGTTTAAAGAAAACTTTTTGGCCGCCAATAAGTTGAACGATGTTCTTAAATCCAACCCCGAGGACCGACTTATATTGCCCTCCAAATACAATCTCTATAAAATTTACGAAGAAATGGAAAGTCCTTTGGCTGCTGGCATGAAGGATGATATTATTAAAAACCATTCCGATTCTCGTTACGCCGAAATTTTACTTAACCCACAGGCCGTGCTGGCAGATAATCAAGACAGTCCGGATGCCAGATATTCGCAGCTCTATAAATTGTACGAAGAGCAAGAATTCTTAAAAGTGATTACAGGGGCCGAAGAAAATATAAACAAATACACCGGTGATGAAATAGTGCCCAAATTTGAGATGCTAAAAGCCAATGCCTTGGGCAGATTACAGGGGTACGAGGTTTTTAAGGAAGCCTTGAACTATGTGGCCCTAAACTACCCCAATAACCCGGAAGGAAAAAAAGCACAGCAAATGGTAGCAGAACAGCTACCCAAATTGGAGCCAAAAGAATTCTCTACAGAGACCGGATCTTCTGGAAGCGGTAACTGGAAAGTAGTTTTCCCATTTAAGGTAAGGGATAACAAGGAAGCCCTAGAACTGAAGGAACTATTGGAAAAATCCATTAAAGAGCTTAAGTATAGAAACATAGTTTCCAAAGATATTTATAGTTTGGAAGATCAGTTTGTAGTGGTACACGGGTTTAAGTCCAAAGACTTTGCTCTGGGCTATGCCGAACTTCTAAAAATTAACAAGGATTATAAGGTTGATAATGAGAATTTTGTAATTTTGTCTTCCAACTATAAAGTTGTCCAAGTACATAAAAACCTGGACATTTATAAAAAGGAAATCTTAACCCCAAAACCATAGAATAATGTTTTCTGATAACAAAAAACCTCGTACCATGACAGAACTAGGCGGACAACCCAACAGAATTGAAAAGAATACAAAGATCAAAGGAGATATCATTTCCGAAGCAGATCTTAGAATCGATGGAAAATTAGATGGTAATGTAAAAACTTCCGGAAAAGTTGTCATCGGTAAAGGTGGCTACATACACGGAAAAGTAGAATGCGTAAATGCGGATATAGAAGGTAGCTTCAATGGCGAACTTTTAGTTTCCGATCTTTTATCCCTTAAGGCCTCAGCGGTTATAGAGGGTACCGTATCCGTTACAAAATTGGCCGTAGAGCCTGGAGCCACGTTTAATGCATCTTGTACCATGAAAGGCAAGGGAGGTGTTTCCACTTCCTCATCTAGTAGTACTACCACTTCTAGCTCGGCTTCTTCTGCAAGCAGCGGAAGCAGTTACAAACAGCCTTTGAGTACTAGCACTAGTGGATCAGCAAAAGCTTCCTAAAAAGAATCCGTTAAACGCATACGCTAAGTTTTCGGGTATTGCCATTCAAATGATTGTAATCATTGGTCTGGGCAGCTGGGGCGGTGTAAAATTAGATGAAAAATATCCCAACGAATATCACATATTTACCTTAATTTGTTCTTTGGCATCTGTAGCAATTGCCACGTATATGGTAATTAGGCAGGTGTCCAATACTTCAAACAAATAAATAAGAATTTATGATCAAGGAAATTGGGGGGTATTTACTTAAGCTTTTGGGGTTCTCTCTTTTGCTATTTGCAGTTCATTATTATGTGCTTTTCCAGTTCTTTACGGGAATTTTATATTTTCCCCTTTGGGAGATATACCTTTTTAATGCCATCTTGGTTTTAGCGGTATATGGGTTACTTAGATATTATAGCGATAAAAATCAGAATATGTTTAAGTTGTTTCTGATACTGACTACGGTTAAAATGGTATTGGTTATAGTGTATTTACTGCCTTTGTTCCTTAAAAAATCGGAGCATATACAGCTAGAAGTCTTTAATTTTTTTATCGTGTATTTCGTATTCCTCGCCTTTGAAATATTAGCCTTAAATAATTTTCTTCAAAAATCATAAATAAACAAAAAAATATAGTTTGCCAATTGATTTAATGTGTGTACATTTGCAGCGAATTTTTCAGAGGGGTTTTAAATCAAAATTTCAATGCAGGTCAGTACATTCAAGGCATTTTTAACGGTTGTATTCTTTTCGGTTTTTAGTATAGGTTTTGCATTTTCGTCCTCATCCGATTCGGACGAAAAACCTTTCGACACCAATGAATTAATTTTTCATCATATCACGGACAGCCACGGATTTCATGTGGCAGGGGATATATCCGTTCCCTTACCGGTAATATTATGGACAGATAATGGGCTGGTAATGTTTTTGTCCAATGAGTTTCACCACGACGTGGAAGGTAAGACCATTGTAGAAAAAGGAGGTCAGAAGTTTGTAAACGTACACGAGAAGATATATCAATTGGATGGTGGCGCAACTACTGTGGCCTTTGATGCGGAGAACCACCCAACAAACGCCAAGAGGCCTTTGGATCTTTCCATTACCAAAAATGTGTTCTCCATGTTTTTGTCCATGTTTTTGATTGTATTGATATTTACCACAGCGGCAAGATCCTACAAAAAATCTGCCACCAACATGCCCAGTGGCATTGGAAAGTTTTTGGAACCAATCATTGTGTTCATTAGAGATGAGGTAGCCATACCCAATATAGGGGAACATAAATATCACAGGTATATGCCGTTTCTATTGACCCTGTTTTTCTTTATATGGATCAATAACATTTTTGGCCTTATTCCATTTTTCCCGTTCAGCAGTAACTTAAGTGGTAATATTGCCTTTACAATGACATTGGCCGTGATTACCTTTGTAATTACCTTGTTCAGCAGTAAATCTTACTACTGGAAACATATATTCTGGATGCCAGGGGTACCTGTTTACATGAAATTGTTTTTGGCACCTATAGAATTTCTTGGGATATTCATTAAACCCATGGCCCTTATGATACGTTTGTTCGCCAATATTACTGCGGGGCACGTAATTGTACTGAGCCTTATATCATTAATATTTGTTTTAAACAGTATATGGGTATCACCCGCCTCCGTAATATTCACTGTATTCATCAGTGTAATAGAGGTGTTGGTAGTAGCCATACAAGCCTACATATTTACCATGCTTTCGGCATTGTACTTTGGGCAAGCATTAGAAGAAGAACATTAATTAATTTTTTTAAATACTTTAAACTATGAGTTTAGCATTATTACAAGAGGCAACGGCAAGCTACGGAGCATTTGCTGCTATTGGAGCAGGACTTGCAGCTATCGGTGGTGGAATCGGTGTTGGTAAAATTGGTGGAGCTGCTATGGAAGCCATGGCACGCCAGCCAGAAATGCAAGGGAAACTACAAGGTGCTGCAATTGTACTTATCGCTTTTATCGAGGCGGTAGCACTTTTCGCAGTGGTTGTTTCTTTCTTAGCAATGAGCGCATAAAGGTTAAGGTACAGCGGTTGGCTGTACCTTAATTTTTTTAAAATTAATTAGAAAAAACATCCTATGGACAATCCGTTAGTATCACCCGAATGGGGCCTTATATTCTGGACATCGCTTTCCTTTTTGATTTTACTTTTCATTTTGAGGAAGTTTGCATGGAAACCAATTCTTAGTTCGGTTAATGAAAGAGAGCGTTCTATAAAAGATGCTTTGGCCGAAGCAGAGAATGCCCGTAAGGAAATGCAAAACTTGCAGGCCGATAACGAGCGCATTCTAAAAGAAGCTCGCGCAGAGCGAGAAGCTATGCTTAAAGATGCCAGGGACATGAAAAATAAAATTGTTTCCGATGCCAAAGAGCAGGCCCAGGTAGAAGCGGATAAAATGATAAAACAGGCACAAGCAGCTATTGAAAGCGAAAAGAAAGCTGCGGTTACCGATATCAAAAACCAAGTGGCCGACCTTTCCGTGGAAATCGCCGAGAAAGTGTTAAAAGAACAACTGTCCAACAAAGACAAGCAGTTAAAGCTTGTAGAGAATATGTTGGGCGACATTAAGTTAAACTAATACGGATATGAACGAGTCTAGAGCGGCCATACGATACGCAAAAGCAACCTTGGACCTTTCTGTGGAAAGCAAGGCCAGCGAAGCGGTGGAAAAGGACATGAGAACCGTGGTAAAGACCATTTCCGATAGCAAAGAACTACAAGAACTCCTTAAGAGCCCTGTAGTGAAAGGCAGCATCAAGAAAAACGCATTATTGTCCATTTTTAAGGGAAGCCATGCCATAACGGAAGGCCTGATCACTACCTTGACCAGCAATAAAAGAGTTTCCTTGTTGAACGAAGTTGCTTTAAAATATATAATCCTAAACGAACAGTTAAAAGGGGAGAATGTGGCTTATGTAACCACTGCTGTGCCCATAACTGCGGATCTGGAAAAAAGTGTGCTTAAAAAAGTAAGCGAACTTACAGGAAACAAAGTAAGCCTAGAGAATAAAATTGATGAAAGTATTATCGGAGGTTTTGTACTTAGGGTAGGCGATTTGCAATACGATGCAAGCATCGCCAATAAATTGAATGGCCTAAAAAGAGAATTTACAAATAGTCTATAATCCAAACTTAGGTTTCGGATTATCTAATACAATCAGACAAATGGCAGGAATAAAAGCCGCTGAAGTATCAGCAATATTAAAAAAACAATTATCAGGATATGAAGCTACCGCTTCTTTGGATGAGGTAGGAACAGTTTTACAGGTAGGTGATGGTATCGCTAGGGTATATGGCCTATCCAATGCCCAATATGGGGAATTGGTAGAATTTGAAGGCGGTCTTGAAGGTATTGTTCTTAACCTAGAAGAAGATAATGTTGGGGTGGTATTGTTGGGACCTTCCAAAGAGATCAAAGAAGGAGCTACTGTAAAGCGTACCCAGCGAATTGCCTCCATCAACGTAGGCGAGGGTATTGTTGGTCGTGTTGTAGATACTTTGGGAACACCAATCGATGGTAAAGGCGCACTTACAGGTGAACTATATGAAATGCCATTGGAGCGCAAGGCACCAGGGGTTATTTTCCGTCAGCCGGTAAACGAACCATTGCAAACAGGTGTAAAAGCTATAGATGCGATGATTCCGATTGGAAGGGGTCAGCGCGAATTGGTGATCGGAGATAGACAGACCGGTAAGACTACGGTTTGTATCGATACCATATTAAATCAAAAAGAATTTTATGATGCAGGAGAGCCTGTTTACTGTATTTATGTTGCCATAGGACAAAAGGCTTCTACAGTAGCCAATATTGCAAAAGTATTGGAAGACAAAGGCGCTTTGGCCTATACCACAATTGTAGCTGCCAACGCTTCCGATCCTGCACCAATGCAAGTATATGCACCGTTTGCAGGAGCGGCTATTGGAGAATATTTCAGGGATACAGGTCGCCCAGCACTGATTATATACGATGATCTTTCAAAACAAGCAGTTGCGTATCGGGAAGTTTCTCTTTTGTTGAGGAGACCACCAGGGCGCGAGGCCTATCCTGGGGATGTTTTCTACCTTCACTCCAGATTATTGGAGCGTGCTGCAAAAGTAATTGGAGACGATAGTATAGCCAAGAACATGAACGATTTGCCAGAGCCATTGAAACCTTTGGTAAAAGGAGGAGGTTCTCTAACCGCTTTACCAATTATTGAAACACAGGCAGGTGATGTATCTGCATACATCCCTACCAACGTAATTTCCATTACGGACGGACAGATATTCTTAGAGCAAGATTTGTTCAACCAAGGAGTTCGGCCTGCGATCAACGTGGGTATATCAGTATCCCGTGTTGGTGGATCTGCACAGATCAAATCCATGAAAAAAGTGGCAGGAACACTTAAATTGGATCAGGCCCAGTTCCGTGAATTGGAAGCCTTTGCCAAGTTTGGATCAGATTTGGATGCCGCTACCTTGAACGTAATTGAAAAAGGACGCCGTAATGTTGAAATACTGAAACAAGCGCAAAACGATCCTTTTACGGTAGAAGATCAGGTAGCCATCATTTTTGCAGGATCCAAGAACTTGCTACGCGATGTTCCGGTAGAGCAGATAAAGGGCTTTGAAAGAGATTTTATCGAATACCTAAACACCAAACATAGAGATGTCTTGGACACCTTAAAGGCAGGGAAGCTTACCGATGAGGTTACGGATACGTTAACCGCGGTTTGTAAAGATCTGGCCAGTAAATATCAAGATTAATCCGAATTCTTAATAACAAGGAATGGCGAATTTAAAGGAAATACGCAATAGAATAGCATCGGTATCTTCTACCATGCAGATTACAAGTGCCATGAAAATGGTATCTGCTGCCAAGTTGAAGAAAGCGCAAGATGCTATTACCGCTATGCGACCTTATTCTGATAAGTTAACAGAGCTATTGCAAAGTTTAAGTGCCAGTTTGGATGCCGATGCGGGGAGTAAATATTCTGACAATAGGGAAGTGAACAAAGTATTGGTCGTTGCCATAACTTCAAACAGAGGGCTATGTGGCGCTTTTAATACGAACATAATTAAGCAGAGTTTATTACTTAACGAAGAAACGTATAAAGATCAGCAGGTAGATTTCCTTACCATAGGGAAAAAGGCCAATGACAGCTTAGGGAAAAAGCATAATGTTACGGCCAATCACAGTGAAATTTTTGATGATCTTACTTTTGAGAACGTTGCTGCCATAGCGGAAGACTTAATGGAATTATTTGCCAATGGCACCTATGATAGGATTGAGATTGTTTATAATAAATTCAAAAATGCCGCTACACAATTGGTGATGACAGAGCAATTTTTGCCTATTGTTCCAGAACAAGGAGAGGAGTCAACCAATACGGATTATATTTTTGAGCCTTCTAAGGTGCAAATTATAGAACAGCTAATACCGAAGTCCTTAAAAACACAACTGTTTAAGGCGGTACGCGATTCTTTTGCCAGTGAACATGGCGCTAGGATGACGGCCATGCATAAGGCAACCGATAACGCCACCGAAATGCGAGATCAATTAAAGCTTACGTATAATAAAGCAAGACAAGCGGCTATCACCAATGAAATTTTAGAAATTGTTGGTGGTGCGGAAGCACTCAACAATTAGGCGGAGCCAAATAGCAAAGAGCGAAGCACTCAACAATTAGGCGGAGCCAAATAGCAAAGAGCGAAGCACTCAACAATTGGGCGGAGCCAAATAGCAAAGAGCGAAGCACTCAACAATTAGGCGGAGCCAAATAGCAAAGAGCGAAGCACTCAACAATTGGGCGGAGCCAAATAGCAAAGAGCGAAGCACTCAACAATTAGGCAA
>NZ_JBHEBG010000001.1:772102-1254161 GCF_046557915.1 Spongiimicrobium sp. 3-5
GGCGGAGCCAAATAGCAAAGAGCGAAGCACTCAACAATTAGGCAAAGAGCGAAGCACTCAACAATTGGGCGGAGCCAAATAGCAAAGAGCGAAGCACTCAACAATTAGGCAAAGAGCGAAGCACTCAACAATTGGGCGGAGCCAAACAAAAACAAATAAAAAAAAACCCTGCTATCGGCAGGGTTTTTTCTTTGTAATATCTGGAGTATTACTTCTTCAACGGAGAGTCTATATCATGTTGTTTGTGCAGTTCAATATAGTGCTGGTCTAAGGCTTCGGAATCTTTGTATTTTACGCGCAATGCAGCCAATTTGGTTTTTAGCGCAGCAACAATGTCCGCATACTCCGGATCGTCATACACATTATTCATTTCGTTGGGATCCTTTTTACGATCATAAAGCTCCCACTCATCAATATCATAGTAAAAATGGGCCAACTTATAGTCTATGGTTACAATGCCATAATGTCTTTTTACCTGATGCACCGCAGGGTATTCGTAATAATGGTAATATACAGCATCTCTAGTCCAGCTTTCATGGTTTCCGGTGAGTAAGGGCATAAGACTTTCTCCTTGCATGTCTTTCGGAGCCTCTATTTGGGCAGCCTCTAAAAAAGTTTGCGCAAAATCTAGATTTTGTACCATTTCCTCGTTGGTGATTCCGGCTTTTATTTCATTGGGCCATTTAATGAGCAATGGCGTTTTAAAAGATTCATCATAAATAAAACGTTTGTCGAACCAACCGTGTTCTCCCAAGTAAAAACCTTGATCAGAGGTGTAGACCACCATGGTATTGTCCGATAGTTTATGTTCATCCAGATAATCCAATACCCTGCCCACGTTATCGTCTACAGAAGATACACAGGCCAAATAGTCTTGCATATAGCGTTGGTATTTCCATCGCATTTTTTCCTCTAAGGTCATGTTTGGCCAATTTTTCTTAAAATCTTCGTTAATGATGTCCAAGACAGGATCATACAATGCCTTTTGCGCTTCGTTTGCACGTCTGTAAGGCAGGTAAAACCCGTCGGGATATTCGCGCACCACAGGTTGTAAGTTCTTCATGGCTGCGGTGGTTTCTGGCCTAATTTTGCTATCGTGGTTGTACATCATATCATACAACAAATTCATTTCCGCAGTTTTGGCTGCCGTGCCCCTATTGGCGTAATCATCAAAAAGGGATGCTGGTTCCGGGAATTTTTTGGTCACAAACTCCTTAAATTTTTCGGGACTTGGCCACCAAGGACGATGCGGGGCCTTATGAAGGTACATAAGCATAAATGGCTTTTCGCTATCCTTGTTTCTGTCTAACCAATTGATGGTGAGGTCGGTGATAATATCCGTTACATAGCCCGTAATGGTAGTGTCTCCCTTGTTGGTTATAAAATCTGGATTAATATAGTTGCCTTGTCCGGGTAAGATCATAAACTCATCTACGCCTTTTGGACTGTTTCCAAAATGGAGCTTTCCAAACATTGCTGTACTGTATCCGGCTTTTTGAAATAATTGCGGAAAGGTAACCTGGGTAGAATCAAAATGCATTATGTTATCGATCTTCCCATTGATATGGGTGTGCTTGCCAGTAAGAATGGTAGCTCTGGAAGGTGCGCATATAGAATTGGTAACACTGGCGTTGGTAAAGGTAATGCCCTCTTTCGCGATCCGATCTATATTGGGGGTCTCTATCAAATGATCGCTATAGTTACTTATCGCCTGATAGGCATGGTCATCGGACATAATGAAGATAATATTGGGCCTTTCCTTTGGTAATACAGCTTCCTTTTTTTCAGCACAGGCGCAGATTATAAGCAGTGCGATAATAGTTATTAGAACGGTTGGCTTTGTTTTCATAAAAAGGACGTTGTTGGTTAAAATGATCACTTGTAATTGGTGTAAAACTAAAGATAGTAAAATAATGAGGCAACCAGGGGTCATTTGGTAAAATGACACAAAAAACCATACGTTTTTTAAGATTGGAAATGGGCCGCTGTATGCTTATCCAAGTGCTGGGTCATGGTATCGCTTTGTTTACAGGGTATAAATACCTAATTTTAGGCCCTAAGTCTATATGCCGTTGAACCCGCTCAAAAAACTTTTTAAACAAACCTTTATTTATGGTTTGGCAACGGTGTTGCCCAGAATGTTTTCTTTTCTTTTGGTTCCGTTATACACTTACGTTTTGGAAACTTCTGGCTATGGCAAGGTTTCGGTAATCTTTGCATGGTTCGCTATTTTTAATGTAATACTGGCCTATGGAATGGAAACGGCTTTTTTTAGGTTTTACAGTAATACAGCGGAAAAAACGAAGGTAGTATCTACCTCGTTAATCTCTATTTTAACAACCACCTTGGTCTTTGTTATCCTAACGCTGTCATTCCAAACCAATTTGGGAGAGGCATTAAATATAGACGCTAAATACATACAATATGTAATATATATTCTGGCTTTGGATGCACTGGTTGTGGTACCGTTCGCTTGGCTTAGGGCTAACGAGAAGCCAACAAGATATGCCCTTATTAAAATCGCCAATGTAACTATTAATTTATGCCTCAATGTATTTTTTCTTTTGGGGCTCCCCAATCTGGTGCAAGCAGATCCGGACAGTCTTTTCAGTGCCGTTTACAAACCCAATTTTGAGATATCCTACATCTTCATATCCAATCTAATTGCAAGTGGTATTACACTTTTGTTAATGGCTCGTGTATATATTAGATCGTCCTATGTTTTTGATAAAAGGATTTGGAAGAAGATGATAAGATACTCCATGCCCGTTATGGTGGCTGGTATTGCATTTACCATTAACGAGGTGTTTGATCGTGTTCTTCTGAGCGAGTTATTACCTTCTGATATTGCGGAAAGCGAAATAGGAAAATATTCTGCATGTTACAAATTGGCCCTATTTATGACTTTGTTCGGTACAGCGTTCCGTTTGGGTATAGAACCCTTTTTCTTCAGTCATTTTTCTACGGAAAACCCTCAGAAAGCCTATGCGCAGATTACCAACTATTTTGTAATACTGGGCAGCATAATATTATTGGCAGTTATAGTTTTCGCCGATGTGCTGAAAGTATTTTTAATCCCGAACGCGGCATATTGGGAAGCCATGCAAGTGGTTCCGCTAATTATCCTCGCCAGTTTCTTTTTGGGCATATACCACAATCTATCCGTATGGTACAAGGTAACGGATAAAACCAAATACGGTGCTTACATATCGCTTATCGGCGCGGTGCTTACCATCCTTATAAACTATGCATTTATCCCTAAATGGGGCTACGTGGCCTCTGCAATAGCCACATTGGTTGCTTATGGAAGTATGATGCTGATGTCCTATGTTTTTGGCAGAATGTACTATCCGGTACCCTATAATCTGAGAAAAATACTGTTTTACCTCTTAATTTCCGTACTATTTTCTGTGTTGTCTTTTTATGTCTTTAACCGTAATTTAATAGTAGGGAGCGTATTACTTTTAGTATTTTTGGGCTTGGTTTACAAGCTTGAAAATGACAAACTAAAAAAAATATTTTTAAAGAGATGAATGTCAAAATAATCAATAGATCTAACAATGCCCTTCCGTTTTATGAAACTGAGGCATCTGCAGGAATGGATCTTAGGGCCAATATTTCCGAGCCTATAACGTTACAACCTTTAGAGCGTACCATTGTAAAGACCGGACTATTTATAGAGCTGCCCATAGGATATGAGGCCCAAGTAAGACCTAGAAGCGGATTGGCTGCCAAGAAAGGTATTACCGTGCTTAATGCTCCCGGTACAATTGATGCGGATTATCGAGGGGAGGTTGGCGTAATTTTAATCAATCTTTCCAATACCAGTTTTACCATAGAACAGGGAGAACGTATTGCCCAAATGGTAATTGCCAAACACGAAAGGGCCCAATGGGAAGAGGTTAAGGAGCTTTCCGAAACGGTCCGGGGGGAAGGAGGCTTTGGAAGCACTGGTGTAAAATAAAAATCTTTAAAAACCCTATAATTTTAAAGCACTAATTAATGAAAATAATAGTCCCAATGGCAGGCAGAGGGTCGCGGTTAAGACCCCATACCCTCACCGTTCCCAAACCCCTTATTCCAGTTGCTGGAAAACCAATAGTGCATCGTTTGGTAAGTGACATTGCCAAGGTCCTCGACCAAGATATTGAGGAGATTGCCTTTATTCTTGGAGATCCTGCTTTTTTTGGTCAGGATGTAGTAGACGATCTAGAAAAATTGGCAAAAGAACTTGGTGCCAAATGCAGTATTTACAGACAATTAGACCCCAAAGGAACCGGACACGCCATTATGTGCGCAAAAGAGTCCTTATCCGGGCCGGCGGTCATCGCATATGCCGATACGCTTATTAGGGCCGATTTTAACCTTGACAAGACTGCTGATAGTGTAATATGGACAAAAAAAGTGACCAACCCCGAGGCATACGGTGTTGTAAAACTGAACGAAAGAGAAGAGATTACCGAATTGATAGAAAAGCCGAAGACTTTTGTAAGCGACCAGGCGGTTATCGGAATCTATTACTTTAAGGATTTAGGAGTACTCCGTAATGAGTTACAATATGTGCTGGACAATAATATTCTTAACGGCGGAGAATATCAAATCAATGACGGCATAAAAAGAATGATGCAAAACGGTAAAATCTTTAAGACCGGTGCAGTAGATGAATGGATGGATTGTGGCAATAAAAATGTTACCGTGGAAACCAATAGTAGAATGTTGGGCTTTTTAAAGACCGATGGGGAGCAATTGATTCATAATTCTGCACTTATGGAAAATTCCCGTATAGTGGAACCATGCTTTATTGGAGAGAACGTAGTTCTTAAAAACAGTAACATTGGCCCCAATGTTTCCATTGGCAGTAACACGGTTGTAGAAAATTCGTCAATAAAGAACAGTCTTATACAAAATCAGAGTAAAATACATAACGCCGATTTGGACAATGCCATGATAGGTAATCATGTAATCTTTAACGGTAACTTTGATACGATCAATATTGGGGACTATTCGGTAGTGGAATAATTATTGTGGTGATTGAGGATAATAAAATCATTGAAAAGGCTCTAAACATGAAAACAATTTTGTGCCTGCTATTTACTTGTCTGGTGCTATTGGGGATACCCATGCAGCTTCTTGCGCAAGAAATTGAGGAAAGTGCCGAAGTTTCTTTAGAGACCTATTCCGATGAATTTCAAGAGCGTTTTTTTGAGGCGCTTAAGCAAAAGGGCATTGAGAATTACGATAAGGCCATAAACTTGTTGTTGGAATGCAAAAGGATACAAGCGGCCAATGTGGTAGTAGATCACGAATTGGCGAAGGCCTATTTGGCGGATAAGCAGTACCTGCTTGCACAAGATCATGCAATTTTGGCCATTAACGAAGAACCCAACAATCTGTGGTATTTGAATACTTTGGTAGACATTATACAGCAGCAGGGGAATACCCTCGAAAGCCTAAAAGAACAACTTCCTTCCAAGAATAATGAGTTTCAAGAAAACTTGGCACTGATCCATTATCGTAACGGAAATTACAAAGCGGCCTTAAATGTACTGAACGGTATTAAAAAGACTTCCTTTTCCAATGAATTGGCGCTAAAAATCCAAGATTCTATAGATCAAAAGGAAAAGAGCGCCAGGGAACCTGCCTTGTCAACCAAAGTAAATATAGAAGAAAGTCCTTTGACGGGATATAAATCCAAAATCATGGAACTGATTAATTCAGAGGATTATAAGACCTTAGAAATTATCAGTGCCGAAGCTTTGGAAAGCTTTCCATCACAGCCTTATTTTTATTATGCACAAGGTTTGGCACTTAATAAAAATGGCAAGCATACACTTGCCGAAGGAGCCTTACTTTCCGGATTGGATTATCTGTTGGACGAGCCGGAATTGGCCAACAATATCTACAGGGAATTGTCCGTAACCTATACGGCATTGGGAAACACATCCAAGGCAAATATGTATCTTCGTAAAATAAAACCTGGTTCTTGATATGATAAAGGGTGATATGATAAGGACGCGGAAATGGTTCTCACTTATTGTTTTAATACTGCTGGTGGTTTCCTGTAAATCCAGTAAAGTACTTTCCGAAGGCAAGGTCGATGAAAACCTATCGGCCAAAGCCATTATAAAAAGCCACTATAACAACCAAATGCAATTTATGACCCTCAGCGGAAGGATGAAGATAGATTATTCCGATGGTGGATCTGCGCAGGGCTTTAACGTTAGCTTCCGGATGGAAAAAGACAAGGCGGTTTGGATAAGTGCACCCTTAGGCCTGGTAAAAGCGTATATAACCCCACAGCGGGTTACGTTCTACAACAAATTGGAAAACGAATATTTTGATGGTGATTTTACCTATCTCAGTAATTTATTGGGTACGGAGCTAGATTTTGCAAAAGTGCAAAACCTACTCTTGGGAGATGCACTTTTAGACTTAAGGGAAGAGAAATACCTTGCAGATATAATGGGGGATAACTACCAGTTAAAACCCAAAAAAGCGGGAGATCTATTCAAGATATTGTTTCAGATAGAGCCAAAGAATTTTAAAATGGCGGGTCAGCAACTTTCCCAGCCCTGGGAGCAAAGGTTGTTAGAAATTGCATATAAAAACTATCAAGAAATCAACGGCCGTGTTTTGCCCAATGACATTAGTATTGTGGCCATAGATAAGGATAAGAAGAACACTATAGGCATTCAATATAAAAATATTGAGTTTAACAAACCATTGAATTTTCCATATAAAATACCGAAAGGTTTTAAAGAAATTGTGTTGAAGTAAGATGAGAGCTAAGTTTTCCTATCATATTTGTTTGCTGCTTGTTACGCTATTTTTAGCACAGGTAACAGGCCATGCTCAAACAAATGAGCAGAAGGCTTTGGAGGCAAAAAGGGAAAGGCTTCAAAAAGAAATACAGGATATAAACCGTCTTTTGTTTGCCGAAAAGAAAGAAAAGGGCAATGTGCTAGATCAAATGGAGTCCTTGGACAAAAAGATCAACGTACGGCAACAATTGATCCGGGTCACCAATCAGCAATCCAATCTTCTAAACCGTCAGATCAATTCCAATATCCGAAACATTGGAAAATTAAGGGCAGACTTAAAACTTCTAAAGGAAGAATACGGCATATTAATACAGAAATCCTATGCAAACAGATCGCAACAGAGTAGATTAATGTTCTTATTGTCTTCCGAGAACTTTTTTCAGGCTTTTAAACGTCTTCAGTACATGAAGCAGTATACCAAATATCGGAAGGAACAAGGAGAGCAGATTGTAACCAAAACCAGCGAGCTTACAACACTAAATAGGGAACTAACAGATCAGCGCAAGATAAAGGATCGCCTAATTGTAGAAAACCAGTCGGCCAAAAGAGAGCTGATGAAGGAGATGAATGCGCAAAAAAATCTACTGAGTTCAATTAGGCAAAATGAAAGTAAATATGCCGCTGCAATTCAGGCAAAGAAAAAAGAAGCCCGAAAAATAGATCAACAAATAGAGAAACTTATCCGTAATGCCATTGCCGCTTCTAACAAAAGGGCGGGCAAAACATCGCGTAGCGATCGTTTTATACTTACTCCGGAGGCCAAAATCTTGGCCAGCAACTTTTCCGCTAATAAGGGAAGGCTGATCTGGCCTGTGGAAAAAGGAATTAAAAGTCAAGGATTTGGGGTATACAAGGATGCGGTCTATCCCGGGATAAAACATCAAAACAATGGGGTGATCATTTCAACAGATCAGGGGGCCAAGGCCAGAGCGGTGTTCGAAGGTGAAGTAATTGCCATACTAGCAGTGCCAGGAGGCAATAAAGGTGTACAAATAAAGCATGGTAACTATATAAGTACCTACTATAACCTTTCCAATTTGTATGTAAAAAAGGGCGATAGGGTAGCTGCCAAAGAAGAGTTGGGCGAGGTAAATACCAATCGGTCTAATGGGAAGACACAACTAAAATTCTATTTGTATAAAGACACAACTCGCTTAAATCCAGAGGATTGGGTATATCAATTATAAACCACGCAAGCATATGACGGCAATAACGGACTTAAAAGGAACCTTCACTCTAAATAATGGAATTGAGATGCCCTATCTTGGGTTAGGGGTCTATCAATCAGAAAACGGTCAAGAAGTGGTAGATGCCGTAAAATGGGCATTGGAAGCAGGTTATCGGCATATAGATACCGCATCAATTTACAATAATGAGGAGGGCGTAGGACGCGGAATCGCAGAGAGCCCAATTGATCGTTCTGAGATTTTTGTGGTAAGTAAAGTATGGAATTCAGATCAAGGATATGATACAACGTTAAAAGCTTTTGATGCTAGTCTTAAGCGACTTGGGTTAGATTATTTAGACCTTTACCTCATACATTGGCCGGTTGCTGGGAAATACAAGGAAACATGGCGTGCCCTGGAATATCTGTATCACCAGAAACGCATACGTGCCATTGGGGTCAGCAATTTTATGCAACATCATCTCGAAGATTTGTTGACCGACGCTAAGATTACGCCCATGGTAAACCAAATGGAGTTTCACCCCTACGTGGTTCAGCAAGACCTGATTGATTTTTGCAGGGCCAAAGGAATTCAGTACGAAGCATGGTCACCGTTTATGCAGGGTAAGGTATTTGGGCTTCCCATTTTTAAAGAATTGGCCCAGAAGTATAACAAATCCATTGCCCAAGTGATTCTTCGCTGGGATTTGCAGAAGGGGGTGATCACTATTCCAAAATCTTCCAAAAAAGAACGTATAGTGGCCAATGCAGATGTTTTCGATTTTGAAATTTCATCCGAAGATATGATGGTTCTGGACAATATGGATCGGAACGAAAGAACAGGTCCGGATCCTGACAATTTTGATTTTTAAGAGCTATCCGGACTAGGAGGTAAACAATGCCTTTAACTCTGTAGCCTCATTTGGTTGCATCTTGCCGGCAAGCACCAAACTAAGTTGCTTTCTTCGTAAGGCAGCATCAAACCGGTCTTTTTCCAAATCGGTCTCCGGGGATAATTTAGGAACCTCGGTGGGTTTCCCAGTTTCATCAACGGCCACAAAAGTGTAAATGGCCTCATTGGCTTTTGAACGTTCACCGCTAAAGCGATCTTCCATCCAAACATCAATAAAGACCTCCATAGAGGTGCTAAAAGCCCTGGACACTGCCGCTTCCACAGTAACAACACTGCCAAGAGGAACAGCCCTATTAAAAGCTACATGGTTTACAGAGGCCGTTACGGTAATCCTTCTACTATGCCTACGCGCAGCAATACTAGCTGCCCTGTCCATTCTGGCAAGAAGTTCACCGCCAAATAGGTTGTTAAGCGGATTGGTCTCACTTGGGAGCACCATATCCGTCATTATTGTTCTGGATTCACTAGGAGTCTTTGACCGCATTTCTTGGAATTTGCGCAAAGATACATCCGTTAAAATCTAAATTAAAGAAGTAGTGATAAATTATTTTAGGGAAAGAAGCCAAGCTTCGCTAGATTCTGTTCGTTTTATCTTCCTCAGAAACTCCAAGGCCTCTGTGGCATCGTCAAAACTTGCAAATGAAACCTGATGCAGGCCGTATTTATTGGCCCCAAGATTGGAGGCATTAAATCCTCTTCTTTTTAATTGACGAACTTTTTTATCGGCATTTTCCGAAACCCTGAAAGCCCCGGCAATAATATGGTGCCTGCCGCTTATCTTTTTTTCCACCTTAACCGTTAGGCTGGGCAATTCCAAAGGAGTGGTGTTAAAAAAGGTAGCTTCCTGAATGTTTCTGGAAACCTGAACCTGGGCTTCTTCCACTGCAATTTGTTGCGAAGTAGCGTTTTGATCATATAAACGGTAACCACTAAGTCCTGTGGCAAATGCCAAAAGAAGAATAGCTGCATATTTAAGATAAGGTCTAAAAGAAGTCCTTTCCCTTTGCTCAGTGGTAATGATGAACGGAATTTTCTCTTCGAGCGTTACCACCTCTTCTTTCAAAACTTCCCTGGATACCGGAATCGAAACAAAAGAGGAAAGCCCATAGGAAGAAGTAAGGTAATTTACCTGATAGGAAGGTTGAAATTGAATGTTTCCCTCCTTGCTCAAGGATAACTCCCCAATATTGGGCAACAACAGTTTTTCCGTCCGCAGCTGTCTCTTCCAGTTTTTTACAATTTTGTTCAGCTTTTGAAGTGTCTCCTCGTACGTTGTATTTTCTGCATCGGCTATATAGGAAACCAACAGACCATCATTGGAGGACAATTGTTGATTAAACGAAAGTTCCTTGCTGGGAGGGTAAAAACTATGGGTGCTTTTATTGATAATCGCCGATTTCATTTGGGTTAAAAATGCCCCAAACTCTGGTACCACCACACAATTGTAACGATACAGTAATTCTCCTATATAAAAGTCTACTCCCATCAGAACAAAGATTATAAAAAATACAAAAGTTCGAAACTCAGGGCATAACTTTTTATTAACATTATATTTTATTTATTTTGTCAACAACTTAACCTACGATTTAAATGACTGATAATGAGTTAATTGCAATTCTTAGATTGCAAAACGTTCCCAATATCGGCGATATTACCGCCAAAAAGCTCATTGCCCATTGTGGTAGCCCAACGGCAGTTTTTGAGGATAAAGTGCAGCACCTACTAAAAATAGACGGTATTGGTACACTTACTGTAAAGCATTTGCAGAACACGGTTTATTTAGAGCAGGCCAAGGCAGAACTACGCTACATTAGAGACCGCCAGATAGCCTGTACCTATTTTATGGACCACGACTACCCAAATTATCTAAAACATTGCTTAGATGGCCCTATTTTGCTCTTTAGAAGAGGTAACATTGCCTTAAAGCCTCAGCGTATCATTAGTATTGTGGGTACAAGAAACATCACCAATTATGGGAAGGCATTCTGTGAAGCATTTATAGCCGATATTGCTCCCTTGGACCCCATCATTGTAAGCGGTTTTGCGTATGGCGTGGATATCTGTATACAAAAAGCCGCGGTAAAACATGGTTTACAAACGATAGGATGCTTGGCGCACGGCCTAAACCAGATGTATCCAAAGACGCATGCAAGGTATATTGCAGAGGTAGAGCGGCATGGTGGGTTCTTAACCGAGTTTTGGAGTACCAGCACCCCCGAACGCGAAAATTTTCTTAAACGTAACCGCATCATTGCAGGGATGAGCGAGGCCACCGTGGTAATAGAATCTGCAGAAAAAGGGGGTAGTCTGGTTACAGCGGATATTGCCCATAGCTATAACAAGGACGTCTTTGCGGTGCCTGGGCGTGCCCAGGATAAATATAGCATGGGCTGTAATAATTTGATAAAACAACAAAAAGCACATATGCTAACCTCGGCCGCGGATCTCATTTATATGTTGAATTGGCAAATTGATCAAAAAGAGGGGAAAGCAGTACAAAAACAATTGTTTGTTCCCATGGATGAAACCGAAAAAGCGATTTACGACTATCTTCAGCAAAAAGGGAAACAACTTTTAGATAGTATTGCCTTGGAATGCAAGCTTCCTATCTTTAAGACTTCTTCTACCTTACTTAACCTGGAAATGAAGGGGATGATTAGGCCTTTGCCCGGAAAATTCTTCGAAGCCATCTAATTTTTTTACAAACCTAGTGGTCGGTATGGAGATTTTTTATCGTGTTTTGGTTTAGTATACAGGGCATTTTATCGATGAAATACCTTTTTAACGCCAATTTTGTGGAAATTATCAATAGAAATTAAAAGTAAAAACCGACCAAGTGGTTTGTTTTGCCATTTTTTGCGCATAGATTGATGGCTAAAGGTTTTGTAGGTGGTTTAACCAAGAAATATGCCAATTTCCTGGCTTGTATTCAGAAACAAACCTAAGGAAAGGACCTATCTTAGAGAAATAACTTGGTAGGTAAGATATCGATAAACTAATACCCCACCTTCCCCCGTACACGGAGCAGTACTTCGTTTGCCACTTTTTTTGCCTTGTTGGCCCCTTTCTCCAAGGCCTCGTCAATTTCTTCCAAATGGTTCATATAATAATCAAACTTGGTTCTGGCGTCGGCATACTTTTCTACAATAAGATCATAAAGAGCCTGTTTGGCATGTCCATAACCATAGTTTCCATTTAAATAATTAGTACGCATTTCGGAGATCTGTGTCTCGGTCCCCAATATTTTGTAAAGTGCAAATACATTATCGGTATCCGGGTCTTTGGGATCTTCCATGGGAGTACTGTCCGTAACAATGCCCATAATCTGTTTGCGGAGTTTTTTATCAGATTGAAAGATATCGATGATATTGCCCTTGCTTTTGCTCATTTTAGCTCCATCTGTTCCTGGCACGTACATGGTATCATCTTGTACTTTTGCCTCCGGCAGCACAAAGGTCTCTCCCATCTGTGCATGAAAACGCGATGCTACATCTCGGGTCATTTCCAAATGTTGAAGTTGATCTTTACCTACGGGAACAATATGGGCATCGTAAAGCAAAATATCCGCTGCCATTAGCATAGGATAGTTAAAAAGTCCGGCATTTACATCTTCCAAACGATCTGCCTTGTCCTTAAAGGAGTGCGCAAGTGTTAATCGCTGATAAGGGAAGAAACAGCTTAGATACCAAGCAAGCTCCGTTACTTGGGGAACATCGCTTTGCCTATAAAAAACCGTTTTATCAATGTCCAAACCAAAAGCTAGCCATGTCGCCGCAGTGGCATAGGTGTTGTTACGCAGTTCTTCCCCATTTTTTATTTGAGTTAGCGAATGCATATCCGCAATAAACAAAAAAGACTCGTTCTTCGGATCCTGGGCCATTTTTATCGCTGGAGCTATAGCGCCCAAAATGTTTCCCAAATGTGGGATGCCTGTGCTTTGTATACCGGTAAGGATTCTTGCCATTTGAAGAGATTAAAATAAAAACAAAGGTAACAGAAATGACCTAATAGCCGTTACCCGCGCAAGGTAAAATATCAACTTAATATACCAAAAAGTATTTTCTTATAAAGTGCCATATTACATGGGTTTCCGCATAAATATGTCACAATGATAATGTAAAATATGGGTGAAGCATTAAAAATGCCCCAAAAAATACTCTCGAAAATCGCTACTTTTGGCTCCATGCTTTCCTTTTTCAGAAAAATTGGACATACGTTATACCGCATTTGGTTTTATGTGTTGGTAACGGTACCCATACTTTTGTTTTTCCCGCTGTTATTGGTATCCACCCTTTCGGAAAAGTGGTATCGACAGTTTTTTTGGCTTGCCCGTAATTTATGGGCCGCACCTATTTTATATGGCATGGGTTGTTTTCCTAAAATTACTCGGGAGGGTAAAATGGAAAAAGGGAAGAGTTATATGTTGGTGGCCAACCATACCAGTATGTTAGATATTATGATGATGCTTAGGGTGAGTAAAAACCCCTTTGTTTTTGTTGGCAAAAAAGAGCTGGTAAAAATCCCCTTGTTCGGGTTCTTTTATAAAAGGGTATGCATCATGGTAGATCGGGAAGATAGTGGAAGTAGAACAGGCGTTTATATACGTGCCAAAAGAAGATTGGGCCAAGGGTTAAGCATTTGTATTTTTCCGGAGGGGGGCGTTCCAGAGGAGCATATCTTGTTGGATGAATTTAAGGACGGAGCCTTCAAAATGACCATTGCCCATAAAATACCAGTAGTGCCCATTACTTTTTATGACAACAAAAAGCGTTTTTCTTTTACTTTTTTTAGTGGGGGGCCAGGCAAGGTAAGGGCAAAGGTACTTCCGTTCTTTGAAACCGATAAGCTTGTGGAAGAAGATAAACCAAAACTTCGCGAGGCGGTAAGAACGGTAATTCTTAATGAGCTTAAAGCAGATCTTGGACAATAAAAAACGCCCTGCTGAGTAGCAGGGCGTTTAAGGCGTTGCCGCGTTAGCAACAACTAACCTAACCAACATCTTAAAACTTAAAATTAAGGCCACTATAAATACCTACCGAAAACGGTCTAAAATCTCCGGCGGTATCGGAAAAAGTATTTAACTGATATTTAAATACAGGTTCTAAGTTTAATTGCACTTTTGGTGCAAATTTGTAATTTATTCCAACACCCACATTAGTGCTAAAGTTTACACTGTTGAGGTTGTTGGCCTCTCCTACATCTGTGGCAAGGCCATCAGAAATAAGGGCAATGGAGTTATCTACTAGGAATAAGGAACTTACCCCTCCAATGAGGTTAACCCCAACCTTTTTGTCCACTAGGGCATAATTAAGCTCCAAAGGAACCTCCAAATACCCAAATTCTTGTACCATTCTTCCATCCAGGGAAGGTGCTGCAGCATCAAATTCGAATATTGCTGCCTGCGAAGCTGGCTGTTTCTCCGTTTTGCTCTGAACAACAAGATTTCTAGAACTGGCGGCATAATTGATATTATCAATAACGTCACTGGTAGAGGCATCTATGGATGAAGAGAAAACTATTTCATTGGTATCGTACCCATAATCTACCTTATGTACCCCGGTACGCACACTTAATCGTTTACTAACATTATAAGCCACGGACAGACCATAACTAAAATTAACATTACCCGACTTTGAGTTGGACGCAAAGTTGGAATGAATTGGAGAACCTTCCCCAAAAGAATCAAAATATACAGGCGCAACACTTGGGCCAACGGACCATTTGCCCGATCCGTTTTCGGCAACAATAATTTCCTCCTCTTGCTCGGCAATGGCTTCAAAAATTGATTTTTTGTTATTCTCTTCCAATAGTTCCGTTGTTTTTTCGGGTTCGGCAACGGTGTTTTCTGCAACGGCATCTTTGTTTTTTTCCTTAAACCCCGCCTCATCAACTACCTTTTCCAATTCTATGGCCTTTTCGGTTTTGGTAATATCAACATCGGTTACATCGGCATCGCGGTTTTCCAATAGTTGGTTTGTATCTGGTTTGTTAGGTGCTTGCCGTGCTTCCTTTTCCAAAATATCCGTTGTGCTAACTGCTGCAACTTGTGTGGTTTCTTGATTTGTTTTTTCTTTCCCAATTTTTGAGCTGCCCTTATCCATATTCTTTTTGGAATCGGCTATTTTCTTTTCGTCATTTACCGAAAAGGAGGGCGTATTTTTTTTGTGCGTGCGGTCGTTATCCTGATTTTTGGTTTGGTTGTCCAAGGCCTTGCTCTTTGGAGCATCGGCCACTTTTTCGGTGTCCTTATCCGATAAGATAAAATTATCTTCCTTCTGTGTTTCCCCTTCTTGAGACTCGGGGGAATGGTTATTTTCTGTGTCCGTAATTACAGCATCAACCGTACCTTGGTCACCCAAGGGGTTAAATACATAAAATACGATGGCCAATAACGCAGCCACACCGCCAAGTTTCCACCATATGGGGATAACCTTTCGGTTTTTTTCCTTTTTGTCCAAAGAGGCTTCAATGGCCTTCCATACTTTTTCGTTGGGAAGTTCATCGAAGTCCTTAAACTTCCTTTGAAACAAATTATCTATTTTCTTTTCACTCATACTGCAATGAATTATGCAATGTTTATTTTTTTATGTGCGTTCATATAATTCTATATCTATCGGTAACTGTTAAACAATTCCACCTAAAAAAAAGATGAGCATGCCTACAATGACCTTGGTTCTGTCGTTTTCTATTTTTTCCCTCAAAATTGTTCTGGCTCTAGCAAGATTGGATTTGGAGGTACCTAAGGAGGTGCCTAACAGCTCACCAATTTCCTTATGTGAATGCCCATCCAAAACATATAAATTAAAGGTTAGGCGGTATTTGTTTGGTAATTCCTGAATATAACCAAGCAAGGTGGCCAGACTAATCTCTTGGAATTCCGAGTCTACCTCGGATTCTTCCTGAATGTTTTCGGAAACTAGAGTCAAAGGATCTTCTTTTCTATATTTTTGGAGCACAGTGTTTACTGTTATCCGTTTTATCCATCCTTCAAAAGAACCTTTGAATTTAAACTGGTCTATTTTGTCGAAGATGGTCATAAAACTGTCGTGAAGGTTATCCTCGGCCTCCGTTTTGTTGCGCGAATATTTAAGGCATATACCGAACAGTATACTCGAATATCGTCGGTATAGCTGTTCCTGTGCTTTTCTATTGCCCTTTTGGCAACTGTTTATGAGTTCTTCTAGACTCAAATTATTGTTGGTTAGATTATGGTTTATTTAATTGGTGGGGTCGTTTACCGGCACTTCAATCTCTAGATACTGTTGTTCACCGTTTTCATCTTCCCCCGTCCAAAAGCGGAAAAGGTAGGTATCGGAAAACAGTACGGTAAAATCAAAGGAAGCTTCAACTGTGTCGGTCAACTGTGTACAGACCAAATCAGTCCTTTGAGAACCGATAACAACAACATTTCTAGTAGTAGTATCCGGGTTGTCAATTTCGAAACCCCGAAAGGTGGTACAACCATCGGGTAGTGAGTACGTGACCGTTATTTTATGAGTCTCATTGAGATCGAAAGCATCCGGGACTTCCGCACTCAAGACCCGTAGGGCCACAAAATTAAAGTTTGGACCATCGTCATCTAAATTGCAAGAACTAAATGCAAATAAGGTCAAAACAACTAACGCAAACAAAAGAATCCTCTTCATAACCATCTAGAATTTTTTCTTTTAAGATGTTAGATAAAGATAAAGGTTGCGTTTTTAGAGCAGAACGCTATATTTTTCTAGCTCTTAACAGCACTTATGGCTTCTTTAATTTTGGCCTCCAGCTCTTCGGATAGTTCTGGGTTGTCTTGCATTAAAGCTTTAACGGCATCCCTGCCCTGCCCAAGTTTGGTGTCGCCATAGCTGAACCAAGAGCCACTTTTCTTAACAATTTCATACTCCACGCCAAGATCTAGGATTTCACCAACTTTGGAAATTCCTTCGCCGTACATTATATCAAATTCGGCAGTTCTAAATGGCGGGGCAACCTTGTTCTTTACCACTTTTACCCTGGTCTTGTTTCCTTGTACACCACCGTCCGTATCTTTTATTTGGGTAGACCTTCTTATGTCTAGACGTACGGAGGCATAAAATTTAAGGGCATTTCCACCGGTAGTGGTTTCCGGATTACCGAACATTACCCCTATTTTTTCTCGCAATTGATTTATAAAAATCACCGTACAGTGCGTTTTGCTGATAGAACCTGTCAGTTTCCTTAATGCCTGGGACATTAGTCTTGCATGCAGACCCATTTTGGAATCGCCCATTTCCCCTTCTATTTCACTTTTAGGGGTAAGTGCGGCAACAGAATCTATAATTACTATGTCTATGGCGCCAGATCGGATTAGGTTGTCAGCTATTTCCAGGGCTTGTTCTCCATTATCGGGCTGTGAAATAATCAAATTGTCAATGTCAACACCTAGTTTTTCGGCATAAAAACGGTCAAAGGCATGTTCGGCATCAATGAAGGCGGCAATACCGCCATTTTTTTGAGCCTCGGCAATGGCATGCAAGGTAAGTGTAGTTTTACCAGAGGATTCCGGACCATAAATTTCTATGACACGTCCTCTAGGGTATCCGCCTACGCCTAAGGCTATGTCCAAGCCCAATGAACCGGAAGGAATAACCTCCACATCTTCAACTACGCTATCGCCCAATTTCATTACGGCCCCCTTGCCATAGGTTTTATCCAGTTTATCCAACGTAAGCTTAAGCGCTTTTAATTTTGCATCTTTTTCCGAACTCATTTTATACCATTTTAGGGACGCTAAATTACCATTTCTTTTTGCATATCGCAACGGCCACGCAACCTTTTTGGAAATTACACATCTAATTGAAAAACGTTAAAAAAAATAGTGCCGTTTTCTTAAAAAATACCATAACCGGTATGGGTTATGGGCCACGGTGGTCACGTCTCCCTTAAATTCTATGAAAAAGAAAAATAAAGGAGTGGCCTTAAAAGAGCCTTGAATTTTCAAGGCTCTTTTTATTTAATTTACTGATTATTATTATTTTTGCGCATTAATCTATTCTTTAACTTAACTATTGGTATAGCATGCAACTGTACAATACCTTAAGTGCAAAGGAAAGGGAGGCCCTTATAGAAAAGGCGGGCAAAGAACGCCTCACCATCTCTTTCTACAAATATGCACATATCCACAACCTATCTATTTTTCGCAACCATTTGTTTGTTCATTGGAACGAACTAGATGTTTTGGGACGCATTTATGTGGCTCACGAAGGAATCAATGCACAGCTATCCGTGCCTGCTGAGAACTTTTCGGGGTTTAAGGAGCATTTGGATAGTATTGGGTTTTTAAAAGATGTTCGTCTTAACATTGCGATAGAACAATACAACAAGTCTTTCCTAAAACTAAAGGTAAAAATCAGGAATAAAATAGTGGCGGACGGACTTAATGACGATACTTTTGATGTTACCGATAAAGGAATCCATGTAGACGCGGAAAAATTCAATGCACTTATTGAGGATCCCGATACGGTATTGGTAGATATGCGAAACCATTACGAAAGTGAAATAGGACATTTTAAAAATGCTATTACCCCAGATGTAGATACTTTTCGCGATTCTTTGGATGTAATTGAGAACGACCTGGCCGATTATAAAGAGGATAAAAAACTGGTGATGTACTGTACCGGAGGCATTAGATGTGAAAAGGCCAGTGCCTACTATAAACACAAAGGTTTTAAGAATGTATTTCAGCTCGAGGGTGGTATAATAGAATACACAAGACAGGTAAAAGCACAAAATCTTGAAAACAAGTTTTTGGGCAAGAATTTTGTATTCGATCATCGTCGAGGAGAGCGTATCACCCAAGATGTAATTGCAAATTGCCATCAATGTGGAGCACCTTGCGATACCCATGTAAATTGTGCCAACGAAGCTTGTCATCTATTGTTTATACAGTGCGAATCCTGTGCAAAAAAAATGGACGATTGTTGTTCACAAAACTGCAAGCAGATTCATGCATTGCCTTTTGAAGAGCAGAAAAAACTAAGAAAGGGAAAAACGGTGAGTAACAAAATCTTTAAGAAAGGGAGATCTGAAGTATTGAAATTTAAAAAATGACGGTTGCTTTACGGTTATCGGCACTTTCCCAATTCTATGGATGTATTTCGCTCGCCTAACAATTTATACTATCTTTACCTTTAAGTAAAATTATGAACCTATTTCGATAAAAACGGGGTGTTTTTACCGAATCAAGATACAAAATATGGGTTGTAGCAGTTGTTCAACTGGTAAAGACGGACAACCGCGTGGCTGCAAGAACAATGGCACTTGTGGTACCGATGGTTGTAATAAACTAACAGTTTTTGATTGGCTTTCCAATATGTCTCTTCCAAGTGGGGAAAAGTCCTTTGCCGGAGTTGAGATCCGTTTTAAAAACAGCAGAAAAGAGTTTTTTAAGAATACGGAAAATCTAACGCTTTCCATTGGGGATATTGTGGCCACTCAGGCCAAAACAGGACACGACGTGGGCATGGTAACCCTTACCGGGGAGTTGGTAAAGGTGCAGATGAAA
Source organism: Spongiimicrobium sp. 3-5 (assembly GCF_046557915.1). Classification (NCBI taxonomy): domain Bacteria; kingdom Pseudomonadati; phylum Bacteroidota; class Flavobacteriia; order Flavobacteriales; family Flavobacteriaceae; genus Spongiimicrobium; species Spongiimicrobium sp. 3-5. Next base: position 791,527 of record NZ_JBHEBG010000001.1, read on the forward strand.
TTGAAGAAAACCGATATTGATCATGAGGATACCTTAAAGATATATAGGAAAGCAACACAGAAGGATATCGATATTTGGCAAAAATGCCGGGACCGCGAAGAAGAAATTAAAAAAAGAGCAAGGGAAATAGCCATAATATTGGGGTTGCAGATGAAAATCTCTGACGTGGAATTTCAAGGAGACGGGTCAAAAGCCACGTTTTTTTATACTGCGGAAGAGCGCGTTGATTTTAGGCAGCTAATAAAGGATATGGCAAAGGCCTTTGGTATCCGAATAGAAATGAGGCAGATCGGCTATAGGCAGGAGGCCCAACGTTTAGGAGGTATAGGATCTTGCGGAAGAGAACTGTGCTGTTCAACCTGGTTAACAGATTTTAGATCCGTTAGTACATCTGCCGCCCGCTATCAGCAACTTTCCCTTAATCCCCAAAAGTTGGCCGGGCAATGCGGTAAGTTAAAGTGCTGCCTAAATTACGAGCTAGATATGTATTTGGAAGCTCTAAAGGATTTTCCTTCACAAGACAGTAAATTATTCACGGAAAAAGGATTGGCCTTTTGCCAGAAAACAGATATTTTTAAGGGCATACTTTGGTTTTCCTACAAGGATGAACCAGCCAATTGGCATACGCTGACAGCCAATCAGGTTCATGAAATTTTGCGGAAGAACAAAGCCAAAGAAAAGGTGGCCAGCTTAGAAGAATACGCCGTTGAAAATCTTCAGGAAGAAAAAACGGTATTCGAAAATGTTGTTGGACAAGATAGCTTAACCAGATTTGATAAACCCAAACGTAAGGGCAAAAGGAACAATAATAAGAAAAGAAGGAACAATAGGAAAAGACCTGCCAAAAATGCGTAAGTACCTCTTTGCTTTACTACTTTTTAGTTTGATCGTTTCTTGTAATCAAAATACGGTCCGTTCAGAATATCAAACGATTTCCAATGGCAATTGGGAAAAGGACGCCGTGGTACAGTTTACCTTTTCCGAAATGGATACCACCCAAACACACCATATCTTCATAAACCTTAGGAACGACGAGACTTTCCCCTATAGCAACCTTTTTCTAATCGCCGAACTTGGTTTTCCCAGTGGGCAAACCGTTAGGGATACCTTAGAATACGAAATGGCACTTGCAGACGGAAAATGGTTGGGCAAGGGATACGGAAGCATTAAAGAGAACAAATTTTGGTACAAGGAAAACATCGTTTTTCCTTCCTCTGGCGTATATACTTTGCAACTGTCACATGCTATGCGAAAAAATGGGACAGTAGATGGTATTGTGGACCTAAACGGTATCACGGATGTAGGTTTCGAAATTGAAAAGAGTAATCAATAAACTATGACAGCGGTCAAAAAGAAAAAGAGCAGCACTGGCTTCTTTAAATACATTAAATGGTTCTGGATATTATTTGCCTCGGGCATTTTTGCGGTATTTCTGATTTTTTTACTGGCCGCATGGGGCGCTTTTGGGGAAATGCCCACTTTTGAGCGGTTAGAAAATCCACAAACTAATCTGGCAACCGAAATAATTTCTTCCGATGGAGAAACCTTGGGGAAGTTTTACTTGGACGATAACCGTACCCCAGTGTCCTACGAAGACCTTCCACAAAATCTTGTAAACGCCTTAATAGCGACAGAAGATGCTAGGTATTACGAGCATTCGGGGATCGATGCAAGAGGCACCCTAAGGGCCGTAGCATTTTTGGGAACCAAGGGAGGTGCCAGTACCATATCGCAGCAACTTTCCAAATTACTCTTTACAAAAAGAAGATCGGGCGGAAGCATAGAGCGTGTTATCCAAAAGGTAAAAGAATGGGTAATCGCCATCCGTTTGGAAAGGCAGTATACCAAAGAAGAAATCATGGCCATGTACATGAACATTTATGATTTTAACTATAACGCGGATGGTATACGATCAGCTTCCAGAATTTATTTTGGGAAGGAACCCAAAGACCTAAAAACGGAAGAATCTGCCGTACTTGTAGGGATGCTCAAAAACTCATCGCTCTATAACCCTATCCGTAGGGAGGAGCTGGTTTTAAATAGGAGAAATACAGTACTTGGGCAAATGGCCAAGTACGATTATATTACAGAAAAGGAGAAAGACTCGTTGCAAGAGCTAAAAATGGACATTAATTTTAGTCCAGAATCACATCGCGAAGGATTGGCCACTTACTTTAGAATGTATTTACAACGTTTTTTAAACGGATGGATCAAGGACAATCCCAAACCCGATGGTGAAAAGTATAACATTTACTTAGATGGTTTAAAGGTATATACTACGGTAGATTCTAGAATGCAGGCCAATGCGGAAGAAGCGGTAAAGGAACATATGAAACGTTTACAGGCGGAATTTTTTCATCAGAATACACCAGACCGCAATCCAACAACACCCTTTTTGGATTTGGAAGATAGCGAGATAAATACCATCATGGAACGGGGAATGAGAACCTCCGAAAGATGGCGGACCATGAAAGCAAACGGAAAATCCGAAAAGGAAATTAGGGAATCCTTTAAGGTAAAAAGGGAAATGACGGTTTTTGATTGGAATAGCGACACCCAAGAAAAGGATACGATATTAACGCCATTGGATTCTATAAGATATTATAAATCTTTCCTTAGAACGGCAATGATGTCCATGGAACCGCAGACAGGCCATGTAAAAGCATGGGTAGGTGGTTTAAATTATAAACACTTTCAGTACGATAACGTAATCCAAGGGGCCAGACAGGCCGGGTCTACATTTAAACCCTTTGTCTATGCCGCTGCCATTGATCAACTAAGACTATCGCCATGCGATTCCCTTCCCGACAACCAATATTGTATTGAAGCAGAAAAACACGGAAACCCAGATCCCTGGTGCCCTAAAAATTCCGTAGGAAAGTATTCGGGTAAAATGCTGACCTTAAAAAATGCCCTGGCAAATTCGGTAAATACCGTAACAGCACAACTTATAGATAGGGTTGGTCCAAAAGCTGTGGTCGCAATCGTAAAAAACTTAGGGCTTACCAAAGAAATCCCGGAAGTCCCGTCCATAGCATTGGGGACCCCCGATTTTAATGTTTATGAAATGGTAGGGGCATATGGCACCTTCGCCAATCAAGGAGTATATGTAAAGCCCGTGATGGTAACCAGGATAGAGGATAAAAATGGCACCGTACTTTTTGAGTATGTTCCAAAGACCAAGGACGTGCTCAGCAAAGATGTTTCCTATGCCATGATTAATCTTATGGAGGGGGTTACCCAAGGAGGATCTGGTACTAGACTACGACATAGCTTCAATAAAGACCAAACGGTATATAAAGAGATCATCACAGGATATCCTTATGGATTAACCAATCCAATAGCCGGTAAAACAGGGACTACGCAGAATCAGAGCGACGGTTGGTTTATGGGAATGGTGCCCAATTTGGTGACCGGGGTTTGGGTAGGTGGCGAAGAGAGGGCCACACACTTTAAAACCATCACTTATGGCCAAGGCGCCTCAATGGCCCTGCCAATATGGGGATTGTACATGAAGAAGAACTATGCCAACGAGGAGTTGGGGGTTTCTACAGGCGCATTTCCCGAGCCTGAAGAAATGACTATTAATATAGATTGTACCAAGATCCGGGAAGATATAGAGAAGGACTCCGATTTGGAAGACGATCTAGATGATCTCGATTTCTAAAATGCCCAACAATGATTCGTAAAACTGTATCCAATGTAACCGAAGCGCTTCAAGGAGTGCAAGACGGTATGACTTTTATGCTCGGAGGTTTTGGCCTCTGTGGAATACCGGAGAACGCCATTTCCGAGCTGGTGCGTTTGGGAATAAAGGAAATCACCTGCATTTCCAACAATGCCGGAGTAGACGATTTTGGCCTTGGCCTATTGCTGCAAAAACATCAAATTAAAAAAATGATATCGTCCTATGTAGGAGAAAACGATGAATTTGAACGTCAAATGTTAAGTGGCGAACTAGATGTTGAACTTACCCCGCAAGGAACCTTGGCCGAAAAATGTAGAGCGGCACAAGGAGGGTTCCCCGCGTTCTATACTCCTGCAGGTTTCGGCACCGAAGTAGCGGAAGGTAAGGAAACAAGGGAATTTAATGGAAAGATGTATGTGTTGGAGGAAGCTTACAAAGCAGATTTTGCCTTTGTTAAAGCTTGGAAAGGAGATGAAGCTGGCAACCTAATATTTAAAGGAACTGCCCGCAATTTTAACCCTTGCATGTGTGGTGCTGCCAAGATTACCGTAGCCGAGGTGGAGGAATTACTGCCTGCCGGATACTTAGACCCTAATGAGATACATACGCCAGGCATATTCGTTCAGCGTATTTTTAAGGGCGACCAGTATGAAAAAAGAATAGAACAACGAACCGTTAGACAAAAATAATGCTAGATAAAAACGGAATAGCGAAGAGAATAGCGAGGGAGGTCAAAGACGGGTACTATGTAAATCTCGGAATTGGGATACCCACCTTGGTGGCCAATTTTGTTAGGGAAGATATCAGTGTAGAGTTTCAAAGTGAGAATGGGGTTTTGGGTATGGGCCCGTTTCCTTTTGAAGGCGAAGAAGATGCCGATATAATAAATGCAGGGAAGCAAACAATAACAACCCTGCCGGGAGCATCTTTTTTTGATTCTGCTACCAGCTTCTCCATGATCCGTGGACAACATGTAGACCTTACCATCCTTGGAGCCATGGAAGTAGCGGAAAACGGTGACATTGCCAACTGGAAAATACCCAACCGTATGGTTAAAGGCATGGGCGGTGCAATGGATTTGGTCGCTTCCGCAGAGAACATTATTGTGGCCATGATGCATACCAATAAGGCCGGGGAGTCCAAGCTACTTAAAAAGTGTGGTCTCCCACTCACGGGGGTAGGTTGCGTAAAGAAAATAGTCACCAATATGGCGGTGATAGAAGTTACTTCAAAAGGGTTTAGATTATTGGAGCGTGCACCAGGGGTAAGTGTTTCGGATATACAAAACGCCACAGAAGGCACCTTAATAGTGGAAGGGGACATTCCTGAAATGACAATTTAACTGGCGGCACCGTGCAGTTCATCGATAATAATATTCCATTTACATTTTTCACAACAGAAAACCACCACTTTACAACATTATTTTATCGATTTGCCTTTTTACCAATATCTTTACTTTGTAATTGAAAGTTAAGCCCCATAATTAACTTTGAACAAAACCTAAAAGCTATGGACGCCCAAATTAACCCCAGACCTGCAGAGGAAGAAATTCAGGTTTATCGAAATGACTTTTATAGTGGCATTTTGATGTTGACAAGAAAACTTTTTATGCTATAAAAATTTTCTTAAAAAAATTTCTTAAAAAAAGTCCCGACTAGTTCGGGACTTTTTTGTTTAAGAGACTTGGAATTATTTATTTTTGAAGTATGAAACTACAACTTCACAAATGTACTTCCGAGGACTTGGGACAGCTTATGGATATCTCTAGAAAAACCTTTATAGATGCTTTTGAAAAAGACAACGATCCCGAGGATTTTGAGTCCTACATGGATGAAGCTTTTGGGCATAATTCCCTGGTAGCGCAACTCTCAGATACAGAGTCTCATTTTTACTTTGTCCATAATTCAGATGATTTGGTAGGCTATTTTAAATTGAATGAAGGCAATGCCCAGACCGAAGTTAAGCAAGCCGAAAGTATAGAATTGGAGCGCATCTATGTTTGCCAAGAATTTCAGGGAAAACGCATAGGAGAATGGGCTTTGGAAGAAGTTAAGAAGTTGGCACGTGAAGCAGGAAAGACCTTTTTATGGCTTGGGGTGTGGGAGAAAAATCTAAAAGCGATCAAATTTTATGAAAGGCATGGGTTTTCTAAATTTGGAACCCACCCTTATTATATTGGAAAGGATAAGCAGACCGACTGGTTAATGCGATTTAATTTAGTTAATTTGGACAGATGAAAACTATAAAACCAATTTTCTTACTGTTGCTTTTTTTGGGTTACCCAACGATGAAAGTTTGCGCCCAGAATGACTATTACTTTCCGGAAAAAAACACATGGGTAGAGAAATCTCCGACCGACTATGATATTGATGCCTCCAAGTTGAACGAGGCCGTGACCTTCGCCAAGGAAAACGAATATTCGGGATCTAAAGACCTTCGGATTTCTATTTTAAAGGGTTTTGAACGCGAACCGTTTCATGAGATTTTAGGGCCTACCAAGAAAAGAGGTGGTCCGGCGGGGCTCATTCTAAAAAACGGTTATATCGTTGCAAAATGGGGAGACCCTAAACGCGTGGATATGACCTTCAGCGTAACCAAAAGCTTTTTGTCCTCGGTTGCCGGACTTGCAATGGACAAAGGATTAATCGCAGATGCCAACGATAAGGTAGGCACGTACATTTGGGATGGCACTTTTGACGGAGCGCACAACAGTAAAATTACCTGGGCGCATTTGTTACAACAAAATTCGGATTGGTCCGGAGAGCTTTGGGGAGGTAAAGATTGGGCAGACAGACCGCCAAAAGAGGGTAGCCTAGATGATTGGAAATATCGCAAGCTTAATGAACCCGGAACCGTTATGGAATACAATGACGTTAGGGTAAACGTACTTGCCTATGCGCTTACCCATATATGGCGCAAACCATTACCCATGGTACTTAAAGAACACATGATGGACAAGATCAATGCTTCTGTGACCTGGCGCTGGCACGGGTATAAAGATGCTTGGACAGAGATAGATGGCCTGCAGATGAAATCTGTTACCGGTGGGGGGCATTCCGGGGCAGGGATCTTTATAAACGCTGAAGATATGGCCCGTTTTGGATTGCTTTTCCTTAACGATGGTAAATGGAATTCCGAGCGGATAATTAGTGAAGCATGGATTAAAAAAGCCGTAGAACCCTCCGTGCCCAACGTTAACTATGGCTATATGTGGTGGCTTAACAAAAAAGGGCCAAGGCATTGGCAAGGACTGTCAGAAGACATTTATTATGCTGCTGGTTTTGGGGGCAATTTTATCGTCATAGACAAGGCCAACGATTTGGTTGTGGTAACCCGTTGGTTAGAGCCCAATAAAATTGGGGAATTTATGACCAAAATAACTGCGGCATTGCCTTAAATGTTCCTTAAGATTGCAGCTGCTTTTTCTAGAGTCTCGGTAGTTTTTGCAAAGCAAAAACGTAAGAGTTTGTCATCTTTTTGATCAACAGTAAATACCGATATGGGTATGCTTGCCAACCCATGGTTCATAACAAGCCTTTTCGCAAAATCCACATCGTGTTCATCAGTAATTTCCGAATAGTCCAATAGTTGAAAATAGGTGCCCTGACAAGGTATTATTTTAAAACGTGATTCTTGTAGCTGGGAAAGGAACAAATCCCGTTTTTCTTGATAGAAACCATTTAATGAAAGATAATGCTGTGGTACGCTAAGATAATGTGCCAATGCTCGCTGCATGGGGTGATTGGCACAAAATACATTAAACTCATGTGTTTTTTGAAATTCCTTCATCAGTACTTTGGGTGCGATGCAATAGCCCATTTTCCATCCTGTAGTGTGGAAAGTCTTTCCGAAGGAGGCGCAAATAAAACTTCGGGCCGCCAAATCGGGGTAACGAGCAACACTCTCGTGCTGCTGCCCATCAAAAATAATGTGTTCATATACCTCATCGCTAATTACAATGACGTCAGTGTTTCGGAGACTTTCCTGAAGCTGTAAAAGGTCGTCCTGGGAAAGTATCGTTCCACTAGGATTGTGTGGGGTATTTATAATGACCATTTTGGTCTTGTCTGTAATTTTGGAACGAAAATGGTCCCAATCCACTTTAAATCCCTGGCCCTTTAACGACACATAAACGGGTACGCCACCATTTATTTCTATGGCCGGTTCATAACAATCATATGCCGGTTTAAATACAATGACCTCGTCTCCTGCTCCAATGAAAGTGGTAATTATGGTAAAAATGGCCTGCGTAGCCCCTACGGTTACCGTTATTTCGGTTTCGGGGTGATAGTTAACCCCATAGAGGGCTTCGTTTTTTCTTGAAATGGCTTCCCGCAAGGAGAAAATTCCGGCCATGGGCGCATATTGGTTATAGCCATCCTGCATTGCATCGGTCACCAATTTCAACAATAAGGGGTCTGGTTCAAAATTGGGAAAACCCTGAGACAGATTTATAGCGTTCTGTTCAGCCGCCAGTTTGCTCATAGTTGTGAAAATGGAGGTCTTTACATTGGGAAGCTTAGGTGCAACTTGATTATTAAAAATGGGCATGTATCTGGTATTTGAATCGTAAAAGTAATGAAATACCTCAGCTTGGCACCTTACCCATAATTAATTAGCGGGCAAACCGGTCATTCGCATAATTTTCGATCTAGAAAAAGTTTGTCGTTTTCGGCCTGTAATTGCTTGGCGAGCGAATTTTCAAAAGCCGCTTTTATCATTCTATTGATGGCCTTGGCATTGGATTTTGTTAAGCTATTGGTGCGGTATACAACATCTCGAATGGTGGAAAAGCTGATGTTGGTCTGTGCCGCAATATTTGCAAAATCGTCTTTGGTGGTGTTTCTCCTAATTATCATGGATAATTTTTCGCTTATCGGTTTTCCATAGTCGTCGTCTTCAAACATAGTGCTGTAGGTTTTAACAAGATTTAAGTAGTTGTTGTAGCATTATCATTTTATGCAATAGCATAGCGCATTTTGCTATATTTGCCTGTAATTCGATTACAAATATGTGTATCTAATCAACATATTCAACTAAATATGTAGGATTATTACGCTAAAATACAATTTTATGTTTGTTTTAAAGCAATTAAGACGTAAAAAAAACACGAACCAAACAGAATTGGCCAAAGCCATTGGTGTTAGCTTACGTACAATTCAGCTTTACGAGAAGAAAGATGCCAATATACCGATTAAAAACCTTACCAAAATTGCAAATTTCTTCGACCTTACCATAGCCGAACTTTATTCCTATGAAGTAAACGAAGTGGCCGGGGTCTACGACCACGTAAAGACCGAAACCAAACATGGCAATAAGATAAGTTTTCTTCGCAATGGCAAATTTTTAGTTTCCGCCCCCTTAATTACGGAGGCAAACAGGGCGGCCTATATGGTTAGCTCGAAGGATGATATTTTTCTGGCGCAGACGGTGAAGGTAAGTTTTGTGCTCGAAGCTTTGGAAGATTGCCCTTATATGGCTTTTGAGATTACCAACAACTCCATGTATAGTAAAGGAATAGAAGGCATTCCCAATCGTTCCATTGTGTTGGGAAGGGCTGTGCTTAAAGAAGAGCTTGGCCAAGCACTTGCGAATGACAGACGGTCTTATTGGATATTGGTGTTAAAGAACAGTATTATGTGCAAGGAGATAGCGTCCTTTAACGTGGAAACCGGCAACATAGGGTGCAAGAACCTGAATAGTTCTCCCGAGTTTTCAGATTTTGAGGTTAATCTTAATGACCTTGTGCATCTTTTTGTAATTGAGAAAAAACAAATAGATCAGTAATTAAACCTCCTGGTTCTGCAGGTGGCTTACTACTTTGTTGAGGCAGTCCGCAAGATCTTTCTTGATTTCGGTCTCCCAAAATCGAAATATTTTGTAGCCCAATTGAATTAACGCTTCGTTTACTTCTTCGTCCCGTTGCATGTTACGTTCTATCTTGGCGATCCAGAATTCCCTATTGGTCTTTATTTTTTCCTTTCTTTCTTTCCAATTATACCCGTGCCAGTATTCACCGTCAATAAATATTACCGTTTTATATTTTTTCAGGGCGATATCGGGTTTACCGATCAGTTTTTTATAATCTATGCGGTAGCGATATCCGGCTTTCCATAGCGCCTTTCTAAATGCCAGCTCGGGTTTGGTGTTCTTGCCACGAATCTTACCCATAATCTTAGACCTTTCCGGAGTTGTATAAAAACCCGATTCCTCGTTAAACCGAGGAACAACTATTCTTTTTTTGGAATATGGCTTGGGCATAAGATAAAGATAAGAAGATGGCAAAACTTTTTAGAAGACCTTTAAAACAAAAAAACCCAAGCTTTAAAGCTTGGGTCCCTTTTTTATACTATAAAATCTTGTCTTTACCCTTTAAGGGTGGCGCTTAAATACTCACTGTTCATACGGGCAATATTCTCTAGCGAAATGCCCTTGGGACATTCTACCTCACAAGCACCGGTATTGGTACAATTGCCAAAACCTTCCAGATCCATCTGGCGAACCATGTTTCGAACACGGTCGGCGGCTTCTACCTGTCCTTGTGGTAAAAGGGCAAATTGTGATACTTTGGCAGAGGTAAACAACATGGCACTGGCATTTTTACAGGCTGCAACACATGCGCCACATCCAATACAAGTAGCTGCATTAAATGCTTCGTCGGCTACCGCTTTTTGTATGGGAATTGCGTTGGCATCTACAGTATTACCAGAGGTATTAACAGAAATAAAACCACCAGCCTGCTGTATACGATCAAAGGAGCTTCTGTCCACGATCAAATCCTTTATTACGGGAAACGCTTTGGCGCGGAAAGGCTCTATCACTATGGTGTCGCCATCCTTAAAACTACGCATATGTAACTGACAAACAGTAATGCTTCGATCTGGCCCGTGGGGCTCTCCGTTGATCTGTAGGGAACAGGTGCCGCAGATTCCTTCCCTACAATCGTGGTCAAATTCTATAGGTTCCTCTCCTTTGTTGTTAAGTTCCTCGTTCAGTACATCAAGCATTTCAAGAAAAGACATATCCTCCTCAACCCCGTTAAGCGGATAATCAACCATTTGTCCTTTTGAACCGGCGTCTTTTTGCCGCCATATTTTTAGATTTACTTTCATAGTTTTTCTATTTGTAAGAACGGGTCTTTAATTCTATATTTTCGTACGTTAAGTCTTCTTTGTGCAATACGGAATCCTTGGGTTCGCCTTTGTATTCCCATGCGGAAACAAACTTAAAGTTTTTGTCATCGCGTAGGGCCTCGCCCTCCGGGGTTTGGTACTCTTCACGGAAATGCCCGCCACAAGATTCATTTCTGGTAAGGGCATCTTTAGCAAAAAGCTCGCCCAATTCTAGAAAATCGGCTACTCTACCCGCTTTTTCCAGCTCTTGGTTTTTAGAATCCACCGTTCCCGGAACGCGCACGTTTTCCCAGAAATCTGCCCGTAATTCCGAAATTTCGTCGATTGCCTCTTGCAGTTCTTTTGCATTACGAGACATACCACATTTGTTCCACATTATTTTACCCAATTTTTTGTGGTAATAGTCTACTGAATGTTGGCCGTTACCGCTCATAAGTTTTTCCAATCTGCCCCTTACATCATTTTCGGCAGCTTCAAACTCGGGAGAATCCGTAGGAATGGCCCCTGTTCTGATATCATCGGAAAGATAGTCCCCAATGGTATATGGCAATACAAAATAACCATCTGCCAATCCTTGCATAAGAGCGGATGCCCCAAGGCGATTGGCCCCATGATCGCTAAAGTTGGCTTCACCAGCCGAATAACATCCAGGAATGGTAGTCTGTAGATTGTAGTCTACCCAAAGGCCACCCATAGTATAATGTACCGCAGGGTAAATCATCATTGGTGTTTTATAAGGGTTCTGGTCCACAATTTTTTCATACATCTGGAAGAGGTTGCCATACTTGGCTTCAATCACTTCTTCACCCAATTGTTTAATTGTATTTTTGTCGGCATCCTTAATTCCTGAAGTCAAGGCCTTTTCCGAACCATAACGCATAATGGCCGAAGCAAAATCCAAGAACACCGCCTCTCCGGTCTTATTTACACCAAAACCAGCATCGCAACGTTCTTTGGCAGCGCGCGAAGCAACATCCCTAGGTACCAAGTTTCCGAAAGCGGGATACCTTCTTTCCAGATAATAATCGCGATCCTCTTCTTTTAATTGTATCGGTTTTAGTTTGCCTTCACGAATTGCCTGGGCATCTTCTAAACGTTTAGGAACCCAAATACGACCGTCGTTTCGCAAGGATTCTGACATCAATGTTAATTTGGATTGATGATCTCCCGAAACAGGGATACAAGTGGGATGAATTTGGGTAAAGCACGGATTGGCGAAGAAAGCGCCCCTACGATGTGCTCGCCAAGCGGCCATAACATTGCACCCCATGGCATACGTGGAAAGGAAGAAAAGGTTTCCATAACCCCCACTTGCCAAAACTACGGCATGCGCACTATGTCTTTCAATTTCGCCGGTTACCAAATTCCGGGCAATAATGCCTCGGGCCTTGCCATCTACCAAGACCAAATCCAACATTTCATGTCGGGTATGCGATTTTATCTTACCTCTATGGATCTGTCTGTTCATTGCAGCGTAAGCGCCCAACAACAGCTGCTGACCTGTTTGCCCTTTGGCATAAAAAGTTCTGGACACCAATACCCCACCAAAGGAACGGTTATCCAAGAGGCCACCATACTCACGTGCAAATGGCACACCTTGCGCCACACATTGATCTATGATATTGGTAGAAACTTCTGCCAATCTATAAACGTTGGCTTCCCTAGAACGGTAGTCCCCACCTTTTACGGTATCATAAAAAAGTCTATAGACACTATCGCCATCTCCCTGATAATTTTTTGCGGCATTTACGCCCCCTTGCGCAGCAATGGAGTGTGCCCTTCTTGGCGAATCTTGGTAGCAGAAGGTTTTTACATTATAGCCCAATTCTGCCAAAGTAGCGGCGGCCGAACCTCCTGCAAGACCAGTGCCCACAACGATAATATCTATATTTCGCTTATTGGCCGGGTTAACAAGATCAATGTCGTTCTTATGTTTTGTCCATTTATCGGCCAGAGGACCGGTAGGAGCTTTAGAATCCAAGATACCCATAGTTAATGTGTTATAGGATTAAGATGATGGTATATAGCGATGAAGGCAAACCCTAACGGAATGGCTATCGCAAATAATTTTGTAAATTTTTTGATTGCCGGCGTATACTTGTTGTTAAGCCCCATGGATTGAAAAGAAGATGCAAACCCATGCCAAAGGTGTAATGCCAATAAGATAAAAGAAACAACATAAATTATAGTACGCCAAAAAGGAGCAAACTTCTCTACTGTTTCCGCATAGTACCTTGTTGGATCTTCCGGATTGCTCTCTATGTACTTGAACGCCATTTCCGGAATCCAAAAATCGTAGAAGTGCAACCCAAGGAACGCTAAGACCACGGCACCGGAAAGAATCATGTTCCTAGATACCCACGGTGCGTTGGCACTGCCCTTGTACTTCACATATTTCACTTGCCTTGCCCTATTGTTCTGAATCTCTAGAACAAACCCCATAACAAAATGTATAACTACTCCGGCAATTAAGATAGGTTGCAACAGGTATTGCACCAAAGGATTATATCCCATGAAGTGCGACCAGGAATTAAAGGTATCCGGATCTATTACGGAGGCGATGTTTATGGTGAAATGTTGTCCAAGGAAGAATACGAGAAAAAGGCCAGAAAGTGCCATGACAATCTTTCTGGCAATAGATGATTTTATCAATCCGCTCATTGGTAGTTATTTTATAACAAAGTTACTATACAGCCTAGTGATTCACAAACTTTGAAGCCGTTAGTCTTTTATTTAGAATCAATTTAGGAAATCTTTTAAAGCGGTCGGCATACAATGGTCAGAAAGCAACAATTTATTGGCAAAAAAGTTCCTTTTGAAGACATTTATGCAAAATCTAAAGACCTAATTAGCCCGATTGTATTTTTTGACCGATATTACATAGGAATTCTTAAAATCAGCATACTTTAAAATGGACATTGGTTTGTTATCGGTGAGTATGAATGTCTATTCTACCAAAAGATTGGCAGAAGAGGCCGAAAAATTGGGGCATTATATAGAACTTATAGACCACACCAAATGTTCGGTAAAGTTGGGCTCGGGAAACCCACAGGTTTATCTTCACGAAGAAAATGTAACGGATGAGTTTGATGCAATTATCCCAAGAATAGGGGCCAAGGTCACCCGCCATGGCGCAGCTATTGTAAAGCAGTTTGAAATGAACGGTATTTTCAGTACGGCTCGGTCTTTAGGGATTACACGTGCCAGGAACAAGGTACGTACTTTACAGATTATGGCGCGCAAGGGCATACCCATACCAGAAACCGTATTTTCCATTAATCCAGATAATATTGAGGAACAAATAAATCTGCTAGGAGGGCCACCGGTAATAATTAAACTGCAAGAGGGCACCCAAGGCCTTGGGGTGATCTTGGCGGAGAGCAAAAAATCGGCAAAATCTATCATAGATACCTTCTATAAAATGGATACCAGTATTCTCATCCAAAGATATGTTGAAGAATCGAACGGTGAGGATATCCGCATTTTTGTGGTGGGTCAGCGTATTGTGGCCAGTATGAAAAGATCCAGTGCCGTGGGCGAGTTCCGATCCAACGTGCATAGGGGTGGAAATACCGAAAGCGTAAAACCTACAGCAAAGGAGATGTATATTGCCCTTAATGCAGTAAAATATCTTGGTCTTGGGGTTGCCGGGGTAGATCTTATCCGTTCCAAAAAGGGACCTTTACTCATAGAGGTAAATGCATCTCCCGGACTTAAAGGTATAGAAGCGGCAACGGGCGTAAACGTCGCAAAGGAAATTATACTATTTGTAGAAAAGAATGGGCGAAGAAGAAGAAAATAAAGATATCGTAATCGGAGGGGAGACCGTAAACCCGGGGCAGAACAAATTACTGACCATTAGTATAGACCGCCTACCAACCGGTACCCTCATAGATATTCCCATTTATGTGTTCAACGCCAAGAAACCAGGCCCTACCATTTTGATACAGGCAGGCCTACATGGCGATGAGATCAATGGGATAGAAATTGTACGGCGCATGCTTTATGAAAAACGTTTCAAAATAACCAAAGGAGCGGTAATAGCTGTGCCTATCCTCAATATTTTTGGGTTTATACATTTTTCTAGGGACGTACCCGATGGTAAAGATGTAAACCGCAGTTTTCCGGGAAACAGAACGGGTTCCATGGCCAGCAGAATAGCCTATCATTATGTGTCCGAAATAATGCATCAGATGGATTTTGGTATCGACCTGCATACCGGGGCCAATCAACGGAACAACTTTCCACAGATCCGTTATACCGAGGAGGATCCCAATAGTATAAAATTGGCCAAAGTGTTTAATGCACCCTTCTCGTTCTCTTCCCGTTTAATCCGTGGTTCCTTCCGTAATGCTGCATTTAAAATGCAAAAACCCACGGTAGTATTTGAAGCAGGTGAAAGTATGCGTTTCGATGATTTTGCCATTCGGGAAGGCATGCAAGGAATATTGAATGTGTTAAAACATTTCAAAATGATTTCCAAGATAGAACCGGTATATGCAGAACGTTCCAAAACAATACATCTACAAGACCACAAATGGCTTAGAGCACCAACCGCAGGTATGTTTATTCCTAAGATTATCAATGGCAGCGAAATTAAAAAAGGACAGCAAATGGGCATGGTAACGGACACCTACGCCAAGAATACCAAAAAAATAAAGGCGCCTTATGACGGTTACCTCTTTTGTGTTAACCACCAAGCTGTGGTAAACCAAGGCGATGCCTTATTCCATGTTGGTAGATAATGCTAAATATAGCTTAACCACCATTTGTCCCTATTACTGGTCTTATAAGCATCGTACCAACTACATATAGGATATAGTGCTATGGTAAGCACTATCCAGATAAGGTATACGATTCCCAATCCAAATCCATAGCCTTGTAGTTGAGGTTGTAGGGTTATCCATAAATCTATGACCATGTCGGAGAAACTAAATCCGGTAGCCAAAGCAGCAAAAACCGCGAACAGGTGAATAACGTAAATATGAACAATATAGAAGAACATGGGTACCCTACCTATGGTGACAAACTTTTGGGTGAATGCACCTTGCCATTTTTCCGCCACGGCCAGGAATAGTATAGATGGGCCAATGGTAATAAGCAAGTACATCAGTGATGGCGGATACTTGGTAATGTTAAAGAACGAGGCTATGGTTA
Organism: Spongiimicrobium sp. 3-5; assembly: GCF_046557915.1. NCBI lineage: Bacteria > Pseudomonadati > Bacteroidota > Flavobacteriia > Flavobacteriales > Flavobacteriaceae > Spongiimicrobium > Spongiimicrobium sp. 3-5. The sequence goes on from NZ_JBHEBG010000001.1 coordinate 807,505, forward strand.
ACCCAAGGGTTTCCTGAGGAGCCCAAAAATAGGGGTCTCCATAAACATTTATAAATCGAAGTACAAAAAACAACAAAGTAAGGCCCAGTCCCAACTGCCAAAGTTTTTTTAAGCGATATTCTTGTGACACGGAAGATTTATATAATTCTCCAAAATAGTACCCCAAAGGCATTACAAAAATCCATGGAATCATAGGATAGCCTACAAAAATCTGAAAGTCCCCAAAAGACACAATATTGAAAACATGAAGGAAGGTCCACACTCCAGAGGCAACAGCTCCTGTTGGGGCATACGAGTCCAATAGGTTGTGGCCCAAGATCACCAAGACCGAGACAACAATGGTCAATTTTTTTGGAAGGTAGATAAAGCCGGCCAAGAAGATCATACTGATACCCAAAACCCAAATTACCTGCAGTAAAGTTGTGGTATAATCCAGTTTAAACATCCATGCCAATTTTATGATGGTGAGCTCGGCAACAACGAGCCATACCCCTCTTTTCAAAAGCCAAGAAGCCAAGGATTTCTTATCCCTTCGCTGCCCAACAAAAAAGGCGGAAGTCCCTGCCAAAAATACAAATACCGGGGCGCAAAAATGCGTAACAAATCGTGTCCAAAAAAGCGCCACATTGGTCTTGGTAATGTCAGAAGGATCAAAGAAAAAGGCATCGTAGTGAAAATAGTCGCGCACATGGTCCAAAGCCATGATCACCATAACCAAGCCACGTAGCATGTCTATGGATTTTATTCTCTTTTTTCTTTCGTTACTCATAATTAGTTGATGTTTGTTGTTAAAGATACTACTGTTTTAAGCGTATGATTGTTTTAAGAATTAAGGGCCCTGCTCATCCATATGAATTCAAAATTTTCCTTTCCAATCTGAAAATCGTGTTCACCTATCTTTGAAAAATCGTTGTTATTGTAAAAATTGATGGCTCTATCGTTACTGGCAAGTACGGACAAGTAAATTTCATTAAAACCCCTGTTTGTAGCATCGCTCAGTACCTCTTCTTGTAATTTAAAACCAATTTTATGGCCTAAAAAATCGCGCAGCACATAAATCTTCTGAAGCTGGCAAACCAAATCGGTTTTAATAAGTGGCGTGTCTGCGTTTAATTTCAATTTGGCATAACCCACGGGTAGCTCTTCCTTAAGTGCAATCCAAAAGATATTATTGGCTTTCTGTATACCATTTCTAATTTTTTCAACACTGAAGGTCCTGTTGTAATAACTGAGAAGGTCTTGCTTGTCCCTAAACAGATCACCAAAAGTTTCGGTAAAGGTTATACGGCCCAAAAGCGCAATGGCCCCTGCGTCATTAAAAGTTGCCTTTCGTATCAACAAGTTATCTTGAGATGACATTTTTTACACTTTTAATTTGAAGACTTCTATACAACAAAACTAGCGAAGACAGTACCCTTCTGCAATCTGAAACTTGCTCGCTTCGGCTATTGCTCGTATCGTTTTCTATAAATTATTCAATTTCAAACGTCTGGCTGGCCTGTGTTCCGTTGCCACTGACTTCAATTTTATATTTTCCTTTGGGGAGGTAGGTTTTTCCATCTTTGGCCTCGGCCAATATTTTTTTATTTTTCTTTAGGTAATCTGTTTTACCCTTTTTGGAAAAGGCCACGTCATAAGACAACAGATTAAAACCTTTATTAGCCATAATTTCTGTGCTACTTACCTCAATGTTATCGGTTGTCAATATTTTTGCTGTGCAGAGATCTTCGTCCGAGGTGTAGAACATAAGATCTATTCCCGGAGTTTGGGGTTTGTTCCAAGTATATTGGGCATTGCCCCAAGCTTTGGAATGCTTTATATTGGGTATGGCAAATACCGTTAAGGGTCTGGAAAGACTTTCCTTTGTGGTCTTCTGCAGATAGGAGATATCGGCTTTGTAAATACTCCTCCCATGTGTGCCTACCAGCAGATGTTTGGCCCGGTGCTGAATTACAAGGTCGTGCACCGCAACATTGGGAATGCCGTTCTGAAACAGCTCCCAAGAAGCGCCTTTATCAAAAGAAACATAGAGACCATTATCGGTTCCAACAAACAAAAGGTTTTCATTTTCCGGATCCTCTAGAATTACGTTTACTGGGGAAGTTGGTAGGTTGCCTGCTATGCTTGTCCATGTTTTCCCATAATCATCACTCTTAAAGACGTAGGGTTTAAAATCGTCCCAACGGTAGCCGTTTAAACTAACATATACCCGTTCCTTTTTATGTTTGGAAGCGGCGACCCTGCTTACCCAAAGATCCTTGGAAATTGGGGGAGAAACATTTTCCCAACTGCCACCACCATTTTTGGTTAGCTGCACAAGACCATCATCGCTACCCGTATATATTAAACCAAATTTAAAGGGCGATTCGGAAATAGTTGCCAAGGTGCCATAAGCCACATTACCTTTTTTTCCGCCTTGGGTAAGGTCGCCAGAAATGGCTTCCCAATCATCTCCCTTGTTTAAAGAGCGATGTAATTTATTACCGCCCAAGTATAGTATATCCTGATTGTGGGGCGACAATAGAATGGGAGCCTGCCAATTAAAACGGTAGGCGGGTTCGCCCAGCTCGTGCTTTGGTTGAATATATTTTTGTTTGTTGTTGGCCAGGTCCAACCTGAAGTAATTTCCAAATTGATACCCGGTATAAACGGTATTGGGATCTCTGTTATCTATTTGCACCTGCATACCATCGCCTCCCAGAATAGCTTTCCAAGGGTAATGTCCGGTTTGGTGCCAACCACTGTCCTCTTTGGCATTATGAGGGCCTTTCCAAACCCCATTGTCTTGCAACCCTCCATATACATTATACGGTTTTTCATCATCTACGTTTATGGCATAAAACTGCCCTACGGATGGGGAGTTGTTTTTAATCCAGTGTGCGCCATCGTCATACGATATGTTTACCCCTCCATCATTGCCGTTTATAAGATGTCCGGTTTTTTTTGGGTTGATCCATAGGGCATGATGATCGGCATGTACGTTATCGCCGTTAATGGATGTCCACGCATTGCCACCATCGGTAGATTTTAATATGGGAACCCCGGCAATATAGACTTTATCCTTGTTGTTGGGATCCACTCCGATCTGCGCAAAATAATAACCATAGCTATAGTAGAGGTCATCAATGTAGTTTTCGTTCATTTTTTTCCAGCTGATGCCGGCATCATCGCTGCGGTATACCTCTGCGCCAATAACTGGGGTGCTAAATAACAAGGAGTTTGCATTTTCCAGATATTTGGCTAGGTCGGCGGGTTTAACCGCTTCGCTTCGCACCATCTGTTTTATATTATCTGCCTTATATTTCTCATGAAAACCGTTGGTTTTCAAAAAGGTATTCAATTTTTTGTCATCCAATTTTAGGAAAGCGGTCACGGACATGGTCTTAAAATCGTCTTTTAACAAATCATCGGAGGTTCTTACAGGTATTGCTGGTTTGCTTCTCCTAAATTGATTGTCGTGCACCGCATAAACTGTATTTTCATCAAAAACTGCCAATCCAATCCTACCAACGCCTTCTCCCGTAGGAAAGCCACTTTTTTCCGTGGAAACTTTGGCCCAGGTATTGCCACCATCGGTACTTTTATAGATGCCAGAACCGTTTCCGCTTCCGCTAAAGTTCCAAGCCTTTCTATCCTTTTGCCATGAAGCCGCATACATAACCGCAAAATTGCCGGGAGCATGGGCCACATCTATAATCCCTGTATTATTGGCCACAAAAAGAGTCTTATTCCAAGTAGTGCCTCCGTCCAGGGTTTTATAAATACCACGCTCTTCGTTGTTGGAATATAAATGTCCGGTTACCCCGATCACCACTTCTTGTGGATTGTTGGGGTTGATAACGATACGACCTATATGATGCGAATCTGTTAAACCCATATTTTTCCAGGTTTTGCCCTTGTCCGAAGATTTTAAAATACCGATACCTGCATAAGAAGAACGCGAAGCATTGTTTTCGCCTGTGCCTACCCATATGGTGCCAGACTCCCAATGCACGGCTATGTCGCCCACATTTTGGGTGGGGGTGGCGTCCAATACCGGAATAAATGATGTACCATTATTGTTGGTATACCACAATCCTCCAGACGCATAGCCCACATAAAATTCCGCTGGGTCGTTGGGGTTAACGGCCAGGTCTACCACCCTGCCGCTCATAACCGTTGGGCCTATATTTTTAAAAGGAATATGTTTTACCAAAGAACCCTGGGCCATTTCTTTTTTTTGTAACAAGGCCTCTTGTACTTTAGTAGCGGTAGTTGCGGTATGTTGTGCAGAACAAATTGTGGAAAAGACTATTAAAAAAAGGAAGGAAATATTTTTCATTAAAATGAGTTTTCATTTGTTTCCGTGAAGTTATGAATTTGTATAAGCGATGCCAAGACTTTTATTTAAGATGCCAGCACAAAGAACTCAATTCCTATATCCGTAGTTTTATCATTTAATAATTGTTTATTATGCTAAATTGTTGTTAATTTATTATCATATATTCATATAAACAGTCATAATGGGAGTGTATTTGCCCCTGATTATTCAGCTGCTGACTGGCGCCTTAGGAGGCAATGTAGCTGGGAAATTGTTAAAAAAACAGTCGTTGGGCACCTTGGGGAATTCCATTTCAGGAATTGTGGGAGGTGGTCTTGGAGGAGCAATTTTAGGAATGTTGGGCATGGCCGGAGAACCAGGAGTTTTAGATATGGCCAATGTTCTGGGAAGTATTGCAAGTGGTGGTGTTGGCGGTGGCTTGCTTATGATTGTCATAGGATTTATTAAAAACGCTATTTCAAGATAATTAACCGTGACCAAATTTTATTTTGTTAGGAGGGCTTGTCCAAAGCCCTCTTTTTATTTGCTGTAAATACCTATTTTTGGAAAAAGTAGTTTCCGACATGAAATATGAACAAATAGCCAGTGAATTATTTGTAAAGAATCGTAAAAAATTCGCTGAACAAATGCAGCCCAAGAGTATTGCCGTTTTTAATTCCAATGATATTTATCCAATTAGCGCGGACAGCACCATGCCTTTTGAGCAACATCGAGATATATTTTATCTATCCGGGGTAGACCAAGAGGAAACTATTTTGGTTTTGTTTCCAGAAGCGCTGAACCCTAAACATAGGGAAGTACTTTTTGTACGGGAAACCAATGAGCATATAGCCGTTTGGGAAGGAGCGAAACTTACCAAGGAACGTGCCACCCAAGTTTCCGGAATAGAAACCGTTTGTTGGCTGCCCGACTTTGACAAGATATTCTTTGATTTAATGACCGAAGCCAATACCGTTTATTTTAATACCAATGAACATTATCGGCAAGCCGTAGAAACCCAAACACGGGAAGACCGGTTCATAATTAAATGCAAGCAAAATTTTCCGGCGCACGGTTGGGCCAAAAGCAACCCTATCTTACAGCAGATAAGAGGTGTTAAGGAGCAAGAAGAAATAGCGCTGATGCAGCGCGCCTGCGATATTACGGAAAAGGGTTTCCGAAGAATTTTAGAGTTTGTACGGCCCGGTGTTTGGGAGTACGAAATAGAAGCCGAGTACCTGCACCAGTTTGTGCGCAACCGCTCCAAAGGCTTTGCCTATACCCCTATTATTGCCTCGGGGAACAATGCCAATGTGCTACATTATGTGGAGAACAACCAACAATGCCAGTCCGGTGATCTGCTTTTAATGGACGTGGCCGCGGAATATGCCAACTATTCTAGCGATATGACCCGCACTATTCCGGTAAGCGGAAAATTTACTCCGCGCCAAAAAGAGGTCTATGAGGCTGTGCTGCACGTTAAGGACGAGGCCACCAAACTATTGGTACCCGGCACCCTTTGGGCCGAATACCATAAGGAAGTAGGGAAAATAATGACCTCGGAACTAATAAAATTGGGCTTGCTGGACAAGGCAGATGTACAAAACGAAAACAAAGAATACCCTGCTTATAAAAAGTATTTTATGCACGGCACCAGCCACCATATTGGGTTGGACACCCACGATTATGGTGCGTTAAAAACACCCATGAAAGCGGGCATGGTCTTTACCGTAGAACCGGGCATCTATATCCCAAATGAAAAAATGGGGATACGTTTAGAGGATGATGTGGTTATTCAGCAGCAAGGAGCTCCGCTAAATCTTATGCAAAATATTCCGATTCTAGTGGAGGAAATAGAGGACTTAATGGCAAGATAGGATTACTTGGTTTTTCCCGCTACTTTCTCAATGGCATCTAAGATATCCGCTTTGTCCTTTTCCAAATCGTGGGCCACGGTTCTAAAAAAAGGTTGTCGATCCTCAGGATAATTCAGTTCATAGTCTACAGGAATCCCATTGTTTTCATAGCAAGTGCCTTGGTTATCCAAATACACCTCGTTAGAAACAGAAAAATACCAACCATTGGGGAGTTTTTTTTCAAGTGCATCGGATAGTGCTCCGTTGGTGTGCGACCCTATTCTTTTTATGTTGGGAAGTTCTAGGGAGGCCAAAGCCATAAAATCGGTAGCACTGGCAGATTGCTGCGATGTAAGCAAATAAACAGGCTTTGTGTACGGGTTGGCAGAAGCCTCTAAAAATATGGGGATGCTTTGGGTAAAACCGGCGGCCATTACGGCACGTTTGGTAGCTACCTGTTTCCTTTGGTCGTTGAATCTCCGTAAGATTTCCAAGCTTACTGCATCTTGTCCGCCACCGTTAAACCTAACATCAACAATGATATGGCTACAAGTACGGAGGTCTTTCATTACCTTATCCATTATTTGTTGCGCTCCAACGGCTTCTCTTGCAATATAATCGGTCTCATTAAGCGCAGTATACGCCTTTACGTAAGTATCCACAAAACCATGTTTTTGTATAGAGGAATCGGACAAATTTAAATCCGCATATAGCCACATGGCCTTTACTTGCAGATAGCCTACATTGTTTTTCATTTTGCCCCAGTGCATTAACCAGGTATCTCTGGTGAGATCTTCATCCAGAAAGGTTTTGGCAACCATTTTGGCTAGGGGAAAATCCCCATACTCCTCCAATTCTTCGGTAGTTTCATCGGCTACAGGTGCAGGCCGTAAAGCTTCGGCTTGTTCATAGACTTTGTCTGTGGGTTCTATATAACCGTGATTGTCCTTTAGGGTGTTGCCTATTTCTTCCAATACCAAATACAGTTCGGCTTCTGTAGTTGTTGAGGTAATTTTCGCTTTGGAAACGGTATACAGGCTGTCCCAGTTGATGTTGTTTCGTTTAAAGTAGGCAAAATGGGCCGTAATGGTCTGGGCCATAACCTCAAAATTATAAATAGGGTCTTTTCTTTTTTCTTCGGAAAGAGGTTGGGAACATAACGGTGGAAGAGCTGGTATTCTTTTATAATGGTATAACCCTGTGCCCTTTGCCAGTATAAGGGTATCGCCCAACAGTGTAAGACCATCACCAAATGTGGCGATTTTTCCTTGCTGTACGGGTAGGCACGAAATTTTGGTGCGGTCATAAAAAGCATAAGAATCTTCTTCTATCGTTAGAATTTTCCCATAGCCCAACGATTGCCAAATACCGGCTATAGTAGGTTCGTTTTTTGGTTCCGATTTACAAGCGGTAAGCAAAACGGTTACCGTTATCAACAAGAAATAGGTCCTTTTTGTACGCATGGCGTTTGGGATTGGTTTCTTTCTGATAGATTTGTTTTTTTGGGAAATGTTACAGTTGGGTAAACCGGAGTAGCTTTAAAGAGAGGGTCGTTGCTTCTCTAACTGGGTTAAGTTATCGCATTTGTTGTACGCAGGCTTTCAATCTATCAGAAATTCGGGCAAGGTATTTTTCTCCTAACCTACTGCTAGTTGTTGACCTAAGTGTTTTTTATTTGTCTGATAAATCTATCTTTGCCACTTCCGCGCAAATGTTGGTTGCTACTTCCTCCAATAGTTCCCCGGTTTCATCAAAGCTACAATTGGTAAAAATGCTTATTCCCATATTCTGTTTGGGATAAATCATTAACCAATTTTGCATTCCAAATATTCCGCCATGATGCCTATAGACAACCTCGTCCTTGGTCTTTATTATATTCCAATAATAACCAATATTGAAGTCGTATGGCGTTTCTAGAAAATCTTTATGCGACTCTTTAATAATCTCATTGGCATCCTCTAAATGATACGCTATATATTTTAGCATATCTGCCATGGTAGAATGCAACCCAACGGTACCGCCCCAAAGATTACGCTCAAAATTGGGCATTAATTCGTTTTCCCCATTATATCCTTGTACCAGACTTTTTTTTTCAAACTCGCTTAAATCAAACTTGGTCCGCTTCATCTCATTAGGCGCTACAATATATTCCTTAACCAGCATCTCGTATGGTTTTCCATAAACTTTTTCCAGTATAAACGCCATCACTTCAGGTGCTGTGTTTGAATACGCATAGACAGTGCCTATTTCATCCTCAATCTTAATTTCCTTTAGGCCTTCAAAGAAATTTTGCTTGGTATCTCCCTTAATGGGAAAATTTGGAAATCCGCTTGTATGGGTCAACACATCTTGTATGGTAATGGCCTTGCCATTAAATTCTAGATTGGGATAGGGTTGTTCCAAATAACTCCGTATATCATCGTTTAAGTTAATCTTTTGTTCCAATACCGCCTTTGCGGTCAATGTCCCTAAAAATGTTTTGGTTACCGATGCAATTTCATAAATGGTAGTGTCATTGGGTAGATTGCCTTTACCTATTTCCAATTCTCCAAAATGTTTGGTAATGGTCTTTCCATCTTTGTAGATGCCTACGGATAACGAATGAAATCTTTTGTCTTTAAGCAAAGCGGATGCATTTTCTTCGAGTATTGATTCCACTGTTGAAACATTGTTCGCATATTGCTTTTTGTTTTTTGCCTCGCATCCAAAAAATAATGATGCTACTAATAAGATTAAAAGGGAGGTTTTATTCATGTAATTATTTCTTTTCAAGGATTAGTATAGGATTGGTGCGGAGAATTTTTAACCGAAATAGTCTCAGGTAACCAGATATGTATATTTCATTCACTTTGATTTAAAGAGCCCAATACCAGAAAATACAAAGCCGATTATTAAGATTGCGGCCGATATAATATTTACTTCTGGAAAAGCATAACCAACGGCATAGTCGGCCGCAACTCCAGCCAAAATGGCCAGAGTAGACGATGCCAGCAACGCCCAATAGACCCATATGATTCTTTTGTTCAATCCTTTCCAGATTGCAACCAGCATCAATAGGTTAAAAGCCGCTACGGATAAATTTGCAAACAGACCAATAGAATCTACCGTAGCTAGCATTGGCGCACTCATTGCGTTTATATTTTCTTCCTTTAATACCGCATATAACCCCGGCGGGTGTTTGTCCAAAAAGAGAATACTTAGCGCAACATATAGTGAAGGAAAGAAGTTTAGACTACTCCAAACACTTAAAATGATGGAACCTATTTTTAATGTGTTCATTTTAATTAGGAAGTTATTTTTTAAATGTAAACAACAATTTCATAACCATTGATCATCTGCCGAAGATAACAAATCCCTATGGGCTATCCTTTTAACTCTAGGGAGATGATCATAGGCTAGTTGTTACAAGGTTACTTTTATGGGAAGATTAATCCAAATGCAACATTGAAGCTTCTTTTTCCAATAGGGGTCCTATTACTTCAAGTTTTCTACCTCCCTTTTCCAACAACTCCCTGGTCGGCATTTCAAATACCCAATTAGGGTTTTCCCTACCAACAATTTTGTAATACTCGGTTTTGCTTAACCCGTAAACAAGCCTTCCTATGCCGCTCCAATAAATGGCAGAAGTACACATAGGGCATGGCTCGTCGCTAGTATAGATCGAGCAATTATTCAAATACGAATAATCGTATAATTTGCTGGCTTCCCGTATTAAATTAATTTCGGCATGGGCAAGACAATCCTTATCAGTGTTAATGGTATTTTCTCCTTTTAAAATTACCTTACCCTGTTCATTTACAAGAATACAGCCAAATGGCAAATTACCTTTTTGTTTAGATTCTTTTGCCATCTCGATTGCCATTCTTACCAATTCTTTATCATTTTTCATGTTTACGGATTCTTTATAAATTGGTTATAATGTTTTATTCCGTCGATTAACTTTCAATTCGCCAAGGTGGGTTTATCCTGTTCTCTCCTGCGTAAAACAAAATCAATTGATTTCCATCAACATCTTTTACCCTCGCCTCTCTCCATAACCATCTTTGGTCGGTCGGTGGTTGGTCAAATACAATCCCTTTTTCCATAAGTTCACCAACATATTCATCAAGATTATCGCATTCAAAATAGACATAAATTCCATCTCCTTTTGGCAAGTTTTCAGTTAGATGTATCGAAAAAGTTGAATTTCCATTTGGACATTCAAATCTTGCGTAATGAGGTAGTGATTCCACTATTAATTTCAATCCTAATTTTTCATAAAAGGGAATTGATTTCGTCAAATCCAACGACGGAATGGTTATTTGATTTAAGTCCATAGTCTAATTTCAGTTTAGATTTTCAAGCTTTACTTCACACGTTATCTGTACAATTGGCGCCGCCGTTTAAGTCATTAATTTAGCAAATATAAACCGAATGGAATCCTGATAGCTAGCGGGATTTGCACTAGCAATTAATTTTATATGGTGTTGTGGGCAGTGTTTTTTAAATCTTTAATGTTGGGTCAAGATTGGACACTACTATACCTTTTATTCTTATTATAGGAGGAAGCAATAATTTTTGCTAAAATTTCGATATTCACATCAACAAGTTTGTTTATGTATAGACATATATTACCCGTTTTATGTTTACCCAAATCATTCAATAATGCTTCCTGATTTTCAAAACCATTTAGCACGTACAAAACCAAATGCTGTTTTCTTGGCGAAAAAGAAGTTAAAGGCAGGTTCGTTTCCCGCCCACTTTCGTATTTATGAACATATTCCCCGAATCCAATTATTGAAGGCCCCCATTTTACAGGTTCTAAATTGGTGATTTTATTCATCATTTCCATAACAACAAGTCCGTCTTTTTGTCTAGTTTCATTTTGGACAGATTTTATGAATTCCATTACATTATTTGTCGGTTTCATATTTCCCTATTCTAGTTTATTGTCAATTTTCAAATCTATCAGAAGCGACGGCTAGAGTATTTCTGAGACCTGTTTGTAATTCTTCCGTTTAAGCCCTTCCTCCAATTCCAAATATTGCAAGTATTGATAATAGTTTTTTTTTCATTTTATCTGATTATGTACATCAATCAGAGATAGTTATTAACCATACCCCACTTACAAGAACTAAGATAACAAATCCTTGTTTGTAATCTTTTTGGTTCTAGGGACGCGGCAATGGATTATAGGAATTGTTAACGTTTTGAGGGAATAGAATTTAAACAGAATGTTGAAGTAAAAAACATTTTTTGCAATAGTGGCGCTTTATTTTAAATATGCTATTGACCACTGGCTTTATTCCGATTTACAAGTGAACTTTATATTAGAATTCTTTATAAATTCAAAATCGTCAATCCAACTAACATTCATATTATCACATACGTGAGGAATTTTGATTTTCGTCTGTTTCCGGACAAAATCTTTTTTTTCCTTAGTCACTACTATAGCTTTTTCATTCATTGCATGAGCAATAACCCAAGGGTCAGCTTTTGAGTGAATTCCATTGCTTGACACTAAATATTTATGCTTAGGATTGGTTGCGTAAATCTCTTTCAGACAATTTGTTACTGCACCATCAATTTTTTTAATTGGAATGTCGCTATTTTTTAACCATTCGAATAGGTTGTCTTGTCCTTTTTCAATTTCTTCATAAACCAATTCTGGAATAAAAATCACACCCTTTTTTCCTAATTCATTTAGTACTTCCCAATATGAAGGGCAAATTTCCGGCGAGTAATATGTTTGCCAAGCTTGAATGAGAATATTTGCATCAATACAGTAAACTGCTTTATCTTCTTCAAACATTAGGCAAGTAGTTTTTCAAATTTTTGGAAATTGTTAATCTGCGTGTTAAGAAGATTACTTGCTATTGATGGCGATAATGAACCGTTATTAAAAGAATCCATAACAATTCTTGTGAACAACTTACTGTTTTTGTTCAATCGAAGAAGATAAGTGTCTGGACCGTTTTTTCTTTCTTTTTGTTTCTCTTTTTTTATCTTTTCTCTTTCTAAGAATTTTTCAAATTCATCTTGAGCATCTTCTTTTAATGACTTGTATTTAGATTGAGAAATTAAGTTTAAGTTTAAGGCTCTTACCAATAAAGCAAAAGAACTTATGCCAAGTTCCTTAGCTTGTTTGAAAATCTTTTGGGTTGAATCAAATGTTTCATTACCTAACTGAATGATGATTTCATGTGGCATCAAAGCGTTAGCTGCAACTTGATTGCAAAATAATTCTACTGGATGAAATTTTGATATGGGATTATTGGTGAAATCAATATCTATTTCATTTGATATTCCAGATTTAGCTATCCAAATATGAGCTAATTCGTGTACTAATGTAAAAAGTTGTGGGGCCTTCCAATTTTTTGAATTCACGAATACGAAGGGTGCATATTTGTCAGAAATAGCGAATCCTTGTATCAAGTCTTTATCTAGAACCAATCTAGAATGTAAATAACTAGTACGTGAGATAAATATTCCAGCTAATTCTGCTTTTTCAATCCATTCATTAATTGGCGTTTTCTTGTAATTAGCTGGACTAATTTTTAATGTGTCTAATATATCTTTAGCAACAACCGCTGGATTATCATTTGGCGTATATTTTCCAACAAATGGAAGTTTGTTTTCTCCAATTTCTTCGAATAACTCACTAATCCAATTCTGTTTTTCTTGAACATCACGAATTATGAAGAGAGAAGCTGTATCTAATTTTTGAGAATCATCTCTTCTATAATCTTGAAGTGGTTGAAAGTCTTTTGGAATTTCAGGCAAAAAGAAAATAGAAAAAGGTCTTCTATAACTTTTTGCTAATATTTTCGCTTGTCTAATAGTTGGATAGTCATTTCCATTTTCCCAAGTCAAGAATCTTTCGGGTGAGACTAAAACTTTTTTGGCAGCATCTTCCACAGAGATTCCAGCGGTCTCTCTAGCCCACTTTAAAATCTCAGATGTTATAAATGCTTTTTCAGTCATTATTTTTACAAAGTTAAAATTTTAATTCAGAACGGATTTTTTTTTCAGCTTGTGATTAACAGTTTGTGTATGAAATGTAGCGTGTAAAAAGACGCGAACTTTTCGGTTTAACACAGGGCCGAACTTTTATTCCCGATAGCTATCAGAATTCGTCTTAGCAATCAATTTTATACGGTTTTGTAGGTAGTTATATTTTCAGGAAATCAGAAATATCAAATTTTCCGTATTTCCAATATTTAATAGTTCCGCTATGAATTTCGCAATTCTCTTTTAATCGAAAAATAACGGAATTCAAATGTTTTTCAAAATCATTGTTTGCACTTGTTTTTTCCATATCATTCAGGCTGTCAAGAATAATTTCCATTAGAGTTTCTTTTTCCTTTTGTGAAGAATTTACATTGTCGTACTCGGCAATGAATTCAGCGATTCTATTTGGGTCAGATATTTCCCATTCCCAATCTTGCATATTTTCGTCAAATTCCAGATTGAGTTTTTCAGATAATTTTTTCCGAGTTTGTTGATTTGGAATAAAAATTTCTTTGTCCGTATTCATTTCTCTGATAGGTTACAACTTCTCGGCTATGAGTAGTTGTGCGGGTTAGTACTTAAATTTGTTAGTGCACATGAGCTGAAAATTCCTAATTAATTTTCAGAGTAAGTGAGATTAAGCAATTAATTATACACCTTGTTACAAACAGTTTTTCTATTTATTAAATTCAGTCAACGGAATGATAACAGGATTAAATTGAATTCCTAAATCTTGTATTGCAGCATCATTTTTATAAACGATGTGAGCATTTCCATTTGGTTTTTCATTATTCAGCATTTTGGTAATATCTGAAATTTTCCAACTTTCGCTACTTAACAAATAATTTTTTCCGTGTAAGCCTTTAGTGGTGCTAGCACTATAAATCCCATCTGCTACGTCTTTAACATCCACCATTGCAAATTCAATGTCATTGTCATAGAACATTTGTATAAAGGGATTGGGTGCTATTTTATTCTTAAATAAAAACTGTAGACCTGAAGAGGTTGAATCTTCTCTATTGGATAATGATTTCCCCATAACTCCCGTAGGCGAAACACTCGTAATTTCAAAATCGGCATTTGGATGTTCTTTTACGAATTTTTCCACTGTTTGATTTGCAATAAATTTGGCTTGGGCATAAGGATGGCCTTCTTCACTCATAAATGGCGTATCATTTTCGTCAAATGAATCGTGAGGGTTTTTATTGCCGGCAGGGAGTGGGAAATTTGTGTTATATGCAGCAACCGATGCAACAAAAACCACCTTTTCAATTGTTGGTGTTTCATTAATAACTTCGAGAAAGTTTTCTGTCCCTTTGATTGTTGGGTCAAACAACTCTGTTTTTGGGTCTTTAACATCTAACTGAAAGGGTGTGCCTCCGTGAACAACTATGTCACAACCTTTAATGAATTCTTTTAGCTGATTTTTATTTTCAACTTTTAGTGGAAGAATTTCAAGATTTTCTGCATTCGGCAATGCTTTTAAATGGCTGTATTTTTCCGTTTTGGAAATGTCCGTAGCAGATACTCTGACCTTAAATCCTTCTTGCAAAAATTTCTTTGTAGTGTGACTTCCAATGAAACCTGAACCACCAATAATTCCAGCTGTTTTCATAATTTCTATTTTTTGATTAGTTATGTTTTTTTCAAATAATGGCTAACGGTTGGTGTATGGTTAGTTACGGGTTTTGAGCACCTAATTTAGCAATTAATTACACACGTTGTTGTGTGTAGTTTTTATTTCAAATTCTGTTGATTTAAATTCTTTTTCCAAAAAATCAAATTCACAATGAAAAATTACATTCTCTGCAGAGTTTTTATAGCAACTTTTAGAGAAATTCGGACTTATAAATATTTTATTCTCTTTCACTATTACAAAATTTTTCGGTTTGTTTATTCTGTCTTTTATAATGTCAAAAGAAATTTTTATTATTCCATTTTCATGATTGATTTTTTTATTAAAAACTTCACTAATTCCAATAGAGTCAGTTAGTTTTTTTTCGGCAATATTATATTCATAAGTTTTTCCTTTATCTTTTGTTATAAGACTAGAAACAAGAAATTTATAATCATAATATTCAATTAATTGTTCACTTTTATATATTCTTGATTCACAAAAAGGGTGCAATATAGTCTCTGAATTTTCAAATTTCTCGGAATTGTTTGTTGCTATGAATTTACTTTCGTAATATTCTTTTTCTGAACAGTAATTCGAGAAATAAAAATGAACTTTGTCATTGTGACTTATTTCTAATTCCTTTATTAATTTATTGTTCTTAAAAAAATAAAATCTTGATTTATTTATATTTAAATCACTCGTTTCAAAATCTAAATTTAGGTCGCATTTGATTTCGTCTTTTAAAACTGGAACACTTTCATTTCCTGAAATATATTTAAAAAAGTCCCAATCAAATACAGTTAATTCTCTAAAATCTAAATATTGTTTTTCTTTTGATTCGATAAATTTCTTCCCATTTTCCTCAATTTTAGATAATAAATTTTTTTCAAATTTGATTGATTCTAAATTTGAATTTTCACAGGAAAACAAAGAGATAATTATCAATAAAATTCCGATTATTCTTTTCAATTCGAGAGTTTTTTTAAATTACACACAACGGTTCGGCTATGAGTAGTTGCGTGGTTTAGCGGTTAACTTTGCAAGTACACACCAAGTTGGAAATTCCGCAGGAATTTCCAAAGTAGGCGAGAACAAGCAATTACTTATAGCCATTGTTGTGCGTTCGTTATTTTTTTTGATTTATTGTATCTATTACGATAATCTGAGGTTTTGTTTTTTCAATTCTTATAACCTCTTTCAAATATTTTACTTGTGATTCGTCAATTTTAACTGATGCAGGAATACCTATACTATATAGTGTTAGAACGATAGCTATTAAAGAAACAAAAGCACTAAATATTGCGGTTATCAGTCCAAATTTTGCGAGTTTGATATTTCTCTTAGAGAGTTTTAATTCGTTAGCTGCTATTACTAGATTAGTAGTCTGATAATTATTATTTTTAAACTCTATTAATTTATAATTAGGAACATAATTATAACAGAAGCAATTTATAAAATTATTTACCACCTCTTTGTTTTTAATCTCCAAGGTTTTGTTATAACCTTCACTACAATTTATATAATATGGAAAGAAATTTTTTCTATCTTCAATACTATTCCTGATACTGATTTTATCAACAAAGCCATCGCTTTCCAATTGATTTAAGAAATTTGATATTTTAACCAGAATATAGTTTACTTTTTCAAATAGCAACCAGTTGCCAATAATTATGAATTCACTTCTATATTCCTTTTCCATTAAATGAATTGTCGGTTCTGATTTTT
Source organism: Spongiimicrobium sp. 3-5 (assembly GCF_046557915.1). NCBI lineage: Bacteria > Pseudomonadati > Bacteroidota > Flavobacteriia > Flavobacteriales > Flavobacteriaceae > Spongiimicrobium > Spongiimicrobium sp. 3-5. The sequence goes on from NZ_JBHEBG010000001.1 coordinate 823,994, forward strand.
TAATATCTAAATCTATTAAAATTCCAGCATCGTTAAAATCATAATCATTTTTAAATAGTATACGTATTAAGTCTTCTATATTAGCCTGATTTTTTTGTGAAGCCATGGTTTCATGATGAGTTTTTATCACAAACCTATTTTCCAATGTTGGTAATTCTTCTGGGTCTCTCAATCCTACCCAATTCCATTTAGATTTATTTTCATTAGAATTACCTCCAATAGAATCAGATTCTATTAAGTAGTCAATTATTTGTTTTTCAATTCTACTTAGATTCTCCATCAGTAAGAATGTATTTCAGTGTTTGGTAATGACGCACAACGGTTGGGCTAAGGTTCGTTGCTGTGATTCGTCCGAAGGACAATCCAGCCGAACCTAAAGATAGCTTTTTGCGCAGGATTTCTGTTTAGGAAATCCGCAAGCAATGAATTTTAGGCTTTGTTATAAACAGGTTTTTATTTCCGTCAAATTTTCCATCCAATTGTCCGCTTGTAATTCGTTCAGTTTTAGGCCATTTTGGGTAATCGATAGTATTTGAAGGATATTATTTGGTTCTGTTTGTCCAATTGTGAATATTAAGAAAGCATTTTCTCTAATTTTTTTTACCGACCAATACCCGTAGTCATTCCAGTTCTTGTTCACAAACTGATTTTTTGGTTGCGGTACGTTCAAGGTAATATCGCGGAAAAACTTATCCGAGCTAAACTCTCCTTTAATTCCTTGAATCGAATCGAACTGGTGAGTTATTAAGAAGTTCGAAATTTCATTTTTATCCAGGTCAATTTTATGAGTTAAGTCCAATTTTTGAAAAACATAAATGGTATTTTCTAATCCATTCATTTCGATGGAATCTTGACCGAATTGCCGAAACTTTATTTTAGCTTTTAATGCTCTACTCCTTATTTTCGATTTTTTGAAATTTACTTTGATATTTACTACTGTATCTGTCTTAATATGACCCATTGTAGAATTGTCGAAATCGATAATCACTCCTTCATCGCCCCTTGTGTGGTATGTTGTTCCTTCTACAATCCGATTATTGTATGACATCCAAACACCACTCAATTCCTGACCATAAGAATTGAAAAGTCCAGTTACGATTAAAAATAAGATTATGTTTTTTTTCAAACTTGTTTATAACAATTGGATATGGTTATTAATTATATCTCACTTATAAAAACTAAGATAACAAATCCTTCTTTGTAATCTTTTATAAAATGTCTTTGGCCAACACAGTAATATTAGCAATCTCCGCAGTATAATTCCTTACTATGAATACAGGTTTTTCTGTAAATCTTTGAAGTAAGCGTGACTTTTCACAAAAAAGGTGTCTAAAAAAGTATAGGCTGAATCTTTGACATTCAAAATTAAAACCCTGTTATGATAAATAAAACAACGATTTTAGCAATTGGCTTTTTTGGTATTTGTTCATGTTCAAAACAATCTAAGAACGACTATGGGCTACAAACTTTCATAACCCAGATTGCAACTTCTGAAATGGCCATTGAGCAGATAAGAAAGGAAACACTAGTGCTGGTAAACAGGGGAAACGTGGGTGCCCAACGCATAAAGGCTCGCGATAGTTTAATTGAAGCGCAACTTTTAGAATTACGGACCATGTTAAATTCTTGCGATACGGTGTCTTATCTTACCGTAAACGAAGCAAGAAAATTGGCAACCCAAAAAGAGCTGCACCTTATGCCAATGGCCATTGAGAATAAACAAAGTGCCTACTACATTACATGTAACAATGAAATTATTTTACCTGTTCTGCTTGAGGATGGAAAAGTGGTGAGCACTATAACCATAACCCTGACCAAGAGACCAAGGCGATATTTTGTTAGGTTTTAGTTGCTAAGCTCTTTGTTATAGGTGAGGCGATAAACTTCTTCCGAGCTTATTATGCTTTTGATCTTGGTTTGAATCTCGGTAAGTTCTTGCAACTTATCTCGCTTTTGCATCCAAAGGGTAAGGTTCTGCACCCCTTCAAACACCTCTAGATCATCATAAAACCAAACCAAGATTACTTTGCCATAGGCGCCCACCGAACCACGACTACTCTCCAGGGGATACGGATATGCTGTTTCCTTTAATAGCCCGGCCAGTTTTCGTATCTGTACATCAAAAGCATCTAGCTTATTCATAGAAATTTCATAGACCATCATTTTGGACAGTGGAAATTGAGCAACGGAAATTTCCGTCACAGTACTCCAGGGCAGTATCATTTCCTTAACGTAATTAAACCCTACACCAATACCTAAGCTGTTTAACGAGTCTAAGGCTTGGTCGAATGCTACGCCAAGCCCCTGCTTATAAAACTCATCGCGATAACCTTTTAATGAAAGTACATCGGGAATTCCATCACTAAAATTTACGATGAGGTATTCTTGCGTGTCGGAAATGTAGGTAAGCCAATCAAAACGTTCATTGAGTTTTGCCTTTTTTGCCAGGCTTGCAAGGTGACCCATATTTTTTTCGAAACCGATTTTTGCACTGGGGTCTACTTTTAAAAAGGTAAGTTGTGTATAAATTTCAACATCGCTTTTTTGAATTGATTTTTGTGCTAAGCAGCATAAGGGGAAAAGTACTAGAAGAAATAATTTTTTCATTTTTATCCGTATTTCCGAAAAATCAAATTATGGAACAACACCTCGTCGTTTTTGCATCACCACGATGCTATTGGATAACCTGCGAAAAGATAAAAATTTTATAAATACGATTCCTGAAAATTGTATCTCTTGCTATTGTCGGTGTATCGTTAACAAAAGCTATGATTGTTGAGTAAGACCCGCTGTTTTCTTTAAATTGGCCAATCCAAAAACCACGAGTGCGGGCAATACCCAACCCATACTTAATTTCCCAAGCGGAATGTACTCTTGTATGGGTGCCGCCGTACTTCCAAATCCTATACTTCCCAAAAAATCGGGGATACTAAAGAGCATGGTGGCTATGACCACGGCACGGAAAACAAATGGGGAGGCCCATTTATTGGGAACCACGTTAAGCAAAATCAATACTATGGTTATGGGATAAATGAACATTAGGGCCGGTAGTGCCACAGCAATTATATATCCCACATTAAATTGTCCCATAAGAACCCCTAACACAGAACCGATAATAGCGGTATAGGTGTAGGCCTTATGTGAACCGGAAAAAAGGTATTTTACATAATCTGCAGATCCTGTTACAATCCCCACGGCCGTTGTAAAACATGCCAAACTTACCAACACGCTTAAGAACAGATTGGCAGTGTTGCCCAGTGCCTGTGTGCTTATGCCAATAAGTAAGGCCGTTCTTGTAATATCGGTCTCAAAATTGCCATGCTGCAATGCCGCTGTAAGGATAAGTCCGGCATAGATAAGTAACAGCCCCAAACCGGCCAACCATCCAGCACGGCGTATCAATCCTCTTTTTTCCTCGTATGATGCATTCTTGTTCTTTAGGTTGATGGAGATAATGAGTACCCCGCCTACCACTACGGCCCCAATGGCATCAAAAGTTTGGTAGCCCTCTAAAATACCATCCGTAAACGGATTGGCAAATGTGGTGGCACCAAAGACCGTATCATAGGAAAAAATGGTTACCCCTATGATGGCCAATAAGATCAGAATAATGGCTGGCGTTAAGAGTTTACCGATGATATTTAGAATTTTAGAACGGTTCATTACAAAAACGAAGACCAAGGCAAAATAAACGATGCTGGTAAACAAGGGTGCCGTATTAAAAAAAGGAGCTATGGCCATCTCATGTGTAACCGAGGCCGTTCTGGGCGAAGGCAGGCTTATGGATATGGCGTATATAATAAGGGCATAGACGAGACTGAATTTTGGGGATACCTTTTTTCCAAAATCGAAAATGGTACCCTGCAATTTGGCATGCGCCAAAATACCCAAGATGGGAATCAGCACGGCGGAAATACAAAAACCCAATGCAACAAACCACCAGAGGTTGCCAGATTGAAATCCGAGATAGGGTGGGAGAATTAAGTTGCCCGCTCCAAAGAAAAGTGAGAAGAGGGCAAAAGCGGCAACCAGGGTTTCCTTGGTAGAATTCATAAGGGTGTAAATATGACGAGAAAGATAGGGAATTTGAATTTATATTCACACGAAAAAAAAGTGCATTGGACGATACTTCGATACCAGTTTTTAATGTAATTAGGGTCCGAAAGATGACGTTCGTCGAAAAAATCATAAAAATTAAACGCGCCGCCCAATAAAAGTAGGGGTTTCGCCGTTATTTTTTTCTAGCGTCCCATATAGCGCTTTTACCCCAGCAACTAATTCTTGTATGATTTGCATTTTACGGCTCCCAAATCCTGTAAATGCACCTTAAAAAACCTACAAATATGAAAAAAACATTTTCGAACTATGGCATTAAACTAAGCTCCGTTTTTTGCAACCTATTTGGACATCATTACGCAGTATCCAAAAAAGTGACCCTTCACATTAAAGAGTACAAATGTATACACTGTAACAAGCAGGTTACTACAGATGTAAGCGGAAACCTTTCGGCCTTAACACCCGAAATGCGCGACATTAATGATACATTGGAAAATCTTTATCAGAAAAGACATAGAGCTACGCAACAAGTAGCTTAACTATGCTTTGGCAAAAGAATTCCAGCCCTGAGCGGTTATTGGAATTTTAGAGTTATTCCTGGAGATTAAGTGTGCACCTTCACTTTTGGACGTCATGTGCCCCACGACGGTCAAATTAGGATTGCCCTTTATTTTCGGGAATTCCTTTTGGTCTAAAGTAAACAGCAACTCATAATCTTCTCCACCGCTTAAAGCGATCATGGTACTGTCCACACCAAATTCCTCGCATGCAGATATCACCGTGGGGTCTAAAGGTATTTTATCTTCATACAGATTGCACCCAACATTACTTTGTTTGCATAAGTGCAAAATTTCTGAAGAGAGGCCATCGCTTATATCGATCATGGCGGTAGGTTTCACTTCCAGATTTTGTAATAGTTCAACAATGTCTTTGCGGGCTTCGGGCTTTAACTGTCGCTCTACGATATAGGTGTATAAGGACAGATCGGGTTGGTTATTGGGGTCTACCTTAAAAACTTCTTTTTCGCGTTCCAACACTTGCAGTCCCATGTAGGCACCACCCAAGTCTCCGCTAACCACTAATAGGTCGTTTGGTTTTGCACCGCTGCGGTATACGATATCCTCTTTATTGGATTCACCCAAGGCTGTAATACTAATGATCATGCCTGTGGTGGATGATGTAGTATCGCCCCCAACCAGATCTACTTGGTACAACTCACATGCCAAGGCCACACCCGCATAAAATTCTTCCAATGCTTCCAAAGGAAATCTATTGGACACTGCTAAGGAAACTGTAATTTGGGTGGCTTTGGCGTTCATGGCATACACATCGGAGAGGTTTACCATTACCGCTTTGTAACCCAAATGTTTTAAGGGGATGTAACTAAGGTCAAAATGCACCCCTTCTACCAACATGTCCGTGGTTACCAACGTCCTTTTATCGGCAAAGTCCAATACAGCGGCATCATCGCCAACGGCGGTCTTCGTAGATGTGTGGAGCTTGGGAAAGTTTTTGGTAAGGTGGTCTATCAATCCAAATTCTCCCAGTTGTTCCAAGGAGGTACGTTCTTGGTTTTTGTCTTCTATCATTTTGCAAAAATAAGTAGGATATATTTTATATCGTATCTTTAACTATAGAAAGCGAGGTTGGATTAAAAAGATACTATGAAAAAGACTTACTTCCTTCTTGTTTCACTAAGCTTGTTATGCAGTTGTTCTAATGACGATTCTTCGGTTGGGGATACTATGCCCCCAGACGGTGTTGATGGTACGGATATTGTTGCGGCCGAATGTGTTAACGGCATGGCCGGTATTTTTCCCTGCTCGGGATACGATCTATTGGGCGGAGTGGCACTGAGTGTGCTTACGGCCAATTCCGGAAACGATATTTGGGGTTGGACAGACCCTACTACCAATAGGGAATACGCCGTTGTAGGATTGAACAACGGCACTGCATTTGTAGACATCACCGATGAGAATAACATGGTTTATTTGGGAAAACTCCCCACCGCAACAGGCAATAGCGGATGGAGAGATGTAAAAGTGTATCAGGATCATGCCTATATTGTCTCGGAAGCCCCGGGCCATGGCATGCAGATTTTTGATCTTACCCGTTTACGGAATGTGAGCAGCCCGCCAGAGACCTTTACCGCGGATAATCGGTATACAGAATTTGGAAATGCCCATAATGTAGTGATCAACGAAACTACAGGCTTTGCTTATGTTGTTGGCACAGCTAGGGACGATGCCTTTAACGGAGGTGTACACTTCCTCAATATACAAGATCAGAAAAACCCAATAGCGGCAGGTGGCTATGCGGACAATGGTTACACACACGATGCACAGGTAGTTAGCTATAACGGCCCAGATGCCGATTATGCCGGGAGCGAGATATTTATTGGCGCAAATGAGGACCAAATTGTTATAGCCGACTTTACGGATAAGGACAACCCCACTGAAATAACCACTTTGCAATACAGCAATATAGGCTACACCCATCAGGGTTGGTTTACCGAAGATTTCCGTTATTTTATTTTGGGTGATGAGTTGGATGAGGCAAATTTTGGTTTCGATTCGCGCACCCTTATCTTCGATCTGCAAGACTTGGACAATCCTGTATTGCACCACACCTACATTGGGCCAACAGGAGCCATAGACCATAACGGTTATGTGTTGGGCGATCAGTTTTTTTTGGCCAACTATACCGCTGGGGTAAGGATTCTTAACATTACGAATATCGAAGGAAGCACCGTAGTGGAAGAAGGGTTCTTCGATACTTTTCCTGCAAATGACATTACAGATTTTAACGGGGTTTGGAGTGTGTATCCCTACTTTGCGAGTGGTAAGATAATAGTGAACGATATTAATTCTGGATTGTTCGTAATCCAGAAATCCAATTAGAAATTTATGAAGAACACCGGCCTGTTATTTCTTTTTTTGATACTGAGCTCTTGTTCCAGTGATGATAATCTTCCGCTGAATGGGGATACGGGCGGGCAGACCACTTTTTTGGGAGAGGTAGTCTGGGCCAAAAACTACGGCGGAACCGGTGAGGATACAGGTCAGGAGGTAATATCCACTTCCGATGGCGGATATGTTATTTTGGGATATTCCAACAGTATGGATGGGGATTTGGTTGGTAAAACTACAGATGTAAATGATTACTGGCTTATTAAATTGGATGCCGATGGAAACCTACAATGGAGCAAAACCTACGGAGGTAGTAAAGACGATCGTGGTCAGAGTGTAGTGCAGACCTCTGACAACGGCTTTGCCATTGTTGGGTATGCCATGAGCGATGATGGGGACGGAAGTAACAACGAGGGTTTTCATGACAATTGGATTCTAAAATTAGATGTTTCGGGGAACATAGAATGGGAACGTAGTTTTGGGTTTTCTGGTCACGATCACTCGTACGATGTAGTACAAACGGCAGATGGAGGTTTCTTTTTTGTGGGATTTTTAGATATTACCGCCTCACAGGGAGCAGGAGGTGCGGCAAAAGGAGATTTACTTACACGCCATGGCGTAGGGGAATTTTGGGGTACCAAATTAGATGCAGAAGGAAATCTACAATGGCGCAGGTATTTTGGTGGAACCAACAACGACAGGGCCTATGGGGTTACACAAACGGATGATGGCGGCTTTGTAATGACCGGCTCTTCGGAAAGTGAGGATTTCGATATTAGCAACGGCAAAGGAAGTTACGATTATTGGGCGGTAAAGATTACAGGTAGTGGGGATTTGGTATGGGAAAGCTCCTTTGGGGGAGCTGGTATAGACAAGGCCTATGACGTAACCAAGACCAATGACAACGCCTATGTACTTGTTGGGAATACGTTCAGTACGGATTTGGATGTTTCCAAAAACAATGGAGAATCGGACGTGTGGCTGGTAAAGATTGATGACAACGGCGAGCTGTTATGGGAAAAGACCTTTGGCGGAACCCAGTTCGATGCCGCTCAAAGTGTTGTACAAGCCAGTGATGGCGGATTCCTTATTGCGGGGAATTCCAAAAGTGCCGATCTGGATGCCGATACCAACGCAGGTGAAAACGATTTTTGGATCATTAAAACAGATGGCCAGGGAGAACTTATATGGCAACATACCTACGGTGGTACCGCTATAGAATTTGGGTTCGACGCCATTGAGACCACTACCGGCGGCATTGTATTTGTTGGTGAAACCGCAAGTCAAGATTTCCCAAATCTAGAAAATAAAGGAGCCACTGATTTGGTTGTATTGAAAATAGAATAGCTTCCCCATTTCCTCCTGAAAAAAATCTATAGAAAAACTTTATAAAGGCATTCGTTATATTAATGTTAGGAATTGTGCTAAAACCCTACTTATGAACTATATTTGTAAACTATTTAGAATAAATCCAATTAAGATATGATCAAGGTATCGGAAACAGCTAAACAGAAGGTAATTTCCCTAATGACGGAGGAGGGTTTTAATGCTCAAAAGGATTATGTACGTGTTGGCGTAAAGAGTGGTGGTTGCAGTGGGTTGTCCTATGAACTGGGTTTTGATGATAAAACCGAGGAAACGGATAAGGTTTTCGAGGACAATGCAGTTAGGATCATTGTGGACAAAAAGAGTTTTTTATATCTAGTAGGGACCGTTTTGGAATATTCTGGAGGATTAAACGGTAAGGGCTTTGTATTTAACAACCCCAATGCCCAGCGAACCTGTGGTTGTGGGGAAAGCTTTTCTCTTTGATAAGTAAATAAAAGGAAAATGGTTAAAAGAACAAATTATCAGGGCTTTTAAACATGTAAGCAAGTAGTATGGCATATACGGAAGAAGAATTAAAGAAAGAACTAGAAACCAAGGAGTACGAGTACGGTTTCTACACGGACATTGCATCGGATACATTTCCCAAGGGCCTTAACGAGGATATAGTTGTGGCTATTTCCAAGAAAAAAGAGGAACCGGAATGGATGACCGAATGGCGCTTGGAAGCGTTTCGTGTGTGGAAGGAAATGATAGAACCGGAATGGGCCAACGTAACCTACAAAAAACCCAGTTTCCAGGATATCTCTTACTATTCCGCTCCCAATAGCAAGCCCAAATACAATAGTTTGGATGAGGTAGACCCCGAGCTGTTGGATACCTTTAAAAAATTGGGCATTTCCTTGGACGAGCAAAAGAAACTGGCAGGAGTTGCCGTGGACATTGTTATGGACTCGGTTTCCGTAGCCACTACCTTCAAAAAAACACTGGCAGAAAAAGGAATTATTTTCTGTTCTATATCCGAGGCCATAAAGGAACACCCAGAATTGGTGCGCAAGCATTTGGGGACCGTAGTACCCCAAAAAGATAATTTTTATGCTGCCCTTAATTCTGCAGTATTCTCGGACGGATCTTTCTGTTATATACCCAAAGGGGTACGTTGTCCCATGGAACTTTCTACTTACTTTAGAATAAACCAAGCCGGTACAGGGCAGTTCGAAAGAACACTTGTAATTGCCGATGAAGGCAGCTATGTAAGTTATTTAGAGGGGTGTACCGCACCTTCTAGAGATGAAAACCAATTGCATGCGGCCGTGGTAGAACTTATAGCTTTGGACAATGCGGAAATAAAATACTCAACGGTACAAAACTGGTTTCCTGGCGATAAGGAAGGCAAAGGCGGTGTTTACAATTTCGTGACCAAAAGAGGGATTTGCGAGAAAAACGCAAAAATTTCATGGACTCAGGTAGAGACCGGTTCCGCAATAACCTGGAAATACCCTTCCTGTATTTTAAAAGGGGATAACTCCATAGGGGAATTTTATTCCATAGCGGTGACCAACAACTACCAGCAGGCAGATACAGGCACCAAAATGATCCATTTGGGCAAGAATACAAGAAGCACCATCATTTCCAAAGGGATTTCCGCGGGCAAATCACAGAACAGCTATAGAGGATTGGTACAGGTAAACAGCAGGGCAAAAAATGCCCGAAATTTTTCACAATGCGATTCCTTACTCATGGGGAACGAATGTGGGGCCCATACCTTTCCATATATTGAAACCAAAAACAAAACAGCACAGATAGAGCATGAGGCCACAACAAGTAAAATTGGAGAGGATCAAATTTTTTATTGCAACCAGCGTGGTATAGATACCGAAAAGGCCATTGCGCTTATTGTAAATGGTTTTAGCAAGGAAGTATTGAACAAGTTACCGATGGAGTTCGCCGTGGAGGCGCAAAAACTGTTGGAAATTAGCTTGGAAGGCTCTGTTGGATAGTAAAATCAAAATTGGAAAATGAAAAAAATCATAGGATTACTTGCGGTACTGGCCATTATATCTTGTAAAGAAGCAAAGAAAGAAAATGCTGAAGATGCCAATGCAGAAATCGAAGTTTCCAAACCAGAAATAAAGCTCTACACTTTTGATGGCGGTACGGTTTTCGTAAATAAATTGGAGGTTTTCTCCCAAGATACCACCTACCAAGGACAGACCAAGGAATTTTCCGATGCATTTTACGTAGTATCGCATCCGGAAGGAAACCTAATATGGGATACCGGATTACCAGATGGCTTGGTTGGCCTGCCAGAACCGTTTACCTCTCCTGATGGTGCATTTACGGTATCTAGAAAAGATTCGATCGCCAATCAGCTAAAACAGATTGGACTATCACCTAAAGATTTTAAATATGTTGCCCTTTCGCATACTCATTTTGACCATACCGGTAATGCCAATGTTTTTGCAGATGCCACATGGCTGGTGCAACAAACCGAGTATGATTTTATCACTAGTGAGGAATCGCAAAAAAACAACGCGGACGGTTATAATGCAATAAAGGAACTTACGAAGGTAAAACACCTCAATGGCGACTTTGATGTTTTCGGGGACGGCAGTGTTATTATAAAATACATGCCCGGACATACCCCTGGACACCAAGTGTTGTATTTGGATCTGCCAGAACATGGACCCTTACTTTTGTCTGGCGATATGTATCACCTTTATGAGAATAGAGAACACAGAAGGGTACCCATTTTTAACACGGATGTAGATCAGACATTGGCAAGTATGGACGCTTTTGAAGCCTTTGCCGAAGAAAAGAATGCCAAGGTATACTTGCAACACCAAAAAGAGGATTTTAATAAAATGCCCACGGCACCAAACCATTTAAAATAAAAAGATTTTATACAAGATGCTGAAGATTAAAGACTTGCACGCAAGTGTAGAAGATAAGGAGATTCTAAGGGGGATAAACCTAGAAGTCAATAAGGGGGAAGTACATGCCATTATGGGTCCTAATGGATCGGGTAAAAGTACTTTGGCCGCGGTAGTCGCCGGAAAAGAAGAATTTGAAATTACCAAAGGAGCGGTTTTTTTGGATGGCGAAGATTTGGAGGACGATGCCCCGGAAGAACGCGCCCACAAAGGGATATTTCTTTCGTTTCAATATCCGGTAGAAATCCCTGGAGTATCCGTCACCAATTTTATGAAGACCGCGATAAACGAATCTCGGAAAGCTCGTGGATTAGAAGATATGCCCGCCAACCAGATGTTGAAGTTGATACGCGAAAAATCTGAAATGTTGGATATTGACCGTAAATTTTTGTCGCGCTCCCTTAACGAAGGATTTTCCGGAGGAGAGAAAAAGCGTAATGAAATATTTCAATTGGCCATGTTAGAACCCAAGTTGGCCATTTTGGATGAAACCGATTCCGGACTCGATATCGATGCACTTCGTATCGTTGCCGATGGCGTAAACAAACTTAGAAGTAAGGACAACGCAGTAATCGTAATAACGCATTACCAAAGATTGCTAGAGTACATTGTACCAGATTTTGTGCATGTATTGCATAACGGTAAAATTGTAAAATCGGGCACTAAGGAACTGGCGTTGGAGCTAGAAGAAAAAGGGTACGATTGGATAAAGCAAGAGACCGTAGTTTAACGGTATTTTGCAAAAAAGTAATACGGACTTGAAGTATTGAACACTAGTTTGATAAGCAAGAAACAATAGTAAGATGGATTTAAAAGAAAAACTGATTTCTTCCTTTTTGGCATTTGAAAATAATATCGATGTGGAACATCCTGTACACGATATTAGATCGGCGGCCATTAAAACCTTTGAGAACAAAGGGTTTCCTTCCAAAAAGGACGAAGCTTGGAAATATACATCGCTGAACGGTCTTCAAAAGATAGATTTTAGCATTTTTCCCAAAGAGGTAGGTACTTTGGAGTACAAAGATGTAAAAAAGTACTTTTTACACGAGATAGATACCTATAAAATCGTCTTCGTTGATGGGGTTTATAGCTCTTTCCTCTCGGAGACAACCCATGATGGGGTAGATGTTTGTTTAATGAGCGCTGCTTTGACCAAACCCCAATACAAAGCCATTATTGACGTATATTTTAATAAAATAGCCGCTAAGGAAGAATCCTTAACTACTTTAAACACGGCGTTCAGTAAGGAAGGCGCGTTTATTTATATACCAAAAAACAAGGTTGCCAAAAAACCCATAGAGATCTTACACTTTTCTACAGGGAACGAGGCTGCGCTATTATTGCAACCACGAAGTTTGATCATTGCCGAGGACAATGCAGAGCTTCAGATAATAGAACGCCATCAGAGTCTTACCGCCAATGAGGTCTTTACCAATTCGGTTACCGAAGTTTTTGCAGCTAAAGATGCCAATGTAGATTACTACAAGGTGCAGAACGATCTTGCTACTGCCTCTTTGATAGACAATACCTATATCAACCAAAAAGACAATAGCGTAGTTAAAGTGCACACCTTCTCCTTTGGCGGAAAACTCACACGGAACAATCTTAACTTCTACCAAAATGGAGAACGCATAGATTCTACCATGAAAGGCGTAACTATAATTGGAGAAAAACAACACGTGGACCACCACACTTTGGTACATCATATAGAACCCAATTGCGAGAGCCATCAGGACTATAAGGGTATTTATGGCGAAAAAGCCACAGGAGTTTTCAACGGGAAGATCATTGTGGACAAAATTGCCCAAAAAACCAATGCCTTTCAGCAAAACAACAACATTCTGATCAGCGATAAGGCCACCATAAACACCAAACCACAATTGGAGATTTTTGCAGACGATGTTAAGTGCTCCCACGGCTGTACCATAGGGCAGTTAGATGAGGAAGCGCTTTTTTATCTACAAAGCAGGGGAATTCCAAAGAAAGAGGCCAGGGCACTACTAATGTACGCCTTTGCCAACAACGTATTGGCCAGTGTACGCATTCCGGAACTAAAGACAAGGATCAACAAGCTCATAGCCAACAAGCTGGGTGTTCGTTTGGGATTTGATCTATAACAGACAGTTCTCTTTTACTACTTAGGGCTTTAGAAATATGATACAGACTTCATTGGACATAGAGACTATTCGTAAAGATTTTCCGATCCTGAACAGACAGGTAAACGGAAAACCGCTCGTTTATTTAGACAATGCGGCCACCTCCCAAACCCCTAGGCAGGTCATAGATGTAATAGTAGATTACTATTCTAACTATAACGCCAATATCCATAGAGGGGTACACGCTTTGTCCCAAGAAGCTACGGATGCCTATGAAGCGGCGAGGAAGAAAATACAAACGCATTTTAATGCGGCCAAGACACATGAGATTATCTTTACTTCGGGGACTACCCATAGTATTAACCTCGTGGCAAACGGGTTTACATCAATTTTAAAAAAAGACGATGAAATTCTCGTCTCCGCTATGGAACATCACTCCAATATAGTGCCTTGGCAAATGTTGTGCGAGCGTACCGGAGCGGTGTTAAAGGTAATACCGATGAACCAGGAGGGTGAACTGCGGATGGATGCCTATAAAAAATTACTATCGGAACATACCAAGTTGGTTTTCTGTAATCATGTATCAAATGCGCTGGGAACCGTAAATCCAATAGAAGAGATTATTGCGGAAGCGCATAGCGTTGGAGCTGCGGTTTTGGTAGATGGAGCGCAGGCCGCACCACATATAAAGGCCGATGTACAAAAGTTGGACGTGGATTTTTATACCGCTTCCGCACATAAAACTTGTGGCCCTACCGGTGTTGGCATGTTATATGGTAAAGAAGAATGGTTGCAAAAATTGCCCCCATACCAAGGAGGTGGGGAAATGATTGCCGAAGTTACCTTTGAAAAGACCACCTATGCCGACCTACCACATAAGTTTGAGGCCGGCACACCCAATATTTGTGGAGGAATAGCATTCGGTGCCGCATTGGATTATATGAACGCCATTGGTTTTGACGCCATTGCCCAATATGAAGAAGAGTTGCTAAACTATGCCACCGAAGCTTTATTGAAAATAGATGGATTAAAAATATACGGAACGGCAAAGCACAAGACAGCGGTAATTTCCTTTAATATCGATGGGATACATCCCTATGACATCGGTACCATTTTGGACAAATTGGGCATCGCCGTAAGAACCGGACACCACTGTGCACAACCTATAATGGATTTCTACGGTATTCCCGGAACCGTAAGGGCCAGTTTTAGCTTTTACAATAGCAAAGAAGAAGTGGATAGTCTGGTAGAAGGTGTTGAGCGGGCAAGGCAAATGCTGCTTTAGGCGCAAGTTCTTATCATTTTCTTAAACTGTTGAATAGCAGCAAGACATATTGTACTTTTGAGGAAAATAGGCCAATGACCATAAAAGAAATACAAGAAGAAATCGTTGATGAATTTTCCATGTTCGATGACTGGATGCAACGGTATGAATATATGATAGAATTGGGGAAGTCCTTACCCTTGATCGATGCACAATACAAGACAGACGACAATATTATAAAAGGTTGTCAAAGCAAAGTTTGGGTACATGCAGAACTCAAAGGTGATAACTTGGTGTTTACCGCAGATAGCGATGCCATTATTACCAAAGGAATAATAGCTATTTTGATACGGGTGTTCAGCAATCAAAGACCAAAGGAAATTATGGAGGCCGACACCGAATTTATCGATGAAATAGGATTAAAAGAGCATTTATCGCCTACTAGGGCAAATGGTTTGGTAAGTATGGTAAAACAACTGAAACTTTATGCAGTGGCCTACCAAACCCAATTGAACTGATACAGGGATAAACTAAAAGAGAAATGATGAGCGAAACAACTATAGACGGACAAGAATTAGGAGAAAAAGTGGTGAATGTATTAAAGACCATTTATGACCCTGAAATACCTGTGGACATCTACGAACTTGGTCTTATTTACGATGTTTTTGTTAATGAGGACAATGACGTAAAAATACTAATGACACTTACTTCGCCCAATTGCCCGGTAGCGGAGAGCTTACCTGTAGAGGTAGAAGAAAAGGTAAAATCCTTAAATGCCGTTAAAGATGCGGAAGTAGAGATAACCTTCGACCCCCCGTGGACGCAAGAATTAATGAGCGAAGAAGCAAAATTGGAACTAGGGATGCTATAACCCAAATAGAATTGGGATGCCAGAAGAAATTATAAATAGGGTTGCACAAAGCAAATTGATCACCTTTGATCTGGAAGATTATTATCCGGAAGGGAAACGGGTGCTTATAGATATAAAGGATTGGCTTTATGAAGGCCTTATTTTAAGGGAAAAGGAATTTAGGGTCGCCGTTGGCCAACACAATTGGGAGCAATATCGCAATAGCTATGTGGCCCTGGAATGTTCTACCGATGCCATAATCCCTGGCTGGGCCTATATGTTGATCACTACACAACTGCAACCTTTTGCCAAAAGGGTGGTGGTAGGCAACTTAGAACAATTGGAGACCAGTATTTACCAACCCATTATAGATAGTTTGGACGTCTCCCAATTTAAAGATAAACCCGTTATTATTAAAGGCTGTAGTAACAAGCCGGTACCTACAAATGCCTATCTGTGGGTGACTGCCAAAATACAGGAGGTTGCCAAAAGTGTTATGTACGGGGAAGCCTGTTCTTCCGTTCCTCTCTACAAGCGAAAGTGATCTAACCACTTCTGTATTGTCAACATTTCTTACATTTGCCTCGCATTAACTATATATTAAACACTACAAATCATGAAGAAACTACTATGCTCACTGCTAGCAGTGTTTGCGTTGACCTACACCTATGCGCAGACCGAAAAAGAACTAAAGGAACAAATAGCGCCCAAGAAAGATTCCATTGCTGCCATTCAGGGAAGGGTAGATGCCTTGCAAGCGCAGATAGATGCCCTGCCAGGATGGAAAACAGGTGCTTTTGGAACCATCGGTGGAAGCATATCAGGATTTAACAATTGGTATTCTCAAGGAACACCGAACAATTCCGCAGGAAACATTGGATTTACGGTAAACGGCTTTGCCAACCTTAATGAGGAGAAATTCTTTTGGCGAAATGCTATAGGTATAAACCTGCAATGGGTAAAATTTGATGATAAGGACGATCCCACGGATGATGATAGCTTTAAAGAGGCCACGGATGTCTTTAACATCTCGTCCCTTTACGGACGCAAGCTTAGCAAGAGCTTTGCAGTTTCCGGATTGATGGAATACCGCACCACTATTTTAAGCAATTTTAATGACCCAGGATACTTGGACCTTGGTGTAGGAGGTACTTGGACACCCATCCCCGATTTGGTAGTTGTAATCCATCCCTTAAACTACAACTTTGTATTTAGTGATGAAGATACCATTTTTGAATCTTCCTTGGGGGCCAAAATAGTAGCCGACTATTCCAAAAAACTGGGAAAAGTAAACTTTAAGACCAACCTTTCCATGTTCCAAAGCTATGAAACCTCGGACCTTAGCAATTGGACCTGGACCAATTCTTTTGGCTATACCTTATTTAAGAAAATAGGTGTTGGATTCGAATTTGGATTGAGAGATAACAAACAGGAAGCTTTGAACTTTGCATTGAATGGCCCCAATCCGGATCCAACGGCTACCTTTGATAATGTGGATAACGACTTACAAAGCTATTGGCTAATAGGACTAAACTATTCCTTATAAGAGACGTAGCTGAAGACAGATTATAAAAAAGGCCTCCCATTGGGAGGCCTTTTCTTAGTTAAGTAGGTTTTGTTGATTTGACCCCGATAATCGGGATAGCATTTTCTAAGTTAAGGTAGGTTTAATTTGGGATAAACACTATCACTTAATTACAAGGTAAATGTACCTCCAACTTTTTAAAAAACTAAATTTTTGTTGTGAACACAGCTTAAAATGTTGTAAAAAAAATTAATGGTAGGCTTTATCCGATGAAAGGCATTGCTCTTTTAACATTCGGAACTCTGGTGTTAGTCTCATAAATACTTTTTACCCTATCATTGCTAGCAATATAAATGCCTGAAAATTAGGTATCTTGTATATTATAAGCAGCAGTGATGAAGCATATTTTTTTTCTGTTCTTGTTTTACAGTTTTATTTTGTTGGGGCAGTCAAACCCTATGGAAGTTGGTTCCCAGAAAGAACTGGGGATTCCGTATATGCAACATTATGATCCTAGGGATTACAATGGTAGGCCAGATAATCAGGCTTTGGTACAAGCCGATAATGGACTTATGTATATCGGAAACAGCAATGGAGTACTAGAATTTGACGGGGTAAACTGGCGACTGATAAAACTCCCCAACAATAGTCTTATACGCACCTTGATGAAAACCGAAAGCGGGCGGATATTTGTTGGCGGATTTAACGAATTGGGTTATTTAGAGCCAGATTCATTGGGATTTACGGGCTATCGATCGATAAAATCGAGTTTGGATTCTATCTATCAAAATTTTAATTATCTGCACAATAGTTTTTCCGTTGGAAAACAAATATATTTTCAATCCAAGGATTTTTTGTTTCGCTGGGAAAATGAAACCTTTAAAATTTGGTCTCCAAAGCACGGAATATTACATTCTTTTTTGGTCAATGAAACGATATATCTTCAGCAAAAAGATAAAGGGCTTTATAGGCTGAAGGGAGAGCAGCTTAGCCTGGTTACAAACTTCGATTACGAAATAAGGGGAATTTTGCCCTATGAAGAAGAAAAACTACTGGTGGCTACCAAGGAGCACGGGTTATTCTTTTTGGAGAGCAATAAAATTCAACCGTTTCCCGTGCCCATGGAAAAGTATCTGCAAGAAAACATTATTGTTCAATGTAGATTAATGCCCAATGGATGGATTACCATAGGCACTGGAATGGGAGGTCTGGTAGTGTTAGACCAAGACGGATCCTTGGTACACCTTTTGGATAAGACCAGCGGGCTGTTGAACAACGGAATACTGGCACAGGCGTTGGACCATCAGGGAGGGCTTTGGTTAGGGTTGAACCATGGAATAAGTAGGGTAGAGCTACTTTCTCCCTATTCTATCTTTGATGAACGTTTGGGGGTAACGGGTTTTGTCAATGCAATTACGCGGTATAACGGAAAGCTTTTTGCGGCCAGTATAGATGGTCTATTGCAGTTGCAGACAGCAGAAAATGGGTCGCCTAAACAATTTGTGAAAACACCAGAAGTTGGCCCTAGCTTTTATATGTCGGAAATAGACCAGCATTTATACATTGCTTCCAGAACAGGTACTGTCCGTTATAATGGAGAAGAAGTAGAACAAATAAGCGAGATGCGGTCTGGCGCCCTATTGCGCTCTAAAAAAGACCCTTCTATATTATATTTAGGGCTTTTTGATGGATTGGCAATTCTCCGAAAGCAACATGATACTTGGGAAGAAATTGGTAAGATACCCGGTATTGAGGACGATATTCGCGAATTGGTAGAAATGGATGACGGTAAACTTTGGATGGAATCTCAGATCGATGGGGTATGGCGGGTAGATTTTTACCAAAAAGACACCTTCAATATAAACAGACCGGAAGTTAAACACTTTGTGGCAAACAAAGAATTACCTCCCGGGTGGCTTTTTTTGCATTCGTTACGAGGGGAAGCGGTTTTTGGGATAGGAGGTACCGTATATACATACGATTCAAATTTGGATTCTATTATTCCTTACAGATCTTTTGGAGACCCTTTTGGTTTTAAAGGAGATATTGTACCCAAACTCGAAGATGAGGATGGCAATCTCTGGATGTCCGGACAGTTTACGGATTCGAAGGACGAAAAAAAGCAGCGAACAGTATCAAGACTACAAAAAGACGGCACCTACAAGGTAGAATCGGTAGATGATAGAAGGATAGAACCCGCCCCAAAAAAAGCATTGTTCCCAGAGAAATCCGGAATTCTTTGGTATGGTGGTCCAACTGGGATAGTACGGCAAGACCTAAAACAAACGGTAAAGCCCATAGCAGATATGCGGACACTTATCAGAAAAATATCTATCAATATGGATTCTGTTGTGTATGGTGGGGAAAAGAAAACTACAACGCTATCTTCCTTAACTTTTGAAAACAATACATTACGTTTTGAATATGCGCTTCCGAGTTTCGATGAGGTCCCTAAAAACAAGTATAGCTATTATTTAGAGGGTTATGACCAGGATTGGTCCGATTGGACCAAGGAAACCAAAAAGGATTACACCCAAATTCCTGAAGGCAGCTACACATTTAGGGTAAAGGGACAAAACATCTACGAACAAATTAGCAACCAGGACAACTATGCCTTCACCATACTACCTCCTTGGTACAGAAGCTGGTGGGCCTATTTGGGCTATGCGATTATATTTGGCGGATTCTTTCTTTTAGTGCTCCAATGGCGAGCGGGACAACTTAAAAAGAAAAACTTGGCATTGGAAAAATTAGTGGAAGAACGCACGCAAATAGTACGGAACCAATCGCTAAAACTTAAAGAACAAGCCCATGGACTTTTGGAGTTAGATCGGGCAAAATCGCGTTTTTTCAGTAATATTTCACACGAGTTTCGTACCCCACTTACCCTTATCAAAGGACCGGTAGAACGCTTGGAACAAAATCCGGGATTAGGGCTTAATATGGATACCATTAAAATGATACGTCGCAATACCAATCGTCTTTTAAGATTGGTAAACCAACTATTGGATCTTTCAAAAATCGATGAGGGCAGCTTAAAATTGGAACTAACGGAAGGGGATGTATTTAAGTGCATACGAGCGGCAACCTCCTCCTTTAACTCCCATGCTGCCCAGCGTAATATAGATTATCGTATTGAGATTCCCACCAATTCTTTATGGGCTTCCTTCGACAGGGGGAAACTAGAGAACGTAATTTATAATCTCTTGGGAAATGCCTTCAAATTTAGTGAGGACAGTACGGAAATTACATTTAAGGCAAGCTACGATCAGAACGGCTTACAAGTTTCGGTGGCAGATACCGGTCCGGGTATTTCCGAAGAAAAACTCCCACTTATTTTTGATCGCTTTTATCAGGCAGATTCCGAGTTTACCAGGGAAAAAGAAGGTACAGGTATAGGACTATCACTGTCCAAAGACCTTGTAGAACTTATGGGTGGTAAGATTACGGTCTTTAGCGAATTGGGTAAGGGAACCTTGTTCGTTGTTATGTTACCCTTACTGGAAATTAGAACAGGAAACAAAACAAGTGACCTCACTACTACTTCGGACAAAAACCTATCCGGGGCAAAACCATATCGATTTCAAAAAGCGGACAAAAGAGATGTGCCTACAATACTTTTGATAGAAGACAACGCCGATATGCGTGGCTTTATAAAGGATCAACTTATTGAATTTTATAAGGTGAAGGAAGCCCTGGACGGGGAAAAAGGATTACAAAAGGCCCTAGCGGATAATCCAGATTTAATTATTACAGACCTTATGATGCCCAAGATGGATGGAATTACATTATGTAAAAAACTTAAGTCCGATGTGCATACAAGTCATATCCCGGTTATAATGCTTACCGCCAAGGCCGGCATGGAAAATAAAATAGAAGGATTGGAGACAGGAGCAGATGATTATCTTACCAAACCTTTTAATGCCAATGAACTTTTGGTACGTGCAAAAAACCTGATTGTACAAAGACAACAACTTAGGGCATTATTTTCTAAAAGCGAAACCAAGGTAGACCCCAAGAGGATTACCGTTACCACTATTGACGAAAAGTTTTTGGAAGAATTACTGTTATTGCTGGAGGAAAAATATGCGGACTCCGCTTTCGGCGTGCCAGAAATGCAAAATGCCCTTGCCATGAGCAAAACGCAGTTACATCGCAAACTAAAGGCCCTTACGAATGAAGCCCCAGGGGAGCTTCTGAGAAACTTTCGCTTAAAAAGAGCCGCCCAATTGCTTTCCCAAAAGGCGGATAGCGTTACTCAAATTGCTTATAGCGTAGGCTTCAACAATTTGTCTTACTTCGCCAAATGTTTTAGAGAACTTTACGGAACATCACCTTCTTCTTACCAATCCAAGAAATAAAAAATGTAAACAGCACCTATTTTCTGGTGTACCACATCTGTTAACATCATATATAGTGGGTGTTGGAACCATTATGTTACTATCTGGAACCCTGCTTTTAGCATTGGAAACAAGACCACCTTAGTTTTGACCTATTAAGTTTCCCCATAGAATAAAGTAATAATTTAAAACAGCGAATTATGGGTTTTACAAAGAAATTGAATGGTAGTATTGTGATAAGCACAATACATTTTTATGTAGCAACAATATTTATAACACTATTATTGCTCGGCTGCAGTAAAGATGACGATGGTGGTGGATCTAGTTCGTCATTAAAAGCTTCTGCAACCAGTTTTACACTAGACGGCGTTAACAACTGCGATACATCTTTGGGTACTGGTACGCTACTCTTTTTTGAAACACCATATACGGCATCGGAGAGTCTAAATGTTAACAGGCTATTGGTAAATACAAAGGTGTCTAACGGAGAGACCGAGGAGAGCTCCACGACTACCTTCCAAGACAACGGTAGCGCTATCAATTGGGTGGTCTGTTTTACCTATGGAACACAAGACTGGGTAGAATATGAAGTACGTTTAGAGGCCAGCGATGGATCGATTAGCAACGCCTCCAAGATTAGGGTAAATAAACCCGGCGGGGCGCAATAACATCATTGAGTTAGTGCTGTGAGGGCCTTGTGGATAAGATTGTTACTACGGAAAGGGTATAAGTAGCGTACCTTCCCTGAACAGTTTGCCACAAGGCGCTCACTTTTTTTGAATGGCAAGTACAATAGGAAAAGGGAATGAAAGTATGGTTTGCTAATACTGATCAAGATGCTCCGGGTACAGAAAGTTGTTGTAAGGGAATCGGGTCACATGGATGTCCCTTACCTCGTTATAGACCCTTTTTCTAAACTCGTCCAGGTTTTCTTTGTTTAGTGCCGAAATAAAAATAGCATTGTTCCCTACCTTTTGCATCCACGTTTGCTTCCATTCGCCAATAGTGAAATGTTTTTTTGTTTTTTCCGTCACTAAATCGTCTTCCTCAATGGTCTCATGTGTATACTGATCAATTTTGTTGAATATCATAATGGTGTTCTTATCGGCACAGCCAATTTCACCCAAAATTTTTAGTACGGAATCTATATGTTCCTCAAAATTAGGGTGGGAGATATCAACTACGTGTAACAACAGATCTGCCTCGCGTACTTCGTCCAAAGTACTTTTAAAGCTCTCTACCAATTGTGTAGGCAGTTTTCGAATAAAACCTACGGTATCACTTAGTAAAAAAGGAAGGTTCCCAATAACAACTTTCCGCACAGTGGTATCCAAGGTAGCGAACAATTTATTCTCTGCAAAGACTTCGCTTTTACTCACAACGTTCATTAGGGTAGATTTACCCACATTGGTATAACCAACCAGGGCAACGCGTACCAAAGCACCTCTGTTACTGCGCTGTGTTTCCATTTGCCTATCTATCTTGGATAGTTTTTTCTTCAATAATGAAATCCGATCCCTAACGATACGCCTATCCGTTTCAATTTCGGTTTCCCCCGGGCCACGCATACCAATACCCCCTTTTTGCCTTTCCAGGTGTGTCCAAAGCCCGGTAAGCCTGGGAAGTAAATACTCGTACTGTGCAAGCTCTACCTGTGTTCTAGCATAACTTGTTTGAGCACGTTGCGCAAAAATATCTAGAATAAGACTGGTACGGTCCAAGATTTTACAGCGCAATTGTTTTTCTATATTGCGTTGTTGTCCGGGCGATAGCTCGTCATCAAAAATAACGGAGCCAATTTCGTGCTCATCAACAAAGTTCTCCACCTCTAGCAATTTACCGGTACCAATATAGGTCTTGGGGTTGGGTACATCCATACGCTGTATAAAGCGTTTGCATACTTCACCACCGGCGGTATAGGTAAGAAATTCCAGTTCATCTAGATATTCAGTAACCTTCTCCTCATTTTGTTGCCTATTGAGTACACCGATTAAGACAACTTTCTCGTATACAATAGATTTCTTCTCTAACATGCAATTGGATTAAAGTGCAAATCTAGTGAATACTGACCGAGCAATTTTTGTATTTTAGTCTCCCAACCAAAAAAAAATGAATTTTTCCCTTTTTAAAAAGAAACAAGTTGATCATCTACATACCATAGTTTTCTATAATCTTGAAAATCTTTTTGATACGGAGAACGACCCAAAGACCTTGGATGATGATTTTACACCAAATGGTTTTAAAAAGTGGACAAAAAAAAGATACCGTAAAAAGCTCTACAAGTTGGCAAGGACAATTTCCAAGGTAGGGGCTAAATCCAACACATTACTTCCTGTGTTGATAGGAGTTGCGGAGGTAGAAAACCATAGTGTTATAGAAGATTTAATTAGATCGTCTCCTCTGGGAAAAACGGATTATCATTATGTGCACTATGATTCTCCCGATGAACGAGGAATAGATACCGCATTAATTTATGATCGGTCCCATTTTGAAGTGGTAAGCTCTACGCCCATTCAACTGCTGATCACGGCACCCAATGGGGATAGGGATACCACAAGGGATATACTGTACGTAAAGGGGAAACTGCACGGCGAAGAAGTACATGTCTTTGTTAACCATTGGCCCTCTAGGAGAGATGGCGATATGGAAACGGATTATAAAAGAGTTAAGGCAGCGGAAACGCTGCTCCGTTTTATGGCCAAAATTGAAGAAGAACATAATAGCCCTAATTATATTATTATGGGCGACTTCAACGATGAACCCACTTCCAAGAGTTTAGAGGTTTTAATGGAAGCGGGAACCCTATACAATCCTATGGCCAAACTACTTTCGCCTTTTAGGGGAAGTGCCAGTTATAGGCGCACTTGGAGCCTTTTTGATCAGATTATTGTTTCCCATAATTTTCTAGATTACGAAAAGGGGACCCACAGTTTTGCCCATGCCAATATCTTTGATGAGGTTTTCTTAAAGGAATGGAAGGGAAAATATAGGGGCAGCCCTTTTAGAACTTATGTTGGACGAAAATATTTAGGAGGATATAGCGACCACTTCCCTGTATATATCCAGTTGAAATACAACACATAATAAATTTACGTCTCCATTTTACGCATAATCTTCAACTAAAGAAGGAAACAGACTACGTGTTTTTAGCTTTTCACAACATTCTTTAGGTATTTTATCGAAAAAATCGGTCATTTTATCGATTGTTTTTCAAAAATACAATATAATTGTAGTCCAAATCTTACTGAAATAACCCCATGAACAATATACCTTCCTTCGCGGCAAGAGGTTATAGAAACAACCTATCGTTTATTTTCCTATTTACCGCTTTCATTACTTTCGGTCAATCCGAAAAAAGTATCCAACAAATAAAAAAACAATATCGGGCCTCTAGGATAACCACCTTGGCAAAGGAGTTTGAAAAAAACAAGCGGTTCAATAAATCAGATTTAAAACAAATGGCCCATGCAAAGGGATGGACGTTTGTGGAAAAATTCCCAGATGGTGGACATTCGGAACTTCAAGATGTAGGTCCGGACGGCACCCCTATATATTATACCACCTTTAATGATAACGTAAGTAAAACTACGAGAGCCGATGCTTTGTACGATACCGGATTGTTAAATCTAGGTATTGACGGAACTGGTATGACGGTGGGGGTTTGGGATGCCGGACATGCTCTTAAAGATCATCAAGAATTTGATACACGCGTAACGATCGCCGATGAGAGTAACGATGTAGATATGCATGCAACTAGGGTAATGGGGACCCTTATAGCGTCTGGTATAAAGAAAAATGTAAAGGGAGTCGCCTATGGCGCGGAAGCCATTACCAGCAATTGGAGCCGGGATAGGATTGAGGTAGCCCAGGCCGCTGCCGATGGCTTGTTGCTTTCTAACCATTCCTATGGTATTAGCACAGGGAATGTGCCCGACTGGTATTTTGGTTCTTACATTAGAGTTTCCCAGGATTGGGATAAGATAATGTTTAACGCACCTTATTATTTAATGGTCACGGCAGCTGGGAACGCTCAAAAATTACAACACAATGCAACGCCTATAAACAATGATCCCGCAAGTGGTTTTGATTTAATCCTAGGTTTCGCCGCTTCTAAAAATGGGATTACAGTGGCGGCCGCAAACACCGAAATTGATGGTAAAGGAAGGCTTTTAAATGCCAGTGTTGCCGGCTTTAGCAGTTTTGGACCTGTAGATGACGGAAGGATAAAACCCGACCTTGCGGGGAACGGATCCAACATCCTTACCACAAACGCCACAGGTACAAGTGGGTATGGTACCTATACGGGGACTTCAATGGCAGCCCCAGGAGTTACCGGATCCATGCTTTTGCTGCAACAGTACTACGAGCGCCTGTACAATGGCTTTATGAGGGCGGCAACACTAAAAGGATTGGTGCTGCACAGTGCCGATGATGTTGGCCAACCCGGACCGGATTACAAGTTGGGATGGGGTGTAATGAATACCAAGAAGGCGGCAGAAATTATAGTTAATAAAGGGTATAGAACACATATATCCGAAGAGACCTTACAAGAAGGGGAAACATACAGTATTACGGTTAACGCAACAGGTAATGAACCGCTTGTAGCATCCATTTCCTGGACCGATCCGGAATCCGAGTATGTTAATAAGGGCACCCTTAACGACGATACCCCTGCCTTGGTAAATGATTTGGATATTAGAATTGTGAAAAACGGAACGGCCTACCACCCTTGGAAACTAGATGCAAGGGCTACCACAGCGGCAGCAACCAAGGGAGATAATCTGGTAGATCCTTTTGAACGTGCGGAGCTTTTGAATGCCGTTTCGGGAGAATATACCATAACCGTTACCCATAAAGGAGCACTTAGGTATGGGGCTCAGGAGTTTTCTTTGATCGTTTCTGGGATTTCGGTTACCGAATGCAATGCCGAGATTCCTTTTGAAACACAAATGACAGAGGCCAATAACGATATGGTTTCCCTTCGTTGGGAACCAATTACGGATGCTTTATTTGAAATACAATGTAAGCCAGAAGGAAGTACAGCTTGGGAAACAATTTATACCGAAGAGTATTTTATTGATTTGGACAACTTGCAGAAAAACACAAAGTATACCGTAAGGCTAAGAACTTTTTGTACGGAAAATATGGCTTCCGAATATACCTCTGAAATGGCATTTACATTCATGGGTGAGGATACGGATCTCGAAGAGATATTGAATTATGAAACCTTAAACACCTCGGATAAACCTAAATTATCGCTTTACCCCAATCCCGTAGTAGAACGTATTACATTAGATGGCGATAACTTATCCAAAAACTCAAAATATCGAATTATTAGCACCACAGGATTGATTTTAAAAGAGGGTGATGCCTCAGAAAAAGAAATAGATGTGGCTAATTTGTCATCTGGCTTATATATTATCAGCGTTCAAGACCTCAATAGTGTTGCCGATCTCAAATTTTACAAGGATTAGATCTGCTTTATTTCCGTTTTGTCTAGAAGGTCTTCATTTCTAAGTCTAAGAAACACTTGGGCCGTTGTAACTACATCCAACTCGCAGTAGGTAATAATTCTATCCAAGTCATTGTCTAGATAATATACGTCTTTTACCATACCGCCGTCTATATCTTCCTTTGGAGATGGAATTCCCAGTACATTGGCCATAAGTTTTAACGACGTATAATGCTTATAATCACCAAATTTCCACAGCTCCATCGTATCCAAATGGGGAACTTCCCATGGCTTTTTACCAAAAAGATTTAACTTCTGAGGCAAGCCAATTTTATGGATCAACATTCTACGGGCAATGTAGGGGAAGTCGAACTCCTTCCCGTTATGCGCGCAGAGCAAGTGTTTTGGCCCTGCAAAATGGCTTTCCAATAGTAATTTGAATTCTTTTAATAGTGTCTCCTCTTCTCCATGGAAAGAAGTAACCCTAAAGTTTCTTATATCACCCTTAAAATTAAAATAACCAACCGAAATACAGATAATCTTACCAAATTCTGCCCAGATACCCGCTCTTTCATAGAAATCCTCAGGGGTAATTTCATCCTTACGCTGGTAGCGCGACTTATGTTCCCAGAGTTCTTGTTTGGTCTGGTCCAATTGTTCAAACTTTTCTTGCTCGGGGACAGTTTCAATATCCAGGAAAAGTATATGACCCAGGTTTATTGTGTGTAGCATGGTATGCTTTTATAATTGATATATACCGCTAAGGGTATTACCCCATGCGGCGCATTTATTCTAAACTTTTTTTGAACGTTATAGCAATGACACTATAAAAAGGGAAGTTCATTAAAACACTAATTTAAATATACGAACAAAATTAGATTTCCTGCTGCCATCCGCTGTTTTGAAAATAAAACGTTTATAACTACGGAACACATTTAAAACCTTTAACGGCATTTTTTGATTAACCGACTACCTAGTTTCTTTTTCTCGTGGATAACGTTCCATAGTATCGCAATTCTTGGCCTACAAAAGATAAAACATCGATGAACTGCACTCTTAGGGAACTATAATTTCATTAAAACCATGATTACAAACCGGGAAGTCTTTTTACTTAAAACAGGCTTTGCTGCTTTACTGGATTTTCATGGTCTAGAAGCCATTTTTTCCGATGTAATCCCCCGGCATAACCGGTAAGGGAACCATCGCTACCGATTACCCTATGGCAAGGGATTACCACCCATAATGGATTTCTACCGTTGGCCGCGGCTACGGCCCTAATAGCCTTTACGTCTCCCAGTTTTTTAGAAAGTTCCATGTAAGACATGGTCTTGCCATATGGAATTTCTTGAAGCGCTTCCCAGACTTTCTTTTGAAAATCCGTTCCCTGGGGGTTAAGTTCTAGACTAAAGGTTTTGCGTTTGCCTTCAAAATATTCAGTGAGTTGATAGGCCGCGTCTTCTAGAACTTCCGGGAGAACATCGTTATGTAATTCTTTACCGTCCAAAACGGTTATAGCAGAAAGTCCTTGTTGATCCCCTTCTAATTTGGCAGTACCTAAGGGTGTATGGATAAATGCAATTTCCATTATTCGATGTTTGTATCGGCTTTTATAATTCCAAGACGCTGCGCCCTATTTTCCCAGTTTTTTCGTGCCAAAGTCTGTAAGTCCTCTACATTGTCACTTTCGTCCATAATTTCTAGACCTAACAGTGTTTCAATAACATCTTCCATGGTTACCAACCCACTTACGGAACCATACTCGTCCACAACCAAAGCTATGTGTTCTCGTTTTGCGATCAAGGTCTCAAATAATTGGGGAATAGGAGTATCGCGCTGTGTTACTAAAATATCTCTTTTTATGGTGGCCAAGGATGCTTTGCCATTTTTGTTTATTATTTCCTCCAGCACATTATCTTTAAGAACAAAACCTGTGATGTTGTCCATGGTTTCGCCATGGATGGGAATCCTAGAAAAGCGAAGTTTGGTATTCTCGTCGTAAAAATCCTTTATTGAGTCGTTTTCCGAAGCTATTTTCATCACGGTTCTAGGAGTCATTACATGTTTGGCAAGAATTTCATTGAACCGCAGCAGGTTTTTAATGATCAAGGATTCTGACTCTTGAAAAACCCCTTTTTCATGGGCAATATCGGCCATTGCAGTAAAATCTTCCCTGCTCAACACGCTGCCGTGGTGTTCTTTGTTTCCAATAAGTTTGGTGAAAAGCTGTAATATCCAAAGGAGCCCTATCCATTTTAGCCCCCACACCATAATTTTTAGAGCTTTTGTGGTAAAATTGGCCAATTGCTTCCAAAAGGTGGCCCCAATGGTCTTCGGAATAATCTCTGAGGCAACCAAAATTAATATGGTCATAATGGTAGATACCACGCCCACCATTAGGTCTTCGGTAAATTGTATTCCTAAAACGGTCCTTTCTGCGCTGCCATAGATTTCGGCATAAGCCACCTTGGCTTGCACACCTACCAAAATTGCGCCTACCGTATGTGCAATGGTATTAAGGGTAAGGATGGCGATCAGTGGTTTGTCTACATCCTTTTTTAGGTTTTCCAAACTGTTGGCGTAGGGTTTGCCCTCTTTCTTTTTTAGGTTGATAAAAGTTGGGGTAACGCTAAGCAGCACTGCCTCCAAGATAGAGCACAGGAATGAAAAAAAGATTGAGATAAGGGCATAAAAGACAAGCAATCCCATGAAACGCAAATATTACACTAAGGTACTAATAAAATAGTAACCCAAAATTAATGTTATTGAGATAACGCTGCTTTGTAGAATACCTGATGCAAAGCCGATCTAACGTTTAAAGCATACAGATTTCTATTTTCCCTTGTGGGGTAAACCCTATTGGAAAGAAAAATAAATACCAATTGGTTTTTTGGATCGGCCCAAACGAACGTTCCTGTAAAGCCACTATGCCCAAAGCTTTCCGCACTGGCTTCTGGGGCGGGGTAGGCATCTTCTAACGGTAATTCCATATTGTTCAATAAAGGCTTATCGAAACCAAGACCTCTACGATTTTCGTTTTCGGGGTATTGTATTTTTGTGAATTCATTTACCGTTTTCTCCGAGAGGTATCGCTTACCTGCATAGGAACCTCCGTTAGCGTACATTTGCATAAGTCTGGCAAGGTCCGTGGCAGTTCCGAATAGACCTGCATTGCCCGAAATACCGCCTAGCAAAGCTGCGTTTTCATCATGTACCCAACCTTGGGTAAGTGTTTTTCTGAACAACGTATCCACTTCGGTAGGTACTATGGTATTGGGGTAATTTTTGGTACTGGGGTTAAAGCCCAAAGTACTGCAACCCAAAGGGGTATAAAAATTGGTTCCAACAAATTCATCATAAGGCACACCCGTAAGCTGTTTTATGAGCTGCGGATAAATTAGGAAGCTCAGCCCAGAATATTTGTACTTCTTCGTATTTGATACTTCGGATTTGTTTATTGCCCGATTTACTTTTTTATAGAAATTGGTTTTTATATATAGATTGTCGTATGCCTTATTTTCAAAGCCACGCTTACGGTACGGTCTTATATAGCGTCTTTTGATCTTGCCATTCTTTATCACTTCGTCCAAAAAAACAATATAAGGTTCCAACCCGGCCTGATGGCTTAAAATTTCCCTCAGTGTAAGATCCTTTTTGTCCTTTGCTTTGCTCCAGGGTTCCCAATAGGTACTAAAAGGTGCATCTAAATCCAACTTTCCTTCGTCGTGTAATTTCATCAATGCGGGTAAGGGTCCCGTAATTTTGGTTACCGATGCCAAATCATAAATATCGTCTAGGGCTACTTTTTGAATGCTATCGTAGGTATGAAAGCCAAACGCCTCGTGAAAGATGATTTTACGGTCTTTGGCAACAAGCAGTTGTGCCCCAGGGAAAGCATTGTTCCGTATGGCATGGGTCATAATGGAATCTACCCGATGGCGGATATAACTTGAGTCTAGGCCAACATCGCTGGGAAGGCCATACGTAAGGCCTTTGTCCAATGAAAGATCCAAGTTATTAGACTGTTTACTTTGGGCTTGTAGGTTAGAGAATACAAACAGTATACCTATCAGTATAAAAATAAAATGATTGTTCCATTTTTTCATATAAACCATATTATCTATGCGGTTCAAATTTTGTCTTCAAATTACAACTAAATAAGTTTTACTGCATCTTTGGCGAAATAACTTGCGATGATATTTGCCCCTGCTCTTTTAATGGCCACAAGCTGCTCTAACATTACGGCATCATGGTCTAGCCAACCTTTTTCAGCCGCGGCTTTTAGCATTGCATATTCTCCACTGACCTGGTATACGGCAACGGGTACGTCTACTTCATTTTTAATTTCGCGAACGATATCCAGATAGCAAAGACCTGGTTTAACCATAACTATATCGGCCCCTTCATCAATGTCCATTTCCGTTTCCCTAATGGCTTCAAACCGATTGGCGAAATCCATTTGATAGGTTTTTTTGTCTCCAAATCCCGGAGCGGAATCCAGTGCATCCCTAAAAGGTCCGTAAAAGGCACTGGCATATTTGGCGCTATAGCTCATAATACCGGTATCTATAAAACCTTCTTCCTCTAAGGCTTCCCTAATGGTGAGTATCCTACCATCCATCATATCGCTTGGCGCCACAAAATTGGCCCCTGCAGTAGCATGGGAAACACTCATTTCTGCCAATACCTCGGCGGTTTCGTCATTAAGGATTTTCCCATCTTCCACAATACCATCATGTCCGTAAGATGAATAAGGATCTAAGGCAACATCTGTCATTACCAGCATTTCGGGACAGGCATTTTTAACGGTTTTGATAGCTCGCTGCATTAGTCCTTCGGCATTTAGGGCTTCTGTACCTTTATTATCTTTCAGCTCATCCGGAACTTTTACGAACAGCAGCACCGCGCAAAGGCCCATATCCCATAATTCCTTCACCTCTTTCCCTAACAGATCAAGACTTAGGCGATAATAATTTGGCATAGAGGCAATTTCCTCTTTTACGTCCTTACCTTCAACTACAAATAGTGGCACCAAGAAATCTTTTGGCGTTAAGTGGGTTTCCCTTACCAAGTCTCTTATTGCTTTACTGTTTCGTAACCTTCGGTTTCTTATTAGTGGATACATTGTTTTCTTTTTACGGTATTATTTCATGTATAAATGCCGAAGACCTATAAGACTATTTCTCCGATCATATATAGTACGGCCTGCCCGGAAATTTTTACCCGATCGCCCAAAAATTCACAATTTAGTTCTCCTCCTCTTGGGGAAATCTGTTTTGCGGTAAGCTTGATCTTATTTAATTGTTTAGACCAATATGGCGTAAGGGTGGTATGGGCGGAACCCGTAACCGGATCTTCAGGGATTCCGCATTTTGGAAAGAAGGCTCTTGAAACAAAATCTACATCCCTTCCGGGAGCCGATACAATGACCCCTCTACAATCTATCTGATCTAACAAGTGATAATTGGGTCTAATGTTTTCAATTTCCGTTTGGGAGGTATAAATCAATAGATAATCAGATTTGCCCCTAAAGGTCTCTATCGGATTTGCCCCGATGGCCCGGTTAACCTCTTCTGTAAAGGGGAACTCTGTTAAATCGTCCGTTGGGAAATCCATCACCATAGTACCATCACCTGTCTTTTCTACCACGAGATCACCGCTTCGTGGGGAATAAAACCGAATGACCGATTGATCATAATTGTAATGGTTGAACAAGACATATGCGGTGGCCAATGTAGCATGCCCGCACAGGTCTACTTCCACTTCTGGGGTAAACCACCGTAACTCGTACCGATCGTTACTTTTTACCGCAAAGGCCGTCTCCGCTAAGTTGTTTTCCTGTGCAATTTGCTGCATCAATTGGGAATCTGGCCAACTATCCAATATGCATACAGCTGCCGGATTTCCCGCAAAAACAGTGTCGGTGAAGGCATCTACCTGAAAAATCTTTTGTTTCATTATCTACAATTGAACAACAAATTTATGGAATTATTAAACCCAATTTATGGGCTTTACCAATACTTTTAAAAGTCTTTCCTCTTCGCTTCCTTTTTCCGGGTGGTGGTCATAGCGCCATTGCACTTGTGGAGGCAAACTCATAAGAATACTTTCTATACGCCCATTGGTTCTAAGCCCAAATAAGGTTCCTTTGTCATGTACCAAATTAAATTCTACATAACGTCCTCGTCTAATCTCTTGCCAATCTTGGTGTTTTTGCGTGTATGGTAAACCCTTTCGTCTTTCTACAATAGGAACATAAGCTTCTAGAAAACTGTTTCCAACATCCGTAACAAAGCTAAACCAATCTTCCATTTGCATATTCTCTGTCGCTTTGCAATAGTCAAAGAATAGTCCGCCTACACCTCTTGCCTCGTTACGGTGGGCGTTCCAAAAATAGGAATCGCACTTACTTTTGTATTGGGCATAGAATTCTGGATTATGTTTATCACAGGTTTTTTTACAAACCTTATGAAAATGTTCTGCATCTTCATTGAACAGATAGTAGGGAGTTAAATCTTGACCTCCGCCAAACCACTGATCAACAACATCACCTTTTTTGTCGTACATCTCAAAATAGCGCCAGTTTGCATGTACGGTAGGTACCATGGGGCTTTTGGGATGAATTACAAGGCTCAGTCCACAAGCAAAGAAGTCTACATCTTCTACACCAAAATAGGTTTGCATGCTTTTTGGCAGCGCCCCATGTACAGCCGAAATATTGACCCCTCCTTTTTCAAATACCGCTCCATTTTCAATTACTCTGGTGCGGCCACCCCCGCCTTCTGGGCGTTTCCAAAGATCTTCCTTAAATTTTGCCACCCCGTCCACCGATTCCAATTTTGAACAGATGGTATCTTGCAATTCTTGGATATAGGTGTAGAATTTGTTTTTTATTTGTGTCATTGGGTAATCTTGATCGTTTAGGGTCGAAATTCTTTCACCGCATCAATGAAGGCCTTGGCATTTTCAACGGGTACATTGGGCAAAATACCATGTCCTAGGTTAACGATGTATTTATCCTTTCCAAAATCGCGGATCATTTGGGTGACCATTTTCTTAATTTCCTCTGGAGGCGATAGCAAACGCGAAGGATCAAAATTTCCTTGCAATGTAATATTTCCGCCACTTAAGTATCTTGCATTTCTAGCAGAGCAGGTCCAGTCTACTCCTAGAGCCGCCGCTCCCGATTTGGCCATATCACCTAAGGCAAACCAGCAACCCTTACCAAAAACGATAACCGGAGCAAGATCCTTAAGGGCATCGATAATCTGTTGTATGTACTGCCAAGAAAATTCTTTGTAATCCGTTGGGGAAAGCATACCTCCCCAAGAATCGAATACCTGAACTGCATTTACCCCAGCATGCACTTTGGCCTTAAGGTACGCAATTGTGGTATCTGTAATTTTCTGTAGTAGTTGATGTGCGGCCTCTGGCTGGGTAAAACAAAATTCTTTGGCTTTGTCAAAGGTCTTGCTTCCTTCGCCCTGTACGCAGTAACATAATAGGGTCCACGGGGAACCAGCAAAGCCGATCAACGGAATTTCGCTTGCAAGCTTTTCCTTGGTCATTGCTATTGCCTTCATTACGTAATCCAATTCTTTGTTTACATCGGGTATAACAACGCGGTCTACATCTGCTATACTACGAATAGGATTTGGAAGGTAAGGGCCAAAATTAGGTTTCATCTGCACTTCAATGTCCATAGCCTGAGGCACTACCAAGATATCACTGAACAATATGGCGGCGTCCATACCAAATCTGCGAATGGGTTGTACAGTTATCTCGGAGGCCAATTCCGGGGTTTGGCAACGTGTGAAAAAATCGTACTTTTTTTTGATTTCCATAAATTCTGGCAAATAACGGCCCGCCTGCCGCATCATCCATACCGGTGGCCGTTCTACATTTTCTCCGTTGAGGGCTCTAAGAAACAAATCGTTTTTTATCATAGTTGAATGCTCGAACGAGGTCGAGGAATTTATTTATGTGGGTTTAAAAACTTTACTACTTGTACCAAGGTATTTTCTATGGTGGGTTTATTGGCAATAATGATATTGTTTGTATGTATTTTGGCCTCCTCTGCGGTGGTGTTTCCTATGCAGAAGGCGGCGATGTTGTTTAATTGATTGACTTCCGTATAACTCTCTACTGCGCTTGGACTAAAAAAAAGAACTCCGTTAAAAGAACGGTCAAATTTTTTTGGATTTAGCTCGGTGTTGTAAACTTCTATTTCTTTGAATGTAATACCATTTTTTGCTAAAATGGTTGGTAATTCCTTTCTTTTTCTATTTCCACAAAAAAACAGAAAAGACTCGTTTTTATGTTTTTTTGCTATCATTTCGCCCAATTTTGACGCATTTTCAGCATTTTTAACCACTTTTAGTCCATTTTCTTCTAGAAGAGCCCGGGTGTTTTCGCCCACGCAAAAAATATTGGGAATCTTTGGCCTTGTTTTTTCAAATGAGGGGTGCACTTCCCCTGTTTTCTTTTTTAGAAAAGCCTTAACGGCATTTTTACTGGTAAAAATGAAGTTATCCGCACTGTGGGTTATTTCAAAGTCGATGGGGATAATTTTTATGGCATTATATTCCACAAAACCCAGGCCTGCATTTAGAAGCAATTGCTTTTGGGAAGGAGATAATATTTTTGTGGACAGTACTGTTTTCATAGCAGCTTGGACTCCTGGTTAACATGTAAATTATTGCATTTCTTTTTTAATGGTGAACATCAATTCCTTACCACCCTTGGCCAATACCTCTCTAGCGCATATTTTACCAAACCCGTGAGCATTATTTATGGGGACATCTTTTTTAATCGTCACCTTTTTTTTACCGTCTAATGAAAAAAGCGCTCCTTCAAATTTTATGGTATGGTGGGTAATTGTTGCCAATGCGGCAATGGGAGCTGTGCAACCACCTTCCAGAGTTCTTAAAAAATCGCGTTCTATGGTTGTACATAACTCGGTTTCGTCATCGTTTAAAGCTGTTAGCACCTGTTTGCAGTAAGTATCGGTTTCCATGGCGGCGATCATCATTGCGCCTTGGGCGGGTGCCGGTAACATCCAATCTAGTAGAACCATTTCTTTTGGCAAAAGGTTTATTCGCTCCAAGCCTGCCTTGGCGAAAATTGCACCGTTCCAAGGGTTGTCTACAAGTTTTTGTAGTCGGGTATTTACGTTGCCCCTTAAATCTACTAGCTTATGTTTGGGATATTTGTGCAGCCATTGTGCCTTTCGTCGTAAGCTGCCAGTAGCCACTGTTCCTTCATCCGATAGAAAATCTAGACCTTTATGGACCAGTATATCGTGCACATTGGCACGCTTAAGTACGGCAGCCTGCACAATTCCTTTGGGCAAGAGGGTAGGAACATCTTTTAAGGAATGTACGGCAATGTCTATATCACCCTTAAGCATTGCAACATCTAAGGTCTTTGTAAAGATGCCGGTTATGCCCAATTCGTATAGGGGCTTGTCCAAAACAAGGTCGCCTTGCGATTTTATAGGTGCCAGCACGGCTTCCTGTCCAAGTTTTGCCAATTTGTTTTTTACATGGTTTGCTTGCCATAGCGCCAATTCACTATCGCGGGTGCCAATGCGTATTATCCTGTTCATTTGGAATCTACTTCTAATTGAAACACCCTCTGGATAAGCGCCAAACTGGTGTCGGCATCAATGTCCGTTTCCTTAAGATGATTGGCAAATTGCTTGGTAATTTTCTGTATAATGCGATCGGAGATAATATCGGCATGTTCAGGATCGAACTCGGAAGTTTTTTTACTTTGAAAATCGAGCTCTTCTTCCTTTATGGTGTTCAGCTTCTTTTTCAGCGCTTTTATTACTGGGGCAAATTTTCGGGTTTCGAGCCATTTTATAAAATCGTCCTTGGATTCATCAATAATGGTTTCCGCTTCCGGAATATACTGTTTTCTACGCTCCAAAGTCTCATCTGTCATTTGCGAAAGGTGATCTAGATGTATGGACGTTACGTTTTCCAATTCCGAAACATCTTCCGAAACATTTTTTGGAATAGAAAGGTCTAAGATCAACAAGGGTTTTTTGGGATATACCAACTCCTTAGAGATTGTAGGGGCTTGTGCACTGGTTGCTACAATGAGCACATCGGTTTTTCTTATTTCTGTTTGCAAATCCCCATAGTCCTTAACGACGAGGTTAAATTTTCCGGCTACCTTTTCGGCTCTCCCTTTGGTTCTATTGATAAGTGTAATGTGCGAATTCTTGGTGTGTTTTATAAGATTTTCGCAAGTGTTTCTTCCAATCTTCCCCGTTCCGAACAGCAATATGTTCTTGTCGGAAATATTGGGTACGTTTTTAAGAATGTATTGTACGGAGGCGAAGGCTACCGATGTTGCCCCTGAAGACAGTTCGGTCTCGTTCTTTATCCGTTTGCTGGCCCTTAGAACGGCATTGCACAGACGCTCTAGAAAAGGATTGGCCAATCCATGCTTTTTGGAGCGGTAAAAACTCTGTTTCAACTGACTTATAATTTCAAAGTCGCCTAAAATCTGACTATCCAAACCAGTACCCACTCTAAACAAATGGCTTATGGCCTCCTTGTTTTTGTATACGTAAGCAACTTTTTGAAACTCTTCTACGGTACCTCTGGTATTATCGCACAACAATTTAATGAGCTGAAAAGGGTGTTGGGCAAAACCATGTAACTCCGTGCGGTTGCAGGTAGAGGTAACCAAGAGCCCATCAATGTCGTTGAGAACAGCTTGGGCCAATAAATTGTCTATGGCGGTCTCGCTTAGGCTAAACTTTCCGCGGACCACAGCATCCGCCTTTTTGTAGTTAAGGCCTATGGTGTAAAAAGAGTTGTGTTTAGAAATATGGTAATCTTTCATGCATTCATAAGAATCAAAACAAATGTAATTTCATAGTATCAATAAAAATAACGCTAGAGGAATAAATTGTGTCGATATAAGTTTAGATGCTATTCCAATGCAATTACTTGCGCTTAAAATAGTAAATTTGTGTGTTGACAGTCTTTCGGGGCGCTTTTATTTAGAACGACTCTAAATAGAAATGAATATAAAAATCGAAATATGAACACAAAAAATGTCGCTAAAGGTTCCTTTGAGGAAGTGTTGATAGAAGATGGTTTCTATGTGCTTAAAATTCAGAACGACAGTGCTGATAATCAAAGGGTAAGTAGAGAGATCGATAGCTCATTTATTCAGTTTCACTTCTGTTTAAAAGGAAGGGCCAAGTTTATTTTTAATGATGGGCGTTACGCCTTGGACGTATCAGAGGAAAACTCGCTGTTGTTGTATAATACCCAATTGGATTTACCCATGAATTTGGAGTTGAACGCCAATTCTTGGCTTGTTTCGGTAATAATGACCATTAGAAAGTTCCATTCTTTATTTTCAAAAGAAGCAAACTACATTCCTTTTTTAAGTACGGACAATAAAGAGAAGAAGTACTATTCGCAAGAAGGGGTCAGTCCGGCAATTGCCGTTGTCCTCAGTCAGGTGATGAACTACAACCTGCATCCTTCCATTAAGGAGCTCTATATACGGGGCAAGGTCTATGAACTTATTTCCCTCTATTTTAATAAAAACGAGGATGCCGATATGGAACAATGTCCTTTTTTGGTAGATGAGGATAATGTAAGGCGCATTCGGCAGGCTAAGGAAATAATGATTTCCCGCATGGCAGAACCGCCAACCCTTGTAGAACTTTCCGAGGAGATAGGGCTTAGCCTTAAAAAACTTAAAGAAGGATTTAAGCAAATCTACGGGGATTCGGTATTTAGTTTTTTATTTGATTATAAGATGGACTATGCCCGTAAGATGCTAGAGACAGGAAAGCACAATGTAAACGAAGTTGGCTTAAAAGTAGGATATAGCACAGCTAGCCATTTTATTTCGGCCTTTAAAAAGAAATATGGTACCACCCCTAAAAAATATTTAATGTCCTTGGCCGCTGGTTAGGCAATACATCATTCAAACTTTTAAATCAAACACGCCTTATTTCAATCAAAATTTCGATATTTAGACGTACCAATACATAATAATTTAATGAAACTACCCTTTAGAATCGTCCTTTTGCTACTGTTATCTATTGCAGTAAGTAACTGTAAACAAGAACCTAAAAAAGAGAAAACGTCGGAGGACAATCTAGAAACAATTGAGCCCGATAAGATTTTGGTTTTTACCAAAACCGCTGGCTGGCGGCATAAATCCATAGAAAAAGGAGTGGCTACCCTTAAGGAGTTGGGCGCCATGGAAAATTTTGAAATTACACATACCGAAGATTCCCTAGAGTTTAATTCCGAAAACCTTAAAAATTACAAATTGGTTATTTTTCTTAGTACCACACTTGATGTCTTAGGCCTTGAACAGGAGCAGGCCTTTGAGGGTTTTATAGATGCAGGAGGTAATTTTATGGGGATACACGCGGCTTGTGATACCGAATATGAATGGTCTTGGTATGGGAAACTAGTTGGAGCATACTTTGATAGCCATCCCAATGACCCCAATGTAAGGGAGGCCAAAATGCAGGTATTGGACAAAGATCATCCGTCCACTTCCCATCTAGAAGATACGTGGGTGCGTGCAGACGAATGGTATAACTATAAAGAGATTAACCCAAACATAAAAGTTCTTATAAATTTAGACGAGAGTTCCTATGAAGGAGGTACCAATGGGGAAAACCATCCAATTGCATGGTATCAGGAAATTGGAGCTAGCCGCATTTTTTATACTGGGGGCGGACACACAAAAGAATCTTTTGATGAACCTGCGTTTAAAGCACATTTATTGGGTGGAATAACCTACTGTCTGGGCAGATAATGGTTTAGGGCATTGGTCTGGCCACCATAATTCCCGTATTGTGCTTTATTTGTTTTAGGTAATTGGCTAATGGTAATTCTGAAACTTCAACTTCGCCAGAAGAAGATGAGGCATGTAGTAAATGAATGCGACCATCACTTTCCCGC
Organism: Spongiimicrobium sp. 3-5; assembly: GCF_046557915.1. Taxonomy (NCBI): domain Bacteria; kingdom Pseudomonadati; phylum Bacteroidota; class Flavobacteriia; order Flavobacteriales; family Flavobacteriaceae; genus Spongiimicrobium; species Spongiimicrobium sp. 3-5. Next base: position 863,704 of record NZ_JBHEBG010000001.1, read on the forward strand.
GTGGCCATACCTGTATGGGTTATGTCCAATCCTTTAATGGAAGTAGTTAAAGCTATGATATCCCCGGTCTTCAGCAAATGTTCATTGGTTTCAATTTGATCTTGTGCCAAAATGCAGATTGGTTGCTGGTTTAATCGCTGTTCCGTTTGACGGATCTCGTCATAATTTTCATCGTTATCCTTAAGAAAGGGATATAAGTTGCGATGCGTGCTCATAAAGTTTATTTTCTTAAAAACTTCATTACCGCCCACTTCGGCAGTAACATCTTTTACCAGTCCTTTTTGCCCGTTATCGGCTATCCAATCGGTGAAATAATGAAGTCGGGAAGGATAACCATCCAATTTTCCGGCTCTATAACGCAACTTTTCCAAAAACGCTATATACGAATCAAAGTCCTTTTTCCCGCTTTTTAACATAAGCCCAAAAGCAAGTATATTTTCTATATAGGTGGTACAATCCAAACCCTGTAGGTTAATGACCAAGGATTCGGTCTTGCCCACTTCCAAAGTTTTGGCCACATAAGGAGTTTTTAAGAATGTTTTTCCGATTAAAACCAAAGTCTCGCCAAAATTAGGTCTAAGGAGATTACTAGTTTCCGACACTTTGGATACAAAAGCTTCCTTATCCTGGGCAGAGCATATGAGTTGCTGACCGTTAGTGCTATTAATCCATAACAAAACGCAAAGTGCAAGGTTGCCCAAGGAAAATTTCATACAACTATTTAATCATTAAAATCGATACTCTCTTCTTCATTTAAACGGAAGACACTGTGCTTATATTTTAGATCCTGTATATGGATCTGAGGATATTTTTGTAAAAGATCTTCTGGTAAATCGCCTATTACGGGGTTATATCCTTTTACGGACCTAACAGACCAATAGGTATTTGTGCCATCGGATATTGGGTCTTCGGCACTGTAACTCCAGCCTATGCTTTTAGAGATATAATCCTCCAAGTCAGTAGAAAACTCAAAATTATGGATATCCGTATTCTGAATGGTAAACATGGGTTTTTCAGGAATATTGATTGCTTCGGGTTTAGGTCCCAAATGAGTATAGGAATACGTATAACCGTCTAGTACGTCTATTATCAAAATTATATTATATGTAGAAAACCGATCCAGATAGCCAGGTTTTAAAATATCCACTGGATTGGAATAAAACCCTGGAGCTAGGACGGTGTACATGGTATATTGTTTTTCCGAATTATCTTCATAACCTGTAGTTGTAAAAAATAGCCTTTCATATGGTGGCACATCAAATTCAAGATAACTATCATAAGAGGCAAATTCGCTATAGTCCAAGGAAATGTTGGCTCCATTGGTGTACTCGTCCAAAAAGTGGTACTTAAAATCGCCATTGCCGTCAAAGATTGAAATTAAATAATCGTCTCCATTTTGCTTAATATCAATTTGCTCTTCAAAATCGGTAAATCCTCCATTGGAAACAGTATTAAATCTTGCATCAGATATTCCAATACCGTCAGAGATATTGAAACCATAAAAAACAGGTTGGAAGGGAACATTGTTAACGCTTAAATTAAATTTGCCAAGTGTTGGGTTGGATATAGGCTCAGGAGATACGGTGCAAGTATTGTCCCAAATACTTCCCTTGGTTACCTCCGTTACAGACTCTAGTATATGTGAAGGGAACCCTTGGATTTCCCTAACCTCTAAAGTGGTTACCGTAAACTTTGCGGGTATTTCCTCTTCGCTGGTTTCAAAGGTTAGGACCTCCTCCGTTTCGTAGGTCTTATAATCTAATAATTGACCATCCTCCCCATGTACTATTATCCAATTGTCCATTGCGGAAGAATCGTCTTCACAAGCCGTTTTTACCGTAAAATAGACTTCAGATTTTGGGTCGTCAGAAGTTTTTTCCTCGTCTTTGGAGGAACTTTCCTCGTCTTTGGAGCAACTTATAATAAACAAACAAAGAAAAGGGAGCAAAAAGAAGTAGGGACATTTCATATATAGTTGTTCTAGATTTTTTAGGCAGCACTATATACTACTTTTCTTTCAGTTTGTAAAATTAAAACGATAATATTAAAAGAAATCGGTTCATTGATGAGAAAATGGCACTTCAAAATTGACTGTTTAATGCTTGGCCCGCAGTTGCGGTTACATTGATATTCCTTATGATGGCATCAAAAAAGTATTCAACTAATAGTAACATAATTAGACCACAAGTAGTACTTTTATGCGCAAAAGAAACTAAAAAATATTCCATAAAGAATGAAAGGAATTTTATTGGTAAATCTTGGCTCTCCCGATAGTCCAACTCCCAAAGCAGTAAAACCTTATTTGGACGAATTTTTAATGGACGAACGGGTAATAGATGTGCCCAATTGGTTGCGAAACGTATTGGTGCGTGGCATAATATTGCAGACAAGACCTAAAAAATCCGCGCAGGCCTACAAAAAGATTTGGTGGGACGAAGGTTCTCCGTTGATCGTAATTTCGGAACGTTTTAAAGAAAAGGTGCAAGAGCAGATAAATTTACCGATAGCACTTGGAATGCGTTACGGTTCCATGTCCATAAAAAAAGCACTTCAAGAATTAAAAGAAAAGGGGGTAGATGATGTTTTGCTGGTACCGCTATACCCGCATTATGCCATGTCTTCTTATGAGACTGTTGTGGTTAAGACCATGGAAGAGAAAGAAAAACACTTCCCCGAAATGCGGATTACCACCTTACCGGCATTCTACAAAAATGAAGATTATATAAAAGTACTTTCCAACAAAATAGCTGCGGAACTAAAAGATTTTGACTACGATCATATTTTGTTCTCGTATCATGGAATTCCTGAGCGGCATATACGAAAATCGGATCCTACCAAGTTTCACTGTAAGATAGACGGTAGTTGCTGTAGTATAAATTCCGTGGCCCATAATACATGTTACAGGCACCAAGTGTATGATACCACGGAAATGGTAAAGTCGTATTTAGGATTGCCCGAAGAAAAAGTAAGTTCTTCATTTCAATCGCGTTTGGCAGGTGACCCTTGGCTAAAGCCTTACACAGATTATGAGTTTGATCGATTGGCGGCGGAAGGGAAAAAGCGTTTAGCAGTGATTACACCAGCTTTTGTGGCAGATTGTTTAGAGACGTTGGAAGAGATTGCCATGGAAGGAAAGGCCCAATTTGAAGAAGCCGGTGGCGAGGCCTATAAACATATAGCATGTTTAAATGACGACGACGCCTGGGTAAAGGTAATGGTAAACTGGATCTCTAACTGGAACCTTAATGCAACCTTACCAAGTTAATGGGCAAGGTCTCCGCTGAACAATTAGGTTCGGAGCCCATTGGAAAACTGCTCGTTAAACAGGCGGTACCTGCTTCTATAGGCATTTTGGTAATGTCCCTAAATGTACTTGTAGATTCTATTTTTGTAGGCAATTGGATCGGTTCTATTGCCATAGCTGCCATTAATGTTGTACTCCCTGTCTCTTTTTTCATTGCCGCCCTGGGTATGGCCATAGGTATTGGGGGATCTAGCATTATTTCCAGAGCTTTGGGGGCAGAAAATAAGGAAAGGGCCCTTAAAACCTTTGGCAATCAAATAACACTTACCCTCCTGGTTACTGTTTCCATGGTGGTTTTGGGGCTGTATTATGTGGATTCTTTAATTCCGGCCTTTGGAGGCAAAGGTGCCATCTTTGGACCCGCAAAAATTTACTATACCATAGTTTTGTACGGAGTGCCCTTTTTAGCCTTATGCATGATGGGCAATACCGTGATAAGGGCAGAAGGAAAACCCAAGTTTGCCATGATCGCCATGATAATTCCTTCAGTGGGTAACCTGTTCATGGACTACCTCTTCATTTATGTGTTGGATTGGGGTATGCATGGTGCCGCTTGGGCAACTACCATTGGATATCTTCTTTGCCTATCGTATATCGTTTGGTTCTTTCTTTCTAAAAACTCCGAACTGAAATTGAAGTTTCATCATTTTGGAATGAAAGGTACTATTCTGAAGGAAATAGGATCCTTGGGGTTTGTTACCCTCGCCAGACAGGCCGTAACCAGTATCACCTATTTATTGATGAACAATATTTTGTTCGATCTTGGTGGTGAAGCCATGGTTGCCGTATATGCCATAATAGGGCGCATGCTTATGTTTGCCCTTTTTCCTGTTTTTGGAGTAACCCAAGGTTTTCTACCCATCGCCGGGTTTAATTATGGAGCTAGGAAATATAACAGGGTAAGGCAGTCGATCAATACAGCAATTAAATATGCGGCCATTATGGCCTCTTTGGTTTTTGTGGGCCTAATGGTTTTCCCCGGAGAAATAGCGTCCTTGTTCTTAAGTAGTAGAACCGATTTGCCCGCCAAAGAATTGGCGGTGAACATTTTTGTTCTGGAGCATGCACCGGCAGCTATGCGCTGGGTTTTTGCCGCTACTCCAATAATAGCATTACAATTGATTGGAGCTGCTTATTTTCAGGCAGTTGGAAAGGCCATTCCCGCGCTATTGTTGACCCTTACCAGGCAGGGATTCTTTTTTATACCACTCGTTATAATTTTACCATACTTTTTGGGAGAACTGGGTGTTTGGATCTCCTTTCCTATAGCAGATATACTGGCTACCTTAGTGACCGGATATTACCTTCGCAAGGAAGTAAGGACTAAGCTCATGAAGGTTTAGTGCCTAGACAAGCCTAGCTTTCTACTCCAGGCTTAAAAAATTGACCGTATTTTGATAATAAATTTTGTTCAAAATATCCGATGTAAGCCCTAGACCTTTGGTCTTTTGTCCACGTACCGTTAGCGAATCCGTGCCACTAAGATAATCCCATAGGGTTTGATAATTGGTGTCCAGATTTTCTTGTTCGGCCTTAAGTTCATCCTCGGTCATGGTATCTTCTTGGCTTCCATTGCCGTAGTCCGAACCAAACAATATTCTGTCTTGGTACTTATCAAAGAACTGAGCTACTTTTTTGGAATCTTGTCTTGCCAAATCACCAAATCTTGCAGCCAATTCCACTTGCATATTCGGGTATTTGTCTAACCGCTCGGCCACCATATCCACATTATGCGACATGCTTCCGATATGCGCACAGAGCACGGAGAGGCTGGGATTGTTTTCAATCCATTGGTCCCTTGCGGAAATGATGGTTTCATAGGTAGGGATGTCCGGGAACATATACGCATGGTATTGCGGATTGTTTTTATAGTATCCGTAGTGCGGGTTGTTAGGGTCGTCTAACGGTCTCCACGCCTGTACCGGCTCTCCTATATGAGCCATAACAGGGATTTTGCGTTCACTTAAAAAATCCCATATAGGCTGCAACCTAGCATCATCTATCTGAATAAAATTACCGGCATTGTCTTTGGTTACCATCCCAAAATTTTTCCAAACCTTTACCATTAGCGCCCCCGAATCTATTTCCTGTCCCAATTGGGCAATGGCTTTTTCGGCAAAATCCGAAGCATCTATCCCGTTGCCTATCAGGGAAGAACAGAGGTAGAAAAGGTTAGGATTTGCCTTAGCGTTTTTTGTATACCCGTCCCAGCTCCTTTCTATTCCCTCGGTATCTTCGATGGCCACATCTACCAATACCGACTGCATATTCCACTTCTGAAATAACGCGGGGAAATACGTACGAGAATATTCGTAATGCGAATGAACATCTATTTTCTTAATGGAAGCATCAACAAGGGCAGTACTTTCAGTTTCGGTTATTGGTTTTTGCTCCGATTTTGATTTGCACGCTATTAAGCAAACAGTTAGGAACATTAAACAAATGATATTTCTCATGATTTTTGTATTTGACATTGTCGAATTTTGTTTTGTGCAGGTATCAACTTCTACAGATGGAAGGACAGAAAAGCGTTTGGGAACTTTTAAAGATATCAAATTTATTTGTTAGTATCCCTCTCTCCTGTGGGTTGGATTAACTTAAGTAAAATGAACGTGTCTTTTTTAAGGAACCCTGCTTTTTTTTATTCTCGGGCTTCAACTGGGAAATCAATGATATCACAATAAACAAAAAGCCTAATTAAGGACTGGAAAAAGGCTTAAGATTACATCCTTTTTGCTTACATTAGGCTTGACTAATTAGAATTAAAAATTATGAAATTACTTTTATCCAAAATCGGCATACTCTTGCTGATGATTTTCCTATTACCCTTATCTACACAAGCACAAAAAAGAAAGAAAACCGATCCAAGCCCGGAACAATTTGCAGAGGAACTTTATAGCAGCTTAAAATACAGGCAGCTAGGCCCGTTTCGTGGTGGTCGCTCAGCTGCGGTTACGGGAGTTCCCGGCGAGCCTAATTTATTCTATTTTGGGGCCACCGGAGGTGGAATATGGAAAACTATAGATGGCGGCCGTACCTGGGGTAATATCTCGGATGGCTATTTTGGCGGTAGTGTCGGTGCCATAGAAGTGGCAAAAAGTGATCCCAATGTTATTTATGTAGGTGGCGGCGAAAAAACACTGAGGGGAAATGTATCTTCGGGATATGGGGTATGGAAAACCGAAGATGCGGGTAAAACATGGAAATCTAGCGGTCTTGCAAAAAGCAGGCATATTCCACGCATCCGAATACATCCTTCCAACCCGGATATCGTCTATGCTGCTGTTTTAGGCAATATATACAAACCAACACAAGATAGGGGAGTTTATAAGAGTACCGATGGTGGGCAAACTTGGAGAAAGACATTGTTTGTAAACGATCAGGCAGGAGCTGTGGATTTGGTATTAGACCCCAATAACCCAAGAATACTATATGCTTCCACATGGCGAGCCAAAAGAACACCCTATAGTTTAAGTAGTGGGGGCGATGGCTCCGCACTTTGGAAAAGTACGGATAGTGGTGAAAATTGGACGGAAATTTCAAAAAATGAAGGATTTCCTAAAGATACCCTTGGTATAATTGGAGTAGCGGTATCCCCCAAAAATTCCGAACGCGTATGGGCCATTGTAGAAAACAAAGAAAAAGGGGGGCTATACAGAAGTGAAGATGGAGGTAAAAAATGGACCCGGGTAAATGAAGAACGAAAACTACGTCAGCGAGCGTGGTATTACACCCGTGTATACGCGGATACAGAGGACGAAAACACCGTTTACGTGCTAAACGTGCGCTATCACAAATCCACAGATGGTGGTAAGAGCTTTAATACCTTTAATGCCCCACACGGTGACCATCATGATCTATGGATTTCACCGGAAAACCAAAAACGTATGATTATTGGTGATGATGGGGGTGCACAGGTAACCTACGATGGCGGTAAAACATGGAGTACCTACTACAATCAGCCAACAGCGCAGTTCTACAGGGTTACCACAGACAATTCTTTTCCCTACAGAATATATGTGGCCCAACAAGATAACTCTACCATTAGGATTAAACATAGAAGTGATGGCAATAGTATTGGAGAAGACGATTGGGAAGAAACCGCGGGTGGCGAGTCTGCCCATATTGCAGTGGATCCCAAAAACAATGATATTGTTTATGGAGGCAGTTATGGCGGATTCCTCACTCGGGTAAATCATAAGACCGGAACTGTAAGAGGTATCAATGTTTGGCCAGATAACCCCATGGGCTACGGTGCGGAAGGAATGAAATATCGTTTTCAATGGAATTTCCCCATTATCTTTAGCAAGCACAACCCCAAAAAATTATATACATTTTCCAATCATGTGCATGTAAGTGAGAACGAAGGGCAAAGTTGGAAACTGCTAAGTGGCGATCTTACCCGAAATGATCCGGATAAACTGGTTTCCAGTGGAGGTCCCATTACCCAAGACAATACAGGCGTAGAATATTATTGTACAATTTTTGCAGCCAATGAAAGCCCTTTAAAGGAAGGGTTGTTATGGGTTGGTAGCGATGACGGATTGATCCATGTTTCTAAGGATGGAGGACAAAATTGGGACAACGTAACTCCATCGAACATACCCGAATGGAGCATGATAAATAGCATAGAACCTTCTGCATTTGACGAAGGCACCTGTTATGTAGCGGCAACTAGATATAAGTTGGGCGACTTTCAGCCGTACCTCTACAAAACCACGGATTACGGGCAGACCTGGAAGAAAATAACGAACGGTATAAATAACGAACATTTTACCCGCGCACTACGCGAAGACCCCAAACAAAAAGGCTTGTTATATGCTGGTACTGAGACCGGAATGTACGTTTCTTTCAATGATGGCGTTAACTGGAAACCTTTTCAATTAAACCTACCCATTGTTCCTATAACGGACCTAACAATAAAGGACGACAACCTTATAGTGGCCACCCAGGGCAGAAGCCTATGGATTATAGACGACCTTACGGTATTACATCAATTATCTACAGCAAATACCAAGACCAATATGGTGCTTTATAAACCTAAAGATGCCTATAGGACCAAAGGCGAAGCTGCAAAAGAGCCTTCCAAAACAGAAGGGGCCAATCATCCAAACGGAGTTATAACACATTTTTACCTTAAGGATGTTTCTGAAAAAGATAGCATCAGCTTAACCTTTTCCACCATGTCAGGAGATACCTTGGCCATCTTTAAAAACTCGTCCAAGGAAAAGGACAAAAAACTGAAAGTGAAAAAAGGGGGTAACAGTTTTGTTTGGGATACAAGGGGCAAAGGTGCCGAAGAATTAAAGGGAATGATCCTATGGTGGGCAGATCTTCAAGGTGCCAAGGCCGTTCCGGGGGAGTATAAGGTGCATCTTAACACCAACGGAACATCGGTTTCGCAATCATTTACCATTTTGCCAGACCCAAGGGCGGAGGTATCCTCAGCACAAATGCAGCAGCAATACGATTTTGTTAGTGATATCAATGCCACGGTAGACAGTGCACACAAATCAATAAAAAAGATCAGAAAAATCACCGCCCAGTTAGATGCGTTTACAAAGCAGTATAAGGACAATGAACAAACCAAAGAGCTTGTGGAAAAAGCCAATAAAATGAAGGAAGATTTTGGCGCTGTGGAAAAAGCGCTTTATCAGACTAAGAATAGAAGCAATCAAGATCCTTTAAATTTCCCTATCAGATTAACCAATAAATTGGGCCATTTGAACAGTCTGGTAACTTTAGACGATTTTCCACCAACAGATCAGGACATCGCTGTAAAAAATGAGTTGGTATCCAAAATTAAAGCACAGTTAACGGTTTTCGATAAATTGGTAGAGGAAGAAATAAAAACATTTAATTCCGCTTTCAACAAACTACAATTAAACTATTTGTTTGTTGAGTAGAACCAGGAGATCAGAAACTCAAAAAAGGAATCCATAAGAAACAAAAACAATCAAAACAATACAATGAAAAGAGTTTTACCCCTGCTTGTTACATTATTCATAATGACAAGCCTAAGCGCGCAAACGGCCGAAGCTTACTTTGAGCCGTTGAAATATAGAAATATTGGCCCATTCCGGGGTGGTAGGTCCGTTACCGCTTCCGGAGTTATCGGTGACCCACTTACCTATTACATGGGAATCACTGGGGGTGGGCTTTGGAAAACAAGCGATGCCGGTCAACGATGGAACAATATCTCCGATGGTTATTTTGAAACGGGCTCCGTAGGCGCTGTTTCCGTATCGGCCTCAAATCCCAATATACTTTATTGCGGTATGGGCGAGCATGCGCCAAGGGGGGTTATGACTTCCTATGGTGATGGAGTATACAAATCTACCGACGCGGGGAAAACTTGGAAGAAAATGGGCTTGGAGAAAACACAACATATCTCTAGAATCATAATACATCCAACAAACCCGGATATTGTTTACGTAGCTGCCCAAGGGGCATTGTACGGCCCAACAAAGGAACGTGGCATCTATAAATCTACAGATGGAGGAGTTACTTGGGAAAATGTACTTTTCGTAAACAACTTAACAGGCTGTTCGGAACTATCCATGGATGCCAACTATCCTGAAATTATGTATGCCGCCATGTGGCACCATCAGCGCAAACCCCATAAAGTAATTAGTGGAGGAGAAGGTAGTGGAATGTATAAATCTATTGATGGAGGTAGTAGTTGGTTTAAAATACATGATGGCCTTCCAGAGGAAAAAGGAAAAATGGCCATATCCGTTAGTCCGGCCAACTCCAACAAGGTCTATGCGTTGGTAGAGAGCGACTCCGACAAAGGCAAGGGAGGTCTTTTTGTTTCCGAGAATGCTGGAAATACCTGGGCTAAAGTAAGTGGGGATAACCGCCTAACACAACGAGCTTGGTACTATACCGAGGTGTTTACGGATCCTAACGATGAGCATACCGTGTATGTTTTGAGCGCCCCGGCCTTACGGTCTATAGACGGCGGAAAAACATGGGAAACCTTATCTGGCACTCATGGAGACTTTCATGATCTTTGGATAAATCCCAATAACTCCAAGAATATGGTTATTGCAAATGATGGCGGTGCGGCCATTAGCTTTAACTTTGGGAAAACATGGTCTACGCAAGATATAATGCCCACCTCCCAGTTTTATCGTATCAATACCGACAATCTATTTCCTTACAACATCTACGCGGGCCAACAAGACAATACTTCTATAAAAATAGCAAGCCTTTCTGTTGGTAGAAGCAGTATTTCTGAACAAGACTGGACATATTCCGCAGGTGGGGAAAGCGCTTTTCTGGCATTTGATCCGGACAATCCCCGACTGGTTGTTGGAGGGAGTTACCTGGGTACCATAGAAGTGTTGGATATGGAAGCCAAATCCGAGATAAAAATAATGGCAGCGCCCATTCAATATCTAGGCAGGCAAGCTAGGGATATGAAGTATTTATTTAACTGGAATGCCCCTATTATTTGGTCCAAACACGAGCCTGGAACCTTTTACCATTGTGCACAACTAGTGCTTAGAACCCGGGATATGGGAGTAACATGGGAAGAGGTTTCCCCAGACCTTACCCGGAACATGGATGATAAACAAGGTAACGGTGGAGGACCTTTTACCAACGAAGCGGTGGGGGCAGAAAATTATGGCACCATTGCATACATGTTAGAATCTCCTCATGAAAAAGGAGTTTTCTGGACAGGGAGTGACGACGGTTTGGTTCATATTACCAAGGATGGCGGCAACAACTGGCAGAATGTTACCCCCGCAGGCCTTAAGGAATGCCTAGTGAATGCTATTGAGATATCGCCGCACGACCCCGCCACCGCCTATATTGCCACCACCAGATACAAGTTCAACGACTATACACCCGCAATCTATAAAACAACAGATTATGGTAAAACTTGGAACAATATAAGTGAAGGAATCCCTTATGGTTCATTTACGCGGGTAGTACGTGAGGATGAATCACGTAAGGATTTGTTGTTCGCAGGTACCGAACAAGGAATTTATGCCTCTTGGAACGGAGGAAAAACTTGGGAACCCCTACAACTAAACTTACCGGTTACTCCAATAACCGACTTAAAGATAGCCCATGGAAATTTGGTAGTGGCTACCTCGGGCAGATCGTTTTGGATATTGGATGACTTAACTGCGTTGGCGCAATACAAACCCTCTGAAAAAGGACTCACTATTTTGAAACCGGGGGCCGCGCTCAACGGATCCTGGAATAGCTCAATGAGTGCAAATTCTGAAAAAATAAAGACCTCCGACCCCTTTGTTGGCGTAAATCCCGCCAACGGGATGGTTATTTATTACGAACTTCCCAAATTGGCAGATTCTATAGCCATCACTATGGATATCACCGATGATAACGGGCGCATTGTAAGAACCTTTACCTCGGAAAAAGACCCTGAGTTTAAGAAATATGCCGGCGGCCCACCTGCCGCGCCCTTGTTGCCTAAAAAAGAAGGATTAAACCGCTTTGTTTGGGATTTACAATATCCCATTGTTCCAGGTATACCCGAAGCCTATATTGAAACAAGTTACCGTGGACATAAAGTATCACCAGGTAACTATACCTTAAAGCTAAATGTAGCGGGCAAAACGGTAAATACTATTGGGCAGGTTTTGGCAATGCCCAACTATGAAGTGTCAGACAAACAGTATGAAGAATATGATAAGTTTATGGCCGAAATGGCGAAAAAGGTGACAACAATGCATAAAAAAGTAAATACCTTGCATGCCGTAAAACAGCAGGTCGAAGACGTTTTGGGCTTAATAAAAGATAGTACATTAAAAAAGGAAGCCCAAGAACTGATAGCCCAGTTGGATGCATGGGACAAGGATATGGTTCAAAGAAAATCCAAAGCCTATGATGATGTGGAGAATTTCCCAAACAAATTTACCGCAGAATATTTAATGCTGATAGATCAAACCAATAGTGCCATTCCAAGGGTTAACAAGGCCAATAAGGATAGAAAACTAGAATTGGATGCACAATGGAATACGCTTAATGCAAGAGCGGAAACTTTTTTCAATACCGCCATTCCCACACTGAACAAAAGGTTATGGGAAGAAGGTATCGGGGCTATTCAAATTAAATAAAGTGACAGAGTATTATAATTATATAAAAGCACTACACCTTATTTTTGTTGTAACCTGGTTTGCAGGGCTGTTCTATGTACCCCGGCTCTTCATTAACCATATAGAAGCTTCAGAAAAAGCTTCCCCGGAAAAGGAAATACTGAGCAATGCTTTTAAGGCCATGGCAAAACGCCTGTGGTACATTATTACATGGCCCTCCGCAATTTTGGCGACAATCTTTGCCATTTGGTTGCTGGTATTGCAGCCAATATGGTTACAACAACCCTGGATGCATGTAAAATTGCTGTTCGTGGCCTTGTTGTTTTTGTATCACCTTAAAACACATCAGATTTATTTGCAGTTGCAACAAGACGATATAAGGTACAGTTCTAATTTTATGCGAATCTGGAACGAGGGCGCCACATTAATTCTTTTTGCGGTGGTTTTTTTGGTGGTCCTTAAAAATGCGTTCAATTGGATTTTTGGCGTTATCGGCATATTTGTCTTGGCCGTACTTTTAATGTTGGGTATCAAACTATACAAACGTATCCGTAATAGGGCAGATGATCCGGAATAAGCGGAAGTAACATGTACGAACAGGCATTAGGTTAAAGTTGAACCGTATTTTGTGCTAACGCTTTGGCGCGATAATTGCTATCTTTAAGGCCAAATAAAGACTAACCCTTGTTTAAGAAATTATCGCTTCGTTCCCGGATTTTTATCGCTATGATCTTGCTGGTCTTCATAGCATCCGTGCTTATTGCCGGAGTTACCATATACCAGTACGGGGAGCAATCCAAAGATTATCACCAGATAAGATTAGAGCGCAAGGAAGGTCAGATCAAACAAAGCGTAAGCTATACGCTTAAGAAGACCACATATCCCCCTACTACGGAAAATTTGGCTTTAATTTTTAAGGATGAGATATATCAGATAGCCGATGTACAAAATGTAAACTTCAATATCTACGATTTGGAAGGGCAATTGATAAAAAGCTCTAGGCCAAAATTTCAGAACGATTCCATTTCCATCTGTCTTACAGCAGAAGTGCTCAATAATTTATCGGCAAGTGCGGATAAACGTTATGTGGAGGAAAATTCTGCTGCGGGAGACAAGTATCAGGCATCCTATACCTATATCACCGACCCCAAATTTAAACCAATTGGGATTCTAAATCTACCGTATTTTGAGGATAATTCCTTCAACAATATGGAATTGCGCGAATTTCTTTTCAGGCTCGGCGGAGTATATCTTTTAATGCTCGTAATAGCCATTGCCCTGGCCTATTTTATTTCGAAATATATTACGCGTTCCCTTCAAAACATTTCTGATAAATTAAACCAGACGGATCTTACCAAACGGAACGAAAAAATTATTATCGACGATGCCAGTGAAGAAATAGCGAAGCTCATCAGTTCCTATAACGGTATGATAGACGAATTGGAACAAAGCGCTGCCAAACTGGCCCGAAGCGAGCGGGAACAGGCCTGGCGCGAAATGGCCAAACAAGTGGCCCATGAGATAAAGAACCCACTAACACCCATGCGCTTAAGCGTGCAAAGTTTTGAGCGAAAATTTGATGCAAACGACCCCGATGTTGGCAAAAAAGTTGCAGAGTATTCCAAAACACTTATTCAACAGATCGATACCATGAGCAGTATTGCATCGGCCTTTTCAAATTTTGCTGAAATGCCGGCCCAACAGAACGAAACTTTAAACGTGGTAAAGATCGTAAAGTTGGCCTTGGATATATTTAACGAGAATTACATTCATTTCATAGCGGGGAAGGACGAGATTATAGCAAAGTTGGATCGGACACAGTTGATAAGGGTGGTTACCAATCTAGTGAAAAATGCGATACAGGCGGTTCCGGAAGTAGCGTCGCCCAGAATTTTGGTATCTGTTACAGAGGAGGAAGATTTCGTTAAAATTTCGGTTGCGGACAATGGAATTGGAATCGTGGACGGTTTTAAGGATAAGATTTTTGAGCCAAAATTCACAACAAAAACAAGCGGTATGGGCCTTGGTCTAGGTATGGTAAAAAATATCGTGGAAACCTATAGGGGAACCATAGATTTTACCTCTCAACCCAAAAAGGGCACTGTATTTACTGTACGATTTCCCAAGGAACAGCCTCCCCGTGCCAATATTAAGGACTAACTATTAAACGAAAATATAACATGAGTTACAAAAATATACTAATAGACCGGGAAGGAAGTTTGGCTACCTTAACGATCAATAGACCAAATAAACTGAACGCACTTAATAAAGCTACAATTTCAGAACTGCACCAGGCGTTCGATGATTTGGACAAGGATCATGACGTAGCGGTAATTATACTTATCGGTAGTGGTGATAAAGCTTTTGTTGCAGGGGCCGATATTTCCGAGTTTGCGGATTTCTCCGTTAAGGAGGGCAAACAATTAGCCCAAGACGGCCAAGATTTGCTTTTTAATTTTATTGAAAACCTGTCTAAACCGGTTATAGCTGCAGTTAATGGATTTGCCTTGGGCGGAGGTTTGGAATTGGCTATGGCCTGTCATTTTAGGGTCGCCAGCGATAACGCCAAAATGGGGCTTCCCGAGGTTTCCTTAGGGGTAATACCCGGTTACGGAGGTACACAAAGACTGCCCCAACTTGTGGGTAAGGGTAGGGCCATGGAACTTATTATGACGGCTGGGATGATAAGTTCGGAACGCGCTTTGGAATACGGACTGGTAAACCACGTGGTAGCTCAAGAAGAATTGCTTCCGCTGTGTAAAAAAATAGCAGGCAGGATATCGAATAATTCCCCAGTTGCGATTTCTTATGCAATAAAAGCGATAAATGCGGGTTTTAAGAATGATAAGAATGGATATGCCCAGGAGATCAAAGCTTTTGGAAACTGTTTTGGAACTGCCGATTTTAAGGAAGGTACAACCGCCTTTTTAGAAAAACGAAAAGCTGATTTTCCCGGGGCATAGGATAACCTCAAACCCTACTTACAATGTTCAGGAAAACCCTACTGCCAATCTTTTTTTTGGCTATTATTTTTCAGGCCACGGCACAAGAAATCCCGGTAAAATATAGCGTCGGAGAGAATTATAACGATAGGTATAAATACTCCAACCTTTTGGCCATAGACGATGATGGCAATGGTGGATCGGTCTTGGTAAGATCGTATTACACGGGCATAATCCTAAAACCAAAAGGGTATCTTATAGAACACTACAACAAGGATCTAGAACTAATATCGGAATACAATTACAAACTGAAAGGCACACGTTTGGTAGAAGGTTATGTGCATAACGGTCAGTTATACCTGCTTTTTTTGGATTATGATTACCTAGGAGAAGCCTACAAGTATACCATGCATAGGAGTCCTTTGGATGCAATAAATTTTGCCAAAGAAACTTTACTAAGTATACCTACCCAACCGGTTAGAAACCCGCTGGACAAAAACTACTATAACCGTAACTTCTCTTCTGGGTTCACCACCACGGTATTATTGAGCGATGATAAATCGGCTTTTGCCATTAGCACTCATTTTAAAAAAGGGAAGAACAATCAACATTACATACATCTTTTTAGTGCCTCATTGCAAAAACTGGTCACCCAGGACTTTTCCAGTGCTGCCGAGGAAAAAAATTATGCGTTTGAAAATATTGAGGTTTCAGAAAACCTGCAGAACGCCTACCTTATTGGTAAAGCGTATTTCAAAAAGAAAAGGTTTGGTGCCTTGGAACGTAAGTTTCAGTACGAAATGGTAGCCATTTCCAAAGGAGGGGTAAAAACACAGACTTTTGACGATCCAGGAAAGTTTTCCGAAGCGTTGAAGCCTACTTTGCACAACAACAAATTGTTATGCGTTGGGTTTTATGCAGATAGAAAAGACAACAGGTACAACGGTCTGGGTTATTTTGAATTAGATCCCAATACCTTGGCCATAAAGTCTAAAAAATACAATCCCTTTTCAGAACAGTTCATGACAGACAAGTTTGGAAAGGAATACGACAAAGAGGTAAAGAACTTGGTTTTTAAAAATCTAAGCTTTACATCGGACAATGCTATTCTTTTTAATGCTGAGGAATATTTTGTAACCAGCAGTATGCAGTCAAACTCAAGCGGCGGCAGAGTTAGGATAAACCGATATCATCATAATGATATTGTAAGTGCAAAGTTGGATGCAAACGGTGATATGGTCTGGGCAAGGAACATTAACAAGTCCGAGGTTACCCAAGGCGATGGTGCCTATGCATCATACAGTTCTTGTACCAAAGGAGACAATACGTATTTCTTTATTAGCAGTGCTGCGGAAAACCCCCAACAACTTAATAATGAACGTATCGTTTTTAAACAAGGCCTAAGCAGAAATAGAAACGTTTTTGTAATCCTCTTGGATAAAAAAGGGAATATGAGTTACAAAAAGATAATAGACGACAAAGAAGTTAGACTTCCCTTAATGGTATCGAAACCTTTGATGAACGAAACGGAAGATAACATGCTTTTCTACGCAAAAAGAGGGTCTAAAAAACAGCTGGTACAGGTTATTATCAATTAGTACGCAACACGATTATCTTAGAATAATTAACATTTATCATATCTATAAATTGGAATAATTCCATATTTTTGGAATAAATCCAATTAAATTGAAAAAAAATACCTACCGCAAAGGTCGTGGCGCCCAAAAAAACACGCCCAACAAATTTTTGCAACACATTTATGAAGTCCGCCAAGATTTTTTGGAATTCTGCAGAGTAGCCGGCGAAGCGTCGGAGAACAACAAAACCCAATACATACCCGTTTTTCCAAAAACAATTGTAAACAAGGTAACCAGCCCAGATCTAGGAATGCCTTATTCCATGAACACCTATCAGGGGTGCGAGCATGGATGTATTTACTGCTACGCAAGAAATACACATGAGTATTGGGGTTATAGTGCGGGCATGGATTTTGAGCGAGTTATCTTGGTAAAAAAGTCCGCTGCCCTGTTGCTAGAGGAGAAACTAAAGAACAAAAATTGGGTTGCAGATACTGTTGTGCTTTCTGGGAATACGGACTGTTACCAACCTGCCGAAAAAAAGTTCAGAATTACACGAGAATGCCTTAAGGTGTTTTTAAAATACCGGCACCCAGTGGGGATTATCACCAAAAACTCATTGATTTTAAGAGATTTGGAAATTTTAAAGGACCTTAATAAGGACCAACTTGTAGGTGTAAATATATCGGTTACCTCACTTTCCGAGGAAACCCGGCGTATATTGGAACCCAGAACGGCAAGCATCAAAAAAAGACTCAATACCATACGGGTTTTGTCCGAGAACAATATCCCTGTCAACGCTATGCTGGCCCCAATCATCCCCGGAATAAACAGCAATGAAGTTCTTAATTTGGCAAAAGCAGTATCCGATAACGGCGCGCTTTCTTTTGGATTTACAATAGTTAGACTTAACGGGGCTGTTGGACAAATTTTTACGGATTGGATAAGGAAGGCTTTACCAGATAGGGCAGATAAGGTACTGAACCAAATAGCCTCTTGCCACAATGGAAACCTCAATGATAGCCGATTTGGATTACGACAAACAGGGGAAGGCAAGATAGCGGAACAGATCCATGCCATGGCCCATTTGGCACGCCTTAGATATTTTAAAGGGAAGACGTTCCCTCGTCTTAATACTACGCTGCACGAACAATATAAAGATGGACAGCTACGATTATTTTGAACATATTTGTGATGGTTGTCCAAAATTTGGGCATGCGCTCGTCTTTAGAATAGAATAAAAAATGTTTAACTTTTAAAAAAAAACACGATGAGTAATTTTTTGTATTTATTTAGGGGAGGTCATGAAAAGTACACGGCCCTTTCCCAAGAAGAAAAACAGGCCCATATGCAGGTATGGGGTACATGGATGGGAGGACTCCAGGAGAAAGGACAGCTATTGGACGGACTTCCCTTGGCCGATGAAGGCAAAGTGGTGGAGAACCGGGGAGAAATAGTTACCAACGGTCCTTTTGCGGAAGGTGCGGAGGTTGTTGGCGGGTATTTAATTGTTACCGCCAATGATATGGATCATGCCGTGGAAATTTCCAAAGGGTGCCCTATATTCGATTATGATGGCAATATCGAAGTGCGAGAAATTTTATCAATGAACCCATAGCCTATGAAGAGATTATGGATAAGAGGATAAGGTATGCTAAATGCAATAAAGCATATCCTGTTGTAAAATGGGTGGCAGAAGGCAAGTGAACATGATAATTTTGATGGGACAGACGATATCATTTGAATAATTTAGACAACCTTATCCTTTAATGCATCTTTTTTGAATTCAGAAGATCCAAAGACCGTTGTTGAACATCTTTTTCGTACCGAATACGGAAAGGTCATAGCTGCACTTACATTTAGGTTTGGCACTGCCATGCTAGAGCGAATAGAAGATTCTGTTCAGGATACATTGATAAAAGCCATGCAGGTATGGGCCTATAAATCTGTGCCAGACAACCCTACGGCATGGTTGTTAAAAGTGGCAAGCAACCATTTAATAGATCAGTTAAGGAGGGATAGGAAGATCAATTTTTCTGAAGATGTCACCCCTTTTTTTACCGGCAATGAATCTGAAATGGATACGGTACGGTTAGACACTACCATATCGGATAGTCAATTAAAAATGGTTTTTGCCTGCTGTCATCCTTCACTTTCACAAGAATATCAGATTATTTTAAGTTTAAAATTGATTGGTGGTTTTCACAATAGGGAAATTGCGGAAGCCCTCCTAAAAAAAGAAGAAACCATTGCCAAAGCGTTTACCCGGGCGAAGAAAAAGCTGAAAGATCAGGTAGAAACGCTGAATATACCCGTGGAAATGGGACTTCAATCCAGACTGTTCGTGGTTATGCGCGTAATATACCTTCTTTTTTCCGAAGGGTATGCGGCAACATCGGGCTCCCAGATGATAAAAAGGGATATCTGTTATGAGGCCATTCGCTTGGCGCTTATTTTATATGATAACCCCCATTGTAGGCACCCAAACTTAAATGCCTTAATCGCTTTAATGTGTTTTCATGCCTCCAGATTTGATGCCAGATTGGACGAAAACATGGAATTGGTAGATCTAGAGCATCAAGATCGCAAAAAATATATTCAAGAATTGATACAGATTGGCATTTACCATTTAGAGAGTTCGGGAACTTTGGATAACCAGCCGTCCAATTATCATCTGGAAGCGGCAGTGTCTTATTATCATTGCATGGCCAAATCGTTTGAAACCACGGATTGGAAAAACATTTTAAGACTTTATAACCTTCAATTGCAACGGCAATACTCTCCCGTAGTATTGCTTAATCGTGTTGTTCCCTATTACAAGGTTCATGGGGCAAAAAAGGCACTTTTGGAATTGGAAAATTCAAATATGGACCTCACGGAGGTTCCAAACGGTTTATATTATGCTATAAAGGCAGAATTAGTATACAGTTTGCAAGATTGGGAAGCCGCAAAAGATGCTCTAAAACAAGCAATAGGGCTTACCAAAAATGAACTCGAAAAAAAACACTTGCAAAAGAAGCTACACCGTGTTGAAAAGAACCAACTGCAAGCTCGTAGTAGTTAATTTCCTTTATTCTAATTCCCAACCTTTTCGGTAATCTCGTTTTACCCATTCATTGGCTTTGTCATAATTGGTAACCTTCATATTATCTCCGTCCCATAACAGCTTACGTCTTCCGGGATATTCAAAAGGATCCCAATCCCCTATTTTTTTCCCTTCTTTCAGTTTTTTGTACTGAAAAGCTTTTATGGCCAGATTACCCATTAAAACCGCTTCTGTTAAAGGACCCGATTTTGAGAAATCGGAAGATGTAGGTGTGCCATTTAAGCAGCCTTCTACCCAATTATTTTGGTGGCCTCCGGTATCTCCGGAAACTCTAGTTAGATAAGGTGCTGGAGGATTAAACATGGACATGGTATTGCTAGGTAACAAACGTGCATTACGAGAATATACATCGCATACCAAAATCCCTTTTGTACCATAAAAGACTGTACCTCCGCCATTGTCACCAATTTTTTCGCCATCCTTTAACTCATCTGGCAGGTCTGGCATAATACCGCCATCGTACCAGTTTAAGGCAATATCCCCATGCGCTTCGGTATTGAACTTTAAGCGAACAACGGAAGACGCCGGACAAGAGGCACTATAGTCTGCCTCCACAAAATCGCCAACCCAATTGGTAGTACAACTGGCTTCCGCTTCGGTTGGATATCCTAAATCCAAGATGCCGAAAGGAGTTTCCATAATATGGCAACCCATATCGCCTAGAGCGCCGGTGCCAAAGTCCCACCAGCCTCTCCATTTAAAAGGAAGGTATAAGGAATTGTAATTGCGTTTGGCGGCTGGTCCCAACCAAAGATCCCAATCCAATTCTTTTGGGACAGGTTCATTGGTTTTAGGGATTGGTACCCCTTGTGGCCAAACCGGACGGTTGGTCCAACAATCTACTTTTTCTATTTTTCCGATAATCCCAGAGTCTATCCATTCCCTGGCCTGTCGGCTACCATCACTAGAGGCACCCTGATTTCCCATTTGGGTAACAATACCATGCTCTTTGGCTACATTGGTCATTAACCTGGCCTCATAGATGTTATGGGTAAGCGGTTTTTCTACATAGGCATGCTTCTTTGCCCTCATAAAGGGAAGCGCAATAGTGGCATGGGTATGATCTGGTGTTGCTACCATTATAGCGTCTATATCGTTCAGATGTTTATCATAGACCTTTCTAAAATCCGTATACATCTTGGTTTTGGGATGCATTTCCTGACTGGCCTGTATCATCCGTTTGTCCACATCACAAAAAGTGGCAAATTTAACCTTTCCGGTAGCGGTAAGGTCTCGGATTACACCCGTACCCCTGCCTCCTACACCAAATGCCCCAACATATAAGGTGTCACTTGGCGGTACATGACCTTTTCCCAATACATGGCTGGGAACTATTGAAAATGCAGCCGAGGCCGCCGAAACATTTTTGATAAACTTTCTTCTTTGCATCTTGTATTGGGTTAAAAAAAACGAAGCTTGAAGATACAAAAAAATAGAGACCTTTTGTGAGGGAGGGGCATTCTAAATAGTAAAAAAATAATTCCTAAGGTAAACTAGGCCTTTCCATTCCATTCGTTGTGAAACTGTTCTAAATAATCCATCATATATTGATGTCTTTTTTTAGCCAACAACCGCCCGCTTACGGTATTCATTTTGTCTTTCAACAGCAATAGCTTTTCGTGAAAATGGTTAATGGTAGGTGCTTCCGATTTTTTATAAGCTTCTCTGGTCATTTCCGTTTGTACGGCAACCTCGGGATCGTACAAAACTCTATTTTTAAATCCCCCGTAGTTGAAAGCACGTGCAATACCTATTGCACCAATAGCATCCAATCTATCTGCATCCTGAACCACCTGTAGCTCTTTGGAAGTGAATTTAATGCCCTTGTCCTCGCCATTGGCCATCTTAAGGCTAGATTTAAAAGATATGTTTTCTATTATTTTTACCACATGGTCAATAACAGTTTTGTCAATGGCCAGGGCACTTAGAAATTCTGTGGCTTTTTTGGGACCTACAGTCTCATCGCCATCGTGAAATTTGGCATCTGCAATATCGTGTAATAATGCACCAAGAGTAACTACAAAACGGTCTACGTCCTCTGTTTTGGCTATGAGTTGTGCGTTCATAAGCACACGGTGAATATGAAACCAGTCGTGCCCACCTTCTGCCTCTTTAAGACTTTCCTTTACAAAGGCAATAGTTTTTTCAATAGCTTGTTCTTGGGTCATTGAAAAGAAGTTATTCCGTTTATGATTTGGTGTTCTATCTGGGAAATAAGCGCGTCCGGATCTCCTTGGTTTTCCAAGGGCGGATGTACCTCAAAGCGCAGATGGGATGCAATACCATAAGGAAATTTCCCATACCTCAGGGTTTTCCAAGAATCGTTGATACTGATCGGTACCAAGAGTGCCGAAGGAGCTTGTTTCATTAAAACTTTTAAACCCGTTGTCTGAAATTTCTTTGGGTGTCCGTTTCTGCTCCGGGTACCTTCAGGAAAAATCACGGCACTTCGCTGTGTACGTTCTATGTATTTTCCAAGTTTCGAAATTTCTAGTAGGGCCTGCCTGCTATCCTTTCTATCTATAAGGGCAGACCCGCCATGTCTTAAGTTATAGGAAACACTGGGAATACCGTGGCCCAACTCTTTTTTACTTACAAATTTTGGATGATACGCCCGCATATACCAAATTATGGGAGGTATATCGTTCATACTCTGATGATTGGTAACAATGATCAAAGGTCGGTTCTCAGGTATGTTGTGGGGATTGCTAAATGTATATCGCGTAAGCAAAAGATTAGAACACCGCATTAACAGCCAGTTTAGGATACTCACACTTTTTTTATGGGCGTTATATCCAAAAACATTAAAACAGATCCACTGTATGGGATGGAACACCAATAAGGTAATTCCGAAAATAATAAAGTAGATTACCGTTAAAGGATAGGCGAGTATCTTCTGCATAGCACAAAAATAAAAAAACCGCTCATTACGAACGGTTTTTGAATATACTTTTTAGATCCCTTAAGACCGCGGGTAAGGTCTAGCAGAATTCGTTGTAAGCTTCTATTAGATTTTCCGAGATCATTTCTGCTGGCCTTCCTTCAATGTGGTGACGTTCTATCATATGCACCAATTCTCCATCCTTGAACAGTGCCATACTTGGCGATGAAGGGGGGAAGGGTATCATAAGGTCTCTTGCCGCATCAACAGCTTCTGTATCTACCCCGGCAAAAACGGTAACCAAATGTTCTGGGGTCTTATCATTTTGCAGGCTCATTTTGGCCGCAGGCCTGGCATTTGCAGCGGCACAGCCACATACCGAATTTACCACTACCAAGGTAGTACCAGATTGTTTAATGGCCTTTTCCACTGTTTCTGCGGTATATAGTTCTTCAAACCCGGCAGATGCCAAGTCCTCTCTCATAGGTTTAACTAATTCTACTGGATACATAGTCTAATTTTTTGTTTTAATAAAGCGGTACAAAGATAACCAATTTGTCGCATTATAAGAATAGACCTTAACTTTTCATTATCAGGGTATTTAGACACTAAAATTATATCTTTGGCCCCAGTAAAATAAATATTGGTTTAGGAATGATCAAATGGTTGGCAGCGGTACTGGGGTATACTTTCTTTAGGTTTCCAGGGGCCGTTCTTGGATTTTTGGTGGGTAGCTTCATAGATAACCTCAACAGTAGTGGGGGCGGGGCAAGAACAATTTTTAGGGATATTACACAGCAGCGTGTTTCCCCGGCAGATTTTGAGCTAAACCTATTGTCGCTTTGCTCTATTGTAATAAAGGCCGATGGCAAGGTAAGTCAACGAGAACTCGATTATGTTCGCCAGTATTTTCTCAATACTTACGGAAAGGAACGTTCCAACGCCATTTTCAGGACATTTAATGAAGTCATTAAAAACAGGGAAATTTCTGCACAAAGGATTTGTACGTACCTCAATCATAGAACACGCTATGAGGTAAGGCTTCAACTTTTGCATTTTCTTTTTGGCATAGCCCAAGCAGATGGCCATGTTAGCGCTGCTGAGGTTGATAAGATTCGCGAAATTGCCGGATATCTAAGAGTAGGGACCCACGATTTTGAAAGTATTAAGGCTATGTTCATCAAATCTGCCGATAATTCTTATAAAATTTTGGAAATTAGTAAAACGGCAACCGACGACGAAGTAAAAAAGGCATATAGGACCATGGCGAAGAAATATCACCCGGACCGGGTAAATACGGAGAACGAAGTAATAAAGCGAGGTGCCGAAGAAAAATTTAAAGAGGTGCAAAAAGCCTACGAACAAATTCAAAAAGAAAGAGGCATTTAGCTTTTGCACCATAAACAGCCCAGATAAAGAATTACAAACAACAAATAAAAATTAAACGATAAATGGAAGAATTTTGGTTTTATGTTCAGCTGGGCCTACGCCACGTCTTGGATATCAATGCTTATGACCACATTCTGTTTTTAGCGGCATTGGCCATACCCTTTACCATTAGAAGTTGGAAAAAGGTTGTACTACTGGCGACGGCCTTTACCATTGCCCATTGTCTTTCATTGGCCTTATCCGTCTATGGAATTGCAACAGTAGACGCAGGGCTGATAGAATTTTTTATTCCAGTAACCATTTTGCTCACAGCCTTGTTTAACCTTTTTTACGTTAATCAGACCACCGGGCCCAAGAAAATATGGGTGCATTTGTTGGCAACTTTGTTTTTTGGAATTGTACATGGGTTTGGGTTCTCTAACTATTTTAAGATGTTAATGGCGGAAGAAGAGCAAAAGTTAGGGCCGCTGTTGGGTTTCGCTACGGGTATAGAAATCTCTCAGGTTACCGTAATAGCCTGCGTACTGGCATTGGGGCTTGTTGTTCAGTCTGTGTTTAAAGTGCCACAGAGGTGGTTTACCCTGGTTGGTTCAATAATTATCTTGGTTATAACAATACCAATGCTGATTAAAACGTTTCCTTTATAGATTTTCACTTAAAATTAACCGTTTTTGGGTGTGCGGATTTTTCAAACCTATGTATCTTAGTGGCCTACCCTTGGTGAATGAAAGAAAGTAAGCAACAAAAGTATGATAAGGCCTATTTAAGAATGGCCAAAGAATGGGGTAGATTATCCTATTGCGAAAGAAAGCAAGTAGGTGCGATCATTGTGAAGGATCGGATGATTATTTCTGACGGATACAACGGTACACCTACCGGATTTGAGAACATATGCGAAGACGATGAAGGATATACCAAATGGTATGTTTTGCATGCAGAGGCCAACGCTATCCTAAAGGTAGCTTCCTCTACACAATCTTGTGCAGGGGCAACTTTGTACATTACGCTATCCCCATGTAGGGAGTGCAGTAAGCTAATTCATCAGTCTGGCATAAAACGTGTAGTCTATAGCATAGCTTATAAGGACGATTCGGGATTAAGGTTTTTGGAAAAGGCAGGCGTGCAAACGGATTTAATGCCCATCGATTGACAGATTTTTAATTTGCCCCAAAGAAATGAAGAACATAAAAAACTACCTCTGGCCAACCATTATTGCCCTTGCACTTGCTTTGGGGATCTTTATTGGCGGCAAGCTTCATTTTAATGATTCTCCCGAAAAACTGTTTACCACAAATTCCAAGAAGGACAAACTTAATAGGTTGATCGATTACATCGATTACGAATATGTAGATGAAATAGATACCGATAGTATCGTAGATGTTACCGTTAACAATATACTGGACAAATTGGATCCGCACTCGGTTTACATTTCCAAAAGCGAAATGAGTAGGGTGTCAGAAAATATGAAAGGCGATTTTGTAGGGATCGGCGTTAGCTTTTATAAATACCGAGATACCATAGCCGTTATCCGGACTATAGAGAATGGACCAAGTTTTCTAAAGGGCATTAGGCCAGGGGATCGTATTTTGATGGCAGGAAACGACACCTTGTTTGGTAAAAGATTACCAGATGATGTTATTGTGGACAAGCTTAAGGGCAAGGAAGGAACAGCGGTGAAACTTACCGTGTACCGACCCAAGGAAAATAGAAGGTTCCAAGTAACCCTTAAGCGCGATCGTATCCCTATCAAGAGCGTAGAAGCCCATTATATGCTTACGCCGGAAATGGGGTATATAAAGGTGAACCGCTTTGCAGAATCTACATTCAAAGAATTTAAAACTGCCCTTCGCAGCCTTTTAAGACAAGGTGCCCGAAAGCTTACCTTGGACCTAAGGGACAATCCTGGGGGGTATTTGGGGATCGCCGAACAAATGTCGGACGAATTTTTGGGAGACGGTAAACTAATCCTCTTCACTAAAAATAAAAAAGGAAAAGTTGATAAAACCTTTGCTACGGATAAGGGTGTTTTTGAGGACAAGCCAATTTATGTGCTGATCAACGAGCGCTCGGCATCGGCAAGTGAAATAATTGCCGGGGCACTACAAGATAATGATGTAGGCACCATTGTAGGGCGAAGGTCTTTTGGAAAAGGACTGGTACAGCGCGAAATGGAACTTGGCGATGGATCTGCCGTTAGGCTTACCGTATCTAGATACTATACTCCAACAGGTCGCTCCATTCAAAAAACATACAAAAACGGAAATAAAGACTACTATAAAAAATTTACGGATCGTTTCCATACCGGAGAACTTGTCTCCGTTGATAGCATTAAAGTGGCCGACTCCCTAAAATTTGTAACCCCAAAAGGCAAGGTGGTTTATGGAGGTGGTGGTATTATTCCCGACGCCTTTGTACCTATAGGGAGCAACCAGGAAGAAGCAGTGGAGAGTTTGGAAAGCTTGGGTTTTTTATCGCGTTTTATATTTGAGCATTTGGAAGAGGACCGGGGCCGATATGATCATTATGGAAAAACAGAATTTATCAAAGAATTCACTATAGACGATATCTTGTTTGAGCGGTTCGTGGATTATTCCATTGCACGAAACATCAAAATGGATTTTTATGCCTATGAAGGGAAGATAAAACTATACCTTAAAGCAGCTTTGGCAGAGCAGCTATTTTCTCCTAACATATATGCTAAAATAAAAGGGGAGGGCGACAACATGCTGCAAAGGGTCTTAGAATTAGATCAGCCCACAATAGCAAGGAAAGAAGCCGAAAGCATAGAATCCCAAAACTAATCCTTTTCTACTTTTCGCTGTATTTTTTTTGACGCCACAAAAATAAGCAACAACACTATGGCACATAAGGATGCCAAGATTCCTATTACGGCAATTATACTATCGCCTTCCAAAGGGTCATCAAAATTTACCAGTGTAAAATTGTAGGCAATAAGACCTAGGCCAAGAAGTATTAGAATTATGGTAAGTGATTTGTTCATTTCTTTTGCAAGATATTACTTTTAAAAAAGTTGATTGATATTGGTGGCAAACAATTTAACCGCTATGGCCAGTAATATTACCCCAAAAACTTTCCGAATAACACTTAATCCGTTATCTCCCAGAATCCTACCTATCCGCTGAGAGGACTTCAGTACAAGATAAACAAAAATAATGTTCACTATAATGGCCACAATAATATTCTCTACATAATATTCCGCTCTTAGGGAAAGTATGGAGGTCAGGGTTCCGGCACCGGCTATTAAGGGAAAAGCGATAGGCACTACAGAAGCACTTTGGGGCTTGTCGTCCTTATAAAGAGAAATGCCCAAGATCATTTCTATGGCAAGAAAGAAAATTACAAAGGCCCCAGCAACTGCAAACGAGTTTACATCTATCCCTATAAGGTCTAAAATTTCTTCACCAATGAATAGAAATGCTACCATAATGCACGCCGCCACTATGGATGCTTTTCCAGACTGTATGTGCCCTACCCTTTTGCGCAGATCTATGATAATGGGAACACTGCCCAGAATATCGATTACGGCAAAAAGTACCATGCTAGCTGTAACTATTTCCTTAAAAGCAAATTTCATTTTTCTTTTAAAATTTGCTGCAAAGCTACATCTTAAAAAACGTAAACTACAGTTTTGATTGAAAATATATCAAGGGAGATTTCGAGCTAAAAAAGTATCTTTGCGAGTATAAATAAAATAGATGTTTCAGCTAGGGAAGACCATAGTCTCCGAAGAGATCATAGAACAAGATTTTGTTTGCAATTTGTCTGCCTGCAAAGGGGCCTGCTGTATAGATGGAGAGGCAGGGGCGCCGGTGGAAGATAAGGAAACAGAAATTTTGGTTGATATTTATAAGGATGTAAAACCTTTTTTAAGGCCCGAAGGAATTGCTGTTATAGAAGAACATGGCGCTTTTGTAAAAGGAGAGGATGGTGAATGGGAAACACCTTTGGTGAACGGAAGTGAATGTGCTTATGTATTCTTTTCGGACAATGGTACTGCCAAATGCGGCATAGAGGAGGCCTATAACGCAGGTGAAGTTGCATGGAAAAAACCAGTCTCTTGCCACCTGTATCCGGTAAGGGTTAAGGAATATACAGAATTGGTTGCGGTAAACTATCATAAGTGGGAAATTTGCGACCCGGCATGCTCTCTTGGGGAATCGCTTAAAGTGCCAATTTACAAGTTTGTAAAGGAGGCGTTAATAAGGAAGTTCGGCGAAGCATGGTACTTGGAATTGGAAGAGGTGGCAAAAGAACATGCTAAACCGTAGGGATCCGCAGTTCTATCCTTGTGCCTATGGATTGCTGTTTTTCATCGTGGAGATCAACAATTTTTACGTGGAAGGAATTTTCATAATCCTTTGAGAAATTGGAAAGACGTTCCTTGGTAATATCTATTCCAACGGACTTGCGTTTTAACACCTTACGTTCTTTAATCTCTTCTGCTACGTCCCTGCCTACCCCATTGTCCGTAATAAAAATATCTATGAACTGATTGTTTTCTTTACTTACCTGTAGTTTAACAAACTTTTCACCCTCTTTTGAAGAAAGACCATGCCATAACGCATTTTCCAAAAAGGGCTGTAAGATCAACGAAGGTATTTTAACGGTATGTACGTCTATATCCTCGTCCACAATGATTTCGAAATCAATTTCATTGGAAAAACGGATGTTCTCAATGTTCATATAGAGTTCCACGGTCTCCAGCTCTTCCGCAAGAGGAATTTCCTTTAAGGATGAAGCCTCCAGTATCTTACGGACCAGTTTTGAAAACTTGTTAAGATAATGTACCGCATTCTTTTTTTCATTGTTTATAATATAGAGCTTGATGGAATTTAAGGAGTTGAACAAAAAGTGTGGATTCATCTGACTTCTCAGCATACTCTGTTCCAAGGTAAGTAGTTTTTTATCGTTCTTAAGTTGATATTGCCTGTGCAAAATGTACAAGATCCCTGCCAACAGGGCAAGCGCAATTCCTCCCACCAATAAGGAAGTTCGGCTTTGTCTAAGTTTTAACCTAACAATCTCATTTTCTTTGGCCAACACCTCTATTTGATTGCTCTTTTTCTCCGTGTCATAACGGATGATCATATCGTTTACATAGCGCAAGTTTACCTCATTGGTTACCTTGTTATCGAACAATACGGCATTTTGATAATACTCCAGGGCCGTGGCATAATCGCCTGTATTTCTATTCAGCTCGGAAAGTAGGTTATAACTTTTGGAGATGTTCCTGGGGAAGTTAAACTTCTTCGCCATTTCTAGGCCCTTCTGCAACATCGTCCTGGCCTCGTCGTAACGCATCAGTTGCATAAACGCCCAACCAAGATTGATGTATACCGCAGAGGTAATAAATTTGTCACCTGTTTTTTTGGAAGCTATTAAAGTAGGTTCAAGAACGCTCACTGCTTCCTGCAGCCGCTTCTGTTTAATATAGATTTGGGCTATACTGTTCTTGCATATTACCAAACCACGTTCCGAACCAATTTCCTTGTCCAAGGCAATGGCAACTTCATAACTTTTAAGTGCCTCATCCAATTTACCTTGCTCCTCTAAACACTCACCAATACTTTGGTTGTTGATTGCCAAACCTAATTTATTGCCTAGTTCGGCATCTAAAACCATCGATTTTTTAAACTGTTCTATGGCCAGATCGTATTGTTTCAGGGCCTGATAAATGTTGCCTATACTGTTTACGGAAACATTTATACTTCTCTTAATACCATAGGACGGATTTTCTATGGTCTCTGCCAATTCCAACGCCTTCTGATTATAATCCAACGCCGTTTTTACCGCGTCGTTCCTACGATACACTACGCCCAACATATTAAGGCTAAAAATTTGAAACTCTATATTTTCGGCCTCTTCGGCAGCATCCAATGCCCGCTGATGAAGGTTTATGGCATGTTTAAATTGAGAAATATTACGATATCTGGTGCCCAATTGGTTCAAAGCATAAGATTGCCCGTCCAAATAGTTTTTTCTATAGGCGACATTACTAAAATAACGCATTAAAGAAGTATCCCTTCTAGTAGGCTTTAAAACAGCATCAATTTCGCTATACGTTTTAGGAGCGGCCTTTATAAGACTATCCGTTATTTTCTTAAACGTATCCGGAACCTCCTGTGAAATGCCAGGGCACGTCAATAGCAATGCAACAGCGCTAAAAAAGATGCTTTTGGAGAGGTTTTTTTTCTGTTTAAAGGAACATAGCCTGATCTTTCGGGAGAACCACATAAAAGTGCATTATAACAGATCTAAAAAATCGGATTTTTTTTGTCGAGAAACTGGTATTTTATGATTGGATTGTAACACTACATACCCGTCTGTTTTTAGAAATTCCTTTATTTTATTGAGGTTTATAATATAAGAGTTGTGGATTCTAAAAAAATAGTCCTGGGGTAAAAGCTCATTTACCTCCTTTAGTTTCTTGGTAAGCACAATTTTTTGTCCATCAGCCAAGTAAATGGTGCTGTAGTTTCCGTCCGACTCGGCATAAAGAATATCATCACTTTCCAAAAAAAGCAATTTTCCATCGGTATTGATAGTTATTTTTTTATGTAAGGAACTGGAATTGAAATTGATCAGAATCTTCTCTAATCGTTCTGCCGTAAAGTTTTTGGCGTTATACTTTCTAATTTTGGTGATTGTATCCTTTAGGTCGTCCGTATCTATAGGCTTTAAAAGATAATCTATGGCTTCGTTCTTAAGGGCCTTTATTGCGTATTGGTTATAAGCGGTGGTAATTACTACGGGAAAATTCTTGTTGCTAAGTTTCTGGATGAACTGAAAACCATCCATAGTTGGCATTTCAATGTCCAGAAAAAGACAATCAGGAGAATTTTTTTCCAAGTGATCAAGCGCTTCGAAGGGGTCCGTGAACGATGCAACAACGTTAATTTCATCGCTAAAGTTGGTAAGCTCCCAAGACAGGCTTTGGAGCGCCTTTATTTCATCATCTACTATTACAGCTTCTAACATACTAGTATCTACAGGGTTAAATTAAGCAAAATTATAGTTAATGCATACCAGAGTTTCAAAAAGATGTGCTGATGGAAGGATTTGACGTGTATTCGGTATCAAATCTTGTAAAACATGTAATTTTTTGAAGTTATAGACTATAAATGTAGTCTTATTTTTACATCGGACATAAAGAATATTTTAATATAAATAATTGATAATCAGATAGATATATCACATTTAAAAAACAAAAAATCTTTTTTTTGCGATCTATACAAGATTTATTACCATTTATACATATCATGTTTTTGGGCGATTACTATTGTACTACATTCGTTATCGAGATTTAATTTAACCAAATGCCTATTGTAATGTTCCTTAATGTTTAAATCAGTTTGACGAGTTAAAGACAATACAAAAGGAGAGGTAAAAAAATCTGATAACCTAATATAAGCATAGCCCTATGAAGAAATGTTTACTACTATTCACCATTTTGGTAATTACGTTGCTAGTAGCATCTTTTATGGAAAATAGCAACAAAAAAGACTTGGTAGGCGATGCAATTGCCTCGGAAGAAAGTACCGCTTCGCACCTTTTAAAGGTAGAAGAGGGACTTATGAAAGAATAACGGAAGTAACGCAGCTCCCAGAGAACTTACGAAAATGATACACCTATTAAATAAAAGCATTAGAACCGGCCTTTGTATAATTACACTTTTATTGTTTACTTCATATAGGCCAGTGAACGATTCTGGAAACAAATCAGAATTCCTTAAAACAAGTTACACACTTACCACTACCGGTGACTATAGCCTAGAACTCCAAGGTGAATTTTATTTTGAAACCACCTTGGAGACATCGGGTAAGGGTACAAAGTTTTCGGTCCTTAAATTGGGATTGAAAAGTGATGAAAATCAGCTTCCTTATACAATGGAGTTCTTAATTTCGCAGAGAAACCGGTCCAATGAAATATCTAGTGGAGTATATCGGGTAAACAATGATATAGACGGTTTTCTAAATTATTTTGACGGGGTATTCGGTTTTGCCGATATTCAGGAAAAAGGAGCACTGCCCTTTTTTACCAAGAAAGGGAAGGTGGTTATCCTAAGAAAAGAACAAGACAAATTGTGGGGTATAATGGAAATAACGCTTCGCAACGAGCAAGGAAAGCAAATAAATATTTCGGGAAATTTCAGTGCTATACAAAAAGATTGAAAAGAAATCTTACCGAACTATGTTTTGTTTAACCAGATGTTAAAAGGCAAAATACGTATTAAAGTTAGTTTTAATAAAAATTGATTATTTTTATATGTACTTACCTGATTAGCAAATGGCCATTTTGCCAAGCCTGTCTTGTACGGATTGGTATTAGGTTTTAACTAGAGAAGAATAGCTTATTAAAATACAGATTACAAGAAATAGACTTTATGAAACTGTCGGACCATACGTACGTCCTTTAGAAAGATAAGTTCTTAATAAGGATTTATCATTGTTTCAAAAACGTTCTAACCAATGGGA
Source organism: Spongiimicrobium sp. 3-5 (assembly GCF_046557915.1). NCBI lineage: Bacteria > Pseudomonadati > Bacteroidota > Flavobacteriia > Flavobacteriales > Flavobacteriaceae > Spongiimicrobium > Spongiimicrobium sp. 3-5. The sequence goes on from NZ_JBHEBG010000001.1 coordinate 896,472, forward strand.
TTACAAAGAACTGGACTACCTTACCAACATGTTGGTCTTGGAATTAGCTCGATTATTAGGTTTCGGGGGAACTACCTAAATCAGCGATCCTTTTCAAAGTGATTACAAATTTTGATACATTGGAGTGGCGTACGGTTTGACGGTATCATAATAGACATAACACCTCACCAATTTATAAACCAAAAAGTATACTTTTATATACTTTTTGGTTTATTTTTTTTTGTTCAAGTTCAATGTAAGTTTTACGTTAAATCCATTTCTTTGGTAAGGGCAATGAACATCACTTGCGAACCTAGATTTCAACACCTTGTGTTAAAAACTTTGTTATGGAAATGATAAAACAAGCTTTAGAAATCGGTCGCATTTTCCAATCTTTGTTAGTCCCAACCTAAAGGTGATTTTCATCTCAATATAAAATTAAAACTGCAATACATATGTCAAAAGCAATAGAGCCTATTTTAGAGGAAAATGAAGATAGATTTGTTATTTTTCCAATAAAGCATCATGATTTATGGGAATGGTATAAAAAATGTGAAGCTTGCTTTTGGACCGCGGAAGAAATAGACCTGCACCAAGATCTTACGGATTGGAATAATAAATTGAACGATGACGAGCGTTATTTTATAAAGCATATTTTGGCCTTTTTTGCCGCTTCTGATGGTATAGTCAATGAAAATTTGGCCGAAAATTTTGTGAACGAGGTACAATATTCCGAGGCCAAATTCTTCTATGGTTTTCAGATTATGATGGAAAATATCCATTCCGAAACGTACTCTTTGTTAATCGATACCTACGTAAAGGACGAAAAAGAAAAAAATATACTCTTTAAGGCTATTGAGAACTTCCCGGCCATTAAGAAAAAAGCAGATTGGGCTCTAAAATGGATAGATTCCCCAAGTTTTGCGGAACGTTTGATTGCTTTTGCAGCAGTAGAAGGCATTTTCTTCTCCGGGGCGTTCTGTTCTATTTTTTGGCTAAAGAAAAGAGGGCTTATGCCAGGACTTACCTTTTCCAATGAATTAATCTCAAGGGATGAAGGTATGCATTGCGACTATGCCGTACACCTGCACAATATTCATTTAGTAAATAAAGTGCCCAAGAAACGCATTACCGAGATTCTGGTAGATGCCCTTAACATAGAGCGCGAGTTCATTACGGAATCCCTGCCCGTTAGTCTCATAGGGATGAATTCGAAATTAATGACGCAATACCTGGAATTTGTAACGGATAGGTTGTTGGTAGAATTGGAATGTGAAAAGGTGTACAACTCAACCAATCCGTTTGACTTTATGGATATGATTTCGCTACAGGGCAAAACCAATTTCTTTGAGAAGAGGGTTTCCGAATACCAAAAAGCAGGAGTTCTTAATAAAGAAAAAGATACCGACGCACAAAAAATCAGCTTCGACGCCGATTTCTAAATAAAAAGATTTTTCCATAGGACTTTTCAGGTAGAAAGGTCTAAATACATTTAAATTTTGGCTGTCAGGTCCCTAAGCAAGACCAGGCCTAATCAACGTACCACTAAAACCAATCATAGCAGCATGTATGTAGTAAAAAGAGACGGAAGGAAAGAACTGATAATGTTCGACAAAATTACGGCAAGAGTAAGGAAATTATGTTATGGCCTCAATGAACTTGTAGACCCTTTAAAGGTAACAATGCGTGTTATTGAAGGTCTTTATGACGGAGTTACTACTTCCGAATTAGACAATTTGGCCGCGGAAATAGCCGCAACCATGACCACTGCACATCCAGATTATGCCAAGCTGGCCGCACGTATTTCCGTTTCTAACCTTCACAAGAATACCAAAAAGTCCTTTTCGGATACAATGAAGGATTTGTACGTATACGTTAACCCAAGAACAGGTAAAAAGGCCCCATTATTATCAGACGAGGTGTATAAAGTAATTTCCGAAAATGCGGAAAAGTTAGATTCCACAATTATTTACAACCGAGATTTTGGCTATGATTATTTCGGGTTTAAAACCTTGGAGCGTTCCTATCTTTTAAAGTTGAACGGGAAGATTGCAGAGCGTCCACAGCATATGTTAATGAGAGTATCCGTAGGGATACATTTGAACGATTTGGATGCGGCCATAGAGACCTATGAACTTATGTCCAAAAAGTATTTCACCCATGCAACACCTACCTTGTTCAATTCAGGAACACCAAAACCTCAAATGTCTTCTTGCTTTCTTCTTGCAATGAAAGACGATAGTATCGATGGTATTTACGATACATTAAAACAAACAGCCAAAATTTCGCAATCTGCCGGAGGCATAGGGTTGTCTATTCACAACGTAAGGGCTACAGGGTCTTACATTGCGGGCACCAATGGAACTTCTAACGGTATTGTGCCAATGCTACGGGTTTTTAACGATACGGCGCGTTACGTTGATCAGGGCGGAGGAAAACGTAAAGGTAGTTTTGCAGTGTATGTAGAACCTTGGCATGCCGATATCTATGAGTTCTTGGATTTAAAGAAGAACCATGGAAAAGAAGAAATGCGGGCCAGGGACCTTTTCTATGCCATGTGGATACCAGATTTGTTCATGAAAAGAGTAGAGGCCAATGAAGAATGGACGTTGATGTGTCCTAATGAATGTACCGGTCTATTCTCTAACCATAGTGAAGAGTTCGAAAAATTATATTTAAAATACGAAGCGGATGGAAAAGGACGCAAAACTGTAAAAGCCCGTGAACTTTGGGAAAAAATATTGGAATCCCAAATAGAAACCGGCACACCTTACATGCTTTACAAAGATGCGGCCAACCGTAAGAGCAACCAGAAGAATTTAGGGACCATTAGGTCGTCTAATCTGTGCACAGAAATCATGGAATACACCTCTCCAGATGAGGTAGCCGTCTGTAATTTGGCCTCCATAGCGTTACCTATGTTCGTTAAAAATGGAGCGTTCGACCATAAAGAATTGTTCCGGGTCACCAAAAGGGTCACCAAAAACCTAAACAAGGTAATAGACCGAAATTACTATCCAGTAAAGGAGGCAGAAAATTCCAATATGCGCCATAGACCTATAGGTTTAGGTGTGCAAGGATTGGCAGATGCCTTTATTATGTTACGCTTGCCGTTTACTAGTGACGAGGCAAAACAACTTAATCAGGAGATTTTTGAAACCCTCTACTTTGCGGCCGTTACCGCATCTATGGAACAGGCCAAGGAAGAAGGCCCTTATTCATCATATGAAGGCTCTCCAATGTCCAAAGGAGATTTTCAGCATAATCTATGGGGGATAAAAGACGATGAACTATCCGGACGTTGGGATTGGGAAAAACTACGCAAGAGCGTAAAAAAGAACGGTGTGCGCAATTCCCTTTTAGTGGCACCCATGCCTACGGCTTCCACGTCTCAAATTCTTGGGAACAACGAATGTTTTGAACCTTATACCTCCAATATCTATACCCGTAGGGTACTTTCAGGAGAGTTTATAGTGGTTAACAAACACCTTTTGGAGGATTTGGTGAAATTGGGACTTTGGAACGAAAACCTGAAGCAAGAATTAATGCGTGCCAACGGCTCCATTCAACATATTGATATCATTCCCCAAGATATCAAAGAACTCTATAAGACAGTTTGGGAGCTCAGCATGAAGGATATTATAGATATGAGCAGACAGCGAGGTTATTTCATAGATCAAAGTCAGTCCCTAAACCTCTTCATGGAAAATGCCAATTATAGTAAACTAACGTCCATGCATTTTTACGCCTGGAAAAGCGGTTTAAAAACTGGAATGTACTACCTACGTACCAAAGCAGCTGTGGACGCCATTAAATTTACCTTGGATAATACAAAGAAAAAGGAAGTGCCCGTTAGCGTTGCAGCGGAGAGCGAGATTATGGCGGCTACTGTTCCCAGTGTGGAAGCAGCTCCCAGTATAAAAGTTGAAACTACTCCCACTTCGAGTGGGCAACCAGAATCTGATATTCAGCCAATGACCCCTGCGGAAATGAAAGAAATGATAGCCAAGGCCAAGGAAGGTCAGGCAGACGATGATTGCTTAATGTGTGGATCCTAGAACTTAGCTTAATATAATGTTTAGTGTTTATCAAAAAACCCGGCAATTTGCCGGGTTTTTTATATGCTTATATATTTTGGACAACACCTATAACTTCATTACTTTATCGTAATAAAGGCAGTGTTTATGAAATTAGTGGGTGCATTAATACTTCCCTATTTCTTGAAATGTGTTCTAGCAAAACCGTAGGAGAATAGTAGTAAAGTACCATAGATTACCAGAAAAATAACGTAATTATCCATAAAAGAGTTCTTTTAGTTTGGGGCTATAAAATTATATACGCACACCATTGAAAAAAAGATGTTCAAAAATGTTAAAAATCAGGAAGTTATATGTTAAAATTTTAAACTTGTCGCAACTCACTTTTTAAAATGCTGGTGATACACTACTCTTACCAACAAAAATAGGGCACAATAAACGCCAAGTATGTAAACATAGTTATCCATCATAATATTAGACGTTAATTGTCTGGTAATCTGTCTGAAAGAAGCGTTAAATATTAGTTATAACTTTATTAAAATGGCGGATAAAACAAATTTTTGATATAGCCGCTTATTTTGAAGCGGATTTTGGAAAGGCTATTTAATCTACGTTTTGTTGAAGAACGCAGGGCATTTAATTCATTACTTACATATAGGGTATAGCAGATTTTTGCCAAGAAAAGCAATAGCACATAAACAAACAGTAGGTATAGATCGGGGGAAATATCCATTACTTCTGTAAATGTAATAAAAAACTTACAAAAATAAAATTCGTGCCTCCGTCAAAAGGTTTAAAAAGAATTTAGCTTATAATATTCGGGTAATTATAAAAAGTCGTCTACCTTTTTATAGGCATCTATTACTGCCTGCTCCCCGGCTTTATCCGGAATGGAATTTCCATGTTCCATGCCCAATACGCCTTGGAAACCTTTGCTATGGATAAACTTAAAAACATTATTGTAATTAATTTCTCCCGTTGTAGGTTCTTTACGCCCTGGGTTATCCCCAATTTGTATATAGGCGATTTCATCCCAGCAACTTTCCAAATTGGGAATAAGATTACCTTCCTGAATTTGTTGATGATAAATATCAAAAAGAATTTTGCATGAAGGAGAGGCTACCGCCTTACATATTTCATAGGCCTGGGGAGAACCGGTAAGAAAAAGCCCAGGATGATCTCTAAAATTAAGAGGTTCCAATACCATGACCAATCCATGTGGTTCCAAGATAGCGGAGGCCTGTTTTAAGGACTCTATTACGTTTGATGTTTGATAACCCATGGACTTTCGTAGATCAACATGACCGGGAACTACAGTCATCCATTTGGCGTTTACTCTTTTGGCCACTGCAACGGCCTTTTTAATGTAATCCAAGAATTCCGTACGTTTTTCTAAATCACCCGAAGCTAGGTTTGCCTCTTTCCAGTAGATTTGATGGGCCACAAAAACACCCATTTCCAAACTCCGGTCGGTCATTGTCTTAGCCATTTTCTCTTGTAACGAAACATCACGATTACGCATTCCGTTGTCTTCAAACGCAGTAAACCCCTGATCGGCCATAAAATTGAGTTGCGCAATAGGATCTTCCCCGGCATGATGTTTGAACATTCCCAGATGGGGCGCGTATTTTAAATTAAACGTATGTTTCTGAAAGGGTGATTTTGGAACTTTTGCATAGGTAACGGCCCCTCCCAATGCAATTGCTCCACCGGAAAGGGCTGTTTTTTGTATAAAATTTCTTCTTTTCAAAATACGTGAGTTATATGGACCATGCTTTTCCACCTGTAAGTTTGTCTACATCCTCACAAGCAATATATTCTCCGGGGACAGGAAGGTACGCCAAAACTTCCTCACCTATATATTCCGAGGTTTTGTAGCCCCAAATGCTCAACCCACGCAAATTACTTGCAAAGGCATATCTGGCGACCTCATCACTAAGTGTTGCGGCAGTTCCAGAATTAACAGCTGCTACATAGGCTTCTAGAGCTTCATCGTGTGCCTTTTCCTGTTCCTCAGAAATTTTCAAGGTACTGGCAAGTACGGGCTCCAAATCTTCTGGAGTAAGATCCGCGGCATTTTCTTTACCGGAATCTTGGGAAGCCTTTTCTATGAATTTGCCCATATTGCTACGCAAAAAATCCTTGTTGTATCTATTAAAGTGTCCAGCATCATCTTCATCTACATCCATTGCCTTGGCGAACTGCGCGTAATCTTCGTTGTTGTACATTACTTCATTCACAAACCCATCAATAAAAAGGTCTACCTGTATCTCCGAGGCCGAAGGTGTATCTGTTTTGGGAAGAATGATGTCTACCAAATGGTTGAGCACCGTTCCCTCTTCCATGCTGAAGAATTTTGGTGTCCAGGCCAGGGTAGGTTCATTTTTACAACTTTGCATAATGCTGACCAAAGTTGGGGTAGCTACGGCATAACCCAACGTTAATCCCATATTCTTAAGTGCTTTTCTTCTATCCATTATATATTTCCTTTTTTAAGTTCTTGGGCCGCATGGTTGGCTGCCCTTGCAGTGAATGCCATATAGGTTAGGGAGGGGTTTACACAGGCTGCAGAGGTCATAAAAGCGCCGTCCGTAACATATACATTGGGAACAGCATGTACCTGATTGTGTCCATTTAACACTGAGGTTTTTGGATCTCTACCCATACGAGCTGTACCCATTTCGTGTATTCCCAAGCCCAGGGCACCGGGCCTATCATAAGGTTCCACATCGCGCAGACCTGCTTTGGTAAGCATTTCTACCGCCTGTTCCTTCATATCCTTTCTCATATTCCATTCATTTTCCTTAAATTCGGCGTCGAAGGTTACGGTAGGAAGGCCCCAGCCATCCAATTTATCATAGTCTAGCGTCATCCTATTGTCCTCGTAGGGCAATACTTCTCCAAAACCGCCCATACCAAAAGTCCAACCTCCTGGTTTTAAAACGGCATCTTTTAATCCTTTACCATAAGACATCTCTGCGATAGAATCTTCCCAATTACCTCTTCTTGCACCGCCCTGATAACCATAACCTCTTATGAAATCCTTCATTTTGGAATCCCTGCCCAAGTTTCTAAATCGTGGAACATAAATTCCATTGGGCTTACGTCCTTTATAATATTTATCCTCAAAACCATCGAATTTTCCGGCAGCTCCCACCCCTAAATGGTGGTCCATAATATTTCTGCCCAGCTGATCGGAATCGTTCCCCAATCCGTTTGGAAAACGGTCGGATTTGGATTGCATTAAAATAGATGTGGACGCTATACTAGAAGCGCAAAGGAAAATTACCTTAGCCTTAAATTCGAAAGTCTCTTTGGTGACTCTATCAATAACTTTTACACCTGTAGCTTTTTTGCTGTCGGCGTCGTAGATCACTTCATGAACAATGGAGTCTGGTCTTAATGTCATGTTTCCTGTACGTTCCGCTGCCGGTAATGTGGAGGAATTGCTACTAAAGTAGGCGCCAAAAGGACATCCACGGATACAGCGGTTACGGTATTGGCATCGGCTTCGGCCATCGAATGCCTTATCACTATTTATATGGGCAACCCTACCGGCGGTCATTACCCTGCCGTCAAAGTTCTCCGCCACTTGCTCTCTAACATGCTGTTCTACACAGTTTAACTCCATCATAGGTTCAAACTGGCCATCGGGTAATTGGGGAAGGCCCAATGTTTCTCCGGTAACCCCAATGTAAGATTCTACCTTATCGTACCAAGGCGCAATATCTTTATAACGTACAGGCCAGTCTACAGCGGTGCCGTCCTCTTTGTTTGCACCAAAATCCAAATCACTCCAACGATAACTATGACGCCCCCATTGTAATGACCTGCCCCCAACGTGGTACCCACGCATCCAATCAAAACGTTTTGTCTCGTTGTAAGGATGTTCTAAATCGTTTACAAACCAGAAATTGTGTTGTGCCCGGGTGGTATAACCCGTCCTTGCCTGTACCAATTGTTTTGCCTGCTCTTCTTTGGGAAGTTCCCCATTATTCGGAAAATCCCAATCGTCTAGATTGGCCGTAGGATAGTCCTTAATGTGGTTTACCATTCTACCCCTTTCCAAGACCAGGGTCTTTAGTCCGTTCTCACATAATTCCTTGGCGGCCCAGCCACCACTGATACCGGTACCTACAACAATAGCGTCATACGATTCCTGTTCTTCATTGTAATAAAATTTATTCATGTATTAAAAATTGTTTATTTCCTAAATTTATTAAATATAGAATTAATTTTTTACATTTAAACACTATATTTCCTGTGAGAGTCGCACTATAACGTTGTAGTTAATGATGATTCCGAAATCAACGAATATTATATATGAAAAGAAGAAATTTTATCCGAAAAAGCTCTAGCTATGGCTTGGCAATTACGCTTCTAGGAACGTATGCCTGTAAAGAAACCAAAAAGAAAGAAATGGAAGAAGAAGGAAGTGCTGAAATGAGCGGGGAGCTCGCAGAACCTTTTTTTAAATTATCACTGGCCCAATGGTCCATACACAACATGATAAGGGAAGATGGTGTAGACCCATATACGTTTGCCGAACTGGCTAAAAATTGGGGATTTACCGGACTGGAATATGTTAGTCAATTGTACAAGGAGGAGTTAGAGGCAGCTGACTATTCCAAGGAGGCCATGGATGCTTTTGTTGCCAAGTGTAATGCAGAGAGCGGTAAGCACGGTTTGGAAAACCTGATCATTATGATCGACGGACAGGGAGATTTGGCCACTGCCGATGCCGCCCAAAGGAAAAGCGCCGTGGAGAATCATTATAAATGGGTAGACGCCGCCCAGGCCATGGGCTGCCATTCCATTCGCGTAAACTTATCTGGAAGTACCGAACCCGACGAATGGACCGCAAGTTCTATAGATGGATTAACGCAGTTGGCTACCTATGCCAAGGATAAAAATATCAATGTAATTGTGGAGAACCATGGAGGGTTATCCTCCAATGCTGAAATGTTGGCCAACGTAATGGTAAAAGTGGCCATGGAGAATTGCGGAACCCTTCCAGATTTTGGAAACTTCTGTATTCGTAAAGAAGAAGATCAATGTGTTGAGCAATACGATATATATAAAGGTGTGAAGGAATTAATGCCCCATGCCAAAGCGGTGAGTGCCAAATCCCATGATTTTGATGCGGATGGTAATGAAACCGTCATAGACTATGTACAAATGTTACAGATTGTTAAGGATGCAGGCTATACGGGGCATATTGGTGTAGAATACGAAGGTAGCCAATTGGGCGAGGAAGCAGGTATTATTGCCACAAAAGAGCTGATGATCAATGCAGCTAAAAAAGTGATTTAAAAGAAATAGACCGGTATGAAGGTTTTTTTTAACCAACTGTTCGATTACAATTTTTATTGCAACAAGAAACTAATAGAATTGTGCAATGGATTACAGGAGGTGCCCGAAAATAGCGTTAAACTCTTTAGTCATACCCTAAATGCCCATCACATCTGGAATGCAAGGATTCTTGGAAAAAAATCCGCATATGATGTATGGCAGATACATGATATAAAGGACTGGGGAGATATACATTACGAAAATCAAAGGAGTTCTTTTGAGATTACCACCAACGCGGATGATTTTGACAAAAGGATCGATTATGAAACTACCGAGGGAAGATTGTTTACCAATACCCTACAAGATATACTGTTCCATATCATCAATCATTCTACCCATCATAGGGCCCAAATTTCTACAGATCTTAGGAACAACGATATTGAACCCATTCCCATGGACTATATCCATTATAAAAGATAAGGACAAGAACTATGAAATTAAGAATACAGGTACAACTCTCAATAATGATGTTTTTGGAATTCTTTATTTGGGGAGGATGGTTTGTTACTCTGGGAACTTTTTTGGGAAACAACTTAAATGCCAGCGGTGGTGAAATAGCACAAGCCTTCTCAACACAATCTTGGGGAGCTATTATTGCTCCATTTGTCATAGGCCTTATTGCTGATAAGTTTTTCAATGCAGAGCGTATTTTGGGCATTTTACATCTTATAGGTGCTTTTTTAATGTATATGATGTCCCAAACCACTGATTTTTCTGTTTTTTATCCGTACGTATTTGGTTATATGATCGCCTATATGCCTACTTTGGCATTGGTAAATTCCGTAGCCTTTAATCAGATGACCGATCCTGCCAAACAATTTCCCCTTATCAGGGTATTTGGAACCTTTGGGTGGATCGTTGCAGGATTTCTCATAAGCTTGGCATTTGGATGGGATTCCCTTCAGAATATAGAAAATGGGCTACTATCCAATACCTTTCTTATGACGGCCGTTGCTTCGGCAATTTTAGGTGTATTTAGTTTTACCTTGCCAAAAACCCCGCCAAGGGTTGAAAAGAATCAAAAGATAACATTATCGGACATCTTGGGGCTGGATGCCCTGAAGTTATTGACAGATAGAAATTTCCTGATATTTTTTATTTCCTCGGTGTTAATCTGTATTCCCTTGGCTTTTTATTATCAGAACATAAGTCCTTTTCTAACCGAATCCCAAGTAGAGGATTCTACTGCATGGGCTTCTGCAGGTCAAATATCGGAAGTGCTGTTTATGTTATTGCTTCCCTTCTTTTTTAAGAAGTATGGTTTTAAAAAGACCATTTTGGCCGGTATGTTGGCGTGGGGTATACGCTACTTGTTGTTTGCCTATGGCAATGCGGGAGACCTCTTTTTTATGTTGATTATCGGTATTGCCCTTCACGGTATCTGTTATGATTTTTTCTTTGTCTCGGGTCAGATATATACAGATAGCAAAGCAGGGGATAAATTTAAAAGCGCGGCTCAGGGTTTAATAACCTTGGCTACCTATGGCATAGGTATGCTAATAGGGTTTTACATCGCCGGAATGATAGCAGATACCTATGCGCTATCAGACGGAGGTCATCTTTGGAAGACCATATGGATGTACCCGGCAGGGTTCGCATTTTTAGTATTCATTTTCTTTGTCATCGCCTTTAAAGATGAAAAGATCAATTATAAGACATAACAATACAATTAAATAAATCAAGCAACCTTAAATTATGAATGAAATAAATAAGAACAGACTTTTTATCGCCTCTTGTATGGCATTATTGGTTACAGCAATGACCTTTGCCATCAGGGCTAGATTGGAGACGGTTTTTGGGCCGGAAGGTGTTGGACTTACCCTAGAACAGATAGGGTACGCATTTACACCAGCATTTTGGGGCTTTACCTTGGCAATGATCATAGGCGGGCCACTGGTAGATTCCCTTGGAATAAAGAAAATAACATGGATAGCTTTTATAATGCATGCCATTGGTATAATATGGACCATTATGGCAAGGGACATGACTTCGCTGTTTTTGGCCACAATGTTCGTAGGTATAGGGAACGGTATGGTAGAAGCAGCCTTAAACCCCATGATTGCCTCTATGTATCCTAAGGAAAAAACCAAAATGTTGAACAGGTTTCATGTTTGGTTCCCGGGAGGTATCGTAATTGGATCGCTTGTAGGCTGGTTGGTTATGGACGTATTGGGACTAGATTGGCAAATAATGGTTGCCGTGCTATTCATTCCTTTAATTATTTATGGATTTATGTTCTTTGGACAAACATTCCCTGTTACCGAGCGTATACAATTGGGAGTAAGCAATAGCAAAATGGTTACTAGCCTAGGAAAACCCTTGTTCATTTTTATGGTCATTTGTATGTTTCTTACGGCCGCCTCGGAATTGGGAACCACGCAGCGTATAGAATCATTGCTCAAAGAGTCTGTTGCCGTGCCTCTTTTGGTGCTAGCTTTCATAAACGGAATTATGGCATTGGGCAGGGCTTTTGCAGGCCAGGTGGTGCACAAACTAAAACCGGCAGGGATGTTATTGTTCTCCGCCATTTTTACTTTTATAGGACTTTGGTTGTTAACTATCACCAGTGGCGGAATGACCTTTGCCGCCGCTGCCGTATTTGCCGTTGGCGTAACTTTTTTCTGGCCTACCATGTTAGGCTTTGTAGCAGAATACTTGCCGCAAACGGGTGCTCTGGGGCTCTCTATTATGGGTGGAGCCGGAATGTTGTCCGTGTCCGTGGTATTGCCTATTATGGGGAATCTTATGGATAATGCCAGCGCAGGCGAAGCCCTTAGGACCATGTCCATACTACCGGCAATTTTAATTTTGGCCTTTGCGGGGCTAAACGTTTATATGAAAAAAAGAGAAACTAAAACAGAGAATAATTAAATACAATTTATAAAGTTTATGGCAAAAAAGATAAGATTAGGCATTCTTGGTGGTGGCGGTGATTCATTGATTGGGGTATTACATCGTGTAGCATCACATATTAATGATAATTACCAAATCACTGGAGCCGTTTTTAATCCTGATTTTGAGGCTAATATGGCCTTTGCAAAGGAAATAGACGTGCCTACGGATAGGATCTACACGGACTTTGATGTTATGGTAGAAGAGGAAATGAAACTCCCGGCCGATAAACGTATCCAGGTATGTTCTGTATTGACACCAAATTTTTTGCACTTTCCCATGGCAAAAAAGTTGCTGGAAAATGGGTTTCATGTTATTTGTGAAAAACCCATGACCACTACTTATGAGGAGGCCAAGATTTTGCAAGAAGCGCAGCTTAAATCGGGAGCGGTTTTCGCAGTGACCCATACCTATACGGGGTACCCTATGGTGCGCCAGATGCGGGAAATGATCAAAGATGGGGTTCTAGGAAAGGTCCATAAAGTAGATGCAAGATATTATCAGGGATGGATCAATTCAATAATCCATGATAAGGAAAAACGGTCTAGCGTTTGGCGTTTAGACCCTAAAAAAGCAGGGATTAGCTCTTGTATGGGAGATATAGGTGTGCATGCCTTTAATATGATCGAATACACAACAGGGTTAAATATAAAATCGCTTTTAGCCGATTTTAATTACCTCTATGAGGACAATAAAATGGATGTAGACGGTACTGTGCTTATACGTCTAGATGATTATGTTAAAGGGGTAATTAGAAGTAGTCAAGTAGCTACAGGAGAGGAAAATGGTTTGGCAATTGCCATTTACGGTGATAAGGGAGCCCTTAGATGGGAGCAGGAAAGACCCAATTTTCTTTATTTCTTGAGCGATACCGAGCCGGTAAAAATATATAAACCCGGCCATGCTTATAATAGCGAACTTTCACTAGGCGGAACGAAACTTCCCCCCGGCCATCCTGAAGGAATTTTTGACGCCATGGCCAACATTTATTTAGGAGTTGCAAGGGCCATCCGTGGAGAGGATTACAACAACGGGGAATTCCCTACTATTTTAGATGGTGTACGGGGACTTAATTTTATTGAGGCTACGGTAGCATCTAATAAAGAAGGAAATATCTGGGTAGATTTAGACTAAAGATTCCTATTAAGAATAGAAAAAGCCGTTAGATCCTTGCCTTAAAACATGGACAACGGCTTTTCTTTTAAAATACTTTTTCAAAGGTTTGGCAAACCACTATCATACTCTCTCGTGGCAGCAAATTGTAGGGTTCCAACTCTCTGGAATAGTAATCCCAATGTGTTTTTTTCCAATGTTCCAGGCTCTTGTCCCCCTCGCCCTCTATTTTGGCGAAGGAAGCATCAATACTAAAGAATGGTTTTAATCTAACAGAGGTGGTCCTTACAATGCACTTTGCCTTACCTGCCCAATCTGTGACAACCATAAAATCGCCCAATTTGGGGAGTGGCTCCTTGCGCTGTTGTAATCCCAAAAGCGATAATGAAGTAGCTGTCTTTTTTCCCGAAACTACCAGTTGTGCGCATCTGTTGGCATCTTTTTCATTATCACAAAAGCGAACCACTTTTGGAGCCTCCGAAAAGGCATCCTCTAAATGGGTGTCCAAATAATCTCCCCACATATTTCTTGCTGAAGCATTATCCATATGATATAATTTAAGAAAATTTACCTGCTTTGAATTCGGCCGCTGCATGGTTGGCCGCCCTAGCCGTAAAAGCCATGTAAGTTAAAGAGGGGTTTACGCAGCTCGAAGAACTCATAAACGCACCATCCGTCATATATACGTTGGGTACGGCATGTATTTGATTATGTTTATTAAGAACTGAAGTTTTAGGGTCTCTTCCCATGCGGGCACCTCCCATTTCATGGATACCCAATCCCGGACCTGTGGACTCCTCGTACGGATCAATATCTTTGAACCCAGAGGCGGCGAACATTTCTATAATTTCTTTTATAATATCTTTTCGCATATTATATTCATTGGCCTTAAACGCTACATCAAAGGCCAATTGCGGTAGCCCCCATTGATCCTTTTTATCTTTACTAAGGGTAAGCCTGTTATCATCATAAGGCAAAAACTCTCCAAATCCAGAAACCCCAATTTGCCATTCTCCAGGTTTCAGCAAGGTATCTTTTAAGTCTTTCCCATAACTCATTTCTGCAATGGCTTCGGACCAATTTCCTCTACTGGCACTTCCCTGATAGCCAAATCCACGTAAGTAATCTTCTTTTTTAGTAGTGTCGTTCAAATTTACAAAACGCGGTATATAGAAACCATTAGGTCTTCGTCCTTTATAATACTTGTTTAGATGTCCCGGTACTTTTGCCGACGCCCCCAACTTGTAATGATGATCCATAATACCTCTGCCCAAGGCATCGGAATCGTTGCCCATGCCATTAGGAAAACGTTCGGATTTGGATTGTAACAAGATACCAACAGAAGCCATGGAAGAAGCACAGAGGAAAATTACCTTGGCATTAAAAACCAATTTTTCATGGGTTTCGGTGTCTATGACCCGCACTCCTGTAGCCTTTTTGGTGGTATCGTCGTAGAGCACTTCGTGCACAATTGCGTTGGGGCGTAGGGTCATATTACCGGTACGCTCCGCTGCTGGCAGTGTAGAAGAATTACTGCTAAAGTAGCCACCAAAGGGGCAACCACGCCAGCACCTGCTTCTGTATTGACACGGATTTCTCCCTTCAAAATCTCCTGCAGTATCTGTAATATGGGCAGCACGTCCTATAGTCAACAAACGGCCATCTGTATATTTTTCCGCTAGGCCCCGTTTAAGATCCTCCTCGGCACACATTAGATCCATGGGTGGTTGAAATTTTCCGTCGGGCAATTGTTTCAATCCTAATTTTTCGCCACTTACACCTATATATTCTTCTACCTTATCGTACCAGGGTGCTATGTCCTTATAGCGTACCGGCCAATCTACTCCATGACCGTCTTTTTTATTGGCCTCAAAATCAATATCGCTCCACCGGTAGCTTTGTCGCCCCCAGGTCAAGGACCGTCCACCAACATGATATCCGCGTATCCAATCAAAACGTTTTAGCTCTTCATAGGGATGTTCCAGGTCATTTACAAAAAAATGCTTTACATCTTCCTTTGGAGCCCAGTTTAATCTTCGTTGTACTGGGTATTTCGCTAAATCTTCTTTAGATAATTCGCCTTTGAACGGATAGTCCCAAGCATCGTCATTCATGGTTTTGTAATCTTCAATATGTTTTACCATAGGGCCTCGTTCCAAAACCAAGGTCTTTAGTCCCTGTTCGCATAATTCTTTCGCTGCCCAACCTCCACTAATTCCTGTGCCAACTACTATGGCATCATATTTCTCTTCCCGATTCATGAGTATATTTATGCTTTAATTCTATGGTTATTCATATATTTATAACTTCTGGCAGCTAAAAACATATAGAAGAATTACACACTAAATATAGCGTTTAATTCTTAAAATTTTGGAAACCGGATAAAAACACAGATATATTCATACTAGCTTAATCAAAAATGAAGACGATTAAAGGACCCGCCGTTTTTTTGGCCCAATTTGTAGATAGTAAGGCACCTTTTAATTCCTTGGATGGCATGTGTAAATGGGCATCCGATTTAGGGTATAAAGGCATTCAGATCCCTACTTGGGAGAACTTTTTAATAGATTTGGACAAGGCCGCCGAAAGCCAAACCTACTGCGATGAGCTTAAAGGGAAGATAAACTCCTATGGGTTGGAAATAACGGAATTGTCTACCCATTTGCAAGGACAACTGGTGGCAGTGCATCCGGCTTTCGATATTATGTTCGACAATTTTGCGCCAGATCAGGTAAAAAACAACCCTAAAGCAAGGACGGCTTGGGCCATGGAAACGGTGAAAAAAGCGGCCACTGCAAGTCGAAGATTAGGAATAAATGCCCATGCAACTTTTTCTGGTGCCCTACTTTGGCATACGACGCACCCCTGGCCACAAAGACCGGCCGGATTGGTGGAGATGGGTTTTGAGGAATTGGCAAAACGATGGAAGCCCATTCTAGATCATTTTGATAAAGAGGGTGTGGATGTCTGTTACGAGATACACCCAGGGGAAGATTTACATGATGGGGATACTTTTGAACGCTTTTTAGAAGCCACGGGCAATCATAAAAGAGTAAATATCCTTTACGATCCAAGCCATTTTGTGCTACAACAATTAGATTATATAAGTTATATAGATCATTACCATCAATTTATCAAATCTTTCCACGTTAAGGATTCTGAATTTAACCCAACCGGTAAGAAAGGTACTTTTGGGGGATATAATGATTGGAGTGACCGTGCGGGCAGATACAGATCACTCGGTGATGGGCAAATAGATTTTAAGACCATTTTTTCCAAACTTACTCAATACGGATGCGATGTTTGGGCTGTTATGGAATGGGAATGCGTTATAAAAAGTCCCGAACAAGGGGCTAGGGAAGGTGCTAAGTTTATTCAGGACCACATTATTGAGGCCACAGAAAAAACTTTCGATGATTTTGCCGGAGCAGAAGTAGATAAGGCAGAATTGAAGAAAATATTAGGATTATAGAAACAACCAGAAACTATGAAGAAACTATTTATTGCTTTTTTGATCGTATGCTTGGCTTCGGCCTGTAAAGATAAAACCAAAACCAGTGAAGGAGCTTCCGAAATGGCTACGGAAGATGCGTCGGAACAGCTCAATGAAAATGATGATCAATGGATTGTGCTTTTCGATGGTACTTCTTTCGATGCTTGGAAGGGTTATTTGAAAGATGAGATGCCGGCCGAATGGAAATTGGAGGATAATGCCATGGTTTTTTACCCTCCAGAGCAAAGAGAGGAAGGAGAGAGCTTCAATATTGTTACTAAAGCAGATTATACCAACTTTGTACTTTCCATAGAATGGAGAATCTCCGATGCAGGCAATAGCGGTATCTTTTGGGGAGTAAAGGAAGATCCCAACTTACCCGAAGCCTATCAGTCCGGTCCGGAAATTCAGGTGTTGGACAATACAAAACATCCGGATGCCAAGGTAAATGGAAAAACGCATCAGGCGGGTTCCTTATACGATATGGTAGCGCCCTCCCAAGATGTTACAAAACCGGCAGGCGAATGGAATACCTGCATAATAACCGTAAATCACAAGGTGAACAAAGGAAGCGTAGTCTTAAACGAGGTAGAAATAGCTTCTTTTCCGGTGAACGGCGAGCCATGGAATACCATGGTTTCCAAGTCCAAGTTTGCAGATTGGGAACATTTTGGAAAATATCCTACGGGAAAAATTGGATTACAAGATCACGGAGATGTCGTGGCATATAGAAACATTAAAATTAAGGAACTATAAGTATGGGTAAAATTTACATAGCATTTTTGGCGTGCTTGGTCATTTCCTGCAAGGGAGACGCACAAAAGACGGATACAACAACAAAAGAAGACACCGAAAAAATAATAGTACACCAAGAGTATTTGGGCGATGAACCTACAACGCCCGAAGGTACTGAGTTCTATGAACCTGTACCACCAACAGTTGTTCCTGGCGCCAACGGGACTCCTCCAAGTGATGCAATTGTTCTTTTTGATGGCAGTAATTTTGATCAGTGGGTAAGTACCAATGATAGCACGGCAGTGGCCTGGCATTTAAACGATGATGGCAGTACTACTGTTAAGGACAAATCGGGTGACATTCAGACCAAGCGAAACTTTGGTAGTATGCAACTTCATATAGAATGGCGATCACCGGCAGAAATACAAAGGGAAGGTCAGAACAGGGGTAATAGCGGTATTTTTTTACAGAATAAATATGAGGTGCAGGTTTTGGACAATAACGACAACGACACCTATGTAAATGGACAGGTGGGCTCTATTTATAAACAAACCGCTCCCTTGGCAAAAGCTTCGGTACCTTCCGGGGAATGGAATACTTATGACATAATCTATCATGCACCGGAGTTTAACGCTTCAGGTGATAAAATCAAATCTGCTAGGGTAACGGTAATACACAACGGTGTTTTAATACAAGATCATGTAGAAATTAAAGGAACAACCCCTTTTATTGGGTGGCCAAAAAACCCAGCTCATGGTGATGGACCATTGCGACTCCAAGACCATGGAGATAACAGTAGGGTAAGTTACCGCAATATATGGGTAAGGGAACTATAACCTAAACCCGGTAAAGCACTAGTGCAAATCCTTAATTTGGTTACCTTTGCCAAAACTTAAACGGAATATATGATCCAATCCATGACAGGGTTCGGGAAGCATGTAATACAACTTCCTACAAAGAAGATTACCATAGAGATCAAATCCTTAAACAGTAAAAGCTTGGACTTAAATGCCCGGATTCCGGCAGCATACAGAGACAAGGAATTAGAGTTGCGTAAAACAATAGCCAGTTCCCTTGTACGGGGTAAGATAGATTTTGGATTGTATATAGAAATTACCGGTGATGAAACCTCCTCCAAAGTAAATGAGGGAGTAGTGCGCCAGTATATGAAACAATTAAACAATATAGTTGATGCGGACCAGTTGGCTTTACTGGAAATGGCCGTTAGGTTCCCAGATGCCTTAAAAACAGACCGGGAAGATATAGACGAGGCAGAGTACAAAACTATTAAAGAAGTACTGCAAACAGCCCTGAAGGAGATAAATACATTTAGAAGTGAGGAAGGCAGCATGTTGGAAAAAGATTTTGCAGACCGCGTAGGTACCCTTCAAAATCTCTTGGAGCAAGTAGAAAGCATGGATTTGGAAAGGCAGGCCACAATTAGGGAACGGCTAGAGAAGGCCGTTGCAGATATAAAGGCCAATTTAGATTCCAATCGTTTTGAACAAGAGCTTATTTACTATCTTGAAAAATACGATATCACCGAAGAAAAAGTACGATTGAACAACCATTTGGATTATTTTATGACCACCTTAAATTCCAAGGACTCCAATGGAAAAAAATTGGGGTTCATTACCCAAGAAATAGGCAGGGAGATCAACACTATAGGGTCAAAGGCAAACTATGCTCCACTGCAACAACTAGTGGTGCAAATGAAAGACGAATTGGAGAAGGTTAAGGAACAAATGCTTAATGTGTTGTAATGGAAGGAGGTAAATTAATTATCTTTTCTGCACCTTCGGGCAGCGGTAAGACCACTATTGTGAGGCATCTTTTGGAACAACCAGAGCTTAATTTGGCATTCTCCGTATCCGTCACCTCAAGACCTCAAAGAAAGGAAGAGGAAGACGGAAAACACTATTATTTTATCTCGGTTCCCGAATTTAAAAAGCATATAAAGGAGGACGCCTTTTTAGAATGGGAAGAAGTTTATAGGGATAACTTCTACGGAACACTTAAAAGTGAAGTAGAACGGTTATGGGCAGAAGGAAAAAATGTAATTTTTGATATCGATGTTGTGGGAGGCCTTCGTATAAAGAAGAAGTTTCCGGAAAAGACCTTGGCTGTTTTTGTTAAACCTCCGAGCGTTGACGAACTTAAGATTCGTCTTAAAAAAAGAAGCACCGAAAGTGAGGATAAGATAAATATGAGGGTAGCCAAAGCTTCGGTGGAAATGGCTACCGCTCCTCAGTTCGATAAGGTTATTAAAAACTACGATTTGGATACCGCTCTGGAGGAAGCACATCAAATGGTGGCCGATTTTGTTGGGGCTAATTGTGAAGATCAATAGACTTCCCCATCTCAAAACAACATAACCCAATATAACTACATTTGTGAAAAAAGTAGGACTTTATTTTGGCACCTTCAACCCTATACACATAGGGCATTTGATCATTGCCAACCATATGGTTGAGTTTTCGGATTTAGATGAGGTTTGGTTGGTGATAACCCCACAAAGCCCTTTTAAAACGAAGAAAACCTTGTTAGAGGATCACCATCGGCATCAAATGGTGTACGAAGCCACGGCTGCCTATCCCAAGTTAAAGCCTAGCAAAATAGAGTTTGATCTGCCGCAACCCAATTATACCATTAATACCTTGGTCCATTTACTAGAAAAATATGTTGAAGGTTACGAATTTTCCTTAATTATGGGTGAGGACAATTTGAAAGGGTTGCATAAATGGAAAAACTACGAAACAATTCTAGAACATCATCATATTTATGTATATCCAAGAATTACTGATGGGTTTTCTAACCACAAATTTAAAGGGCACCCTAAAATACACCATGTAGATGCACCCATTGTGGAAGTATCATCAACATTTATACGCCAACAACATAAGGCCGGGAAAAACATAAGGGCCATGCTCCCCGATGCTGTTTGGAGATATATGGACGAAATGAATTTTTACCGAAATTAATATTTCCCAAAAATACCGTCCAATATTTATTCCGCGTCAAAAAGAATCACCTCGTATTCAAAGGTCGTAAGTTCGCCACCTATGCCAACATCCTTTAATGTTACGGTATATGAGGTATCAGCAGCGTTTGTTGAAATTCCTTCGGGTACCCAAACGATAGTGCGATCTCCAAAATCGTTACTCAAAGTTTCCAAGGAAAGTTGTATTGAGGCTCCGTCAGCATCTTTCATAGATACCGTAGTAGTGCTAAAATCAGCCGAAGCGACGGAGAAAGACCATCTGGGAAAAGCCAGATTTGCAGGTACATAACCTTCGGGTGGCCACGCAATAAACTCGGGGTTGTCCACAGGCACAGGCCCGGAATCTCCCAAGACCCATATGGCATTGGATCTATCAGTATTACCAATACCTATTTCCTGCAATCTTGGCCATAAAAGCCATCTTCTATGTCCTACGGGGCCATTGGCAGAACCTTGGTCCTGAATATAGGCATCAATGGCTTCCGCATTTCTGGTTAACGCTAAAAGTGATTTTCCGGCACCTTCATCACCATCGGCCGTATAACATTTCCAACTGTTTGGTGGAAAATGTTCCAAGGCATTGTTGGCATTCATCATAAGGGCCGTCTGTTGGGCTTTGGCACTTTTAGTGGCATCCTCTGTAATCTCATTGTTAAGCCCAACCGCTTTTCGGTAATATTCCAGACGCATTAAAATTTTGTCTATGGTACCTTTGGGTACACTACCAGCATCACAAGATGCCTCATTGCCTGTCCATGGTACTTCAGTTGTGGTGATGGAAGCTTGGTAATAATCTTCATATAAAGCTTTTGCTGCCAATCGTGCGCTATTTTCTTCAGGATTTGGAATAGGATCTGTTTCGCCTTGTTCTTCGTCGTTCAAAACCTCTTCCGCAATATTGTCCGTGCTACAGGAAACAATGGAGATACATAATAGATAGAGAAGAAACTGTGAGTTTAAGTTCAATTTCATGCCTAAGCGTTTTTGGGGTACACCCCATTAACGCATAAAATTTTAAATCGGTATATCTTTTTCGATGAACGGCAAGCTTTATAAAGTTCGGATACTAGAATGCCGTAACTTTGGTAAGTATATCGGTACCCAAGTAGGTGTTGTCCTTGTTGTAGTACCAAGCCCTAATCTTGGGGATTTTCATGCCATTAAAGTTTTCTTCCTGGGTCAGCAGAATGTACTCACCATCTTTTTTGGATTCTTCATGATAAAACTGATATACCTCCAAAGCAAAGGAGATAGGGTCAAAATAAAAATACCAGGTATCTTTTCCAACGGCCTGTTCATAATTTACCTTTAAGACCAAATAATCCTTTCCCTTAAATGTTCTGGAAGTAACCTTGGGATCTATTACGGTTCCCGGATCGCGTAACTTCATTGGCAGGCCATATAGGTAGGTGTAGTAATCCCTCATGGTTTTGGCCCGTTCGCAGGTTAATCCAAATGTTTTCTTGCCTGTTTCCGAAATGGAGGTATTATTGTTGAGCGATAAGGTACATATCCCTTTGTCCAAAGTTCTGATTACGGTGTTTCCATCTTTTTGCTCCGTTAACTTAAAGTATTGTTTTGGTAGGTTTAGGGTAATATCGCTCAGTCTATCGTGCTGGTTGGGAGATTGCATGGTAACGGAAAGGGTTCCTTTAAAATGCTCCCAAACCCCTTGCGGATCATGATAGGATATAGCTTTTTCCAAGAGTTCATTTCCCGAAATTTCCTGTCCAGAAATGGTTAAGGAAAACAGTATGCCAAGAAGGATACAAGTGGTGGTTTTCATGGTTTAAGCTATTTTAGAACCGGGTATTTACGTGCTGGTCGTAGGTTTCCAGCAAATTCATGGTAGCTGTGAGTAGATCTTTGGTCTCTAATAGCAAACTAAAATATAGCGCCGTGTTTTTAGGACTAGACTCGTCTGCACGGGTACGGGCCACCTGCTTTTCAATTTTTTCGCTAACCTTATCAAATAATTCTTGCTTATTAATGATAAGCGGCGTTAGTTCGTTAAAGGTCTTGTTCTCAAAAATAGTATTTATGGTAGCGAAGAACTGATCAATATATTGATTTGTTTCCTTAAGATCCTTTAATTGGTTAAAACGTAATTTTTTATGGTTGTTGTTTACATGTTTATGACCCGCCTTGGAGATATATTCCAAGGACTGCGTCATGTCTTGGAGATAACTGAGTGCAGTGATATAGAAGTTACTTGTGTCAACACTGGAATCGTCCAGGTTTTTAATGAAATAAAAGATATTGTCCCGTAGCTCCTCTACTTCATTATTAAGTTTAATGATGCCTTTTTTACTCTTTTTTAGGATGTCTAGATCGTGTTTGGCCAACCCATCAATACTGGCTGCATATATACTGTTTGCCCTTTTGATGGCCAAGGAAATATTTGAGGAACTTTCGTCAATAAGTTCTTTTATCGATTTACTTTCCGCTTTTTGTAGTTTTTCCTCTCGTTTACTCTCCTTTACCTTTTTGTTATGGGAAAGGTAATTTCTGCCTATCAGCGCAAAGGCTACCACTAAAAGAATACCCATAGCAATTGCACCTCCAAGGTGAATGACATATGCAATGACGGCTGCTGCGGTGAAAGCACTTATAGCGGTAAAAAACCATCCGCCAATAACATTTAAAACCCCGGCTACCCTGTAAACCGCACTTTCCGGACCCCAGGCCCTGTCTGCAAGAGAAGTACCCATGGCTACCATAAAAGTTACATAGGTTGTGGACAATGGGAGTTTCATGGATGTGGCAATAGATATCAAAACACTGGCTACCATAAGATTTACAGAAGCCCTTATTAAATCAAAGGCAGGCATATCTTGTGCCCTGCTTTTTGGGATGTACACATATGGTTTTTCAAACTGGGCATCAACTCTTTTTCGTATTCCAACAGGAAATATTCCGCCTAGATTTTCAGAAGCCTTAATACTAAATTTCACGATTTGACGCGATAAAAAGTTTGGCTGAAACCGTTCTTGCCCTTCATCTTGTCTAGAGAGATCCACACTGGTCTTCACCACATTTTTTGCCTTGGATGAAAACCAAAGCGTTACTACCATAATACCTCCAGAGATCAACAGCAATAGAGTTGGCGTGCGTACCGCAATGGTTAACCCGTCCATGGCATATTCTGAAGCCATGAGCCCGGAGCTTTGCCAATCCTGAAAAGATTGTAATGCGGCGATGGGAACCCCAATAAAGTTTACCAAATCGTTACCGGCAAAGGCCATTGCCAATGCAAATGTTCCCAAAATTATAATGATCTTATAAATGTTCCACTTAAACAATGTTGTACATAGGTAGGAGACCAAAGTCCATAACACAAAATTTCCAAAAAGGAAAAGTTCCGGATTTAGAGCAATATATTCATTGACAGGCTCGCTTAAAATAGCTGCACTTTTAAGGCCTTTTACCACAATGAAGTAAATAATGGAAGTAATTGCGAAACCTCCAAAAGCTGCACCGATCCATTTTGGTTTTTCTTGAAATTTAAAGGAAATGAGAATTCTGGAAATAAACTGAATTGCGGCTCCAATAGTAAAGGCAACTACCACTGAAAGCAGAATGCCAAAGATAATTTGCGATGCCTTTTCTGTATTGATGTAAGTGCCCAATTCTATAAAACCGCCACCAGTATTGGCAATTTTTACCAACGAAATTGCCACAGCTGCCCCTAAGAGTTCAAAAACTATGGACACGGTTGTAGAGGTGGGCATGCCTAGGGTATTAAAAAAATCCAACAAGAGAATATCCGTAATCATTACAGCCATAAAAATGATCATGATCTCGGCAAATACAAATTCGGTCGGGTTAAAAATACCCTTTCTGGCCACTTCCATCATGCCGCTAGAGGACATGGCGCCAAGCGCGATGCCAAAACTGGCCACAATCATTATAGTTCTAAAAGAGATAGCTTTGGAACCTATAGCGGAATTTAAGAAGTTAACCGCATCATTGCTTACACCAACCACTAGATCTGTAATCGCGAGGATTGCCAAGGCGACAATCATGAAAACGTAAATATTTTCGCCCATTCAAAAATTTAAATAAGAACAAAAATGCCATTATATTTTGTGACCAAAGTTAATATAAGGTTATGAAAACCGTCTTACCCTGACCGTAGTGCTTAAATGTATACACCCTAAACACAATTGGAGTATTAAAAGCATATAAATTGACTTATCTTAGCAACAAATTTGGCCAAAAAATGAACTGGGAACAACTTCTTTCCTTAAAGCGACAAGGCGACACCCATAAAAGAATACGAAAAGAACAAGATGAGACCCGTTTGGGCTTTGAGGTAGATTATGACCGAATTATTTTTTCGGCAGCTTTTAGAAGTTTGCAAGATAAGACCCAAGTGGTACCCCTTTCCAAGACCGATTTTGTTCATACAAGGCTAACACACAGTTTAGAGGTCTCGGTAGTGGGGAGAAGTTTGGGACGTATTGCAGGAAAGAAGATACTTCAGAAATATCCACACCTTAAGGAAGTTCATGGCTATCACTTTAATGATATGGGAGCCATCGTTGCAGCCGCTGCCTTGGCTCATGATATTGGAAACCCGCCTTTTGGACATAGCGGTGAAAAGGCCATTGGGGAGTATTTTAAAACTGGAAAGGGTAAAAAATACCAATCGGTTTTATCAAAAAAAGAGTATCAAGATATTATAGATTTTGAGGGCAACGCCAATGGTTTTAAACTACTTACCGCATCCAAGGAAGGGGTGCAAGGTGGACTTAGGCTTAGCTACGCTACATTGGGTGCGTTTATGAAATATCCAAAAGAATCACTTCCCATAAAGCCTAACAAACACATCGCAACTAAAAAGTTCGGGTTTTTTCAATCCGAAAAGAGCTTTTTCAAAGAAGTTGCCGAAGAACTGGGATTGCCGTATACTACCATAGGAAAAGAACACTGCTATGCGCGTCACCCACTTACCTACCTTGTAGAGGCGGCCGATGACATATGTTATACCCTAATCGATTTTGAGGATGGCATCAATTTGGGCCTTGTTTCCGAAGATTTTGCCCTGGAATACCTTATAAAGCTTGTTAAGGACAGTATCAATATAAAAAAGTATAATGGACTTATTTATAAGGAAGATCGGCTAAGTTATCTTAGGGCCCTGGCCATAAATACACTGATCAATGATGCTATAGCTGTATTCATTAAAAATGAGGAGGCTATATTAAATGGTAGTTTTGAAACAGCCCTTCTAGATAAGAGTAAATACAAGGCTCAGATTTCAGATATTATCAAATTGAGCGTAGAAAAAGTTTATCAGTCCCAAGAAGTCATCGAAAAGGAAATAGCGGGTTATAAGATAATATCCGATATTCTGGAGGTCTATACAGAAGCTTTATTGCAAAAGAAGGATGGTAGAGCATCTAATTATGACAACCTTATACTCCATACGCTACCCGCTTTTTACAAAAAGACGGACATTTCGGTTTATGATATTCTATTAAATACCTGTTGTTATGTTGCCAGCCTATCGGACAGTGCGGCAATACTACTTCATAAAAAAATAAGGGGCGTAGAGATTTAGCTAAAAGCACCTGTTTTATTTGTTTAGCCATTTCTTAAATTCGGAAGCGCGGTTTTTGCTAATAATGACATCTACCTCCGAATTGGGGTTTACCAATATCTTCAATTGGTTATTACCGTACCTTATAATTTTCTCTATAGCCGATATGGCTATTATAAATTGCCGGTTTGCCCTATAAAAATCACTACCGTCCAAATTGGAGAAAAGCTCTTCCAAACTGTTGTTTGCTACGGATCGGGTACCGTCAAAATTCATAACATAGGTAACTGTATGTTCCGTAAAGATGTAGGCAATGTCTTCCGTGGGTACCGGCAGCAGTTCGTTGCGTAGATAGGTAAGGATTCTTTTTTTCCCTTTTTCGGAAGTCTTTTGGTTTGCAGTGGCCTGCGGCTTTTCCTCGTTGGCTTTTTGTTGATAATCTGCCAATGCCCTATTTAGCTTGGCTAAATTAATTACCTCATTCTCTAGCTTTTGATTTTTAAGCTCTAATCTCTTTTCGTAAGCACTACCGATAAGACGCACGGTAATAACGGAGGACAGAATGATAAAGAAACCCATGATTGTAAAAATCACATAAAACTTGTTCCGTAGGCTGTCTATCTGATTTGATATTTTGGTGATGTTGGCGTGTGATGCAATGATCCAATCCGAATTATCTACCGGATATAGGTATATAATTTCCGATTCGCGCTCGCCGCTACCAAAATCGCGAATGCCACCTACCTGCCGTTTGCTCATAAGCAGGTCATAAAAGTCTTTGGAGCTTATATCGTCTTTTACCCTAGATACAAAAGACTCGTTAGGGCTTACCTGCCTTCCAACCCGATTTATATCCGGATTGCAGATTTCGATACCAGACCAGTCGAACATACTTACGGAACCGGTTTCCATATTTGTATTTTCAATGGTCTTTTGAAGGTTGGCAACGATGGAATCCTTGGGCAGACCGCTGGCCAATTCAAAGCTTATTAGGCTAGCCATCTCCTTCGCTTCCCTTTTGCTAGACTCCATCTGGGTATCCAAAAGTTGGTTGGCGCTAGCTTGTATAAAATATTGTATGGCTACGCCAGCGATGATTATGAAAATGGTCGCTATCGCTAAAAATGTAAAAAAGTACAGTTTATCTTTTCTCATGACCTGCGGATACCATAAGTGATAGAGCATTACAATCGGCAGTTGCTAAGATAAACTTTATGATTTTAAATATTTTGATCATTGTGGATATTCCCCTTAATTCCCGAACAATTTTTACCTCCTTCTTTTAGATTGGACTTCGCTTTTAACAAAATTGCCAATTTCAGAAGACCAATAATTCCCTCTTAAGGCTCATTTTTCCCTTTCACATTCTTTTTTTATGTATACCGAAGTGGAATATGTTGTTTTGAATATTAGTTAACCTTAAAAAATTGATCGAATGAAAAAGTATTTATTAGTATTGGCAATAATGTTTATAGCTTCGGGATGCTCCTCGGATGATGATACGGGCACTCCTTCAGATGATGATCCGGGACCACCGCCACCGCCACCCTCTGGCAACGTAAATGTGGTGATAAACGAGGTGGCCTATTTAGGCGATGAGGTAGAGCTGTTTAACAGTGGTAACGAAAGTGTAGATCTTAGCAATTATTATTTATGCCTAGGACCGGGCACATACGAACGACTTGGTGGTCTTACGGTAACCGGAGATTTAAATTTGGCGCCTGGTGCCTATTTGGTGGTTAGCTATGCTATGCCTGGTGCCTCTGGTGGGTTAGGACTATATATTGACAACTCCGATTTTGCCGACGCATCTACCATAGCGGATTTTGTGCAATGGGGATCTGGTGGTACAGCTAGGGAGAATGTTGCCGTAGCTGCAAACATCTGGACAGCTGGGCAATTTATAGCCGTGGAAGGAGATGCGGCCAATAGCTTGGCCTTTGATGGTAGCGGCAATGCAGTTTCGGATTGGGCAGAAACCACTACCCCCACCTTTGGGGCAGAAAACACGGTTACTCCGCCAAATGCGGTCGCATCTGTTGTTATCAATGAAGTGGGTTATCAAAATGAT
Source organism: Spongiimicrobium sp. 3-5 (assembly GCF_046557915.1). NCBI lineage: Bacteria > Pseudomonadati > Bacteroidota > Flavobacteriia > Flavobacteriales > Flavobacteriaceae > Spongiimicrobium > Spongiimicrobium sp. 3-5. The sequence continues at coordinate 924,690 of NZ_JBHEBG010000001.1, forward strand.
AAGGTAGAACTTTATAACAATGGTACCATTGCCGTTGATTTAACAGATTACTTTCTGTGTTTAGGGCCTGCAACTTACAGAAAGGTGGGAGACTTGCCGGTAACCGGAGATATTGTTCTTGCACCGGGGGCCTTCATAACCATAACCTATGATCAACTAAATACCGATGCCGGTCAAATAAGCAACACCCCGGGGACGGGAGGACTTGGGCTATATGAAAGTAACACCGACTTTACAGATCCTGCAACCCTCTCAGATTTTGTACAATGGGGAGCTGCCGGCAGCGTTAGAGAAAATGTAGCGGTAGCTGCAGGGATATGGACCGCAGGTGAGTTTGTTAATGTAATTGGAAGTGCGGAAACCAGTATTGCCTATGATGGCGAAGGAGATACCGCTGCGGATTGGACAGAAACGGCCGAACCTACCTTTGGGAGCCAAAATACCATAGTTGCCCCAGAAATGTCCATTACAATTAATGAAGTAGAATATTTAGGCGATAAAGTAGAGCTATATAATAGTGGAAACATTTCAGTAGACTTAAGTGACTACCAATTATGCTTGGCACCAGGCACCTATAGAAGAGTGGGTGATCTTCCGGTAGACGGGGATCTAGTATTGGCCCCAGGAGCCTTTTTGGTTGCTACTTACGATCAAATCAATACCCCGGCCGGTCAGATAAACAACACCAACGGTACGGGAGGATTAGGATTGTATATTAACAACAGTGGTTTCGGTGATGCCAGTACAATTATGGATTTTGTACAATGGGGAGCATCAGCAAGTATTAGAGAAAATGTTGCGGTAACCGCAGGTATATGGACCGCTGGAGATTTTGTTGAAGTGATTTTGGGAGCCAATAATAGTATTGCCTTTGATGGAGAAGGAAACGCCTCTTCCGATTGGGCAGAGACTACCACTACTACCTTTGGGGCTGCCAATGAGGTGACTGCACCTGTGAAATCCGTGGTCATCAACGAAGTAGAATACCTGGTAAATGACGAAATAGAATTATACAACAATGGCGATATTACCGTAGACCTTGCCAGCTATTGGTTATGTTATGGCCCGGGAGCTTATTTTAGAATTGGTGATGCGGCTATGACCAACGTTGTAAGCGGCACTATAAACTTGGCCCCAGGAGAGTTTTTGGTAGTGTCGGCGGTTAGCTTAAGTGCATCCGATACAGCTGGTGCCATTGGCCTATACAATACCAATACTAATTTTGCGGATTCTACTACGATACTAGATTTTGTACAGTGGGGCGCGGCAGGAAACGCTAGGGAAACTGTGGCAGTATCCGCAGGTATCTGGACCGCAGGTGGCTTTGTGCCAAACGTTCCTTCGGGCTCCAGTATTGCCTATGATGGAGAAGGTGAGGCGCCAACAGATTGGAATGAGGATGCAACACCCTCTCTGGGAAGTGGAAATTAACTAAAGTTCAATTATAATGGCGGCTGGGCCGCCTGGGAATTAAATTGCTATACGGAGAAGTTTGAGTGTTTAGTTGATTGTAATGAAACCCATATTGATAAATCGCAATGTGATGTGATCTTAGCTCTATGGGTTTCAATGTTCCTAAAGCTATACGGAAAAAAAAGGCAATAAAAGTACTATCTTTAGTAGGTTTGATAGCTTGCATGCCAGTGAAGCTTAACTTTGGCCATCGGTTTTTAACAAATCCGATATCTATTAGAGGTCCCATAAAAATGTTGAAATACAAAAAAGGGTAAAAAATGATAGTTGAAAATAAGGGAAAAGTCTTTTTTCTTTTTGCAGGAGTACTGTTTTTTTCTGCAATTACCTATTATGCCTTTTACCATGTGGACCGTATGGATACCGCAAAGGCACCGACAGAAGTGAAGATAAGCTCCGAAAATTTGGTAACGTCTTTTCTGGCAGACGAAAACTCTGCCAATTCCAAATTTGTGGAGAAAACCATAGAAGTGGCAGGTGTAGTAAGAGAGATTACCTTTTTGAACGATCGGTATACAATATTTTTGCAAGGCGGAGGAGAATTTTGTCTTATGTGCGATATGCAGGCAAACCAGCTAGAAAAGGTAAGAAGCATAAGACCAGGACAGGAAGTTTTGCTAAAAGGTATTTGCAAAGGGTTTCTAATAGATGCTATATTGTTAAATTGTGTGTTGCTCAATAAAAATTAATGGATAAAATAATTACCCCTATACTCATATTTATCTTTTGGACCGGATTTGCACAGCAGCCCGATCAGTTCATAACACGGCAGGGTCAGGCCTCTTTTTTTTCGTATACCTCGGTAGAGAACATACAGGCCTCCAATAATCAAATACTGAGTATCATTGATATTTCAAAGAAGGAAATCGCCATAAGTATGTTAATGAGAGCCTTCGTTTTTCAGAAATCTTTAATGGAAGAACATTTTAATGAAAGTTATATTGAATCCGACATTTTCCCCAAAGCTACCTTCGAAGGAAGTATTCAGGACTTTGATCCTTCAAACACAGACATACAGACCAAAATTGTAAAAGGAACGCTTACAATACACGGAGTAAACAAGGAAACGGAAATTAAGACCAAAATAGAAAACACCGCGGAAGGATATATATTTTCCGGTGATTTTGAAGTAGAGATCAAGGATTATGATATTAAAGTTCCTCCTATTTTGGTGAGAAACATTGCAAAGACAATTTCGGTTACATTTAGATTTGAATATCAGCCATATGAAAGATAATAGGTTATTTTTGGTGTTGCTATTACTATTAAGCGGATTAGGGATGTTGAATGCCCAAAATCTTCTGGAGACCCTGGAACAGGAACATACGGACGATCCTCTTTACACCCTGGCATCCTTTAAGGCCACAAGGATTGCCATTGGACAGTCTGTGGAAACCCGAAAAAAAGGTGTATTGGAATGGCACTTAATGAATAGGTTTTGGAACATACCAACGGGCCGAACCCAAAGTTTTTTGGCAGATCGGCTTAGCGTTCGGTTTGCCCTGGAATATGGTATTTCTGACCGACTTACCTTTGGAATGGGCGGCACCACTTGGGATGGTATTTTCGACGGATTTTTAAAATACAGGCTGGTAAGACAACGTATGGACAAAAAGGGATCTCCAATAAGTATTACCGTTTTTCAGAATGGCAGCTATCGAAGCGATTCTTATCCCAGCATCACCACTGGGGATAATTTTAAAAATAGACTGTCCTTTACGAGTCAGGTAATGATCGCCCGTAAGTTCAACCCTAATTTTTCATTGCAATTTACACCCTCATTTGTACATCGGGGCGGGTTGTTATTTCCCGAAGACACGCAGAACCATTTTGTTTTGGGCCTTGGTGGTAGATACAAATTGGGGAACCATGTTTCGGTAGTTTCGGAGTATCACTATGTAACCAACCCCATTGAATCGGCAGATACCTACGACGCGTTTGCTATAGGTGTAAATTGGGAAATAAGTGATGTAATTCTGCAATTTCATATGACCAATGCCAGAAGCATGGCAGAAAGTGCGTTCCTTACGCAAACTTTCAACAACTTCAACACTGAAGATGGTAATTTTCATTTTGGATTTAATTTCACCTACGTGTTACATTTCAACAAGAAGAAAAAATGATATTCTAACGACTTCGTAGGTTTATCGACCCGTAGTAACTAGTATTTTTGGGGTAAGTAATTGGCGTACATAACTTCTTTTAACGCAAAGCTTTAAAGTAAAAATTTCCCCTTCACGTCTCATTTATTCCTGTTCGCCCTAGTTTATTTGATTCTGGCTGTCCATAGGGGTTACTTTACCTCATGAAACCTTTTAATAAGCCGGCCATGACCAGAAAGAACAAACTGCCCATTAGCCTTGGCCTATGGACCATTATCTTGTTGGCGTCTTGTGAATATAATGTTGAAAATGAAGAGGTAATTGTACCCACTGGGTGCCAACCCGAAGTTTCCTATGAAACCACTATACGCCCTTTGATAAATGACAACTGTATGCCTTGCCATAATGGGGATGGCAGCGAACCTTTTGCACCGGACCTCACTACCTATAATGCCGTAGAAAACATTGCGGGTACGGTAAAACAAGTAACCCAGGCAAGAACAATGCCAATAGGAAGCACTTTAACCCAGGACCAGATAAACGCCATAGGATGTTGGGTAGATAACGGGGCTCCTAACAATTAATAATGAAAGGGATGAAAATAAGTACCCGCAGATTGCTTCTCACATTTTTGATAGCGCTAACGCTAGGATCAGCAATTGCACTCTATTATTACAACAAACCCGCTATTGATGTTCAAAATGCAGATACTGCTTACGCGCTATCTGCAAAAAACCTCATTTGGGAATATCAGGAAGATGAGATAAGCACTAACAAAAAGTATTTGGAGAAGATAATTCAGGTGAAAGGATTGGTAGCGGAGGTTGCCTTTCATAAGGGTTTTCATGTGGTGACATTAAATGGTGAAGGATTGGATTCTAAGGTTATTTGCCATATGGAACCCACAGAAAACAAAAAAACGGCCGGTCTGGAAAAAGGACAAATGGTAGCTGTTAAGGGTATTTGTACCGGGTATTTATTAGATGTTATGCTGATAAAATGCGTATTGATCAATTAAAGAATATGAAACATATTTATGTAGCTTTTTTTAGTTTGTTAATCATGGGCGTTACGAATGCCCAGGATAAATACCTCACCAAGGAGGGTTACGTCTCTTTTTTTTCGCACTCCATAGTGGAGGATATAAAGGCAGATAACAATCAGGTTTTAAGTGTTGTCGATAGCAAGACAGGAAAGATCGCCATACAACTTTTAATGAGGTCTTTTATGTTTGAAAAAGCATTGATGCGAGAACATTTCAATGATAATTATGTGGAATCCGATATCTATCCAAAAGCTAAGTTTTCGGGGAGCATAGAAAATTTCGATACGCTTGCCAATTTATCCAGTGATATTAGAATAGTGGGAACGCTGAGTCTGCATGGCAAGGAAAACAATATTGCTACGGATGCAACTATAACTGTAGAGGCCAATAAACTGATACTCACAGGAGAGTTCGACGTTAAGGTAGCAGATTACGATATTAAAATTCCGGCATTGGTCAAAAACAATATATCCAAGACTATAAAGGTGAGTTTTGAGCTACACCACACACCATACAAATAAGCTGGTGGCCCATCTATGAAAATGAAACAAAAACCGATAAATCCAATCAGATGAAACCTATTTTTCTTATTTATTTTTTAATGTTGATGCCACTTAGCGCAATGTCCCAAGAGTTAGAAGCTTTGTTGGAAGAAACATCAACAGATACCACTTTTCTGGTTTCGGGTACCTTCAATGGCACAAGATTGCTTAACGGGCATTCCGTGGAAACAAGAAAAACAGGGGTCTTAGAATTTCTTATATCCCATCGTTTTGGCAGAGTAAATTCGGGTTTTGATCAGTTGTTTGGTCTAGACGATTCTACTATTCGTTTTGGTTTCGAATATGGATTTACGGATAAACTTACCGTGGCTTTGGGAAGAAGTTCTTTTGAAAAAACTTTCGATGGTTATCTTAAATATAGATTACTTCAACAAAAAATAGGAAAGCAACCCTTTCCGTTTAGTGTTACCTTGTTCGGTAGTGCAACCCAAAAGACCATCAAGGACTATGAACCGGACGAAAAACCCTCCTTTAGTGAGCGGTTAACCTATACCGGCCAGGTTTTAATTGCCAGAAAATTTAACCCAAACGTTTCGCTACAGTTTGCACCAACATTGGTCCATTTCAATACAACTGCCATCGAAGCAGATCCACATGATATGGTAGCCTTGGGTTTTGGGGCCAGGGTAAAAATAAGTAAGCGTATATCCCTTAACGGGGAATATTACTATAACCTAAACCCTTTTGAATCTTTGGATGTTAAAAATTCCGTTGCTTTTGGGATAGATATTGAAACGGGAGGGCATATTTTTCAACTAATTTTCACCAACTCGGTTTCCATGATAGAAAAAGGATTTATAGCAGAAACTACAGGTGGGTTTTTTAAGGGTGATATCCATTTTGGATTCAATATTTCCAGGGCATTTCAGATAAAAAAAACACAATAAGGATACATTGTAATAAAAGTAAAAATTGCAGTGAAGAAGAGGGCCCTTCGATTATCGAGGGGCTTTTTTTAGAAACTATATGCCAGTCCTACCCCCAATATCTGTTTAAATTGAATCCTAGACCTACCCGGTTGAGTGATGGTGCCGTCTGCAGCTTTCTCTTCATCAAATTTTATGTCCTCATCGAAGATTACATGGGTGCCTATGGTTGCATTTACATATTCGTTTACCGTTAAATTAAGAAGCAATTCCCAGTCCAAGTCCACATTTCCAAAACTCCTTAGATAATCGGTATAAAGATTGAGTCTATGTTTCAATGCCATATTCTTGTAAAGTTGAGGCTCCCAGGTATTGGTCAATAAAAAACCGAATTCCATGAACAAGCGCTCCCCCTCTTTTATAATATTGCCATCAGCATCCAGTATCGCACGTTTAACCCCAAAGGCCCCTTGGTTTGCCAATTCTTGATCTAGTACAAAAGTGGCCTTTTGTGTTAAGGGGGAAAGATACAGGTTAAACTTTTGTTTTTCCTTGATAAAAGACGTTCCTGCCCCTATAAAAAGATATCCCGGAGCCATAAACCTAGAGATTAGCACGGTTCTGTCTACCCCTTTAAAACCCTGATCGAACTGCGTATTAAAACTGGTCTTAACAGAGTAATACCAGTTGCTTATGGTATCTCGGCGATAGCCAAAAGTAGAGCTGAATCGTATAACGTCATCAGTTTTCTGAAGCTTGCGCCCATCCTGGGCGTTTAGGCCATATCGGAGATCCAAATTATTGTCCCATTGGATATACCTAAACTTATAATTTCTAGCAAATTGAGCGCTACCTTGCCCGGAAATGGAATTGTTTCCACCGGCGTTCCAGTTTACAAATGCAACTTCGCTAAGGTTCAATGCCAGCTTGTTTTCTTTTTCCCAAAAAGAGGGTACTTTAAAGCGCTTAAATTTTTTGGTCAAAGGTTTGGTGGCCTTGAAGGAAACATAGGTATTGGTGAGGTATGCCCCTCGGGGTATATTCTTCAGTTTTGTTTGTGTTTCACGGATTACAATGGTATCTATAACAGTGGTATCCCTTGGAACAGGCGGAATGGAATCTTGTGCGGATACGGCATTTAAAAATAGCAGGGAGAGGAGGAGTAAACTTGTTTTTTTAATCATTGTTGTTTTACTATAATAAATCGGTGATATATTTTTTTAAGGATATTAAATCTATTGCCGCTTGCTGGTGTAGTTCGTCAATGGTTCCGTGTTCTATAAAAATATCATCAATGCCAAAAACCTTGATGGTGTTTTTAAACCCTTTATCATTGGCAAATTCTAGGATAGAACTGCCAAACCCACCAATTTTACAGCCGTCTTCCAGCGTAATTATATGTTCATAGTTTGTAAGGACATCTTGGAGCAGCTTGCCATCCAAGGGTTTTATGAAGCGCATATTGTAATGGCCAATACTATCCGGATCATTGAGCTGATCTATAATCTCCGTTATTGTATTTCCTATGGGGCCAACGGACAATACTGCAATTTTATCGCCCTTTTTTAACTCCTGTGCCTTCCCTATTTTAATACTTTCCATAGGTTTTCTCCAGTCCAAGAGTACACCTCTTCCTCTGGGGTAACGTATAACAAGTGGTTGCTTTAACCCCTGCTGCGCGGTGTACATAATGTTTCTAAGTTCCTCCTCGTTTAAGGGAGAAAAAATGATCAGATTAGGAATACATCTTAAATAGGCCAAATCGTAAATACCATGATGTGTAGCGCCATCCTGACCTACCAAACCAGCGCGGTCCAAACAAAATATCACAGGTAGGTTTTGGAGGGCAACGTCGTGGATTACCTGATCGTAAGCGCGTTGCAGGAAGGTAGAATAAATATTGCAAAAAACAACGAGTCCTTCGGCAACCATGCCCGCAGCCAAAGTAACCGCATGTTGCTCTGCGATGCCCACATCAAAAGCCCTATCCGGAATTTCTTCCATCATATATTTTAAAGAACTACCTGTTGGCATTGCAGGGGTAATGCCTACAATATCCTTGTTCTGCTTGGCTAGTTCCACAAGGGTGTGTCCAAAGACGTCTTGAAATTTGGGCGGTTGCACCTTTTGTGATTTTGGAAGAAGGTCTCCTGTCTGCATGTTAAATTTCCCGGGCGAGTGATAAACAACTTGGTTCTCCTCCGCTTTTTGGAGCCCTTTTCCCTTGGTGGTAATAATATGTAAAAGTTTGGGTCCCTTTAGTGTCTTTAAACGGGAAAGTTCCTTTAACAATAATTCTAGATCATGCCCATCTATGGGGCCTGTATAGTCAAAGTTTAAACATTCAAAAATGTTCTCGTCCTTGGCCGTTCCTTTTTTTACATTGGTTAGATATTTTTTTAAAGCACCAACACTAGGGTCTATTCCTATGGCATTGTCGTTCAATACAACCAAAATATTTGCATTGGTTACCCCCGCGTGGTTTAATCCTTCAAAAGCCATTCCGCTTGCTATGGAAGCATCACCAATGACCGCAATATGTTGCCTCTTGTCATCGTTGGCAAGGTTAGCGGCAATTGCCATGCCTAGAATGGCGGAGATGGAAGTTGAGCTATGTCCGGTACCGAAGTCATCATATACACTTTCGCTGCGTTTTGGAAAACCACTGATGCCTCCCATTTGTCTATTAGTGTTAAAAAGTGTCTTTCTTCCAGTAAGTATCTTGTGTCCATAGGCCTGATGGCCCACATCCCATATTAATTTATCGTGCGGGGTAAGAAAGATGTAATGCAGGGCAATGGTAAGTTCTACAACGCCCAAACTTGCTCCTAGATGACCTTCTTTGGTGGCGACTGTTTCAATGATAAGCTTCCTCAATTCCTCGGCGAGCACGGACAGTTTGTCTGGTTTCAGCAGCCTAAGATCTTCCGGACCGTTTATATTATCTAAGTATCCCATTAGTGAGGAACAAATGTACACTAAATTCATTTTTTGATGGCCTCCAGACTGCTCCTAAAATTGTATTTTTGGTTTTATGGATTTAAAATTGGACGACACCTATTTTATGAAGAAAGCTTTGCAAGAAGCCGAGATGGCCTATGATAAGGGCGAAGTTCCAATTGGAGCCGTGGTAGTGGTACAAGATAGGATTATTGCTCGTGCGCATAATTTAACAGAACAGTTGAAAGATGTTACGGCACATGCTGAAATGCAGGCTATTACGTCCGCGGCCAATTACCTTGGCGGAAAATATTTGCATAATTGTATTCTGTACGTTACCCTAGAGCCGTGCCAGATGTGCGCCGGTGCCTTATATTGGAGTCAGATCGCCAAAATAGTTTATGGGGCAAAGGACCCGCAAAGAGGATGTGGTGTATTAGGGACTCAATTGCACCCAAAAACAGAAATGGTTGGGGGAGTGCTAGAGCAAGAAACAGCAGATTTGCTTAAAAAATTCTTTATCAGGAAAAGGAGTTTAAATTAAGGAAAAAAAACACCCCGCTAAACGGGGTGAGTTAGTTTTAAGCAAAATAAATATACTTATCCTATTACTTGCACTTGTGCAGCAACCATTCCTTTTCTTCCTTCTTCTTCCACGTATTCTACTTTGTCGCCTTCGTTGATTTCTGTCCCGTTCAAAGCTGTAGCATGAACGAAGATGTCTTTTCCTGTGTCGTCGTTGGTAATGAACCCAAATCCTTTAGATCCATTAAAAAATTTTACTGTTCCAGTCATTCTAAAAGAAATTAAAATAATAAATGTTTGAAGTACTAAGTTATAATTTTTCGGGCAGACCTTCTTAACGCCAAGTTTAAATCTTGTGAAAATTATTGATTTTCAGGCTTTTCAATATCTTTTCCTTGCATTTTTTTAATATTTTCATCCGTTAGCATGTAATCTTTAACCTTTTTGCCCTTACTTTCTTTGAATAAAAAAAGGGGCATGGCAATTAAAAAAAGACCAACCGTACCAGAACCTATAAATTTGTTGGCCAAGGCATTCTCTTCCTCCTTAATACTAAAACCGTAAATAATGGCGGCGATAGAGGACAGGGTAATAACCACAATAATATGTTTCATTTTCATAGGCACACGAATTATCTGGTAAAATTAATCAACTTTCTGCGATACGCGGTCAGGAGTTTGGATTTGGAAACAAACCCGTAATACTTGCCGTCTTTGATTACCGGTAAATTCCATGCTGCACTGTCTTGGAATTTTTGCATTACCGCCTGCATATTATCCGTCTCGTAGAAGATATATTCCGGTGCGCTTCGCATAAAGGTCTCTACCGTGGTGGTGTCGTATAGGGAAGTGTCGAACATAAATTCCCTAATATCATCTAGCAGAACTATACCAACCAGTGCCTTATTTTGATCTACTACTGGAAATATGTTACGCCCAGATTTTGCTACGGATTCATGCAACATTTCTCCCAGCGTCATGTTTGGATAAACCTTTTTAAAATTCTGTTCAATAACATCTTCTATTTGCATAAGGGTTAGCACGGTCTGGTCCTTATTATGGGTGAGCAACGCACCAATTTTGGCCAGTTCCCGGGTGTAAATGGTATAGTCTATGGCATTTTTTGCCATTAGGTAAGAAATTGCAGCGGTTATCATTAAGGGCACAAAGAGCTCATAACCCCCAGTTATTTCCGCGATTAAAAATATAGCTGTTAATGGGGCATGGATTACTCCGGCGATAAGGCCGGCCATACCGATTAGGGTGAAGTTGCTTTCAGACACCGAAAACCCCATTCCCACATTATTGATTACTTTGGCCATTACATTTCCCAGTGCGCTTCCCATAACCATAGTGGGAATAAAAATTCCGCCAGATCCGCCGGCCGCAAATGTTGTTGTCATTGCCACCGCCTTAAATATGGTGATGCCAAACAACAAGGCAATGATTACCCAGATATTGTCAATATACTGATCAAAGGGTGTCTTCCCCAAGGCCTGCAGATGATTTCCCTTTAGTAATTCATTGATAAAACCAAAACCTTCACCGTATAACGGAGGGATAAGATAGAGCATTACCCCGATTGCCAACCCACCAACCAAAAGCTTATATTTTGGACTTTTAAATCTTTTGAAAAATTTGTTTATCGCAAAATACATTTTGGTAAAATAAATGGAAGCTACTGCCGTGGATACACCCAAAAGGATATAGAATAAAGTGTCCTTTATTTGAAAATCGTCTGTAAGGGTAAAATTGAAAAGTGTTTCGTTGCCTAAAAAGAAATAAGAGGTAAGCACCCCGGAAATGGAAGCAAGCAATAAAGGAAGCATAGAGAGCATGGTAAGGTCTAGGCTAAAGACTTCTACGGCAAATATTATTGCTGCGATTGGCGACTGAAAAATGGACGCAATGGCCCCTGCCGAGGCACAGGCAATCAGCAATGAGCGGGTTTTTGCATCTATATGGAACAGCTTGCCAAAGTTAGAACTTATAGCCGCGCCAGAAGCTACTGCAGGCCCTAGTAAACCTACGGATCCCCCAAAACCTACAGTTAGGGGGGCTGTAATTAGCGGTGTATATACCTTTTTTATGTTGATTATACCCTTCTTTTTGGAAAGGGCGAAAAGAATAGAGGATATAGCATGTTCCAAACGTTCCTTATGCACATATTTTACATAAAGAAAAACCAAGGTAAGCCCAAGGATGGGCAATACAAAATAGAGTTGATTGTCCGAAAAGATGATGCCCTGTTCTAGAAGGGCTTGTATAAAATAGGTAATGTTTTTTATGGTAACAGAGGCCAGTCCGGCCAACAGCCCTACAATTATGCTAAGAATATGGGTAAAGGTCTTATTAGAGATGTTTTTAAACCTCCATATTACAAGACGGGTCAACAGATTTTTCTTCTGGTTGGGCATGTTGGTTGTTATACTACCAAAAGTATTAAAAAAACCGGCTGCTCAGCGGGTTAATATGCTAAGCTTGCTCATCTAGTTTTAAGTGAAGCTCTTTAAGTTGTTCCCCATCAATGGGTGCGGGGGCATCTATCATAATGTCCCTACCGCTATTATTTTTTGGGAAGGCAATAAAATCCCTAATGGTTTCTTGTCCGCCTAAAATGGCTACCAACCTGTCCAGGCCAAAGGCTATGCCGCCATGCGGAGGTGCACCGTATTGAAAGGCGTCCATTAAAAACCCAAACTGGGCCCTAGCTTCTTCGGCTGTAAAACCGAGATGTTTAAACATGGTGGCTTGGGTCTCTTTATCGTGAATTCGGATAGATCCCCCTCCTATTTCATTACCATTCAAAACAAGATCATAGGCATTGGCCCTTACGGCATCGGGATCGGTCTCCAAAAGTGACAAATGCCCTGGTTTTGGAGAAGTAAACGGGTGATGCATGGCATGGTAATTACCTGTTTCGATATCCAATTCCAATAAGGGAAAATCCACTACCCATAGGGGAGCAAATTCGTCAGGTTTTCTCAGCCCCAATCTTTCGGCCATTTCCATCCGCAAGGCACTTAGTTGACCTCTAGTAGTATGGGTATCACCAGATAGGACACATATAAGGTCACCGGCTTTGGCACCCGTTTTTTCGGCCCAAAGGGCCAAATCCTCTTGATTATAGAACTTATCCACGGAAGATTTAAACGAACCATCGTCGTTACATTTTACATAGACCATACCTTTGGCACCAATCTGGGGTCTTCTAACCCAATCTACCAAGGCATCGATTTCTTTTCTAGTGTGCGAAGCACCTCCTGGCACTGCTATACCAACAACCAGTTCGGCCGTATTGAAAACATTGAAATCCTTATGTTGGGCAACTGCATTTAGTTCGCCGAATTCCATTCCAAATCGAATATCGGGCTTGTCGTTACCATATTTTTTTAAGGCTTCGTCATAGGTGATTCTTGGGAAATTGGAACTGTCCACACCAACTATTTCCTTTAAGAGATGAGCTGTTAACCCCTCAAAAACATTAAGGATGTCTTCTTGTTCTATGAACGCCATTTCGCAATCGATCTGGGTAAACTCTGGTTGTCGATCGGCTCTAAGGTCTTCATCCCTAAAACACTTAACAATTTGAAAGTACTTATCCATACCGCCTACCATCAGAAGTTGCTTAAACGTTTGGGGAGACTGTGGTAATGCATAAAATTGACCTTCGTTCATACGGCTGGGGACCACAAAATCCCGTGCGCCTTCCGGAGTTGATTTTATAAGATAGGGCGTTTCTACTTCTATAAATCCCTGGTTGGAAAGATACTTGCGCACTTCCATGGTTACTTTGTGCCGAAAGATGAGGTTGTCTTTTACCGGGTTTCTTCTAATGTCTAGATAGCGGTATTTCATTCTAATATCCTCACCTCCATCCGTATTGTCCTCAATGGTGAAAGGAGGGGTCATAGACGTGTTTAAAATTTGGATTTCCGAAACTAAAATTTCGATATCGCCAGTTGGGATATTCGAATTTTTGGAAGCACGTTCAATTACGGTCCCTTTGGCTTGTATAACAAATTCTCTTCCTAAAGAGCGCGATTGCTCCATAATACCAGCTGGGGAACGTTCTTCATCAAAGACCAATTGCGTTATACCGTAACGATCTCTAAGATCTACCCAAATAACAAACCCCTTGTCCCTTGTTTTCTGTACCCATCCGGACAGTGTTACCGATTGTCCTATATGTGCTGATCGTAGCTCTCCGCAATTATGGCTTCTATACATGTGTGCTTGCTTATTTTGTAGCTGCAAATTTAAGAAGTATTGACAAGGCAGTGGCCATATATAGCAATAGATTTCATTAAAATGCACACAATAAAGGATTAAATGGAGATAAATGATAAAATTTAAATCACTAAATAACAGTGTGTTACAAGTTTAATGTAAATTTAATGTTAAGAAAAGGTTACGTCAATATGTTTTTAACGTAAAATAATCGTATATTTGTTACGTTAATGTAAATGATTGATTATTAAAATCCCAAATAAATGAAAACAATAACATTATTTTTAGCACTGCTATTTTCTTTTACTATATACGCGCAAAATCAGCAACCATCTTTTGAAAAAGAAGGTGATATGGTTAAGGCCACGTACTTTCACGAAGACGGTCAAATAGCCCAAACGGGGTTTTACCTTAATGGAAAGCTACAGGGTGAATGGAAAATGTACGATACGGACGGCAAAAAGATTGCAATGGGCCAGTACAATCAAGGAAAAAAGACCGGCAAATGGTTTTTTTGGGAAAACAAGGTCCTTAAAGAAGTGGATTATACTGATAACCGGGTGGCCAACGTAGTCAGTTGGGAAAACTCTAAATCGGTTGTTGTAAACAAATAACGCAATCTGCCCTAAAAAATAAAAACCCGATGAAGTTTGTTCATCGGGTTTTTTTATGCCTTATTATTAAATAGGAGTTACGCGGCTATTTCTACGGCATCTTTTTCATTCTTACCACCTTTACCGCTTCCCCTTATTGCCAGCTTTATCCGGTATACTATGTTGAATAGCACTGGAACAATGATCAGCGTAAGGAAGGTAGCAATGATAAGACCAAAAATTACCGTCCATGCAAGGGGTCCCCAAAAGATGACGTTATCCCCACCAATATAAACCTTCGGATTAAATTCTGAAAACAGTGAGAAGAAATCTATATTTAGGCCTATCGCCAATGGAATAAGGCCTAATACGGTTGTAATGGCCGTAAGAATTACAGGGCGTAACCTGGCTTTTCCTCCCCTAATGATCACTTCTGTAACATCTTCCCTTGTCAACAGATCTTTTTCCGATAGTCCAAGATTTACCTTTTTCCGATCAATAAGGATCTGTGTATAATCTAACAACACCACCCCATTGTTTACAACGATACCCGCAAGGGAAATAATTCCCATCATGGTCATCATAATTACAAAAGACCACCCGGTAAGCATAAGTCCGCCGAATACTCCTATAAAACTTAGGAAAATGGCAATCATAATTATTGCAGGTTTGGAAATACCACCGAACTGGAATATCAAGATCAACATAATGAGGCCCAAACCGGAAAAGAAGGCTCCGACCAAAAATTGCATCTGCTTATTCTGCTCCTCAATCTGCCCGGTATAATCTATTTTAACGGTAGAAGGAAGCGCGTTGTAGGTTTCCATCTCGTCCTGTATTTGGTTAACGATAGATTGGGCATCCGTAAATCCTGGTTGTAGTCCGGAGTATACGGTAACCACACGTTTGGCGTCTCTATGTTTTATAGCACTGAACCCAGATGTGTTCTTTTGGGAGGCCACGGCAGAAACAGGTATTTCCTTGATTTGGCCAGATGCCTGGTCCCTAAAAATTATATTCTGGTTAAAAAGTGCGCTGGTATTATAGCGGATATCCTTATTGAACCGTACATAGATATCGTAATCCTCCCCATCTTCTTTATAAACACCAGCTTTTTCACCAAAGATGGAACTTCTCAATTGGTTACCTACCTGTCCGGCAGAAACACCAAGCTCCCCAGCTTTCTCTCGATCTACCACTACCTGCATAGCCGGTTTGCCCTTGTTAACATCTATTTTTAATTCCTCTATCCCTGGAATGTTCTTGCTATTGATAAAATTCCGCATATTTTCTGCGGTGTTTATCAACTCATCATAGTCGCTACCTTCTAGCTCAATGTTAATAGGGTACCCAGCTGGAGGGCCAACAGCATCCTTCTCCACAGAGATTGCAATTCCTGGATAAATTCCTTTAAGTGCTTCCTGTACTTTTTTTCGCAATACCTCGGTATCCTTACCTTTTCGATATTTGTACTCCCTCATGGAAGCGGTAATTTTACTTCGGTGAGGCATTTCGGCACTAGAACCACCATCGGTCTGAGGATTTCCTGCACCCTCTCCCACTTGAGATACAGCAGACTCTACCAAGAAGTTATAGTCGGTATCTACAATGTATTCTTTATCGCTCAATACCGCATAGACTCTTTTTTCTATATCTTCAGTAATCTTATTGGTCTTCTCAATGGCCGTACCCTGAGGATACTCTATATAGACGATAATTTGGTTGGGGGTGTTATCCGGAAAGAACTCTATCTTGGTTCTTCCACTTCCCACGGACATTCCAAAGAGCATAAATACGCTTATAAGGAGCAATACGGTACACCCAAAATACCAGTAAACATTCTTTCCCCTTAGGGCATGTGTAATCCTTCTTTCGTACCAGTTCTCAAAACGAACCATGGTTTTTCTTTGAAACCGTAAGGCGGCCTTTTTAAGGAGATACTTGTAAATCCAAAACATGGCTGCCGTTACAATCATTAAGGTGCCCAACCCTCTTACCGTTCCGCCTACAAGAAGTATGAAGAGGCCAAAACCTCCTAAGATCAGACTTAATCTAATGAGTTGTTTTAAAGTAAGTTCTTTTTCTCCTATTTCCATGAATTGTGATACCAGCATGGAGTTCATAAATATGGCCACAAATAATGATGACCCCAGTACTACGGAAAGTGTTATTGGGAAATAGATCATAAACTGTCCAAAAAGTCCAGGCCATAGGCCAAGCGGAACAAAGGCAGCTACGGTAGTAGCCGTAGAAATTATGATGGGAAAAGCAATTTCTCCGATACCTTTTTTGGCAGCTTCTAAGCGCGACATACCTTCTTGCTCCATAAGTCGGTATACATTTTCTACTACCACGATACCATTATCCACCAACATTCCCAGACCCATTATCATTGCAAACAATATCATGGTATTCAACGTATATCCCAAGGTCGATAAAATCATAAAGGACATAAACATAGACATGGGAATGGCAAAACCTACAAACAATGCATTCCTAAAACCAAGGAAAAACATCAGTACCGTAACCACGAGTATTATCCCAAAGATTATGTTGTTCACAAGATCATCTACCTGATTCAAAGTCCGAGAGGAAGAGTCATTGGAAATGGACAGTTTTAAATCTCTTGGGAAATAGTTTTCCTCTGCATCGGCCTTTATTTTCCTAATCTTCTCGGCGGCCAGGATCATATTTTTTCCAGAACGCTTCTTTACGTCCAACATTACCACATTGTTCCCAAATTCTCGTGCAAAGGTGGTCTTGTCTTCTTCCTTAAAAGAAACTTTGGCAATGTCCTTAAGATATACCACCCCATTTTCGGATTTTACCACAAAATTATTGAGTTGTTGAGGGTCTTCTACCTCGCCTAGAATACGGATGGTCCTACGTTGCCCACTGGCCTTTAAGTTCCCTGCGGACATGGTCATGTTACCATTGGCTATGGCCTGGGAGACGTCACTAAAACTTACTTTGGCCGCCATCATTTTGTAAATATCAACCGCTACTTCTACCTCCCTTTCTTGGGCACCTCGGATGTCTACCTGCTTTATTTCTGGCAGGTTTTCGATCTCATCCTCTAGATACTCGCCAAATTCCTTCAGCTTCTCAACAGTGTAGTCTCCAGAAATATTTATATTCATGATGGGGACTTCCTCTGAAAAGTTGAGATCAAAAACATTGGGCTCTACCTTTGCCCCATTAAATGTGGGCCAATCCTCACTAGATTTTTCACTATCCACCTCATCTTTAACCTTTTGTTTTGCAGCGTCTACAGTAAGGTCCTCATCAAACTCTACGGTAATAATGGAATAATCTTCCTGCGATGTGGAGGTTATTTCCACTACGTTGCTTACGTTTTTAAGTTTGTCTTCCAGGGGATCGGTGATTAAACGCTCAATATCCTCTGCAGTGTTTCCAAAATACGGGGTGCTAATGTAGATTTTGGTCTCTATAATTTCTGGAAAATCTTCCCTGGGCAGGGAAAAATAAGACGACAGGCCAATAAATAAAAAGAGGCCTATCATTACATAAATAACAGAAGGGTTATCTATGGCCCATGAGGATAGTTTAAATTCTTTATTTACACTTTTCTGTTGCTTGCTCATGGACTACTACTTTAAAATTTTAACTTTTTGACCATTTTTTACATTTCTGGCACCTTCACTGATTACATAGTCACCTTCATTGATGCCGGATAGAATTTCAACGTAATCTCCTTGGGTCTTTCCGGTGGTAATGATACTTCTTTTGGCATCTGCCTCATTGTTACCATCCTCATTTAAAGCCACATACGCATATTGGTCTCCCTCGGCATTTTCCGAAATAATGCTCTGAGGGATCAGAATGGCCTCATCGCTGGTGTAGTCGTTGATCTGTACCCTAGCCGTAAGGTTTGGCTTTATATGACCTTTTTTATTCTGAACCGGAATCTCTACCTTAAAGGAACGGTTGCTAGGATTAATAAAATTCCCAGTTTGTCTCACCTTGGTCATTACGCTATCGCCCAATACCGGAAAAAACACTTTTACGTCTTTCCCTGTAGCTACGCTACCCAAATAACTCTCTGGCACTTCCACTTCAATGTACATATCCGACAGGTTTACAATTCTAAATACCTCAGATCCTGGTCCGGCCGGGGCAACAACGGTGCCCTGTTCTTGTATTACGTCATCAATAATACCAGAAAATGGCGCTCTTATGGAAGATTTGCTAAGCTGACTCTGTAACTGCTTAACGGCATTTTCCTGGGCTTCATATGTAGCTTTAGCTTGCAGGTATTGAATTTCTGAACCTATTTTTTGCTCCCAAAGTCTTTTTTGGCGCTCAAAGGTTGTTTTGGCGAGTTCTTCTTGTGTCTTCAATTGTTGTAACTGGCTGCCTACACCACCATCATCAATACTGGCCAATAATTGTCCTTTGCTCACTTTTTGACCTTCCTTCACATACACCCTTAGCAGTGTTCCTGCCATCTCTGGGTAAATCAGTACGTTTTGCTTCGTCATTACATCTCCCTGTAGCTCCAGAAAGTGGTCAAACTTTTGCGCTTTAGCTTCAAAGGTGGTAACCAGCGGTAGTTTTTTACTGTCGTCCAAAGCGGCAATGGCAGAGTCTAACAATTTGGCCTTGCCGTCCAAAACCTTTTGCTGCTGGGAAATTTCACTTTTTTTGGCCCTAATTGCTGCTAGGTTGCCTTGGGCTATCAAATCCTCCACGGATTTTTGTTCGCTATTTCCGCATGAAGCAAGGATTGCAGCAAGGATGATTAAATTGAATACTTTTTTCATTTTATGATTTGTTAAGTTGACGTTTTTTGTGATAATCGAAATATGATTGTTTAAATATTTACGCTATTAGTTGTTAAGTATATTTTCCAGCCCTGTCTTCCTATTGATAACATCTACCATAGATTGAAGATATTCTTGCTGGGTAGAATACAATTGCGTCTGCGCCTGTCTCAGTTCAAAACTCGTTGCAATACCTTCAAAATACTTTACCTCGTTCTTTTTTTCAATACGCTCCGCAAGATCCAAGTTCTCTTTGGCGGTATTGTACTGTTCTATGGCAAGGATGTAATCACTTTTGGCCCTCGCCAATTGCAAACGAACATTTTCCTTGGTTTCTTCCAACTGCGTTTTGGCCTGGTCAAATGCAATTTTGGCGCGTTGGGTACTTGCACTTCTTTTTAGGGAGCTAAAAATTGGAATCTTAAGGTCAAAACCCAATACGGAAGACTCAAACCAAGTTTGATTGCTTAAAAAATCAAAATTGTCGCTAAAAGCCGATGCCCCATAATTTACAAAGGCATTTAGGGTAGGAAGGGCCCTGCTTTTTGCAAGTTTAAGCTCAAAGAACCGCTGTTCGTTAAGATTGTTCACCAGTTTATAATCCACATTGTTCTCCATATTAAAATCAGCTTCCAACAGATTAAAATCGATTTGTTTTTGTGTCAGATCATCCAGATTCTCGGAAAGCAGTGTAGGGGCGTCTACAGGAATACCCATAACCAAGTTCAGCATCTGAACGGTAATTCCTTTTAGCCTGATTGCATTTTTTAATTGATTTTCAATTTGGGAAAGCGTTATTTGTAATTGCTCTACACTTTCTTCCTCACCAAGACCGTTCTCAAATATCTTTTCTGTCTCAAACAGGTTTTTTGCCAAGGTGGTCTTGTTTCTTTCCAATATTTCCACACTCTCCTGTGCAAGTAGCACATTGCCATAGGCCTCTACTACCGCCTGTCTTACATCCTGGTCCGTTTTTTCTTTGTTGTTGGCACTAAAACTAATGAACGCTTTAGTTGCCTGGATACCCACAATGTATGAGCCATCAAAGATCTGCTGCCTAAGTGTTGCTGTAGCCGTAGCCTGCTGCGCCTGCCCAAAAACAACAGTAGTAAAAGTTCCGGGATCACCGCCAAAAAACTCTGAGGGTATTTGGGTAACCGGTTGCTTCAGCTGGTTGGAATAATTTATGGTTCCCTCTATTTGAGGTAGCCCATCCGCAATGGTTTCCCATTTTTGCTTCTGCGCGTCTTCCATATCCCTGCTGGCATTTACTACACTGTAATTGTTTTCCAGTGCGTAGGCAATGGCTTCCTCCAAACTAAAACTGCCTGGATTGTTTTGAGCTAATCCTAAGGTCATAAAAAATAATGTGAAGACCGTTAAAAAAGTATTTCGCATCCTATTCTTGATTTGAGTTGATGATTGAATTTAAAACTTTCCTACCCTTGGGCGTTACAATGCCACGTAGGTGATATTCCAAAAAAATGTCTTGTAAAACCGTCATGGGAAACATTTGTACCGGGAATAATCTGTAATCTTTAATACTTGTTACGCCAGAGAAATAGATACGCGAAACAAAATCCACGTTTAGATTTTCCCTATAAATTCCTTGCTCTATACCTCTCCTAACATTGTCCACTACACAGACCTGCATTACCTCAAATTGTTTTTGCTTTAGGGTATTGAAGATTTTTGGATAGTATTTCTGTAATTGATATTGCGGAGAAGATTTTTCGTCCTTAAGATGAAGCATTACAAACTTTTTAATATCGTAAAGTTCCTCTATCGGATTCTTTTTTAAGGCTGATATTTGATCTATTCCATTAGATATGATCCAAAAAAGGCGCATTGTACTTTCTTCTACCAGTTGCGTTTTATTTTCGTAATGCGCGTAGATAGTTTTCTTGGAAATGCCCATTTCACTGGCCAAATCGTCCATTGTAACGCTTTTGAAACCCAGGTTCAAAAACATTTCCGTAGCCGTTACTAATATCTTTTCTTTCATAATTGGACGCCAAATATAGGCATGGAAACTCTAAAAACATTTAAAGTTTCCAAAGTTTTACATTTTTTTAACAATTACTTTTAGTTCTCTAAGAGCTATTGGAAATTTGGCTTAATTGGGCAAAGGTATTGCCCAGGGCATGGGTAGGACAATATAAAATGCCCAATTGGCTATACGCCCGTTGAACTGCCAAAAAACTCACCTGAAATGTACATGGACATATGGCAGGGATAATCTGAAGTATCGTGATACCTTACTTTTGGGGATTTAACCTATTTTTGAGGCAAATTTTGGTTTCAATGCAGACAATTGAACATTATCGTTCCGAGTTTATTACCTATTTGGCTTTAAAAACGAAAACTAGGCAGCCAAAAAATCTATATGAACCTATTACCTACATCCTGGGTTTAGGGGGTAAGCGACTACGCCCCGTATTGACCCTAATAACCACGGAAGTCTTTGGGGCGGATTATAAAAAAGCATTGGATGCAGCGCTTGCCGTGGAGGTTTTTCATAACTTTTCACTTATCCATGATGATATTATGGATGATGCGCCCCTACGTAGGGGACAACCAACAGTACATGAAAAATGGGACACCAATACAGGTATACTATCTGGCGATGCCATGCTTATAACCGCTTATCAGCTTTTTGAAAACTACGATAGCACTATGTTTCGCGATTTGGCGCAGCTGTTCAGTAAAACTGCGCTGGAAGTGTGCGAAGGGCAACAATACGATATAGACTTTGAAACCAGGGAAGATGTAACCATTGCTGAATATCTTAAAATGATTGAATACAAGACCGCTGTATTGGTAGGGGCGGCCATGAAAATGGGTGCTATTATCGCGGAGGCACCACTATCGTCCCAAGATGGGATATACGACTTTGGTAAAAACCTGGGTATTGCTTTTCAATTACAGGACGATTATCTAGATGCTTTCGGTAATCCTGAAACTTTCGGAAAGCAAGTTGGGGGAGACATCATAGAAAACAAGAAGACCTTCCTTTATCTTAAGGCCTTGGAACATTCCAGTGCACAACAACTTAGAGAGTTAAATCATTTATTTTCTCTTAAACCAGAGGATGCCGATGAAAAAATAGCGACCATAAAGGGTATTTTTATCGAGAGCGGGGCGGCAGACCTAGCAAAGAAAGAAATTGAAAGTTACACGCAAAAGGCTTTTAGGACCTTAGAACGTTTAGATATATCCAAAGATAGTATGCAATTGCTAAGGGAATTTGGGAAAAATCTTATGTACCGGGAAGTTTAGAAGATTCTTTTGAGCAGGGCTTTAATGAATGCCATTTTTGGTGCCGCAAAAATTACGGATAGGTCTCTAAAGAAATGGCTTTCCTCATCCAAAAATTCAAAGATATATTGCGGTTTTCTTTTCTTAAAAAGAGACTCAAAAATAGACTGCCCCATGGAATTGTCCATATGCAAAATGTCCAATAAAAGCAGATCATAATACCAAAACCTGTTCCTTTTGGCAAAAGAGTTCAGGGATTTTTGGTTTTTAAGATGCTGAACAAGTTTTTGGGTCTTTTTATGGGTGTTCCTAAAAGTATAACCCGTACTGGGTTTTCCCCAACCCCCCGCTGCTCCAATATGAAGCATATTCTTTGTATCGCCAACGCTAAAATTATAACAGGTCATCGGAATATTACCTTGTTCTTTGCCCAATATTTCATAGGACGTACAATGTAGATTTTCCTTAAGATAACTAGCAATGGCATTCTCGTAGGCTTCCTTTGGA
Source organism: Spongiimicrobium sp. 3-5 (assembly GCF_046557915.1). Lineage (NCBI taxonomy): Bacteria > Pseudomonadati > Bacteroidota > Flavobacteriia > Flavobacteriales > Flavobacteriaceae > Spongiimicrobium > Spongiimicrobium sp. 3-5. Next base: position 947,575 of record NZ_JBHEBG010000001.1, read on the forward strand.
AGAAGATTTTCCGAGAATAACGTATACTCTACCAAGGCCTCGGTTTCGGAAAATGGAAGCACATACATAAAACGGGTATTTCCTTTCTGAGGTATGGAAAAATCCATAAATGTGGCTACTTCTTTAGTAAAAATAGGGCGTTGTGTTTGCACAAACCACCCAACAAAATGTTGCTGTAAGACCGGAAATTTTTGCTGAAGTTTTGCCGGACCATAATCAAAAATACTATTGAAAACTTTATTGCCTATATAGACTTCGTTATTGGTAGTAATTAAAATTTCCCCATTTCTATCAGACACCTTGGAGACGGCCTCCACCACAAAATCAATATTGGGTGCCTCGGTTATGGTGGCCAGCATCGATTTGTAAAAATCGACCCCACGTATCATTTTGTAACCATAAGGTTTTATGGATAAGGTTTCGGCATATTCCTTACCTCCAAAATAGATTTGGTCCCAGCGTTTAAAAACAATATCATCAAAATGACCTTCATCTTTTTCCCAAAAACACCATGTACGATCATTGTTACTTTTTGTATCCTTATCCAATATCAAAATAGAACTTTGGGCAAAAAAGGTATCCTTGGCCATTGCTTTAGCCAGCATTAACCCCGCGGCGCCCGCTCCAATAATAATATAATCGTACCTCTTCATGGAAATGGAATAGCCCGCAAGATAATCAAGATAACCAACAAAAAATAACCAAAGTATTTCGGCAGAAGTATATGCTGCCAAGTGTAGTAAGGATGGTATGGAACATACCGGTGTATTGATTGAACCCTGCAAGCAATGAGCCAGCTCTAGGCCTTTGTTTGTATTGACGGCAATAAAATTTAGACAGGGCTAAAAATATGTTTTTACAAATAAAAATGTATTTTTGTTAAAAATTCTAAGTGACACATTCCGAGGAGAACTATCTAAAGACAATTTTTCATTTGGGGAGAAACGGTAAAGGATCGGTTTCTACCAATGCCATAGCGGAACAGGCAGAGACCAAACCTTCCTCCGTTACCGATATGGTGAAGAAGTTATCAGAAAAAGGATTGGTAAACTACAAAAAGTATCAAGGGGTATCACTAACCCCCAAAGGAACAAAAATGGCCTTGTCCATCGTACGTAAACATCGCTTGTGGGAAGTTTTTTTGGTAGAAAAATTAAATTTCAGCTGGGACGAGGTACATGAAGTTGCTGAACAATTAGAGCATATTAAAAGCGAAAAGCTGATCGATAAACTGGACGAGTTATTGAACTATCCAAAGTTTGATCCCCATGGAGACCCAATACCTTCAAAAACTGGCGAATTCCAAGAACGAAATAAGCAACTGCTAAGTATGATGCCCATTCCTTCCAAGGGCATCTGCGTTGGGGTAAAGGACTCTTCGGCAACCTTTCTCAAATTTTTGGACAGAAATAAAATAGCATTGGGAAATGTATTGGAAATAGTGGAGAAAGAAGCATTCGATAATTCCCTTCATATAATCGTTAAGGGAGAAAAATTACAGATTTCCAACCAAATTGCTTCAAACCTCTACGTAAAACCAAATGAATAATGATAGACCAAGTAGTTGATTATTTTGAAAGTATAAATCCCATCCTAGCTGCTTTTTATGCTACCCTGTTTACTTGGGGGTTAACCGCTGCAGGTGCCGGATTGGTGTTTTTCTTTAAAACGATGAACCGTGCCGTTTTAGATGGCATGTTAGGTTTTACAGGAGGGGTAATGGTAGCGGCAAGTTTTTGGAGTCTCTTGGCCCCTGGAATTGAAATGAGTCCGGGCGAGGGTTTCGAAAAAGTGATTCCCGCGGCCATTGGGTTTTTACTTGGGGCACTATTTTTATTTGGCCTGGATAAGGTACTTCCGCATTTGCATATCAACTTTAAAGAAAGTCAAAAAGAGGGTATTAAGACCCCGTGGCATAGAACTACCCTGCTTACTTTGGCCATAACCTTGCACAATATTCCGGAAGGATTGGCGGTAGGGGTTCTTTTTGGAGGAGTGGCGGCTGGTTTTGATGGTGCTACCATAGGGGGCGCTGTAGCACTCGCCCTTGGGATAGGACTGCAGAACTTTCCGGAAGGATTTGCCGTGGCCATGCCATTAAGAAGACAAGGGCTTAGCCGAACCAAAAGTTTTATGTATGGCCAGGCCTCTGCCTTGGTTGAACCTGTAGCAGCTGTTTTGGGCGCTTGGGCAGTACTAACGTTTCAGCCCATATTGCCCTATGCTTTGTCCTTTGCCGCAGGTGCTATGATTTTTGTGGTTGTGGAAGAGGTAATACCTGAAACCCAACAAGATAAATATACCGATATAGCCACCATGGGATTCATCGGTGGATTCATAATCATGATGTCTTTGGACGTAGGCCTTGGTTAACCCACTTCAATACGTTAAAGGACGTTCATAGTAGTGGTCTTCTCTTGTAATACTGTTGCTAATTATCTAAGTTTAGGGAATCAATTCTAAAATGGATGCTATGCAAGCCAAGATGTCTTTCTTTTCCCTAATTTTTCTGTTCTTCCTTTTTACCGGAAATGGCCAAAACAAAACCTTTTCCTACCTCGATATATTTGACCTTAAATATGTTTCCGACCCCCAAATAGCCCCTGCTAATGACTGGATCGTCTACCGTAGAATGGGGTTTGATATTATGGAGGACAAAGCTGTTGGTAATCTCTGGATGATAAAGTCCGATGGTTCTCAACATCAAAAATTAACCTCTAGAGAAGTTGATGAATTTGGCGCAAGGTGGTCGCCCAATGGAAAAAGACTTGCATTTATTAGTAAAACAGGGGAAGGATCGGAAATATATATGTATTGGCTAGATTCTGGTAAAATTGCAAAGATTACCCAGTTGCCACATAGCCCAAAATCCCTTACATGGTCGCCACAGGGAGATTTACTGGCCTTTTCTATGAACGTGGACAAAGAACAACCGGTCTTGGCAAAAATCCCCAAAAAACCCAAAGGCGCCAAATGGGCGGATGCACCTAGGATTACTGATAGGTTATATCATGAAGCGGATGGAAGGGGTTATATAAAACCGGGGTTCGATCATATATTCATTATCCCTGCAACGGGGGGCGCACCCAGACAGGTTACTTCCGATGATTATCACCATAGGGGACCCATTTCTTGGTCCATAGATGGAAAAAAACTTTACTTTTCTGCCAACCGCAATCCAAATTGGGAATACGATTTTAGAAATAGTGAAATATATTCGGTAAGCACAGTTACCAACGAAATTACCGCACTTACCTTTAGGAGTGGCCCCGATTATAACCCTACGGTATCTCCAAATGGAAAGTATATAGCGTATTTGGGTTTTGAAGATAAAGTGCAGGCCTATCAGCTTAGAAAGCTACATATAATGGAAATTGGGGGCGCCAATAAAAAGGTAATATCCCAAAATTTGGATCGTGGAATAAAAGATATTACATGGGATGCAAAAAGTGGCGGGCTCTATTTTTCATATGATGATAAGGGCAACAGCAAAATAGCACATATCTCCTTGAACGGAAAAATTACCGTATTGGCAGCTGACATGGGCGGCACCTCTATAGGAAGACCGTACCCAGGGGGGTCTTTTAGCGTTTCTCAAAACGGCACAATTGTGTACTGCCAAAGTAGGCCCCATTATCCTGCCGAGTTGGCAATTTTTAATCCTAAGCAAAAAAAAGTCTCAAAAATAACAGATTTGAACGGCCCCTTGCTAAGTTTTAGGAACTTGGGAAGCGTAGAGGAAGTATGGTATAAATCTACCTTTGATCAACGGGATATTCAGGGATGGGTAGTATACCCGCCAGGCTATGATGCTAGCAAAAAGTATCCCTTTTTGGTAGAGAACCACGGCGGTCCTATCCTAAATTACGGAGACCGCTTTTCTGCTGAAATGCAGTTATATGCCGCTGCTGGCTATGTGGTGTTTTATCCCAATGCCAGAGGTAGTACTGGTTACGGTGAGGAGTTTGGTAATTTGTTGTTCAACAACTACCCCGGGGAGGATTATAATGATGTAATGGATGGCGTGGACCATTGCATTGCCAAAGGTATTGCACATGAAGACCAACTTTTTGTTACCGGAGGCAGCGCAGGTGGTATAATGTCTGCTTGGATGATAGGAAAAAACAATCGTTTTGAAGCGGCAGTGGTGGCCAAACCGGTGATGAACTGGATAAGCAAAACCTTAGTGGCCGACAACTATTTCTATTATGCAAATTCTCGTTACCCGGGTCAACCATGGGAAAATTTTGAGGGGTATTGGAAATTTTCGCCCTTGTCCCTGGTAGGAAATATTGAGACCCCAACAATGGTGATGGTGGGCATGAACGATTTACGCACGCCTCCTAGCGAGGCAAAACAACTATATCACGCGTTAAAATTGCGAAAAATAGAAACGGTATTGGTAGAAATTCCGGGAGCAAGTCATGGTATTGCCAGCAAACCTAGTAACTTGATTACGAAAATTGCCCATACCCTGGCATGGTTGGAAAAGTATAGACATACCAAAGAAAAGTAAAATGATCATAAAAAGAAGGCGACATTGGTTTTGGAACCTGCTTATAGTACTTACATTGATTGTATGTGCCCTTGCCTTTATGGCTCATTACAAAAGCTGGACAAAAATAGAAAACGATACTTTTAAAGTTTTATCCGGAATTTATTATAAAGAGTTGCCTTTTTTGGAAATGGATAGTGTTGCAATGGTTGAAAAAATCCCACCAATGGAACGAATCAGTGGATTCTCGGTGAAGGCCATGGAAAAAGGAGTTTTCAAGGATTCCTTGTCCCAGGGCAAGACCTATGTCTTTGTAGATGACCTGCACAAGCATAAAATAAGGCTGGTATATAGGGACTCCCTAAAGCTCTTCCTTAATTTTTCGGATTCTACGGAGACCAGTAAAATGTATCTATTTTTGAAAGCCAAAATAGATACACTTCAAAAGTAATTTTTTCTAAAAAATGGAGTTAGTACATTTTATATGAAGCCATTTATGAAAGCGATACTAGTGCTCCTTTTTCTTATCCCTTTCTCTGGACTTTCCCAGAACACGCTTTCCGTTGTAGTGCAAAAAGTAAACAGTTCTTCGGGAAGAGTGAGTGTGGCCGTGTATAACGAATCTGAAGGCTTTTTAGATTTTGGGAAGGTGTATAGGAGTGGTTCCACCAGGGCAAATATGGGCACCACCACCGTAACGGTAGATGATTTACCTAACGGCATTTACGCCGTTGCCGTCTTCCACGACATTAATGACAATGACGAGTTGGATACCAACTGGATGGGTATACCCAAAGAAGATGTAGGTTTTTCCAACGCCAAGATGAAACTCTTTGGTCCCCCAACTTTTAAAGAATGCCGATTTACTATAAACTCGGATAGCGAGATCCAAGTATCACTGTAATCAACGACCCTCCCATTAGGTACATTACATAACCTCATCCGAGGCAAATAAAACCCCTTGAAAAACTAAAATAACGTTAAAACCTTTTTTGAAACGATAGTTTCAATATATATTTGTTGAGCAATTAGTATAAAATGGCAAGAGCGGAAGCATTTGATAGGGAATTGGTATTGAGGCAGGCCACCAATGTTTTTTGGGAAAAGAGCTATAATGGTACTTCTATGCAAGATTTGGTAGACGCCACTGGTTTAAACCGCTCTAGCATCTATAATTCCTTCGGATCAAAATTGGAACTTTATCGGACCACCCTGGACCATTACCAAAAGAGCAATAACAAGTATTTTCAAAATGCCATGGTAAGGGCCAATAACCCTTTAGAGGCCATTCAATTTATTTTTGAGGCATTCTTACCGGAGATGTTGGGTGAAGACAAAGATAAAGGCTGCTTTGTAATGAATTGCAAGTCGGAAATGGGAAATCAGCACCCCGATATAAGGAAGTGGTTGTTGGCCACCCAGGAGCGTAGTCTTTCTTTGTTTCAGGATCTTGTGGAAAATGGGCAGGAACAGGGCATCATAAACAAAAACCAGAACAGTAAAAGTTATGCGTATTATCTTTTTAACTCTTTTCAAGGTTTTCGTATGACTGGTATTCTGGTCAAGGATAGGAAAGTGTTACAGCAGCTTATAGATAATAGCCTATCCGTATTAAAGTAATTTTTTTAATTTAAAATGAAACGAACGTTTCAAAATAAACAATAATTAATATAATAATTCAGTAATGAGTAAATTTAAAGATAAGGTAGTAGTAATTTCCGGTGGAAATTCCGGAATTGGATTAGCATCGGTACAAGGATTTTTGAGAGAAGGTGCCAAAGTAGTGTTTTCGGGGAGGAGGCAAGAAGCTTTGGATGAGGTTTCGCTCACTTTGGAAGGAGATTTCAAAGCCGTTCTGGCAGATCAATCCAAATTGGAAGACAATAAAAAATTGATCGATGAAGCCGTAAGTACCTATGGAAAGATCGATGTGCTTTTTGCAAATGCAGGGGTGGCCTATTTTGTATCTAGTGATCAAATCGATGAGGATCATTTTGATACCCAATTCAACATCAATGTTAAAGGCCCGGCTTTTCTGGTTAAAAATGCCCTTCCGCATCTAAATGATGGTGGATCCATAATATTCAATACATCGATAGTAAATCAAAAAGGTTTTGAAGGTTCAGCGGTCTACAGTGCATCAAAAGGGGCATTGCGTTCCTATGCCAGAGTACTTACCACGGAGTTGGCACCTAGAGGCATACGAGTAAATTCTGTATCACCCGGACCTATTACCACACCACTTTTTGGTAAAATAGGTTTCTCGGAAGAAGTATTGGATGAGGTAGGCAAGGGCTACGCAGAGGCGGTTCCTTTAAAACGTTTTGGCGAGCCTAGGGAAATTGCAAATTCCGTAATGTTCCTGGCTTCGGAAGAAGCTAGCTTTGTAAACGGCATTGAGTTGGAAGTTGATGGAGGCCTAAGCCAAATTTAATTTCTTTTTCCTTAGTAGAGATACCCATTGGTTCTTATCAATGGGTATTTTTTGTTTTCTTTGGATATATCGCAATGGTTATCTTTGGAAAAACAAAACAATGATTCTTTTAGTACAGGTAATGGGTGCGGTTTATGGTCTGTTAGCCGTAATTTTTGGGGCTTTCGGGGCCCATGCGTTAAAAAAACGGTTTACGGACGAGCAACTCAAAAGTTTTGAGACCGGTGTTAAATACCAAATGTACCACGCCATATTACTACTTGTTTTGGGGTTTAACCTAGGGTTTACCACAACCATTGAGACCTCAATGGCCTACCTTTTTATTATTGGTACTTTCTTGTTTTCATTTAGCATCTATGCCCTATGCCTAAGTGCGGCAAAGGGCATGAAATTGAGATTTCTAGGGCCTATAACACCCGTTGGGGGACTACTGTTGGTTTTAGGTTGGGGACTGTTGCTTTATTTCTTTGTAAAAGGGTTTGTATAATTTACCAAATAGTTTTAAGATCCTTCACCTAAACTGAATGTAAAGTTAAAGTCGTAAATACATATTTCCGTTGATGGTATTTAAACGTAGCCTGCTAGCGGCATTATTAAAATGACCTTCCACTTTTTGGCCTACATGCCTATCCGTAGTTTTAAAACTTAGTTTTTCATCCGCATAGATATTACCGTGAATGGTCTCGGCAACAAGATCCGTGTTTATCATTTTTAGGTCAATTTCACCATTTATGGTACTCAAATCTAAATTTCCCACATACTTTTTTATTTCGATATTCCCGTTAATGAGATCGGCGGTAAAATCGCCTTCCACTAGTTCCGACTCCAAATTTCCATTGATACTGCTTACCGCGAATGTGGCATTTTTTGGAACGTACAACGTATAGTTAAATTCATACTCGTACCCACAATTGTAGTACTTTCTTTTGTTGTCCGGATTTTTTTTATACCGTTCTTCCTGAAATTTTTCAAAAAGAGGTTCCGCCTTGGAAACAATATCAATTCTCGAATTTCCCTCTTCTACGTGCAGCTCATAAAAATCTAGATATTTGCCTTCATGGGTGTTTAGATCTGCCTTAAAGTATACCGCGGATTTATCCCAAGTTTTTACTTCAATGTTCTCTGCAAATTTTACATCTAGATGGATAGTTTGATTTTTGTAATCAATGTTTTTTTCGATGATTTTTTGGGCATTAATAGGTGTCGATACCAATGCCAACAATAGGATGATTATTAAATTTTTCATGACGATCGTTTTTTTGATTATTGCTTTCTAAGATAAATATTCCCGTTGGTAGACCTCAATTTTATATTAACACCACCATTGTTGATAGTCCCTTTTATGTTTCGACCAGATATTGATTTTAGACCGTTCTTGTCGGGTCTTTTCAGGTCAAAATTGGTATATATTTCTCCATTGACCGAACTAAGTGTTAAATCTGCCGGCGTATTTGGGGGCATGGTGACATCCACTTCACCGTTAGTGGTATAAATTGAAATGGGAGAGTTTTGCTTCACGGTTTTAAATAATACATCCACCTCGCCATTAAGGGCGTTAGCCGTTACCGGTCCGGATACTTCACGAATATCAATACCTCCGTTTAATTGCGCGTCTGCCTCTATTTCACCTGTAAAACCTTCAATTTCAATATCTCCGTGCCAGGTGCTCTTAACAGAAATGTTTTGTGTGGCCGGAAGGAGTATTTCCGCATCTTCTGATTTTCGGAGACTTTTAACGATTAAATTGTTTCCTTCTTTGATGACATAGAAACCTACATCGGTATTGTCCGTACCTCCATTTGCCACCAATTTTAAACCTTTTGCTTTTTCGGGGGTTTTCATAGAAGAATTTACCTTGATCAATAGTTGGTTCTTACTGTGTGTCTTCACCGTAATATCTGCCTTTGATTCAATTTTCACCCATTCGATACCGTCCAAAGATTTGGTGTAATCCGTTTGGGCTAAAAGGGTGCTGGTAGCAATGCACATTAAAAAAATAATTGTTAACTGTTTCATGATTTTCGTTTTTTGATGTTTATATGATACTTGGTAAAAGTGATTTGATCTGTTCTTTGACAAAGGGTTGTGTATCTTCCCGCTCTAATAATTCTTTCATGGGGAGTATTGCTTTTCTCTCTTGGATCTTCACTAAGGCTTGAATAATGGTAATTTGGATACTTGGATCTTTTTCAGTCTTTAAAGCGGCTATAAAGGCACTTTTTACGGTTTCCGAAGCTGTAAATTTCCTCAAAGCGTCTACTGCGGTTAACCGAACATTGCTGTTTTCATCATAACGCATTCTATCTGCAAGGGCTTTTACGATATCTTCGTCCGGATCTGAAAATTCTTCTATATAGTTAACACCTTGAATACGTTTACTGGCCGATTTGTTTTCCATCAGCGACAGCATTGTCATCTGCTTTATTTCTAGGCGTTCATCCATTAATAGTGTAATCTCCTTATTGGATGCTGTTTCCTGTTGGTACTTGCCAAACAGGAATGCCCCTACCAATAAGGCAATACTGGCAGCGGTTTTTAAGGTGTTTATTACCCATGGATTTTTGCTCGGCTCCGCTTTAGGATTAAGGGCAACCAATTTGTGTTCATTTCGTTTTTCGTCCTCCAAAAGTGCATAAAAGTTGTCTCTCACCCTTGCGGATGGGGTAACTTCCTTTTCTTTTTTAAAAGCTCTGTAGAGTATTTTTAGCTCCTCCAATTCTTTTTTACAAGCCTCACATTCCTTTATATGTGCCTCCACCTCCTTTTTTTGGAAATTGCTAAGGGCGTTGTCCAAATATTCGGGGATTAAATCTGCGATATGGTTGTTCTTCATCACTAAATATTTTCAAAATAGATTACCTTCAATTTTTTTAGGGCCCTGCATACCTTTGTCTTTACAGCACCGGGGGTACTACCTACTATTAGGGCCAGTTCCTCATACTTTATTTCTTGGAACTTGTTCAGGATCAACAGTTCCCGATCAGAAGCTTCCAGACTATTTAGCGCCTTCTGTAGATATGAATAGTCCTCCTCTTTTTCCTCTTTTTTTTCCATCAATTTATAAGCTGCCACATCCAAATCAACATAGGCGTCCTTAGCTCTTCTAAAATGTGTTCTTAAACTGTTTCTGGCGATAGTAAATAGCCAGGAAATAAACTTGCCATTGTCATAAGATGTGCGGTACTTCATCAATTTATAAAACACTTCTTGTGTAATATCCTCGCTCAACATTTTATCGCCGCACATTTTATTTAGAAAGTTAAATACATGAACGTGATGTCTTTCAAAAAGAACACGGAGTGCATCCAAGTTTCCACCAGCAACTTCTGCCATCAATTTTTCGTCCGTTGGTTCTTTCAAAAGAGGATATTTTTAGTCGATCTTCATAAGTATATAACCAAAAATTTGCAAAAGGTTACATCTACCCTATAAATTTATATCAAGAATATCCATAGGAGGGTAAAATGAAGGATTAAAGAGAGTAATAAAATATGGAATTTGGAAGGACAAGTCTTAGTGACACCCGCAATCGTCCTGGCCACAGGCTTTGGCACTTTTCTTTTTAGAGGCAAACAGCGATTTAGGCAGGAAAAACTTTTTCGCAATAAAACCAATGGCTACTGCCAAAACAATATAAGTTAATATGGGTTGTACGTAACTCATGCTATTTAATGATTTGGTAGGCTACCAATGCTACAATATACGCAAATCCGCTCATAAAAACCAGTTGTAGGGTTGGCCATCTCCAACTGTTGGTCTCTCTTTTTACAATGGCCAAGGTACTCATGCACTGCATGGCAAAGGCATAAAAGAGCAGTAATGAAATCCCTGATGCCAAGTTAAACAACGGTTTTTTGTTTACCGCATTTACTTCGGCTGCCATTCTATTTTTAATGGTCTCTTCCTCGTCGCTCCCAACGCTGTAAATAGTGGCCAGTGTACCCACAAAGACTTCACGTGCCGCAAAGGAAGTGATGACGGCAATACCTATCTTCCAATCGTACCCCAACGGTTGTACAATGGGTTCAATGGCTTTACCGGCGTAGCCAATAAAGGAATGTTCCAATTTATAGCTGGCAATCTCCTGTTTTTGGGCACTAGCTTCCAAAAGGGCCCTTTTTATGGAGATAGAATCTTGCAAGATATTTAATGCCGCATTGGACTTATCTAAAGCACTAACCTCTGTATGCTGCTTATAGGCATCCAATTTGTTCTTTATGTAGTTCTGACTATAGGTAGAGAACCCGTTATTTGCTATGCGTTCGTTTACTATTTGCTCTGCATTTTTAAATTGGTCGGAATAACCATTGGAGCCCAAAAACCATAAAATAATGGATATGGCCAAAATAATTTTGCCTGCGCCATAAACAAAACTTTTGGTTTTTTCTAGAACCGTATAAGCCACATTTTTAAATAAGGGCAATTTGTAGTTTGGCATTTCCACAACGAAAAAAGACCTGCTCCTAATTTTTAGTATTTTATTCAATAGCATGGCAGATAGTATTGCCGCTCCAAAACCAATAAGGTACAATAGCATTAGGGTCAGTGCCTGATAGCTAAGTCCCAAGAATCTGCCGTCCGGAATTACCAAGGCTATTATTATGAGGTAAACTGGCAATCTGGCAGAACAGGTGGTAAACGGGGTTACTAAAATGGTAATGAGTCGCTCTTTCCAATTTTCGATGTTACGGGTCGCCATTACGGCGGGGATGGCACAGGCGGTACCCGAAATTAAGGGGACCACACTTTTACCGCTAAGTCCGAAGGGCCGCATCAACCTATCCATTAAGAAAACCACGCGGCTCATATACCCGCTTTCTTCCAGTAAAGCGATAAATAAAAATAGAAAAGCGATCTGCGGAATAAATATCACAATACCACCGATACCGGCCAAAATACCTTCAGCAATTAAATTGGTAAAAACCCCTGGGGGCAAAGTGTTCTTAACCCACTCACTGGCGGTGGCAAAGGACTCGTCTATAAAATCCATTGGATAACTGCTCCAATCATAGATTGCCTGAAAAATGGTAAGCAATATCATGAAAAAAATGAGGTAACCAAAAATCTTATGGGTAAGTACCTTATCCAAACCTGCCCTAAATCCCTTTGCGGCAGTCATATCTACCTTATAAGTCTCCTTTAAGGTGTCGTTTATAAACTTATAGCGAAGTATGGTCTCTTTTTGTTGCAATCGTTTAAGCTCTGGTTTTGATTTAGTATCAAAAGAAGAGGCGTTCTTTACCAGTTTTTTTTCGATCGGGGTAAAATTGACATCTTGGGTAATAACAAGCCAAAGTTTGTAAATATCTTCTTTCGGGAAGGCCGCTTGCAACCCTTTAAAATATTCCGGAGCAATACGTGTGGTATCGATATTTGAAGTTGCCGGCAAATTCTTATAATCGGCTATCAATTCCCTAATTTTTTCAATACCATCACCTTTTCGGGTACTTACCAAAGCAATTTTGGTATTCAATTTCTTCTCCAATAATGCTATGTCCAAAGAAATACCCTTTCTAGACATCCTATCGGCCATATTAATGATTAAGATGGTAGGAATCTTTAGGTCTTTGATCTGGGTAAAGAGCAATAGGTTTCGCTTAAGGTTTTCTACATCGGTAACAACCATGGCAACGTCCGGGAAATCCTTGTCGTTTTTGTTGAGTAAGAGTTCCGCCACTACGCTCTCATCCAAAGAAGTGGTATTTAGGCTATACGTGCCGGGAAGATCTAAAATGTGAGCCTTTAAGCCACGGGGGAGTTTACAGATGCCCTCCTTTTTTTCAACGGTAATACCAGGATAGTTGCCCACTTTTTGTTTTAAACCCGTAAGCTGGTTAAAAACCGAGGTTTTTCCGGTATTCGGATTGCCTATTAGCGCTACATTTATCTGCTTGCTCATAAGGACTTGGGAGATTCAACAATTTCCAACTCTATTTGAAGGGCCATGGATCTTCTTATGGCAATATGGGAGCCATTTACATTGATATAGATAGGATCTTTTAAAGGAGCTACCTGCACCAATTCTACAGTATTTCCGGGTAAGCACCCCAACTCTAATAGCTTAATGGGGAGTATGTCATCGGCCATTTCCTTTATAATACCCTTCTCACCTATTTGCAAATCTGCGACAGTGCTGCTCAATTTTTATTTAGATTGATTTTAAGTAAGGACAAAAGTAAAGGAAAAATATCAATTAAAATGGTAAAACTATGGTAAATATGAACGTGGCGGATTACTCTAAATAAGAAGCTTTAAGCACCTCTAGATCTTGCAGCAATGTAAGGATTTCCTCAGAATTTGTGCCGTCATACGTGCCCCTTATCCTTCCTTCCTTATCAATGAGCATAAAGTTTTCGGTATGGATCATATCAAAAGGTCCCCCATCACCATCGTGCTTTACCGCTAAATAAGATTTACGGGCCAATTCATAGATGTGTTTTTTATCTCCTGTAACCAGGTTCCATTTATAGTCTAACACTCCTTTTTCCAAGGCGTATTTTTTTAATTGGGGTACAGAATCGATTACCGGGGTAACGGAATGGGATAGTAGCAACACATCAGCATCATTTTTAATCTTTTCTTGGATCTCTGCCATGTTTTTGGTCATTATGGGGCAAATGGTTGGGCAAGTGGTAAAGAAAAAATCGGCGATATAGATTTTGTCCTTATAGTGGTCTTGGGTAATGGTCTCACCGTTTTGATTGAGGAGCGAAAAATTGGCTATGGTATGATATTTTTTTTTGGAATGTAAGGAGCTATCCACCAGTTCCTGATTAAAATCGGCAGGCTGATAAATGGGTAATTTTTTCTTAGGCTGCAAGGCGTTATAAAAAAGATAAATAATAACGACCGATAACCCTAAAAGGACTACACCGAAGAATTTGTATTTGGTAAAAAAAGAAAGCATAAGTTTTCTGCAAAGGTACAACTGCAGTAAAGATCATTCAAGAATTTAGTGCCGCTTTGCTGCCAAATCTTTCATAAAATGTTTGGGAGATACAGTGTTCCCTTTTATAAGACCCTGTAAAAGTGTACTTTTGTGCGTTTTAATTTTAGAAAAGTTAGATGAGCCCAATAATAGTACAGACCATACAATTCTTTTTAAGTCTTTCCCTACTGATAGTACTTCATGAGTTGGGTCATTTTATACCTGCAAAGTTATTTAAGACACGGGTAGAAAAGTTTTATCTTTTTTTTGACATAAAGTATTCGCTCTTCAAGAAAAAAATTGGTGAGACCGTTTATGGTATTGGATGGCTGCCTTTGGGCGGTTATGTTAAGATTGCCGGGATGATCGATGAGAGCATGGACACGGAGCAAATGGCAGAAGAGCCCAAACCATGGGAGTTTAGGAGTAAGCCGGCATGGCAACGCCTTATTATTATGTTGGGTGGGGTTACCGTTAATTTTGTTTTGGCAGTTATTATTTATATAGGGATGGCCTATTCTTATGGAGACCAGTATATACCATTATCCAGTCTTAAGGATGGGGTATGGGTAACGGAAAAAAATATCGGAGATAAATTAGGGATACAAACGGGGGACCATATTGTTTCCATTGATGGTGAGCAAGTAGAGAAATTCAATAGTTTGTTCGGGGGCATCATAAATGGAAATACAATAACTATAGAACGAGAGGGTAATACTATTGAGAAAGAGATCCCGATAGATTTTATTGCCACCCTTTTAGAAGATGAGGATCGAGTGCGTTTTCTAGGACCTAGAATTCCGTTCGTCGTCGGTAAAATTGCCAAAGAGTCTGCAAACAAGGACTCGGGCCTGCAGGAAAATGATCGTATTGTTGCCATTGGCGATAGTCCCATTACCTATTTTGATCAGGCCAAACCTTTGTTGGAAAATTATAAAGGAGCCACCACAACACTTACCGTTGATAGGGAAAATGAAATCCATAAGATTCCGGTAAGTATAAGCGATTCTGCTACCGTTGGCGTTACTCTGGGAGCTATGACTTTCGAAGACTTGGAATCTGAAGGGTATCTAAGTCTCAAAACAGAAAAGTATACGTTTTTAGAATCTATCCCTGCAGGAATAGATAAGGGAGTTACTACCTTAACAAGTTATGTAAAGCAACTAAAAAAAATCTTCAACCCACAGACCGGGGCTTATAAAGGTGTCGGTGGTTTTGCGGCCATCGGAAGTATGTTCCCGGATACTTGGAACTGGGCAGCTTTTTGGAGTACTACAGCACTGATTTCCATAATTTTGGCGTTTATGAACATATTGCCAATACCTGCTTTGGATGGGGGACATGTTATTTTCTTGTTGTACGAGATGGTTTCGGGTAGAAAACCAAGCGATAAATTTTTAGAGTATGCACAAATGGTAGGTTTTTTCCTTTTGATCGCCTTATTGTTGTTCGCAAATGGTAACGATATTTACAAATGGATAAGCAAGTAGAAAACTGCTTTTTTTTGTTTGGGGTAACTGAAAAAACATTTATATTTGCACCCGCCTAATCGATATAAAGGCAATTTAATTTTCCTCCTTAGCTCATCCCGATAGCTATCGGGAGGTTAGAGCATCGGGAAAGAAGTTCTTTTTAGATTTTGATAAATTGTGTTTACGTTATTTATTCGGTTGGTTTAGACCGTTTCTATGTGGGAGAAACTTTGGATATTGAAAAAAGGATAGCGGATCATAACACAGGGTTTTATAAGGGTTCTTGGACCACCCAGACCAATGATTGGGAGTTGTTTTTAAAGATAGCTTGCTCAAGCAGGTCGCAAGCCAGGAAAATAGAGGCCCACATCAAAAAAATGAAGAGTTCAAAATATATTCAGGACTTAAATCGATATCCTGAAATTGTGGAAAAATTAAAAAATAGATATAATTAATTTTCCTCCTTAGCTCATCCCGATAGCTATCGGGAGGTTAGAGCATCGGGAAAAAAGTTCTTTTTAGATTTTGATAAATTGTGTTTACGTTATTTATTCGGTTGGTTTAGACCGTTTCTATGTGGGAGAAACTTTGGATATTGAAAAAAGGATAGCGGATCATAACACAGGGTTTTATAAGGGTTCTTGGACCACCCAGACCAATGATTGGGAGTTGTTTTTAAAGATAGCTTGCTCAAGCAGGTCGCAAGCCAGGAAAATAGAGGCCCACATCAAAAAAATGAAGAGTTCAAAATATATTCAGGACTTAAATCGATATCCTGAAATTGTGGAAAAATTAAAAAATAGATATAATTAATTTTCCTCCTTAGCTCAGTTGGTTAGAGCATCTGACTGTTAATCAGAGGGTCCTTGGTTCGAGCCCAAGAGGAGGAGCAAGTAAAAAGTCAGTTTTAAAACTGACTTTTTTTGGTTTATTCTTAGCCCCGTAGTTCAAGGGATAGAATAGAAGTTTCCTAAACTTTAGATCCAGGTTCGAGTCCTGGCGGGGCTACTTTTTAGGGTTAAAGAATAACGATAAAACCCAAAACCTGTTGGTTTTCAATTACATAAGAATTTTTAACTTTTTTCGATTTCATTTAACACGATATATTTGAGTTCATAAATCGTTAATACCATTAAGGACAAAAGTTGAAATCCCTTTTAATAATGGGCTCACGGAGATAAGTGCGATTCTTGCCAGGGGCTACTTAATTTTCATTCGCATTTTCATTTAAACAAATCTTGTTTACCTTAGTGGAAAAGAATTTGTAATGTCAGAAAAGCCGTTAAAAAATGTGTTTGTAGCAGGAGCGATAAGCCCCGAGTTTATTGCAAACTCCATTGCCAAACATCAATCTAAAACACAAATAGGGGCACACAATATTTTTTTGGGTCAGGTACGGGCCGATAATATCGATGGCAAGATCGTACAAGCCATTGAGTATTCGGCCTATGAAGAAATGGCCAACCAAAAATTTCACGAGATACGCGAAAATGCCTTCGAAAAATTTAACCTCACCTGTATGCATATTTATCACAGTAAGGGCATTGTGAAGGTTGGTGAGGTCTGTTTGTTTGTTTTTGTGTCTTCTCCGCATCGTAAAGAAGTTTTTGAGGCTCTGCATTTTATTGTAGAAGAAATAAAAGTACAGGTCCCCGTTTTTGGAAAAGAACTTTTTGAAGACCAAAGTTATCAATGGAAGGTTAACAACTAATTATGGTAGACATAACCCACAAAGACCCCACCCTTAGAACGGCAGTTGCCCAGGCCATAGTAGGTGTTAGTAAACAAGCGACCATAGATGCCATACTACAAGGTACGGTTCCCAAGGGAGATGTATTCGCTATGAGCAAGGCCGCCGGCCTGTTGGGGGTTAAAAAGACGGCAGATCTTCTCCCAGATTGTCATCCACTTCCCATTGAGTTTACCCATATCGATTTTGAGATCAACGAGCTTCTTATCAAAGTTGTGATTACGGTAAAAACTATATACAAAACGGGTGTTGAGGTAGAAGCCATGCACGGAGCAAGCATAGTTGCCCTAAACATGTACGATATGCTGAAACCTATAGACAAGGGCATTGAAATACACCAAATTAAACTGCTTGAAAAAACAGGAGGTAAATCGGATATCAAAAATTGATTTTTTTCTAAGACTCACCTATAAAAAGTATTGAAACTCTTATTGGAGAAGTATCCAAATGGTTACTTTCTTAGATTCTTCAGCATTTCTTCCGTGGTTTTTTCTAGATTAAACCCTGGCTGCCATCCCCAATCTTTAGTAGCGCAAGAATCGTCTATACTATTGGGCCAAGAATCGGCAATGGCCTGTCTAAAATCGGGATTATAAGTTATCCTAAACCCTGGAATCTGCTTTTGTATACTTTTTGCAATTTCTGCGGGGGTAAAACTCATGGCCGCCAAATTGTAAGAGGACCTAATGTTGATATTTACTGCGTTACTTTCCATGAGATCGATGGTGGCCCTAATGGCATCGTCCATGAACATCATCGGTAATTTTGTGTCCGGATTCAAAAAACAACTATAACCCACCCCTGCGACGGCTTTATGAAATATTTCAACGGCATAATCAGTAGTGCCACCTCCAGGGAGTGTTTTCCAACTAATCAGCCCAGGGTATCGAACGCTGCGTACATCTACTCCATATTTATTATAGTAATAAGAACACCAGCGTTCTCCCGATTGTTTGCTGATACCATAAACCGTACTGGGTTCCATAATGGCACTTTGGGGCGTGTTTTCTTTTTGGGTATTGGGGCCAAAAACCGCAATACTGGATGGCCAAAACAATTTATTGATCTTTTGTTCTTTAGCAAGGTTCAAAACATTAAAAAGCGAGTTCATATTTAAGCTCCAGGCCCGCATTGGGAACTTTTCCGCCGTAGCGCTCAACATTGCCGCCATTAGATAGATCTCCTCAATTTCATAATGTACTACCACATCTTCCATGGCATCGTAATTTGTGGCATCCAATAGCTCAAAAGGTCCGGATGCCATAAGTTCATCGCCTCCTTCCCGTATATCACTGGCAATTACCCGATCGTTTCCGTACTTCTCGCGAAGGGCAAAGGTGAGCTCTGTACCTATCTGCCCGGAGGCACCCAATATCAATATTGATTTTTGCATCAAAGGGGGTTAATTTAGTTTCTGGTAAAGATAGCTTTTATTAAAATTTGTACATTCGTCCCATGAGAAAATTATACCCGCTTCTCGGTGCATTGGTGTTGATTATATCCTGTAACCAAGGAAAAGAAAATGCAGGGGAGGATGTTACTTCCGGTACTGATTTTGACATTGCACAGTTGCCAAAAAAAATAAATGCAAATGCAAAATCGAACGAGATTTTGCAGGCTTGGCCAGAGTACAATGCCTTGGAGACAAGTTTTGATCTACTTTACAATGCCAAAAACAAGGAAGATCTTAAATTGATGATCGAGGACCTTATCGAAAAGCAAAAACTATTGGAGGCTTCCGAATATCCCGAAACGTTTAACAAACCCCAAATAAAAAGTAGGCAAAAAGTATTTAAGACCTACGTGTTAAAAGTGAAAGCCAGTTTGGAAGACCGCAAGGAGACCATGACGCCCGCCAAGGAAATGGTGACAGCCTATAATGCGTTAAAAACCCAGTTCAATGTTATTGTTAACAATACGTTGGACACAACACTTATATTGGATGAATAGAATTTTATTGTTACTAGTTTTAGCTTGCTTTTCCCATCAGCTTTGGGCACAGCAAGGAGCTTCTGAAAAAGAGATAAACACTGTTTTGGATGCTTGGCACAAAGCTGCTTCGGATGCAGATTTTGAGGCCTATTTTGATAAAATGACCAATAATGGGGTGTTTATTGGCACTGACGCTTCCGAAAATTGGCAGAACCAAGCCTTTAAGGAATTTTCAAAACCGTATTTTGATAAAGGCAAGGCATGGAGTTTTACTGCCGTGGAGCGGAATGTTTATATAAATGACACTATGGACTTTGCTTGGTTTGATGAACTCCTGGATACCCAAATGAAGTTGTGTAGAGGCTCGGGGGTTCTTAAGAAAGAGGATGGTACATGGAAAATAGCGCATTACGTACTTTCGATAGCAGTACCCAACGAAAATGTTACGCAATTGATCGAATTAAAGAAAGAAAAAGACAGTCTGCTGATTCAGAAATTAAAGGTACAGTAGCAAAGTGATTACGTGAAATAAAAAACGGGGCAATTGCCCCGTTTTTTATCTAACCGCTATACTATTCTTTAGCTTCCGGTTGAGTTTTTCTAGATTCTAATGCCTGCTTGCTTAAGCTGGCCAAATTAAAATTGGGATCGAGTTTTAAGGCTTCATCAATGGAGGCAATTGCAGCATCAATATTGTCCTTGTTGTTATTGTATTCCACTAATCCTTTTAAGTGTAAAAAGGCCGCTTTTAGTGGTACCTCATAAGGCTGTTGTCTTTCGTAGAAGGCATACTTCATATCTTCTTTAGCATTGGTTATGCCATATTCTATGTTTATGGCAGCACCCGTGTTATCCCCGGTCTGTATCTTTAGATCTGCCAATTCATAGGCTAAATATGCCGAAGGTGTACGGGTATTTAGGATCTCGAACTGCTCTAACGCTCGTTTAGGTTGATTCAAAGCTTTTAAGGAAATGGCTTTAACCCGGACCGCTAAATCAGAATCTGTTTCGTTTTTCTCTATACCAATCGTATTGAGCGCTTGTAGATGCTGGTTGCTGTTTACATATACAAAGGCCAAAGTATCTCTCCTTTCTTTGGAGGGTGCCAGTACATTTAGGTGTGTCAACGCATTGATTACTCCGTTAACATCTCCCTGCAATCTCATTTCTTTGTAAAAAGCCTCGTAGTGCTTTTGCAAATCGCTCGTTGTTTGTGCACTCGCCACAGTACCTACGGCCAATAGTACAACAAAAAGGTATTTTTTCATTTTAGTTAATTTTGGTGCGCAAAACTATTAAAATATTTTTAGTTTATATGTTAATGAAACGCTTAAACCGTTATGAGTAAGTAAAAAAGAAGATGCAAGGTGCTATATGGCAGTACCTATCAATCCGTTACCGGGGTGGTAAATTGAAAGTCCTTAGCGTTGTTCAATTTGTTTGATACTACAATTTTTCCTGTTTTAGGCCCGCTTGCACCATAGGGAGGAGGAGGTAAATTCCTTTTTTTGGCCTCTAACGTATAGAACTCTTTTTTTGTGGGATGATAGGGGTAAACTCCATTAAAAATTTCGTTCCACCAGTCATGTTCTATAATGCTACCAATGATTTCCATACAATCATTCAAGTGTATTAAATTTATAGCGGCATTGCCATTGGTAAGCTTGGTCTTGTTGGATAAATGAACTATGGGATGCCTGTTTGGGCCAATGAGTCCACCAAAACGAACCACAGTGGTCATCAGCGTCTCATCTTCCTTAAAAATGTTTTCCGACAACAACAACTGCCTTCCAGATTCCGACTGGGGTTCTGGTATGGTATCTTCGTTTACCTCTCCATTAATTTCCCCATATACAGACGTACTGCTTACAAAGACTATTTTTTTTACTGTACTGGCAGCTATGGCCTCATGTAACCGCCGTATTTTTTTTACGTAGTTTTCCTTATTGCTACCTCTTAGTTTTGGCGGTATGTTGATGATCAGAATGGTTACTCCTTCTAAAAAATCACTGATCGATGCTGTTATTTTGCCTTCTTCCAAGACAAGCAAAAAAGGAACGATACCTGCCTTTTCTAAAGCTGGTATTTTTGCCATAGAGGTGGTACTGCCATGAACCGTATAGCCCTTCTTTACCAGAGCACTTGCCAAGGGGAAGCCCAGCCATCCACATCCCAAAATGCCTACAACCCTATTCAAACCGTATTTTTTTGGTCACCAAAATGGCGTCGTTTATTACAAAAGGCATGGCAATGTTGTCTTGCGGTCTTTCGGGTATTGTAAATAAAGAATTTTCCAAAAGATCAAAGGAAGACTCAAACACAATAAGTTCCATAACCGAATCTTTCGGGAAAGCAAGTTGCAATTCAGTGTAGGCATTATTACTTAAATGATGGGTAATCAATTGTGAAGCCCTTCTGTTTTGAAGACGCTCTTTTGGTATGGGGATATTGTTTATTGTGGCACTAGAGATACTGGTCTTTCCTTTGAATATATCCAACCGGTTTACCAGCCGTTGCGGTCTTATACATAGTTCTACAAATCTTGTGCCCGCAGCTATGGTATCCTTGGTTTTTTCGATCAATGATAAAGGAATGTCTTTTACCGGTGCTTCGGATACGTAGGTAAATCCGGAATTGTATTTGCTGGGGATGGTATTATTGGCCAGGGTTGTTGGGGTCTCTTTCTCGGAGCCAAGGTATTGTGCCGTCCATTCCGAAAGTACTTTTTCATAGGTGGCCCATTTAGCCTTTCCAGAATCGGCATCGAGAACATATAATAAGCTGGTGGGTTTTGGGGACGCTATAGAGAAATTTGAATTCCAATGCGCGGAGATCATGAACCCAATGAAGAGGAGTGCGCAGATAGATGCAAGCTTATTTTTTATTTTGTAGTAGCCAAAGACGGGCAGAAGCAACATAAAAGTAAGGGTGGTAAGCGCAGTTGCCGCCACCATCATTTTTAGGCCCAGGGCTACCGGGAACAATTTTATGTAAGGAGAAAAGATCAGCAAGGCCGGTAAAGCCAAAAAAGTGAGTAAATAGGGGCTAGGATCCTTTTGGTTTATAACAACAAGGAAAGATGCCAAGAGGGGAAATACCGGAACAATAAAGAAGCTGGCTCCGGGTAAATAAACAGCGATCGCCCCACAGATTATTAGCCATAAAAAGATAGGTGCTACCAATAAATTGGGCGTATCCACTTTTCTGAATTTATGATAGATCCAGAAGCATGTTCCTGCTGAAAACAAAACAAAGGCGGCTATATAGGTATACCCATTATAGGTAAAACCATGAAGAATATCCTTGTAGTGTGGGTAGAGCCATTTTAGAATGGACCAACTATAAAGGCCCACCACAACATTTATAATTAAAGCCAGGAGCAAGGGAACAAAGCCTTTTAGTATTTGCGGTAAGTGCAATGCTTTTTTTCGAAAACCGGCAATCAATAATACCAGGAACAAAACTATGGCCAAACCCAGCATGGGCCATATCCAGGTAAAAGGGTAGGTTACCAACCTAAAGAAAGGGATATTGAAATAGATATAGTCGTCCGATCTTTTAAGGTCGTTTAGCGATGTATTGCTAAAATGTTTCAATAAGGGCATCAGGTAACTGCCCTGATGTGCCAAGGTGTTTTGGTCTAATCGTTCTGCTATGTCGAGCTCAGTATGGTAGTCAAAATGATCGTCTATAAAAGCAAAATTAAAACCTTCTATATCACCATCTTCCCTAAATATGGTAAGGTCGGTATCATTTGGCAACATTTTGTAAACACTATAGGCAAGAGAGTTGGCCGCCGGATATTGCAGGTTTGCCGCTGCAAATTCTTCAATAAGCTTGCCGTTGCCGCCATTGGTTTCCATGAACATATAACTGGCCCCACCGCTACCCCTAGATTCGAAATTAAGGACCAATCCAACATCTTTGGCCCAAGGATGTTCATTAACGAATAGATGGGCACCGTTGAGGTCCAATTCTTCGCCATCCGTAAATAGGATGATAATATCATTCTTAAATTCTTGGGTTTCGGACAAAAATGCCCTTACACCCTCTAGTATGGTTGCAACACCACTTCCGGCATCACTGGCTCCAAATGAGGTATGGGGATCACTATCGTAGTGCGAAAGCAATAGAAGAGCTTTTCCCGTCTCGGAACCTTTCAATTTTGCCAAAATGTTGGTAGCTTGGCACAATTCCTCGTCCTCCAAACCAAGGGTTAGGCCTTCTTGTAAAGAAGTTTCCAGCCCCATTTCGTTAAGTTGGCCAACAATGTACTCCCTAACCGTGGTGTGTGCGGTAGATCCAACACCATGGGGTGCTATGGCAATGTGCTGTACATGAGCCATGGCCCGATCAGTAGAAAAGGAAGTATCGGGGAGCTCTATATCCTTTTGGTAGGTAGGAAGAGATGCCTCAAAACTCCAATAAATAGCAAGTAAAATTAGTAATAGGGTAGTGAGGGAAGCAAATTGTTTCATAAAAGCAAGTTATACCTTAAAAATATGAAATTCCTAAGGGTTGCCATATTTTATGCTAATTTTTTACGAAATTCATTAAAATTCACTATCTTTATTAATCAACCTAAAATGTAAATGTCATGGGGATCAAGAGTTTTCAAGGGATACGGAAGGCGACGAAAAAGGAGTTTGACGCCCCAATACTGGTAGAGGATTATATGACCACCAAGCTGGTTACCTTTAGTCCGGAACAATCAATTTTGGAGGTTATGGAGGCGTTTGCCAAGCATCATATTTCCGGAGGTCCTGTAATGGACGACAACGGTTTTTTGGTAGGCATTATTTCCGAGGCCGATTGCATGAAACAGATTTCAGAGAGTCGTTATTTCAACATGCCCATTTTGGATAAAAGTGTAGAAAGCTACATGACAAAAAATGTGGAGACCATTCCGCACGACATCAGTATTTTCGATGCTGCCGGTATCTTTGATAAGCATAACAGAAGAAGATTGCCCGTTATGAAAAAAGGTATTTTGGTGGGGCAGATAAGCCGTAAGGATGTGGTTGTGGCCGCACTTAAGCTAAGCGGTCAAAACTGGAAATAGCCGCCGCTACTCTCGCTTTACAATCATATAGAAATCGTTATCTAGGGGAAGATACCCCAGATCATACAAAAAATAGTACACCGTACCTTTTTTTGTGGTGTATATGTTGGTGAAATAATCAAAATCGAACCCTTTATCCAACAATCGATTTTTTGTAGTCTTGGTCTTATTTTCCTTTAATGGAAAACTGTCCAGTATCCTGTAGTTTTTGCGTAAACGGTTATTGATGTTTCGGATAAGGTTTTTGCTATCCTTGTTTATTTTGTTATTGTAGGCGTTACGACAATAATCCGAGCAGAATTTCTTATCTACCCTTCCCGTTATTTTCTCACCGCATTCCAAACATGTTTTTTGCATGTAGGCACTATTTTTTGTAATTGAATTTCACCTCTTCTTTAACACCATCACCCTGCGAAATTACAACATAAACATTCATTTCATTATCACTAATTCTTTCAAAGGTAAAATCATTGAAAAAGATTTTATCCGAGGTTATTTTGGCCAGTTTAAAATCTACGGTCTCATTTTTTTCTTCCCACCCTTTAAAATCGCTGTTGAAATGCTTCAATTGTAACAAAAGAGTTTCATCTACCTGTCTAATGCCTCCTACCTCATAGAACTGCACCTTGTCTTTTACCACCAATTTAAATACAAACATCATGGAACCTCCCAAAGGAGGGCTCCAAATTTCTTCTGTAATACCGCCAAAGGCTTCTCCTTTCCAATGGCCTGCTATCCATGATACTTGCGAGAGATCGGCAACGGGGGAGGTGCCCTCTTCGGGAAGTGATATGGTATTTTGTGCCAAACCGCTCATCGACACAAAGAAAACAAGCCCTAACAGATATTTCATCGTACCCGTTTTTAATGTTAATCAATCCGTTAAAATAATGGCCGGCAATTGCAATGTTTTATATAGGGTGTTAAATGCGGACATTTCTGTTTTTACAATGGCGTCCCTTTCGTTCTCAAAGGTCTTCCAATCTGCCATTAGGTCATTAAGACGTTCTTTGGCGCCTTGGGTAACTTTGGGCTCCGCGGTGTCTATAAATCCTTTTAGATACATCAACTCTGCGTTCAGTTGATTGTTGTAATTAATAACATCCTGAAAAGTCTTTTGTTTGGACTGTATTAGATTTTCTTCCCAGACGTTTATACGTTCTGTAAGTTGTTTTCCCTTGTCCAATAGTTCTTTGGCAGTGTCATTGTCCTTTAAGAGCTCGGCATAGGCTTTCAGTTGTTTTTTGGCCGATCGCATTTGATTTACGGATTCATGTATATTTAGAACTGTAGCTTCAATTTGCATTAAAACGGCCTGTTGCTGTTGATAATCGGCCGTGGAAGCCTGTACTTTGGGGTTTGGCAAGATCTTTACCTCGGTCTCCGAAATTTCATCCTCCAAGGTTAATCTTAGGGTGTAATTCCCCGGAGCTACCCGAGAACCATTGTAACCTCCAAAAACAAATACTTTGTTCACTGAAGGAAGGGTTTCTCGTCTAAAATCCCATGTAAACCTATTATAACCCTTCTTGGAGGGAAGTGCTTGGGGTTTTGAAGGGCCGCCGGGCCAAGACTTAAAATCCTTTTCTTTTTTGTTTGTAATGGTACGGATAACCTTTCCATTTTGCAGAACCTCTAGTTTTAAATCCAAACTATCCGCAGTTTTGCCCAAATAATAGTCGAAAGTTACGCCCTGTTTGGGGTTTTGTCCAAGGCCGGGAACGGGCTTGTCAGCACTCTCACCAAATAATCGATAGGTGTCCTTTGGTTTAAACAATGTTACGGATCCCTTTTGGGAAGTACTGTGCTGTATGGCCGCCAAATCATCCAAAATCCAAAACGAGCGGCCAGCGGTAGCAGCCACCAAGTCATTACTTTGAATAATAAGGTCATTGATCGGAACCACCGGAAGGTTTAGCTGAAACGGCTGCCAATTATTGCCTGCGTCCAAGGAAATATAAAGTCCCGTTTCAGTACCCGCATAGAGCAACCCTTTAGTTTTGGGATCTTCACGTACTACCCTTACAAATGTATGTTGGTCCGTTATTCCGTTTACGGTTTTTGTCCATGTTTCTCCGTAATCCGTAGTCCTAAAAATATAGGGTTTAAGATCCATGGACTTGTAGCGCATTACCGCCACAAATGCTGTAGCCGGATCGTGCGGAGAAACTTCAATGCTGTTAACAATGCCTTCTTCGAGATTGGGTGGGGTAACATTTTTCCAGTTTTGGCCGTCGTCTTTTGTAATATGTATCAACCCATCGTCACTACCGGCCCACAGCACGCCTTTTTCGTGGGGAGATTCGGTTAAATACATAATGGTGTTGTAATTTTCGCCACCTGCAGCCTCATTGGTATAGGGCCCTCCGCCCGGCCCTTGTTGCTCTTTGTTATTTCGGGTAAGGTCTTTGCTTATTATAGACCAGCTATTTCCGCTATCGGTAGTCTTAAATACTACATTGCCTGCATGGTAAATGGTGTTTCGATCGTGAGGAGAACTAATGATGGGAGCGTTCCAGTTGTATCGAAATTTAAAACCGTCCGGGGCATTGCCCAAGGCCAATTCCGGATATTCTTTGATCTCCTTACCCTCACGGGAGGCACGCACCCATTTTTCTATTATGCCTTGGTAGCAACCACCGAAGACAACTTCGGGATTATCCGGATCAAAGGCCAAATAGGCACTTTCGCAACCCGCTACGGAATACCAATCCTTCCATCCAACACCTTCGCCATTGGTTCTACTGGCAATTGCAATGGCAGAGTTATCTTGCTGACCACCGTACACATTGTAAGGAACCAGATTGTCCGTTATTACCCTATAGAACTGAGATGTGGGCTGGTTCCGTTGGGTGCTCCAACTTTTACCCTTATTGTTGGAAACGTTGGCCCCACCATCATTGGAATTGATCATTTTGGTATTGTCAGTAGGATTTATCCAGAGATGGTGGTTATCTCCATGGGGCGTAGGCAAGGGTGTAAAAGTTTTGCCACCATCTATGGATTTCATTACTGGGGCATTAAGCACATAGACGAGGTTCTCGTCCTGGGGATCGGCAAAAATCTCCATATAATACCAAGAGCGCGCTATGTTTACGCGGTTAGAATTTACCTGTTTCCATTTTTTTCCGGCATCGTCCGAACGGTATACCCCGCCCTCTTTATCTTTTGCTTCCACTACGGCGAACACCAGTTCTGGATTTGCCCTCGAAACCGAAATACCGGCCTTCCCAAATTGCTTTGGTAGGCCTTCCTTAAGTTTTTTCCATGTGGTACCCCCGTCAGTGGATTTGTATAGGCCAGACCCTTCCCCGCCCGATTCCATGGTCCAAGGATATCGCCGATGTTGCCATAGGGCCGCATATAATATTAAAGGGTTTTTCATATCCATGGATAAGGAAGATGCACCTGTATCGTTGTTTACGAACAGTACCTTTTCCCAGCTTTCCCCACCATTTGTAGAGCGATAAATGCCTCTTTCCGAGGTAGCGCCGTATTGTGCCCCTTGTGCAGCGATAAAAAGGATATTCGGATTTTTTGGATGGATGACAACGTCAGAGATATGGCGTGTTTTGTCCAATCCAATATGTTTCCATGTCTTTCCGGCGTCTGTAGATTTGTAGACACCATCGCCCATGGAGGTCATTACTCCCCTAGCGGCATGTTCTCCCATACCTACAACCACTATGTTAGGATTGCTCTCCGACACCGCAATAGCCCCAACCGTACCGGTTTTAAGGAAACCGTCGGAAACGTTCTTCCAGGTAATGCCGTCGTCTACCGTTTTCCAGACCCCGCCTCCGGTACTGCCCATATAATAGGTCATGGGTTGCCCAACAACTCCACTGGAAGCTACACTACGACCGCCACGGAACGGGCCTATATTTCGCCATTTTAATCCATGGAAGATAGAATCTTCCAAGACAATTGGGGCAGGAGCATTCTTGTTCTTTCTTTTTTGACTTAGTAAGGTGGTAGGTAATATCAATAGGGCAACTAGGAGTAGTTTGATAATCTTCACAGTGGTCGGTTTTTAAATTATTGAGGATGTAAAGTACAAAAAGTGCTGTAAAGACCAGTATGGGTAAGTATAGAATATCGCTATTTCCTTCGTCCGATAAGAAGTACGGAATCACCTTCGTCAAACTCCGCATAATTTTCTAGAAGCGCAACCTCAAAATAAGGCTCAAAAAATTGCCTTAAACCTGCCTTGGTATGGTAATTTACGAACAGGCCCTTAAATACTTCGGAGCCTTCACCCCTCCAAAACGAATGGCAGATAATACCATCAGCTTCTAGGATACTATGTTGTCGTTGAATGGAAGCTGCGAGCTCTTGGTCTTGGAGGTGATGTAATACTTTATTGGAGTATAGGGCGTAGAACTTTTTCTCAGTCTTCAGGGTAACCGCATCCAACTCTAAAAAACTACCTTTAGGAAATTTTGCGGAAAGGTATTTTAAGAACTCCAAAGAATTATCGGAACCTACGGTTTTATGGGTTTGGGAAAGTATGTTCCAATCCGTACCCGGACCAGATCCAATCTCCAGGATTGTGGCCTCGGCGGGGAGAAATACCTTCAATTTTTCAATAAGATCGCCACCATGGACATCTTTGGCAAGCTTGGCATATTCCGCCACAGATTCTTTGGTTTTATAATATTCTCCTTTCATAGATCTGTTTATAACGGGACGGTTACCCAGTACGGCTACTTATTGTATTTGCTCCGTAATCCAAGTTTTGTATGCACTTACGCGGGTATAGTTTTCTATTACACCATAAACTCCTTCCTGCCCATTGTCCATTTGATGCGAACTGACGCCCAATATATAACGTTCTCCTGCAATATCTACAAAAGCTGGGCCTCCACTGTCCCCAGGACCGCTAACGCCTTCCATGGGAGTGGCATTGTCGGAGCCAGGCGCATCAAACGTAAAATATATCCAATCTCCCCTAGTGCCATCTACCCTGTTGGTGGCCGCCCTGGTTATCTTGTCGGTTTTTTGCGGTCCGGTTAATCCCGTACCAAAATCGCCCCTGCCCACAAGAACAATCTGTTTTCCCTTTTCGTCTTTGTCATTGTATAACTTGGCAATTGGGATATGGGTTACTGCTTTTTTAATTTTAATTAGGGCAATATCACTTGTAATTGAGGTATTGGTCAGTTCAAAATTTGGGTGTAACACTACTTTTTCTACGGGGTATTGTTCTTCGTCTATAATGACTTCTGGTGTAAGCCCGTTGTCTAATTCCTCTTTTAATACAACTGCAGCATGTGCGGCTGTAAGCACCCAGTTCTGGGCTATAAGGGCACCTTCTCCATCTGCCAAATGACAAATTTGCGGATAATCTTTCCCTAGGGATATAAACTTATCCAAAGACACATCGTGCCTAACAATAAGACCCATACATAGATAGGATACTGTTAAAACAACAACAGCTAGAGGTAATTTTTTCATGTAGTAAATCTAAGATAGCAAGTTTAAATGTAAGGATTTTATGTTTACAAAAAAGGCATTGCTAATCACTGCAAAAAAATACAATAATTATGGAAATACAGTTATGACCACATTTCCCTTTTTATGACCTTTGTCAACGTATGCATGTGCCTGTACTATTTGGTCTAAGGGATAGGCGCGGTCCATTACCGGTTTTAGGACACCTTTTTCCACAAGATCCTTTATATAGAGAAGTGCTTTGGCCGTTTCGGGCGAGTTGTTACTCATCACCATTTTCTTTTTGGTGGTAATTGAAGCCCAGATCATGGCCCAGCTTGGGAACGGCTCGGTTACGTTCATATAAATTCCTTCCTTTTTTAAATGCTGATTACAGATGTGAAAGGGAAGTTTATCCACCGCCAAAAGAATGATGTCGTACTCTTCCAACTGTTGAACGAAGTCTTTTTTAGTATAATCAATTACCTTTTGAGCTCCTAGGGATTTTACCAAGTTTAGGTTGGTATCACTACAAACGCCGGTTACTTCTGCCCCAAAATGTTTTGCTAGCTGCACAGCATACGTGCCTACACTGCCTGAAGCTCCGTAAATCAAAACTTTTTGCCCTTCTTTTATATTTGCCTTTTTAAGAAAGTGTAAGGCGGTCCTTGCACCGATAGGGATGGCAGCAGCCTCTTCAAAACTGAGATTTATTGGTTTTAGAACCATGGGCCCATCTTGGGGTAGGCAGTTGTACTCGGCATAGGCTCCAAAGTTTTTTAGCGTGGCAGCAAAGATCTGATCACCTCTTTTAAATTTGGTAACATTGGCCCCTATTGCTTCCACCACCCCTGAGAGTTCCATGCCCAAGATGTCTTTTCGGGGTTTTTTAAAACCTAGGGCAAGCTTTACCAAGAACCTTACCGATTTGGGTACGGTAAAACTTCGGACCCTAAAATCCGCAGCCGAAACAGTGGTAGCATACACTTTTATGAGTACTTCGTTTTTTTGGGGAATTGGTTTTTTCAATTCCCGTAGTTGAAGAACCTCTGGCGGGCCATATTTGGTGCATACTACTGCTTTCATAAATGAAATAGATATGTTTTGATGTTCTTTTACGTAAGGATATCAACCTATATGAAGACGATTTATTAGAAGGTATGTTACAGGAAAGACCACCAAAAGATAAAATAGATCAATCCTAGGGATAGGGCAATAGAAACTAGAGTAATTATGATATCCTGCTTTACCGATTTACGATGCTGCCTTCTTATCCGTTGTTTAATGAGTGCTAATTCTTCCGGACTTACTTTTTTGAAATCTATTTTGGTCTTTTCCGATCCTTGTAAATAAAGATCACGAACTTCCTTGAAGCTGCGTTTTCTTAAAAGTGCTCTGTTTTGCTTTAGGCTCAGTATTGCACTGGCCATACTTCCTTCACCTCCCATAATATGTTAAGATTAGTTGTATTTATAGGTAGTTGTTAGGAGCACTTTGTTACACCAAGGTACTATTATTTTGAAGAAAACATGATGGGTTACCTAAGCAAAGGGATCATTTTCATTAATCTTCAGGATCGTTTAAATGAGCTGCCAGCCTTTCAAATACAGAACCCCAACCATTATAGAAGCCCATTTGTTCTTGTTGTTTGCAGTATTCCTCTGTGGCGTGCACACAATTAAAGGTAAAATGTGTCTTGTCCCCATCTTCCTGGAATAGTGCCTGTATTTCTACCCCTTCGGTCATGGGTTTAAAATCTGCTGATGAGATTATCTTTTCTAAAGCTACAATTTCCGAGTATACCCCTTCGGCGATAAATTCCTTGCCATCGGGCATGGTCATGGCATATTTCCACTGACCACCAACTTCAAAATTGTGTTCAATTACTCTGGTTTCCATTCCTTTGGGTCCCCACCACTGTGCAATATGCTGAGGTTGGGTCCAAGCTTCCCATACTAATGATATGGGCGCATTGAAGGTTCTTTTTAAGGTAAGGGTACGTTTAGAAATATCACTTGTTTTGGTCATCTTTATTATTTTTAGTTTTTAAAATATCGAGGTATTCTTCAAAAGAGTCTAATTTCTGTTCCCAGAGTTGGCGGTATTGCTCTAGCCAATCTGCTACGGTCATAAGTTGGTAAGGGTTAATTTGGCAATGGCGTTCCCTACCACTTTGGGTAATTTGTAGTAGCCCGCATTCATCAAGAATTTTAAGGTGTTTTGAAATGGCCGGCCTACTTATTTCAAACTGTTCCGCAATAGCATTGACGGTCATGGCCTCTTGTGCCAACAGCCCTATAATATCCCTTCTTATGGGATCTGCAATGGCCTGAAAAACGTCTCTTCTCATCTTAATGCGTAACTGATTGGTTACAAATATATATGTAATCATTTGGTTACGCAAATTTATTTGTAAAAAAAATTAGCTTAGATTTATTTTTTATTGTTAAAAGGAGTGAAGACAGGGGCGGGCAACTTCCCGTAAGGCATTTAACCCAAGGTAAGAAGTGATGCTACGTCAGTTAAAAAGTGTTTAACCAAAATCTGTTGCTTTCATCTCGCTATCGCTCCATTCGCATATTCTATCCAATACAGGTAACAGGGCCATTCCTTTTTCGGATAGGGAGTATTCTACCCTTGGCGGTATTTCCTTAAACTTTTTTCTTATCAATAACCCATCTTGCTCCAATTCTTTCAGTTGTTCCACAAGAACACGTTTGGAGATATAATGTAAAATGGCGTTTATTTTGCCAAAACGTAACGGCTTGTTACCGTTTTTTGTTCCTATAAGGTAAATAATCAGCGGTTTCCACTTGCTGCCTATAATGTTCATAGCCCTGGTGAGGGCACAGCCTGTAGGGTTGTCTATTATATTTCGTCCCATGGGTTGGTTACTTTTAAGTCACCAGAATTTTATCTGTAACGGCATTTTATAGTTACAAATTTAGACCAATAAAGGTAACTTTGGGGAACTAATATATGTGATGCAAAAAACCACTCATTTTATAGGTGCCAAGACAACCAGGGAAAAAATGTTCCAAGCCATAGCTACCCCAGAGGGACTTCAAAAATGGTGGGCCAGCAGTGCAAGCGGAAGTGTAGCGATTGGCGAAATGCTTCAACTGGATTTTAAAGAATTGACCACACTTTTCTTTAGGTGTGATGCGCTGGTTACAAACGAGCACCTGGTTTTGACCTGTTTTGATAGCTTTAAAACTTGGAACGATACCCAATTGGTTTTTGATATTGAAGAGAAGGAAGGGCAGGTATTCTTAACACATACACATCAAAATATAGCCGAAGAAGATCAGGAATCCCTAACGTATTTTACTTCTAAATGGACAGTTTACCTGCTAAGTCTAAAACAATATCTGGAGACCGGTGAGGGAACCCCATACCCTACGGAAACCAAACTTTACCATGGCGATTAGCGCATGTTTCAATGTATTGATAAAGATTCAAAATTTAGTTAATTTGAAGTTACTTTGAACCTGAGTACGGTTTTTAATTTTTCCGGTGTCACCTTTCTAAAATCCGACAGGTAAATTTCCCGGTGCACTTTTGAGGGTCTAACAAGGTTGTTCTTTTCCGCAAAGGTTTCCATTACCTCAAAAGTCTCCGACTCATTGTCATAGCTTCCCAAATGCATCATTTGAACACATTTACCCTCCGTTATTTTTTCAAATTTTACTTTTTCCAATAATACATGAGGCTTTTTCTCCTTTGTTAGTTGAATCATGCTTTCTACGAATTCTTTATTAACGAAGTTGGGCTGCCTTATCATTAAGGTAAAGACCAGATCGTCTTTGTTGATCTTGCCTTCATAAACTTTCTTGGCTTCTTCGTTAATATCCCATACCCCTTCCAAGGGATAAACGGTATAATCATAATACCCATGGGGCTTGGGCACTTTTTTCAAGGTCATTTTTATAGCATACGAGACCGCATACAACACACCTATATATTCCGAAAAGAATTTGCTGTTAGGATTACCTTCCCCAGCAATGGTAAGAAAATTGTATTCCTTAAGCGTTATTATTTCGGGCTGGGTTTTAGGCAGGTAAATGTGCTTTTCCTTTTTTCGCCACTCGTGTTTCATAAGTAATTCCGCTAACATTTTATAAAACAAATGTAAGGGGTAAAGGTGACAGCCCTATGTCAGGGGCTTTATTCCAAAGCTACTTCTTTAGTATTTAGGAACAACACCAAAATATTTGCAATTCCCGAGTAAACATTACAATTTTCTTAACATAAAACTTTAATTTGGAAATTGTAACTTTGGGATCGAATGAGCGGTTTTAAAAACTTGTTAGGGTTTTTCTTTTTCAGCACCTTGATTTTGGTTAAGGTGTCTGCCTTTCATATATACGCTCATGATGACACAAGTGCGGACAATATTGAAAATTGTATGGTCTGTGATGTGGCGCTTGAAAATTTGACGTCCGATATACATTTCTTTGTGGATGTTGAGGTTCTATCAGCGCCTGCAATAATGGATGATGTTCCTCGGACATTTTCTTATCGGCCATCTAAAACTGCAATTTATTACTTCCGGCTCTTTTCTAGGCCGCCGCCAGCTTCCTTGGTTTAATTCATACCAAGTCTTCTTAGGTTTCGTCTAAGAAACCTACCTAATTCATCATATTATTAAATTGAGAATGAAAGCACTGCTTTTAATCATTCTTTTGGCTATTACACCTTTGGGCTCGGTAGCGCAGGAATGCAGGAATACCCTAACGGGGAAGGTAACGGACTATCATAGCAAAGCACCTTTGGAAAACGCTAGAATAAGCATAGTAGGCAAATCATTGGAGATAGCTTCGGACTTAACGGGAAGTTTTATAATCTCGGATTTGTGCCCGGGACCATACCAGTTAGAAGTATCGCACCCCGAGTGCAAGACACTCTTAATCAATGTAGAGGTGGACGGAAACACCCAATTAAACATCAAATTGGAACATCATCTCGAAGAACTGGAAGAAGTTAAAGTTTTTGGGGATGTCATAAACGATAAAACCAATTCTGCCCAAGAGGAAAAATTAAAGCTAAAAACGCTGGAACTATATAGTTCTGGTAGCTTGGGTGATGCGTTGAAGGAATTGGGAGGGGTTTCTTCGCTCAATACAGGTGCCAACATTGTAAAACCAACCATTCATGGCCTAAACGGCAGTCGTGTTTTAATCTTGAACGATGGTGTACGAATGCAAGACATGGAATGGGGAGACGAACATGCACCTAATATTGATATCAACAGCGCAGGTTCCGTTTCTGTAATCAAAGGGGCTTCGGCACTGCAGTATGGTGGTGATGCTATAGGAGGTGTAATCCTATTGGATAGGGCAAGAATTCCCATCAAAGACACATTATATGGCAAAACCATGATCAACGGGGTCTCCAATGGCCGTGGCGGCAATGTTAACACTGAACTCGTTAGAGCCTTTAAAAATGGCTGGTTTATTAAGGGCCAGGGCTCCTTCAAACGATTAGGAGATCTTGAAGCACCAGATTATATATTGTCTAACTCCGGGATTCAGGAAACAGGAGGTAGTATAGAATTTGGAAAGCAAGAGTTTACCTGGGGATGGGATGCCAGATATAGCTACTTCAATTCAGAAATAGCAATTTTAAGAGCCTCTCATATAGGTAATGTAGATGATTTAATTAGAAGTATCAATAATGGGCAACCGGAGATTGTTAGACCTTTTACATACGATTTGCAAAACCCTAGACAAGAAGTTACCCATCATTTAGGGAAATTACGGTTTTATAAGCGGTTCGAAGGTCTTGGCAAATTGAATTTTCAGTACGATTACCAAAACAACCGAAGGTTTGAATTTGATGTTCGTAGGGGAGAAAGGGGAGACCGGGCTTCCATAGATCTTAAACTCGCAACACACACCCTGTCTACAGATTTTAAATGGGATGCCAAGGAAAAAGTTCAGTTGCAGGCCGGACTTTTGGGAAGATATCAGGAAAATTTTGCCAATCCCGATACTGGGGTTAGACGGTTGATACCAGACTATGAAAAATTCGATTTTGGCGGTTTTTTCACCGGGGAATATCAAATTGATGATAAGTTGTTGCTGGAGGGCGGTTTGCGGTACGATTTTACTAGGATAGATGCCAAAAAATTCTACCAAACCTCGCGATGGGAAGAAAGGGGATACGATACCGAATTTCAAGATCTGATTATCGAAGATCTTGGCACCCAATTACTGGTTAATCCGGTTTTCAATTTCCACAACGTTTCGGGAACCTTGGGGGGAAATTATAGCGTTGATAATGATTCTGGTTTAAAGGTCAATTATACCTTGGCCCAAAGAGCACCGAACCCCTCCGAATTATTCAGTGATGGGTTGCATCATTCAGCAGCAAGGATTGAATTGGGGGATTTGAGGGTAGATAGTGAAAAGTCGCACAAAATTGCCGCCTCTTACCATAAAGACTTCGCCAAATGGGGATTTAAGTTGGAACCCTTTGCGAATTGGGTAGACGACTTTTTATTGCTTGAACCCTCAGGTGTAGAATTTACAATACGGGGTGCCTTTCCCGTATGGGAATATCGTCAGACCAATGCAAGGCTGCTCGGTGTTGATACCTTTATCTATGCCGATTGGGAAAAACATTGGCGAACCGAACATCGATTTTCCCTAGTAAAAGGAAGAGATACCCAAAATGATATTCCGCTGATCAATATGCCTGCTGCCCGTTTAAGGAACAAAATAACCTTTGCCAAACCAGAATGGAAAAATTTTGAAGTTTCACTGCAAAGCCAATATGTATTCCGCCAAAACGAAGTTCCGGCCAACATATCCGTTTTTTCCCCAGAACAACAACAAAATGTGCTATTGGAAATCAATACCCCTCCAAAGGCCTATCACCTTATGGACCTTCGGGCCAAGATTGAATTTCCCCTAAGAAAGCATATGAACCTCACCACCTCACTTGTGGTGAATAACCTTTTGGATACCAAGTACAGAGATTACCTAAACCGTCAACGCTTTTTTGCTGATGATTTAGGCAGAAATATTATGATTCAATTAAAGTTTAACTATTAAATACAAATTATGAAAACAATCAAATTCTTATCTATGATGGCCTTTACAGGCACCCTATTTCTTGCATGTTCCGATGACGATGATGCAAATCCAGATCCAGTTAATGAGGAGGAAACCATAACCACAATGACAGTGACCTTAATACCACAAGGAGGTGGTGATACCGTTACATTAGTATCTAGGGACTTAGATGGCGATGGCCCTAACCCCCCAGAGGTAGACGTATCGGGAGACCTAACGGCAAACACCGTTTATGATGGTGGTGTAGTATTATTGAATGAGACGGAGACACCGGCGGAAAATGTCAATGAAGAGATAGAAGGGGAGGCAGATGAGCACCAATTCTTTTTCGTTGTTGGTGGAGGCCTAAATGCTACAATGGCTTACGAAGACGATGAGTCGGATTACGTATCCGCTGAAACGGGTGTAAACTTTACTTCAACAAATCCGGTTGGCATCGTTTTTACGGTTACAACAACCGATGCTAGTTCTGGAACCTTAGCGGTTACGCTACGTCACGAGCCTAAAAAACCCAATGACGGTACTTTGGCCGATGGAGGGGGTGAAACAGATATTACCCAGACATTTGACCTTACCATTCAATAGGGTGGTACCTAGTTAAAATCAATGAATCAATGAGAGTGGAGCTACTTCACTCTCTTTACACAATGAAAAGAGAAAAGACAAAAATATGGTATAGTCTGGCGCTAACAACTTTTATGTTGTTACAAGTATCTTTTCATACCTATCATGTCTTTACTTCTCACGTATCCGATGTTCATATAGAGAACAGCGCGTCCGATACGCAAATCCATGAGGCTAGCTTTGCCTGTGAACTCTGCGCAAAATTATCGGGTAAAACCTACTACCTGTTTTTTGTTCCCGTTATTTTTCATCTGATTATCGGTGTTTCTCCAAAAATATACTTCCGGAAATCACTTTTTTTCTGCCCATCATTTTCAGCTTACTCCCTTAGAGGGCCTCCTTTTAATTATTGAGATTCACTTATTTACGTTCGGATAAAGATTCTGTCTTTATCTATTGATTATGTGCATTTTGCGGCCAATATAATGACCGTATACATTTTACCACACCACCATTTTAAAATTTATAACTATGATTATTGCTAATAACCTTACAAAAAAGTACGGTGACCAGACGGCTCTGGACGAATTGAACCTTAGTGTAAAAGAAGGAGATATTTTTTGCCTTCTCGGAGCCAACGGTGCCGGAAAAACAACCACTATTAATCTCCTATTGGGTTTTATTGCCCCTACCTCGGGAAGCGCTTTTATCAATCAATTGAATGTCAATGAAAATAAAAGATCTACAAAGCGATTCTTGTCCTATATACCAGAAAACCTAATGCTCTATCCTAGTTTGACAGCCATGGAGAATTTGGATTATTTTTCTGGTATTGCCGGTAAAAAACTTACTGTGAATACCATGAAAGAGTTTTTGAATGAAGCAGGGCTTCAGCCTGAGGCATTCAATAAGCGTATTAGTACTTTTTCGAAAGGGATGCGCCAAAAAGTGGGCATTGCCATTGCCTTGGCCAAGGATGTAAAAGTACTATTGTTAGATGAGCCTACATCCGGATTAGACCCCAAGGCCAGTAATGAATTTGGTCAGTTACTGCAAAAACTAAGAGTAAAAGGAGTGGCCACACTTATGGCAACACACGATCTCTTCAGGGCCAAGGAGGTAGCCACACATATTGGAATTATGAAAGATGGCCGGTTGAAACAGCAATTTGTGGCGGATAATATTTCCCTCTCTGAACTAGAGCATATCTATCTTAAAACAATGGAATATAAAGAACTGGCGTCATGATTTTAAAAACACTTTTAAAGGAAATTAAGGAATTATTGCGTGAAGGTCGTGTTCGTATTGCCTTCCTTATTGTAATGCTACTGTTGGGAGTTGCGGTATGGATTAGTGCCAAACAGTATCAAAATGTTAATGAACAATATGCTGCGGCTAAAACCGCGGAACGTGCAATTTGGGATAACCAAGGTGAAAAAAACCCGCATTCGGCGGCACATTATGGCACATATGCCTTTAAACCAAAATATCCCCTTTCACTTGTAGATCAGGGAGTTGACAAATATGCAGGGACGTCCATCTTTTTAGAGGCCCATAAGCGCAACGAGGCCCAGTTCAGCGCAGCTGCGGATCAGACAGGTTTGGCACGTTTCGGGGAATTAACCCCAGATTTTATACTCTTGTTCATCATTCCCTTACTCATAATTCTATTGGGCTATAATAGCTTTACAAAAGAACATGAAATGGGTACTTTAACTTTGCTCAAAAGTCAGGGAATCTCAATCTGGAAGTGGGTTTTGGGAAAGTGGGCGGCATTGTTCCTGCCCATCTTTTTGGCTATAACCATTTTGTTTTTAGTTGCGGGGGTACTCCTAGGTAACCTAAGGGATTTTGGTGTGTTTAGTTGGAGTTCCTTGTTTATGATGTTTGTGGTTTATGTGTTATACTACATCATTTTTATCAATATAGTCTTACTTATTTCTGCAAAGACAAAAAAATCCGGAATCTCCTTGGTAGTATCGCTTAGTGTATGGATTATAGCTTGTTTGGCCGCACCCAAGGCGGCAAGTAATATCGCCGAAACCAAACATCCATACCCTACCCGGCAAGAGTTTGCGGCGAATGTAATAAAGAACAAGAAAGAAGGATTGGATGGCCATAACCCTTGGAGCAAGGAAGCCAAACTTTTGGAAGAAGAAGTACTCAAAGAATATGGCGTGGATAGTTTACAACAACTGCCTTTCAATTTTGATGCCTATCGGATGCAAAAGGGTGAAGAACACGAGGCAGAGGTCTATTTTAAACATTATAATTACCTGAGGGAGCAGTTTGTTCAACAATCAACCGTTTATAGAAATTTAGCGGCAATTTCACCTTATCTCCCAACCCGCTTTTTAAGTATGGCCATTGCCCAAACAGACTATGATACGCATTGGGGCTTTGCCGATGCCGCAGAAAACTACCGTATTGCCACCCAAAAGTTTTTGAATGAAAATTTTGCGGATAATTCCGAATATGGCAATTGGTCCTATAGGGCCGATGCGGACTTCTGGAAGAGCCTACCTGCCTTTGATTATGAACCAGCAGAACTACGTTCTATTTTATCCCAAAATACATCCAACCTGGAGATCTTGGGTCTCTGGCTCTTGGCTTCTTTTGGATTGTTATTATTCACCACAAAAACCATTTAACCATGTTACCATACAATTTTCAATACGAATTAAAACAGTTACTGCGTAGCCGTTGGATACAGTTGTTAAGTATCCTTTTATTACTGCTATTTGGGTTTTCGGCCTTTAACGGTAAACAAAAGGTACAAAAGCGTAAAAATGACATTGTCGCTGCCATTGATGAAGTGAAGGAAAATGATGAGATGATGTTAAAACTTTTAGACTCCGTAGAAAGAGGGATGACGGTTAACGTCTCTAGGTGGACTATTCCCACAAGCCCCATAGCGGTAGGGAATTATCATCCAAGGGTTGCAGCAATGGAACCCCAACCCATGGCTTTTCTTTCCACGGGCCAGGCCGACCTTTTTACCCACTACGTCAAACCTACCGTTTCTGGGGATGATTTTGCATTGAACTTTACCGAAATGACAAGTCCGGTACAGCTATTGTTCGGCAGTTTTGACGTGGCCTTTGTCATTGTGTATCTCTTGCCGCTGTTAATTATCGCATTTTCATATAATGTCCTCTCGTCCGAAAAGGAAAGCGGTACGTTAAAATTGCTGGCAGCCCAGCCCATAAGCATTCAAACTTGGGTATTGCAAAAACTTGCCCTACGTTTTTTTTGCCTATCCATTTTAGTAATTATCTCAATGACCATAGTTTTTTTGGTTTTAGGTCTAAACATTGGGCTACAAATTGAAGCCTTCCTAGGGGTGTTGGGCTTAATCCTTACTTATATGCTCTTTTGGTTCGCGCTTGCTTTTTTGGTGAACCTCCTGGTCGGTAGTTCGGCAAAGAACGCCATCTCTCTTTTGGGGCTATGGGTGGTTTTTGTATTATTAATGCCTTCCGTGTTAAATCAGCTGAGTAATACCCTCTATCCAATGCCTTCGCGGACTCTGATGATTAATGAGATGCGTAAAATGAAATCGGATGTAACCAAAAAGCAAGATGAGATTTTGGATAATTTTCTGAGGGACCATCCAGAATATGCCATAAACGACACTACGCAATCTCGAGGATTTTATCATCGCTATATGGCTTCCAAAAAATTGATTAAAAAAGAATTGGAACCAGTGGTACAAACCTATGAAATCCAACTGCGCAAACGACAGCGTTGGTTAGATCAATTCAAGTGGATTTCTCCTGCTATCATTACCCAGGAGTCCTTAAACGAGATGGCGGGTACAGCAACCGACGACTATGAAGATTTTAGGAAACAGGTCATTGGTTTTGCCAAGACTTGGCGAGAGCATTTTATGCCTTTCCTTTATAACAACAGAGACTTTTCCCAAAAGGATTATGCTGATTTACCCGAATTTGAATTTAAAGTTAAGTCCAAAAATGTCTTCACACAATCGCCTATTTTGATGTTGATCTCCCTAGGGTTGTTTGGGCTTGGATTTTTTGTTTCAAGAAAACTCGAAACAGATTCTATTTTAAACAATTTATAAGATGAATAGGATCTTTTTCTTTTTGCTACTTTTTGGCACTGAAATAATATTGGCCCAAGAAAATGAAACCGACAATTTTTCTCCTCCTGATGTTGCACTTCAAGTTGTGGTGAACAAAACAATTGGTGAAATTAAAATTGATGGGAATTTAGATGATGCAGATTGGGAGAACGCTAGCCGAACCACTGACTTTTTTAGGAGGGAACCCAGACAGGGCGGTACACTTAAGTATAAAACGGAAGTTAAGTTTCTATATGATAACAAAAACCTGTATGTAGGTGCCTTTTGTGCAGATTCGGTAGGTATTGAAGGCGTACGTATCCAAGATTTACGGCGAGACTTCGATTGGGGAGAAAACGATATTTTTGGGATTGCCCTAGATCCCCAGAATTTAAAACAGTATGCCCAAGGTTTCCAAACCACGCCCTATGGAAATCAACGGGATTTTCAAAATTTCAATGGAAATAGCTTTGATACAGGCTGGAATACTTTGTGGAGAGTAAGGACACAAAGAACAGAGAATGGGTATACCGTTGAAATGGCCATACCTTTTAAGTCATTACGTTACAATCTTCCCAAAACCGGTAATTTAATTGAGCTGGGTTTCACCTTGGTCCGTTATGCCAGAAGAGATATAGAAGTATCGTCCTTTCCGGCAATACCACAGTCCTTTACACCTTATAGAATGACCTATGCCGCCAAATTGACCGGTATTGAAGCTCCGCCCCCGTCAACAAATATTAGGGTTGAGCCTTATGCCCTTTATCAATACGATGAAAATAAGGAGGGTAGTATACTGACAGATAAACTGAACGAACCAAAAGTAGGTTTTGATGCCAAGTGGGCGGTAAACCCAAAAACAGTTTTGGATTTGACCGTAAATACCGATTTTGCACAAGCCGATGTGGATCTTGCTGTAAACAACCTGGAGCGTTTTAATATTTTTTTCCCCGAGAGACGGCAGTTCTTTTTGGAAAACTCAGGTATTTGGGCTGGCGGGC
Organism: Spongiimicrobium sp. 3-5; assembly: GCF_046557915.1. Classification (NCBI taxonomy): domain Bacteria; kingdom Pseudomonadati; phylum Bacteroidota; class Flavobacteriia; order Flavobacteriales; family Flavobacteriaceae; genus Spongiimicrobium; species Spongiimicrobium sp. 3-5. The sequence goes on from NZ_JBHEBG010000001.1 coordinate 989,809, forward strand.
TACAACAATCTATTCGCCCTTTTTTTAGTAGGCGTATAGGGCTACAGGGAGAATTTAATGCCACCCCCGCACCTATTGATGTGGGCGCTCGTTTCACGCAGCGTACCGAAAAAAGTGCTTTGGCCGGACTTTTTGTACGTCAGCGCGAAACAGAAAATTCCGCAGGGTCTAGTTTTGGCGTATTTAGATACTTGAAAAACTATGGAAACGAAAATAATATTGGCTTAATGGTTACGCATCGGTTAGACGACGGTTATTCGGCGTTGGGCTTGGAAAGCAATAACAATACCACCATTACACTAGACGGACAAATACGGCCAACCAGTCAGTGGGACATCCAATATCTATTTTCGAGCTCCGTAGATGAACTTTCTGGAGAAACCGGGTACGCTGGGAGAATTTTTGTCGGAAACGACACCAATAAATATTATTATGGATGGGTAACTGAATACACCGATGCCAATTATAGTCCCAAGATGGGTTTTGTAAGACAGACCAATGTAATACGGCACAATCCTGGAGGATACTATATTTGGAGACCCAAAAAGCTAAATTGGATAAGACGTTGGGATCCTGGAATGTTTGTAAATTACAATCACGATGCTTCGGATCCAAGCAGTTTTCAACAGGCCAGCTTGTATATCTTTCCAATATTCACATGGTTTAAAGACAACAGTTTTTTGGAAATCTCCACCACGCCAACATGGCAAAACATTAATTTTGCTTTCGCTCCTCTGGGTCTGGAAATTGAAGAAGATAACTATTTCTATAATCGCTATTTAGTGCATTATAATACGGATCGCTCTAAAAAATGGTCTAGTGATATTGGAGTTGATTTTGGTAGTTTTTACAATGGAACCAGGACTACCATAAACGCAGCTGCACGTTTTGCACCTATTCCACATGCAACCCTTTCCTTGGATTATGAACACAATAATATTAATGGTGTGGGAGTCTTAAATGAAGATCTTAACACTGATTTATATACAGCCAATCTTCGATTGGCACTAAATCCTAGAGTACAACTTTCTACTTTTTATCAGTACAACAGTTTTAATGAGCAAGGCCGTTGGAATGTTCGTTTTAGTTGGGAATACATGCCGTTGTCGTTCATTTATTTGGTCTTCAACGATACACAAGTCGATGTTTTTGATCCGGTACGGCAGACTACCCAGTTTATTAGTAAGATTACGTTTTTGAAACAGTTTTAAACGTAGCGTCTAAAATCCATGGGAACCGGTTAAGATGTTTGCCCTGTCGGAATACGGACAGTATAAAATTTGGGCCCCATCCTCAATTAATTGTTCATGCTGTTGGCAAACGTTTTCTTAAAAGTCGAATAATTCTTTTAGTTCAATGTTTAGTGCTATGGCAATAGTGTATAGCGTGTAAGTATTGGCAGAAACCTTATGGTTTTCGATTAGTTCGATATGTTGTTTGTCCCTTTCACACATCCTGCCTAACTCAGCCTGAGAAATATTTCTATCCTTTCTTAGCTGTTTAATTCGGTCTCCTATTTTTATCGATAACTCTTGCCTTGTCAACATGGTATTATTACTAACAAAACAAAATTGAATAGATAAAATTAGAACGTAGTCATAATAAATTATGACTTATTGAAATAAATCAATATATTCGTGTCATAATTCTTTGTGACAATGGAAGATGGTTTCGAAACTCCGAAAGATGCGTATTTTTCTGAATTAATCAAAAACAGTTACGGCTCTTCGGAAGAATTGGCCAGGCATTTAGATTTGGGAATAGAAATGCTGTTTTATATAGAGGAAGATACTTTTCATCGTAAAGACCTTCAGGATGTAGTTGCTGCCCTAAGGGGCATTGTCCTTGCCTTAAGGAAGGGGAAATAGAGTAGAAGCAGTTTTTTTCCTGATTGCTATAGGACCATCCCCAATTACTTATAGCTTTTGTTGCCAGTAGTTTATTATTTCTTACTCATAGCTTTTTCAATTTCAGTCATAGCTTTTTTCATTTTGTTTCTAACATACAGCAATTGAAAGGGTGTTACGTTTTCGGAAAAACCATTTTTCCAATAAAAACTTACGTCTTGATTTTCCTTATGTACTAGAACTTCTATAGGGATGCCTTTTTCCATATCCATGAAAGAGAAATTCTCCGAATCTCGTAATATCAATGAATCATTTATAAAATATTCATATTTGATTTCTTTCATAAAAGGAGAATCCAATATTGTACTTGTCATTTTTGCGGAAATAATAACTCCTTGGACTTTATAAAATTCGTTCTCATTATATTCTGAAAATTGTTTTTCTCCGCATGATGAAAGTAAGTTTAAAAATAAAACAGCTATAAAATCAATAATTTTCTAAACATTTTTAAATCAATTACTTACAACGGTCTCGGCTATGAGTAGTTGCGTGGGTTAGCACTCAACTTTGCAAGTACACACCAAACTGAAAATCCGCGAGGATTTTCAGAAGTAGGCGATAACAAGCAATTACTTATAGCCATTGTTGTAAAACGTTTTTTTATAATTCAGCTTTGTATAGGTTTTCCATATTTTTTAATGGTCTTCCTAATAGTTTTTCTGCTTCTTTTTGTCCGTTTGCTTTTTGGTCAGAAATCAGTTTAGTTTCTAATTCTTGTATTTCTTTTACAATCTGTTGTTGTTGAATGTAAGAGAAGTCCTTTTTAAATTCATTGAATATTAAGAACCATTGATAGCTTTTAAAAATGTCTTTATCTAATTCTCCACCATCTCTATACATTTGAGCAAGCTGTAATCTAACTGACGTTATGTAACCGCTTTTTGTCAAATTCTCTGGGTTTTCAAGTTTTCCAAGTCGAGTTGCCCATTCCAACATTTTGTCCATATTCTTTTCAACTCCCATTCCTGAATAATAGCAGTTGATAACATTCCACATACAAGTTCCGTCTCCATTTTCGGCACATTTTAGTCCAAATTCAAATGCTTTTTTATAGTCTTGTTCAACTCCGTCTCCATTTCCGTAAGCCATCATCATTTGATAAAGTCCATCGTTAAATCCTTGCTCAGCAGATTTAGCAAACCACTCAATTCCCTTTTCCGTATTTTGCTCAACACCAGCTCCTGCGCGATAACAATAACCTAAATTATATTGTGCTTCAGCATTTCCTAATTCAGCCGACTTTTTTAGAATCGGGATTGCTTCTTCAAATTTCTGCTGTTCAATTAATTTTTTTGATTGTTCATTTAATTCGTCAGCAGTTTGTGCGAAAATATTAATGCTGATAAAAGTCAGAATCAGAAATGTTATTTGTTTAGTCATTTGGTTCTTCAAAATGTTTTACAACGGTCCTGTGTATGAAACGTAGCGTGAAAAAGGCACTAACTTTTCGGATTAACACAGAGCTGAATTTTTATATTTTGTTTTTAATTTCTCATTATCAAAAGCCAAATTAAAAATTTGGCGGTCTTTGCTGTAAGCGCTAACCTTTTGATTTAGCACTTATTAGCGATGTTTTATACACGTTGTTGTAGCACGTTTTTGAGTATTATGTAATTCTGGTAAACTAATCATAATTCACCTTATATGGCTTTTTGTATTGGAATGTATTTTCAAAATGTGTTTCGGATGTAGAGCCATCATCTTCAAGTAAAAGATATTCGCCATTATTATATTCAAAAATCTTAAAGAAATGACCGATTACCGTTTTTTTAGTAGGATTAAATCTTATTGTTGAATATTGGATAATAGTATTATGTCTCGTATGAGTTTGTATCATTAGATGTACAAATTGTGTGTAAATGTCAAACTTATATCCTGATTCATTAGTCAATAATTTAGGAACAATGTCTAATTGAAGGGCAAAAATCACTGCAGATTTCCAACAACTATTCATAATACTCTCATTACCATTAACAATGCTTTTAGGACATTTATCTAGAACATCTTGACTAAAGATTGCAGTTTCGACATTGTATATTGGGTAATTGGACTTACTAGTAATTATTAATTGAAATTTACCTCCTTGAACAGGTGCTACATCATATTTTATATATCCATCACCTGAATTTTGCTTTTTGATTTCTTGCTGTAAATCATCTAATTGTTTTTCAGCGTTTTTGGCTTTATTTGGTTCACCTAGTTTTAGGTGAAAAAAATAATGATACAATAGTGCTATTAGAATTAAAGCAATTCCAATTATTGGTTCATACTTATTTGGCAAAAAGAAATCTAATTCTCTTTCTAAAAATACTTCTGCTATTATTTCCCATAAGGGAGTCCCAATCAGACCGAGTCCTCCGAGAATTAAAATGATTGTGATTCTATTAATTCCAGATAATCTAAGTTTTTTATAAGTATCAATCCAAAATTCGAATTTATTCTTCAAATGTTATGGTGTTTTAAACTTGTTCAAATGTGCTACAACAATGGAATATAGTTATTAACTATATCCTGCTTATGTGGTTAATTTAATTACTTAGTATAATAGGTGCCAACTTCCCAATGGGCTTCCTTACCGCAACTGCTTACAAATTACAGCTTTTTGTTGATTTTTCTTACTACGTTTTTCGAGTTTATTATCCGACTACAAACGTTTACAAACGAAAATAAGCGCTTCCCAACCGAGTTAAACGTTCATCTGTCTCTATGTTTGCCCTGTCGGAATACGGACTTCCGATAGTATTAACTGTTTAACCTTAAATATTGTAATTATGAACGCACTTAGAAACAAAGTACAGTTGATTGGAAACCTGGGTAACGATCCGGAAATCATTGATTTGGAAAACGGTGGTAAATTGGCCAAGTTTTCCGTGGCCACCAACGAAACCTACAAAAATGCAAAAGGGGAGAAGGTAACCGATACCCAATGGCACAATGTGGTAGTCTGGGGCAAAACGGCAGAAATTGTGGAAAGCTACCTTACTAAAGGCAGGGAGGTAGCCCTAGAAGGCAAACTTACCAACCGATCTTACGAGACCAAAGAGGGCGAAAAACGGTACATTACCGAAATAAAGTGCAATGAATTGTTGCTCTTGGGGAAATAATTTAAAACACGGATTATCGATAAAGGGGGCGTTTTGCCCCCTTTCTTTTGTTGTAAGATTTCATTTATATAACTTAAAGCAACCTTTTATAGGATAATGGGTCTTATTAAAGAGAAGATAGTTCTAAAAAATGGAAAGGAAGATACATACCGCTAGGTTGCTCGTTATTGCCCTTGGTTGCTTGCCCTTTGTACTACAGGCACAGGGTAAGGCAGAACACGGTGATTCCTTTACCTATTTTACGGAATTGGCCAAATCCGATGCCGCCTTGGAGCATTCCATGCGCCATCTGAATGCCTCCGATGAGATGGACTATTGGGTGGATCAAAAGAATTTTGAAAAAGCGATTAAAAAACAGAGTTATAGTGGGTATGCCACCTATTTAGAAGGTAAACGGGATGCCTATTTGCAACACAAACAAGAATGTAATAAACATGGCAGTCATAGTACCTACTATTTTCAGATGGCCGCTTTTTACGTAAAGTATGGCACACCACGCACCACCTATGTAACATCCTTAACCGATACGGAACTAACAGGTTCGGCCGAGGTTTCTGTAGTGGGTAAAAAACACTTCTAATAGAAAAATTGCTAGGCTACTTTCTGCAAGAGGTCAAAACAAGGACAACGCTTACACCGTTTGCTCTCATTTTTCTCGTATTTTTTGCAACATTTGGTCTTACAACCTTGTGGAACCATTTCTTTTAGAATGGCCTTACGTTGTTGGGCAAGGGCTTTTTTAAGCTTTTTGTTTTCTTTCTTTAATGCAGTCTTCTTTTTGCCCACAGGAATTTTGTTAGTGGGTCAAAAATAGTTGTTTTTATTAAATCTAAATAAGATTAAATGTTAAAACTTATACATTTGGATCTGTTGCCGCACTATCGGCCGTAATCTGCATTACATCGCGATCAAATAAATAAAGTCCGCCCTTATCATTCCCTATAAGGTTTATTTTATCCAATATCGTGCGTGCCAAGGCCTCTTCCTCTATTTGTTCGGCTACGTACCACTGCAAGAAGTTATGGGTGGCATAGTCCTTTTCTTCCAAGGTTACATGCACCAGTTCATTGATACTTTTAGACACAAAAATTTCATGGTCATATAGCTCTTGGAACATGCTTTGAAAGTTGCCAAAATCGGTCTTGGGGGCCTTTAACTCCGAGATTAGGGCATGTCCGCCACGTTCGTTCACATATTTTACCAACTTTAACATGTGTTGGCGTTCTTCATCAGAATGCATATACATAAAACCCGCAATGCCTTCCAGACCTTTAATTTCTGCCCAAGAGGCCATAGAAAGATATACTTGAGAAGATTCTGCCTCTATACAGATCTGATTGTTGAGTGCTTTTTCTAGTTTCTTAGATAACATAGTGTTCTTTTTAAGATTATAAATTTAAGCATTTACCCGCTAAGAATGTACGATGGCAATAGGTAAAGTCTAGAATTAAAAACGGGCGACTATCCCCATTTGCCCAGGGGCAAAGCGGAGGTCCCAACTTATTTTTTTGTCTTGCGCATTATACTTTTCGCTATACTTTTTGTCCAGATACCGATCTATGGATTCTACGGTAAAGATACTGATGGCAACCCCTAGGGCCACATCGGTAAGCCAGTGTTCCCCATCCCATAGTCTAGAAACGCCCGGCACTAGGCCAACGGTGTAGATACCCGCTTTTACCCAGGGATTTTTAAACTGCTTTGCAATAGCGTAGGCATTGGTAAAGGCCAGCATGGTATGCCCCGAAGGAAAGGAATGGAAATCCCTGCTAGCATTGAACGGATCAAAAGTATCCTTGGTTTTGCCACTTACAGGGCGCGCCCTTCCGATCAGGGATTTGGTAAGTTGCTGTAGCAAACCGGCAGAAGTGGCAGATGATATTAATAATACCCCTGTTCGCCTAAGTTTTTCATTTTTTCCAAAGAGTCCGGTAAGGTATACACCTCCTGTAAACATATAGTTGTACTGCGGACTGCCAAAGTTGGTACCATAGGTTTTGATGAACTTGGGAATACCCCCACGTTGGTTTCTGGCAAATTCGGAAGTTTCCTCGTCAAAAATATACAGTAACCCTGTGCCCCCCATAGTGGCACCAAAGATTCCCCAATCTTTTCCCTGCCAATGTAAGGGTCTGGAATAGGAATAACCCACACCTCCAAAAACGTTGCCTATGTCATATTTGAACAGTTGCCAGGTTGTTGGGGATAGGTTTTCTTGAGCTCTTAAGGAGTTAAAGCAGAGTGTAAGGCATAAGGAAATAATGGCCTTATGGAATATTAATTTGTTGGTCATAGGTTAAAAATACAATTTTTGGGCTAATCTAAAGGTGTTGGCATGGGCTTCTACAATGGTTTTAATATCCGGGGAATATCCTCCTCCCATACTGCATTGTACGGGGATTTGTAGTTTTTTGCAAGTTTCCAGAACAAATAGGTCTCGTTGCATACAACCTGCTATTGTAAGCGAAAGGGTGCCTAGTTTATCGCTTTCAATAATATCTACACCACATAGGTAAAAGATAAAATCTGGGCGATGGCGTTCTAAAAGCGTGGGCAGAGTTTCCTCCAATATAGTTAGGTATTCCGTATTACCGGTACCTTTTTTTAGGGCGATATCCAAGTCCGACTTTTCTTTTTTAAAGGGATAATTGTTGGCGCCGTGCATAGAAAAGGTAAAAACCGAGGGGTCTTCTTTAAAAATCTGAGCAGTTCCGTTTCCTTGATGCACGTCTAAATCCAGGATGAGGATTTTTTTTGCCAATCCTTGGGCCTGAAGATATCTGGCACCAATGGCCTGATCGTTGAGCATGCAAAAAGCTTCCCCACGGCCTGTATAGGCATGGTGGGTACCCCCGGCAATATTCATGGCTATGCCGGTTTCCAAAGCAAAATGACAGCCTTTCATGGTGCCATCCGCAATGATTCGCTCTCGTTCTACAAGGTCTTCCGTTAGGGGAAAGCCTATTTTACGTGCTTCCTTGGGAGGAATTTTTATGTTGAGGAGGTCGTAGAAATATTCGGGTTCATGGACCGCAACAATATATTTATCGTTGGGTATTTCGGGTTCAAAGAAGTTATCTTCGGTACAGGTGCCTTCATGCATCAACTGTTGTGGCAAAAGTTCATATTTTATCATCGGAAACCGATGTCCTTCCGGCAGTGGATGGTTGTAGATAGGGTGGTAAGCTATTTTGAGCATGTATCAGCTAATGATCTCTCCGTTATTGACACCTTCTTCATCGGGGTTTACAAACACCAATTTACCGTTGTCATTTTCCGTCATAAGGATCATGCCTTCACTTTCTACACCTCTTAACGCCCTTGGCGCTAAATTGATCAAGACCGTAACTTTCTTGCCCACAATTTCTTCTGGGGTAAAGTTCTCCGCAATACCAGATACAATAGTCCTTGTATCCAAGCCAGTATCTACTTTCAGTACTAGTAATTTCTTGGCCTTTGGCATTTTTTCGGCGGCTACAATAGTACCGACACGCATGTCCAGTTTGGAAAAATCCTCAAAAGTAATGGTCTCCTTCTGTGCTGCAACTTCTTGGTTCATAGTTTCGTTGGCTTTTTTGGTCGCCTCCAGCTTTGCCAACTGGGCGGTTATTTCGTTGTCCTCAATTTTTCTAAAAAGCAGTTCGGCCTTTCCTATTTGATGTCCGGCTTGCAACAATTCTGTTTGGTTGCTAACGGTTTCCCAACTCATCTGCTTAGCCTCTGAAGAGATGGCCAGGATATGTCTTAATTTTTTTGAAGTAAATGGTAAAAAAGGTTCGCCCAATACCGTTAGCGCCGCCGTAATCTGAAGGGCTACGTACATAATGGTCCTTACCCTATCTTCATCCTCTTTAATGATCTTCCAAGGTTCTTCGTCCGCAAGGTATTTGTTGCCCAGGCGAGCCAGGTTCATCAGTTCCTGACCGGCTTCCCTAAAACGATATCGATCTATGGAAGCTGAAACACTATCCGGAAATTTTTTAAGTGCCCCTAGGGTTTGCTTGTCAACATCATTGAAATCCCCTGGTTTGGGAACAATGCCGTTGTAATATTTATTGGTGAGTACGGCAACACGGTTTACAAAATTCCCAAAAATGGCCACGAGTTCGTTATTGTTGCGAGCTTGAAAATCTTTCCACGTAAAATCGTTATCCTTGGTTTCCGGAGCGTTTGCGGTAAGTGTATAGCGCAGTACATCTTGCATATCGGGAAATTCCTCCAAATATTCATGAAGCCAAACGGCCCAGTTTTTTGAGGTAGAGAGTTTGTTACCTTCTAAATTTAGGAACTCATTGGCCGGCACGTTTTCTGGGATTATATAATCGCCATGTGCTTTTAGTATGCTGGGAAAGATGATACAATGAAAAACAATATTGTCCTTGCCGATGAAGTGAACCAATTTGGTGTCCTTGTCTTTCCAGTAGGGCTCCCAGTCCTTACCTTCCCGTTCTGCCCATTCTTTTGTTGATGAAATGTAACCTATTGGGGCATCGAACCATACATACAAAACTTTTCCTTCACCCCCCGGTACCGGTACGGGAATTCCCCAATCCAAATCGCGGGTTACCGCCCTAGGTTTTAGTCCGTCATCGATCCAAGATTTACATTGCCCATAAACATTGGCTTTCCAATCTTTCTTGTGACCCACCAAGATCCATTCTGTTAGGAATTCTTCATAATGGTTTAAAGGTAAAAACCAGTGTGTGGTTTCTTTGAGCGTAGGAACCCCACCGGTAATTGTAGATTTAGGATTGATAAGGTCCGTAGCATTTAATGAACTTCCACAATTTTCACATTGATCTCCATACGCTTCCTCATTGCCGCAATTTGGGCAAGTACCCACTACATACCGATCGGCAAGAAATTGTTTTGCTTCCTCATCGTAAAGCTGGCCTGTAGTCTCTTCTATGAAATTGCCCTGATCATATAATTTTTTAAAAATATCCGAAGCGGTTTTATGATGTATCGGTGCAGAAGTACGCGAGTAGTTATCAAAGGAAATCCCAAAATCAACAAATGATTTTTTTATAATCGTGTGGTACTTGTCTATAACCTGTTGTGGGGAGACCCCTTCTTTTTTGGCTTTCATGGAAATGGCCACACCATGTTCATCACTGCCACACACAAAGGCAACATCTTTTTTGGTAAGGCGCAAATAACGCACATAGATATCAGCAGGCACATAAACACCGGCCAAATGCCCAATATGAATGGGTCCGTTGGTATAAGGTAGGGCTGCCGTTATGGTATATCGCGCTGGGTTATCTAGATTTTGAGACATCAAAATTACATTTGGCCACAAAAATACAGATTTTGCCGTTCTCTAAACAGGGGTATACCAAAACATTAAAAAGAAAAAACCTTCGGTGTATTGAAAAAATCAATACTTCCGAAGGTTAAGTTGCATAGTGGGGTATAAATTAAGCAACCATTACCGATTTGCTCATTTTTTGATCTTGAACTTGAATTCGGTATATATATTTCCCCGTCGATAATTGGGTAGACATACGTTCCCTAATATTGATTTCCGTGGAACCTTCTAGCATCATTTCATTAAATACGGTACCCAGATTTTGCCCAAGGATATTGAACAATTGAATATCTACATGAGCGCTAAATGGCATTTCCAAGTAAATATGTGGTGTTTCCTTGGTAGGATAAAAAGGCTTATGAACTATAGCCTCTAACAACTCCGGATTTGCTTCCGGATCTCCTGGTGTAGGCAATGTAGGCTCCCCATCGCTATAAACGATATCTGGGAAATCTACACCGCTACAGTTAAACCCTAGGTTTACGGGGGCATAAGTATGATTAAGTAAATGTTGTTCTACTAATGGGATAGGGACACATAACCATTCTGCCATTACTGTGGCATAAAGGTCTCTAAAGTCCATTGTATATTCCAAATTTCCTCTTCCATTGGGGCTATCCAACGATGGATGATCGCCTACAAAAGCGCTTCCATTTAGACCAGACCCAAAGAAAAGGGTAGGGGCCGCCTTACCGTGGTCGGTACCGTTGGAACCATTTTCGAAGATTCGTCTACCAAATTCAGAAAAAGTCATGCTCAACACTTTTTCATCCTGATCGGTAAAGGCCAAATCCTCATAGAAATTATTTACGGCAACGGATAAATTGGTCATAAGACGTTCATGGGCCAATGGTTGATTACCGTGGGTATCAAAACCTCCCATGGATATCATATAAACCTTGGTTCCCAAGTTACCTTTTATCAATCTGGCCAAAAGGGCCAATTGTCTGGCAAAACCATTTTCCTGATACTCTACTTGGTTCTGTCCGTTTACATATGCCTGATGTATCTTACCGGCATATTCGTAGGTTGTATTGGCCACACCTCTTAAGAACTTTAGTTGGTCGCCATACATACATCCATTGAAAAGGGCGTCGTCCAAACCATATACCACACCATCTTCGGCTATTTGCTGTAATTGGTCAACATTATTGGTGACAAAGGCATAATTGGTCTCTTCTCCTTGAAAGACCAAACTTCCAAAGCTTCCTATTTGAATTGCCGCCGGCGCTGGGGGCGGACTTAACAGATAATCCGGGAAACACTGCTCAAAGTGTCTACCCATCCAACCCGTGTCCAAGCCTCTTTCGGCGGTAGTTGTTAAGTCTGTATTTGCAAAAATATCAGATCCTGTAAAATGGGATAAACTTTGGCCTTCATAACCAACACCGTGCACTGCCTTAAACTGCCCTTCGCCCCACATGGGTTCTACTGGGGACATATAGGAAGGTACACCGTATTCATCGGTAAGTTTTAACACTTTACTTTCTGGAATGTAAATATTTGGCCTGGCATTTCTGTAGGCGTCGTATTGTTCCATTGGAATAACGGTACTGAGACCGTCGTTACCGCCCGATAGGCGTATTAAGATCAGAATATTATCGGTTTCGGCACCTGCAATTGCAGCGGTCAACGGAGACGGGGCAGATGCGGTAAGCATATTACTGCCCAGCATCATTGAGCCAGAACCCGCGATTCCCAAAGCCTGTAAGAAGGAACGTCTGCTCCAATATTTATGCTCCTGATCGTGATCGTCGTTATTGTGATTATTGGGGATATGATGATTGTTACACATAATAGTAGGTTTTATTTTAGTTGAAACTCAGGTTGTCTGGCAATATGCTGTATCAGAAGGTATACTTGTAATGGTACTTCCGCACTCATATCTAGCATCCATAAAGATTGTCCTCCCGGAATATAATCGGGGCTGTAGTACTCCTGTACAACTCCTTCTACCTCTGCAAAGGCAGAAAGTGCATTGCCATATTCATCGTCCAAAATTCCTTTTGGAAGTAGTTTGTTCACAATAGCCCGGGTAACTATATCCGGATTACTTGTACCGCTATTGGCCGGACCTACCGCATCCATGGCGAAAGTCCTGAACTGTTCCTGGTTGTTTTGATAAAAACCTTCCAATATAATTTCGATAGAAAGCCACCTACCTATAATAAAGTTGGTGTTTATCCAACTTCTGTCTCTTTGCCAACCGGCCACGTCTACGGGGTCAAAAAGATTCTGACTCAATAGTCTACTGGCATCTATGGCGTTTACAACGAAGCTATCGTCGTAAGCAAAGTTTGTTTCTTTTACTACGTTCAAATAAAAATCGAACGGGCTCTTAATAATTACTCCTATGGCCTCATCGTCAAAAAAGTGTTGACTCTTGAACAACTGGCTCAATACAGGGGCAATTTCAAAATTATTGGCAACAAAAGTATTTGCCAATTGTTGAATGATCACTTGGGCGTTGCCCGCATCATCCGTAGAATCGGGGTGCACAAAAAACTCATATAGTTTCTTGCATATAAACCCGCCTATTTCATACGGGCGTTCTTCAAACAAAATATCAATGACATCGTCATAACCCCAGTTGCCGGTCCTACCTAATATGGTTTTTGGACCTGCATCAAATGCGGTAGCGTCAAAAGTTACGGGGGTACAATCTACATCACCTCTATTTACATAACCAGATAGCGCCTTGGCGGTCTCAATGATATCTTCTTCGGTATAGTTGTTACCTTCGCCCAAGGTAAAAAGCTCATAGAGCTCACGGGCGTAGTTTTCATTGGGGTTGCTACCATTATTATAAGCGCCATCCAAATAAAAGAGCATGGCGTTGGTAAGTCCCATTTCACTGATAAAGGTCTTAAAATTGCCTATGGCGTTTCGCTGAAGGCAATCCGTATAGTAATAAAGGAATGAATTACAGTTATAGACATCTGTTTCAGTTACTAAATGATTACTCCAGAAAAAGCTAAGCCTTTCTCGTAGGTTGTTGTTTAACAAAGCATTGGTATAGCTTATTTTCCATTCCTCGAGCTGGTCATTTCTCAACTGTCTTGCGGCATCTTCGTCCGCAGGGTAGTTGGCTGCTGTCCAATCTGCCCAAGCGGGGGCAGGAAGCACGGGTAAAGTTAAAGCTTCATTGATCAAGGTATCCACCAAGGCGTCGGCCGTTTGGCCGATAGCAGCATTAATGGTCTGCACAGATGCACTGAAACCTAACCTCCTATACAAATGCGCCGCTTTCTCCGCATCTAACGGAACGGTATATGGCGCTAGGGTAGAGGTATTGCAATTAATGAAAAATTCCATAGTTTTTGGGGCATTAATAAGTTCATAGCTTTGGGGGCTACATTAAAACGCTCGAATACGTGGTATAGTATGGAAGACCATGTATTTTCACATTCGTTACGGCCAATTTACGATGTTGTGTTTGATTCAGACGATGAAATGTTAATTTATTCGATGAACTGCAGGTTTTTTTAAATATTTGCTGAATATTCATGGGAAAACACAACGAATTTGGAAGAAAAGGGGAGGATTTAGCGGCCGAATATCTTGTAAAACAAGGGTATAAGATTAAATATCGAAACTACAGATATCTGAAAGCGGAAATCGATATTATAGCTCAAAAAGAAGAAATTTTAGCCATAATTGAGGTGAAATCCAGAAGCTCCGACTATTTTGAAAATGTAGCCGATACCGTAACCGAAAAAAAAATTAAATTATTACTTACGGCAGCGGATCATTATGTAATAAATCAGGATCTGGACGTGGAAGTACGCTTTGATATAATTACCGTCCTTAAAAATAAAAATGGATTTGAAATTGAGCACTTAAAAAATGCTTTTTATCATTTCTAAAAATTTGTTTTATTTGTAACAATTTGTTATTTTTGCTTCAACAAGCCCTTTGTACAATGAAAACAATATCCTCTGTTGTAGAACAATACATTAAAAAGAAACCTTTTTTGCAAAGTGCCCTGGCGCAGGGCATTATTAACCTAACATCTTTATCTAGGATCGTTAGACCCGAAATTGAGGAAGAACTTGGAAAAGACATCAGAAATGGTGCTATTGTTATGTCCTTAAAACGGCTGTCGGATGATTTGGAGTTTAGGGCTACCCATAAAATTATAAAAGTCCTCAAAAATATTGGGGAGATAACGGTACGTTCTTCGCTAACCGATTATACTTTTTTGGCTTCCGACTCCATCTTGGGCGAGCAAGCCAAACTTTTGGAGGAAATAAATGCCAACCAAGATGTGTTCTATACATCATCGCGTGGCGTAAATGAAATAAACATAGTGATCAGCAATAGTTTGGACAGTATTGTTGAGGAACTTTTTAGAGGGGAAAAATGCACCCAAAAAGCGGAAAACCTGTCGTCTATCACCGTAAAATTACCTGCGGAAAATGTCTCGGTCCCTGGAATATATTATTTTATATTTCAACGTTTGGCTTGGGAAGGCATTGTACTTTATGAGGTTATTTCTACAACCAATGAATTTACCATATTGGTCAATGATGAACAGGTAGATATTGCATTTAAGACCATTAAGGATCTAAAAATGCTCTAGTGCCCTTCCAAAAAAGAAAGCACCTCATCATAGCTGCTGGGTTTGCCTAATATTTCCTTATCCTTATCCAAGATAAAGTAGGTAGGTGTTTGTTGAATTCCGTACAATTTGGCATACTCACTGTCCCATTTGCCCAACGCAAGGGCATGTTCAAAACCGGAGAGTCTCTCTTTTTCCAATTTCCATGTCACCTCATCGTCTTCCAAAGCAATTGCCAAGACCTTGGATCTATTATTGTCCGCCAAGCCCTGTTGAAGTTTTGGTAGCTCGTTAAGGCAGTGGGAGCACGTACTGCTCCAAAAAACCAGAACGTAGTATTCTGCCCCTTTTAGCTCGCTTAACTTTTTGGTTTTACCGGTATTTTCCCAAACCACTTCTGGGGCCCGCGACCCTCTGCGGGTTCTGTTATGCAATGTTATCTGATCGATCAATGCTGTATTGTCCATCTTGCTTGCCAAGTCCTTTAAATGTGAATGGTATAGCAAATCTGCGGTGGAGTTATAACCGTTGGCAGTACTTTGTTGCCACAATTTGTAGTACAGATCAAGGATGTATTTCTCATCAACGCCCTGTAGTTGGTTTGCCACTTCGTCAATATTATTTTGCATTTCCCTTTCCTGCGCTGTCTTCGATAATTGTCCTAGCGGAAGTGCGGTAAATACATAATTGGCTACTTTTTCATTTAGAAAACCGGAGGCCAAGAGCACAGGGTCCTGAAAATCCAAATTGTCGAAATAATGTTCTTTGCGCTGTTTCACATAAGTTTCTATGGCTCCCAAATTTTTGGGCAAATATGTTTTGTTGGCTTTAATAAAATGATGGCAAAGCAGTCCTAGTGATTTTTCCTCATAGCTACTTTGAATATCACCCAGATTATTTACCAACAACAAAAATTCTTCTTCTTTGTTTTTTCTGGCCCGATAAAAGTTGACCACTTTCCTTTCCGCATCTTGTACTTCCCAAAAATAATCTTTGAGGGTGGTGTTTTCTTCCGAAGCTAAAAAGGTTAGTCCAGCTTGTTCACTAAATGTAAATGTGGTGTCCTCCTTGCCGTTATAAAGAATGTCAAAATAAAATTCATCTTGCGGCACGGCATACACCAATCTGTACGTCCCCGGCAAGGCGTTTTCTGGTAGTTGCATCGTAAACTCGCCTTTTTTTATAGCTGTGTCCGCTACGTAAGTTTGGGAGCCAGGAGTTAGTCTGTATGCAATTAACCAGGTATAGTCCCCTGCTGGTGAAAAAGTTCCTTTTATAGTCTGTTGTGCTTGTAGCGAAAGGGTAAATAAGAAAACCATCACCCCTGTTATCATTCTGTACTTTGTCATACCATTATCAATTCAAAAACCGCACCAAAATAATCGTTTTTACCGATTAAAAAAGGTGTTCTACGAAACGACCTCATTTTCGCGAACAAATGGGTTTAAAACGCTCAAGGCCTTTTTTACGGAACTAACCTGTTCAAAGACCAAGATCAGTCTTAAGCCGTTCCTCGTTTGTTTTTCCTTCATTTTACAAAGGCTTGCATTGGCTTGTACAAATCCTAGCACCTTGGTAAAAGTGGCACTTTGGTAAAATTCCGATTGCTGGTCTGCCACAAAATAACCAAGTAATTTGCTTTTTTTCATTACTATTTTTTCCAGACCTATGCTGTTTGCTATCCATTTTATCCGCACCGAGTTTAAAAGATCTACTACCTGCGTTGGCAATTCACCAAATCTATCGATCAGTTCACGCTCAAACTTTTGAAGTTGAGGTTCTTCCTTTATCCCGTTTAACTGGGTATAAAGATTTAGTCGTTCTGTAATGTTATTCACATAATCGTCCGGAAAAAGCAGTTCAAAATCTGAATCTATTTGGGTGTCTTTAACAAAGGTTGTAACTGGCCCTTCAACCTCTTCGTACAATTCTTTAAACTCATTTTCCTTAAGTTCTGCTATGGCTTCGGTAAGTATTTTTTGGTAGGCATCAAATCCTATCTCATTGATAAAACCACTTTGTTCGCCTCCCAACAGATCGCCTGCGCCGCGTATTTCCAGATCTTTCATTGCTATATTGAAACCGCTTCCCAGTTCGGTAAACTGTTCCAAGGCCTGTATCCTTTTTCTGGCATCGGTGGTCATCATGTCATAGGGTGGGGTAATAAAATAGCAGAAGGCCTTTTTATTGCTTCTGCCTACGCGGCCCCGCATTTGATGCAAATCACTTAGACCAAAATTGTTGGCATTGTTAATGAAAATGGTGTTGGCATTGGTTACGTCCAAACCGCTTTCTACAATGGTTGTAGATACCAATACGTCAAATTCACCGTTCATAAAGGCCAGCATCAATTGCTCCAATTTTTTGCCTTCCATTTGGCCATGGCCTATTCCAATTTTAGCATCGGGTACCAAACGTTGCACCATTCCGGCAACTTCGGTAATGTTCTCTATTCTATTATGTATAAAAAACACCTGTCCGCCCCTTTGGATCTCATAGGTTATGGCATCCCGGATTATTTCTTCGTTAAAACGGGTAACCCTACTTTCTATAGGGTAACGATTGGGAGGTGGCGTGTTTATAACAGATAGGTCCCTAGCGGCCATAAGACTAAATTGTAGGGTACGAGGAATAGGGGTGGCGGTAAGGGTAAGGACATCCACATTTTCTTTGATCGATTTTAGTTTGTCTTTAACGGCAACACCAAATTTTTGTTCCTCATCCACAATAAGTAACCCCAAATCTTTAAATTTTACATTTTTGTTCACCAACTGATGTGTTCCAATAATGATATCGACCTTTCCTGAAGCCAAATTCTCCAAGGTTTCCCTACGTTCTTTTGTGGTTCGGAACCGGTTTAGGTAATCTACCGTTATGGGCATATCCTTAAGTCTTTCCTTAAAGGTTCTGTTATGCTGAAAGGCCAAAATTGTTGTAGGCACCAAAACGGCTACCTGTTTACCGTTGTCCACTGCTTTAAACGCAGCACGGATTGCCACTTCGGTCTTTCCAAAACCAACGTCCCCGCAGATTAGGCGGTCCATGGGCCGTTCACTTTCCATGTCTTGCTTAATGTCCTCGGTGGCTTTTGTCTGGTCTGGAGTATCCTCATAGAGGAAAGAAGCTTCCAGCTCGTGCTGCAGGTAACTATCGGGATTGTATTGAAAGCCTTTTTCCAACCTTCGCTTGGCATAGACTTTTATAAGATCGAAAGCAATTTTCTTTACCCTGGATTTGGTCTTCTGTTTTAACTTTTTCCAAGCGGCCGATCCCAGCTTATAAATTTTGGGTACGGCACCGTCCTTTCCGTTGAATTTAGAAATTTTATGAAGGGAGTGTATGCTTACATAAAGAATATCTCGCTCGCCATACATTAATTTTATGGCCTCTTGTTTTTTGCCTTCGACATCTATTTTTTGAAGTCCACCAAATTTACCGATACCGTGGTCTATATGGGTAACGTAGTCACCAATTTCCAACTTGTTCAGTTCTTTAAGGGTAATGGCCTGCTTTTTAGCGTATCCGTTTTTGAGATGAAACTTAAGGTAACGCTCAAAAATTTGATGATCTGTGTAGCACACGATTTTAAGGGTATCATCTATAAACCCTTGATATAGTGGAAATACCAAGGTTTTATAATGTACTTCTTGCGCTACTTCCTCAAAAATGTCATGAAAACGTTTGGCTTGTTGTTCCGTTGCACAAAAGATATAATTGGTGAAGTTTTGGTTGTGATTTTCATTTAGATTGTTGATCAGCAAATTGAACTTCTTATTGAAAGAAGGCTGCGGCTTTGTACGAAATGTTATGGTATCGGATTTTTCCTGGCCCTCATCAAAATTGTTTTCCAAGGATACCAAACCAAAATCTTGTAGTTGGGTTTTTAATAGTTCCGAATTGACAAAAAGTTCTCCAGGGGTTGCGTGTTTAATCTCTTTGGAAAGTTTATCGAACGCTATATGTGCCTTTTCAAAGAACGAATCCAGTCTATCGTAGAGCAGACCAAGGTTTTTAGCAAAGACAAGCGTATTGGGCGAAATGTATTTTAGAAAGCTTTCCCGGGTTTCTTTTAGAAATTTATTTTCCACATTGGGGATAATGCCAATTTTTTTCACCCTGGATGTGGACAATTGTGTTTCCACGTCGAAGGTACGGATGCTATCTACCTCGTCTCCAAAAAACTCTACCCGATAGGGCTCGTTATGTGAAAAAGAGAAAACGTCCACGATACCGCCGCGAACGGAAAATTCTCCAGGTTCGGTAACAAAATCTACTCGCTTAAATTGGTATTCGAATAAAACCTCGTTCAAAAAATCCAAGCTCAAAGTATCATTAAGCTTAATTTTTAAAGTGTTGCTGTTCAATTCCTTTCGGGTAACCACCTTTTCGAAAAGAGCATCCGGATAGGTTACAATTACTGCGGGTCTCTTTTTGGAGTTGATGCGGTTAAGTACTTCGGCCCGCAGCAGCACATTGGCGTTATCGGTTTCTTCAATTTGATAGGGTCTACGATAACTCCCAGGGTAAAAGAGTACGTCCCTTTCGCCTAGTAATTGCTCTAGGTCATTTAAGTGATAGGCCGCTTCTTCCTTATCGTTTAAGACTACCAAAAAAGGGGCTTCCATTGCCTTAAAGGCATCGGCAATAACAAAGGAAATTGCAGAACCGGTTAACCCTTTTAAATTGATGTGTTTTTGATTTTGGGCAAGGGATTCCCTCAGTTTCTGCTGTTGCGGAGACTTTGAGAACAGTTGTAGAAGGGTAGACTGGGTCAACCGTTAAAATTTGTGCAAATATAAACACTCTTGCTTACTAACAAAAGGAACCTTGCCGGTTGATCACAAGTTTAAAAACAAGCTAACAATTTATTAAAGTCTTCTTCAGAATTGTATACGTTACAAGAGACCCGTATTGCTTGGCCTCGATAGGAAACGTAAATGTTCTGATCTAACAACCGTTGTTTAATTGTCTCTAGGTCCATAGTGTCTGGTAGGTACACTCCAAAAAGGTGGTTGGCCCTGGACGATTCTTCCTCTACAAAACAATTCTTGGTCCTCAGTTGGGTAATGGCCTTTGTTGATATGGAGGCACAGTAATCTTGTATGTTGGCAGGCTTCCATTCCAATAACTGCTCTATAGATCTTATGAGCATGGGAACGGTAATAAAATTACTGGATTCCCCCATGGAGTATCTACCCGCCTTTGGTTGAAATTGATCTTGGTAACTGGTCAACTCCGAAAAATTTTCGCTATACAAACGGTTCATCCAACTATCTTCAATAGGGTTGCCTTCATTAAAGCGATCGCTGTAATAGGCCACGCCAAGTGAATAAGGCCCTAACAACCATTTGTAACCTCCACAAACCAGAACATCTGGCTCATACTCTTTTACAGAGAAGGGGAGTGCACCTACACTTTGGGTGCCATCGATTACCAGAAGGGCATCTACTTTTTTTGTTTTTTCGCGGATGTTTTTTAAATCAAAAAGAGAACCATCTGCCCAGTGTATATGGGGCATGGCCACAACGGCTGTCTTTTGGGTAATGGCATCTAAAATTAGCCGGTTCCAGTTTTTTGTACGGTCTTTAAAGGATTGGGGTGGCGCAATGACGTTGATCCGGGCGCCATACTTCTCCGCAGCTCTTTGCCAGGAATAAACGTTACTTGGAAACTGTTCATCTACCAATATAATTTCGTCACCGGGATTTAATTTTACATTATTGGCCGCGGTGGCAATACCGTAAGAAACGGAAGGAATTACGGCTACATTCCTGTAATCCGCAATATCCGTCAACTCTGAAAATCGCTGTTTTAGTATCTCTTGTTTGCTAAAGAAATCTGTTGCGCCAATGGTATAAGGTTCGTTTTTTCGTTTTAGGTTCTCTATCCCTATCGTTTCCACGGTTTTCAACTGTGGGGCCATGTAAGCGCCATTTAAATAGGTTGCTTTATTGGAAATACTGAAAAGATGCTTCTGGTTTGTTAACATAGAATAGCTTTAATCTGACACTAAAATTACCTCATTTTTTGTAATGGCGTATACTTTGTTTTTCTTATTGGGTTTAAGCACATGGTTTCCGGTAAATTCGCCAAAAGCGGGAAGAATAAGTTGTTGTGGACTTTTAAAAAAGCAAGCAAGTTTTAAAGACTGTCTGCCAGATCCTTTGAGTCTGACCGCCGGATGAATATGTCCGGAAAAATTGTAAAGTCCTTCCCGTGTTTCCGGATGGTGGGTCAATAAAAAAAGGTCCAATACCAATTGTTCTAGCACGGTTATGCCCAATGCCTCGTACCTTAGGGGAGAGATTATATCATGGTTGCCCGATACCAACGTAATATGGGCTTGGGTCTTGGCTACCCATGCCTCAAACAAATGCCACTCCTTATTCATGGCGGAATGGAACAGATCGCCCATAAAACAGATTGCCTTTGGATTAAAATAGGTGGCTACCTCATCCAACAGTTCAAAGTTTTTTAGGATGGCTTTACCCGGGACTGCTGATCCGTACTTTCTAAAGTGCGATATTTTCCCAAGATGAACATCACTGATCAATAACATGGATTTTTCTTGCCAGTATAGGGCTCCCGTTGGATGCAGTATAAAGTTTTGATTTTGTATCTCAATAGTCTGGGTCATGCTTCAAAATTAGGAAAAGTTAAAGACCCGATTATTTTTTAGTTAGGAGCGCGGTCATTCTTCTAATTCTATCGGCCAGTTTTTCACTCGATAGCTTTTCGCGTAGTCGATCGGTAATGATTGGAAATGAAAAGGGCGTGGGGTTTTCACAGGCTTTCCATACAATCTCTTGTTGGTTTATCCTTTCTAAAGCCATCCTTAACCTACCCTCCTCCAATTGATGCTCAAAAGTTTCCGTAAAGGCCTGTCGGTACAACAAATTATCGGGTTCGTAATCTTTGAAAACCTCAAATAAGAGTTGTGAGCTACTTTGTAGGTGTTTCATTTTAACCCCTTTGTCCGGATAACCGGTAAACACCATACCACTGATAACAGCAATGTCCCGGAATTTCCTTCGTGCCATTTCCGTGGCGTTTAAGCTTTTTTGAAGGTCGTCCAATAAATAATCGTTGGTAAAAAGATCATTGTCCAGTACCTGCTGCATATCAATTTCTTGATCGGACAGAAGTTCAAACCCGTAATCATTGAAGGCCAGGGAAAAAGTAATCGGGGCCAAGAGGCTTATACGGTAACCCAATAGGCTTCCCATGGCCTCATGTACAAACCTACCTTCAAAGGGATAAAAAATATAGTGATATCCGTCTCTGGTCTTAAAAGACTCTATCAAGAATTCATTGGGGCGTGGTACAATGCTCTCTGCCCGTTGTTGTTCAAAAAGAGGATGAAGCGATCTTATCTCTTTGGATTGCAAACTACGGTCTTCGGAAGCCGAGTATAGCTCATTGCGCAAAAGTTCCGACATTTGTGCGGAAAGGGTAAGCCTGCCACCCATCCAACTAGGTACCTTCTTCGTTTTTTTGGAAGAATTCCGAACATGTACCTGCATGTCTTTTATTCGTATAAACTCCAAATTTCTTCCGGCAAAGGTAAACACGTCCCCTTTCGTTAATTTGGAAATAAAAAATTCTTCAATAGATCCAATATACCCCCCCTTTTGATATCTAACCGACAAATTGGCGTCGCCAACAATGGTCCCTATCTGAAAACGATGACGCATCGCAATACCCCTGTTGTTTACCTTAAATCTGCCGTCTTCGGCTACTTCTACCTTCTTATATTCATCATAGGATTGTAAACTTTGACTGCCAATTACCACAAAATTCAAAAGCCATTGCCATTGATCTAATGAAATGTCCTGAAAACAAAAAGTTTCTTTTATTTCCTTAAATAGCTGGTTGGGATAAAAACCATCCGAAATGGCAAGGGTTACCAGATATTGTACAAGCACATCAAAACTGTTGAGGTAAGGAATACGATCTTCAACAGCTTTTTGTTTTACTGCTTGTTGTAGGGCCGAGGCCTCTACTAATTCTATGGCATGGGTAGGTAAGAAGTAAATTACACTTTCCTTTCCTGGCCGGTGACCACTTCTGCCAGCACGTTGAAGAAAACGGGCTACACCCTTTGGCCCCCCAATTTGCACAACGGTTTCTACAGGGGCAAAATCCACTCCAAGGTCCAAGCTCGATGTGCAGACCACCGCTTTAAGACTTTCGTTTCTAATGGCCTGCTCTACCCAAAGTCGGGTTTCTTTATTGATACTACCGTGGTGCATTGCCATTTCTCCTGCATATTCGGGGTGTTTCTCCAAAATTTTCTGAAACCAAATTTCGCACTGGCTTCGGGTGTTTGTGAACAACAAGGTGGTTTTACTGCCATTGATTATCGGTACCACCTCTTCCAACAGGTGAAGGCCTAAATGACCCCGCCAAGGAAAGGTTTCCATTTGTTTGGGAATAATGCTTTTTACCGTAATTTTTTTGTTGAGATTAGCTTTTATAAGGGTCGAATTTTGAAGCGCATCGGAGGTAGGCCCAAGTAATACCTGCCTGGCTTGATCTAAATTTCCTATGGTCGCCGAAATGCCCCATATCCGCAAATTTTTTGAAATATTTTTTAAGCGAGACAGACCCAACTCCATCTGTACACCCCGTTTGGTGCCCAGAAGCTCGTGCCACTCGTCCACCACGATCGCGGAACAATTTTGGAACATTTTATCATAGCCTTTGGTTGCCAGTAGTAACTGCAGGCTTTCTGGGGTGGTTATCAACAGATCGGGCATTTGTTTTCTTTGTTGTGCCCGTTCCTTGGTAGACGTATCACCGGTGCGTATCCCTACAACAAGTTTGGTGCCCAGATCCAAACTAACCCTTTCTGCCGATTGCCTTATTTCTTGCGAAAGTGCCCTTAAGGGGGTAATCCATATCGCTTTTAACCCCTTTCTGTGCTTGGTTTTATAATTGGGGTTGTCCTTTATATAATTTAGAACAATGGGGAACCATAGGGCATAGGTTTTACCGCTGCCTGTAGGGGCGTTTAGCAAACCATGCTTACCCTGTAAAAAAGCTTTCCAGGTTTGTTTTTGAAAGGTAAAAGGTTTCCAACCTTGCTTAAGGAACCATTGTAGTGCTATGTCGTAAAGTTGATCCCTGTTCATAATGGAGAAATACCTTCCTTATAGCAATAAATACTTTTAAACATAAAATCTAGAAGTAGTTCCCCCATAGCAAGGTGAAGTTAACAATTTCCGATTTAATTTACTTGTTCTTGATGTCTAGTTTAGACTTAAAATAATCATCGGGTTTTAAAACTATGACCTTTAAAAAAATTATATTTGTCGTTAAATTAAACAGAACAGAATGTCTTTTAAAGATTTGTATTACCATAGTGGTCAAAGAAAGAATTTGGCCCATTTTGCCGCCCTAACATCTTTAGCCGCGGTTAACGGTGAAGTTAAACCTGAAGAATTGAAACTTTTGGACCGTTTTGCACAAAAATTGCATATTTCCGAGGAAGAGTATAAAAAAGTCATGAAAGATCCTACGCAATATGCCATAGAGCCCGAAGCAGATTCCAAAGAAAGATTAAAGCGTTTTTACGACCTTTTCAGAATTGTACATGCAGATATGGTGGTTGATGAAGGAGAACGAAATCTGATTCGAAAATATGCGATTGGAATGGGTTTTAAAAGTGAAGAGGCCGAGGTTTTGATTGAGCGGTCCATTGCTATTTTTGGGGGCAATATAGATTGGGACGATTATCTATATATGATCCAAAAAGAAAAAGAGCGAAACTAGTATTGGGTTTACCCGTTAAGGCCGATAAATTCCTCTACTTTTTCAACCATATTTCTACTACCGCAAAAGAAGGGAACCCTTTGATGGAGTTCAGTAGGCTCCAAGTCCAAAATACGTCGGTATCCGTCGCTGGCTTTACCATTGGCCTGTTCGGCTATAAGTGCCATAGGATTGCACTCGTAAAGCAACCTTAGTTTACCATTGGAAGCCATACTGCTCTTGGGATACATATAAATTCCTCCCTTTATCATATTTCTATGGAAATCCGAAACCAAGGAACCTATGTATCTAGAAGTATAAGGCCTATCTCCTTCTTCTTTTTGGCAGTATTTGATATAGTCCTTTACCCCTTGCGGAAAATGAATATAATTGCCTTCGTTTACCGAATAGATTTTACCTGTTTCCGGAAATTGCATATTGGGATGCGATAGATAGAACGTTCCCAAGGCCGGGTTAAGCGTAAACCCGTTTACACCATCCCCGGTTGTATATACCAACATGGTAGAAGTACCGTAGATAATGTAGCCCGCCGCAACTTGGTTTTTCCCAGGCTGCAAGAAATCTTCCATGGTAACGGGAGTGCCTATAGGGCTTACTCTGCGGTAAATGCTAAAGATGGTACCTACGGACACATTAACATCTATATTGGAAGAACCGTCCAAAGGATCTATCAAAACCACATATTTGTTTTGATGTTGTTCATCATTACTATTTATGGTAATGTAGTGGTCTTCCTCTTCCGAGGCTATTCCGCACACAATTTCGCGATTCTTTAGGGTCTGTATAAATTTTTCATTGGCCAACACATCCAATTTCTGTTGATCTTCGCCCTGCACGTTGGTGTCCCCGGCAGCACCCAAAATGTCGATCAACCCTGCCTTGTTCACTTCGTGGTTCACTACTTTGGCCGCTAAGCGTAGCGCGTTGATTAACTTGGACAATTCACCCGAAGAATATTGAAAGGAAGACTGATTCTCTATAATAAATTCGCCAAGGGTTCTATTTTTCTTGTCCATTTTTGGGAGCATGTTTTATTTGGGCACAAATATCGTTTTTTTTGTTAAACTATAACGATTTCGTGAATCATTAGTTTTTTAAATTTATAACTTTGTGTTTTATTTGTAACAACCATGAGCTATACAATTAGAGATGCCCGGGCAGAGGATATGCAGAGGGTGTTAAAACTAGTGCAAGAACTTGCAGAATTCGAAAAAGAGGAGAATGCCGTAGAAATAACTACGAACGACTTAATTCGGGATGGCTTCGGCCTAAAACCCTTGTTTCATTGTTTTGTTGCAGAATCTGACGGTGAAATAGTGGGTACGGCACTTATATACCCCCGCTATTCTACCTGGAAAGGCCCAATAATCCATCTAGAGGATTTAATAGTCACTAAAGAAATGCGAGGCAGCGGATTAGGCAGCGCTTTATTGACAGAAGTAATAAAGTATGGACATAATCTAGGGGTTAAGCGTATATCTTGGGAGGTGTTGGACTGGAACGAACCAGCGATTAACTTTTACGAGGCGAAAGGAGCAAGGGTATTAAGGGATTGGGATGTTGTTCATATGGATGAGGGCGGAATACAAAATTTTATAAATAATTTATGAGGGTTTTTAAATTTGGCGGGGCATCGGTGAAAGATGCCAATGGCGTAAAGAATTTAGTAAAAGTATTGCAAGAAGTGGGTCATGAGAACACTTTGTTGGTAGTTTCTGCCATGGGCAAAACCACTAACGCCATGGAAAAGATAGTTAACACCTATTTTGAGGATAACGCTGCCTGTACCGAGGTAATTAGGGAAGTAATTACATATCACAATTCTATTTTAACAGAACTATTCAGTAACAACCAGCATCCTATATTTAAACAGATCACAGATTTGTTTAACGAGGTACGAGGCTTTTTGGCGTGGAACAAATCACCTAAATACAGTTTTGTATATGATCAGGTCGTGGGTTATGGAGAATTGGTGTCTACCAATATTCTAAGTGCCTATCTTAACGACATTGGTATAAAAAACAATTGGTTAGATGTCCGTAATTTTATAAAGACAGACGATAGCTATAGGGATGCCCATGTAAATTGGGAAACTACCCAAGAACGGATTTCCAAGGATATAGATAGAAGTACCCTAAATATTACCCAAGGATTTTTAGGAAGCGATGACAACAACTTTACCACTACCTTGGGTAGGGAAGGGTCCGATTATACGGCGGCCATTTTTGCATACTGTCTAGACGCCAATTCCGTAACCATTTGGAAAGATGTACCCGGAGTGCTCAATGCGGATCCAAGGTATTTTGAAGATACACAACTTCTGAATAAAATATCGTATAGGGAGGCTATTGAGCTAGCTTTCTATGGTGCTTCGGTAATACACCCAAAGACGCTGCAACCATTGCAACGAAAAGAAATTCCATTGCAGGTGAAGTCGTTTTTAAATCCAAAGAACGCAGGTACGGTGGTGGGTAAAGGAATTGGTATAGAACCAGAAGTCCCATGTTTTATAGTGAAGAAGAACCAGGTGCTAATGAAACTATCTTCCCTGGATTTTTCCTTCATTGTGGAAAACAGCATCAGCGAACTTTTTAAAATGTTGCACGATTATAAAATGAAGGTAGATTTAATACAGAACTCCGCCATTAGTTTTTCGGTTTGTGTAGACAATAGATTTGATAGGTTGCAAGGGTTGTTAGATGAGTTAAAAGGCAGATTTAAAGTAGTTTGCCATGAAAATGTTTCGTTGTATACCATTAGACACTTTAATTCAGCGGCAATAGCCTCCTTGCAAAATGGACGAGAAATTTTGTTGGAACAACGGGGAAAAGAAACCGTTCAATTAGTAGTAAAACAATAAAATTCCATTTCATATCCAACGGTTAAGTAGGTGCCATCTGCCGTTTTTGCTATATTTACCGTTATCTAATTTCTAGATACCATGGGTTTAGTAACCGCAAAGGAAGTAGCCAGGGCAATTAACCTACACAAGTACGGCTTTGTAGGGACTTTTATCGGATGGATCTTGATGAAGGTCACCAAAATTTCCGGCATCAACCGTTTTTATGATAATCATAAACATTTAGAGGGAATCGATTTTTTAGATGCCATCCTGGAGCATTATGAAATAGATTTTGAAATCCCGGAAGAGGACTATAGACGCTTACCCAAGGAAGGACCCTATATAACCATCTCCAACCATCCCTTGGGTGGTATCGATGGGGTACTTTTACTAAAATTATTGCTACAACAGCGGTCCGATTTTAAAATCATTGCAAACTTTTTATTGAACAGAATAGCACCCATGGCACCTTATATAATGCCTGTGAATCCTTTTGAAAACCATAAAGATGCCAAAAGCAGTATCGGTGGGTTTAAAACTGCCCTACTTCATTTAAGGGAGGGGCATCCGTTGGGTATTTTTCCTGCGGGGGAGGTCTCCACTTATAGGGATGGAAAATTAATTGTAGATAGACCTTGGGAAGAAAGCGCCTTGAAACTCATCAAAAAAGCTAAAGTGCCCGTAGTACCTATATATTTCCATGCCAAAAACAGTAGGTTGTTTTATCGGTTGTCTAAGATCAGCGATGTGTTCAGGACCGCCAAACTTCCTTCGGAAGTGGCTTCCCAACGGAATAGATCTATTAAAGTAAGGATAGGGCAGCCGATATCCGTACAGACGCAGGAAGAAAATGAGAGTTTGGAGGAATTTACGGAGCTACTCCGAAAAAAAACCTATATCCTGGCCAATGCCTATGAAAAGGAAAGGCTAATAGATATGGTGCCATCGAGCCTAAAAATTCCAAAACCGCCAAGAAAAATTGCCTCGGCCGTAAGAACCGAGGTCATTGAAGGGGAGATTGAAAAACTGAGGGAAAAAGATTGTCGACTGTTGCAAAGCAAAAATTATGAGGTTTTTTTGGCAACGGAGAACGACATGCCATTTATCCTTAAAGAAATCGGTCGGCAACGAGAAGTAACTTTTAGGGCTATTGGGGAGGGCACCAATAATGCCATAGATTTGGACGAATTTGATTCTTACTACTATCATTTGTTTCTTTGGGACGATAAAGAAAAAATGATCGTTGGCGCCTATAGAATGGGTATGGGAGCAGACATTTTTGATAAATACGGTATTGATGGTTTTTACCTTCAAGACCTATTTAGAGTAGAACCAGAGCTGCATGGTATGATGTCCCAATCCATAGAAATGGGTAGGGCCTATATCATAAAAGAATATCAGCAAAAACCTATGCCCTTGTTCTTATTATGGAAAGGTATTGTACATACCACCCTAAGGCACCCGGAGCATAAATATCTTATTGGAGGGGTAAGTATCAGCAATCAATTCTCCAACTTCTCCAAATCGCTTATGATCGAATTTATGAAATCGCATTATTGGGATCCATACGTTGCGCAGTACATAAGACCAAAAAAGGAATTTAAGGTAAAACTTAACGATGCCGACAAGGAGTTTGTTTTTGATGAGACCCAGGCAGACCTTAACAAGTTTGATAAATTGATAGATGAGGTAGAGCCGGGAAGCCTTCGTTTGCCGGTATTGATCAAAAAATATATAAAACAAAACGCTAAAGTGGTGGCTTTTAATGTGGATCCACTCTTTAACAATTCCGTAGACGGTTTAATGTACATTAAAATTGCCGACTTACCAGAAAGCACAGTAAAGCCTGTGATGGAAGAGTTTCAGGCAGAACTGGAGCGGAAATTTATGGAAGCACAGACCAACGGCGATACTTAGGCCAATTCTTCAGTGATAAATTTTTGGCAGAACTGCTTAATTTCGTTTCGGGCCTTCAAAAAAGCATCATGTTTTTCTTCTTCCGTTCCTACTACTTTAGAGGGATCAAAAAAATTATGATGAATCCGTTTTGCATCCTTTGAGGGGATGTATGGACAATTTTCTTTAGCATGGTCGCATACGGTAATAATATAATCCCAGATAATTCCATCATATTCCGTTACATTGTTAGATGTATGATGGGTTATGTCTAAACCATCCTCTTGCATAATGGCCACGGCACCCGGATTTAAACCGTGGGTCTCTATCCCGGCACTATAGATGTTAGCTAATCCATCTTGTAGATTTTCCATGTAACCATGGGCCATCTGACTTCTACAGGAATTTCCTGTGCACAATACCAATATGTTTTTCATTGCTTTATTTTTGTTAAGAGATGCCTATTTTTTTACTTCTTCGCTCAAACAATAAATTATCTTTCCATGCCCCATTTAACTTGCCTATACGTTCTCGTTTACCGATAAACCTAAACCCCATTTTCTCGTGTAGTTTAATACTACCTATATTTTCTGGAAATATACCCGATTGCAAGGTCCATAATCCACAGACCTCACTTTCATCGATCAAATGTTTCATAAGCAGTTTGCCCACGCCCAGGCCCCAGGCCTGTTGTGCTACATACACACTTACCTCGGCCACCCCTCCGTAAACACACCTACTGGATACGGCCGACAGGGCCGCCCAACCCACAATGGTATCTTGTATAGAGGCGACCATTCTGCATTTCTTTAAATGGGCCTTGTCCCATGCATCAAAACTTGGAACCTCTTGTTCAAAAGTGGCGTATCCTGTAGCAATACCTTCCAGATAAATGGTAGCAACAGCTTGCCAGTCTTCTTGGCTCATTTCACGTATAAGGGTGTGGGACATTTTGTTCCTAACTATTTAATGTGCGAAATTTAGCAACAACCACTTCCGGGAGCGCAAGAATTTGCCGCGCTTGTTTCCAACTCGGGAACACCGCAGGTTTCTTTGGCCTTGCAATCTGTTTTTTTTACGCCCAGTTTTATGACAAGTGCATCATTGTTCAGCTGAAAGTCGTTAACAAAGAGTTGGGCGGTATGGAAGCTGGCGTTACTATATTCGAACTTCACCTCGGTGTCCATTTCCATTGGTTTTATCTTGTTTACTTTTTGAAGGATTCCTAGAGCTTTATAGGCAGACATATATGTTGTCTTTTCTATTTCGGATGGACTCTCCCAAAGCTGTATAATAGTCTCTTTCCAAAAATCTACCCCGGCCCCGCAGTCTACGGAGTCTATGGTCACATTCTTTACTTCGGTGATATGGTAATTGGCACCAACGGTTTGCCCTGGTTTATATTCAAAAAGTAAGCTTTTGTTTTGATGTTCTTGTAGCAGTGCTAATAATTCCTTGGTTTGCATAATGTATTGTTTATGTGATTGCGATTAACAACAGTTAAACTTTGTTTTATTAAAAAAGGTGTTTAAAAGGTCTTGTATTGCCTCCCATTTTTCTAGGTTGATGCAGTAACAGATCTTTTTGCCCTCAATTTCGCCTTTAATAAGGTCTATACTTTTCAGTTCCTTTAAATGCTGGGAAATGGTAGGCTGGGCCAAACCAATTTCTTCAACGATATCGTTGCATATGCAGGCCTCCTGATTGCTGATGTATTCCAATATGGCAATCCTTGCCGGATTTGCCAGGACTCGGAATATGGTGGCCAATTCATTTTGCTTGGCGTTGAATATTTGTGTTTTGGTTATACCCATTTCGTATTTATATATTGCAATATTACGATAATAGAACGAATAAAAAAAGCCAGATCAAAAAAATCTGACTTTTATGTTTTTAGAACCAAGGTTTTTTACCTACTTGATAGGTGTTATAAAAATCCTCATCTGACTTGGTAATATAGATAATACCTTCTATGAACCCAATAAGTCCAGGAATCCAAAAGAAAAAGGCCCCAACCACCAAACAGGTAGTTGCGTAACCTACAAGGGTTACCGCAGCCATTATAATACCTTCTTTGTTATATCCCAAAATAAACTTATGTACACCTAGGGAACCGAATAAAATTCCAAGGATACCCGCCAATATTTTTTTATTGTCGCCCCCGGCATCTTTTAATCCTTCGGTGAACTCATTAGCGGTTTTTTTGGCTTCTTCCTTAAAATCGCCTGCGGCTTCCTTAGCATCCTCCGCCGCATCTTGAGCAGCTTCTTTGGCATCTTCGAACGCATCTTCGGCTTTATCGCCCAAATCTTTATCTTCGTCTGACATTGCTTTTGTTTTTGGTGGTTAATATCAGCTTAAATGTAACAATTATTTTTATCGGTATAAAATTTTTATTCAACTGATCATGAAATGGCAGAAAGCAGCTACAACACTCATGACATTTCTTTTTTTATTGCTCTGGGCCGCCAGATAAACAAAATGTAAAAGATAACTTCTAAGGTAAAGGGTTAAATTAAAGGAAAGCTTTGTCCACAGGTTCCCAAAGTTCCAGTTTATTGCCTTCGGGGTCTAAAATCCATCCAAACTTTCCATAATCGTACGTTTCCATTTCACCTACTACGGTAACGCCTTCCTCTTTTAAGACTTTCAATAGCTCTTCTAAATTTTCTACCCTAAAATTCATCATAAACTCTTTTTCGCAAGGTGCAAAGTAGTTGGTGTCATCATTAAAAGGACTCCATTGTGTTGAGCAATCGTTTCCTTCTTTATCTTTCCACCAAAAGGTCCAGCCGTATTGATCCGTTGGAATTCCCAAATGCAGTTTGTACCATTTTTTAATGGCATCGGGGTCTTTGGTCTTAAAGAAAAACCCACCTAGGCCTGTAACTCTGTTTTTCATGATATTTAATTGTTTTTAGTTGCTTTTTCGTATAAAATTATCCATTCCTTGGGCGTTATCTTGGTGCAAAGCTCTCCGATAAGGGCAAATGGAATTGCCTTGATATTTTTAAAGCGAATACAGCTTTTGCCCATATCCAATTTACTGGTTGTATGTTTTGCATACGCTTTGGTAAACCATGCCAAAAGGGTTTTGTCTGAGTACACTCCCATATGATAAACGGCAATATAATTTTTTTGTGAGGCCAGGTTCATAAAGGGCAAGGGTAACTTGGGATCGCAGTGATAACCATTGGGGTATAGACTATGGGGAATTACATACCCTATCATTCCATAATTCATGGTCTCATTAAAACCGGTCGGGAGATTTTCCAAGATTGTTTTTCGCAATTTTCTTATTGCGGGTTTTCTGTCTTCCGGAAGTTCCTCTATGTAAGCTTCGGGCGTGGTTGCATTGGATCTCATAGTAAGTCTTGTTTTAATTTTTGTTCTGTAATATAAGTGCCGATAGCAACGAAATTATCAGTCCAATAATCATTACGGTAAGGAACATGATCATGGCCATAAACCCGCTTCCGTAATCTGGGATTTCTCCCTTGTATCCTTCCTGGCGCATTACTGCGGTGTATTCTTTAAAAAAATCTGGATTTATAAGTGTGGTGTAAATAAAGTCGGCCAACGCTATTCCGGCAGCGGTGAACAAAGAAATCAATAGGCCTATGACCACTGCTTTGGTGAAGGTTATTGTGCCTCCATTTTCCTTGTCCCTAAAATGTTTAATGCCAAAATAAACAAAACTAAGGGATGCTATCATGGTTGCATATCCAATAACCTCGCCCCAGGAATAATCCACATCCTGACCAAAATAGAGTCCGGAAAGAAACACCAATAGAGCAAATACAAAACCGTAAACGCCGAACTTAATTACCGTATTTTTCATATTTTTTGAATTTAGTACTGGTGGTTAAAACTATTAAAATGAGGGTTTATGGGCCTCATACTAAAGTACTAAATTGTAAGCTGACCGAAGAAAAGTTATATGATCTGCATGGTTTTGGCTATCTGAATGGCCTGTGTTCTTCGTTTGGCATTGAGTTTTACCAACAGATTGGATACGTGCGTTTTTACGGTACTTTCCGAAACAAAAAGGTGGTCGGCAATTTCCTTGTTGGACAATCCCTTGGAAATCTCTTGCAGCACCTCATATTCGCGCTTGCTTAAAGCCAGGGCCTTAATTTTTTCGTGGTTTATTTGGCCTGTAGGCAATTGGTTTTTTTGAAGGCTTTTCTTGTGCAAAACCACGCCTACAACAAAAAACACAATGGCTACCATAGCTATAGCAAATTCAAACTTTAAACTACCACTAACAATAGAATACTTGCTTATTTGGAATAGCAATAACAACGCAATGATCAATAACCCAAAGGTGAGTACGGTTTTTTTCACGTACTAAATTTAGCAAAATTCAACCTTTATTTTATCCACTATGGTTTGGGCAAGTTTTTCTTTACTTTCTATTGTCCATCCGGCCACGTGGGGAGTTAGCAGTACATTTTCTGCTTGCAATAGGTATTTAAAGGCTTCGGGCAGATGAGATAGGGTTTCGTTGGTGGTTTGTGATGTATCTAAGGTATGGAACATGTTTTCGAACGATTTTTTTTCATATTCCAGCACGTCCAATCCTGCGCCCAAAACTCTTCCAGATTTTAACGCTGCTACTAAATCTGCCGTCACCACGCATTTGCCCCGAGCGGTGTTCAATAGCCAAAAGGGGTTCCGAAAACCTTTGATAAATTTGGCATGTATCATTCCCAAGGTTTCCGAGGTTTGGGGAACATGTAGACTAAGCACATTCGTTTTCTGTTGTAATTCCATAATACCCACCTGCCTGGCATTTTCATCCCCAACGCCTCCTATGATATCATAACAAATAACATCAACGTTAAAACCTCTGAGTTTTTGGGCAAAGGCCTTTCCGGTATTGCCGTATCCTATGATACCCACGGTTTTCCCATCGAGTTCCAATCCACGGTTACCTTCCCTATCCCATTGGCCATTGCGAACCTCATGATCCGCTTTATTGAGTTTGTTGAATAGGGAGAGCAACATGCCCAGGGCATGTTCTCCAACAGCATTGCGGTTGCCCTCTGGGGCTGCGGCCAAAAAAATGTTCTTTGCCTTTGCATACTTCACCGCTATGTTTTCTAGGCCTGCCCCTACACGTCCAATGAATTTTAAATTAACGGCTTTGTCCAAAAAGGCCTCATCTATGGTAAACCTACTTCGGATAATCAATCCATCATAGGAATGGATTTTTTTTCCCACTTCTTCTTTAGAGGAGGCATAATCCTCATCATTTACAAAGCCTAAAGCGGTCAATTGTTCAATAAGTAGCGGATGGTTGGTATCCAAATGAAGTACTTTCATGCTAAGATTAAATCTTTGGGTAAGACGTTTGTGTCATTTCATGGTTCACCTCACCGGTATGCGCTGTACTCAACTTTTCAAAAAGTAGTAAGTGTACCTCCTCATCGTTCTTTGTAGCGGGGCAATGTTCAACACCTTTTGGTACTACAATAATTTCACCTTCTTTTACGATTTCTGTGTGATCCCTGAATTGCATATACAGGGTGCCTTTTAGGACTTGGAAAAGCTCGTCCTCATCCTTATGGGCGTGCCATACAAATTCGCCCTTAATCTTAGCAAGGATCACCTGCATATCATCTACCACGGCAATTTGATGTGGGTGCCATTGCTTGGTAAAGGCAGCATGTTTTTCTTTTAGGTTTATAGGTTTCATTTAAAAATCAATTATGGAATAATAGTGGGGGTTAATATCCGAATAATTGCGCTTGTCCTCAAACAAAAAGCACTTTTTAATCAATATTTCGCACTTACCCGCCCTCTAGATTCCATAAATGGAGTTCACTTACGTGCGCTTAACATTTTTAGGATCCATATACCTATTGCGATCCTTACTATAGGTTGAAGGTAAGGGTATATCCATTGGTACCACCCATCTACTATTGGGTTTAAAAAACTTAGTCCAAGGTAGTACCTCCCAAATGAAAATAGGCTAAATAATCCTATGGACACAAGGGCGCCGCCAATCCATTTTGACAGTCCGTTCTCTTTAACAAATGCCAGTCCGTAGAGCAGGCTTCCCAGACCAAAACCATAAATTACCAGAAAGTATTTACTGTCCGAAATTCCGTCTGCAGCTTTTATCAGTGTAAAAAATGTGTTTTTAGAGGTTTCGTCGGCGGCATGGAGATAACCAGGGCGCCAAATTTGGTTAAGGCTATCTATGAGCAGCGCTTGTTGAGACATTTCCGTATAGGCCCATGCGATGAGGAAAAGCGTACCTATTATTATTTGGAAAGGGTATTTTTTATATAACAAAAAAGCGATACCCAAGCTTGCCAAAATATTCACTTGCGGGTGTATAAAGAGTATCCACAATTTGCCGATATAAAGGCCATTTTGATGTAGCATAATGCTCGATTCAAAATCGGAGGCCGAAGGATTTGGCAAAAATATTAGCAAGGTGGTGGTAAGTGCTCCAAGGAAAGAGCAAATAGCCGCTGTCTTTAAGAAAAGTGTCTGGTTTGTGCTGGCCATTTCCGATAAATGGTTTTAAGGGTTGATAAATTACCTAAATCCCCAAAATAAGTTTGGCAATCCAAAAATAGATCAAGATCCCAAAGATATCGTTGCTCGTTGTTATAAACGGACCTGTTGCAATGGCAGGATCTATGCCTCGCTTGTCCAAAAACAGGGGAATAAACGTTCCTATAATTCCGGCAACTATAATAACCGCTACCAATGATAGGGATATGGCCAGGGCCGTATTAAAATCTCCGTTCCACCACCAGGTGAACAACAATAATATCATGGCCAAAATTAGGCCGTTTAGTGTTGCCAAGAGCATTTCTTTGATAAGGCGGTTGCTAACACTTCCCTTTAAATCATCATTGGCCAAACCTTGGACAATTATGGCGCTAGATTGCACCCCTACGTTACCTGCCATAGCCGCAATTAACGGGGTAAAGAAAAACAAAATAGCATGTTTGCTTATCATCTCTTCAAAACCGCCCATAATGGCTGCGGCTCCCACACCTCCTATAAGTCCTAAGAATAACCAGGGTAAACGTGCACGTGTTAACTCCCAAATATTGTCATCGGCTTCCACTACCTGCGAGATACCTGCCGCTAGTTGGTAATCCTTGTCCGCTTCCTCTTTGATAACATCCACAATATCGTCTATTGTAATACGCCCTACCAACCTACCCATTTCATCTACTACGGGGATAGCTTCCAAATCGTATTTAGACATAATTTTGGCTACCTCTTCGGAATCTTCATTTACATTTACCGAATCTACCTTGGAGATGTAAACGTCTTTAATATGGGTTTTTGTGGAAGTGGTGAGCAAATCTTTCAGGGACAGTCTGCCCAGAAGAACATCGTCATCGTTTACTACATAGATAGAATGTACCCGGGTTACATTTTCTGCCTGTTCGCGCATTTCCTTTACACAGGTAAGCACGTTCCAGTTTTCGTTGACTTTTACAAGTTCCTTGGCCATGAGTCCACCAGCCGAATTCTCATCATAACGAAGTAGGTCTACGATATCCTTGGCATGATCTCTGTCCTCTATCTCCGAGATTACTTCCTGTACTATCTCGTCCGGTAGCTCTGCCACAATGTCGGCAGCATCATCGGTGTCCAATTCCTCTAGTTCTCCTGCAATTTCCTTAACCGAAAGGTTGTTTAAGATGGCTTCCCTTACGTCATCGTCCAACTCGGTAAGTACGTCCGAGGTTTTATCGCTATCCAGGAGTTTTATAAGGTAGGTTGCGTCGTCTTCATTGAGTTCATTAATGATCTCTGCTACATCCGCATAATGAACCTCCTCCAAAAGGCCCTCAAGTTTTGTATTCTTTTGGTTCTCTATGAGTTGCTCTATTTCAGCTATCAGTTCTTCTGTGAGCTTAAAGGGTATCATGCGCTATCTTCTTGGTCAGTGCAATGAAATCGGCCACGGCCAATTGCTCCGGACGACGGTCAAAGATAGCATCTTCTTTTAGATTATCGGAAAGGTTAAATGTTTTTAAACTGTTGCGCATTGTCTTCCTGCGTTGGTTGAAGGCTGTTTTTACCACCCTAATGAATAACTGCTCATCACAGCCGAGGGTATAGTTCTCTTTTCTGGTTAACCGGAGCACTCCCGATTGTACCTTGGGAGGGGGGTTAAACACGGAAGGTTCTACGGTAAAGAGATATTCGGCCTTATAATAAGCCTGTACCAATACAGAAAGGATGCCGTAGGTTTTATTGCCCTCTGTCTCACAAATGCGTTGGGCCACCTCTTTTTGGAACATTCCGGAAAACTCTGGAATCTGTGCTTTAAGTGTTAGCATCTTAAAGACAATTTGCGAAGAGATATTGTACGGAAAATTACCGGTAATGGCAAAAGGTTGGTTGCCAAATATTTTTTTAAGGTCGTACTTCAGAAAATCGGCCTCCATAACAGTGAATTTGCCAGCTTTGCTCATTATATCCGGATACTCCAAGGGAAAACTATCGTTTAGATACCTAATGGATTCGGCATCTAGGTCCATGGCCACTAAATCAATATCATTTCGTAAAAGGTATTTGGTAAGTACGCCGGTCCCGGGGCCTATTTCAATTACATTCCTATAGCCGCTAAAAGATAAGGTATCCGCAATTTTTAAGGCGATGTCCTCATCAGTAAGGAAATGTTGGCCCAAGTGCTTTTTGGCCTTTACCGGACTATCTTGTCGCCAAGTGGTATGTTTACGCCGCGTACCTTTGTTATGTCCTTTCTTGCCCATGGATGTTTTGCGGTTTGCCTAAATTGGTTTTTCAATATATACCCAAGCTTGGTTGCCAGAGTTGAGCGTAACCTTAATTCTTTGATATGCTCCTCCCTCGTATGCATCTGCCCGTAAAAGTTCGTTATGTGTAAGCGTATATACTTTGCCGATTATTTGATCCGAAGGGTCATTGGAATTCACTATTACCGGATAAATATCAGCTACTTTTTCTTGGGATAGGGTATATCCAATAAGGCTGTCTGGATGCGCTTTTGGTTTTCTTAGAAAAACGTCTTGTTGAACCATTTCGTCCTGAAGGGTTCCGTAAACAAAAAGATGTTCTGTAGCACTTGCGGGTACCACCTCATGATCACTTATTACTTCCAGTTCCGTTCTAAAGGCCACAAATTTGCCCGCGAAAAGTGTATTGCCCTCTTTACGCATGTGCTCGGCATCTTCTTTATAATAACGTTCCAGAGTTTCTCTATTGGGCGCGGTATATTGTATGGAATAGGTAATGCCGCCCATTTCTTCTTCTACAAGCACCCTACACATTTTTGCCTGGGTAAATTTGCCTGTTGCCAATACATTGGGGATATGCACATTTCTCATCCACTTAACCCATTTATCGTGCACGGATTCTTCAATATTTATGGTAACGTTATAGATATGTATCATACTTAATAAATACGATATTCGTGATTTGTAGTTTAATGATCAAAGATGGTCTTAAAGCTGTTTAACCCCGGCTCTAAATCTAATTAATGGCATCTCCCCTTAATATCCGATAATTTCTTTTGGCCAGTGGAAAATAATAACTGTCCTGATGGTCATATATGATCTTTTCATAATGACTTTTGGCCTTTTCAGGTTCGTTAAGCACATTTTTATAGAGCTCGGCGAGTGCAAAAAGGGCATCATCAGCTAAAATATCGAAGGCATAAAACTCAACAATCTTTTGATAATTAAATTTTGCGGCCTCATAATCTTTGATGCGTTCCAAAAGCTGCCCTTGCTTTAACAATGCTTCATCCTCTATTTTTTCGCCTTTATGGTTTTCTAGTATATCATTGAGTTCTTCTATGGCCTCTTTTGTATTATTTTGATAGGCCAGCAGATCTGCCCTAGCATATTTTTTTAGTGCTGTTTGGGTAGAATCTTCCAGTGAATTGTCGGAGATCAGTAAACTAAGTTGCATGGCATCATTGGCTATAAGTTGGGAAGTAGAACTTCGTAATACTTTGAGCTGGGTAAGTGCCCAATCGAAATCTCCTTTGTAAAAACTTGTCTGTGCTACTTTAAACCGGGCATTTTGGCCAAGCACATCGTTCTTAAGATCCTTTTGGGTCTGCGAAAAGTAGATCAATGCCTGGTTAAACTTCTTGTCGAAAACCAGAATGTCTCCGAGAGCCATTTTTACATAGCCTCTATCAAACCTGTTCAGAGACAATTCCAGGCTTTTTTTCAGGATATTGATCGCCTTTTCCGGATTTCCTTTTTTGAAGGTCAAAAAATTGGCATACGCTATTTGCAAGCGCAATGATCTGCTTTGGTAACCATAATTGGCCAATAAGGTTTCAAAAGTTTTTTGGACTTCGACCAGTTTTTTGTCGTTGGCATCCAAAAGCTCAATATCTATTAAATTTAGCTTGGCTTTAAGAATGGTACCCAGGTCATTACTTTTTTCCGCTATATATTCAAAGATGTCCTTGGCCATTTCTGGTTCCTGATCTTCCATGGCCAAATTCCCTAAGCCTTCCAAACGTTGCATGGAGTTTTCATCCGATCTTTTGTAAATAGCCTTCTCTTGGCCAAAGGCACTGTTATATTGTTTTTGCTGAACAAAAAGCCAACTGAGGAGTTCGTTCCAAAGCAAGTCCGGATCTTTTTGTGCTTTTTGAAGCAATATTCTCTTTAATTTTATATTGTTCTGGTTGTCCGCATCCGAGGTAACAAAATCACTAATGTTTCTAAGTACATTGGATGTTGATGATCTGCCTAAGCGAATAAGTTCTAAATAGGATTCGTACATTTTTTCAATATTGCCCTGCTCACCGTAAATCCTGGCCAATTGAAAATTATAATCTAGGTCCGGATTTAGCCGCATGGCCTTGGAATATGCTTTTATGGCATAATCCAATAACACGTATTTATGAAATCTGAAACCAATACCGTATCCATAATTTGGGTTTTCTTCTATTTTATTAAGGGCCTTTTCGTAGTATTCGGCAGCTTTTTGGGGAAGGTCTTGCAGACTGTAGTTATGCCCCAGCTCTATCAATAGTGTAGGATAGGTATTTTTTTCGCTAATTTTTTTTAATAGGAAGGTCTCTGCCTTTGTATAGTCTTCCAATTGCTGATAGCAAAGTACAAGACCTTCGGCATAATCCGTTCTACGCGGATTTTTTTTGACAAGCTTCTCATAAAAGACCAGCGCCTTTTTGTATTCGCCATCGTTTATATATTGTTTTGCCAGAAAATCGTCTTGGGAAAACAACGCTTGCATGGAGCAAAAAGCAAGAATAAACAGAATTATTCGCAATCTCGATTTTTTTCAAAGATACGCAGATTGTAGAAAGTTAGTGTTAAGGGTTTTACAAAGAAATATCCATAGATATTAATTTGGGAGGTGTCTTTCCTAAGGATTGTTCAGTGCAAGCCCATATTTTAGGGTACTTTGGAGTAGATGAACTACTATGGTCAGTCTATTCTTTCAAAACCGGTATAGGGTATCAATACCTCTGGGATTTGTATGCCGTTCCCATCCTGATAGTTTTCCAAGATTCCGGCCAAAACCCGTGGTAGGGCCAGGGAACTACCATTTAGGGTATGCGCCAACTGCGTTTTTCCGCGTTCATCTTTATACCTAAGTTTTAACCTATTACTTTGATAAGTCTCAAAATTAGAAACCGAACTAATTTCTAGCCATTTGTCCTGTGCTGTAGAAAATACTTCAAAATCATAAGTTAAAGCGGCCGTAAAGCCCAAATCACCACCACACAATCGTAAAATTCTATAAGGCAGTTTTAACTCGTTAAGGATTTCCTTAATATGGTTAACCATGTTGTCCAAAGCGGTGTAGGAGTTATCAGGATGTTCTATCCGCACTATTTCTACCTTGTCAAATTGGTGCAAGCGGTTCAATCCCCGCACATGCGCGCCATAACTACCGGCCTCTCTCCTAAAACACGGGGTATAGGCCGTACAACAAATTGGGAAATCCTTTTCACTCAAGATCTGATTGCGGAACATATTGGTAACGGGTACTTCAGCAGTGGGAATTAAATAAAGGTCATCTGCCTTTACATGGTACATTTGCCCTTCTTTATCTGGCAATTGCCCTGTGCCATAACCCGAAGCTTCATTTACCAGGTGTGGCACCTGCATTTCGGTATAACCGGCCGTGGTATTTTTATCTAGAAAATAGGAAATCAATGCACGTTGTAATTTTGCGCCTTTACCCTTGTATACGGGAAACCCCGCACCGGTGATTTTTACCCCAAGCTCAAAATCTATGATATCGTACTTTTTTGCCAGTTCCCAATGAGGTAGGGCTTCGGCCGTTAACTTAGGAATATCCCCTTCCCTAAAGATTTCTTCATTGTCTTGTTCCGAACTTCCCGCAGGGACAGATTTATGCGGTACATTGGGGATTTGATACAGTAAGTTTTGAAGCTCTTCCGCGGCTAGGTTTAACTCTTCGTTAAGCGATTTGGAAACTTCCTTTAGATTACCTGTCTGTGCTTTAATTTTATTTGCTTCCTCAGTTTTACCACTTTTGAAAAGCATGCCTATTTCCTTGGATAGCTTATTGGCATCTGCCAGTGTATTGTCTAATTTAGTTTGTAGGGAGCGACGCTTTTCGTCTTGTACTAGAATGGCCTCTACTAGGGGAGCAGCCTCTAGGTTTCTCTTTTTCAGAGCTTCTATTATATTGTCTTTTTGTTCGCGTAAGGCCTGGAGCTGCAACATTTACTTTCTGGTTTAAGGGGCAAATTTAATGCTAATTGGTCAATGTATCAATGCTATAGTGAAACAAATGATATGGTTTTAGAATGATAGGACAAGCAGTGGAAAACTACTCCGCTCCGTTTTTGGTCTTTTCGGATGGAAGAATCCATT
This sequence comes from Spongiimicrobium sp. 3-5, assembly GCF_046557915.1. Lineage (NCBI taxonomy): Bacteria > Pseudomonadati > Bacteroidota > Flavobacteriia > Flavobacteriales > Flavobacteriaceae > Spongiimicrobium > Spongiimicrobium sp. 3-5. The sequence goes on from NZ_JBHEBG010000001.1 coordinate 1,032,067, forward strand.
CATGATGGCCAAAATGGTTCCAAGGTTCACTGGCAAGATCAATTTTTGGATCTATAAGTGGTTGGTAGGGCTTACCGTTAATGCTTGCCTCGCAATTTACATATACGGCAATATCCTGCCCTTTTTTGGCATGCTCTTTTTTTAGATATTGCGCAAACTGCCAAATAAAATCGGGATGGGAGCCTACTTTTCTCGCTTGCTTTTTTGTAAGGTAGTCGTGGATATTTATCCGTTTTTTTTCTCCATTTTCTTTGTTAACCAGCTTAAATTGTATGTTTCCCGATCTACTTCTTAGCATCATGCGCCAACTCATACGATGTCCTTCCTCTGTCCAGAGTACGTCATCTTTTATGAAATGATGCCTTATGGGAAGTATCAGTTGTAGTACAAAATATCCGCTAAGACCTACCAACCATAAATTTTTGTGTTTAGGGATAATAATTTTATCCTCTGTATAGGGCTTCTTCTTTTTAAAGAACAGCTTGCGTATGCTTTCTGCTTCAAAAAAGAATACGGTAAATGCCAATGCCAAATATGGAAAAATACCGATTTGAAATACAATGGAGTTGAACAAATGGAAGACGATGGAAAAAGCAAAGGCAATTTTACGGGTAGGTTTCCAAAGTAGTGCCGGAACGATCAATAAATCGAACAGTATGCCAACGACTCCTACGGTATAGATTACCCAAGTTTGTTGTAACAGCTCTCCGATAACGTAATAATGGGCCCTGCCTTGCATCAGTATTTTAATAATGCTAAAGTCTAGCCAATCGCCATATAATTTTGCTATGGAAGCATAAGTGTAGACCACAAAAAGTTGCAATACCACGGCCCATTTTACGTAGCTGGGCATATAATCTTTCCTTATAGTAGCATTTTGCCTTGCGTCTAGGGAATACGAGGTATTTGCGGGCATAAATATCATGATAAACGAAATCAGTGCCAACAAATAGTAGTGATTGTTATAGGAGGTTTTTTGCATTAGATAAACCGCCGTCCAGAGTAGAGTGAAAGATATAATGCTGAAACGGTATTTATACCCCAAGGAAATAAATATCCCAAGGGTGCCCATAGCAAAAAAGTAGAAGTACATACCATTGCCCGGAAGGGGTTGTAACCATTCGAAACCAATGAAGGTAAAGGTAAAGGAAGGTTCTATAAGTGTTCTTCTTACCCAACCGGTTAAAATTGCCCCGTAACATTCCAAGCTTATCAGTATCCCGAAAAAGATCCGGAAAATAATGAGGGAGCTATTGTCAATATTTCTAAAAAGAAATCGGTTTAACATCGGACATTTCGTATTATGGTTTGCCTATCAATGACAAGGAGGTAATCTTATCTTTCTGCAATTGTATCTTAAGTTCCTCTACGGAATCAAATTTGTGCTCATCACGAATTCGATTTAAAATATCTATTTGAATCTTTCTTCCGTAAAGGTCTTCATCAAAATCGAAAAAATGAATTTCTATACTTTTCCTGGTGCCCGAAACTGTAGGGTTAAAACCAATATTCATCATACCGTGTACTTCAGAACCATCTAAAACGCTCTTTACAAGGTAAACCCCAATTTTTGGAATAAGTTTATAGGTTTCCTCTATATGAAGGTTTGCTGTTGGGAAATTTAGTTGTCTTCCCAGTCCTTTGCCCCTTTGTACCGTTCCGGTAAGCATATAATCATACCCCAAATAACGGTTGGCGGTTTTAACGTCGCCGGCTAACAATGCTTTTCTAATTTTTGTGGAGCTTACGGATACTTCGTCTACTTCCTGTGCAGGAATTTCCTCTACCTCAAAATCTAAGATACCTCCAAAAGCGATCAAATCGTTTATATTGGCGTTTCTGTTTCTTCCAAAGCGGTGGTCGTAACCTATGACTATTTTTTTTATCCTTAAATCGTTAACAAGGATATCTCTAACAAATTCGGTAGCCGAAAGTCTAGAAAATGCTTTGGTGAAGGGATGTACAATTAGATAATCCAAGCCCGTTTTTTCTAAAATCTGGGTCCTTTCGTCTATAGTGTTCAAAAGCTTTATATCGGCATCTTTTTGAAGGACCATTCTCGGATGAGGGAAAAAAGTAAGTACCGTAGCCTTTAAATTTAAAGCTTTGGCATCATTTATGAGACGTTTTAGCAGTTGCACATGGCCAACATGAACACCATCAAATGTACCAATGGTGATAGCCGTTGCATGCTTTTTGTCGTATTTAGAAATGCTTTGGACTGTTACCACTTAAATTAAATAAGAAAAAGGCTTACATTTGAATCTTTATAAAAACCCAAGATGATTACAAAATTACGTCTTGTTTTTCCAATAACCATATTTTTTGCCTGCTTTTACGGGTTTTCCCAAACCAACTACTGGAGTCCCCAAATTTCGCAAAATGCAGTAACGGCAAATTCCCTAAAACGGTTAGATTTTAAAAAGGCGAAAGTCTTCTCTTTGGAAAAAGAAGCATTTGCTAAACAACTGTCATCTTCAGCTTCCTCTAAACAAGCATCAAAAGTGGTCTATTTCCCGGATGAAGAAGGGAAATTGATACCATTTCAAATTTCCGAGGCACCGGTTTTATCCCCACAATTGGCAAAAAAATACCCCCAGATAAAATCTTATGTCGGGTATGGTGTAAACGATAGGAAAAACAAAATACGGTTCAGTGTATCCCACAATGGTATACAGAGTATGATGCTGCACGCAGATAGTAGAACCACTACGTTTATGCAAAAAGTGGCGAAACAAGGAAGTAACTACGTGGTCTACAATAGGGATGCCGGGCTTAACTCGGATACCAATTTTATCTGTGACACCAAATCGGGTGTAGAAAAAAGTCTTACGGGCAAGGGGAGTACCCTTAAACTGGTAGATGATCAAACGCTCAGAAAATATAGAATTGCGGTCTCTGCCACAGGAGAGTATACACAACATCATGGTGGGACCATTGCAGATGCCTTAGCGGCCATAAATGCTACACTTACAAGGGTAAACGAGGTCTTTGAGACAGATTTGGGCGTTACTTTGGAATTGGTGCCAAATAATGATTTGGTAATATTTACAAATGCGCTTACCGACCCCTATAGTGGAAACCTCAATGCCGAGGTACAAAATGTACTTACCTCCACAATTGGGGAAGCCAATTATGATGTGGGGCACCTTTTTAATAAGGATAATGATAACGGTAATGCCGGGTTTATAGGATCTGTATGTAGGGATAACCAAAAAGGGAGTGCCTTTTCCTCTGGTACCGTACCCGAAGGAGATAAGTTTGATCTAGATTTTGTATCGCACGAGCTTGGTCATCAATTTGGGGCCAACCATACCTGGTCTTTTGAATCGGAAGGCACGTTGGTGCAGGCAGAGCCGGGCAGTGGTACCACGATCATGGGGTATGCAGGTATTGCACAGGCCAATAATGTAGCACCTAATGGGGATGATTACTTTCACTATTACAGTATTTTTCAGATAATTGAGTATTTGGAAACCACCAGTTGTGCTGTAGAAACTCCCCTAACGAACAATGCGCCTATTGTTGACCCTATAGGGAACTATATCATTCCAAAATCTACGGCCTTTGTTTTGTCCGCATCCGCCACGGATGTTGATGGCGATATACTCACCTACGCTTGGGAACAAATAGATGATGGCGTAGTAACAAATACTTCTTTTGGACCTACCAATCCAAGTGGCGCCAACTTTAGGTCCCAAAGGCCTTCATTGAGCCCGCAACGGTATTTTCCGCAATTATCTAGTGTTATATTGGGCAATCTTACCCAATCTAATCCAAGCATCAATTCTGCTTGGGAAACAGTTTCCGACGTAGAGCGCGAAATGAAATTTGCGGTTACGGTAAGGGATAATGCCAGTGGAGGAGGGCAAGTGGCTTCGGGCTTTACCGATGTAAGTGTCATAAATGGTGCAGGGCCCTTTGCCGTTACTTCCCAAGCAACCGCTGTTTCTTATGTAGCTGGTACAACACAAGACATTACTTGGGATGTTTCCAATACGAACAGCACACCAATAAATGCTGCTACGGTAGATATTTATTTGTCGGTGGACGGAGGTGTAAGCTTCCCAACGCAATTGGCAACAAATGTACCCAATGATGGATTACATGCCGTTTTATTGCCAGGTGTGGCTACCGCTGCTGCAAGAGTTATGGTAAAAGCAAGCGATAACATATTTTTTGCGGTCAACGCGGCCAATTTTAGCATTACAGCTTCCCAGGTAGTACTGAATTTTTCTCAATTGGAATTCTCAGCCTGTCAGCCAGATGATATTGTGGTCCCTTTTAACTATGAGACCTTCCTAGGGTTTGCAGAAGAGGTTACCTTCTCTGCAGTTGGTACACCTGTGGGCATGGGTGTGGTCTTTTTGCCGGCTACCGCTACTGCCAATAACACTCCAGTTAGCATCACATTTTCCAATACCGCTGGCGTGACTGCAGGGAATTATCCGGTTCAAATAACCGCAACCTCCGCCAGTGTTAGTGAAACGGTGGAAATAGATTTAAATATATATAACAATACCTTTAGCGATGTGGTTTTAAGCGCTCCTGCAGATGGGCTTTTAGATACAGGTATAAAGCAGGTTTTTCAATGGGAGGATAGCCCTAACGCTACGGCCTATGACATTGAAATAGCTACCGATGCCGGATTTACCAATATTATAGAGTCTACATCCGTAATATTCAATTTTTATTTAGCTTCAAACTTAATAGAGCAGACTACCTATTTTTGGCGGGTTAAACCTAAAAATGATTGTGGCGAGGGTACTTTTGGAACTCCTTTTAGTTTTACCACTATCGAAATTAGTTGCGATGCTAAATCTGCCTCAGGATTACCCGCAGCCATTTCTGCAATAGGCACACCAACGGTTATTTCTAAAATAGCCTTTTTTGAGGATTTGACCATTGCCGATGTAAATGTAAATTTAGATATTACACATACGTTTCTGGCCGATTTGGAGATAAGTTTAACTTCTCCCTCGGGAACAACGATAATACTTACGTCGGGCTCTTGTGGTAATTTGGCAAATATAAATGCCACTTTTGATGATGAAGCCCCAAGTTTTGTATGCGGTGGTACCCCGGGGATCAGCGGTATTGTAAAACCTTTGGGATCATTGGCTTCACTGGAAGGAGAATCCTTGTTGGGCGAGTGGATATTGCAAGTTAAAGATAATGCTGCCGTAGACGGCGGGGCGTTAAATTCCTTTTCCTTGGATGTATGCGTTGAAGGTGTATTTAGACCAGATTCTGATAATGATGGGGTATTTGATGATGGAGACGATTTATGTCTGGGAACTCCCAAAGGTACTGAAGTGGATTTAACAGGTTGTCCGGTTTATAGATTCCCTAGCGATAATTTTTCCGTAGCCATACAAAGCGAAACCTGTAGGAACAATAATGATGGATTGTTGGAAATTGATGCTACGGACACGTCCATTACCTATTCCGTAACTGTTGATGGAAACGGCGTAAATGTAAGCGAGGACTTTACAGAGAGTTATACACTGGCAAACCTTACCGCTGGCACCTACAATGTATGTATTACAGGTACGGACGGGGCAATAGATTATGAAGCGTTTTGTTTTGATACCGTTATAAATGAACCGGCTCCCCTAGATGTAACGGCGGTAGTAACACCAAGCGGCAAAGTGGCATCTTTAACCTTAAATGGCGGTGGTCTGTACAATATTGAACTGAATGGTGTGGTTACCCAAACTACGGATTCGGAAATAACAGTGAATCTAAAAGAAGGGGTTAATACCTTAAAAGTCACCACTAACCTGCCCTGTCAGGGAGTTTATGAAAAACAAATATTTACGGCTAACGAGCCTATTATTTACCCCAACCCTGTAGAGGATATTGCAAAAGTGTTTTTAGGGGCGGGCAATGGGGCGTTTAACCTAACCATATATACTGCTGATGGTAGATTTGTTGGCACAAAAACGTACAGTGGTAATAGTAGTGAGGTCGATTTGGATTTTACCGGGTTACCTTCTGGGATGTATTTCATAAGTTTTGATGGTAGTTCCGTTAAAAGGACTTATAAAGTGATAAAGCGATGAAGAAACCTTTGATCTTTGCCATACCGTTTTGTTTATTTCTGCTATCCTGCGGCGGCGGTGGCGATGATGCCCCTCCACCATTGCCCCAAAGTGCGGTTTTGGAATTTCCGTTTCAAAACTCCGAATGTACAACAGGTGTTAGCTTAAACGAAACTACAAGTCAAGTAGAGTTTAGATGGCGAGCCGCAACAAATACCGATTTGTACGAATTACGTGCCATAAACCTCAATACAAATATAACACAGACTATTAGTGTGCAAACGCTGTTTGCCCAGCTTCCCTTGGAAAAGGGAGCACCTTATTCTTGGATCGTTGTCAGCAGAAATTCTGAAGCAAACGGAACGGCAACTAGCGAAACATGGCAGTTCTACAATGCAGGTTCACAGACTACCTATGCTCCTTTTCGGGCGCAAGCAACAACGCCTACTTCTGGTACTACGGTATTTAAAGATATAAACAACGAAGTACTGCTCAGTTGGTCTTCAGCTGACGTGGATAACGATATAGAGGGATATGAACTTTACTTTTCCGAAGTTACCCCGCCCACAACCTTGGTAGCTTCCCCTGCCGCTGCCACTACAGAATTTAAAGTTAGTGTAACCTCCGATACGGCTTACTATTGGCGTGTGGTTACCCGCGATGCTGAGGGCAATACCTCAGATTCCGGGGTTTTTGAGTTTAAGGTGCAGTAAAATGTTTAAGTACCGTTAAAGACATTCATAGTGGTCTTTACTCCTGCAAAGACGAAAGATCGTAACAGATCCGTAGATTTTTTTAAGCGTTCCGATAAGGTCTGCAATTCCTCATCGGTCCATTCACCAAGCACGTAATCTACCTGTTTTCCCTTGCTGAAATCCGAGCCTACGCCAAAACGAAATCTATTATAGACCGAAGTCTGTAATACCTGTTGAATATCCTTCAGTCCGTTGTGACCACCATCACTGCCTTTAGTTTTTAGTCTGAGGGTGCCAAAAGTGAGGTTAAGATCATCGGTAATGATCAAAAGGTTTTCTTGCGGTATCTTTTCCTTCTCCATCCAATACTTAACAGCTTTTCCGCTGCGGTTCATATAGGTAGAGGGTTTTAACAGCAAAACCGCCTTCCCTTTTATTTTTGCCCGGGCAATGGTACCGAGCTTTGCAGTCTCAAAGGAAAGCGTTTCTTGCTCAGCTAGGGCATCTATTATTCTAAAACCGATGTTGTGTCTGGTATTTGCGTATTCATTACCTATGTTTCCCAAACCTACAATCAAAAATTTCTTCATAACATCCGTTTCTTCAACTATACTTTTTTCTTTAAAAAATAATTTTAAAAATCGGAACATAACGGCAGCTTCATGTGTATAAAAATACAAAAGCATCCGCCATGGCGGATGCTTTTAGTTATGATTATTTAGACGAAATTAATCGTTACTCTCTGCAGCGGCCTCTGTAGCAGGTGCTTCAGTACCTTCTGCGGTAGTCTCAGCTCCTTCAGTTGCTTCAGCTCCTTCCACTCCTTCTTCTTCCTCTTCTTCCTCAACAACAATAGCAGCACGAGCGGTTTTAACCTGTACTACAACCGTAGTGTCCGGGTGAAGAATTGAAAATTCGTCATTTAATAATGTGGATACGGCTATGTTATCACCAATTTTCAATTTTGAAATATCGATGTCAAAGAAATCGGGTAACATATCTGGCAAGGCCTTGATTGCCAATTTTCTTTTTCTGAACAACAGCCTTCCACCATTCTTAACACCTGGAGAATTACCTACCAGCCTAACAGGAATGTTCATGGTAACCTCCTTGTCCTTGAAGAGTTGGTAAAAATCGATATGCAATATTCTGTCCGTCACCGGATGAAATTGTATATCCTGCATTACGGCATCTACTTTGGTACCACCTTCCAAATCAATTGCAACGGTATGCGCATTTGGAGTGTACACTAAATTTCTGAACGCTAGTTCATCTGCTGAAAAGTGTAATGGTTTATCCCCTCCGTATACTACGCAAGGAACCTTTCCAGCATTACGTAGGGCTTTTGTTGCCTTCTTGCCCACGCTTTCTCTTTCTGATCCTTTGATTGTAATTGACTTCATTGTATATATTAAATTAAACTTTGTTTTTACATTAAAAATTTGGACGCTATAGAGGTGTTATGGTGTACTCTATGCATTACATCTGCAAATAAGTCTGCACAACTCAATACTCTTATTTTTTTGCTCTCCCTGGTAGTTGGGATAGAATCGGTAACGATAAGCTCCAATAGTTGGGAGTTTTCTATTTTTTCGTAGGCATCTCCCGATAGTAGGGCGTGTGTTGTAATTGCCCTGACACTTGCAGCACCCCTTTCCATCATTAAGTCGGCAGCTTTGGCCAAGGTACCTGCGGTGTCTACCATATCATCTACCAATACCACGTTCTTGCCTTTTACATCCCCAATAAGTTCCATATGCGATATAACATTGGCCTTGGCACGTTGTTTATAACAGATAACCACATCACTCCCCAATGCCTTGGAATAGGCGTAGGCTCTTTTAGAGCCACCCATATCTGGGGAAGCAACGGTTAAATTGTCTAAATTCAGATCCTTTAAATAGGGCAGAAATAAGGTTGATGCAAACAAATGATCCACCGGTTTTTCGAAAAAACCTTGTATCTGATCTGCATGCAAATCCATGGTAATTATCCGAGTTGCCCCTGCGGCTTCCAACATTTTTGCCACCAACTTTGCAGCAATGGGAACCCTAGGTTTGTCTTTTCTGTCTTGTCTTGCCCATCCAAAGTATGGCATCACCGCTGTGATATGTCTGGCAGAAGCCCTTTTGGCAGCATCCAACATCAACAACATTTCCATTAAGTTTTCCGAGCTCGGATTTGTAGAACCTATGATAAAAATTCTTGCGCCTCTCACAGATTCTTCAAAGGAAGGCTGAAACTCCCCATCGCTATATCTAGAAAAAATAACATTGCCTAAATCTGTTCCATAAGAGGCTGCTATTTTTTTTGCCAAGGCTGCACTCTGGGTACAGGCAAAAATTTTAGGTTCGGGAACTGTATAGGACATGCTTAACGTATTGTTATTTAGTTTATTAACGGCCCTCCGGATTAAGGAGGTGCAAATTTAAAAATTTATTTGGGTTGCTAAAGGATAAAAGTTGATATTTTTTGGCTGAAGAAGGAAATATTTTTTAGTTTTGCGGTCCCTATTGTAATAGGAGGCCAAATATGGTATGCCTTGGTGGCGGAATTGGTAGACGCGCTGGATTCAAAATCCAGTTTCGAAAGAAGTGTGGGTTCGATTCCCACCCAAGGTACCAAAAAGCTTAGATGAAAATCTAGGCTTTTTTTATGCTCAGGTACAATATAGGTACAACAAATCACTGTTTTAGAGGGTCATTTGGAATTGTATATTTTGATGTCTTTTAATAACAAAATTTATTAAAGAGTATAATAAGGCGTCCCTTAAAATCTTAGTTTTACCGAACTTGATTCTTACACTTTTAATAGTTGTCAAAGACATTCTATTGGTCATTCAATCCGAGTTTGGACCTTACCATTTTTAAACACGCTATTTATTTTCAAGGTATTGCTAATCGATTCTATAGGATTTGCATCTAAAAGTACCATATCCGCAACTTTACCTTCTTCAATAGATCCGAGTCGATCTTCAACTTCTAACATTTTAGCGGCATTTAAAGTTCCCATCTTGATTATTTGCGCAGGATCCATACCACCTAGTTCCAATAGTTGCATTTCTTCGTGCAAGCTATACCCAGGTAAAATGAAATCATTTCCTGTATCCGTTCCAAGAACCATGTTCACTCCATTCCTTGTTAGCTGAATAAAATCCTCCACCTGAAAGCCTATTACTTGTTTCAGCGTAGGATCATCAAAGCCGTAGTATTCCTGAAAGAATTTCACAAATTCCTCGGCACGAAAAATATAGTCCGGATTGTTCACTTTTTCGAATTCTTCCGGAGGATAGATTTCTTTAAGGCCTTCCACATCAAACCATTCAGGGTTTTTAGGGTACATCATGCTCTTGTCTAACATTAAAGTGGTAACCCATGAAATACTGTCGTTATATATACTTTGAATCAGTTCTTTGTCCTTCTCGAAATCCAAATCTACACCGGTATAATGCAACAAGTTCTTGATTCCGGCGTCAATGGCCATTTTAAGCTCATGATTATCACTTACGTGTGCGAATACCCTAGTTCCGTTCTGTAAAGCCTCTTTGTTGACATGATTTACAAATTCTTGTGGCATACGTTCCACGAAGGGAGGATAAGGTCCATCTTCGATGGTCAACTTGATGCCTGATATGGGATATTCCGAGACGCTCTTCACCAATTCGGAAATCTGCGCGGTATCTTTCAAAATGAAGAAAGACTCTCCCTCTTTCCAATTGTTACCGGTATACGTCTTGACCGGGTGGCTACCTTCTACAATGAAATGTTGACTAGTGTGGAACACCCTGGGCCCCGGAACGGAATCCTGTTCGCCCATATCACGCATTTGACGAAAATAATCATTGGTGCAAGTGCTTCCCCCGGTTATGAGTACCGAGGTTACTCCATAATGCATGAATCTTGGGAAATCTGCTTTATAATCTCCAGTATGCGCATGACAATCAAAAAAGCCTGGGACAAGGTACTTACCCTCTCCATTGATAACGTTCTTTTGCTCATTTGATCCGAGGGCGACCTTATCAATTTTTGCGATTTTGGAATCCTTGATATAGATATTCACATTTTCTTGTAAGTCTTTCCCGGTGCCGTCGATTAGGTTGACCTTCGAAATGACCAAATCATAATTCGTTTTGGCCGCTACCTCCTTTTTGCAAGAAGCACCAATGATCATCGATATTATGAGAATGATATGTGTTGGTACGTTCAAAAGTTTTTTCACGACTCGGTTTTCACTTTATGTTATTTTTATAAATCTTACCTTCCTTCATAACAAATTCGACATTTTCAAGCACGGTAATGTCTTCCAAAGGATTTCCCTTAACGGCGACGATATCCGCCCATTTTCCTTCTTCGATGCTTCCCGTTTTATCTTCAATTCCTATAAGCTGGGCAGCTATAATCGTAGCCGATTTTATGGCATCGATTTCGGTCATTCCAGCTTGAACCATCAAATTGAATTGCTCTGCATTACGCCCATGTGGGTATACCCCCGAATCTGAACCGAAAGCCATTTTCACACCTTCGTTATAGGCTTTCTGAAAATTGTTAAGAAATCGAGTATATAATTCATTGTTACTCTCCCCTAACTTTCTATCACTATAATCTTTGTTCAGTTCGATATGGGAGTAATGGGCCGCAAGTAGATCCATCACAAGATAAACACCCTGTTCCTTCATCAATCTGATGGCTTCTTCGTCCATCAAACTTCCATGTTCAATTGAAGTAATACCCGCTTTTACGGCATTCTTTATTCCATCGGCTCCATGGGCATGGGCCGCTACTTTTAAACCTTGTTTCTTTGCTTCATCTACGGCTGCTCTAATTTCTTCTTCGGTATAAGTAGCAGCTCCCGGTATGGACCCGCTCGTCCCAAAACCACCCGTCGCCGTAATTTTTATAAGATCGACTCCCTGTTTGATATGTCGGCGCACTTGTTTTCTTACTTCATCAACTCCATCGGCAATGGCTGCAGGATTCTCCTTTAATTGGAGATGGGGGGCCATCCAGCTCTCCCAATCCCCGTGGCCCCCGGTCATTGTGATGGCCGGACCGCTGACATACATTCTAGGTCCTGGGATCATTTCCCTGTCGATAGCATCTCGCAATGCGACATCGCTATAGAAAATACCCCAAATGTCCCTGACCGTTGTAAACCCTGCAACGAGCGTTTTTTTTGCATTTACTGTGCCCATTATACCGTAGTTGGCAATCGGCAGTTCCCATTGATCTATGGATTTATCATAAGAGTTCAACACTAAATGGGCATGGCAATCGATGAGCCCCGGAAGAATGGTGTATTCAGAAAGGTCTATAATGTTTTCATAATCATCTTTGGTGTCTGCTCCATCGACCTTAACGATCTTTCCAGCCTCTATTAGGATAAGTACATCTTTAGTTATTTGGCTTTTTTCCACATCGACCATGGCACCCGCCAGAATTACATGGGTAGGTGTCGATTTTAGGGGTTTGCTCTGCTGCGATAGTGTTTTGGAGCTAAATAATAAAATAGACAGTATAAGGAAAAAATTTCTGGTGAAATCCACAATGAGAATATTTAAAAGTTCTACTATTGGGGGAAGAAACAAACAAGGTATTAAAAATATTTATTCAGGAGTTATTTCCGTAGAATATTTTATGGATGGGTGTTTATAATGTGTGATTGGCCTTAAATTAGCTAACGTAGAGATTAGCGTATGTCTCAAAAAACGTTCTTTTTATGGAACACCCGTTTTTGTCAAATTTCTCCATATTATAATCTTTGGTATCTCATAACTTCCTACCATTTTTTACTGAGATAACCCTATTCAAAGGTCTATTCCATTTTTAAGCTATCTACCGGGTTATTGATTGCGACTTTAATAGATTGAAAGCTCACGGTCAAAAGTGTAATGGCTAAAGTACCTATTGCAGCCACCACAAAAATCCACCAGCTCAATTCGGTATGATAGTTATATTCTTGAATCCATTCATTCATATAGTAATAACCAAAAGGAATAGCGATACAACAGGATATAAAGACCAATATGACAAAATCTCGGGAAAGCAGTTTCCATAAACTTAGTGCCGATGCACCAAGCACTTTTCGGACACCGATTTCCTTAGTTCGCTGTTCCGCTACGAATACCGAAAGCCCCAAGATGCCTAGACAACTGATAAAAATGGCCAGCAATGCAAAAAAGGTCACTAATTTCCCCATGCGCTCTTCATCAATGAAATTACGGGCATATTGCTCATCGAAAAAGTTATAGCTGAACAGGCTTTTGGGGTCATGTTTGTTAAACACTTTTTCAATATGTGCCAATGCTTCTTGGGTATTATCCGCATTATTGATCTTTACGTTGATGAGATTTAAAAAGCCTCCATAGTGCACTGTAAAAATTGTTGGTCTGACCTGTTCATAGGGTGAACGCGTTACCATATCCTTCACCACACCAACAATCTTAAAAGAACCGTTTTCTCCCCATTTTACAAATTCTCCTACCGGATTCTCAAGATTCATATATTTGGCTGCCGTCTCGTTTATGATAAAGGCAAGGGAATCACTTTTAAAATCACGGGAAAAGTCCCTCCCCTCCATGATTTCCCAATCGATCATATCGCCAAAACCATATGTAGATCGGAGCGTACTGAACTCTTCGCTCATTGCGGGGTCTTTTCCTTTCCAGTCGAAGCCGCTATTGGTAACAAAAGTTCCTGTAACCAAGACATCGGAAGCCGCTACTTCCGCTATGTCATTGGACAACATAAGTTCGCTGCGTATGGTTTCAAAACGATCACGGACCTCTGGACCATTAATAGGTACGTATAGAAGCTGGCTCTTGTCGTAGCCAAGAGGTCTGTCCTTTACATGTTCTATCTGCCTATATATGGTGACGGTGCCTATAACAAGTACCACGGAAATGGTAAATTGGAAAACTACCAAGGCCCTTCTTAGATTTGAAGCTCCTTTTCCCCCACTAAATGTCCCTTTTAACACTTTTACGGGTCGGAAGGATGAAAGATAAAAGGCAGGGTAACTACCAGCAATACATCCCGTAACCAAAATAAAGAGCAAACATAACAACCAGAATAGAGGGTTGGCGTAAGGTATGGTCATCGTTTTGTCGGTAAGGTCGTTTAAAAAGAAAAGGCCTGCGAAAACCAATATCAAAGCGATTGTAAAAGCCAAAGATGCCACCAAAAAAGATTCGCTAAGAAACTGGAAAATCAACTGATTTTTGAACGATCCGATCGTTTTTCTAATACCAACTTCCCTTGCCCTTTTCACGGATTTGGCCGTACTGAGGTTCATGAAGTTGATACAGGCCAACAAGAGAATAAAAATACCAATGATACCGAACATCCATACGCGTTCTATCGCTCCGCCTGTATTTGCCCCATTTTCAAAACGGGAGTACAGATGCCATTTTTCCATTGGATGTAAATGAATGACCGGTCTTGTATCGGCACCACCGGAATCACCTTCGTTTTTAATATTATCGTATTTTACATCTTTAATCAAGGTAGATACCTGATCGATATCTGCCCCATTAGATAATTGCACATAGGTCTGAAACCAATTGTTGCCCCAGCCTAGACGTTCCTCAAAATTCGCCGTTTTCTTCAGTAGTTCCCAAGGCGCAATAAAAGTAAGGTCAGCAAAATCAGAATTTTTGGGAATATCTTGGTAAACTCCGGCTACTTGAGCCTCCATCATGGTGCCGATTTGTACGCTTTGGCCCATTGGATCTTTGTTTCCAAACAATACCTTTGCGGTTGTTTCCGATAATAGCATTGATGTAGGATCCTTGAGTGCATCCATGCTTCCTTTTAACATCTGTAGGGATAGCATATGCGCTATGCCAGGCTCCATAAAGTTTCCACTTCGGGAAACTTTGGTCTTGCCATTCTCTCCTACGGTCAATAGTTCATTGTTTATAAAAGAACTGGTTACCACATGTCTGAAATGATCCCCGTACACAGTTCGGAGCACAGGCGCTAATTGCATCGGTTGGTTCACACCGGTCTTTACTTCCCCGCTAAAAGTCTGGGTCTGCATGACCCGTGCAATGGAATCATAGTTGTCAAATTTTTGATTATATGAAAGTTCGTCATATACCCAAATACCGACAAGTATAGCGGCGGCCATTCCTAAAGCAAGGCCACCGATATTCACAAGGGAATACCATCTGTCCGATAGAATATTCCGATATCCGATTTTGAAATTACTTCTGTACATTGTGTAATTCATAGTTGTAAAAGAAATTGATTTTCGTAAGGCAAAAGGTCTTAGGTAATTTAGAACTTGATACCAGTATTTGAGCCGGGCCCGGAGCATTGATGTTGTACTTGCATCTTCATAAAATCTTTCTTCAAGATCGCCCGAGACTTCCTCGATCAATTTGTCTTTGACGAACCAGTTCAGTAGCCTTGTAGCCAATTTGGGCGGTATTCTTTTTCTTTCGGACATTTTTGTGTTTATGCTTGGAACGTAAATTTTGTAAATGCGGGATATTGTTTCCAAAGGGAGGTTCGCAACTCCTTTGATGTCTCCAAAGCCCTTTGGCCACTGGCCGAAATGGTATAAATCCGTTTTCTTCGGCCCCCTCTTATCGCAGTAGGTTCACCCAGCTCAGAGGTCAAAAATCCTTTTTTGCACAGTCTGTCCAAAGTGGAGTGAGTGGCGCCGATGGACACTTTCCTGCCGGTCTGGGATTCGAAATCATCGGCAATTTTAAAGGCGTATGCCTCTTTTCCGAGTATACCCACCAACAGGAGGATTACCTCTTCAAATTCTCCTAATCGTGTTTCTTTCATCTATAGATGTTATATATAATTCTTCTTGAAGCGTATAATTTTGCGATACCAAAATATGAATAGAACTCTTATTATACTAAATTGTAGAACAAATATATAAATTCTTTTTATTTATTCTACAATTTAGTAACTAATATCAAAATTTGTGTTCTATAAGCTATAATTTTATGATTCCTTAATCAGCTTATGGAATTATGAAATGGAAGTGTCACGAAAAAATGGCCAGTAGACTGAACCGAATGATGAAAATAGGGGGAGTCCTGTAAAATTGCAAGTTAAAAGAACTAAGCGAAGGAATAAGTCAAGTACCAAGAAACGTTCATTTTAAGAGACTACTTTTCTTCATAATAATGTTTTTATAAGAAGGTCTCATTCCTGGTCTTTTTTAATAGTTTCGTTAATTGACTTTTTATGGAACTGGAAGGGTTCGCCTAAATGATAATTATTTTGGAAATGATCCAGTTCTTTTTCTGTTCAGAATTCTATTGCAATGTTTGCATTTAGCTAAAAAATGGTATTAAAATCTAAGTTGAGATGAAAAATACAATTCGGGTACAATATAGGTACAACAAATCATTGTTTTAGTGGGTCATTTGGAATTGTATATTTTGGTGTCTTTTAATAACAAGATTTATTAAATAGTATAATAAGGCGTCCCTTAAAATCTTGCTTTTAATGGACAATATTTAAAAAAGAAGAAATTAATACAACAGAATTGTGTTGTAAATAATTATCAACTGTTTAATTCTTCAACAGCCTTTTTGGCTGATTGGGCAGCCGCATGAACGGAAACCCAGTCATTGCCGTCAGTATAAGGTCCGCCAGCAAAATACACTTTATTAGCTACCGCTTGTCCAAGTTTTTCCACGGTTTTCCAGTTGGCATGATCTGTCATATAACCTCCTCTAATAAAAGGTTCGTTATTCCAATTTTGCGTAATGTGCTTCATATAATTTGGGGTAGCCTGATTGGAATAAATACCGTCTAGTTCGCCTAAAACAAAATTTTTCAGATCATTATCAGAAAGATTAATATAATCAAGAGCTGGTTTACCCACAACGAACAACCCTAGAATATGTTTTGATGTGTTTTGACCAAAAGAAGCATTGTAATATATTTTTTGTCCGTTACTTGGTGGAGTGATTTGAAATCCAAAATCATCATCATAAAATTTCATGGAAAATTCAAAAAAAGCCTTAAACCCTTCCCAAATCACAGTATTGTTTATGGCATTTAATTTATCTTTTGGTAGGCTTGGTGTAAAACGAATATCCCCATCTTGAAGAATTTTAAGGGGAACAGATATAATTACTTTATCGGCTAGATATTGTCTATTATCAGCAGTAATTACAGTTTGTTCGTTAGAATAATCTATGGACTGCACTATGGTATTATAAGAGATTTTATCGGCAATGGAAGGCACTATATATTCCTCAAAAAAATTGTACCAGGAATAATTTACGAATTTTCGGTCCGGCGCATCTTCAACGGTCTGGATATTTACCGGAACAGAAGAATTATTTACAATTTCCTGAAAAATATTAGTACTGGTTTCCAACCATTCGGCACCTAATGGAATTGGAAAATCTGCAAAGTCCGTATCTATTTTCATTCTTCCTCCATAACTTGCGGAAGCTTCAAGAATTTCAAAATCTATTCCTAGTTGATCCAATAAGTATCCGGCTGATAGTCCTCCAGCGCCAGCACCAATTATTATTACTTTACCACCAAACGCTTCAGGATTATTCTCTTTTTTTTTGCAAGACATACATAAATACTGCACTGGAAGTCCAATTCCAAGAATGCCGCAAATTTTAACAAACTCTTTTCTGGTCATATTATTTTAATTGTTCACAGTGTTAAATTAACGAATAGCAACGGTTTTTTACACACTAACTTTTTGGTTTGCACTGCCTTTTATTTTGTGCCATGCTTTCATATGCATTGTTATAGGCTTCTATCTTGCTACTTTAATAGTTTCATTACTTTGGTTGTTGTTGGGTAACGCAATGAATCGCACCTCCATCTTCCCACAATTCGTTAACAATAATTCCAATGACTTCTCTATCTGGATATAATCCTTGGATAATGGCATTAGCTTCAGAATCAGTAGGTTCGTTATAATTGGGAACAAGCACTACTTCATTTCCAACGTAATAGTTCAAGTAACTTCCTTCCGTTCGTTCTGCAATGGGTAATTCCACAATAGTATATGGTTCACCATTGGCGTTTTTAGCAGTTTCCAGTACTTGGTAATCGCTAATTATCACCTCTTCCCCATAGTTTTCGGCAAATTCTTTTGAAAAAGTAGCAATGGTATGATTACCAACAAATCTGGCAATTCCATCAATATGCATATCTGTAATATCCAGACCAGCGATTCCGTCGAGCCAAATAAAATTGATGACGCCTAAATAGTGTTTAAAGAAAGCTTCTGCTTGTGCCTCAGTTAAGCCTGGATTTCTATTATTATTGAGAATGGAACTCCTTGTAGCCATAAATGTGCCTTCTCCGTCCACTTCAATTGCTCCTCCTTCGAGTACCATATCAATATCTACTTTTGAAATACCGATTGCACTGCTGACATGAAAAGGGATTTGATTGTCATATTGAAAACCATGCTTTCCTCCCCATCCGTTGAATTCCCAATTGGTAATCATTAAATTATTATTTTCATCGCGAACAAAAATAGGCCCGTTGTCCCTGACCCAAACATCCTCTGTTTTTTCAAGGAGAAAATCAATTTGACCCATATCTACACTGGCGTCTTCCAAAAGCTGGGTAATTCTATTTTTTTCCTCTTCATTATAAGCGACAATATGAACTAGCTCACCAGTATGCAACGCTTTGGTCATATCAATCCATATTTGGTCATATCTATTAGGTGTACTTTGACCATAGGTGTATTTATGGGGCCATTGCAACCAAGTACCTTCATGTTCTGCTTCTTCACTTGGCATCGTAAAAGCGATGGTACTGTCTGGCGGTGAAATAGAAGGTAGATTCTCTATTTCATTTTTATCGCAGCTTGCAACCACTGTTAGAGATATCATTAAAACACCGTTTGAAAAAAACCTTTTGGTTTTCATAATTTTATATTTTAGTAAAACAATACTTCGAAAATACTTCGGCCAATCTCATGGATAAAGATTTTTCCACCAAAGCAGCTTTTTTGGGAGTATAAGACTGAATTGGTGGTTTTTACTACTAAATGATATTTCATTACTTAAATCCGTGCTTTCATGGATTATATTTATTTCTTTGAAGATATACCAATACATTAGACAGTTCTATACCGTTTTGTAATGAAAAAAAATGTTGCCTATCATATTTTGTTTTGGCTCTTCATCTTTGGAATGATTCTGGATTCCATGTTGTATGATTACGAGTTGGAAGAAGCCATTTTGTTTAGCCTCCTAGAATGTTTTATCAACGCTTTTATTGCTTACGCAAATTTGCTTTTTTTTATACCAAAATATTTTGAAAGAAAGGGAAAGCTTGTTTATATCATTAGCATAATTGTTTTTTTCGTATTCCTTTTTGTCCCTTACTATCTAACAGGTTTAGAATATTATTTGCTGGATGTTATTTCATTTGCCCTTGAATTCACCTCTTTTATTTTAGTTTCTTTCTTGTTTTGGAGGGTCAATCAATATGAGTTGGAAAAAAAAAGAGGCTTGGCATTGAGCAACGAGAAATTAAAAGCGGAGTTGCTACTTTTAAAGTCTCAGGTAAGTCCGCACTTTTTATTTAATACCTTAAATAATATATACTCTTTAAGCCTTGAAAAACATGACCACGCGCCAATAATGATTGAAAAATTATCGGAAATTCTGAGATACCTCATTTACGAAGGTAAAAAGGAAGTTGTGCCATTGGAAAAAGAAGCCAGTTTGGTTAAAGAATACGTTGCCTTACAATTATTAAAAAACATGAAGGGGAAAGAGCAAATAGAACTGGCAATTGAAGGAGTTGAACAACATCATAAAATAGCGCCACTAATTTTGGTTAACTTAGCGGAGAATTGTTTTAAGCATGGCGATATTAACTATAATCCTAACGGTTTTTTACAAATTAAGCTCACGGTGAAAGACGATGTTTTATATTTTAAAACCATAAATTCCTTTCAACAAAACAAGAAAGATGTTGGAATCGGAATAACCAATATTCGAGAGCAGTTGAAGTATAGTTATCCAAATATGCATCAATTTGAGATTCATAAAGAATTGAAGACGTTTGAGGTGTCATTAACCATAGATCTACTCTAATTGGATAAGTATAAATGTTTAATTGTCGAAGATGAGGTTTTGGCGCAAAACCTTTTGAAAAATTACCTTTCAAAAATTCCTGATATTGAGGTAGCTGGCACCTGCCAAACTGCTATGGAAGCGCTTTCTTTTATTAAAAACGAAACTATTGATATACTACTGCTTGATATTCAAATGCCCGACTTAACTGGGATAGAATTAATGCGAGCCATTCAAGACCCACCTTTGACCATACTAATTACTGCTTACTCAGAATACGCTTTAGAAGGTTATGAGTTGAATGTAGTAGATTATTTATTAAAGCCTGTAAAATTTGATAGGTTCTTTATGGCTATCGCAAAAGTGTTGGAGTTGTTAAATCAAAAAAAGTTAAAAAAAGATAACTCCAGCCCAGATACCGATATTGCACTTGACTATATTTTTGTAAAATCGGGCTACAAAGCCATAAAAGTAAGATTTGAAGAGATACTGTACATTGAGAGTTTGCAAAAATATGTGCAATTTAAATGTAAAGACACACAGGTAACCACTTTAATGAGTCTATCAAAATTGGATGAAATTCTACCAACAAAAGATTTTCTACGAATTCAAAAATCATTTATCGCCAATTTGAACCATATAGCTGGTATTGAGGGAAACCGGTTAATCATGATCAATAAGGACAAAATTCCTATTAGTAAATCTATAAAACCATATTTAATTCAACTCTTGGATAAGAACAAGCTTCTTTAGATACTTTTATGTTCTTAGATCATTTTCAACAAAGCACAACAAGCATATTAATTGATGATAATATGCCCACTGTTTCATTAAACCGCCGATTTATTGTACCGGTTGGAAAGCATAGCAAAGCTCCTTAAAACCATGCCTCAGGATTAACTTAAAAAGACTTGTTTCTTAACTCAATTCTTTGGCGCAATAGAAATTAAAAATCATAGGCCACATAAGCTTGATTGATTACTCTAAATTCAGCTGTTTCATTTATTACATTATCAAATGCTGCATAATCAATCCAAACAAAACCATTATCTCCCCAATCTGTTCCCCAGGAATTGACAACTTTGAAGGCATTGTACTTATCTGAATAACCAACAACTAGCATAGCGTGGCATCTGCCTAAACTATAATCTACCAAATGTTCTCTGTACGCTGTAAGTCCAAAATTATCGGTCTTACCAAATTCAGAAGATAAATATGCCAGGATGATAACAGGTGTTTGTTGATTGATAAGACCTTTCATTTCATTAACCATATTTTCCCCACTCAAACATTTATAGTCACTGATTCTATTTTGTAATGCCTGTTCATCATGTTCTTCTGTTGGTTGCCTATCACAATTTGTATCTGAATACGGAAAAGAGCTCCAAGAACAAACGCCTTTGGTTTTAAGTAGATCAAGGGTTTCCACTATTGCAGTTTCCGCACAATTCCCTTTGGTGATCTGATTGTATGTATAGGCGGGACTCGTTACGTCCGAAACGGTAAAATCTGTTTCAGATTCTATTTTTTCTTGAAGTGATTTCATGTAATAACTAATTGCCCAGGAAACACAGGAACCTTGCTGTCCCTGATTTCTTATTGGGGGTAATAAATGTGATAGATCAAAATTATCTGGCAAATCATCCGGAACATCAAAATTCACAAGCACACTAGCATTATGATTCCCATATTCTCCATTTCCAATGCATATTCCACCTGTTGCAAATTCAGAATCCTCATTTGAACTTTCTAAAAGTGAACCTGAACCCACAGGCTCAAATTCGCAGGAGATCATTAATATTACAATTAGGCAAAAGAATTTAGTCTTTCTCATTTCGGTTCGTTCAAATTATTTCCTATGAGCGTATATGATAAAAATATTCAATTCAGTTCAATGATTCTTCCAAGCTAAAAGTTTCTTGAAATAGCAATTTTGACCTAGCTTAATAACGTAGACCCTGTCCTTAAATTGTTCTATTTACAGAACAAGACCAGGTTTTTATTGGTGTACTCCCCTAATGAAATGGTAACTTGTAAAGGTATTGGAAGTTGAGATTACCTTTTGAGTGTGTTTGGTACGATAGGTATTCTGTTAAAAGCTTAAAATCTTTTTTGTCCTGAAAATTCCATAGCCTCACCTTTCCCGAAACCAAAACTGATTCCGAAAGTTACAAAACGACCCCGCTGACTGAAATTCCTAAGATAGAAATCGGGTTGATTGGTGACACTTTCCCTAATCCGGGATGCAAATACATCTCTAATGCTCAAGTTTAAAATGGCCTTTCCTTTTAAAATCTTCTTTCTTGCACCAAAATCCATAAATAGGTTTTCAGTGATTTCTTGTTGAAAAGTTCTAAAACCAGAGCGATAATTACCCATTAGTTCAATATCGATATCCGAAGGAAGTTTAATCTTACTGGTAAGCCTTGTTGACCATTGGTCGCCCTTGAAATCAAAGGAAGTACCCTCAAACGAGCCTTTACGCACAAAATGTCTAAGGTTGAAATCGTTGGTAAACGACAGCCAATTGGTAGGAATGTACTTTGCGTTGAACTCGATACCTGTGGTATTATTTATGCCTATGTTCTCTGGGCGCGAGATACTTACATTATCTTCGAAGACGACCACTCGCTCCACCACATCTACGGTATGGCGATAGAATACGCCCAAGTTCATGGAGACCTTGCCCAGCGTGTATATACTCGTAATTTCGTAGCTATCGGTAAACTCGGGCTGTAGGTTGGGATTTCCAGTACGGATATTAAAATTATTACGAATGTTAAAGAAAGGATTTAAGTCCCATAATCTTGGACGAAATATCCGTTTGGAATACCCAGCTTGCAGCGAGAGATTATCGTTCACTTTATAAGAAGTATGTCCGCTAGGGAAAAAATTGGCATACCTTTGATCGTTACTTTCATTTGTGTTCTGCAAGAGTGTCCCTACATCGGTCTCCTCAAAACGCCCTCCCAGTTTCAATCCCCATTTATCACCTTCATAAGCAGCCGTTACATAAATGCCCAACACCTTTTGTGTCCATTCAAACACACTGGTCAAATCAGGATTCTCCACAAAACCAATCCCGTCAAAATCACTAATGGCAAAGTCGTTCTTTACATCATTGATTTGATATTGACTCCCGGTTTCAATGGTATATTTTTCTGCCCAAGGATGTGTATAGTCGAGTTTGAAGATGTAATCGGCTTGACTAAAATCTGTTCGAGTCTGTTGTTGCATGTCCTCGTTATTGCCAATAGTGGTGGTATTTGTAAAATCGGAAGACTGGTCTTTGGCAAAGAGATTACCTGTTGCACTAATCAACAAAGATTGATCTTCGTTTCCTTCAAAATCTTTTTTGTATTGTAGTTCATAGGAGTATTTAGGGTTGGTGGCGGTCGTTAACTCACGACGATCAAATGCATCGGTTATGGAATTTCCCGAATCGAAGGTGCTGAAAACTGCATCAGAATTTTCCTTTTCCCATTCGTATGCAAAATTCCCAGAAAGGGTCAGTACGTTATATTCATTAATATGGTAATCAGTGCCAAGAATGAGGTTGAAAAAGGTTTCGTTCTTATCGCTTTGTCCGGAACTGTTAATAGCAGTATTTTCAACCAAATTTCGATTTTCACTTTCATCGTCACTTGGGAAGGTTCTACGACCAAAACCCAACTGACTAAATAAATTGAATTTCTCGGTACGTCTATTTAAGCTAAGGCCAAGGCTGTGGTTATTGGGGACGCCCGTGTTCAACGTAACCGAACCATTCAGTCCTTTTTTCTCCTCCTTCTTCAAAACGATATTGATGATACCCGAAGTTCCTTCGGCATCGTATTTGGCTGATGGGTTGGTGATTACTTCAATACGTTCTATCATGTCTGCGGTAAGGGTGCCAAGGGCATTGCCTTGTTCATTGGCTATGACCGAAGGTTTTCCATTGATGAGCATCTGTACACCCTGGCTACCCCGTAAGCTTACCTGTCCTTCGATGTTAACATTGACAGATGGTACATTGTTCAATACCTCCAGGGCACTTGCCCCGGTACTGCTCAAATCAGCTCCCACATTGAAAACGCGTTTGTCAAGTTTGAATACTGTTTGGGAAATTTCACCTTCAACTACAACTTCCTTCAACTGTTGGGTATCTTCCGCAAGCGAAATCGTCCCCAAATCTATTCTAGCGTTTACCACCTGGGCATTATCGATGCGGTTGGTTGTAAAACCTATGAAACTTACTTCGATATAAAAATCGGAGGCATTGGTTTCCAAGGTAAAAGTACCGTCTTCAAGAGTAGTGGTTCCGGCAATCGGTTTTTGGTCAGTTGGGTTGCCTACAAGCACCGTAGCAAACTCAATGGGGTTGCCACCAGTTTCTTCAATTACTTTTCCAGAAATAGTAATAGTTCCGTTTTGTGCGGATGCCTTATGGATTCCAAAAATGAACATTCCAACAAACCAAATGAAACAAAACTTCCTCATCTTAAAAACTCATTATAGATTGTACTTCAAAGATGCTTTATAGTAAAATTATAGGTCCTCTATTTTCTGCAAACGACGAAAAGGGCATCCCAAACGACATACGTTTCACTCTTCTGCTGTTTACCCCCTTCAATCCGTCGATGACAGTATTGTATAAACACGGCGTATTATAAAATGGTATTTTTATATCATGGCCGCCAAGCAAGCTTTTTTTAGCAGTACTTCGAAAGAAATGTTTTTTCAAGTGATATTGCATGTCGTTTTGTTTTTGTTCTTTTCTTTCGACCGTAATGAACCTAGTATTCAGGAATTCAAGGTGGTAGCTTTTATAAATTACGCATTGGGTGCATTTGTTATCAATTATGTATTACTGCCCCATTTTTTTTACCGTAAAAAGTACTTGCTTTTCTTTGTTTTTGTATCTATTATGGTGGCGGTGATTATCGCAGTAGAAGAATTGGTGCTCGAACAGATTTATTATCCCGATACCAGGGGCAGCAATTTTCCGGGAGTTATTTATAGTTTATTGGATGTGATGCCGGTGATTGCCATCTTGGCAGGTTTTAAATTTGCGTGGGATGCTTCGATCAAGCAACGCGAATTGGAAAAATTACGTTCTTCAATACAGGAAAGTGAGCTTCAATTCTTGAAATCACAAATCAATCCGCATTTTTTGTTCAACAACCTTAATAACCTATATTCTTATGCTATGGTACAATCGCCGAAAACACCCTCCATCATTTTGGAACTTTCTTCGGTACTACGGTATATGCTATATGATTGTAAGGAGAAATATGTACCGTTGCAAAAGGAAATAGAACACCTAAAGAACTTCACCAAACTCAACGAACTTCAAATTGAAGAGCGGGGAAAGGTGAATTTCAAAACAGAAAATGTCAAATCTGGCTATAAAATCGCTCCTTTAATATTGACGGTCTTTGTTGAAAATGCGTTTAAGCACAGCACTGCAAGCCAATCTGACAATATTTTCATTGAGGTGAATGTTAAGGTTGAGGAAAATGGGCTACTTGATTTTGAATGTAGAAATAGCTTTCGCCCCGTTACCAATACAGACAGCCTTTCAAAAGGCATTGGATTGCAGAACGTAAAAAAACGGTTACGTCTGTTATATCACAACGCCCACGAATTAAACATAAAAAACGAACAAAATGTCTACAGTGTGCATTTAACCATGCAGCTAAAATTAGAAGGCGAATGATACGTTGCATCATTATTGAAGACCAGCCACCGGCGCAAAGGGTATTGCAAAAATACATTTCAGACTTTGGAATGATAGAGTTAAAAGGCACCTACGCCGATGCACTACAGGCAATGGATTTCATAAAGACCGAACCAATTGATTTAGTCTTTTTGGATATTCATTTGCCGAAGATTTCCGGTATCGACTTTTTGAAGACCTTAAATCCAAGGCCTAATGTAATTCTTACCACGGCATTTTCAGAGTACGCATTGGAAAGTTATGATTACAACGTACTGGACTATTTATTAAAACCCTTTTCATTCGAACGTTTTGTACAGGCGGTATCTAAAATGCCCTCACCAAAAACACTCCCAAAAGATTCAAAAGAAGAGGTGCGGTCGATATCCTTTGAAGAGGTCATCTTCATTAAATCAGGATACGAACATATCAAAATTGCGGTATCGGACATTCGGTTTATACAATCCGATGCCGACTACACAGAAATAGTTACCACCAAAAAAAAGTATCTTACCCAAGAACCCTTGAGATATTGGGAAGAAACTCTTGATCCCAAAAAGTTCATTAGAGTACACAAATCGTATATTCTTAATCTTTCAAAAATCCAAAAAGTCGTAGGCAATCAGGTCCGATTGGATGAGAAGACTATTCTTCCTATCGGAAGGGCCTTTAAGGATGGCTTTATGAAACTCATTTTAAAATAGGATAACCCACTGCATATTGCCTGTAAAAGGTTTCTTCCGAAAGTGGAGGGTTAGAACCGAAGCCCGTACGTACTGCAATTAGACTATATTTTTTAAAAGTACTTTCTTACTCGGAATGGACCAATGACGGGAGGTGCCGCCATATTGGGTGCCAATTGGGAATGGAAGGGCACTTCAGCCTAAAGGGAGCATAATAACCTATTAGCAAATCAAATGCCAACCACCATGTTTTGTGAGTTCCAAAACGTTCGTTTTATAAACGCTTCAAAATGGACTGAATTCTTCATGACAAGGCTCTATATAGTATTGTAACCATTTCAATATTGTAAATACCCCCGTTAAACGCATATTACCTTTACTCTAAGTTTATTACGTGGAAACAGTGAATTAAATTCCTAATGACAACTGGGAAAAAAGTCCTTAATGATTTATATCATTTCTTAAATAGCTGATAGATAGTAGATTTAGTGCTCAAACTAAAAACTTAACACTAATGAAAACTATAACTATTTTGCTTTTTGCGTTCTACGCAATGATGTTCTTTGGTAAGACCGAAAATACCGGAGACAGTGTAATTAATACAACACAGATTGTTCACACAGCAAAAATGATAAAAAATTTAAAGGGAAAACTATGAAAATAGTAGAGGTTACAACAGAAAATGCGGTAAAGGAGACTTTCTTTTGCATAAAAGACACCAAAAGACAAGGATTTAAGGATAAAGTTAATTGGTTTGAAAAGCGTCATAAAGAAGGCTTAAGAATAAAAATCTTGAAAAATGATGAAGACAAGATGATTGGCTTTATTGAATATGTTCCGGCCAAAAATGCTTGGCGTCCTATAGATGCTGATAATTATATGTTTGTTCATTGTACCTATGTCTACTCTAAAAAAGAGCGAAGTAAAGGTTATGGTTCAATACTTATTGGAGAAGCCGAAAAAGAAGCAAAAGCGAAAGGTATGGATGGCGTATGTGTAATAACAAGCACGGGTGGTTGGTTGGCCAACAAAAGCCTTTTTGAGAAAAATGGGTTTGAGCAGATCGAAGCAAAGGACAGGTTTGAACTACTTTCCAAAACATGGAACAGGGACGCAAAAAAACCGAAATTTTACAATTGGACCAACCAGCAAAAAAAGTACAAAGGTTGGCATTTGCTTTATGCAGATCAGTGCCCTTGGAACGAGAAGTCTGTAGCAGCATTATTAAACGTTGCGATGGATTACGATGTAGATTTGAAAGTGTCTAAAATAAATACCGTAAAAGAAGCAAAAATGGCACCTTCTGGTTTTGGCGTTTTCAATCTTTTGCACAATGGCAGATTGCTAGATGATCATTACCTAAGTGCAACACGGTTCAGAAATATTTTAAAGAAAGAACTCAATATGGCAAAATAATAGAACGATTGTGACAAGACGGAGTACGAAAGACCTGGAGGCAGCCTTGGCAGAGGCTTTGTTTGTATTAATTTTCCATTGTATAACCTTCTTTTGCTCTTCAACATTCTGCGATGTTTTACCAATAAAACCTGCTACAACCACTACTTGGTTCAAATCGGTCATTTTTAAAGGTTAAATCTTAAGTTTAATTACTGAAGTGTGCAGTGTTTCGGGAATAATGAAATTAGGTTTTGACCTACCCGAAATATAATGCGCATTTATTATTATTGTAAATTTAGAGAATCCAAAAATTGAAATTATGAAAAAAACGTTCTTTATTCTTGCTTTGCTCCTCGGTTTTGGCTCCCACGCGCAAAATACAAATAAGGTATCCATAGAAAGAGTGATCACAACATTTTACGATGGCTTCAATGCCAGGGATTCCGTAAAAATGAAACTAATGCTCTCTAAAAATTTCCTGTATCAGGATGTAGATGAAGTTTATGGAAAAAAAATAGTTAAGACAGAAGATATAAACACAGTTATAAAAACAATTTCGGGCATTCCAAAAACGACCCAATTTAGACAGGAATTGGGGGAATTAAAGATAAACATGGACGACCAGATTGCCAATGTATGGGTAGCCTATAAATTTTATCTCTATGACGCCTATTACCATTGTGGCGTTAGTTCTTTTCAATTGGCCAAAGAGGATGGGGACTGGAAAATTATTTCGTTGCTGGACCATCATTCCAAGGAAGGATGTAAATAGCTTGTGCAGCAATTAACTTTACGACGGCATAAAGAATCTGGTATTTTTAAGCTAATTCCATTTTGGAAAGGTAATCAATGGCGCATTGGCATCATAAGTTCCTGGAAAGTGAGCTAAAAACTTGGATTTTCAATTTTGGGCGCGCAATAAATAAGTCAAAGCCGCTCAATGGAAACTTCTTTGCCATCAAAAATATATAGTACCCTTTCGATCTCGTCAATGATAAAATTATCTTGCTGGGTATTTATTTCCTTCAAAACCTCTTCTGCGCCCGTATCGATTTTCAAATCGATTATCTGTATTTTACCATCTTGGGGAACAGCGATAACCATGGAATCGTCATTTTTTCTACTTTTCCTTAATCGTTTAAAAACGTACTCTAGGTTAGAACCCAGATCTACATCAAAATCTGTTAGGCTGTTTAAGCCTCGGGAATAAGAATGATACGTACCGTATATACCGGAAACTGCCATACCAAAACCACCTAAATTGTTGGATACGATTGTATTTCTGAACGCACGATTTGCTTGGGTGGGGGCAAAAAGTAATGTGGCCGATGTAATTTGAAGGCCTCTTCCAAGCCAATAAAAAGAGTTACGGAGAGATCTGCGAACCAAAGAACCAGATTTCAACACCGGATATTCTTTTTTGTAAACCAAGCTCCCCGAAAAATTAAACAAATAGAAATTATTGCTTTCAAACAAAAGATAGGCATCGTCCCTAATTTTTAGTTCTGGAAATCTTCTTCCAAAATCAAACTTATGTAGTGATTGTGGAGCTAGGGTGTCCCGATTGTTGAAAAGATAGAAGTTGTTTTCGCTAAATACGGGAAACTGTCCGGTTTCAGGATTGAACCATACACGATGGTGGGGCAATTCAAGTTTTAAATTTCTGTTGATGAAATCGGCATCAAATAGGGCAAGGTCTTCTTTCCATATTTTCCTGCCGGATTCAATTTGAATCCTATTTGCTCTTGAAGGTGTTATAAAAAGGGCGTACGGATCATCGTCAAAAATATGCACCGGGTTTTCGTTGTTTGCATACGTAATCTTCAATGGAGTATCCCAGGTATTATGGCCGAACCGGTCAATTCGGGTCAACATGTTTTCTTGCACAACCAAATAACTGTCCTTAGTAGGGACAATTTTTTTGATCAAGGGTAAGGGATCCGATTTGCCCCATTTTTTCTTTCCATTATCCGCATTGATGATATTAAAACCTTTGGAGGTAATCACCACCAACTGGTCTTTATCTAAATTGGTCTCCATGATGTTTCCAACAACACGCACGGGAGGTCTAGACCACAAACTGTCCATATTCTTGGGGTCTACGGCATATATTACAGTTTCCTGATTAAGTTTTTTGCCGCTTAGATGGTTGGAAGATATATAAAACTTATTTCCATCCTCATTGGATAAAATGCTGGTTATTCCTTTTTTGTCATATTTAATGCTCCCGGTTTTAAGGTCGATTTTTAGTAAATGCCTGTTCTTAAGCCAAAAAATGTTTTGATCTGCATCTAAAATAACTTTTTCCTCGTTTAGGATTGCACCTTTTGTCCTTGTGAAAAAATCACTGGCTATGTTCGTCATCCATATTCGATTCCCAGTCTCGAAATCGAAAAGACCAATTCCGAAACCCTCATCAATTTTACCATCAACCAAAACCGCATTGATTTCGGGTAATAATAAGGTGTTAAAAACGGCTTGAAATCCATGTTCATTGGAATTAAATATGATTTTCCCATTGGTAACATCTACTATAGCTCGGGAAATACCCTTTGTATTTAAAGTTTTGGAAAGAAATTTGGAGTTTATTACGGGTTTGTCCTCAAAAAAAGCATAAGAGGTAAATGGAATCTCGGAATACCGGTTAAAGTCCAATTTTCCTATTTTTTCATTCTCCCAGATAATATCTTGTTCTTCCGGGTCTATCCCATAGACCGACTCCGAAGTTTTAACCAGTACAATTCCGGTATTGGTATTAAGAGTGTTTTCCTTGACCCTGTGCTTCAGCAAAATTTTTTGTTGGGCAAAGACTGTCAATGAATGTACGAGTAAAAGGAATAAAATAAAGTTCTTTTTGATTAACATTCTACTTTTATATATATGAACAGATTACCTTCTTTTATGCAAACAGCATAATTAAGATAGGGCTTTTAACTTAAACCCAAGTTAGTTTAAATACAGCATTTAGATCCACGCTTATGGGTAAGATGCAATTAAGGGGAAAAACGCTTCCAACAATGTGTGTTTGCTGGAAGAGGTAGATAAATAATTGTGTTTTGCAATTACCCAGCAGCCATTATAGGTTGCTTAGATGCTTAATTTTTATCCCAACCATTTCTTTCGAACACGCTCTTCAATAAAAGGTCATATTTTTTTAAATAAAGTCCAAATTGTTCCTCGTTTAAAATAGCTTTAACCTCGGAATGTTGTTTGGCGAGCAAAGTGTCAAATCTTGTTCGTATTTCTGTAGGGGTAAAATCTCTGTCCTTATCATCAAGACGTGCCATTTTAAAAGAATGATACAGGATAATATTGTAGTATTCCTCGCGGATGTCGTCGGAAAGTCCCATCGCCGTAGCACGATTGTAAAACCAGATCTGCATGCTATCGCGTTCTTTGTCGGTAAAGAGCCAAACTTTGTTGGTTTCTTCGTCTTTGGTCGTTTGCGTTTGGCCAAAAGAGTTTACGGAAAGAAATAGGCATAATGCAATGGCTGCAAATTTCACTAGTTCCATGTTTGGGGTGTTAGGGTTTTTTCAAATATAACGAATAAAACTTAGGTATGTGTTTGGAAAGGAAACGGGAAAAATATTTTACAAAATGGAATACGAAAAGACCAGGAGGCAGTCTGTGGTGGCGCACGTATAAGGCAATAAACACCGCCCTAAAAACATTTATTATATAAGACTTTTATTCTCCATTTTGAAGGTATTAAATTACAGATAAATGTAATTACTTTTTGGCTCTAAGTGCCATGGTCACCTTAGGAACTGCTTGGTCATTTCTTTGCAGGGAGATTTTTTATCATGCTTTTTTGGGAATTGGACTATTGCTTCTATTTTGTACCTTTACTGATGTCACCAATCCATGCGGTTTGAACATGTTTTCTACATCAAGTGTTTGTGATCAGATCTCCATTTTCTGCTTTTATCGCCTAAACATTTAGCAAATTGACTTTGAAGATTAAAACATTACTTATTACGCTTGTTTTAATAGTATCGGTAGCCTGCAATAAAGAGCATAATCCGACAACTAGCGAAACTATGGATACCCAAATCCGGAAAGAATACGGAGCCGGAGTTTCCAGTAATGATTTTGGAGCTTTGTCCAATATATCAAATACCTTAGATTTAAAGTATTCGCTACAACAACTGGACAATAGTGTGGGACTTTCAAACAGTTCCGTCAACACTATATTTCAGGATTCGGAAAATTTGCTATGGATCGGTACTTGGGACGGCCTAAACCGCTATGACGGTAATACATTTAAAATATTCAGGCCAGGGCTGAACAGTGAAAACGGCCTCAGCAATCAGGTTATACTGAAAATAGCCGAGGATGATACCGGTCATATCTGGGTATTGACCATGTACGGTATAAATCGGTTCGATAAAAAAACGAATACATTTCGGCCGTATTATTTTTCAAGAAAGAACAGACCCCCTATCTCGGAATCGGAATTTAATATGGCCGTTGATGGCTTAAAAAAAGTGTTTTGCGCCGTTAAAGGTTGGGGCGTGGGCTATTTTGATGGTGCTGATTTTCAAAAACTGCCGGTTAACGGGCTTCCCACAGGTACCATTAAAAAGATGAGGTTTACCCCTTCTGGGAAACTACTGTTGCTGTTCGATAACAATGAGTTATATGCTTTGGAAATACAAACCAACGCAACAGGTAAAAAAAGCGTTTCCAATATGGCACGAATTTCCAAAAACATTAGGGCCTTCGGAATATTGCCAGACCAAAAGATGTGTCTTATTGATTTTGCCGGAGAAGTTGGTATATATTCATTTTTGGATAAAACCAGCCGAACACTTCCCTATAAAAATATGCTTGATGTGATAGGACAGACCGCTAACGGACTTCTACTGTCCGGTAAGGCGGGATATTTCAGTTTAGACGTTGAGGGGGAAATGTTCGTTCCTCCGTGGCAGGAGTATCTTGGTGATCGGGAGATTACAACTTTGGCAACAGGAAGCGAAAATGTAATTTGGGCCGGCACGGATGGGGATGGGCTGCTGAAGATGTATCCTCAAAGAAAACCGTTCAACCTATTATCCACCACCCAAATACCTGAATTGAACAAGAGTATTGTTAGGGCATTTACCCAAGTTGACGGGCAATCCTTTTTTGTGGGAACTAAAGGCAAGGGGCTGTTCCGCTTCTCTTCCAAATTTTACCAAGATCCCGGTAAAAAACTGGAATACGAAATTTTTAATGAAGACAATAGCTCAATCAATAATTCCGTTTTTGCGCTCCATAAGGGGCAAGACAACTTGGTTTTTGTAGGTACGGATGGCGATGGTATCCATGTTTTTGATTCTATGAATCGGAAGTTGATCAATTGGTCAGAAATGTTGGGTAACGAGTTATGCAACTACTTTAGGTCTACCTATGCCATTTACCAAGATAAAAAGGGTTTTATATGGCTTGGTACCAATGGCTATGGCTTGGTGCGGTTTAAATTGGAACGCAAAGGTAGAAAGTTCAAAATAACGCATTTTAAAATATACCAGGCAGGAAACGAACAGGACAATACCCTGAGCAGTAACATTATCTATTCCATTGTTCCGAAAAATGAAGATGAGCTTTGGATAGGTACCAGATTGGGCGGGTTAAACCTTTTCAACAAGAAAACAGCATTATTCAAAGTATATAAGAACAGCAACAACGACCCAAAGAGCCTATCTAACAATGATATTTTATGTCTGCATGTGGATGAGGACAAAAAACTCTGGATAGGTACAAGCCTAGGATTAAACGTGTTGGAAAACATGGATAGGGTGGAGCCGGTTTTTAGAAACTTCACGGTTATGGACGGGCTTCCGAACAATACCGTTCATGGCATTGTTTCTGACGGCGATTCCAATCTTTGGATAAGCACAAATTTAGGGCTTTCCAATTTTTTGATAAACGAGTCCAAGTTCATTAACTATACAAAAAATGAAGGATTGCAAAATAATGAATTTGCCGATGGGGCCGCCTATAGGGATTCCACTACGGGTTTTATTTTTATGGGCGGTATTAAAGGGTTCAACTTTTTTTCACCTTCCCAAATAGAGACATCTACCCATATTCCGGATATTCTTATCGATAAAATTAATGGCCAAAATCAAGAGGAGCCATATTACCAAGGGTTGGTAGTTTCTCCGGGTGCAAAAACAAATCCGTCCATCGTTCTAAAACATGATCAGAATTTTTTCGATATCGAATTGACCGCTTTGACCTATGTTAACAGCGAAAAATGCCAATACGCATATCAACTGGGCAATTTTGACCAAGATTGGAACACAATTAATAACAGAAAGAATTTTTCCTTTACCAATGTACCATCCGGCAAGTACTCGTTGTGGTTAAAATGGACAAACAGCGATGGTATTTGGGGAGATCCCGTAAAAGCGATCGATATTCATATTAAGCCAATTTTTTGGCAATCTACCCCCGCTATCTTCCTGTATATATTATTGTTGTTCCTTTTATTACTGCTTGTTTTTAGCTATTACAAAAAGCGACAATCCTTAAAACAAAATATCCTTTTTCAAAAAAGAGAGCAAGAGATCCATCGGAACCGCCTTACATTTTTTACGAATATAGCCCATGAACTTCAAACCCCCCTAACGCTTATCGTTGGGCCGGTACAGAAGCTTTCACAATCTCTGGATATCAGTGAAAAAAACCAACGGTTCATTAAAATGATTCAACGAAATTCATCAAGGCTACTTTTTCTAACGCAGCAGTTGTTGGAATTTAGAAAAGCGGAATACGATCATTTAGAAGTAATGGTAAAACAATTTGACCTAGTTAATCTGGTAGAACAGATTGCCGAACTGTTCGATGAATGGGCGCTACAAAAAAACATCGATTACAGTGTTGATATCCCTTCGGAACTAAAAGGTTGGTTCGATAAGGATAAAATTGAGAAAATAGTGTTCAATCTTTTGTCCAATGCTTTTAAGTATACACCGCAAGATGGCAAAGTGCACCTTAAATTTTTAATTGAAGATGATAACTCTAAAAGGCTTACAATTAGAACAACAAATACAGGTAGCGGTATTCCAAAGCATAAATTGAATTCCTTGTTCGACCGGTTTTCTTCATCGGATATAGTAAAAAGTTCCGAGAACGATTTGTTTAGAACGGGCATTGGCCTTGCATATATTAAAAAATTGGTCAGTGTTATGAGGGGAGAATTATTGGTTTCCAGTAAAGAAAACGGACGCACTACCTTCAGCGTTCTTTTGCCCTGCCATAAGGAGGCGTTCGATGAGAAAGAACAAGACGCCGAAGTACAACAGGTCTATATCTCACATCACCTTCAAAATATATTGGCGGATGTTTCCTCAGATCCAGAGGAAGCCAATAATAAAATCTCTACGCTCGAATCTATTTTAAACGAACGAAGAACAATATTGATCGTAGAGGACGAAAAGGAGATACACGGTTTGCTAATAGAATTGCTAAAAGAACAATATACGATCTTAACCGCCTATAACGGTATTGAAGCCCTGGAAATTATAAAGACCAAGATGCCCGATATTATTATAAGCGATGTAATGATGCCCGAAATGGACGGCATTGAACTCTGTGGTAAAATAAAGGGCGACACCAAAACTTGTCATATACCTTTTGTTATGCTCACGGCTAAAACCTCGGTTTCCCATCGGATAGAAGGTTTGGAAAGCGGCGCCAACGCCTACATACCCAAGCCGTTTCACCCAGATCATCTACTGGTAAGGATTCAAAAGCTTCTTGAAGAAAAAGAACTGATCTTCCAACACTTTGCACAAGATACGTTCGGGGAAAATCTATATCAACTTCCCATACTAAATGAGGATAAGGATTTTATGGGTAAGGTAATTGCCCTTATCCGTGATAACATAGACTGCGAAAATCTACAATCGCAATATCTTGAGAAAGAACTTGGGATGAGTAGCTCTCGTTTATACAGAAAAATCAAGCAGATTACTGGTTTTTCATTGGGTGATTTAATCCGTACAGTACGATTAAAATTTGCGGCAGAGCTTTTACAAAATGGCACATTATCGGTAACCGAAGTTTGTTATAGATCGGGGTTCAACAATCGCTCCTATTTCTACAGGGAGTTTAAAAAAATATATCATATTACACCCAAGAATTATCAGCTAAAATATAGATCTGGCCATAATATTTAATTTAAATCATTGATTTTAAGCCATTTAAACTGTAGTGTACACTATTGAATACATAGTGTACACTATTGTATGTGCTACCCATTAAGTTTGCTGAACAAGATGTAGGATAACCAACTACCAAATTGATTCATAAAGAAAACCAACCAAACTAATTATCAACCTAATTCATGACCGATTATGAAGAGAAAAAACATTATTAGTAAACTATTTTTTATTTTGGGCTTGTTATGGGGAAGTGTTTCTTACGCGCAGACCGTAACGGGTACAGTTTCCGATAGTGAAGGTCCCTTGCCAGGTGTAAGTGTGGTGTTAAAAGGAACCACCACTGGAACGACGACCGATTTTGATGGACAGTACATTCTTGAAAATGTAGATTCCGCAGCTATTTTAATCCTTAGTTATGTAGGCTATGTTACCCAAGAGATTCCCGTAGGTGTAAAAAGCACCATTAACGTTGTACTGGCCCAGGATATGCAAGCTTTGGACGAGGTTGTACTGGTGGGCTATTCGGCAAGGAAAAAGTCTACTTTAACAGGTGCGCTTTCTGTTGTGGATATTGATGATCTTGAACGGACTAGGGTCGCAAACGTTTCACAGGCGTTACAAGGCCAGATTGCAGGGGTACAGGTAACTTCCAGCTCGGGAGCTCCCGGAGATCCGGTTCAAATACGTATACGGGGAGAGGGCACCATTGGAAATAACAATCCATTATTTATTGTGGACGGTATTCCTTCCCGAGATATCAATTTTTTAAATCAGTCGGACATCATGACCATGACCGTTTTAAAGGATGCAGCGGCATCGGCAATTTACGGTTCCAGAGCTTCCGGGGGTGTGGTATTGATTACCACGAAGAACGGGAGAAAAGGAAAATTAAGTTTTGATCTAAACTATTTTACCGGGGTGCATACGGCGTCCAACCTACCCAATATGTTGAATACAGAGCAGTATATAAATACGTTGGAGAAAGCATGGAACAATTCGGATAGGACAGGAGAAAATCCGTATACGGCGGATAGAGGTAGAGCCGATTTTGCCGATACGGACTGGTTAGATGAGTTATTTGAACAGGGAAGATCCAATAATCTACAGTTAACGGCCAGCGGAGGAAGCGATAAAATGCAGTTTTTGTTATCCTTGGGCCATTACGGTCAGGATGGTATTGTAGTCTTTGATAATGACAGGTACAAACGAACAAATTTTAGGGCTAATATAAATGCGGACTTTACGGACCGTTTAAAGATTGGCTCCAATTTACAGCTATCGCATGAAACGCAGGATAAAATAGCTTCAAAAGGAGAAAGCCTCATACGGTTTGCATTGTTAAGGGCACCTGTTATACCGGTTTATAAAGATGTCGGCGACCCTACCTATTCCGAACGCGATCCTTTTACGGATATGCCCTTTTTTACACCTACCGGATATGACGTAGGACTACAGAGAACAATGTATGAAATGGTTGGTAACCCAGTAGCAAGGGCATTTTTTACCGATGATAAAAGAAAAATCTATAAAACTTTCGGCAATGTGTATGGGGAATATGCCTTTTTAAAGGACAAGGAATTGAAATTCCGGACCAATGCCGGAATCGATTTAACATTTTTTCACAACAAAGCGTTTAATGAGAATTTTGGTGATGATGATGGAGGGGGAAATGCAGAAGACCAGGGCTTGGGAAGGCAAAATAGGCCCAATAGTTTAAACGAGGAAAGAGGAGAGGCCTATACCATTACGATAAACAATACCTTGAACTACGCAAAGATCTTTAACAAGCATGATGTTAATGTATTGATAGGTACGGAGTATATCGAAAATTTCGAATCTTCCATAGGTGCAAGCAGAGCGCGTTTCCCATTTACTACTGGTGAATTTAGATACTTGGATTTTGGGGGTACGGAAACCGATCTATGGAATAGCGGTACGGCCTCGGAATGGTCTTTATTCTCTTTGTTCGGCTCAACATCTTATGTGTTCGACAGCAAGTACATGGTTACGGCGAACATTAGGGCCGATGCTTCCTCAAGATTTTCCGAAAACAATAGGTGGGGATATTTTCCCTCGGTTTCCACTGGATGGAAAATTTCCGATGAAAATTTCCTAAAGGACGTGGACTGGTTGTCCAACTTAAAATTAAGGGCAAGTTGGGGGAAACTTGGTAACCAGGAGATTGATGATTATGCGTATCTAACTTTGGTAAGTCAAGAGAACGGTATTGTAAGAACAAACCGGTTTGGTAATCCAGATTTAAAATGGGAGAGCTCTACACAGTCTAATATTGGTGCCGATATTGGCCTGTTCAATAATAAAATGGCCATAACGGTGGAGTATTTTGAAAAGAACACCACGGATATACTATTGCCTATAAGTTTGCCCTCTGTAGTAGGAGATGTAGCCCCTACTATTGTAAATGCAGGAGAAGTAAGCAATAAAGGTTTCGAATTTTCCCTGAATTACAGAAATTCGGAACACGAATTCAAGTACAGCATAAATGCCAACCTTGCCACGTTGACCAACAATGTGGAAAAACTACATCCCAATGTTCCCAATATTGTAGGGGAGGTAACAAGAACTGAGGTTGGCCAATCCCTAAATGCCTATTACGGATATAGTATGATTGGAATTTATCAAAATCAGGCGGAAATAGACGACCACCTGAGTGGAACACCAAATTCAAACGTAAAGCCTGGGGATATTAAGTTTAAGGATATAAACGGTGATGGGGTAATCAGCGCCGATAATGACAGGGAATTTATTGGGAATCCAATTCCGGAATTAACCTATGGCCTTACCTTTTCATCATCCTATAAAGGGTTTGATTTCTCCTTTCTTTTCCAAGGGGTAAACGGTGTTGATAGGTACAATCAGGGAAAACAAATTTTGGATTTCGATACCCGCCCCTTTAATTACACTACTGCTATTTTGGGTGCATGGGACGGCGAAGGAAGCAGCAACACCATCCCACGGGTAGCATTTGAAGACAATGGGAGCAGTAGGGTGTCCAGTATTTTTGTAGAAGACGCCTCCTATTTGCGCCTTAAAAACATAGAACTGGGTTACACTTTAGAATCCATAATCGGTATTCAGGATATACGTTTTTATATATCGGGTCAAAACCTGTTAACATTTACAGACTATACGGGTTTAGACCCGGAATCCACGGACTTAATGGATCTAGGCACATTTCCATTGTCAACGACCGTCTTGTTCGGTATAAACGTTACATTTTAATCTTCAAAATCATCAACTATGAAATACATATATAAAAGCATTTTCGTTGTTTTCTTCCTCATGGCGATACTAAGTTGTACAAATGAACTGGATAATGACCCTATAGGGCTTCTAACAATAGATCAAGTAGATTCCAACCCTTCGGTCACTACCCTGGAGTCTTCGGTATTTGCATCGTACCAACCCCTTAAAAATACCTTGAACGGTATTATACCCGATTGGAGGTGGGATTTGGGCACGGTATTCAGAAATGATATTGTATTGCAAGACATGGCTTCCAACGATATGAACAAAAAATGGAATCCCGATGGGGACCAAGCTTGGATGGATAAGATCCCCGAGTTTAGCTTCACCTCAGAAAACCAAGCTTTTAATGGTATTTGGGTCTATGATTATGAAGGGGTCAGCAGAGCAAACCTTGCTATAAGTTTTTTAACGGATTCCGAACTGGTAAATACCACCGGAATGCCCGAGGCGCGTAAAAACCAATTATTGGCGGAGGCCTATTTTTTAAGAGCGTTCTATTATTTTGATCTGGTCAACAATTTTGGCGATGTGCCTTTAGTACTTAATTCCCCCGATTCGTTCGAGGAAGCTTTCTCCGTTTCGGTTAGGGCACCTGCCGATGAGGTCAGGGCGCAGATAAACTCGGATTTATCGGCTGCCAAGGCAATTGCACCTAACGCAAAACATGCGGATGCCTCCGAACCATGGAGGGCATCAAAAGGTGCTATTATCGCTTTACAGGCCAAAGTGGCGTTGTATACAGAAGATTGGGTAACAGTACTTAGCCTGATCTCGGAACTAGATGCCCTTGGGTTTTATAGTTTGAACGCCAATTATTTTGATAGTTTTGATGCCTCCCTTGAATTTTCGGATAACGAAGTCATTTTTGCCTACGACCATCGTTCGGGTGAAAACCCAAGAAACGGAAATGGATTTGGTGCAGTAACCAGTTGGGGCTTTTTTGCACCTACCGACGATTTTCTCAATGCTTTTGAAGCGAATGACCCTAGATTATTATATACAATAGATGTGGAGAATAGGCGCTCATCCAAAATATTGGGATCCACCTCGGATTTTTTAGGAAATGACGATTCTCCTGGGAACAAAGTTTTTATCCGCTATGCCGATGTGTTGCTTTGGAAAGCGGAAGCATTGAACGAAACAGGGGATTATGCAGGAGCCATTGCCATTATCAATCAAATAAGAACTAGGGCCCGGACGAGTGCCACTGCAGATGGTTCCACTATTCCTGTGGGAACTTTGCCGGATAGGGAAAGCTCTACAAACCCAGTTGAAATAGAAGGGTGGGTCATGTCCGAAAGAAGAGTAGAATTGGGTTTTGAATCCCAGCGGTTCAATGATTTAAAAAGATGGGGTACGGCCAAAACGGTACTTACGGCATTGGGGAGAAATTTCCAGGACCATAACTACCTATATCCAATTCCCCAAAGGGACATTGATAAATCTGGAGGGTCCATTCAGCAAAATGCGGGCTATTAGCCAAAACAGTTTAAAGAGTATTGTTTATTTAAGTTAGTTTAATTTTCCTTGGAGAAGTAGTATTATACTACATACTACTTCTCTTTTTTTTGTAAAACCTTTCCGGTCTTCCTGTTTTTTAACGCTAAAATTTGATCCTTATATGGCAGATATATCCATTCGGCACAAAAATAACCCTTTACTGTCCCCAAAAAATTTGATTCCCAGCGATCCAAGCATGATCATTGAATGTTTACTAAATCCTGGTGTGTTTGAATTTGATGGTAGAATAGGGCTATTGGTACGTGTAGCGGAACGCACAGCCCAAAAAGAAGGCACGGTATCCGTGCCCATTTATAATAGTAAGGGCAATGTAGAGATTCTAAATTTTGATGGGGCCGACCCCAAATTGGACACCTCCGATGCAAGGCTGATTTCGTATGACGGAACGGTTTACCTAACCACCATATCGCATTTGCGATTACTTTTTAGTGATGATGCAACTACTTTTTATGAATTGGATGAATACCCTCCCATTTTTGGGGAAGGGGAATATGAGTCCTATGGCATAGAGGACTGTCGTGTTGTCAAGATCAAGGACACTTACTATTTAACCTATACGATGGTTTCCCCAAATGGAGTGGGAGTGGGATTGCGAACGACCAAGGATTGGAAAAATTTTGAACACAAGGGAATGATCCTGAGCCCCCACAATAAGGATTGCGCCATATTTGAAGAAAGGATCAACGGAAAATTTTACGCTTTGCATCGCCCCAGTAGCCCGGAGTTGGGCGGAAACTACATTTGGCTTGGAGAGTCGCTTGATGGGGAGCATTGGGGAAATCATAAGTGCATAGCAAAAACAAGAAAAGACAAATTTGATAGCAAGCGCTTAGGCGCCGGTGCAGCTCCAATAAAAACGGAAAAAGGATGGTTGCAGATCTATCATGGTGCCACGGCAGAACATAGGTATTGTCTAGGTGCCATCTTACTAGACCTTAAAGATCCCTCCATAGTAATTGCACGTTCTGAAGAGCCTATTATGGAACCTTCGGCAGATTATGAACGAACAGGTTTTTTTGGTGAGGTAATTTTTACCAATGGCCATCGTGTTAGTGGTGATCAAATTGAAATGTATTATGGGGCGGCGGACGAGTTTGTAGGTTTGGCCACTTTCTCTATCAAGGAAATATTAAAAACACTGGAACAATAATGGGAACTTTCGCAAGGGTAGGATTAAAAGATTTTA
Organism: Spongiimicrobium sp. 3-5; assembly: GCF_046557915.1. NCBI lineage: Bacteria > Pseudomonadati > Bacteroidota > Flavobacteriia > Flavobacteriales > Flavobacteriaceae > Spongiimicrobium > Spongiimicrobium sp. 3-5. The sequence continues at coordinate 1,073,760 of NZ_JBHEBG010000001.1, forward strand.
CAAGGAGTGCAAAAATATTGATACTTACCAATATAATATACGCCTTTGTACTTCCGGTCATAGATATTTTTGTGGCATCCTATATTATGAGAAATTCAAACGATCCCACCAAGGTAATATTCTATCAATTGGCTATTTACACTGGGATACCCATTACCTTTTTTATAAATGGTTTTTTGTTAAATCGCGTTAGCGTTAAAAAATTATTCTCCATAGGTATGTTGTTGAGTGGGGTCTCCATGGTTTTTATGATGTCCTTAAAGGAAATAAATTATTTTGGATTGGTATCGGCCGGATTAATTATGGGAATGTCCTTTGGTTTTTATTGGGCCAACAGGGATTATCTAGTGCTGGCTACCACACGGGATAGAACCCGAAATTTTTATTATGGACTGGAAACTTTTTTCTATACCATTATCGCATCGGTTGTCCCTATTGTTATAGGTTGGTACTTGGTCAACGGCAATGGTAATTCCAATGAAGGTGTTAACCATGGCTATAGGGTTGTTACAGGGGTGGTTTTTGTAATTACCATCTTGGCGTCAATAGTTTTCCATTTTGGCACCTATGCTAAGCCCAAGAGCGAGAAATTCCTGTACTTTAAATTTCATAAACTCTGGAAAAAAATGCTTCAGTTGGCATTGTTGAAAGGTTTGGCCCAAGGGTTCATAGTAACGGCACCAGCTATGTTGATGATGAAGTTCTTTCGTTCGGAAGGTGCATTGGGGACGGCCATATCCATAGGAGCGATCATTTCAGCGATCATTATGCTACTTTTAGGGAAGTATACAAAACCAAAACACCGTTTGGTTATCTTTAGCGTAGGGATAATTTGCTTTTTCCTTGCATCTTTGTTCAATGGTTTGCTTTTTAACCCGTTAGGGGTCATTATTTTCATGTTTCTATTGTTAATCGCAAGGCCCATTCTGGATATTGCCTATTTCCCAATACAGCTTAAGGTAATCGATCTACTATCGGAAATAGAGAACAGAAATGAATTTTCCTATATCCTAAACCATGAATTTGGTTTATATGCAGGCCGTCTAATAGGAGCCGGGACTTTTATCGGGATTGCCTATTTTATCAATTCGGATATTGCACTGAGATATGCGCTTCTGATTATAGGAGCACTTCAGTTGCTTTCCGTACATATTGCCAAACAACTTTTAAAACAACAGAAGACACTTAAAAATGAATAAACTAGTTTATTTAATGGCACTGGGACTAGGTCTTGCACTTGGTTCGTGCAATACAAAAAAATCGGAAGACCTTACTGCAAAACCGGTAGAGCAAATACAATTGGAACGTATCCGATCTATGCCCAACTTGCCCAAACCTTTCAAAATATTGGATTTTAAAAAAATGGCTAGGAATTTTGATTCGCTGGTATTCGATAAAAACCAAACGGGGGAATATTGGCCATTGATATGGGACGATGATTCTCGTAAAAACTATAATCAGCAAACCTTTGGCATCTATACCGCCATGGGAGATATAAGACAGGGGGGAGAAAACCACAACGGTATTTTTCACGAATCTTTGGCGACCATAGGTACGGTACTTGGAGCAAGCTTAGTGGGTATTGATAAGTCAGATCAAGATGGCAAAAATTATGTTGCCATGTTAAGGAATTATTTTAATTCCGAAACTAATTGGGATATCGTGATGAACAATACTTGTCCTGAGGTTGCTATGTTGGGCGGAGGTTATGCAAGGGATTGGTGGTACGATGTATACCCTAACGTACTGTTTTATGGGGTGGCGGACCTTTATCCGAAAGAAAAGGATTATACCGCCATTATGCGTTCGGTCGCTAATAAATTCTATGAGGCCGATTCGGTATTGGCAAGCAATTACAAGTATTCGTATTTTGATTATGCCACTTTGGAACCAAAAGAGAGTTGGATCTGTGCACAGGAAGATATCGCGGCAGGTCATGCATACATCTTATTTTCGGCATATCAAAAATTCCATGACCCTAAATATTTAGAAGGGGCCAAATCTTCCTTGGAAGCTCTGCTAGGGCAGCAAGATAACCGCTTTTATGAAATATTGATGCCGTTTGGGGCGTATGTGGCTGCAAGGCTCAATGCCGAAGAGGGAACGGATTATGACTACACAAAAATTCTTGAATGGACCTTTAATGGAACATCGGACTGCAGGGAAGGATGGGGTGTTTTAGCCGATAATTGGAACGGATACGATGTGTCCGGTCTGGTAGGTAGCACAGTTGATCACGGGGGTTTTGCTTTTTTGATGAACACTTACGATACTATGTGGCCTTTGGTACCCATGGTCCGATATGATCAAAGATATGCCGATATTATCGGAAAGTGGATGCTGAATGCAAGTAATGCCCTTAAATTTTTCTATCCTTATGAAATGCCAGATAATCACCAAACCATTCCCGAACAAAAGCACCATACTAAAGGGGTAATAGCCTATGAAGGTCTGATCAAAGAAGCCCATTTTGATGAATATAAAAATATGGAAGCACCTATAGCCATAGGAGACGGGCCACATTGGATCGAGGGCAATCCCGATATTTCCCAGTTTAGTGTATACGGGAGCGGACATGTAGGTATCGCAGCCTCGATAATTGAAAAAACCGATGTTCCTGAAATTCTAAAATTGGATTGTTTAGCAACGGATTTTTACCGTAGGGATGCGTATCCAACATTTCTGCTCTATAACCCCCACCCGCAAGAAATGCAGATAACATATAGATGCAACAATGCTACAAGGGTAGATTTATACGATGCAATTACCCATAAAATAATAGCGCAGAATGTTAGTGGTTCGATAAAAATAACCATCCCCATGGAATCATCCCGATTAATTGTTGAAATTCCGTCCGGTTCTCCGGTGATTTTTGCCAATGGAAAATATTATGTTGATAAAACCGTAATAGCATATAGGTAGAGATGTTTCTGTGGAAATTAAACTAACTCGCGGCTTTACGATCTAAATTCACTTTTTAGGTGTGCCTATGTTATTTTCTTTAGAAGTATAATTTATGCTAGGTTTATTTGCGTAAAACCAAATTCCCATAAGAATAGTTTCTAGAATAAAAATTCCAATTCCATACATCACTATTTTTTGGTGTTTCATTTCCTTCATCTCTGTATTATGTGGTGCCAATTACTCTTCCATCCCTTTAATAAGTTCATCAATTTTTTTCAACCTAGGTATGAATTCTTTTTTGACCGCTCTTTTATTAAAGAAGTGACCCAGGATGGCCATTATTATGAATCCTCCTCAGCGGTCTTCCAATTCTTCACTTAGTCCTCTAATTTTTGTGCGATATCTGCTTCCTGCGGCTATAGCCGTCTGGAGTGCCAAATGTTCGGATTGAAAGACCTCAATAGTTTAAAAGCTGATTTCCAATCTGCTTAAACATGTTGCGGCAGTACGTAGTTCCTCATTAAGAACTGTTCTTCAAAACCTAGCTTTTCGTACAACCCTTTCCCCATTGCAGAGGCTTGAAGCACGGCATAATTATATCCTTTATCAACCGCTTCATATAACATGGAATGCATCATTCTTTCGGCATACCCTTTTCTTCTCATTTCAGGAATGATTCCCATGGAATGGATTCCAACAACCTCTTTTCCGCTGCAGTACATTAAAGCCGTGCCTACTGGAGATGTCTTGTCATACGCAATGAGATAATCTATTTCGCCATAGCTTTTTAGGAGTAGTTTATGGTTAATTTTGTAGTTAAAGGCTTTTTCAAATAAGGATTCCCATAATAGTGCCGTGCCTTCGTCTTTTACTTTGTTGAGGTCAATTTCTGAGGGAATAAAATTACCTTTTGTAAGATCAGTGGCCATTCCTACCTGTTCCAAAACTTTTTCAAAACCATTTTTTTTCAGAAGGGGCTCGTAATCATTCCCGTCAATGTCCCAATAGGGAACCGTAATTTTGGTCGTAGCCGTAGAAATAGTTTTTTTCACAAGATCCAGGTCACCTTGATTAGGTCTATTTATAAACCACAGCCTATTGGGCCAGTCGGAGTAATTTACAATTCCATAGTCAAAAATATCTCCGACTACATAAGCGTTGGCCCTTCTATTTACTAATTTCCATAACGAGGTTAAATTATCTATGTTACGTTGCTTTAAGTTCATTTTTTATGTGTTTTTAATTAATATAATTCCTAAGGTCATGGCAAGAACGCCAAAGACTTTTTTATAGGCTAGAGGTTCTGTAGGCAATCCAAACCAGCCAAAGTGCCCAGCTATAACAGAAAACAAGATTTGTCCGAAGAGGCCTATTGAGATCATTGTTGAAATACCCAATTTTGGTATCGTATAATAATAGAGGCCAATACCTGCCACACTGAATAACGCTCCCGAAAACCACAAGTAGTAGGGTATGTCCTTCAATTGATAGAAAGAAGGAAAATGTCTGGTATTGATGGTCACAGCCAAAAAAGCTATCACCGTACTTACAATATAGGCTACAAGGGAAGTCAGCATCGGACTTTTAAGTTGCTCGCTCAATTGAGAATTGAAGCCTCCATGCAAGGCCAAAAACACCCCGCCTACAAATGCCAAAAGAATTGGTGCCGACTGACTCATAATTCAAAATATTAATGATTTATAGGCCAAAATTAGGGTAGTTCTTAACCCCCTGCATTTACATATGTTGATAAATGAATTTTAAAGATCTTTTCTTATTCTGCTAAGCTGAGTTGGTGTAATTCCGAGATAGGAAGCTATTAACCATTGGGGTACTCTCTGGGGTAATTTGGGATACCTATTAAGGAAGGAGATGTAGCGTGCTGTAGCATTTTCTGTGGCAAATGAAATCTGTCGCCTTTCATTCTCAATAATCCAATTTTGTTCTAGATTAACGATGTAATAATTCTTTAAGTCATCATGATTGTAGATTACTTCCTTATAGCGCTGATAGTTCATTTCGAGAATGATTCCGTCCTCAACGGATTCTATACCAAACCCGGAAGGGGTATTTGTAAGCATGGAAACCGTGGAACCGGCTAAATGACCCTCAACGAAAAAGTTTTTGACATATACGTTGGCTTCATCATCCATCCATTGGGATACGAGTATTCCCTCGCAGACAAAATAAACATTTCGCGCGGTCTGTCCCCGTAATAAGATACTCTCATTTTTTTGGACACCTCTGACTTTTATAAAGGGAAGGAACTCTTCAAAAGACGTTTGGGAAACAGGGGCAAATCTGTTTAGGTACGTATAAAAAAGTTGTATATGTGGATCGTCCCAAGAAACCATGGTTGAAGCTTTATCAGTGCTTTTTCGTTATTTGGTGCACTTAGGATTGTTTTATTTAGTGTTGTGCCAGTTAAAGATACCAAAAAAGATGACTATGGCGATGAAGGGGCCACTGGCTTAAAATGGGTTGTTCTAAACCACTTAGATATTGCCGCAGCAATTTCCGTAGGGAAATCTTCCTGCACATAATGTGACTCCTTTAAAAAGCCTTTTGAGCTTATTCCAAGATATTCCGTATGAAGGTTCGGATAGCTTTCTTGCATCTGTATAACATGCCATGGCTTTATAAGTACTCCTGGTTTTACCCACAGTAATAATTTTGGTATGGAAGTCTTACTTAACCAATCGTGGTTACTTTTGACCATCTCGTATACATCCCTCGGTTTCTTATTGATCGGAATTTCGTTGGGAAAAACATAAACGGGCTTTCTGCTACTCTTGGAAAGAAAAGGCGCCGCATAGTATTCTCTTTCTTTAGCACTCAATTCTCTCTTTGTCCCCATATGTAGCAAGATTTTCTCAACGAAGAAATTATTGTTTATAATCATCCATTGACCAATAAAGGGTGTTCTGAAAAGTCGGAAGATGAGCCTGGTACCGGCTTTCCCAAAGTCCCATTTTTTTGGTTTTATAACACCCTCCATAAACGCAACTCCCTTAACCCTATTTTCGTTCTTGCGCGCAAAAGCCAAACCCAGGGCCGTTCCCCAATCGTGCAGCACGAAGACAATGTTGTCCAATTGCAGTATGTTGATGAATTCCTCGATGTACCTTTCGTGGGTAAGTACCTTGTAATCAATTTTAGGTTTATCGGACTTGCCAAAACCTATTAGATCTGGTGCAACCACCCTTCCTTGCTTGGCAAGTTCGGGAACAATGTTCCGCCACAGGTAGTTGGAGCTGGGGTTGCCATGGAGCAATACAAAGGTGGTTTGGGGAGTGTTTTTCTGATTGTTTTCGTCTATATAATGTAATTTGGCCCCGTAGACTTTCAGGAATTTGGACTCAAACGGAAAGTCGGACGTTATTTTAGTTTTCATGCTATTTGTTTTTAGGTAGGGTATAACTTGGTGTAAAAAATCCGTGGTTTATTCAACTGCCAAGGCACTTGCTGTAACTTTTTGAGCTAGAAATTCCTTGGTCGCCTTTATAAGGTCAGTGGGTTTATCCATATGCACAAAATGTCCGGCGTCCTCTATAATTTTGAGGCGGGCATTGGGTAGTTTTTCTGCCAAAAGCTCTGCTAGTTTTACATTGATAAAACGGTCGTGCCTTCCCCAGACCACCAATACGGGCTGCTGTACTTCATGAATCCTACTTTCCAAATAGGCCTGCCCGGGGGCGTTGTTTTGAAAATAGGACAGAAAAACCTTTTGGGTAGTTTTGTTGTAGCCATCCGCAAGGAATTTATCCTGGATTTCTTTGGGTATGTTACTGCTTTTGTAAAATCCTTTGTTATAAGCGATCTTGGCAGAAATTCTTGGGAACCATTTGATTAGTGCTTTGGCCCTAATAGAGTTCTTGCGTCCAAAACTCCTTACTTCCCATGAAGAATAGGCAGTGGTAGGGAAAGGGATTCCGTCCATAACTATGATCTTGCCAATCCGGGTAGGGTTTTCTACCCCCATGATCAACGCCGGTGAAAGCCCAATGTCGGTAGCCATAACATGCGCCTGTTGAATTTTGAGCGTATTCAAAAAATCTATACCAACCGCCGCAAAAGTGCGGGGATTGTGTTTTTTTAGATCAGTAAAGGCCTCACTACCTCCAAAACCGGGCCAGTCGATGGCCAGAACATGATAGTTCTTGGATAAAGATGGCGCAATAGCGTACCAGGTCTGAAGATTTTCGGGAACCCCGTGTAGGAGTAGTATTGTTGGGTTATTGGGGCTGCCGAGTTCTGCGTATCGGATGGTAAGTCCAAATTTTTGAATGCGCACTTGTTTTGTGCTAAATAGTTTCGAATTGTCTTGATCTGTTTTCATTATAGTTTTTATTATTGATTTGAATATATGTTGTATATGCAACTTAATGTTTAAATTTTTTCAACGCATTCTACTTTCTAGGTTTTGGAGGCTTTGTATTCCATCATTTTGCAATTGTTCCACCAGCACATCCATGGCTTTTTCCCATTGAGGAATAAGTACTTTTACCAAATCCAGGCCTTGTTTTGTTAGTTCAACTTCTGGCCTGTATGCTACGGTTCGCAATACCAAGCGTTGTTTTTCAAGGAGTTTAACGTTTCTACTGATCGTAGATCGTTCAAGACAAAGAACTTCTCCCAATTTTCCTTGCTCTACCTTGCCTAGTTCGTGCATCGTAAACAGAATAGTCATTTGGTTTTCAGTAATTTTGTGGTCGCCCAAGTACTTTCGGATATGCCCGTCCGCAATTCGCGATAAACGTCTTAGTCTAGACCCAATACAATGCTCTAACCGATACTTCATGGCACAAAGATAAAAACCAAAGTTGTATATGCAACATGTTTAACCGTAAATTAACACAATCCCTGTTATTCGGACATAACCACGTGCATAGTGTTGGCAAGTGGCTACTGATATTTGTCATTTTGTGGAATTGAAAGTTTCATTATTTTTGAATTTAATACCTTCATGTAAATTAATATTATGATAAAGTATGTAATAGCGGTATTGTGTGTAATTTGTTCGTTACCCATCACAGGACAGGTAACCCCTACCGTACAACAGCCAGTTATAGGTGATGTTTTTCAAATTGGCGAAGCGGCAAGTCCAGGGTATACTCATATTGATTTTCCACGTGCCCATACAATCATTAAAAGGGGAGGCATAGCCAATTACAAAAGTGTAAGGGGCAATCTTGTAGTAGTAACCAATATTGGCGAAAAGACCAATGGCGAGGTGGTAATTACCGTAGCCCGTAAAGACGGAAGACGTTTTTTTAGAAGCTTTCGTACCGTAAAGATTGACCTTGAAAAAGCCTTGGTAAGCGGGGAGTTAAAAAGACAGGGTTAATCTTAGACATCAAAAAAACCACTATTCTAAAATGTTGTCCTTATAAAGACATAAATATAGTGCTTCGCTATAATCAAGGATCCGTGCTGCATATCATCTCCTAATGGCTTCTGCCAGGATTTAAATTGCTAACTAAGCAATGAGTTTGGACCTAACAGCGTCCATTTTTTTTACATTATCTGTCCATTTTTTTTACACTTTACTTTCGGTTATAAATAATTTGGTGTTTAATACGCTGATTATCATTTATTTAAAATATTGGCATAGCTATAGTATATAATTTGACGTGCTAGTAATAGATAACATATCACGATTGGACATGAAGTTGATGACCCTCAACAGCAGTAGGGAAGTTAAAGAAATAGTTTTAACATAAAAAAATGTAACATTTCATGAGTTGGTGTAGTCCTTATAACTAAACCACAAATCCAATCTAAAATGATTACTATCCAAAATTTGAAAAAAAGCTTTAGAACCGAAGATATAGAAACCTTGGCCTTGAACAATACAACCCTTAAAGTAGAAGAAAGCGAATTTGTTGCCATTATGGGCCCCTCAGGATGTGGAAAATCTACCTTGTTGAACATTATTGGTATGCTAGATAATCCAACGGAAGGCAGTTATAACTTTGCCGGTAATGAGGTAGGCGGACTCAAAGAAAGCCAACGCACATTATTACGAAAGGGCAATCTTGGTTTTGTATTTCAGAGTTTTAACCTCATAGATGAACTAACGGTTTATGAGAATGTAGAATTACCCCTTATTTATCTTAAAATGGGAAAAAGCGAACGTAAGAAGAGGGTAATGAAAGTATTGGAGCGAATGAAAATAGCTCATAGGGAAAAGCACTTTCCACAACAACTATCGGGAGGGCAACAACAACGCGTTGCAATTTCCAGGGCTGTAGTGACCAATCCAAAACTTATTCTGGCCGATGAGCCCACCGGAAATTTGGATTCCAAAAATGGCGTGGAGGTTATGAATCTTTTGACCGAGTTAAACCAAGAAGGTACTACCATTGTTATGGTTACGCATTCCGATAGGGATTCGCACTATGCACATAGGGTGGTAAACCTGTTCGACGGTCAGATTGTAGCAGAAAGCCAAAATAGGGCCCTGGACGCCATGATATAACCATATAACACTATGAAATAAAAGAGAGTTTATTCATCAATCGCCCTTAATCGATAATAAAAAGGGCCAATCAAATCAAAAAAAACGAACAACAATTAAACCATTCAAAAAATACGATAAACCATGTTCAAGAACTATTTAAAAATCGCTTGGCGAAACCTCCTGAAAAACAAAGCGTATTCCGCCATTAACGTTGGGGGTCTTGCTTTAGGAATGGCCGTTACCCTTATCATTGGTCTTTGGATGGAAGACGAGCTTTCTCACAATGAGTACTTTACAAACAAGGATAAAATTGCGCAAATTTTTCAGTCACAGACCTTTAACGGACAAACGGGTACCGGACCGGCAATACCAAGGCCATTGGAAATGGCACTACGGGAAGGTTATCAAGATAATTTCAAACATCTGGTCATGTCCTCGTGGAATAACGATCAGTACCTAAAATATAAAGAAACCAGTATCTCTAGATCAGGTAATTTTATGCAACGGGAAGCACCCGAAATGCTGGACCTTAAAATTCTAAAAGGCGAAAAAGATGGTGTAAGGGAGATAAATTCCATAATGCTCGGTCAATCTACCGCTAAAGCCTTGTTTGGAGAGGAAGATCCTATCGGTAAGGTGATTAAGGTAAATAGCGAATATGATATGATGGTGACCAGTGTTTATGAGGATATTCCTTTTAAAAGCTCTTTTACCGACACCCAATTTATTATGCCATGGGAAAAATATATTACTGAACGAGAGTGGGTAAAACAGGCAGTGGATAATTGGGGAAACAACTCCTTCCAATTGTTTGTACAAATTGCCGATAACACCACCATGGAAAAAGTAACCGCGACCATTAAGGACGTAAAAAAGGATTTAAACGAGGATACAGTAGAATTTAATCCCCAACTGTTTCTTTTTCCCATGAAAGACTGGCATTTACGGGGTAATTTTGAGAACGGAAAACAAGTAGGTGGCCGTATAAAATATGTTTGGTTATTTGGTATTATTGGAGCCTTTGTGCTGCTATTGGCATGTATCAACTTTATGAATCTAAGTACGGCAAGGTCCGAAAAAAGGGCCAAGGAAGTCGGTATAAGAAAATCTATAGGCTCCCAAAGGGGCCAATTGATCTATCAGTTTTTAAGCGAATCTTTTTTAGTAGTATTGTTTGCTTATGTAATTGCCATCCTAATAGTGTTGTTGTCATTAAATGGGTTTAATGAGTTGGCAAGAAAACAAATAGAATTCCCTTGGGGTGCAGGCGTCTTTTGGTTCATTTCCATATTATTTGTTTTGTTTACCGCTTTATTGGCGGGGAGTTATCCGGCCCTATATCTATCTTCATTTAGACCGGTTCAGGTATTAAAAGGTACTTTTAAAGGAGGTAAATATGCAGGCACTCCCAGAAAAATTTTGGTTGTACTTCAATTCACCGTTTCGGTTGCATTTATCATAGGAACCGTTATTGTAATGCAGCAAATTAACTTTGCCAAGAACCGTCCTGTGGGTTATGACAAGGAAGGCCTAATACAGGTGCCTACCATGAGTCAGGATTTTAGGGGTAAGTACGACCTTATGCGAAGCGAATTCCTGGGCTCCAATGCCGTGGTGGAAATGTCTACCTCTAGCAGTCCCACTACACGTATTTGGTCTAACCGAAGTGGGTATAACTGGGAAGGTAAACCAGAGGGTTTTCAGGAAGATTTTGCCTGGACGGAGGTTTCCGCCGAATACGCCAAATCGTTAAATTTGAAAATTGTTCAGGGCCGTGATTTTTCGCGTGAGTTTGCCTCAGATTCCAATGCTATTCTTATTAATGAAACTGCTGTTAAGTATATGGGTATTGTTGATCCAATAGGTAAATTTTTAAAGGATGATGACGAAGAAGATCCGGATGAACCCATGCAAATAATTGGTGTTGTAGAGGATATGATCGCTCAATCGCCCTATGAACCGGTAAAACAGGGCTTGTATGTGTTTGATAAGAATGAGAATGCAAGCTATTATAATCTAAGGTTAAACCCTAACCAAAGTGCAAGTCAAAACTTGGCCATTGTAGAGCGGGTCTTTACCCAGCATTTCCCCGATATTCCGTTTCAGTACGAATTTGTGGATGAGCAATATGGTGCAAAGTTTGCATCCGAGGAACGTGTGGGCAGACTATCGGGCATTTTTACGGCCTTGGCCATATTAATCAGCTGTTTGGGATTGTTTGGTCTTACATCATTCGTAGCAGAGCAGCGCACCAAGGAAATTGGTGTGAGGAAAGTATTGGGAGCTTCTGTTTTCAATGTATGGAACATGCTTTCCCAAGACTTTTTAAAGTTGGTGATCATCTCTTGTTTTATTGCCGTCCCCATAGCATATTATGTTATGAATGGTTGGCTACAAGAATATCCATATAGGGTAATCCTTAAGTGGTGGATTTTTGCCTTGGCAATGTTGGGTGCCATGTTCGTAACTGTTGTAACGGTAAGTTTTCAGGCCATTAAAGCCGCAAAAGCCAGCCCTATCAAAAGTTTGCGTACCGAGTAAACCTAAAATGTAAGAAAACGGAGGGGCGGTGTATTGGGGTATCGCCGATTTATGGAAATCCAAATTGTTTTAGACTTTGGTGATGAGATAATTGGGAAGGTGACTTACTTTTTCACAGCATATCTGTTCCATAACCTGTTTCAGTTCTGTTTTAATAAGAGATATGGTATGATCGCCGCCTTTTTTACCTAAGGCGGCTACACCGTACATAAATGTGCGTCCCATAAAAGTAAATTGTGCCCCGCTGGCCAGCGATCTGGCCACATCTGGGCCGGATCGTATGCCGCTATCCATCATTACCGTTATCTTATCCCCATAACGGTCCGCGATTCTCGTAAGTGGTTTTATGCTAGATTCGCCGGCATCTAACTGCCTTCCTCCATGGTTGGATACGATAATACCATCCAATCCCAACGCCACGGCCTTCTCCGCATCTGCTTCGTTGGCGACTCCCTTAAGTACTAATTTGCCCTTCCACATATCTCGGATGGGGGCAATCTTTTCCTCGTTTAATCTACCCGAAAAAGTTTCGTCCATAAATTTACCAAGCTGACTCAGGTCCAAGTTTTTGGGCATGTAGGGTTTTAAGGTTTCAAAATTTGGCTGTCCATGCAACAAGGTCTTAAGGGCCCAATTAGGTTTTCCAAATATTTGAAGGATATTGTTCAAGGTCATTTTTGGGGGCATGGATAGCCCGTTTCTTATATCTCTTGGACGAAACCCAAATGTTGGTACATCGCAAAGTATAACCAGCACGGGACAACCGGCAGTTTCTGCACGTTTAATAATGTTGTTCCTAAGCGCATTTTCCTTAGGGTGGTATAACTGAAACCATGCTTGGCCTTCCGTAATTTCGCTTATCCGCTCAATACTACTTGTGGTTACGGTACTAAGTACAAAGGGGACATTGTGTTCAAAAGCTGCTTTTGCCAATATTTCTGGTGCGTTGGGCCACATTAAACCTTGCAAACCAACAGGGGCGATACCAAAGGGAGCATCATAGGTATGACCAAACAGTTGGGTCCGGGTATCCGCATTTTTGTATTCTTTAAGATAATGTGGTTGTAGTTCAACTTTGCGCAGCTCGGAAGTGTTTTTATGAAGGTTTATATCTTCGTTACAGCCACCGTCCAAGTACTCGAAAGCAAATTTTGGAATTCGTTTTTTGGCCCTATCTCTAAGGTCTGCCGTTGAGGGAAACCTAGAACTGAATTTTATTTCTTTAGGGTTGGACATCTTTCTTGGATTGCTTGTTTTGACTCTAGGACTCTTTTTTTAATTCAAATATTTTGCTCATAAGTGACCATTTTTCTCCGGGCTTTGCAATAGAGAGTCGCTGTTGATAACGTTCCATCAGATCTTCCCATTCCTGTGTTTTGGAATTTTTTTGATCGGCAATCGCTTTTTTTTCGAATGAGAAATCGTCCTCCGTTTCTATGCTCATAAACAGTCTTGTACCCAAACGGTATATCTCCATGCCAACAATTCCCGAGTCTAAAATAGCTTGTGTTATTTCTGGCCATACATTTTTATGATAAGCTTCATATTCGGCTATCAGTTGGGGATCGTCTTTTAGATCCAAGGCAAGTGCATATCGTTTCATATCAATCTGTTTGTAAGCCTTTCCTTTTATAACGCTCGGTCCAAATGGGTGTATCCACCATCCACAAAGATGAGCTGGCCCGTGGTATGACTAGACTTGGAAGAGAGCAAAAAGGCCACGGTATTGCCTATTTCCTCAACAGTTGTCATTCTATTTTCCAGAGGGATTTTAGATGTAATTTCCTTTAATCTTTCCTTAGGGTTTGGAAATGTATTTATCCATTTATGATATAGGGGTGTTAGGCATTCTGCAACGATTACGGCATTTACACGTATGGAGTACTTTAGCAATTCTAGACTCCACTCTCTGGTTAAGGCATTTCTACCCCCATTGGCAGAAGCATATCCCGAAGTTCCGCCTTGCCCGGTAAAGGACGTTTTAGATCCAATATTAACAATGGCTCCCTTACTCTTCTTAAGTTGGGGAAGCGAATAATGAGCCATTAAATAATAGTGGGTTAAATTTCTATTTATGGATTGTAAAAATTCTTCGTAGTTGCCGTCCTCTAAACCTACACCATCATTTACACCTGCGTTATTCACCAAACCATCGATTCTTCCATATTTTTGAACGACCCGCTCAACTGCAGCTCTGCACTGATTGGGGTCTGTAAGTTCCGCTAGGGCATAATATGCCTCTCCAAACGTATCTTCGATGTGTTTTACCGCATCCAATACATTCTGTTTGTTTCTACCCACGATTACAGGTATGGCCCCTTCAGATGCCAGCACTTGGACTATGCCATTACCAATTCCTTTGGAACCTCCAGTAACTATGATGATTTTATCCTTTAAGTCTAAATCCATTCTTTCATCGATTTGAAGTAATGATCCCTATTTCACCAAAAGAAGCCCTTTTATCTTCCCCTGCTATGTTTACAGCCTTCAATTTAATAAATCTGGCTTTGATGGTATTGAAGGTTATCGATTGTTCTACAGGATTATTGACAATATTGCTAAATTCTCCTTTGGCAACCCTTGTCCAGTTGATACCCTTATCACTTACAAAAAACTCATAGTTCGTTATAATCCCAAACGACCAACGCTCTTGCATGGGCCAGTAGGTAAAACCGTTTAGGTTATGTTGCTTCCCAAGGTCTAACACCACCTCTTTAGGGCCTTCTGTACCCTTGTCCATGGCCCAGAAAGTTTTAGGGTCGTCGTCTATCATTTTAAATGCTTCTTCCAATTTTCCCGATGAGGTTTTCACCACGTTCCAGTCTTCTTTACTGAAATCAAAGTATTTTACGGCAACACTAGTCTCTCTCTTATCATTGGGGTCAAACGCCATAGCTTTTATAGTGGTAGGCGTGTTTATCAAAAAGGGCTCTTGGTATTTTAAGGAAGAGGTTGTAGGTGTGGTACCGTCCAAGGTATAGAAAACAGTAATGTTCTTATCGGGTACTTCTAAAGTAACCAATCCGCTCCGGTTTCTTGTAATTTCTGGTTCCGTTAGTAAATTTGGCGCTTGGTAACAAGAAATGTTAGCTATGGTGGGTGGCCCTTTGGCCTCGAGGATATTCACCTTTAGCTTGGTGGTCGTAACCGCATCAAACCGTAAGATACGTTTATATCCTATAGTGGTCTGTTTATCAATTTCTTTCCAGTCTCCGTCAACCTCCGCTTCAATACTAAATTTACTTACCCGTTGACCCAAAGGAATATATTCTTGCAAAACAATTCGGTTCACCTGGGTAGGGTTTTCAAATGAAATGGTAATAGATGCTTCCGTTGTACCGTCATTGGGCGCCCAATAGGTCTCCGCATTTTCGTCATTGATATTTTCAACGGCAAAATCACGGCTATTGCCTCTTACCTCCGTTGCAGATACCTTTTGTCCTTTGGCAAGATCTAGTGAAAAATCTTTGTCTATCTGTTGTCGAAGCAGCAGTAACTGCTTTGCATCTTTTTCGTGTACCAAACCTCTAGGGTCTACAGGAAGGTTCAATAAAAAATTACCATTTCGTCCAATGGATTCGTAGTATATCTTTACCAAATGCGCCAGTGATTTTACCTGATGGTCTTCGGATGGATGATAGTACCACCCGGGGCGTATGGATACGTTTACTTCCGATGGTAGCCAATGCGTGCCATCTTCATGACCCGATCTAAGCTCTACATATCTGGGCCAACCCGGGTATATCTCGTCTCTCCTCATAATACTCCAGTTGGTTTCATTGGCCCAACCTTCTTCGTTCCCCACCCATCGGATATCTGGTCCGCCATCACTAAAAATAACCGCGTTAGGCTGCAGTTCTCGTACAATAGCGGTAACCTTGTCCCATTCGTAATAGGTTTTATTGTCTATTTTTCTGTCTTCATTGGCACCTCCATAATATCCAGAACCTCCATTGGCACCATCAAACCAGACTTCAAATATTTCTCCGTAATTGGTCAATAGCTCACGCAATTGTTCATGATAATCTGCCACATATTTTGGCTTGCCATAATCTTTGTGGTTTCTGTCCCAAGGGGAAAGGTAAACGCCAAATTTAAGGCCGTATTCCCTGCAGGCATCGGAAAGGTCTTTTATTAGATCGCCCTGACCGTTTTTCCAAGGCGAATTTTTTACTGAATGCTTCGTGGTCTTGGTGGGCCATAAGCAGAACCCATCATGATGTTTAGCAGTGATTATGATACCTTTCATACCTGCTTCACTGGCTATCTTTGCCCATTGCCTGGTATCTAACTGAACCGGATCGAACAGTTGGGGAGATTCCCCGCCAAGGCCCCATTCCATATTGGTAAAGGTGTTCATGTTAAAATGTACAAAGGCATAATATTGCAGTTCGTGCCATGCCAATTGCCTTTCAGAAGGCACCGGTCCAATAGGGGCTGGGGGTTTGGTCTTAGAACAAGATTGAACAACAAACAGTATTGCCAATAAGGCAAACAACTCAGTTTTTTTCATGGGCCAGAATTTCATCAGGGAACGGTATCTGTACCCCGGTTTTTTTGTTCGATGGCATTTGTGCATTTACCGTTCTCAGATAGTTCGATAGTACCTCTGCCAACTCTTTTGTTTTTTCAGAATTTACCAGGGCCAAATTTTGGGCCTCCCCAATATCGTCATTCAGGTTATACAATTCCAGGTGTCCGTTCTCATGGAAGTGGATAAATTTCCACGCACCCAGTCTAACCGCACTAGATGCCCCTATCCCCGGTCCTGAAGGGCCCCATTCATTTGGATAATGCCAAAACAAGGGACGGGGTTCGGCGATTTGCTTTTCTTCTGTAAGTATCGGCACAAAACTTTGCCCGTCTATAGTTTGAACAACCTTTGGGTTTTTAATTTGTGCCATTTCTAGTATGGTAGGATAGAAATCTTCGATAATAACGTATTCCTCGGAAACGGAATTGGGTTTTACTTTCCCCGGCCATTTTACAAGCATAGGTTCCCTTATACCACCTTCATAAACAGATCCTTTTCCGCTAGAAAGGGGTTTGTTATGAGTGTGTAATTCTCCACCACGAGCCACGGCACTAAGTCCGCCGTTATCCGACATAAATAAGATAATGGTATTTTCCGTAGCGCCTTTTTCCTCCAAAAAGTTCATAATGTCTCCCAAACTTTTGTCCATGCCTTCTACCATGGAGGCATATTTCGCTTCGGTAGAATCTAACCCTTTTTCCAAGTATGGTTGTAGAAAACGGTCATCGCCCATTATTGGTGTGTGCACCGCGTAATGGGCCATGTATAGAAAGAATGGTTGTTTTTTGTTCATGGCCGAGTCAACGGCCTTTAGAGCTTCTTGGGTAATGGCTTCGGTTAAAAAAATATCTTTACCATGATATTTTTTTAAACCGGGAACAGCCCAAACTTTGCTCTCTGACGGATTGTTTCCAAAGCTTTCCGTACCCAAATAGCTTTCGGGTGCCCCGGCCGCGTGGCCTCCTATGTTAACATTAAATCCAAGATTTAATGGGTTGGCTCCGGGTGTTCCAATGGCTCCGAAATGCGCTTTTCCGGAATGGATGGTAAAATACCCATTATCTTTTAACAACTGTGGTAATGGGGTGGCGTATACAGCTTTGGTATCACCCTCCACCGGGCTTAGCCCATTAACATTCCATTCGGGAAATGTAAGTGTTTCATGGTTTGTTTCCATTGGTTGCAATAGGTCTTTCTCTAACGTCCAATTGGTAACTCGGTGTCTGGCGGCATTCATCCCCGTCATTAGACTTACCCTTGTAGGCGAACATACCGCGGTGGCATACGCCTGGGTCATTTTTATACCTGAAGCTGCCAAACGTTCCATGTTTGGGGTTTTATAGAGGTCGTTGAAAGGGGTTTTTTTAGACCAAAACGGCACGGAAGTATCTTGCCATCCCATATCATCTACCAAGAACAATACAATATTGGGGGCATCAACCGTAAGTTCTTTCTTTTGGGGCGCACAAGTGGTCATTAAAATTAGGCCAAATAGGGCCAGTATGTTATTTCTCATTGTTAAAGATTTCGTTAATTGGTTCTCCTCTCCAAAAGGGTGGCGTCTCCAAACCCAAGATTTTGGCGATGGTGGGCGCCGTGTCGTAGGTGACAATACTAGATTTTAGTGCCCCTTTTGCAGGAAGGTTGCCTCCATAAGCGATCCATGGAATCTCTACTTCTGCCAAGGTTTTTCCTCCATGACCTTTTTCTACCCCTCCGTGGTCCGAAGAAAAAAGAATAACGGTATCCTCTAGCATATTGTTTTTTTCGAGTGTGTTCAGCATGTGACCTACAAGGGCATCTATTTCTTCCACAGCACTAAAGTATTCTGGGGTTCCATGACCAATGGAATGTCCGGCACCATCTGGCTCGTCAAAATGTACAAAGGTAAGTGCAGGCTTTTCGTTTAAAATAAAATCCAACGCCGCACTCATCGTAAGGGAGTCTGTTTTTCCGTTATAGTCTAGATCGGTCATGTTTTTTTCGAAAAGATAACCAATACCTCCCCAGGTATAGGAAACGCCCTTTTTTGCCTTAGGAAGTTGCTCATGGATTAAACTAAAAATTGTGGGGTATATGTTCCCTTGACCGATGATTCTGGATGGTAATTCGGGAGTTTTGCTACCCCATTCCATATATCCGTGCAATTCCGGACCAGAACCCATGATCATGGACGCCCAGTTTACAGCGCTTGAAGAAGGCAATACAGACCGAGCTTTTAATGAATAAGACCCCTTGCTCATCATTTTTCGCAAATTGGGTATTTTGGCTTCCTTAAAAGCATAAGCTCCAAAACCGTCGGAACCAATTAATATAACATGTTTGGCTAGTTGTTTGCTGCTTTCATCTTCCTTTACGGTCTGACAAGAATAAAATAGACCCAATGTAAAGAGCACAATGGCACATTTTATAAATACGTTTCTGGTAAATCGGATTTCAATTACGGTAAACTTCATTTGTTCTATAGCTTGTATATGTTTGCGGCATTTTGCCCCATTATTTGTTTTTGATCTGCTGACGGCAGGGTTTCTATGTAATTGCTGATGACGGATAATACGTCCTTGTAAGATCCGGCTAGTAGGCACACTGGCCAGTCTGATCCGAACATCACCCTGTCCGTGCCAAAAGCTTTCATAACGGTATCTAAAAAAGGAAAAAAATCTTCTTTTTTCCAACGATATCCTTTGGTTTCCGTAACCAACCCCGACAGTTTGCAATATACGTTTTGGCAGGCTCCTAGTTGTTCTATATGGGATTTCCATTCATTTTCTAAACCGTCTGAAACCTGGGGTTTTGCCATGTGGTCCAGTATAAAAGTTTGGTTGGGAAATCTATGCGCCAATTCTATTGCTGCCGGTAGTTGGTGTTTATAAATTAAAATATCGTATGTGAGCCCAAACTTGGACAACAGGCTTATCCCCCTTTGAAAATCGGGCCTAAGCATAAAATATGTGTCCGGTTCGTCTTGTACAATATGTCTTACCCCCTTAAACAAATTGTTTTGGGCAAAGGCTGTTAATTGTTCTTCTACGTCTGTTTTTAATAGATCTACCCATCCAACAACACCCTTAATAAAATTGTCATTTTCTGCGCAGGCCAATAAAAACTCAGTTTCCTCAAAAGACTGATCTGCCTGGACTGCTATGCACCCATCAATTTTATTTGCTTGTAGAACAGGGCGTAAATCCGAGGGAAGAAAATCTCTTCGGATCGCCTTCATAGAATTGTCTATCCAAGCATGTTTCTCGGCATTGTATTTCCAAAAATGTTGATGGCTATCGATGATCATGCTCAGACGTTTAGATGGTGTTTGTTTCAAACAATTTTTCGTACATCGAAGTTAGGTCTAACGAATCTCCCATATCTTGTTGTAAGTTCAAAAGGTCTTTAAAAAGTGCCTTTAACCTTTCGGATTGCTCTGATTCTGAGGCTATATTGTTCAGTTCCAGCGGATCCTTTTCAAGATTATACAATAGTACTTTTTGAGCCCTTGGATAGATGATTAGTTTAAACCCATTTTTTCGTATCATCCGTTGGGATTCCTTTTCATAGCAACCGTAAATGGCCTTATAATGACTTTTGATCCTCTTTCCTTTGGCAAGGTCCATTACGCTGTTGAATTCTAAATACGAGGGCTTTTCAATACCGGCGATGTCCAAAGCAGTGGCCATTGCATCTTGCAAATAAATATCAGCCGCTACTTTTTTACCCTTGGGCAAATCTGGTCCTACAAGAATAAACGGTACTCTTATACTATGGTCGAACATGTTTTGTTTCCCCATAAGTCCATGCTCTCCGATGGCCAATCCATGGTCGGAAGTAAAGAAGACATAGGTATTTTTATTGAGCCCCTTTCTTTGAAGAGCGTCCATGATCTTCTTGATTTGATCATCCAAGTGGGTGGTTATGGCATAATATTCTTGTCGGTTTACCTTAACGGCATATTTGGTCCTAGGAAATGGCGCCAATTTTTCATCTCTAAGATCCTTGCCTGCACCCATTTCCTCTGCAAATGGGTATTGTGGCAAAAAACTTTTAGGAACCTCCATACTATCTAATGGGTATTGTTCCACATATTCTTTCGGGGACTGTCTGGGATCATGGGGTGCGTTAAAGGCAATGTACATAAAAAATGGATTTTGCTTCTGCGATGCACTATCAATGAACGCCAAGGCATCGTCCCTTACCAATTCACTCCAGTGCTTACCGCCTTTCCAAAAACCCCCAAATTCTTTTTTCCAAGGCTGCCAAAGGGTATCATTAACATTTCTTGGTCTATGATATCCTTCAGGGGTATCCCAAGGCATACCCCTAAGTACACTTTTGACATTGTTAAAAATACTGTCTGGAGGAACCTGCACATGCCATTTTCCGGTCATATAGGTATCATAACCTGCACTTTCCATCAATTTTGGCCACGTTTTTTCTGTCTGCTGGTTCTTCGCATAGTTGTTAGAAATTTGTTGGGCTCTCCATATAGATCGGCCACTAATGATCATGGCTCTGGAAGCAACGCAAATGGCACCGTTCCACCCACCCATATTATAGGTATTGGTGAAAGTAACTCCATTATCGGCAAGATTGTCCATAGCCGGAGTTCTTATTTCATTGTTGCCCAAAGCGCGCAATGCTTTATAGCTTTGGTCGTCCGTTAGAAGTAAAACAATATTGGGTCTGTCCTCGGCCGCTATTTTGGAAGTATTGGAAGTTGGCTGGTCTTTGCATCCTACCATTCCCAAGACCGTGAACAACGCACAAAAAAAACCGTTCTGTTTACTTAAGATCATGGTCCATAATTTAATCGTAGGCCTTGGCCAACTGTTTAGAACTGCCTAAACCATCGATACCCAACTCTACCACATCCCCTGCTTTTAAGTACTTAGGTGGGTCTAATCCCAGACCTACACCGAATGGTGTCCCGGTAGAAATGATATCACCAGGGAGGAGGGTCATAAATTCACTGATATAGCTTATCAGCTTAGGGATTCCGAAAACAAAATCGGAAGTATTGCTCTGTTGCATGGTTTTGCCGTTTACCTTAAGCCATAAGTTAAGGTTATGGGGGTCCTTTATTTCATCCTTGGTAGCCATAAAAGGCCCCATAGGTGCAAACGTATCGCAGCTTTTGCCCTTTACCCATTGCCCTTCACGTTCTAGTTGATACTCCCTTTCGCTATAATCATTATGCAATACATAACCGGCAACGTACCCCATGGCTTCCTTATTGGTAACATAGGATGCTTTTTTGCCTATAACGATCGCCAGTTCTACTTCCCAATCGGTTTTTTTGCTTCCCCGAGGAATAATTAAATCATCATAAGGACCTACAATAGCGGAAGTGGCCTTAAAGAACAATACGGGTTCTTTGGGAATTTCCATGCCGCTCTCTGCGGCGTGTTGTGCATAATTGAGTCCAACACATATCATCTTTGAAGGACGGCATGTTGGTGGTCCCAGGCGCACTGTTTTATTTAATACGGGGCAGTCAGCTTCGTTTTTAACGACCCATTTTTGCAAACGTTCTAATCCGTTGTTCTCAAAAAAACTCTCATTATAATCTTGTCCGAAACCACAAGTACTTATGCGCGTGCCATTGGCAAGCTCAATACCGGGTTTTTCGTTCCCTACGGGTCCAAATCTAATTAGCTTCATTTATCCATTAAGTTTAATAAATCCTCCATCTATTGGAAAATCGGTTCCTGTTATAAAAGATGCCTCCTCCGAACATAAGTAAAGGGCCAAGTTAGCCACCTCTTGTGGTCTGCCCATTCTGCCCAGGGGCTGCGTTTTAGAAAGCTTTGCAAACATTTCCTCCTCTTTTCCAGGATAGTTTTTCTTTATAAAATTATCTACGAAAGGTGTGTGTACGCGGGCCGGGGAAATACTATTACAGCGTATTCCATGGTCCAAATAATCCTTGGCTACCGAATAGGTCATCGTAAGCACGGCGCCCTTGGTCATGGAATAGGCAAATCTGTCGGAAATACCTACTGATGAAGCAATGGAAGCCATATTTATGATTACACCACCATTTTTTTTCATTCCTTGAATACAGGCCAAAATGCAGTTGTAGACCCCTTTAATGTTTACTTGGTATAATCTGTCCATGTCCGCTTCTTGGGTAGTTTCAATATTACCAACATGGGCAATACCGGCATTATTGACCAAAATGTCGATGGCGGACCGAGCCTCAATAGATTTGATAACATCTATAACCTTCTTTTGTTTGGAAACATCGCATTGATGTGCATGGGCAATGCCACCAGAACCTCTGATTTCTTCAATAACGGATTCCGCCAATTCCAAATTTAGTTCCAATACATGCACAACGGCGCCTTGCTTGGCAAAAGTTTTGGAAATTGCCAAACCTATTCCACTTGCCCCTCCGGTGATTACCGCCGTTTTATTTGCTAAACTAAAAACAGACATTATTTTAATGTAATTTCTATTATGGTATCCAATTCATCTTGCTCACTTTCAGGTATTGAAAACGTTAATTCACCTTTTCTTTGTTTAAAGCGTATCGGAGATTTGCTTCCAAAAAAAGACACTTTCTTAATTTTCTGACTAAAATTAGGAATAACTACCTCGGTTCCCTCCAATTCCAAAAGATGTAAGTACATGGTATCTCCCTTTTGGGTAGATACAATCTTGTTACCCAACTTTACTGCTCCCTGCCTGGTTCCATAAATAGTTTCACCATTGGTTTGGAGCCATTTGCCTATGGCTTTCAACCGGTCTTTATGTTCTTTTTGGATTTCGCCATTGGGCATAGGGCCAACATTTAGAAGAAAGTTGGCATTGTTACCAGCCGCTTTTACCAGATATAGAATAAGATCTTTAACGGATTTATGTTTTCCATCCTGCAAATTAAAACCCCACGAATGATTAATGGTCTCACAGGTCTCTAAGGGTAGTCTTCCTATTTCTGCACCTCCAAAACCAGTAGTGTTATTACCTGGGAGGTCTTTTTCGAACATTTGAAAATCTTCCCCGGGGAACGGCAGTTCATGATGATTGTTCCCGATCAGTAGTTTAGAGTCTACATCATGGATCATTTTATATGTTTTTTCCAAATTCCATTCTATTCCTTCAAGACGGTACTTCACACGTTTCTGCCAGTTTTTCTTATCTGGGGCCTGGTCCCACCATCCATCAAACCAAAAACCGGCGATATCATAGTTTTCTGCAAGTTCCTTTATTTGCGCATCCTGGTAATTTAAATAGTTGTTCCATTCCCCAGCTTCTGGCCTTCCGGTTTTTCTGCCTGTCCAACCACGAGGAAAATAATCGGGATGGTGCCAATCCAATTGCGAATAGTACGCAAACAACTTTATCCCTTGTTTTTTGCACTCTTGCTCCAACATCCTAAAAATATCCTTTCCATAAGGCGTTGCGGCTACAATGTTGTAATCGGATACCTTTGAATCGTACATGGCAAAACCATCGTGATGTTTTGTGGTAATGGAAATGTATTTCATTCCGGCGGCTTTGGCCAGTGCTACAATTTCTTCAGCATCAAAAGCGATCGGATTAAAAAAAGCGGGTAATAACTCGTACCTGTCTATGGGTATATCCTGATTTTGCATTACCCATTCGGCATCTCCCAAAGTACTATAGACGCCCCAATGGATAAACATACCGAATTTGGCATCCTGAAACCAAGTCCTTGCCTCTAGGTTTTCTTTTGACGGAATGTAGTTCTCTTGTGCAATTAGAATTTGGCAATTAACGATTAGAATTATTGCAAGTAATTTTTTCATACTGTTTCTATTTAGGGTTATGGGTTAATTCTGTCAGCCAGAGCGCACCTTCAGGGTAACAATACTGCTCTAAAGAACTTTCCTTCATGGTGATGCTGTAGCCGGGCGATGTAGGGGGCATATAAGCCCCTTCATCTATTATCACAGGGTTTACAAAATGTTCGTGGAGATGATCCACATACTCTATTATTCTATTTTTTTTAGAACCACTTATTGCGATATAATCGATCATGGATAGGTGTTGTACATACTCACAAAGCCCAACTCCCCCTGCATGCGGGCATACGGGGATGTTATATTTTGCTGCCATGAGTAGGATGGCCAAAATTTCGTTCACTCCTCCAACTCTACAACTATCTATTTGACAAATGTCTATAGCATTTGCTTGCATCAGTTGTTTAAACATAACGCGGTTCTGACAATGTTCTCCGGTGGCCACTTTTATGGGACGAACTGCTTCGGCTATTTTTGCATGGCCTAGAATATCATCCGGACTAGTTGGTTCTTCTATCCACCAAGGGTCAAACTTTTTCAATTCTTGCATATTGGAAATAGCTTCGTCCACATCCCATTTCTGGTTAGCGTCCATCATCAATTTTAAGTCGACTCCTATCTCTTCCCGAATAATGGCCGCTCTTCGCATATCATCTTTAAGGTTGGCGCCTACCTTTATTTTCATATGTTTAAAACCTAAAACCTTTGCCTCCCTACATAATCGTCTCATTTTTTCATCGGAATACCCTAGCCATCCGGCGGATGTGGTATAAGCAGGATAACCCCTTTTAAACAGGTTATCTATACGTTGCTGTTTTGAGGACTCTCTGCTTTTTAGTAGTTCCAAAGCCTCAACAGGTGTTATGGCATCGGTGATGTAAGTGAAATCTATGCAGGAAACCAATTCTTCCGGACTCATGTCGGCCAGTAATTGCCAAAGTGGTTTACCCATTACCTTGGCATAAAGATCCCAAACAGCGTTTACTATAGCACCAGTTGCCAAATGTATAACACCTTTTTCCGGCCCCAGCCATCTCAATTGACTATCTCCAGTGATCATTTTCCAAAAATCGCCCATGTTGGCCGTAAAACTTTCCAAGGACTTCCCTACAATTAAATAGGACAAGGATTTAATTGCTGCAACACATAGCTCATTGCCCCTACCAATAGTAAAAGTTAGCCCATGCCCGCTATGGCCCTCCGGATGATCTGTTTTTAATATTACGTATGCTGCCGAATAGTTGGGGTCTGTATTCATGGCGTCCGAACCATCCATGGTTTTACTGGTGGGAAAACGAACATCTTTTACCAAAATTTCAGAAATTAAGGTTACGCGAGACATAGAATGGAGGTTTTAAAACAAAACTATCAACTGACCGTCGACATTACCACCTAATAAGCTGCAAAGAACGATACTTTTTTTGCCTATTAAATCTGTAATTCTAATTTTTGGGCATGAAATTGAGCATAAATGCTCGGGGATTTACCCATTATGGTTTTAAACTGCCGGTTAAAATTTGAAATGTTGTTGAAACCAGATTCGTAGGCAATGGCCGTAATATTGTATTTATCTTCGAGCAGTTGCCTGCACGCATATCCAATACGCACTTCATTGAGATATCTTGTAAAAGTTTTCCGATGCACACGCTTAAAAAATCTGCTAAAGGCCGATGCGTTCATACCTATCTCGTTGGCCACATCACTTGCCTGAATACTCTTTTTGAAGTTCTTAAAGACATATTCATAAATCCTATGTAAACGTTTGTTTTCCGTTTTCAAGAAAGAATTTACGTATCCAATACTTGCTAATTGCTCATAGTGATCGTGTTTGGCAAGGGTATTCAGGATTTCAATAAATTTTACCATTCTGGCGAATGGATCCAGATATAGCAAACTTTCAATATCTTCCATAACCTGTTGGTCTAACCCCAAGAACTTAATGCCTCTTTTAGCCTTTTCCAATAAGTCTCGGATCATGGTAAATTCTGGTGCCAACAAAAAACCCTCCCCTAAAAACTCCTTTTTAAAATGAACCGCAACGGCTTCTGCGCCCAGCCCAGAAGATTCTTGGAAATAAATTTCATCATTAAGCCACATATGTGGAAGGTTCTCCCCAATTAAAATTACCTCTCCCTCCGTAAATTTTTCTATACTGTCTCCTATAAAACGGGTTCCTGCGCTTTTCTTAATAAACGCCAGTTCTAGTTCTATATGATAGTGCCATATTTTTATGAAATTAGGATAATTATTATGGCTAACGCTAAATGAGCTGTGCTTAAGATTGGTTCTATCTAATAAATGAAGCTTCATAGCCCTTATGATTTGTAGGTTTAAAATACGGCAAAATACGCATTAATTATACTCTTTTGGAAATCTTATTGATTTAATAGCAAAAAAAGTATCACCATTGGTATAGGGTTTAGTAGATAATGTATCCGAATTAATGGACTTTAGGTTTGTCTAAAAGCGCTTTTTAAATATGTCTTATAAAAAATTACAATCCATGAATACCCTATTAAAAACTTTAATGTTTGTTATTTTGGCATGTGTTCAATTGAATTGCAACTCCAAAGCTCAAAATCGGGTTATAGAGGAAACCAACCCCACAGCCATTGGTATAACCGAAGCGTTTTCTCCATGGCAAGAAGGGTATTTAGATATTCATCATATAAACACCGGAAACGGAGACTGTAGTTTTATGGTTTTTCCTGATGGTACCACCATGTTGTTTGATGCCGGTATCATAGATAAAGGGAAATTTGAAGAAAAATATGCCCCGCTTAAAGCTACTTCAACTGTTCCAAGCGATTCCCTTTCTGCCGCAGCGTGGATTGCAAATTACATCAAACGCATGGCTTCTGAGGATAGTAAGGCACAGATAGACTATGCATTGGTCTCACACTTTCACAGTGACCATTACGGAAGTCTACCGGATTTGGCAAGAATGGTTCCGGTAAGAAAAATAATAGACCGCAATTATCCCGACTTAAATTTTCCTTTTGATCTTCGCAAGAAACTTGCAGAAGATGAGTTTTTTCAAAATTATCTTTCTTTAATCTCCAACAAAAAAATTGCAGCGGAAGCGTTGGACGTGGGTAGCGATTCACAAATATATTTGGTGAATGATAAAAGAAGTTATCCCAATTTTAAAGTACGTAACGTAAAAAGCAATGCTACTATTTGGACGGGCCATAACAATGAGACCATTGAATTTTTTAAGGCCACGGAAATGACCGATTTTTATAAGGGAGGGTATAATGAAAACCCCTTAAGTCTTGCTTTGAAGATCAGCTATGGGAAATTCGACTATTTTACGGGAGGAGATAATACTGGCCTACAAGGTTTTGGATTACCCTATTGGTTTGATGTGGAAACGCCTATGGCCAAAGGGGTTGGTAAGGTAGAGGTTGTTACCCTGAACCACCACAGCAATAGGGATGCCACCAATGAATTTTTTGTTAGGACATTAGATCCTAAAGTGGTTGTGCAGCAGTCCTGGTGTTCGGACCACCCAGGGCAAGAGGTATACCAACGACTTATCTACAAAGATGATAAAATGGAGGAAAGAGACATCTTTGCCACTAATATGCATCCAGAAACTTTAGTAACCTATGGCCCATGGTTTAAAGACAATTACAAAAGTATGCGTGGCCATATTGTAATACGGGTAAATCCAGGTGGTGAAAAGTACAAGGTCTTTATTCTTAACGAAGCTACCATGCAAATTACCCAAGAATACGGCCCATATTCATCTAAATGACTACCGATAAATAAGAGGATCCTTTGATAAAAATCTGCTATTGATATGCATAACCTTTTATTCATTCGAAAAGTGGAGCTGCATCAATCTATACTGTAAGGGAGAAGTTTTCTTTAATAATTTAAATTTTCTGTTGAAATTGGAAATATTGTTAAACCCAGAAAGTTTGGCTATTTCCGAGATGGTCAAATCCTTATTAAGAAGCTTACAGGCATGGTCTATTCTGAGTTCTGTCAAAAATTGAAAATAAGTCTTATTGGTGCGTTGTTTAAAATATTTGCAGAATGAGTTGGTAGTCATGTTGGCAACATTTGCAATTTGTTGTAGACTAATGCTTTCATCAAAATGAGCCATCGTATATTCGAATACCGCACTCATTCGTCTACCTTCATTGTTGGTATAATTCTTTTGGTATACGAAGGAAGACAATTTTTTCGACTTCGATTTTCGGATAAGGCTAAGAATCTCAATAAAAATAATGAAACGATCCAATTGAGAAGCTTTCTTAAATTTCAAGAACAACTGTTTTAGGGCTATTTTATTGGATGTTACTTTAATACCGTAAGCACTGTTTTTAAAAAAGGGAAGGAGCGTTCTAAATTCGTTCAATTCAAAAAATTCCTTGCCGAAAGAATCCTTGCTAAAAAAAAGGGATATCATAATTGACTTTTCCCCTTCCATGATATCACTTTTAAAAACATGTGGAAGATTACTACCTATAATTAATATGTCATCCGACTTAAACTCGTTTACAGAATCTCCAATGACAAGGGTACCCTCGCCTTTTACTATTAGACTTAATTGAATTTCCCTGTGTTGGTGCAACCTTCCATAGAAGAAATCCTCATAATCCTCTTGATAGACAAGGGCCGAATTTTCGGGTTTTGGTATCTTAAATGGTAAGACCTTCATCATTCAAAAATATGCAAATATTATTCGGAATAAAACTTAAACAACAAAAAATGAATAATATAGTACAATTAGTGGATAAAAACCCATCATCATCGCAGTTGGTTTTTAATTAATTTTACAACTCAAAATAACTTTATTATGAGTATAGAATGGAAGGGCGTTATGCCAGCAGTAACCACCAAGTTTACCGATGATGATAAACTGGATATGGAAAATTTTGAAGTAAACATACACGCACAACTCGAAGCGGGCGTCAGCGGAATCATTCTTGGAGGAACTTTGGGAGAAGCAAGTACTTTAAGCGATGACGAAAAGAAAACCTTAGTAGTAAGAACAGTAGAGCTGGTGCAAGATAAAGTACCGGTGATTATAAATATTGCAGAGCAATCTACCCGAGGAGCCATTGAGGCGGCACGTAAAGCGGAGGCATACGGCGCCAAGGGATTAATGCTTTTACCACCTATGCGATACAAGGCAGATGACAGGGAAACCGTCACTTATTTTAAGGAGGTGGCGAATAACACTACCCTACCGATCATGATTTACAACAACCCGGTAGATTATAGTATTGAAGTTACATTGGATATGTTCGCAGAATTGGCCGAATGTAAAAATATACAGGCCGTTAAAGAATCTACCAGAGATATTACCAATGTCCTTAGAATGCGAAATAGATTTGGAGATCGTTTTCAAATCCTATGCGGAGTGGACACTTTGGCGCTAGAAAGTATACTGATGGGAGCCGACGGCTGGGTGGCAGGTTTGGTATGTGCCTTTCCTGCCGAAACAGTGGCCATATGTAATTTGGCCAAATCGAACAGGGTTGAAGAAGCCATTGAGATATACAGATGGTTCCTTCCCTTATTGGAATTGGATATAAGCACTAAATTGGTACAGAATATTAAATTGGCAGAGGTGGCCACTGGTATAGGAACGGAAAACGTTCGGGGCCCAAGGTTGCCTTTGGCAGGAGAAGAAAGAAAACGTGTGTTGCAAATTATAGAGGATGGATTAAGGAACAGACCGGTGTTACCGGAATATAAGAGCCTTAGCGCCGTGGTATAAATAGGTAAGATGGTCCTGTATAAAGTTAAATGCTTTGCGTGAACCAAAAAAGAAATGAAGAGAATGATTACAGGAAAAAACTATATA
Organism: Spongiimicrobium sp. 3-5; assembly: GCF_046557915.1. Taxonomy (NCBI): domain Bacteria; kingdom Pseudomonadati; phylum Bacteroidota; class Flavobacteriia; order Flavobacteriales; family Flavobacteriaceae; genus Spongiimicrobium; species Spongiimicrobium sp. 3-5. The sequence continues at coordinate 1,103,783 of NZ_JBHEBG010000001.1, forward strand.
GGGAATAGATTGTCTGGTGAAGGTGTCAGTTCACATAGAACCGTGGATCCAAAACTTAATATCGAAAACCCAACAGCTTTTATGGAGGCCACCGAGGATGAAATTAATGAAGCGGTGGACTTGGCGGCTATTGCCTTTCAAACATTTAAAAAGACATCGGGGGAACAAAGAGCAGATTTTTTAAACGCTATTGCCGATGAAATTTTGGCTTTGGAAGATGAATTGATTCAAATGTTTTGTTTGGAATCGGGATTGCCCGAAGGTAGAGCGGTTGGTGAGCGGGGAAGAACAGTATTTCAACTGCGTTCCTTCGCCGAATTGGTTTCCAATGAAGAATGGCGGAATAATGTCATCGATAAAGCAATACCGGACCGGCAGCCATTGCCAAAGCCCGATATCAGAAAAACATCCATTCCCTTGGGGCCAGTGGTAGTTTTTGCGGCCAGTAATTTCCCTTTGGCTTTTTCTACGGCAGGGGGTGATACGGCAAGTGCGCTGGCTTCTGGCTGTCCCGTTATCGTAAAATCCCATGCCATGCATTCCGGTACAGGCGAGTTGGTGGCCTCGGCAATTATTAAAGCTGCGGAAAGGACCGGAATGCCCAATGGGGTGTTCTCTAACATCACCGGTAGGGGAAGAACTGTAGGTACGGCTTTGGTAAAACACCCCAAAGTAAAGGCGGTTGGCTTCACCGGAAGTATTTCTGGAGGGAGGGCGCTATATAATTTGGCCGCACAGCGAGAAGAACCCATTCCTGTTTTCGCCGAGATGGGTAGTATAAACCCCGTGGTAATTACACCACAGGCAATAGCTGCCAGATCAGAAGAGATAGCGTCTACCTATGCAGGGTCCATAACCTTGGGAACGGGGCAATTCTGTACCAATCCGGGACTAATATTGACCGTGGAAAGTGAAGGTGTAGAAGATTTTGTTGAAGACCTGGCGGCAAAAACAGTTGCTATTGATCCCCAATGTATGTTGCATCCGAGTATTAAAAGCGGATTTGTACAGAACGAAAATATCGTTACCGGTCAGAAAGGTGTTTCCGTGGTAGGACGCTTGGAAGAATCAATTGATCCAAACTATGCCCCCTCCCAGATAAATGCAACATCCGGGGCCGATTTTTTGGCCAATCCTAAAATGCACACAGAGGTATTTGGGCCGTTTTCACTAGTGGTAAAAAGTAAGGATGAAGAAGAATTAATTGCGGTTATCAACAGTCTAGAAGGGCAGTTGACCGGTACTATACTAGCAGAGGAGAGCGAGCTGGAAAATCTTGAAGGAATTATAGATGCCCTACAAAACAGAGTGGGTAGGATTATTTTTAACGGTGTACCTACCGGAGTAGAGGTGACCGGGGCTATGACACATGGTGGGCCATATCCGGCATGCTCTGATTCTAGATTTACCGCGGTTGGCCTTGGAGCTATAAAAAGATGGGTAAGACCTTTTAGCTATCAAAATTGGCCAAAAGAGTTGTTACCCGATGCGCTAAAAGATTAATAAACAATAAAAGATTTTAAATAAATATTGGAACTTAAAGATAGAAGCTATAAATTAACTATATGTTTTGGCGGTTAACCGCCCCCCACTTATTTTTTAACTTAAGGAAGACATTGGAAAAATAAGTGCATTACCTACGGAAAATCTCCGTATACCTTAATCAATATAGTTGATTTGGTGTACGGAGATTTTGTTTTATCGGAAGTTTTTGACACCCTTCGTCCTAAGTAGTTTGATTGTTTCTAAAAAGAACAAAGATGAAAATTACAAGAACAAAGTTATGGGTTGTTTTACTGGGACCGTGGTTATTTCTGTCCTGTAAGGAAGTTTCCAGTAAGAACCATAAGGAAGAAAAAACCATCGCCAACAGTGCTATGCCAAGTCCTGTAATCGCTTTCTTTTCGGACCGCGATGGTAATCCGGAAATTTATACTATGCGCTTGGATGGTACCGAACTCGTAAGGTTAACAAATAACCCTGCTGAAGATTCGTACCCTGTCTTTTCCCCAGATGGTTCAAAAATTGTATTTGAATCCAACAGAACGGGAAACTTTGAGATTTACACCATGAACCACGATGGTACCGATCAAAGGAAATTAACCAACACTGCGGAAGATGAAGTGTCTTCATCATGGTCTCCAGATGGATCGCAGATTGTTTTCGTTTCATTTAGGGATGGCAAAACATCGGAAATCTATGTAATGGACCACGACGGTTCTAACCAGACACGATTAACCCATAACGATTTTGATGATGAAGCACCCCACTTTTCCCCTGACGGAAGGCTTATTGCCACGGAGTCTGGAAAAAACCGGGAAAGAAGACAGATTTACAAAATGAATGCAGATGGATCGGACCATGCACCGCTGACCGCTATGGAAGCATATCAGGGGTACCCCACTTGGTCCGCTGATGGTTCAAAAATCTTCTTTGATTCTACCTTGGACGGTGGAGGAATATATAGTATAAATGTTGATGGATCCGATCTTAAGAAAGTTACTGATAAAGGTATGGGGAGTTTTATCAATGTTGCACCAAACGGTTCAAAAATCTTGTTTACGGGAATGAAAGCAGGTGAAGAAAAGCCTCATTTGTACACCATGGACATGGAAGGCAACAACTGGGTAAAAATTACGAATACCAAGTTTGAAGAAATAGCACCTACCTGGAATCCGGCAAGTTTTAAAGGAGCACCTACAAATAATGGGAAGATTCAAAAAATTGTCTTTCATTCCAACAGGGATGGCAATAGCGAGATTTATTCCATACACGCCGATGGCACTAATGAAAAGCGATTAACGGAGAACAACTACTACGATGGTTTCCCTTCCTGGTCTCCCGATGGGTCCAAAATTTTGTTTCAATCCGATAGAAGTGGTGAGGCGGCCATATACGTTATGGATGCAGACGGGTCTCATATACAACAAATACCCAATACACAAGGCGGCAATTACGCCAAATGGTCTCCAGATGGCTCTAAAATTGCCTTTTTTGCCCCAAGGGAAGGCAATACCGAGATTATCCTTATAAATTCGGATGGTTCCGGTGCATTAAATCTGTCGGATAATGCCGCGACCGATGAGACACCCAGCTGGACCAAGGATGGGACCAAAATTGCATTTCAAACCAATCGAGGGGCACAACCCCCACCTTCAGGCGAGGAAGAGGCACGGTTAAACTACGGTATCTATATTATGAACGCCGATGGTACGGATCAAACACAAATCACAGATTTTGAGACCAACGATGAAAACCCTTCAATTTCCCCCTCCGGAGAACAGGTAGTATATCAATCCTATATAAATGGAGGCCTCGCTATTGTGGTCATAAATACCGATGGCACCAATAAAACAGTCCTTACCGTGGCTGATCCACCCTGCGGATCTCCCGCATGGTCCGGGGATGGTAAAAAACTTGCATATGACTCCATGGCAGATGGAAATTTTGAAATATTCAGTATGGATGTTGATGGCACAAATAAAAGACAACTCACTTTTACGGAAGGCGAAACAGAAAATTCGGGAGCATCCTGGACACATTGATCTAAGTGTTGAAAAATAGTAAAAGAGAAGGATTGAACATAACAAGTAATATAACACAACAATGAACGCAAGGAGAACATTTTTGATAACGATGATAGGAATCTTTGCAATAAGTTCTATCTCAACATGCCAGACAAAGCATGCCCCTGCGGGTATGGTTTTTATCCCTGGAGGGTCTTTTATGATGGGCGATGCCAATGGTCAGGATATGGAAAAGCCCGTGCATGCCGTTGAAGTAAGCCCCTTTTATATGGATACCCATGAAGTTACCATTGCGGAGTTCAGAAAATTTGTTGCCGCCACCAATTATGTTACAGATGCCGAAAAGAATAATGGAGGTTACACATGGGGAGGGGAGGAATGGGTTATGAAACCAGGAATTAACTGGAGATTCGATGAGATGGGCAATTTGCACACACCTAAAAAAGATAACCACCCCGTTACCCATTTAAGTTGGAACGACGCCAACGCCTATGCCCAATGGGTAGGGAAGCGTTTGCCCACCGAGGCCGAGTGGGAATATGCTGCCCGTGGCGGCTCAAAAGGATATAGATATGCTTGGGGCAATGAATCCTTGGGCGCTGAAGTAGTAGCCAACGTATCCGATGAGAACCTGATAAAAGTGGTTACCAAATGGCCATATACCAAAGGATATGATGATGGGTACACCTTCTCTGCACCCGTAGGCTCTTTTAAACCCAACGTTTTTGGTTTATACGATATGAGCGGTAATGCCTGGGAATGGTGTCAGGATTATTTTGATCCCGATTACTATAGTAGAAGTGGAGAAAAAGATCCGATCAATAAGCAGCCCAGTGAACGAAGAGTATTGCGCGGAAACTCGTGGGACGGTAGGCCCGGATTGATGCGGTGTTCCAGACGTACCAGTGATGAACAATCCAACAGTTATGTGGATACAGGTTTTAGATGTGTAAAGGATATAAAATAAGCACATTGGATATATGGCAATTGCCGTTGATAATGCGAAAGGTTAAGAATGATAAATAAAAACAAAACGGATGAAAACATATAGGAGATTGATCATTTTGTCTTTAGTGTGTATGGTTATTTCCTCATGCGCCATAGCCCAGGCCGATGCAAAGGAACAAGTAGATATCGAAATGGTGAATAAGATCAAAGCAGAGGCGATGGACAACTCCAGCGCAATGGATAACCTGAATTACATTGCGGACGTATATGGTCCTAGGGTCACAGGCTCCCCTCAGTACTATGAGGCGGCTAAATGGGCCAAAAATCGTTTGCAAGAATGGGGTTTGGAAAGTAAACTGGACGATTACCCGACCGATTTAAGGGGTTGGCATTACGAATCGTATTCTGTACAAATGACGGAACCAACGTTTATGACCATAAATGCTTTGCCGTACATCTGGAGCAATGGCACCAATGGAGTCATTGAGAGTGAAATTGTTTTAGTAGACCCCGAAGATATTACCGCACTTAAAAAGCTTAAGGGAAAATTGAAGGACAAGATTATTGTATCCCCTAACAATGAATCCCTGGATGATATAAGTATAAAACCATTCTCCGAAGAGCAGCTTCTAAAAGCCTCGGAAAGTAATTTGGCCAATGACCCGGAGGGTTTGGATAATAGTGGTATAAAACCGCTAGCGGATTATTTGAGGGCAAAAAAGGAGCAACGGACCAAGGTACCCAATGAAGCGGATGAGGTTCATCAGTTTTTAATAGATCAGGGGGTGGCGGCGGTAGTTGTGGCGAGCAATCATGGGCTGGGGGTGGTCAGTGCCAATACCTTGCCTTATAACGCTATCGGGGACATAAAACCAGTTCCTCATTTTTCTATCGCCAAAGACCAGCATAAAAGGATATTGACCCTTGTTGAAAAGGGATACCTTCCTAAGTTGAAATTGCATTTGAATGCTACTTTTAATACTGAAAAGAAGTATCACGTTAATATTTTGGGCGAAATAAGAGGAGTAGACCCCAACTTGAAGGATGAAGTTGTAATGGTAGGGGCCCATTTTGATTCTAAAGTAGGAGGCACAGGAGCAGCAGATAATGGTGCTGGGTCTGCCACCATTATGGAAGCGGTCAGAATTCTTAAGGCCATTGGCGTAAAACCTAGAAGAACCATACGGATAGCACTATGGGATGGAGAAGAGGAAGGCCTTCAGGGATCTTTAGGATATTTAAAAAAATATGTAGGTGATATTGTGGAGGGGACTTATGAGGAGGAGCAATCTAAAATATCCGTTTATTTTAATATGGACCAAAACGGACATGACCTACGTGGCATTTTTACCCAAGGAAATAAAAAAATCCGTCCCATTTTTGATGCTTATTTAAAACCATTTCATGAATATGGGGCAGCCACAACTACCATTCAGAATGCCTGTTGTACAGATCATCTTGGTTTTGATGCCTTGGAAATTCCTGCCTTTGAATGGATTTACGACCCGCTTTATTATTTCAGTCACCAACTTCATGTAAACACGGATACTTCGGATTTGGTAAAGGAAACGTCCATGAAACGTAATGCGGCTATAGTAGCTGGGTTTATTTATCATGCGGCAATGCGCAATGAAATGATGCCTAGAAAATAAAAAAGAAAACCAATTAACAATTATGAAAAAAATTGTCCTTGCTCTAGTCGTAATAGCCATCATTTTTGTGGGGGTACAGTTTTACTTCCCTGATATACTCTATAGTTCTACCTGGGGGCAAAGGATAATGTTGCGATTGGAAGGAGATCAGGTGGCAGAATTTTACTTTGAAGGGGATAAAGAAACCAAAGATACTGTTTATATGAAAGGGGTAATTTACTCGGGAACCTTAGATGATATCAAGGAAGTGCTCCAAGATAACCCGGAACTTACGACCTTGGTAATGGTAGATGTGCCCGGGTCCATAGATGATGAGGTAAACTTGGCGGCATCCAAGGAAATAAGAAAACAAGGTGTTGACACTTACATTCCCAAAGATGGGATGGTAGCTTCCGGGGGTACCGATATGTTCTTAGCTGGCGAAAAAAGAAAGATACACCAAACAGCCAAATTGGGAGTACACTCATGGGGAGGAGGTGAAATGGCCGCTCTGGACTATCCGCGTGATCATAAGGAACACAAAAAATACTTGGAATATTATGCTGTAATGGGCATACCCTTGGATTTCTACTGGTATACGTTAGAAGCTGCCCCGGCAGAGGATATCCATTGGATGACCGAAGGTGAAATAGAAAAATATGAGGTGGTTACTTCAGCCACTTCAAAATTACTTCAAAATCAAAAGAAATTAGCATCCGACGCTTTTGGTGGTAGAGCTACCGGAAACAATTTGTTGGCACAAGAACTGATCACTTCTTATTTTACGGAAATAGGGTTGGGAAAATTTGATGATGACTACAAACAACCGTTCACTTTTATTGATGAAGAGACCAAAAAGCAAAGAACCGGAACCAATATTGTGGGTTTTGTAGAAGGGACAAATCATACCGAACAATATATTGTTATGAGCGCCCATTATGATCATTTGGGTGTGGTGAACGATACCATTTACAACGGCGCGGACGATAATGCGTCTGGGACGGCAGCACTGATGGAGCTTGCCGGTTATTTTTCAAAAAATCCCCCGGAACATTCCATAATTTTTGCGGCCTTCGATGCCGAAGAACTGGGATTGCACGGCTCAACTCATTTTGTAGATCATTCTCCCATTCCACTTCAAAATATAATATTGAACATAAACATGGATATGATCAGCAGAAATAGCAATAATGAAATTTATGTGGTTGGTACTTTTCAATATCCCGAGTATAAATCCATGGTTGATAAGGTGTCTCACGATAGTAAACTAAACGTTTCCTTTGGTCATGATGATCCTACTGATTCTACAAGGGCATTCTGGATGAACTCCTCGGACAATGGCCCGTTTTTTAAAAAAATGATACCGAATATCACTTTTAGTGAAGAGGACCATCCGGACTACCATAAACCTTCCGATGATTTTGAAAATATAGACCCTAAATTTTATAAGAATGTAGTGCAATTGATTTTGGAATTTACGAAAGAAATAGATCAAAACTTCCCCAAGGCGCAATGATAAAAACTTCGGACATATCAAACGCTTATCAAAATATCAAAAATGATATTGATAAGACTCCGTTGTTGTTTTCGCCGGCGTTGAGCAAGTTGTCAGGTGCCAAGGTATATCTTAAAATGGAACACTTGCAACGCACGGGATCTTTTAAGATACGCGGGGTCCTCAATAAGATCATCAGCTTGCAAACTAGGGATTTTGAAAAACTCTTTGTAGCGGCCTCAACAGGAAACCATGCGGCTGCATTCGGATATGCTGCCGAAAAATTTAAGTTTAAGGGTACTTTGTTTCTTCCCGAAAAAACCAATGAAACCAAGGTCAAAGCCATAGCCCATTATGATTTGGAAAAAGTTTTCTTTGGAGATAACAGTCGAGAAACTGAAGCAAAAGCTACTGCCCATGCCCGTGAAGTTGGAGGTGTTTTGATTCACCCATATAATGACAGGCAAATTATAATCGGTCAGGGCACTCTTGGTTTGGAGATAAAACAACAATTGCCTCAACTCGATGTTGTTTTGGCCCCGGTAGGCGGCGGTGGATTGGCGTCTGGTCTAAGTACTTTTTTTGCGGAAGATGACACCGTTTCAGTGGTGGGTTGTCAACCAAAAAACGCTTCGGAAATGTATGATTCCATTGAAAACGGCCATATAGTTCCCTCAAGTACAAAGGAAACTATTGCAGATGCTTCCGCAGGTGGAGTAGAGGAAAACGCGTTGACGTTTGAAATTTGTAAAAAGCACCTTTCCGGATTTGAGCTTTTAGATGAGGAAGACATAAAAAAGGCAGTGGCCTTTGTTTTAAAATACCATCAATCCGTAATAGAACCTGCCGCAGCACTTCCGGTAGCGGCATTGTTAAGGGGTAAAAAATACCGGGGGAAGCATGTTGTTCTGGTATTGACCGGAAAAAAAATAAGCATGCCTTTATTAACAACAATAGTGAATACATATGGCGATTATTATTAATAAAGAAGAGATATTTTCTATAGTAAAATCCATCGATGTGGTTTCGGCTATGGAAGAAGGGTTTGTACAGTACAGCAACGGAAATACGGTGGTACCCCCTGTTGCCGAGTTACTTTTTGATAACCCTAAAGGGGAGACCCATATTAAGTACGGTTATATAAATGATGATGACTATTTCTGCATTAAAATTGCCTCTGGTTTTTATGGCAATACGGCAATGGGAATTTCATCGAGCCAGGGAATGATGCTTTTGTTCAGCCAAAAAACTGGAGAGACAAAAGCGGTCTTATTGGACGACGGGCATCTCACCAACATACGTACCGCAGCGGCAGGAGCATTGGCAGCTAAGTATTTTGCCCCAAAAAATATTAAGGCCATCGGAATTATTGGTACCGGAATCCAAGGCAGGTTACAACTGCAGTTCCTTCAAAAAAGCACCACATGCCGTACGGTATGGATTTGGGACAGGAACAAGGAGATAGCATTACAATACAAAGACGAACTGAAAGCGGATTTTGACATTCATATAGCAGAAGATCCGTCGGAGGTAGCAAAACATTGTAACGTTATCGTAACAACAACTCCCGCGCAAGAACCGCTATTAAGAGCGGCGGATATTCTGCCGGGCACCCATATAACGGCAGTGGGTGCCGATACTCCTGGGAAACAGGAATTGGAGAGTACACTTTTTAAAAGGGCCGATTTGATCATTGCGGACAGTATTTCTCAAAGTAAAAGCAGAGGTGAAATATATAGAGCATTCAAAGACGGCTTGCTTCCGGCAACAAAAGTAGTAGAACTGGGTACGGCGATACAAAATAAAGCTTTACAGAGAACCGGCGAAGATCAGATTACAATAGTTGACCTAACCGGAGTGGCGGTGCAAGATATTATGATTGCCAAGGCAGTTTATGAAGGGTATATAAATCGATAAAAACTAATTATTAAAAGGAATCATTATGAACACATTAAAAAACAGCGTTGTAAGCAGATTTTTGTTTTTGGTCTGTTTTGTTATGGGGAAATCCGTTATGGCAAATAGCGTCCAAGATTCAAAAATCCTTTTTACAAGTACCAGGGACGGAAATGCAGAAATTTATACCATGGATATGGATGGAAGCAATCAAACAAGACTGACAAACAATAGTTCCTACGATGGCGATGCCACTTGGTCACCAGATGGCACACAAATAGCATTTGTATCGGACAGGGATGGCGATTTGGAAATATATATAATGAATGCGGATGGCACGGCCGTTAAAAGAATTACGAACAGCCCAGGAGAGGATAACTCCCCAGAATGGTCGCCGGACGGCTCCATGATTGCATTTAATACAAGTCGTTTTGGCAATGGAAGTAGCGAAATATTGAGACGGAACATTGAAGGCGGAGAAACATGGGGATTAAACCCTACCCGCCTAACCTTTGCAGTACCCACGCACTCGGCCAGTGCAAATAACTTTATATCGTGGTCCCCAGATGGTCTGCAAATTGCATTTGAATCCGATAGGGATCGGGACGACCCGGAAATTTACTTGATCAACGCTGTGGATGGATCCAATATGCAACGCCTAACATTTACCAGAGCCTTGGACGAGGTACCTTCATGGTCTCCGGACAGCAAACAAATTTTGTATTCCACGGACACGGACGGTGAACCACAAAATGGCAATTACGAAATATATATCATGAACCGGGATGGTTCCGGAAAAACTAGATTAACAAGTAGTCCAAACTCGGATACCAACCCATCCATGTCCAATGATAAGAAGTACATCGTGTTTGAATCGCACCGCGACGGGCATCCAGAATTATACAGGATGGATGCGGATGGATCCAATGTAACTAAACTCACGGATTTTAAAGGCGAGCAGCCCACAGGGGAGGATGAATTTCCAAATGGAAATATGGATCCAGTGTGCTCTCCCTTCTAAGTATTTAAAAAATGGAACGATAGTATAACAGATGAAGTCCTACAGCAAATATCGGAATGAAGCCGTCGTCGCCGCTAAAAAAGCGGGAGAGCTTTTGTCATCGCTCTTGCCGGCAAATTGCGATTTAAATTCTGATGAACGATTGCAGTTAATGGACAGTGCGGATCGTAAAGTTCACGATTGCCTGCTTCAAACCTTGTTACGGAGCTTTCCGGACCATTCCTATATTTCTGTTTATACCGAAAACCAAACCTTTTTTACCGATAGACCGCTATGGGTATTGGATCCTATCGTAGGCCTAGGTAATTTTTCGCATGGCGATCCGCACTTTGCCATATCCATAGCACTTATGTTAAACGGTGTTACCGTAACTTCCGTAATACACAATCCGGTTTTTGGGGAGCTGTTCAGTGCCGAAAAGGGGCAAGGGGCATTTCTTAACAATAGACCGATTAGCGTCTCGGTTACCAATGAACTAAAGCATTCGTTACTGGCCACCAGATTTCCTTATGACATTAGAGAAGCGAAAAGAACCAATCTGGAACTTTTCAATATATTGATTTTAAAAGCTGAAGGAGTCTTAAACCATGGATCGGCTACGTTAGACCTTGCCTATGTGGCATCGGGACGATACGATGGTTTTTGGGCAATACATATGAACCCATGGGACTTAACCGCAGCGGTACTTTTAATAGAGGAAGCTGGCGGTATGGTTTCAACGCTTTCAGGGGAAGACTATTTCACCGAATCTGTTGAAATATTGGCCACCAACGGAAAAATACATCAAGAAGTTTTAAAGACCGTGGAGGCAGTTGTAATAAAAAAACAAAAAACCATTAGTTAAACCTTGCTACTATGAAACGTTATTCCGTAACATCAAAAAGGCCGACACATTTACTTGGGAAAATTATGGCCGTAGTATTTTTTGTATGCTTTTCACTACAAGGAATAGCTCAAAACAATACACACAAAAAAGTGCTGTTAAATTGCAATGTCATTGATTGTACAGGAGCAAAACTTCAAAAGAATATGACCCTAGTACTCGAAGGCAATAAAATTGTTGAAATAAAGAAGGGGCCTTACACAGGTGATACCAATGAAGAGAACGTAACCGTGATCGATGTTGAAAACGGATATGTGGTACCAGGCCTCTGGAATATGCATACACATTTATCCGCGCTATTGCCCGATCCAAAACACATTGAAGAAAACGAAAGCCTGGCTTCCGCATCCATTAGGGCAGGTCTCAACGCTATGGACGGGTTACGCCATGGGTTTACCAGTGTACGCTCTGTTGGTGAGCGCGACTATTTGGATGTGGCCTGGAGGGATGCCTTCGATCAAGGATTTTTTATGGGCCCTAGAATTTTCGCAAGCGGAAATTTTGTTTCCCCCACTGCAGGGCATAGAGGTTATGTGGAGCACGGTGCAGATGGTGTTGCGGAAATAAGAAAATTGGTAAGGCAACGTGTTCAAAAAGGGGTAGATCTAATTAAAATATTTAGTGTGGAAATGCTCCAGGATGAATTGGAAGCTGCCATACAAACGGCCCATAGTCTGGGAAGACATGTAACCACGCATACACGCGAACCGGATATTTATAGAGCCGTAAAAGCGGGCATTGACTGCATAGAACATGGGTATGGCATTACCGATGAGACCATTGCACTTATGGCGGAAAAAGGCACTTTTTACGACCCCACCATAATATGTAATCTTAGCGATGCATATATAAAAGAACGGGAGAACAGGCTTAAAACCCTGGGTTATGCGAATGATAAAGAGATATCTTACTACCGTACCCTTATCAACTATGCGGACGAAAGATCCCAAGAACATGCACTGTATCAAAGACAAGCATTGAAAAAAGCCGTTGATGCCGGGGTTAAGGTAGTATTGGGTTCAGATTCCATGCCCATTGGGGAGATTGGAATTTTGGAAATGGAACAATTTGTACTTTCCGGAGTGAGCGAAATGAATACACTAATTGCCGCTACTCGAAACTGTGCAGATTTATTGGGCGTATTAGATAAATTGGGTACCGTAGAGGAAGGGAAATTGGCCGATCTTTTGATAGTTGCCAAAAATCCTTTGGATAATATCTCCAATATCCGAGAGGTAAAAATGGTTTTCAAAGATGGCGTATCGGTCAATTTGGATCAACCCCAAGGAACCGCTTCCTATTGGGATTATTTTAGCACGTCCAATTTAAAAAAAGGATTCCTTAAAGAGGCGGAAAACGCAGCAGGTTTTCAACGTGGTAAAGCAAAACAGGATTAGTACTTAAAAATAACTGAAATGAAATTTTTGGTAGGAAATAAAATATGGGGCTTGTTGTCGATCTGTTTTTTTGTTACGCCTGTGAAAATGCAAGCTCAAAACGAGGCTGGAAAAAGTGACCCTAAAGTCATTTTTCAATCCAATAGAGATGGTAACATGGAGATTTATATTATGGACGCCGATGGCTCAAATCAGATCCGAATTACCCATCACCCTGCAGAGGACAGTGCACCGGCATGGTCACCAAATGGGGATAAAGTTGCCTTTGATTCTGATCGGGATGGTAATTTGGAAATCTATACGATGAACGTTGATGGAACGGATGTATTAAGACTCACGAATAACACAGGTGCGGATACGGCACCAAGATGGACCCCTGACGGAGAGCAAATAATGTTCAGCTCCAAACGAGGGAAGGTAGGCGGTGCCTACATTATGAACGCAGATGGCAGCAATGTTAGACGTATTACACAAGAAGATTTCCATGCAGGTTCTCCTTGTCCTTCTCCAGACGGATCCATGGCGGTTGTGGAACATGAAAGCGGCCCTGCCTGGACGGAAAAAACAGAATATTTGAGGCGGGCTCAGATATGGATCGTCCATACCGACGGAACTGCCCCAAATCAGGTTACGGATATTGATGCATATAATGGCTATCCAGCATGGTCTCCCGATGGCAGTAAAATAGTGTTCGATTCCAATCCAACGCCGGGTAACCCGCCGGCCAATATTTTGAGCATTAATAGAGACGGTTCCGGATTAAAAAACTTGACCAATAGCAAGGGGTATAACGAATTTGCCGCTTGGTCCCAAGACAGTAAGAAAATTGTTTTCGTATCCGATCGTGATGGTAACAATGAAATTTATAGCATGAACGCAGATGGAACACAACAAACCAGGCTGACCAATAACAACAATGACGATACAATACCATCTTGGTCTCCCTTTTAAATATTTCAATGATGAATCAAATTAAAAAACCGTTCGCATATCTTTTTTTAGCAACTCTAATTTTGTCCTGTAATCAGGAAAAGATACCGCAAGCATCTTCCCGAGCGTTGGATCATCTTAATATTCATGAAGAAATTACAGTTGATGAGATTCATAAGGCGTACAAAAACAAAGAATACACGATAACAGAATTAACACAGTTTTATTTGGATAGAATAAATGCTATCGATAAAAATGGACCTTCCTTAAATGCGGTACTGACCATAAACCCGGATGCACTTGATATTGCCGCAAAGCTCGATGAAGAATGGCAAAATGATAATATCATGGGCCCCTTGCATGGCATTCCAGTTTTACTAAAAGACAATATTGATACAGCCGATAAAATGCCCTGCACTGCGGGTTCTAGGGTAATGAAAAATTCATATCCACTAAAAGATAGTCCATTGGCGGCACAGCTAAGAAAGGCGGGGGCAGTTATTTTGGGCAAGGCCAATTTAAGTGAATGGGCAAATTTCCATTCGAGCTATTCTTCAAGTGGTTGGAGCGGTTTGGGCGGACAGACTAAAAATCCCTATGACCTTAGTAGAAACCCTTGTGGGTCTAGCGCAGGATCTGGTGCAGCAGTAGCCGCTAACCTGTGTGTTCTGGCAATAGGTACAGAGACCAATGGCTCTATAGTTTGCCCATCAAACAACAACGGGATTGTTGGAATTAAGCCTACCGTAGGCTTAATCAGTAGAACCGGGATAATTCCAATTTCATTTACCCAAGATTCTGGTGGCCCAATGGCAAGAACGGTCAAAGATGCGGCTATTTGCTTGGGAACTTTAACCGCCATGGACGAAAATGATAGTAAAACCATGGTTCCAGATCGGGTAGCATATCAAGATTATGTCCAATTTCTCAAAGAAGGGAATCTTAAAGGAAAACGGATCGGTTATTTTAAAAGTCCGTTGGGTACCAATGCTAGGATGACCAAACTAATGGAAGAAGCTGTAGGGTTTTTTAAGGAACAAGGAGTAGAAATTTTTGAAATAGAAGAACTTTTGGATAAGGCTACGGGAGATCATTCTTTTGAAGTTTTATTGTATGAATTTAAAGATGGTCTTAATAACTATTTTGACACATTGGGGGATAATGCACCGGTAAAAGATTTGCAAGAACTAATAGATAGCACTTTTGCCGATAATGTAGAGATGCGATATTTTGATCACGAACTATTGAAGCTGGCACAGTCCAAAGGAAGTTTACAGGACGAAGAGTATAAAAAGGCCTTATGGACAATGCTAAAATCTAGTAGGGATGAAGGAATTGATAAAATAATGGACGATAACAATTTGGATGCGATTATTGCTCCAACAGGCGGCCCGGCCTGGAAAACAGATCTCACCAATGGGGATAATTTTAGTATTGAAAGCAGCTCACCCTCGGCTATTGCCGGATATCCCATAATCAATGTTCCCATGGGCCTGTTGGATGGGCTTCCGGTGGGGCTGTCTATTTTTGGTCGTGCTTGGTCAGAATCCGTACTGTTGGAAATAGCCTACAATTACGAAAAAGGAACGCATCATAGAAAAACACCGAGGTATATTAACGATAACCAATCGGATTAAAGCATAAATATGAACTATATCGGAATTGCTGTAATTGTTTTTGCTATTATCACTTTTTGGATAAGCCTTTGGACTTATTTTAAAGTGAAAGGGAAAGCTGTTAACTATTTCAAAGCTGGGGCAATGATGCCGGTATGGGTCGTTGGAATAAGTCTTGTGGCACCGGCGATAGATGCAAATGGCTCCATTGGCGCTGCAGCACGCAGTGCGGAATTTGGGTTTTGGTCCGGGGCCTCAATTCCTATAGGTCTGGCGGCATGCATGTTTTTATTGGGACGTTTTTTTGCAAAGCCAATTTGGAATATGAATATGATGACTTTGGCCGATTTTTTCGGAAGACGCTATAACAGAACTGTAGAAACTTTGGCCACGTTAACCATGTTGGTGGGTAGTGTAATACTTTTGGCCGGTAACATAGCAGGCCTGGGAATTTTGTTCCACGGAGTGTTCGATCTTTCTTTTGTTCCCATCGTCATTGTATTGGGCGCGGGGATTTTGCTCTATTCACTAACTGGTGGTTTTTTTGCTTCCCTTTCATCCAGTGTTTTTCAAGTTGGCATTTTTATCATAGGCATTTTATCCGCTTTCTTTTGGCTGACATTCCATTATGGATGGGAGGATCTCTTAATGAAATTGCCACATGATAAATATTCAAGTGTTGGGTTGACCCAAATAAAAAATGGAGCTCTTCAAAATTGGGCCGCAATTATATCCTTGGCGTTGGGAAATGTTGTTGCATTGGATTTGGTTCAACGGGTCATATCCGCGGAGTCACCAAGGGCTGCACGTAAAAGCTGTTATTTGGGAGGAGTGTTAATTTTGTTGGTAGGAACCCCCGTTTCCCTCATTGGTCTTTACGCCGTTTATCTTAAAAAAGAGCTGGGTTTTTCACTGTTGATAGATTTAGCCATGGAGAATGTACCTGTTTGGATAGGGATATTACTTGTGGTTGGCGTAATAGCAGCAAGTATTGCCGTGGCCTCGGGAGTTATTTTGGCAATGGCCAATACAATGACCCACAATCTTTTTCAACGATATTCCCAATCTGTTTGGAGCGATAATAAATTATTGCGAACAGCACGTTTAATGGCCATACCGTTAATGGTCTTGGCCATAATCTTTGCTTGTGTTCGCCCGGAGCCCGGTACGCTTTTGATACTAGCCTTCGATATTGTATTGGCCGGTTGTTTTGTGCCATTTGTTTTGGGGATTTTTTGGAAGAAAGCAAATTCCGCGGCGGCTATATTATCGGTAATATGTGGTGTTGGTATTAGAATGGCCTTGTTTTGGATTGTTCCAGAAGATTGGGCAGGGTTAGACACCTTACTTGCGCCAGTATTTTCGTGTGTTTTGTTCGTTGGTGTGGCCATAACAACTCAGGAGAGATCGCCCCCAAGGTCAGATGCCTTTAAAAGGGCACTTTCCAAAGAGGAGTTGGTGGCCGGAAAATATTAATTGGCCGGTAGTTTAGCCTTTGTTTTGTAGGTAAATAAAACAAAAAACAGATATCGCCAAAATATAGGGGAAAACGGACGATAATTGATGCTTATTTTCTTGGATTTGTGATATATTAAGGATATATTAGTTCGATATTACTGATATATCAGTTGTATATTAATAAGAAATAAATGTTAACGAATTGCACAAAACCGAATTACTAAAAAATGGCATTATTCAGATAGAAATATGACTTGGAACAAAGAGGTTTTGATCAACAAAAAAGGCAAGAAAAAAATGGGATTAATCGCACATTCAGAAAAACATAAATCTTTTAGCAGTCTGGCCGACAAGGCTTATTACCTCCTTGAGGAGATGATAGTAACCCTAAAGCTAGCGCCCGGAAGTCTTATTTCAGAAGCTGAATTGAGTAAAAAAATCGACATAGGCCGTACACCGCTAAGAGAAGCTTTGCAACGGCTTACAAGAGAGCGTTTGGTCTCTGTTTTGCCAAGACGAGGAATGATTATCAGTGACGTTAACATTATGGATCAATTGGAAATTGTGAAATTAAGACAGGTGGTAGATCGATTGATAGTAGGAAATGCCACAAAACGATTGACACCCGAACAGCGAGAACGTTTAAATGAACTTGCAGATGGTATTTTAAAGGCAGCTAATGAAGATGATGCTTTAGAATTTATAAAGTATGATGGGGAGTTTGATCAAATCCTTCAAATAGCATCACGCAACTTTTTTGCATCGCAGATTTCTGAAACCACACATGCGCATTGCCGCCGTTTTTGGTTTATGCACCGGGTGGCTTCGGATTTAGTGGAATCAGCAAGTTTACATGCCAACATGATGAGGGCTACGGCCAATGGCAATCAAGCGGAGGCCGAAACGGCTTCGGACGCATTGAGTGAATATATTGAAAAATTTACCCGGTCCATTTTGGACCATTAAGGTGAGGTTCAATATCAAAATTTCAACTTACTAACTAGCATATAATTATAACTAACTAAATGTATTATGAAACAGTTAAATCTGGCTTTTATTCGTAAAAGTCTCCGTAAAAAACCTAGGTGGACTACGGTATTGCTAATTTTTTTAATGACGTTTACCAATGTTGTTCTGGCGCAATCCTCCGGAACGCTTGTTGGAAAGGTTATTGACAATCAAACAGGTGAATCCCTTTTGGGTGCAACCGTACAAGTGGAAGGGGCCAATCTTTATGCGGTTTCTGACATTGACGGTAATTTTACCATAAATAACGTCCCCGATGGGAATTATACGGTAAAATGTAGCTTTTTAAGCTACAAAACACAGACTCAGAACATTACTATTTCTGGGCAAGAAACAAGCATTGAGTTTAATTTGGAAATTGACCTACTTCAGATGGATGAAGTTGTAGTAACTGGGGTGGTGTCTCAAAACTCCAAGGCAGTTTCCAGTATTTCTGTTCAACGAATCAACGCAAGTGAGCTTTCTAAAAAAGCCAGTTACAATGGTGTTGATGATTTGTTATCCGGTAAAATTGCAGGGGTATCGCTACAAAAATCTGGTGGTGGATTTGGCTCTGGAACTAGGTTTATAGTTCGGTCCGGTGCAGGAATAAATGGAAACGGACAACCACTGATTTTTATTGATGGTGTAAGAATGGATAATAGAACCTCTACTGGTACCGGAGGTGGTGATAGAGGTACCGGAGGTATTTCTTCATTAGTTGGTCTAAACCCCGAAGATATTGCTAACGTAGAGGTTATAAAAGGACCTGCCGGATCGGCATCATACGGAACAGGCGCTGCAAACGGGGTGATTTTAATTACCACTAAGCGAGGAACTAGAAGTGGAATGGAAGTTAATTATAAAACCACCATCGGTTTTCATGATGTAGGAAACGTTTTAGATGAAAGGAATTACAGAAACCATGAATTCTTAAGAAGCGACGTTTTTGAAACAGGGGTTATATTTAAAAATAGTCTAAACGTATCTGGTGGTAACGATGTTTTCAGATCTTTTTTCTCAATAGATAGAAACGAAGAAGACGGTACAACCCCTGATAATAGTATGGAACAGACCAGTGCCCGATTCAACATTGATTTTACACCTTCTGCCAAATTTAGCTTAAAGGCCAGTTCGCAATATAGCAAAACGGATATTTTATTACCTCAAAGAGGTCGTGGTGATGGTGAATTTGGAGCTCTTGGTTTTAACCCAGCCAATTATGATCCCGATTTTGATCCAACAAGGCCAGCTTTTTTCGAAAGTTCGTCCGATGACAATCAAATAAATAATTTCACGGCTTCCTTTCAAGGAAAGTATGCTCCTTTTGTAGACAGGGAAAATGCCCTAAAAGGTCTATCAGCTGCCTTTACAATTGGAGTTACCAATAGAAATGAAAACAGTGTTTTTGTACAAAGGCGTACAAGCGAGGCCATTGAGGGAGTAGATGATCCGGGTACTGTAATAGTGGCTAATGACGAGTCTACTGCATTTACCTTTACAAATAATATTAACTATACCTATAACCTAGGTAAATTCTCAGGGTCATTATCCGTTGGATCACAGATTTTTAGTGAGCGTTCTAGTGGTAACTTTACCTCTGGCACGGATCTTCCCCCGGGATTTGAAACCCTAAATGCCGCAAACACAATTTTACCACCTACACAATCTGCCTTTCATTCAAAATCGGCAGGGATTTTTGCCTCAAATGATTTGTCCTACGATGATAAGTTTTTTACAACACTTATGATCAGAAGGGATTATTCCAGTGTTATGGGCAATTTGGCGCCAAGTATAAGTTATCCGTCCGCAAGTTTTTTAATCAGATGGGATAATTTTGATTGGATGCCAGAAGTATTCTCATTTCTTAAGACTAGAGTGGCATATGGCGAATCTGGCACGTTGCCGGATGTTACGGCAGGCATACCTTTTCTTTATGCTCCAGGGTCATCCCAATATGGCGTAGGGCTTAACGTAGCCTCTATTGGAAACCCACTCTTGGAACCGGAAAGGGTACAACAATTTGAAGTAGGTTTAGAGGCCGAAGTTGGTAATTTTGGTCTGGAATTAACCTATTACAAAAATAAAGCTAAGAAATCTTTAGTGCCACGACCTCCGGTATCATCTTCAGGATTGGCCAATTTTGCTCCTTTCGTAAATGTTGGTTCGGTAGAAGGTTCAGGTTTGGAACTTACATTGAGTACAAGCTTCGCTGGGGAAGCCTTGGGAGGATGGAGAGTTAATTTCACTTTGTTAGGAGGATATCAAGAAAATACCGTAACAAATTTAGGGTTTGACGGACAGATACAAGGTGGCCCAGGTGGAGGCACACAAGTTTTTAGGTCTGGTTTGCCAAGAGGGGCCTATGTTAACTCGGTGACTTTAGGAGCACTATTCTCAGATGGTACAAACGAACAGCAAATAGACATTTTGCCTAATTTCGGAGAAGTGGTACCGGCAGGGGAACTCTATGATTTTGAAAATAGTGACGGAGATGTATTTATTGGCGTAAATACTCCCGAGTATATAGCCAGCTTAAATACCAATATAAGTGTGGGCAATTTTAATTTCTCTGCTCTTTTAGAGGCCAAAACTGGTTTTGTTGTATACAATGAGCAAACGATCGATCAAATATTTTTTGGAGTTGATACGGATTATTTTAATGGTATCGGAACCAATTATTTAGCTTTTGATAGACTGTATCAACAATTGGGATATGGAGATTTTGGTACGGGTGACGCAGCGCTTACACCTGGTTCACCGGCCTACATAGATGCTGCCAATCAGTTCGCTTCATTGTCTCCCTTTAACGATGCAAATGGCATTCAAAAAGGTGATTTCATTAAACTTAGAGAAGTGAGCATTAGTTATAATTTTAAAAAACTGGTAAGTAAATCGAAATTTATCAAAGGTCTAAACATAGGTGTTGCCGGATCAAATGTATTGGCATGGTATAAGCGCAAAGCAAGTTTGCATACCGTAACATCTATTGATACTGGCGAAAAAATACAGCGTTGGATCTCTGGTTATTCCGGTTTAGATTCAGAATCTAACGCGGGAGCATTTACCAATAGCCCTTCAACTGGTGTGCAATCGGGACAACTACCACCAAGTAGAACGTTCACCACATTTGTAACATTAAAATTCTAGCAGAATGCTTTTAAATTTGGAAATTATGAAAAATATAAAACTAATTGTCTGTTTTGTTACACTGCTAGGTTTTTCTTTAGCATCGTGTGACAGTTATGTACAGGATATTGATCCGCTCCTCAACCAAGTTGAAGGTACAGATTTGAACAACGAAACCAGTCTGGGGCTACTTGTAAATGGTATTAAAGGTCAGATGGGTAGTACCGGGGACGCCGGAGAAGGAATTGGACGTATGCTTTGGAGAGTAGCGGGCTATTCTGATGAGATGATCCTAGGTGCTTTTGGTTCTGCACCCGATCATATTACATTTGTCCAAGATCTACCCGGGAATCTTACATTCCATGAAGATGATTGGAGCAATTATCAGCTTTTACGCTTTCTTGCGGATGACTTAGTGCGTAGAGTAGGAGTTATTGACGCAAATGGAGGCTTTGTTAATGAGGAATTGAGAGCAAACGCATTGTGGTGGGGTAACTTTCTAGGGGGGCTAACACGCATGTATCTGGCAGATCATTGGGGAGCAAGAGCTACCGTGGGTGATTCGCCCGGAGCGCCAATTACTACACAAGAACAACTGGATAATGGCGAAGTTGGGGCGTTTTTAAGCTCCAATGAACTACGTGCCCTAGCTCGCGAAAAGTTCAATGCACTTCTGGGAACAGATCCTGGTGATGTTCCTGAGCCGGATAAGTTTGCTTGGTCTTTTATCGCCCGTACCTATTTGTTCGATGGAATGTATGCCGAAGCCAAAACTGCGGCAGAAAACGGATTGCAAGAAGGAGATGAAACATTTGGCATAATCCACAATACAATTTTTCCGAATCAAATGTGGTTGCAATCTGGAAGGACAAACGACGACAATCAATTTATCTTTAGTCCACATCCCCGATTTCTTCAATATGTGTTGGATGACCGTAAGGAAGGTGAGATTATTTCGGAATTAACCCAGGAAAATTTGGATGATGGTATTGTTTCAAGATCGCTTCGGGGTATTGAATCTGGCGAGGGCGAACCAGGAAATGCCACAACGCCCAATCCTAGAAGTGGTTTGGCAAATCAAAATGAGCGATTACCTCTATGGGAAAAGGCAATAACAACAGCATCGGTATCAGGAATCGGTGACGATACGCAATGGGCAGAATTCGCAACAGGCGCCAATGTCACTCAAGATATATATACCGCTGCCGATAGTCCATTTCATATTATAGACTGGCGGGAAATGCAATTAATTTTAGCTGAAGTGGCAATCAGAAATAATGATAATCCCACGGCATTGATACATATTAACAATGTGCGTACATTTCACGGCTTAGATCCGTATGACGAAGCTCAAATGTTGGCATATGATAATCCGAAAGGTGGCGCAAGTGCATTAGGTATTGGTGTAAAGAATGTTCTGTCTGCTACAACAAATTTTACTGGCCCTATGGGTTTACTTATAGAGGAAAGGGATAAAACATTGTTTTTGAAAGGGACACGGATCGTTGATCAGGCAAGATTTGATCTTTGGCATTTAGAAGGGGATGTTTTTAGATTTTATATGCCAATCCCAAGAAGTGAAACAGATAATAATCCAAATGTTCCAAACTAAGAAGTATTTGAGTATAAGCGTGTACATCCTTATTGTACAAGTATTTTATTAAGCAAAAGTATATGGTATAAACACACCTCCAAAAAGCAAATGTTTTCATGCGTGAGTTAGTTTAAGTTGATTTGCAAGAATAAACCCCGGAGGTGTGTTTTTATAAGAATGATTTGAAGGAGAATGTGGAAGCACCAGTTCATTGGTTCTCCGCTGTTTTATCATGGCGGGATAAAAAGTGGAGCAGTGCCTTCATATGACTTAAATAAGTTGATAAACAAGAACTTGCAAAGTTGCAAATTGGACTATACCTTATGGGGTGTTCTACCAATAACCCAAATAATGACAATGAAAAGTAAAAGTAGTTTGTGTTTGTGCTATACAATAGTTTTGTTCTTGTGCTTTTCTTCATGTAACTGGCATGGGAATTCCAAGAACGTCGTAATGAAGAATTCACATAATGCAGGTGAAAAACATTCTTTTCAGGAGGGATATCTTTCCATGAAAAAGCATTTAGAAAAGATAGGCGAAGGCAAAATAGATTTTCAAGTTTTTCCTGCCGCTCAAATTGCTACGGAAAAAGATGCCATTGAAATGGTTAAGTTAGGGGTAATTGCTTCCACACCGGTTAACATTGGTGCTTTAGGATCATTTGTTCCAGAAGCGGATTTGTTTAATTTTCCTTTTCTTTTTAGGGATACAAATCATTTTTATGATATAATAGATGGACCGGTCGGTAAGCAAATTGCCAAAAAAATTGAAGACAAACTAGATTGTATTGTCTTGGGATGGTGGTTTGCAGGGGTTAGGAATGTTTGGAACAAAGAACGCCCTATCCATAAACCTGAAGATCTTCAAGGATTGAAAATTCGCGTTATAGGAAGTTCAATAATTTTGGACGGATTTAATTCATTTGGTGCCCAGGCAACCAGTATGTCATTCAATCAACTTTATTCTGCCGTTCAGACAAAAGTACTTGATGGGGGAGAATGTGATAACACTGATCTTCTTGATATGAAATTCTACGAAGTAACGAAGTACATTTCCAGTACGGAGCATTTATTTCCGGCGGTCGCATTGCTTTTTAGCAAAAAACAGTTTAACGAATTATCACCGGACGTTCAAAAAGAAGTTTTGGAAGCTGGGCATACTTCTGTTGCTGTTCAGCGTAGATCGATGAAACAAAAAACGGAAGAAGCGGTGGTTCAACTTCAGGAAAAAGGAATGGTTTTTAATGACGTGGATAAGAAACCCTTTCAGGACCTTGCTAAAGAACTTTATTTAAAAAATGCAGAAAAGGTAGGCGGCATGCAATTAATTGAACAGATTATAAACCAGTAGCTTGTTATGAAGGTAAATACATCATCTGTTGGAATAGAAATGAAGAATTTATGGAAACATCCTCTAGAGTTGGCACTTTGCCTATTGCTTATTGGTATTGTAGTAGTGACTTTTTTACAGGTTTTGTTTCGGTTTTTTCAGCTTCCATTGGGTTGGACGGAAGAATTGGCTACCTATTTGTTCATGTGGGTCGCAGGGCTTTCCGTAGGCTATGCGTTTAAAACAAAATCCCATTTTGCACTGCGTTTCGTGGTAGATCGTTTAGGCTCAAAAGCACAGCGAATGACATCAATTTTTGTTTCGGCAATAATGGTCGTCTTTTTGGTATTGTTTACATGGAAAGCCGTAGAATATACTATAAGTTCTTCGGATCATTTTGGACCCGGTACGGGCCTATCATTGGCAGTACCATATTCCTCGGCAATCTTCGCCGGCTTAATAATGCTTTACTATGTAATAAAAAACTGGTTTGACGAAACCTCGGATAAAACAATTAATAAAAAAGATTAAGGATAATATGTGGTGGATTGTTGTAATTGTATTGATTGTAGCCTTGCTTTTGGCAGTGCCCGTAGGTATGGCACTGGCAATTACAGCCTTAACAGCTATGCTTTTATTGCCAAATGATATTCTGATCATGATGCCGCAAAAGTTTTTGGCAGGATTTGAATCTTTCCCTTTAATAGCGATTCCGTTGTTTGTGCTCGCGGGCCAACTTATGGCACAGGGAGGTTTGGCAAAACGTATTGTTGATATGGCCATGGTATTTGTGGGCAGAATTTATGGAGGATTAGGATTGGTGGTAATCTTATCAACAATGCTAATGTCCGGTATATCGGGATCGCCCAGTGCAAATACCGCAGCTATTGGTTCTGTGGCATTGCCGGGGATGAAAAGAATGAAATACCCCCCGGCTTTTGCAACGGCATTGTTAAGTGCTGCAGGCGGCGTATCTACATTGGTGCCACCGGCAATAGATCTGATTATCATTGGGGTCATTGCAAACATTTCTATAGGAGGTCTTTTTGCGGCAGGTATAGCCCCGGCAATCTTTAATGGGGTGGCAATTATGGGATTGGCCTATTACTACGCCCGTAAAATGAAATTGCCATTAGCGGATAAAATGAAACTGAAAGAAAAACTTCATGTTTTAAAAGGAGGCTTTCTACCAGTTTTAATGGTAGTGATTATTTTAGGAGGCATATATGGGGGTATTTTTACGGCTACCGAGGCGGCATCCGTGGCCGTTGTATATGGTTTTCTGGTATCGGCATTTGTATATAAGACGCTGAAGGCAAATAACCTGCCAAAAATACTATTGGATACCTGCGCTTTAACTGGTGTGGTTTTATTGGTGTTGGGAACAGCCTCCATGTTTTCTTTTGTATTGACATTTGAGAGAATACCCCATGTAATGGCCGAATGGATTATGACCTATGCAGATAGCCCTCTTGTATTTCTTTTATTGGTACATATTATTTTTCTGGTTCTGGGAATGGTGATGGATGCATTGCCGCCCATTATTGTGTTATTGCCCATATTGGTCCCGGTAGGTATTACGTTGGGTATAGATCCTATGCATCTTGGAATTATGATTGCCGCCAATGTGGGTATTGGGATGATTACACCACCCATGGGCATATGTCTTTTTGTAGCCTGCGGTATTAACGGTGTCCCCATAGAGAAGGTAGTAAAGCCACTGTTGCCGTTTTTGTTGATTTTAATTTTCAGCTTGATAATAATTACGCTTGTACCAGAAATAACATTGTTTTTGCCTAAGCTGTTAGGCTATTAGACTTAATATCAAATTAAAAAATTATTAATACATAAATGCAAAGTAGAATATGGAATATAGAACTTTAGGCCGTACAGGTGTTAATGTATCATCGTTGGTTTTGGGAACAGATAATTTTATGGATCCCTCCCCACCGGCCGAATGTGAGCGAATTTTATTAAAAGCGTTGGATGCAGGTATCAATATGGTAGATACGGGAGATGTATATGCCGATGGAGAAGGAGAACGTATTATTGGTAAAATTTTAAAGGAGTCTGGCAGACGAGATCAGGTTATTATTGGTACAAAGGTAGACCATGGGCAACGTAGGCCTGGTTTTACTTTAGAAGAATACAATCCGGAACTTGGGCCTAATCAACATGGCCACACCCGCTTAAATATTATTCGTGCCTGTGAAAATTCATTGAAGAGGCTAGGAACAGATTATATAGACCTATATCAGTTACACCGCCAGTCGCCCAATATTCCAATGGATGAAATTTTAAGGGCCTTGGACGATTTGGTTACACAAGGAAAAGTACGTTACATCGGTTGTTCCACACATCCAGCTTGGGCGGTTGTAGAATCAATCTTAATGAGTGAAATGAAGAATTATGTTCGGTTTGTCTCGGAACAGCCTCCTTACAACTTGTTGGATCGTCGTATTGAGAATGAGTTGGTACCTGTCTGTGAGAAATATGGGGTAGGCTTAATTACCTGGGCTCCCATGGCCATGGGTGTATTGGCAGGTCGTTATACCGATGCCAATAAATTCCCCGAAGGTTCCCGAGCGGCACTTCGAGGAGGATTCTATGCAGATAGGGTTACAAAAAGAGGTATTGAAGTAGGAATTGAATTCACCAAAATTGCAAATGAACTTGGTCTAAGCCCAGCGCAACTGGCCATACTGTGGTGCAAAGACCAACCCGGTATTACGGCACCACTTATCGGCCCACGTACCGTGGAACAATTGGAGCCTTTATTGCCCATTATGGATATGAAACTTACCGATGAAACGAGAAAAGCTTGTGATGCGCTGGTGCCTCCAGGGAGTACTGTAGCCAATTTTCACAACACGGCAGATTGGATGATCGGGAAAATAGCGGATGTATAAACAACCAATGAAATTATGAAAATTACTAAAATAGAAACGATCGCATATGGGATTCCGGTCAAAGGTTTTGCCGATGCGTATACGAGCTTTGTGCGATCGGATGCAATTTTGATCAAGATATATACGGATGACGGACATGTTGGAATTGGCGAAGCGTGTGCTTGGGAACCCGAGTTTTACGGAGAAACTCGAGAGTCTATCGAATCTACCATCCTAAACTATGCCGCTCCAAAAATTATTGGAGAAGATCCTTTTAATATTGGACGTATCATGATGATTCTAGATCAGAATCTCGCCCGCATCACCTGCGTTAAAGAAGGTATTGATTTGGCATTGCACGATCTTTTGGGAAAGATTCTAAACGTTCCGGTTTATAAACTATTGGGAGGTAAGTTTAGGGACAAAGTACCCGTAGGTTCGGAAATAGGAATCAATACGCCAAAGGCAATGGCAGACAATGCACTACGGGTGTTAAAGGAAGGCATCAGTGTTATCAAAATTAAAGGTTCCGATGATATGAAACTCGATGTGGAGCGAATTAAAACCGTTCGTGCCGCTGTGGGAGATGATGTGGAACTTCGGCTAGATCCAAATGCCGCTTGGGATACTATTGGATCAATACGGGTTATGAGGGCAGTAGAAGACTGCAATCTACAACTATTGGAGCAACCCATACCTAATTGGGATTTAAAGGGAATGGCGCACATTCGTAGCAATATAGGCGTCCCCTTAATGGCCGATGAAAGTATCTGGACCCCTCAGGATGCAGTGAAGATACATGATTATGGTGCTGCGGACCTCTTAAACCTTAAAATTGCAAAAACATGCGGTCTTCATTTGGGCAAGAAAGTAGAAGCTGTTGCGGAAGCACTAGGACTACCATGTATTGCAGGTACGGAACTAGAACCCGGAATATCCTCCGTTGCCAAAATACATATTGCAGCATCTATGAAAATACACCCGATAGCCAGTGAATTTACGGAACTTACCCAAGTAGATGGTTCAGTCCTAAAGCAACCTCTTAAAGTTGTTGACGGTTGTTTGGCCGTGCCAGAGGGTCCTGGTTTTGGAGTAGAAATAGATGAAGACGCATTGGAAGAATATAGAATTAAGTAAAAGGGTATAAAATATGAAGGAAGAAAGGGTCATTTTAATTACAGGTTCATCGAGCGGACTGGGGGCATGTTTGATTAGACACTTTTCCAAAAAAGGTTTTGGTGTAGTGATCAATTACGTTATGGATGCCGAAGCAGAAGCATTGTATGGGGAAATAGCCGAAAATGTTGGAGATCAGAAGGTGATGAAGTTTAAAGCAAATGTTTCTGACCGCTCAGAAGTAAAAGCCATGTTTGATGCTGCTATCAAGAAATTCGGAAGGGTAGATATCCTCATCAATTGTGCCGGAATAAATCGGGATGGCCCCTTTATGGAAATGACGGATGAACTTTGGGACGCCGTGGTGAATGTACACTTAAAAGGACATTTTGTGTGCAGTCAGGAATATGCCTTTCACAATACGGATAGAGAAGGTCTAATTATCAATCTGGGTGCTGCAGCGGGCCAGATTGGAAGAAAAAATGGTGCTAATTTTTGCGCGGCAAAAGGGGGCATTTTTGCCCTTACAAAAGCGATGGCACTAGAACTGGCTCCAAGGATTAGGGTCAATTGCCTTGTTCCGAATGCAATACGCACAAAAGAAGTCATTGAGCGTTACGATTTGGAAAATAAAGAAGGACTGGAAAAAGAACTCGCAACCATGCCAATGGGGCGTTTGGGAGAGTATGAAGATGTAATTCATATGGTAGATTGTATTGTTGATGCCAAATTTTCAACAGGTGCCAACTTCTACGTAAATGGCGGGCAATACATGCATTAAACACTAACCACTAAAATATTGACAATCAATTACTTACCAAGTCATTTTATGGCTATGGGAGGAGAGTTACACCTCTTTTATTGTGCAAAAATTTAATTAATTCAAAAAACTAACATCATGATCAAGTATTTAAAACCCATTATTTGTACCGTATTATGTGCCACTATTTCATGGGGCTATTCCCAATCCCATGAAAAGAGTTCCACTTACGACGCATTGGTAGAATTATTCGTAGGGTTTCGAGAAGCGCAAAAACCGGCCATCGTTGATGGACTGCCAGATTATAGCGAGGCCGGAATGGATAGGAAGCATATCGAAATGAAGAATTACCAGAAACGACTGGCCGATATAGATACCACAGGTTGGTCCAAATCCTTGCAAGTAGATTACCTTTTGGTATGGGCGGAAATGAATGCTGTGGAGTTTCATCACCGTGTGCTTAAGCCATGGAAACACGATCCTGGGTTCTATTCTTTCTTTGGAGCGGGAGATGCTGGGGCATCAATGAATCTAGAAGACATCATGCCGGTCTTTTTTGACTTTGAAGGTCCTTTGAACAAAGAACAAAAGGCACAATTAAAGACCGGACTTAAAATGGTTCCGGCAATTTTGGAACAGGCAAAGGTAA
Organism: Spongiimicrobium sp. 3-5; assembly: GCF_046557915.1. Taxonomy (NCBI): domain Bacteria; kingdom Pseudomonadati; phylum Bacteroidota; class Flavobacteriia; order Flavobacteriales; family Flavobacteriaceae; genus Spongiimicrobium; species Spongiimicrobium sp. 3-5. The sequence continues at coordinate 1,133,055 of NZ_JBHEBG010000001.1, forward strand.
ATCTTACCGAAGGCTCTGGTGACTTGGCAGCTTTCGCCATAAGAAATTTTGAGCAAGAGGCAGAGTTCTTCAATGCCATGGGGGAAGATTTTTTAAAAGGCGAAAGAGGTTTGATCAAGCTTGCAAAAAGCGCAGCAACAGCAATAGAGGAATACCGCCAATGGATCATTGCCAACAAACATAAAATGACCGCTTCTGCCGGATCGGGTAAGGAAAACTATTCTTGGTGGATGCACAACGTACAGTTATCCCCATGGGGATGGGAAGAAAACAATGCCATTATCCAAAGGGAGTACGACCGAGTTATCACTTTTTTGAAGTTGGAAGAACAAAGAAACCGAAAACTTCCCCCACTAGAGGTGGCCATGTCGGAAAGAGCCTATAACAAGAGCTTACGAGAGGCATTACATTATGTGGTCAAATTTTTAAAGGAAAATGAAATAATGACCATTGATGATTGGGTAAACCCCGCCGATTATTATATGGGTGGACGTGGTTCCGAAGGCGACCTATCTGAATTGAGTGATGAGGTAGGCGAAGAGTTTTTACCAGAAAATTCCAATGTAGACCTAAAGTACCGTCAACGGGAAATACTGCCCGGTGAAAACCATGAGTATGTTGGCCATATGCTAGATTACCAGAGACAACAACGTCTTAATTTGAGTCCCATTCGCAAAATGGGAACACGATACAATATGGGTTCTATGCGCTTGGAAGGTTGGGCCGTATGGATGGAAGAAGGCCTTATGCAAGCGGGGGTGCTGGATGAGCGCCCACGTAAAGGAAGGGAAATGGAATATTTGATGAATGCATCCCATATGAGCCTATCCATACCCGATATGAAGATGCATGCCAATGAGATTACCCTTGCCGAGGCAAGAAAACTCTGTGCAGAAATAATGCCGCGAGGTTGGACCAAAGAGGATGAGGGTGTGGTTTTCTTCGAAATGCAATCCAATTTACGAAACCCTGGTGGCTTTCACAGCAATGTGGTTGCTGGTAAAGCTTACTTTATGAAACTGTTTAGGGAAAGGGCGGTACAGTTGGGCGATGATTTTGTAATCAAAGATTTTATAGATGAATTTCTATCATATGGAATTATTCCAATGCCACTTATTAGATGGCAAATGACAGGCTATAGTGATGAACTTGATAAGATAAGGGGATGATGGATTTCTGAGACATAAAAGTTAATTTTTTAAACCGGAAGAATATGAACGATATAATGATAGATCGCCGAAAACTTATCAAGATGGGTCTTGCAGCCGGTGCCTTGGCGATGCTCCCTTTGGGTTGTATCCAAGTGTCGGACGACAAATTGGGACAGTTGCTCAAAACCGTTGGAGATTCTGACCTACCGATCGATTGGGAACTGACCGGAAAGTTGACAGATACCGAGTTCAATGCCTTGGCATCTCTATGCAAGTATGTAAACAAGATATGGGAACTTACTCCAGATCTTGAGACATACCTAAAGATACTAAGGGTAGACCTAAACCTGAAGACCAGCGAAGAACCCAGTTATCTAACGGAGTACAGAAACGCTGTGGCATTGATCGATGCAGTGGTGGGCAAGGACGATAAGGAGTGGGCTACCTTGCTCTTTTCAGAATTTGAAGAGACCGATTTTCAAAGTACCCAACTGGGAAGGGCAAGACGGTTGGTATTCTCCGAGATCATTACCCATTTCGTTCCCATATCAGGAGGGTTCAAGACGTTCGGTTTATGGAATTATAGTGGCTATTTTGGAGGTTCTTACAATTCTCCCGAGAGCTATAGAAAAATGAAAGCCTTATGAAAAAAATTATCATTGTCGGCTCTGGGGTAGCCGGGACAATATTGGCGCGACAGCTTTTAGCAAGCGGAAATTTTGAAATTACCATGTTTGAGGCCGGACCAAAGTTTAAACCTGGTGATCGCCGTATTTGGCTAGATCATCTTGTAGGCGCCAATAATTTGTATGAGGATTTCATTGATGATCCGGGTACAGGGCATAAACACATGAGAGTACGCGGTGCAAGGTTGTTTATGAAGGGTGGTACTACCAATCATTGGGGCGGACTAACTCCCCGTTTTAAGCCTGAAGACTTTGAGCTAAAGTCGCGCACAGGTTTTGGGGCCAATTGGCCCATCAGTTACAAGGACCTTGCCCCCTATTATACAAAAGCAGAACTCCTTTTAGGAATTACAGGCGATTCTGATAATGACGATCCACCAAGATATGGCGATAAATTTCCGTTCACCGCACCGCCCTTTACTCTAGGTGACGGAATGCTTATAGGTATCCTTAACCGTTTAGGTATATCCTACGGACATGCTGCAGTAGCAAGGAATGGTAATAGATGCATTACCACAGGAACTTGTGATTATTGTCCTATGAATGCCCGGTATACAGCGCTCTATGATTTGGTACAACTGCAAACTGAATATGGGGATAAACTAACCCTGAAAACAGAATCGCCGGTGACAAAAATAACTATGGACGGCAAAAAGCGCGCTAGGGGGGTAGAATTTTTAGACCTTAAAACGGGTAATTATGCATCAATGGAGGCCGATGCCGTTGTTATTTCCAGTGGCACAATAGAGTCTGCCAAACTTTTGCTGGTCTCTGCCAACAAAGATTGGTCTCATGGTATTGGTAACAATTCAGATCATGTTGGACGGCATTTGAACGGCCACCCTGTAATGGGTGCTGAAGGTACCCGTCCAGGAAATCCGGACAAACTCGCTACCGAACTTGGTTTTACTTCCTTGCTTAGTCGGCATTTTGATTCACCCGAATATCAACCAAAAGGCAAAATGTGGTTTTCTGCAGGTATTGGCGCCAACACTGCCATTGAAAGGGGAATCCTTTCAAATATGTCGCGGGCCGATATTGACGCAAGAATGACTTCTGAGATGAACATCTCAGCCGGGGGAGAAATGGAAATGTTCGAAAGTCCCGCAAACCGGGTCAGTTTGGGAAAGGGCAAAACAAGACATGGCCTTCCCAAGACAAAAGTAGCGTTCGAAATCCAGGAAATTAATGTAAAAACCAGACAAGAACATGTAGATACTTTTATTAAAATATTAAAGGCGGCCGGTTGTAAAGAAGATAGTATTGAAACATATCTTGGAGATCCGGACGGCGCCCACGCATCGGGTACTTGTCGCATGAGTAAATCCGATGCTGACGGTGTAGTGGATCCTAACCTGCAGGTTCATGGTACGGATAATCTTTACGTGTGTTCAAATGCTGTTTTTCCCAGTATCGCCGCAGCCAACCCAACATTAACGGTATCTGCACTCGCGGTAAGATTGGCAGAACATCTCGGAGGAGAAAGATTGAATAGACCGACCTAATAAGTATCTAATTATTGACAAGAAATAACAACGGATAAAAATGACAAAATTCAGCTGCATATCGGTGCTCTCACTCTTAATCTTTCTTTCGTGCAAAGAAGTGAAAAATGAAACAAAGTCAAAAGCTCAAAAAGAAGCGGTTCAAATATCAACCGCTGGTACAACTTATAAGATAGATGCAAAAAACAGTGTAATTACTTGGAAAGGATTTGCGGTGGTAGACGGTCATAATGGTACCATTAGCATATCGGAAGGTGTTGTAAATTTTGAAAAGGGTCATTTAAAAGCCGGAAACTTCATTATAGATATGGGTACCATTGCAGTGTTGGATCTAGAAGATGAAGAAGAGAACGGTGATTTAGTTGGGCACCTAAAATCTGAAGATTTTTTTGATGTGGAAAAATTTCCGACCAGTGAATTTGTACTAACAGACATTGAGGAAAAGGAAAACAAGACATTTTTAAGAGGCAATTTTACCCTAAAAGGGACTATTAGGAATATTGAATTTCCAGTGGTCGTATCTAAACAAGGAAAAGAAGTTACCATGGTAAGCAAGCCTTTTACTATTGACCGAACCGAGTGGGGAATTATTTACGATTCGGGCAAATTCTTTAAGGATCTAAAGGATGAACTTATCAAAGATGAAATAGAGATTACCATAAATCTTAAAGGTTTTTTAGACGATAAATAATAGTTTATGATACATAAAATAATACTTGTTGCAACTATACTACTACTCTGTACGGGTTTCGTACGGGCACAAACAGATGAATATACTCCAGACCCTGAGACAATCCTTCAACTTATTAGAAATGATAAGTTAGAACTAGTGGTGCCAGGTGCCATGCGAGACAATAAGGTTGATATGTGGATACATGCGGCACGCGCCGGAAATCCGGATCCTTTGGAATACGAATTCGGTAAGATTGACGGATTCCTAATTTTCACGGACAGGGGTGATCGTATAGAACGAGCCATGTTCGGAGGTGTTTTTACCGGTAGTGGCGGTGTTGAAGATATAGATGTATGGGGCTCTGTAGAGGTCGCTAGGGCAATTGGCGGATATGACTATGGCAAGACGGATTTTTCGGTTTTTGATGAAATTAGAAAGTTTGTAGAGGAACGCGATCCAAAAAAAATTGCGGTCAATTACTCGGACTGGCTGGCAATATCGGATGGAATCTCACATACGCAATATCAGAAGTTGATCAAAATACTGGGAGAGAAGTACGCTTCCCGGATCATATCGGCAGAAAATGTGATTACCGATTTTCGCTCCCGTAGAATTCTCAGAGAGGTAACGGTGCAAACCAATACCTTGGAAATTGCCCGTCAGAATGCCCTTAAGAACTTGGCTAGGATCGTACCGGGAAAAACAACCATTCACGAATGCAATTGCGACGGTCGGGTATTGTATTCGGCCTCCGCACCCCAGCCAGAGACACCGAGGGCCACGGGCTGGATACGCAATCCGGACTATGTGCTCCAACCCGGCGATTTTATTTCCTTCAGTGGTAATGCCACTTGGATGGATTTTGGTTTTTCATCCTTCGGTGTAGATACAAAGCAGCATGCCTACCTACTAAGGGAAGGTGAAACGGAAGTACCCAAGAGTCTTCAATATGCTTGGAATCAAACTAAAAAAGCACAGGGAATTATGCGAAGACATGTCAAAGTAGGCATGACCGCAGGTGAATCTCTCCAAGCCATCATCACAGCAATGGAAAAAGAAAACTTTATTTATACACCCTTTACAGACGATTCGGCAGAAGATTACAAGATGATACAACGGATGTTGAGAGGTAAAGAAAAATCTGGATTTTATGTGGATTTTCATGCTATGGGTAACAATGGTGGGGATCTGGTAACCGTGGGACCGTCCATTGCACCTTTTAGAAGGGATAGAGACCATTTGGTCATGAAAGAGAATCACATTTTTGCCTTTGAATATGCAGTGCATACAAATATTCCGGAACGACCAGGTTTCCCAATGACCATAAATTTTTCGAACCCGCAGGCCGTTACCAGCCTTGGCGTGGAGTGGATTCAACCAGCTAACGAGCGTATATATTTAGTTAAGGGAAGTGCCCAAAATTAAGGGAAATCCTATCGTATGTAGTGATGAATATAAAGCAAACAATCATGAAAAAACGAAATCCAATATTTAAGATACTCCTATGTGTTTTCATAGCAGGATCTAGCATGGAAATCGCATCCCAAACTACTTCTGTATTGCCTACACAACAGGAGTTGGAGAAGTTAAGCGAGGATGAATGGAAAAATCAGATCAGGCGAGAGAAATTCGATATTGTTCTGCCCAAAATTATGCGAGAGCAAAAAGTGGATATGTGGATCCATATTATGCGAGATGCCATCGAAGATCCTTTTGGAGAACATGATTTGGGTTCTGCTTCGGGCGTTTTTGTTTTTACCGACCGGGGAGGAGATAGGATCGAAAGGGCCATCGTAGGTCGCAGATGGGGAGATTCTCAGCGAGGATGGAGCAGCAAGGCCAACAACAACTTGGAGCGGTCGGGTGCGTTTGATATTATCGGAGATCCAGTGTTTGTGGTAGAACCCATTGCCGAACCTACTACGGAATATGACTTGCGATTTAAAGGAATCAAAGAATTTGTTGAAGCAAGGGATCCCAAGGTAATTGCAGTGAATTACATGGAAAAACTTGGGCCATGGGGAACTTCCCAAGAAGTGTATGACGGTATCTCATTGACGGATTACCGCCTTTTGGTCAAAGCGTTGGGAGCGAAGTATGCAGATAGGATCGTTTCTTCCGAATACCTGATGATGAACTATCAGATAACCCCTGTCCCCAGCGAGGTTAAACTGCTAAAAAAAATGCGGCAGGACGAGCTAAAGATAGTCGAGAAAATTTTTGATGGGATAAAACCTGGAATTACTCCAATAGGGGAATTTGGCCAGGTAGGAAACATAGAATCGTACGAAGCTTATGTAGTAGCTTTTAGAAGGATGAGCACGGGCCTATCCCAAAGGGGAAGAAGTGCAGGTTGGGAAAATGAGGTGGTCAGAAAGGGCGATATTATAGCTGCCACTACACAGGGCATGTTTGCGTATGTACTTCGTGATGGGGAAGAAGAGCCTCCTGCCGAAATAAAAAAGTTATGGAATACCTACTTGCAAATAGAGAAGATTTTTGCCGAGACCATTAGGGTAGGAAGAACACCAAGGGAAATAGTGAAAGATTATTCGGAAAGACTCAAGAAGATAGATGTCTTGGTAGAAGATTATCAGTTGCACATGTTCAGCCCCAAGAATGATTTTCCGGCATATTCCAAAAAATATGATCCTACAAAGACCATCATCTCCGTTGATCATCATGGCAAGGGCATGGGAGCATCGGGCCAAAAGCACGATATCTATCTCGGCCCAAGAATAGGGTCCTACGGCCCCGATTGGGTGCTAGATATCCCCTTACCGGAGAATCATCATTTTGTACTGGAATACTTCTTCTATATGCCTTCGCCAGGACCGGCAGGGAAAGATCAGTACCTATTATTCTGGAACCATGAGCAGGCAATAGCAACCAAAGAAGGGGTAGAATATTTATCACCACCTCAGAAAGAGCTGATTTTAATTAGATGATGCAGGGATGAAAAAAGAACAAACTAGAATGAAAAAAATCACCATTTTTTTAGTGCTGGTCATAACAACAGCTTCTACATACTCCCAAAGAGGTTCTTTTGAACCCATGGGCGATATCGAAAATATTCTACCTGTTTGGGAACAGGCGAAAATTATGGAAAAGCAGTTACGCATCCGGCAAAGAACTGTTGTTCCGCAAATTATGGAACGAGAGAATGTAGATATGTGGTTGGTGTCCTGGGATGAATATGTACTCTACGTTTCGTTGGCCAAAGGGAATGAAGAGGGGCTGGTTTCCAACCGTGCGGAAGCACTCATTTTTTATGATAAAGACGGGGAAGGACAAATAAAAATGATAGAAGCTGAAGCAGAACAGATCAGCAGTATTGTATCAAAACTGAACCCTTCAAAAATTGCAATCAGTGAAGAAATGAAAGAGGAACTAGGTGCGGCATTAAAAAAATATAGTTCGCGTTTTGTATCGTCAGAAGCGCTCCGAACATCATTTTTGCAGATAAGGAGTGATGAAGAAATGAGCCTTTTCCAATACGTGGCAAGAGTAGCACATAGCGTAATAAAAGAAGTTTTTTCAAATAAGGTCATCATTCCTGATGTGACCACTACCGATGAAGTAAACTGGTGGATACGTCAGCGATATAGGGATTTGGGTTTGCTTACCAGTGATCATCCAACAATCAATGTCCAGCGCAGCAAATTAGAACGTCCAAAATATACCGAAAACGATGAACATTTCAGAATCGATATACCCCCTAGAAATGGGTACAATACCATAATACGAAGAGGAGATATCATCTCTTGCGATACCGGCATTGATTATTTGGGATTGGGAACAGATACCCAACAGAATGCCTATGTGCTGAAAAAAGGAGAAACAAATGCACCGGAGGGACTTAGAAGGGCATTTAAGAATACAAACAGGCTTCAGGAAATATTTGCCGATGAATTTGTGAATGGTAGACCCTCAAATGATATTGTAAATGCTGCCATAAAAAAGGCCAAAGCCGAGGGGCTTAGACCTGAAATTTATAGCCATCCCATCCCTCATTTTTTAATGCGCTATTCGCTCAACGGCGGATTTTTTAGCGGTACCCGTTATTTTGCCGGCCCGGAAATGGGCGGTGAGGGCGGTGAAGAACTAGAACCCGGCGGAGGTGGCCCCGTGTACAACAATACGGTATATGCCATGGAATTGGATGCGGAAACCGCTGTTCCGGAATGGGGTGGGCAGGATGTGCGATTGGTGTTAGAGCAGACCATAGCGTTTACTGGCGATAAAGTAGTGTTTTTAGGAGGCAGACAGACCAATTTTTATTTGATAAAATAAATAACTTAAAAGTAGAACAGGATGATCAAGAAATTAAAAATAACCGTGGTTTTAATACTATGGTGCCTGGGACAATCTGCACTTGCCCAATATAGTACGGCCAAGGCAAATCATGAATTGTTAAACCTGATCAGAAAGGAAAAATTTGACCTGATCCTGCCTGGTGCTATGCGAGACAACGGAGTTGACATGTGGATCCATGTAATAAGACGTGGGGATACGGATGCATTTGCAATAGATTTTGGAATTACCATGGGCTATATTGTTTTCTCGGACCGTGGGGGTGAACGTATTGAAAGAACCGTTTTTGGTTTTGGATGCTGTGCCGAAATTGCCGACGAATCGGTTTACGATGATTTTTTGGAGGAAGAGGCCCTGACAAAATTCGTGGCAGATAGAAATCCGAAAAAAATTGCAGTGAACATGTCTAGTTTATTGACCCATGCGGATGGACTTTCACACACCAATTATCTAAAACTAAAAAAACTGTTGGGCGATGGTTATTCAAAAAGATTGGTATCCTCCGAAAATGTCATCACGGATTTTAGGGTACGGAGAATTCAACCCGAAATTAGAACGTTTGCCAATTTATGCGAGCTGCAACGTAGGATCATGGAAACCGCTTTGGGAAATATTAATCCCGGGACTACCACAATAAACGATGTATACTGGTGGTCCGAAGATCAGTTGCTAAAACAAGGTATCCAAGCATCCTATTTTGGGGGCAGAACCCCTGGAGTTTTACATTCCGAGGTTTCCAAACCTTCGGAATATCGCAGCTTTGACTATGCCTTTCAACCGGGCGATTTTGTGTCGTGGGATTGGGAAGTGGTCCATTTAAATATGGGAACGGATTATAAACGAAACGTTTATATTCTACGTGAAGGAGAAACGGAGATACCGGCAAGCCTTAAACATGCTTGGCAGCGAGGCCTTGAGGCCCGTAAAGTGATTCGCAAGGAAATTATAGTGGGCCGCACCGCAGGCGAAACCCAGAAGGCCGTTGTAAAGGCATTGGAGAAAGCAGGTTTTGTTTATACACCCTTTGAGGACACGCCCCGAGATAGGGAAATTGTGGAGGCACTTAAGGATAACCCTAAATCTGGTATATCCCTAGACTTTCATTGTGTGGGGAATACAGGTAACAGCGAAGTGGCCGTGGGTGCGGCATTCGCCCCTTTTAGACCATATCGATCCCACTTTAAGATTCAGCCCAACCATTTGTTTTCATTTGAATATATAGTTCATACTTGGGTTCCGGAGTGGGGCAAACGGATAGCTATCAATTTTGAGGACAATCATATTGTAACCCATAATGGTGTAGAATGGCTTTATCCGCCAAATGAAAAGATCATTTTGGTAAAACCGTAATCAATCATAAGTAAAAATCAATTTATGGACCTATTTAAAAACTTGAATATCGTTTTCGCAGGCATTTTATGCTTGGTTATATCCGCTTGCTCGGAGGTCAATAAAAATTCCAAAGCCAAAGAAACTACCAACAAAGTGGCAGTTACTACAAATTACAACGACCTGGTAAGTTTGTTAAACGAATTTAGGGCGTTCAGGGAGCCAAAAATGGAAAATGGGGTTCCAGATTACACGTCGGATGCCATTTTACAACAGAAAAATAGACTTGGAAATTTTCAAAAACAACTCCAAGCAATAGATGTAACAACCTGGCCAGTATCTCAGCAAATAGATTACCAGTTGGTACGGGCAGAAATGAATGGCATGGAATTTCAATATCGTGTAGTGCGCCCATGGGCCAGGGACCCAAGTTTTTATTTACAATCCCAAGAAGGCAGTGGTCCAACCCGATCAGGGGTCTTAGAAGTTGAGGGCATGCCAATGAGCGACCAGAAATTGGCGGGGTTTACTACACGCCTAAGAGCCGTTCCCAAGATTTTTGAACAGGCCAAGCAGAACCTCGTTGAAGGAGCCGGCGATTTTGTTACACTGGCACTTCAACACCTAGATGAAGAAATCGCTATCTACACCCATTTGGCACCCCTACTTGCAGAACATCATCCAGATTTGGTCCAAGATGCAAAAAATGCGGAAACGGCGGTTAAGAACTATGGTAAGTGGTTAGCGAAGAATAAGGAAAATATGACCGCCCAAGCCGGGGTTGGTAAGGAAAACTATAACTGGTTGATGAAGAATGTATATCTCTTTCCCTATACGTGGGATGAGATACGGACTATTGTGGAATTGGAAGATAATAGGGTCATTACATTTCAACGACTCGAGGAAAATAAAAACAGGCATTTACCCAGACTTAAACCGGTACGGTCGCAAGAGGAGTATAAGCAGAGTGTTAAGGAATCCATAGACCACATCATGGACTTTCTTAAAGATAAGGAAATCTTCACAGTCGAGGATTACCTTACCCCGGAAGGTTATTTCGGTGCTTGGCATGGATTTGAAAATCCTTGGCCTGAAAAACACGATTATTTCTTCAACTTTTCACATCGCGAATCCGTAATGGAGGAAACCCACGAAATGGTTGGGCATCATTTTGATGAACTACGGGCACAACGGAATCCCCATCCCATCAGAGGGGGTATTCCACCCTATAAAATTGCTACGGCCAGGCATGAGGGTTTTGCTTTTGCCTTGGAAGAATTAATGGTATATGCCGGTTACTTGGATGGGCGCTCTCCTAGAAGCAAGGAAATTGCCTATGAACAGGCTGCTTTTCGTACCGTAAGAGCACTTTCGGATGTGTACATGCATAGTCAGGAATGGACGTTGGAAGATGCAGTAGACTATTGTGTAGCCAATGCACCTCACGGCGAGCTATTGGAGGATAGCCACCATTTATGGTACGAAATGGCTACTACCCTTCGTGGTACAGGGCATCATATGCTTATGGTGGTAGGGAAGGTGCAATTCATGAAGCTTTTTAGGGATCGTGCCAACCAGTTAGGGGATGACTTTAACCTAAAAACCTTTATGGACGAATTTTTTGCCTCCGGTTCAATACCATTTGCACTCACCCGTTGGGAAATGACAGGTTATGATGACGAAATCAAGAAATTATTGGAATAAATGAACTTCATGTAGATGAAAAAAATCTGGACATTTTTATTGTTAACGTTTTTGCTAAGTGCTGTTTTTTATGCAATGATCCTCTCCTTGGAATCATTGAAAGAAGCGGATAACCTGGTTTTTGGATTAATGTGGTGTCCTGGTATTTCGGCCATAATAACCGTACTGATCTTTGATAAAAATATTAGAGGATTGGGCTGGAAACTAGGGAAGGCCAAATATCTTTTATTAAGCCTTTTAATACCGATCTCATATGCATTGATTCCTTATTCCATAGTTTGGGTTACAGGTCTTGGCAAGTTTGTGCCCTCAAATTTTGAAGAGAACATACTAGTTTTTTGGACCTCTGGTTTGGCCCTAAGCTGTCTATCGGCCTTAGGGGAAGAAATAGGATGGAGGGGTTTTTTAGTCCCGGAACTTTCTAAAAGAATGAACTTTCTAAAAACTTCATTGATTTCTGGTTTTGTTTGGGCATTGTGGCACGTTCCCGGAATAGTATTCTCGGATTACAATAACGGTGCAGGCTGGGGCTATTCTTTAATTATGTTTTTCATATTGGTTTTGGGAGTGAGTTTTCTATTCGCCTGGCTCCGGTTAAGATCGGGTAGCCTATGGACAGCGGTAATCATTCATGGTGTCCATAATTTGTTTGTACAAGGGTATTTGGATGTGGTAACCGAAGACACCGGTATTACCAAATACATTACTGGTGAATTTGGGGTGGCGCTGGCGTTATCTGCAGTAGTAGTGGCGTTTATATTTTGGAAAAAGAGGTCGCAAGTGATGAACATTTAGTTTTATAAAAAATCAATGGATTTCTATGATAAGAACGAAGAATTTTGTCAATTTTATTGTATTTTTAGAAGGATTAAAATAGTGTGGTAATATGCCACAGGCTTATTTTCTATCGTAAGGAAGACAATAGGGAAAATAAGTTATTTTTTTACGGATAACCTCCGTATACCTTAAGCAATAAAATTGGTTAGGTGTACGGAGGTTTTGCTTTTTACGATTAAGATGACATGAAATGGGAAAATTAAAAACAGAAATGATAAAGGTGCTTTTTATAACTGTGATAACGATGTTGGCCGGATGTAAATTGGGTGGTTCCAATCCTAGTTTTAATGGGCAAATGGAAAATATAAGAACTCAAGAAGAAGAACTGCAATTTGTGAAAAAAAAGGCCCTCTCTTTTGAGAAAAACCAATCGGGCCACTGGGAAGCAACCTTTGACCATAATATAGTAATGATCTATGTGCCTGAAGGGTCTTTCACCATGGGCAATAATAAAATTGAACAAGCATTGCCAGAACATAAAGTGAATTTAAGTCACTATTGGATAAGTAAAACGCCCGTTACCATAGGACAGTTTAGGGCGTTTGTAAATCAAACAAAATACCAGACCGAAGTTTTGGAAAAGGGGCATACCGGGCCATGGGTCTATGATTTTAAGGAAAAAGGATTTTTGCCCAAATACGGTTATTATTGGGACAATGCATTTAAAGATGTCATTGCAAAATTTCCGGAAATCACTATTGATGATCTACATCCGGTGAGCAGCGTTACCTGGAACGACGCCATAGCATATGCCAACTGGCTTTCGGAGGAAACAGGCTTACAAATTTCGCTGCCAACGGAAGCGGAATGGGAATATGCCGCCAAAGGTACGGATGGCCGAATTTACCCATGGGGAAATGAAGAACCCGATGGTACCAGGGCAAATTATGCCGATGAGACATTCAATAAATACTTTCCAGGGACAGAGCAGGCACTTGTACATTATGGAGTCAACGATGGCTTTGCCATAACCTCGCCCGTTGGGAGCTTTCCCAATGGCAGATCACCAGTTGGTGCCATGGATATGGCCGGGAATCTAACAGAATGGGTATATGATTCGCACTACACCTTAAATCCTGATGAGGTAAAAGAGGTGAGCAACCCAATTTACACGGAAAAAAATGGCGAAAACATGGAAAAAGGAGGTCTTTGGTGTGGTTCGGCCGGCCGAGTTGGACAGACCCCCGATGAAATAGAAATGGGACATAACATAAGAACGGATACTAGACCTTCGGATGAAACCGATAGTGCCGATGACCATATGGGGTTTCGAATAGCAATTTCCTATACCCCAAGAAATAGATAAGATAATTTGATCAAAACACAAGAATAATGAAAACAACAATTTTAACCGTATGCCTTTTGGCAATTTCGTTTACCTCATGCGGACAGCCAAGTAATTATTTACCCGATGCCAAAGCTTGTAATCTATCCTCGGATAAGCCAAGCAGTACCGAAACCTATGAGTTCGATAAGGGATTTAACGAGTATTTTACGCAAAGCACACGTTGGGAATCACATGATGCCGATATCCAAATTGTAAACGGAAAAGGCCAGCTCACAGCAAATTCCGATAATGTCTCCAATGCTTTGGAAGCTTGGAAACTTTATAAAAACCAAATGCCTTACAACAGGTCCTGGGAATTTTCTGTTGTTGTAAATGTACCTATTTATTGGAACACAAACGGGGGTAAGGAAGCGCAAGTAGGTGTTGGTCCGTTTGCGGGCAGACCTGTTGAAAAAGGACAATCACCAAAGGTTTATGAGTGCAATATGGCAGCCATTAATGGTGAATTTAGATTCGTGCAGGCACAGTTGATCAAAAATCGTTTGGGCTTTGACCCCGATGATGTACAGTTCAAAAAATTGCCAAAATCAAAGGAGAAAGCAACCCTAACACTTCAGTATTGTGCCGACCACAATAGCCTGGGCCTATTTTTGGATGGCGTGCAGGTTGGCAAGAGCAAGGCCATAAATAAAGAAGGAGCGGACGATTGGCAGTTAAACGCTGATGACAAAATAGATGTTGGTATTATGGGCTTTGCCGAAAACACAGTAATTACCTCGCATTCTCCTACCATAGAAAAAGTAACCGTTACAGTCTATTGATACCTGAAAATGAAAAACATGGGTAAACTTAAAATATATTGGATGACACTTTGCATTGCAACCTTGGTCGTGGCATGTAAGACAGAGCCAAAAATCGAAAAGGACAACAATAATGTTGCAACCGATTTTGAAGCGTTTTTAATGGATTATTATGAGGAAGGCCTTCGTTTAAATCCGTTGGATGCTACTTTTCAGGGAGATTATAGGTTTAACGACCAATTACCCAATATACTTTCCGATGAATTTACGGATAAAACAAAAGCGTACTATACCAAATACAAAAGTAGATTGGAGGAATTTGATGATACTTCACTTTCTGAAAATGAAAAAATGACCAAGGCAATACTGACTTGGGACTTTGAGGTTAACCTAGAAGGGTTCAATTACAGATCTGATCTGATGCCTATTGACCAGTTCAATTCTTTTAATCTTACTATAGGACAACTGGCAAGTGGCAAAAGTGCCGTACCATTTAATACCGTGCAAGATTATATGGATTGGTTAAAGCGTTTGGATCAATATTTAGAATGGATGTCCTCCGCCGAAGTCAAAATGAAAGAAGGCGTAAAAGCGGGTTATGTACTTCCTAAATCATTGATCGTAAAGGCACTCCCACAACTGAAAGTGCTCATAAATGATAATTTGGATGAACACATATTTTATGCTCCTATAAAAAATTTTCCCGAAAATTTCTCCGAACGGGAGAAGGACCAACTTACTACGGCCTATTCCAAAATGATATCTGAAAAGATTATCCCTGCCTATAAAAATATGTATAACTACATGAGTACGGACTATTTGGATGCCGGGAGAATGTCTTCCGGAATTTCTGATATTCCACAAGGAGAAGCCTACTATGATTACTTGATAAAAGTAAATACGACTACCGATATGAAAGCCGATGAAATTCATCAGATAGGACTTTCTGAGGTAAAACGTATTTTAAGCGAAATGGAGGAGGTGAAGGCCGAGGTGGGCTATAAGGGCGATCTAAAATCTTTTTTTAACTACGTTAGAAGCAATAGGGAGTTAATGCCTTTCACCGAAGCACAACAGGTTATCGATAATTTTTATGCCATCCATGATCGCATGAAACCGCAATTGGAAAAGTTGTTCGATAAAAGACCTAAAACAGCTTTTGAGGTAAAACAGGTAGAAGCTTTTAGAGAAGCATCGGCAAGTGCGCATTATGACCCAGGTTCTTTGGATGGTACACGCCCGGGGGTTTTCTATACCCCAATTCTCGATGTTACAGAATACAACACCTATTTGGACGAATCCACTTTTTTACATGAGGCCATTCCAGGACACCATTATCAAGTATCCCTAACACAAGAGAACGAAGAATTACCTCATTTCAGAAAAACACAGTCGTACAGCGGCTATGATGAAGGTTGGGCATTATATACCGAATCGTTGGGCAAAGAACTGGGGCTGTATGAAGACCCATACCAGTATTTTGGGATGTTGGATGCCGAAATGCACAGGGCCATCCGTTTGGTGGTAGATACAGGGCTGCATTCAAAAGGGTGGACGCGAGAACAAGCAATAGAGTATTCATTGGACAATGAAGCGGCATCGGAGACCTCCATTATTTCTGAGATAGAACGATATATGGTTATTCCCGGACAGGCACTGTCCTATAAAATTGGACAATTAAAAATAAGGGAACTCCGTGCTAAGGCCGAAGCGGCTTTGGGTGATGATTTTGATATCCGAGAGTTTCACAATCAGGTGTTGGAAACTGGTTCCATTCCATTGGCCCTGTTGGAAAATAAGATAAATGAATGGATTAGATCGAAAAAAGCTAAAGGATAACACCATGGGATTAAGTCGCCTTTTTTTATGCCTTGTTTTTCTATTTGCAGGATGTAAGAATGCAAATAAAAGTACTGATGCGCCCAATGGTACCGTTGAGGTACAGCAAAAAGAATTTGAAGAAGTGAAGACAAAGGCAAAATCGATTTCAAAAAACGAGCAAGGCCATTGGGAAGCCACTTTTGGTTATGGAATTGTTATGATTTATGTGCCTCAAGGAAGCTTTGTTATGGGGAATGACCTATTGACCGATGATGCCGTACCCGAATTGAATTCGTTTGGCGCCGCTCCGCAGCATAAGGTAGACCTAAGTCATTATTGGATAAGCAAAACACCAATTACAATTGCCCAATTCAGAGCATTTGTACAGGAAACAAGTTATGTTACGCAAGTAGAAAAAGAAGGACACTCCGGTCCTTGGGTCTATGAATTGAGGTTGCGGGCGTTCGAAACAAAATTTGGACATAACTGGGACAATGCCTTTAAGGAAAACGTATTGGACAAATTTCCCGAAATAACTATCAACGAACAGCACCCTGTGGTCAATGTTACTTGGTTTGATTGTATTGCCTATACCCAATGGTTATCAACAAAAACGGGCTTAAAGTTCACTTTACCCACCGAAGCAGAATGGGAATATGCGGCCAGGGGCAATGATTTACGCACGTATCCCTGGGGCAATGAAGTACCTAATGGAACTAGGGCAAATTATGCGGACGAGAGTTTCAATAAGTACTTTTCGGGCACGGGTGAAGCGCTGGTACATTTTGGTGTAAATGATGGTTATGCCGTTACCTCGCCAGTAGGTAGTTTTCCCATGGGCATGTCTCCGATCGGCGCTTTGGACATGGTGGGCAATGTACGGCAGTGGGTCTATGATTCTAAATATACTTATGGAAAGGAATTGGAGACAAACCCCATTAATCTGGAAGAGAACAATATAAAACTAATGAAGGGAGGGCTTTGGTCTGCCTCCGCGGGTAGGTTTGACCAAACTCCGGATGAGATAGCCATGGGCCATAATATCAGGGTAGATGCCAGACAAGGTTTTGAACCGGACAGTGCCGATGATCATTCGGGCTTTAGAATAGCTATTTCCTATGTTAAAAGACCATTGTAATGAAGATCAAAAAAATTAATATCCATCAAATATGCATTTTCTGTCTGCTTTGTGTAATTCCCAGTGGGATTAAGGCGCAAGCGGATACAGAAAAGCTGTTGAAAAGTGTGCATTATCGTCAGATAGGGCCAACCAGACAAGGAGGTAGGGTGGTTGCCTTTGCAATTTCCAAACAAGACCCATTTACATTTTATGTGGCGGCGGGTCCTGGCGGTATCTGGAAGACCGAAAACAACGGAAATACCTTTTATCCGGTATTTGATAATGAGAATATTGCCTCGGTGGGAGATGTAGCCATAGCCCCATCCGATGATAACATTGTTTGGGTAGGTAGTGGTGAGGCCAACCTCAGAAACAGTACATACTATGGTAACGGGGTCTACAAATCCGTCGATGGTGCTAAAACTTGGGAGCATATGGGGTTGGTAGAATCCCATCATATAGGTAGGTTGCTCATTCACCCCACCGATCCCAACATTGTTTATGTGGCGGCCCAAGGACATTATTATTCCGAAAACTCCGAGCGTGGCATTTATAAAACTACAGATGGAGGTAAAACCTGGAAAAAATCTTTAGATATACAAATAGAGGGAACTCATATTGGGGCTACCGAAATTAAAATGGATCCAAACAATCCAGATATCCTATATGCCGTAACCTACGATCGAATCCGCAAGCCTTGGATGTTCAAAACAAGAGGTGTTGGCAGCGGTATTTACAAATCAATGGATGCCGGAAAATCTTGGAAAAAACTTGAAAATGGATTGCCAAGTGGAAAACTCGGGAAAATAGGAATCGATGTCTATCTTAAAAACCCAAATATATTGTATGCTACGGTTGATGTTGTCCGAACATCTGCGGGTCATGAACAGACCAATGTGCATGAAATATATAGAAGTGATGACGCCGGCAAACATTGGCAGCGGGTCAGTGCAGATGGTGAAAGTATTGGAAACCGATCTAACTACTACGGCCAAGTTATTGTTGACCCCAATGATGATCAACACGTCTATGCATTAAGCCCAATTGTTCACGAATCTTATGACGGTGGCAAGACCTGGGCACAACATATCCGCTATGCGGGAGACAATCATGTGCTTTGGATAAACCCCAACAACTCCGGGCATATGCTTTTGGGTTACGATTATGGTATGGCCATTTCCCATGATGCCGGTAAAAATTGGTATCATCCGGATGAGCTGCCCATGGGACAGTTTTATGCCATAGGGATAGATATGGATTATCCCTACAATGTCTATGGAGGTACCCAAGATTTTGGTTCATGGAAAGGTCCGAGTACAAAAAAAGGGCGTTTTCCCATTCGTTTCGAGGATTGGGAGCACGTTAATGGAGGTGATGGATTTTCTAATTTGGTCGACCCCTCCGACAGTAGATGGTTATACTCAGCGGCCCAATTTGGCCATATTACGCGTATAGACCAAAAGACGGGGGACCGAAAAACCATTATGGGCGATAATGCCAAGGGTCTTCGGTTTAATTGGAATACCCCTTTACTGATTTCACCCCACGATAGCAACACTTTGTTCGTTGGTGCCCAAAAGATTTTACGATCTACGGATAGGGGCGATAATTGGGAAGAGATAAGCCCCGATCTGGCCGGATTCAGTGAAAATAAAAAAGGTTTTGGCCCTTTTTTATATGGCACATTGACTACTATGGCCGAATCCCCAATAGAAAAAGGGGTTATTTGGACAGGTGCGGATAACGGCAGCGTTCATGTAACGACCGACGGGGGTGAAAGTTGGGCAAAATTAAATCAAAATATAGATGGATACCCAGATTACTGGGTTACTCGGATAACAGTTTCGAGCCATACCGCTGGCAAGGCATATGTAACCCTATCCGGATTGCGTCAAGATGATTTTCGCCCTTTTATTTATGAAACTACCGATTACGGAAAGAGCTGGACCTCCATAGCTGAGGGCCTTCCCAATGAATCCGTTAACGTTATCAAAGAAGACCATAAAAACCCGAACCTTCTGTTTATTGGCACGGACAAGGCAGTATATACCAGTTTGGATGCAGGGCAACATTGGACCAAAATGAAAAACAATATGCCCACAATCGCTGTACATGATCTGGTAATACATCCTAGGGAAAACGATTTGGTTGTAGGAACCCATGGACGGAGCATTTTTATTGCGGACATTTCCCCCTTGCAAGAGCTGACCTCGGAGGTGATAAACAAGGATGTTCACTTGTTTCGTGTTGAGCCAAAAGTACAATGGAGAATGACAGGGCAACCCGCCATTAGCGCGCAGAATTTTACCGGGGAGAATGAACCTGCAGGGGTAGGTATCAACTATTATCTAAAGGAACCGATAGAAGGTGAAGTAAAATTGTCAATCTATGATGGTGACCAGCTAATAAATGAAATAATCGGGACGAACCGAGTAGGAATAAATACTGTACAATGGGGGATGACAAAGCGAAAGCCAAGAACGGATAAAGAAATGGAGAATTGGGAAAATGAACAAAAAGAGCTGGCCGAGGAAGAAGAGTTTTTTGATTATTACGATACGGTAGAAATTTTCCCTACCCCTACCGAAGAGGTAGACAGATACGGCCGTTCCCTTCGGACCCGTGTACATTTTGTGCCAGGACTAACGGACAAGCAATATAAATATACTAGAGTAGGTCCCGGACAATACAAAGTGATATTATCCGTGGACGGAAGAACATTTGCCCAAGAGATATCCCTTTTGAAAGACATCTGGTACGATTGATCGGGCACCTAAATTTAGAAACTAGCAGGCAATAAACACAATAACTAATAACAACGCATAGCATGATGAACATTCCAATTTTTGAACTAGAAAGAGTACAATCGCTTTTTGAAAATACGGTCGATTTTAACCTTACCGAAAGCGGTTTTCATCCGTACACCCTTAATGAGTTACTAACTACGGAACAAATAGGTGAATTGACCAATACCGTATTGGGTTACGGACAGACCAATGGCTCTATCCCTCTGCGTAAAAGGATAAGTGATATGTATAACGGGGCAAATGAAGAAAGTGTATTGGTTACCAATGGTTCTTCCGAAGCTAATTTCATTGCTTGTCATACTCTATTGGAAAAGGGGGACGAGGTAGTGATGATGGTGCCCAACTACATGCAGATTTGGGGAATAGCCGAGGAAATGGGTTGCGTTCCCAAAGCGTTTCACCTTAGGGAGGAAAATCAGTGGAAGCCAGATATTTCAGAACTAAAAACATTAGTGGGCCCAAAAACAAAAATGATTGCATTATGCAACCCGAACAATCCCACAGGATATACCCTTACTGCGGAGGAAATGCAAGAGATTGTGGCCATTGCCAAAGGGGTAGATGCCTGGGTGTATTGCGACGAGGTATATAGAGGCGCCGAATTAAACGGTAAAACTATTGAGAGTTTTATGGGTATGTACGATAAGGTAATGGTAAACGGAGGTTTATCCAAAGCCTATGCCTTGCCCGGTCTTCGGTTGGGATGGTTGGTAGGGCCCGAAGAGCTTATAGCGGACACTTGGGCATATCACGATTATACTTCCATCACAGCAGGGGTCATGAGCCATTTTATTGGCGAGATCGCCCTACGGCCCGAAAAGCGTTTGGAAATTCTGACCAGAAATAGAACTATGTTGAACCAAAATTTGAAGGCCGTAAAAGCATGGTTAGACCACTATGGCGATCTATTTGAATATACCGAGCCCAAGGGAGGTGGAATGCTATTTATAAAATATAATCTGGACATCAATTCTACTGAATTGGCAGAATGGTTGCGTACAGAGAAGAGTGTATTTATTCTGGCAGGTGATTGCTATGGAATGGACAAGCATTTTAGAATAGGTATTGGGGAGCGAAAAGAATACATCCTTAAAGGCTTAGAGCGAATCAAAGAGGCATTAAAAGAACGATTCGACCTATAAAAATGCTGCGAAGAATCAAATTTCCGGATCCCTTGTTATTGCTATCGGCATTTATATTTATTGCTATGATAGCAAGCTATATTGTTCCTGCTGGAAAATTTGATAGACAAATAAACGAAGCGACCGGACGGGAGATAGTAGTTGCCAATTCTTACCATACCGAAGTTTCTAGTCCGGTGACATTTTTTGAGATGCTGGTAGCTATCCCAAAGGGTATGCAACAGGCTTCTTCCGTTATCTTTTTTGTTTTTTTGGTAGGTGGTTCTTTTGTGGTAATCAATAAAACGGGAGCGTTGAATGCGGCCGTAGATTGGTTGGCGGTTAAGTTTAGTTCAAAAGAAATGATGATCATACCGGTCTGCGTGGTTCTTTTCGCCTCTTTGGGGGCCATTCAAAATTTTCAGGAAGAGATTATACCTCTGGTGCCCGTGCTGCTGTTGCTATGCAAGCGTTTTGGCTTTGATAACCTTACGGCTGCGGCAATAAGTATTGGTGCGGCCATGGTAGGATCGGCGTTCAGCCCAATAAACCCATTTCAGGTGGGAATAGCGCAAAAAATTGCCGATATACCCCTGTTATCTGGTGCGGCATACCGAAGTGTGTTTTTAATATTAGCAGTGTTTTGCTATTTCCTACTTGTTCGGAGGTGGGCCTATAAAACTAAAAAAGCACCGGAGACCAATGCCGTAATCGATTCTAAACCCTTTTCAAAAGCCCATAAGGCCATTCTTGGTGTTATAGTAGCAACCTTTGCCTTCCTGATTATTGGTGTGTCTCGCTGGGATTGGGACTTTGAGCAAATGACGGCCTTGTTTTTTTTGTCGGGCATAATATGTGGCCTTTTAGGGGGTCTAGGTAGTTCAGGAACCGTAAAATCTTTTGTAGAAGGGTTTAAGGACATGGCATACGCAGGGCTGCTCATAGGTTTTGCCAGGGCCATATATGTGGTTTTGGAAGATGGCGCAATTATCGATACACTGGTGAACAATCTTTTTTCGCCATTATCGCAGTTACCAACGGCGGTTTCTTTAGGAGGGATCACCTTTATGGAATCGCTTATTCATTTCCCCGTTCCCAGCGTAAGCGGACAGGGAGTGCTCACCATGCCATTGCTAACATCACTTGCAGATCTTATGGAGGTACCGAGGCAACTTATGGTGCTGTGCTATCAATATGGCGCCGGTTTGGCCGAGTTAATAACACCTACCAACGGGGCATTAATGGCCATTCTGATGGCCTGTAAAGTTTCTTTTGCCCAATGGATAAAGTTTTCGATAAAAGCTTACGGATTGCTTATAGTACTGGGAATGATTGCCATATACATAGGTCATATAATCGGGTTTTCATAAAGCCCGTAAAAACAAAAATAAAATGTAAAGAGATGAAATGGATAAAAAAAATACTGATAGCAATACTTGTTTTGCTCGTAGCAGGATTTGCTTACCTACAATTGACAAACCCCGACGAATTTAAAAATCAGGAAAACCCCGTGTCAAATTCGCCAATTGGGATGTTTGATAAATCAGCGGTTATTTTCGATGCGATAACCATTTATGGAACAAATGGGGTCCCAAAAGAAAAACTACAACACGCTGCTAAGGTTACGGCGCAATGGTTGGATAACGACGAGAACGGGCAAATTGATGATTTAAAATTGCAAGAAACCTTGATAAAGAACAACCCTGTGGTCATTATGTCCAAGGACGGTTTTTCGGGCATGGCCATGGTTAAGATAATGGCGAGCTTTTCCGGGCATTCTCTTCAGGATTTATCGGCCGAAGAAACAAATAATCCTGAAAGACGGGATGCCTCGCAAGAAGAGATTCATCATATTATTATGAATGCAGGGTTCCAAAAAATGGTGCCCAAGGTTTTTAGTGATCAAGAAAGTGATGGCAGTACACTTTATAAAATTTGGAAATATGCCAATGACAATGGCTACTACGCCTATGATGACCCTACCTGTGATGATGCCTGTAAAACTACAGAATTTGTGTATTTGGCTACCGCCGCTTATCTAGACTCGCAAGTAGATTTATTTTCTGATGAGATGCGACTGAAGACCAGAGATGCTTTAAGGGAAAAAATCCCGGAGATATTGGAAATATTTGAATCTAACGCTTATGTATACCCCATCCATATCTGGCCCAATGGCAGGTATGAGCACACTAAAAACATACAATATTTTGGAATGGATTAAGGAAGAAAAAAACATAACTATAACACATCTATAACTTAAAAATTGAAACAATGAAAAACGGGAAGAGATACTTTACATCGGCACTGGCTTTGCTGTTGATGATGGCCTGTGGGTCAAAAACCACTGGTGAGTCGTCCGTCACCCCGGAAGAGCAACAAACTTTTAATACCGCATTGGGTATAGAGGCAGTACCGGAGGAGCTCGGAAAAGCATATACCGATAATTTTAATAGATATACCAAGGTGATCGCGCCTAACGGAAAACCAATACATATAGTTGTCCAAGATGACATTACGGACGAACAGGTGGTGCGCTGTAGAGGTATTCTAGAGCACTTTTTAAAAGATTACCCGGGTTCTAAATTTGGAAGCGACAAAAGTGCCATTGCCAGTAAAATGGCAGAAAATAATGCCGTATTGGCCCTTATGAACGGGCAGGATGATGGCGCAAACCCGGTAAGGGTAAATGCGCAGCCCTTGTTTAAAAATGAAATTCAGGTAGAGGGGCATTCGTGGTATGTGAATCAAAATTATGAGCATAGGGATGCTGCTTTCGAAGAGATATTACATTTTGTCCATGATCATGGCATAGGGGTAGACGGACCTAATACGTTACCTGGGGCAGCTCCTGAATTTCAGCAAGAAATTAGGGCGGCACAGATAAACGGGCTGTCAAATGGGCTCTGGGCCAATGATGCGCGGGCAGCGGATTGGATCAAAGAGTTGGATGAGGAAAATAGCCTTTCACAAGAATATTTGGCAGCAGTAATAGACGTTTATTACGGTTTATGGGGAGCTTGGTCCGAAAGCGAAACGGAAGGTATGCACGGTCTTTACGTATCCAAGGTAAGGGACGAAATAAAAGATGAGGACCCTATGGCCTACGAATTAATGGACAACAAGTTCTTTCATCCTTATTTAACGTACAATGCTAGAATTGATGGGGAATTTGAAGGTACATTTTCATTAAGGTTTAGCGGGTCAATACCCTATTCCCATCATTCCAGATATTTAAAGGACATAACGTTGTTGGGCAGCAAGAATACAAATGTCCGGGTAAATGAATTGAACAATGATATAACGGGCAATGAAGGGGCTAACACGGTGATCTTTTCGGGCAATTTTCAGGAGTATACTGTGCATTCGGACGGTGGAGTAACGACAGTTGCTGATAACATAGCGAATAGAGATGGGGAGAACGTTCTAAGAAATATTGAAAAACTTCAATTTGCAGATCAGACTATCACTCTCTAATTGAAACTTATAAATTTTAAAACGATACATATGACACTTTTAAAAATCAATTATAACATAAACTATGTGTTAGTGGTTGTGCTGTTTTTTACATTAAGCTGTAAAAATGCAAAATCCAACACCGAGAATGGGCCCGAACCTCAAAAAGATGAGGTTTCGGAAGAAACGGATGAGACACAAGATAGAATAGGAGGTTTTTTAGTGGACAAACCTTACAACAACGATACCATAGATTTTTCCAATGTTTCAGTAACTATAAGTGACGATATGAATGTGGTAGGTTTTCCAAGAAAAATGGAGACCTATGGTACCCTATTTGCGGGCATGAAGGCCGTTCCAGATGAATTTTTGAACGAAGTGGCCGAAACCTTTCATCAAATGTTTCCGCAAGACGCAGGGTTAGACCTTAAAAAACAACATGAATTGTTAAACACCATGCTTCAGTACCGCAGTGTTATTCCTGTATTGGAAGGCAGGTATGAGTCCGCATCGGAAGACATTAATGAGGGTCTGGAAAAACTGTCTAACGAGTATTCCGTATGCGATATCATTATGTACAAAGATGGAACCGGTAGGCAGACCATGGAAGTGATAGAACACTTATTGCACTATGTTACGAGCATAGGGTTACATCTAACGGCGCCGGAAGCTTGGAGTTTTACCGATCCAAAATCCGAAGTAACCGTTGCAATGAACAAGGCCATAGATTTGGGGTTGTACAATATTGATGGTTATGAAGATATACTGGAAGAAGCCAAGGAAGTACATCAGCGGGTCATTGTACAAGAATTTGCTTACTGGTTAATAAGCACATATTGGGACCTGCAGGAACCTTATGGACCCATGGAAGAGGAAGAATGGAACATTGACAACAAATCGCAGCTATTGGAAAAGTTGCCCGAGGGATATCATTTGGTCGAAAATACGGTTGCTAAATACATGAGCGCACCTTCTAAAGAGATTTTGGAAAAATTTAGAAAATACAACTAGACTTCTATATGGTATTATTTAAGCTATTTTGAATTCGGCCAGAAACCTTAAGGATTTTTGATAGGGTATAACCGTCGGTAATATTGCCGGTTACGGTATCTGCCATGTTTTCTGTCAAACTATTGGAGAATACACCATCATTGGTATTGGAAGTATCGAAATTACCTTTATGGTCAATGGTTTTTAAACTAAATTTTTAAGGCCTGGGTTTTTAAATCTAAATCTATAAAATTCCCAGAATTAATGAAGATAGTACATTGACAACGATCTAGGTAGAGGGTAGTAAGCACTGTTAACCCTTAAAATCCGTATTATGGGCAAAGCGATAAATTACGATGTACTTTGTTATCTTAAGTTATGGTAAGGATAAGATGATATAAATTTTATTTCTCTGTTAATAAATCTTATATTTCAGTTGGAATGTGTTTTTTGTTAGGATATAATTATAACAAGTATTACACATATAGCACATGTTTAGATGATACAAGAAGGTCTTTGGTTAAAATTGAAGAAAGGCGATAAAAAAGCCTTCGGATCTGTATATGAATTGTGTATTGATGATATGTACGCTTATGGTCTAAAACTTAACGCTAACAAGGAATTGGTAAAGGATTGCATTCAAGAGGTGTTTATAGATATTTTTGAGCATAGAAATAGTATTTCAGAACCCAATAATATAAAATTCTACATTTTAAAATCATTAAAACATACCATATTTAGAAAACTTAAAAAAGAAAGGCGCAATGTGGATATAATGGAGTTTTCCAACTTGGAGTTTAAGCCAGAATACAATATTGAGGATAAAAGAATTCTTGGAGAAATCAACGATTGTAAAATAAAACTGATTAAAAAAGCATTACAATCGCTATCCTCAAAACAAAGAGAGATACTTTATCTTAGGTTTACCATGGGTCTTACCTACCATGAAATCTCGGAAATTGTGAAAATAGATCATAATTCAGTAAGAAAACAAGTCTATAGGGCAATTAAAAAGCTTCGAAACAGTAAAGCTTTCGATGATTATCAGAGTATTATTTTATTTTATTCTAGCCTTACCTACTAGCCTTACCCCGTATAAACAATAGCTTTTCTAGACTTTGCGAGCATATTGCAACCACTACTTAGAATAGATCTGAAAAGAAACTTCAAAAAAAGTGTCCACAGATCATGTAATTTCTTCCCTCTTATATAAATAAGTTTATGCACGATTCTTTTTCCAAATATTTGGATGATGAGAAGTTTATAGAATGGATTAGTAACCCCACTGGCCAGAACGATGATTATTGGGAGGGTTTTATGCGTAAAAACCCCCAAGAAAAGAAAACAATTTTGGCTCTCAAAGAGTATTTGGCCGCTTTGGGCACTAAAGAGGAGAAACTAACGGCTGAGGAGAAACATGAGATTCTGCAGTCCATATATGGTAAAATGGATTTTAAAGAAAAAGATCAACTAAAAGTTCCTGTCCTAAGAAGATTTCTTAAATATGCGGCGGTTTTCGTAGTACTGATAGGGTCAATATTATATTATAGAAGTCAACAAGAAGGGAAAGAACTGAACAGTACAGAGGTGTTTAAGCAGGTGTCCATAGACTCCGTGTTAGAAACTAAATTATTACTGGAAGATGACAATCTGGTTACTATAGCCCAAAAAAAATCCGAAATTGATTATAAAGATTCCAAAGGACCGGTCATTAATGGGAAAGATACCGTAAAGATTGCGGAAAAGGTCGACGGTGAGGAATTGGTTTTAAATCAGCTTGTTGTTCCTTATGGCAAACGTAGCAAGTTAACATTGGCAGATGGTACCGTAGTGCATTTAAACTCTGGTTCAAGGTTTGTTTTTCCCAGACGCTTTGTTGAAGAAAAACGCGAAGTCTATTTGGATGGGGAGGCATTTTTTGAGGTTGCATCAAATAAAGAAAAGCCGTTTAAGGTAAAAGTATTCAAGGATAACGATCTATCCATAGAAGTTGTCGGCACCAAATTCAATGTAAATTCATATGGTTTTCATGATCGTGTGGTAACGGTGCTTACCGAAGGAGAAGTACATTTAAAGGACAACTCTAAAAAATCCCTTTTTTCCAAAGAAAAGAAAACGGTTATGAGGCCGGGTGAGCTTGCTGAATGGAGTGTTAGAGAAAAGCAGATTAAGAACAAGAAAAAAGTAGATATCGATTACTATACTTCTTGGATAGAAGGGATATTTATATTTAGGAGCGAGCCGTTGGAAAGAATAATCAAAAAACTGGAAATATATTACAACGTAAAGATAGATTTGGACGAGGCGGTTCAAAGAAAATTTAGGATTACAGGAAAACTGGACCTAAACGATGACATTGAAAAGACAATGGAAAATCTGGCTTTGGCCGCTTCCTTGAAACATGAAAAAATTAAACTCGATGAATATTTAATATTGAAGTAAAAAAAACCAAGGTATGCTACCAACATACCCTGGCTAAGTAAGCCTGTAAATACATACAGGTATTGTTTAATAACAACTAACTAAATTATGGAAAAAAAACTGTTTCCAGCAGATTCCCTAGGGAATTTTATGGACAAAAGTAAAGAATTGATGAGGTACTTGTCACTGTTTCTACTACTCTTCATGCTTTATTCATTTACGAACTCCTATTCACAGAACACGAAGTTAAAACTGGATTTGAAGGATGCGACCCTCCTCGATATGATTCAGGGTATTGAGCAACAAAGTGATTTCGTTTTTATGTATGGAGATGAAGTGCTACCACTGCTAAATGAAGGAAAGGACAACTTTTTTGTAAAGAACAAGAACATTTACAAAACTTTGGACAAGTGTTTGGAGAATTCAAGGCTAAACTATGCAGTAAATGGGCGTCAGGTAGTCTTAAAGAAGAAGCACGTTGTGCCTTTAAAAACAGAATCAGTATCCCTGCAATTGGAGGTAACGGGCAATGTAAGTGATGATGCAGGCCCCCTTCCCGGTGCAAGTATCGTGGTAAAAGGAACCACTATCGGAACAACTACGGATTTTGATGGTAATTACTCCTTGGAAGTAAATAGTTCGGACGCCATTTTGGTGTTTAGTTATTTGGGCTATACGTCTGCGGAAATACCGGTAAACGGACAAACCGTAGTGAATGCTGTGTTAAAGGAAGATGCTCAGGCACTGGAAGAAGTTGTAGTAACTGCATTGGGCTTTGAAGTGAAAACAGATAAACTGGGCAGTGCCGTGGCAACGGTAAAGGCTGCAGATATTGTAAGATCGGGAGAGACCTCTATTACCAACGGTATCCAAGGCAAAATGTCCGGGGTAAACATAACAAGGAGTAATGGCGATCCTGGTTCTGGCTCCAACATTAGGATTAGGGGTGCCAATACCATTTTTGGTAGCACCCAGCCACTTATTATTGTTGACGGAATTCCTATCAGCAATACCAGTAGACAGGGTAGTGGAAGTAGTGCCACAGGTAACGGTACCTCACAACAATCGCGTCTTAACGATATTAATCCCAACGATATTGCCACACTACAAGTTTTAAAAGGTGCCTCTGCCGCAGCCTTATGGGGATCTCGGGCTTCTAATGGAGTGGTGGTGATCACCACTAAATCTGGGCGAAGAGGATTTAAAGTAGATTTCAGGTCTACAGTTGGGTTCGATGAAGTAAACGTACTCCCAGAGATACAGAGAAATTATGGACAGGGAAACAATGGGGTTTTTATAGAAAACAACGTGCGCTCTTGGGGCGATGAAATATCGGCAAGATCGGGAGGTGCAGATGTATTTGATACTTCTGGAGGCTTCTTTGTGGGAGACCAAACGGGAAGGACCTACTACCCCGTTTTACAAAAGAACTCTAGAGAAACCTTTGTTGATAGAAATTTTGACCAAGCCTTTGGAACCGGAATACTTTTTGAACAATCTCTAAGTATTAGCGGCGGAGACAACGATCAAAACATATTTCTTAGTCTTGGAAATACCGATCAAAATGGTGTGGTAAGAAATAATGACTACAGTAGACATTCGGTTTCTTTGAACGCATCCAAAAAGTTCAACGATTTTATCAAAGTAGGATTTAGAGGAAAGTTCTCTAGGGTAAAGGCCAATAGGGTAGAACAGAACTCAAATACTGCCGGACTTCTATTGGGGCTTAACAGAACACCAGCTGGCTTTAATAACGAAGATTTTACGGGTACCTACACCGATGACACAGGCGCTGAGTTCCCAGGAAGGCATAGAAGTTATAGAAATTCCCTTGGGGCCAATGACAACCCCCTTTACAATAACCCCGGTTGGACGATCAACAAACAGAAATCGCCCAATGTGGTAAACAGACATATTTATGCTGCCGAGCTAGACGTTTTCCCTACCGAGGGTTTAAATCTAAAAGTTAGGGGAGGTATAGATACCTATACCGATGATAGAATTTATTTCTATCCTAGAGGTTCTGCAAGAACTGGTTTAAGACCTAGACTCGAAGGAGGATTTACCCAAGAAGTTATTGCCGAAACCCAATTAAACCTGGATGTTATAGCCAGATATGTTAGGGAATTTAGCGAAAACCTGAGTACAACCTTTGTTCTAGGGTGGAATATAAACGACAGAAAGTTTAAGAGTACTGCTACAACAGGGGGAGACTTTATCGTAAATGAAGAGATTTTCAATTTTACCAATTCCAGGGTCATCCAAGCAGAAAACAGACAAGAAATAATTAGATCTAATAGAGGTTATGCTACGGCAAACTTAGAATTGTACAGGCAATTGTTCTTGGATTTTTCAGGAACGGTAGAAGCCGCTTCAACCATTAATGATCCATTCTTTTATCCTTCTGCGTCAGCAGCTTGGCAGTTTACAAATGCGGAGTTTTTTGGGGAAAATGATTTCTTGAGCTTTGGAAAAGTAAGGGCCAGTTGGGGAAAAGTGGGTATACAGCCAGATGTTTTTAGAAGTGCTACCAACTATGAAGGTGATTTCTCCTATAGTTCAGGGCTTTTCGGAAATTTAACTTCCGTGGCCAATGGTGGCGGATTTAGACTCGATAATAATTTGGGCGATTCTAACCTTAAACCCGAAATAAAGACCGAACTGGAATTTGGACTGGAGCTTCGGTTTTTGGAGAACAAATTGTCTACCAGTTTTAGCTACTATACCAATGAAGTGGAAGATATCCTTTTGGAAATTGATACTTCCCCAAGTAGCGGGTTCACAAGAAAATACACCAATGGGGCATCTCTAGAGAACAAAGGTTTTGAGTTTGAATTTAACTATAGATTGTTTACCGATAATGAAGATTGGAGCTTAATGCCATACGGAACTTTTGCTACCAATAAAAATGAGGTTACCAGCCTTAATGGAGCAGATGTACAAAGATTAACAGGTTTTGGCGTTGGTGATGGCGTAGCAGCCGTAGGCCACCAGATCGGGGCTCTGTTCGGCGGTAAGCTGCCAAGAAACGATGATGGTAGTATCATATTGGATGCCAATGGTTTTCCCGAAGGAGCTCCAGAATTTGACGTCATCGGAGATCCAAATCCAGATTGGACCGCAAGCGTTGGACTACAAGCTAGTTATAAGAACTTTTCCTTCAATGTCCTTTTCGACCATTCGCAAGGAGGAGATTTCTACAATATAACAAGGCAAGTAGATTCTCAGCGTGGACATAGCAAATTATCCGGTAATAAGGTTACCATTCCCTCGGATGGAATACTCGATGTTACAGGAACGAGTTATTCCGCTGGAGAAGTGGTACGTGGAAACCTATTCGATTTTGGTGCAGGGCTGGTACTGTTAGAACAAAATTGGTATCGTGGTAACGGTGCCGGAAACAGAGGTTTCAGTGAACTGTGGTTAGAAGATGCTACCTGGACCAGATTGAGGGAGATATCGCTCAGCTATAGTTTTCATGAAGGGATCATCGATAAACTAGGTTTGTCCGGAATGAGTGTTGGACTTACCGGAAGAAATTTATTTCTATGGACAGATGTTGAAGGGGTAGACCCAGACAAAAATTTTGCTGGGGTAGGTAACTCTAGAGGACTGGACTATTATACCAACCCGTCCACTAGATCCATTTTGTTCAATGTAAATCTTTCATTTTAAAAAAAGGAATTATGAAATTTAAAGATATATATATAGCATTCCTACTAATTTTCAGTCTTGCTTCGTGCGAGAAGTTGGTAGATGACATAAACGAAAACGATCCCAATACCATAAGTAATGTAAATGGAAGAGATTTGTTCATAGGCATTCAACTGGCCGACATCTCGGCGCAGTCGGCTTATTTGGACTGGGTTTCCGGTATTTGGTGTGGGTACTATGTGGGCTCAGGAAGATTTGAGCCTATACAAAACTATCAGTTTGCCGATGTAAATTCCAATACACCTTGGGGCAATATTTATCAAGGTGTGGTAAAACAGGTTAGGGAATTAAGAAGTGGTATAGAATTGTCCAATAAAGATTTCTTTTTTGGAGCTTCAAAAGTGGTAGAAGCACACGCGCTAGGAACAGCTGCCAATCTTTTTGGTGACGTTCCCTTTACCGAGGCTGGAAATGATGAAATCTCTAGCCCTGTCTATGATGCACAGGCTTCGGTTTATGCCAATTTGCAAACCCTATTGGATGAAGCTATTACTGATCTAACAGCTTCCGGCACTACCGGAGGCATAGTAGAAGATCTCTTTTATGGAGGAGATACCAATAAGTGGATTGCCGCTGCCTATACCTTAAAAGCAAGACTATACATGGATGTTGGCGATTACGGCAGTGCCCTGTCAGCAGCTCAACAAGGTATTAACAGTGCCGATGCCACCATGGCATATAGCCCACCAGCGGTGGTAGGTACCGGTGATATAAACCTGTTAAATTCCTTGGCTACCAGTGCAACCGGGGTAGATCTTGCCGTTGATGGGTCTTTCTTGATCGGATTATTGGGAACCGATGCTACTAGCAGAAACAATGGCAAGACAGATGAAGTGGATAGGTATGCCTTTTACTACGATGGTACCGAGATAAATCTTAATGGTATTGCCAAAGACGATGCACCCATGAAGCAAATTTCGTTGGAGGAGAATCTATTGTTGTGGGCCGAAGCACTGCTAAGGACGGGGGGCTCCAATTTTGGTATGGCCCTGCAAAAGTTAAATGAACACCGAACCAATCTTCGCAATGGAGTATATTTTGCGGTTACAACCGGGGTTTACGATGATTATGTTGAAACCGATTTTGATGCAGGAGGGATAGAAAACGTATCGGGTACAATATCTAGGGAAGATGCCCTGTTAAGAGAGATTATTGAGGAGAGGTACGCTACTTTTTTCAACCAGGTTTTGGGATTCAATGATCTAAGGCGTACCAAGAAAGACAACCCGGCAATACAGGTGCCAGTGCCATTTAATGCTGGGGCCGTACATCCAGAAAGGTTTTTATACCCTTTTACGGAAAGAAATACCAACGAGAACACTCCGGCAATTGAAGACATATTTACCAAAACGGAGATTAATCAGTAAGAGTTTGAGTTAGCTAGGTTACCCCCAAATTTAATCAATTGTTTTAGAGTAACGGCTGCTCAAACAGTACTGAGCAGTCGCCTAAAACAATGAGAATCTTTTTTACACATTGTTGGGCCTTGAAAACCATTGGTATTATGATTATATCCATAAAAAAACACGCTTTTCTGATTGGCCTTACAATACTAGTGTGTTGTTGTGGACAAAACAATGAAAACGAAGGTAGAGAGGTAGTGTTTGATACCTCCTTTGCAGGAGCACGTCTCAACAGAATTCAAAAAATAGAAGAGAACAGATATATGGGTTTTATCTTTCCCGAAAATGAACCTATAAACAAAAGCCCTTGGTTTGCTTTTGGTGTAAGTTCTATTAAGGAAAAGGAAATAGAACTCCTTCTGAACTACTGTGATTATAAGCATCGTTACATCCCCAAGTTAAGCACGGACCGTACCACTTGGAAAACGATCGAAGCGTCTAGAATAAAAGTCGATACAACAACGGGTATAGCAACGCTGCGATTATCGGTTTCCCCAAAACCTTTATATGTAGCAGCACAGGAGATTGAAACAACTAAGGATACCTATCGTTGGATGCAGGGCTTCCTAGAGAAAAACCCTGGAATAAAAAAAGAAATGGCCGGGAAAACAGCCCTTAACAATGATAATTATGTGTTGATACAAGAACATGAAGATGTTAAAAATACCTTGGTGTTGGTGGCTAGGCAGCATCCGCCGGAGATTCCCGGAGGAACCATTGGATTTAAAAGCTTTTTTGAAACGATTTTTTCCGATACACAACTGGCAACTGAATTTAGAACCAATTTCAATATCTATACCTTTCCACTCCTAAACCCAGATGGTGTTGATGCAGGTAATTGGCGGCACAATGCCAACGGTGTAGATCTTAATCGGGATTGGATATCGTTTTCGCAGCCAGAAACCCAAATGGTGAAAAAGTTTATGTCAGAGAAAATCCAAAAAGGCCAAAAAATTAGATATGCCATAGATTTCCATACCTCGCATTCCGGACCCTATTTATTGGTGTTAGATGCTATAAATGAAGCTAAAACCCATAAAGTTACACCTCAATGGATTCAAAATATTCAAGCGATGACCAATATTGAGGTAGATGCCAGAAAAAGAAGTCAGGAATTGCCCTACTGTTATAATTATTTTTTTAACGAGTTGGGCGCAGAAGCCGTTACCTATGAAGATGGTGATGAAATAGATAGGGAAGTTATAAAATCAAGAGCAAAGGTTTATGCAGAAGAACTTATGAAAGTATTGTTGAACAAAATTAAAGATGGATCATTTGAGAATTAAGATATCACTTTTGATAGCGCTAACTTTATTTTTGGTTTTCTGCACCCCAAAAACGATCGATGCCGATTTGCTGATTACCAATGGTTTGGTTTATAATGGAATGGATACTATTCCACATAATCTTGGTGTGGCCGTTAAAGGGGATAAAATTGTTTTTATCGGTGATATAGAATCCGTTCGGATAAATACACAAAAAACGATCG
The DNA here is from genome assembly GCF_046557915.1 of Spongiimicrobium sp. 3-5. Taxonomy (NCBI): domain Bacteria; kingdom Pseudomonadati; phylum Bacteroidota; class Flavobacteriia; order Flavobacteriales; family Flavobacteriaceae; genus Spongiimicrobium; species Spongiimicrobium sp. 3-5. The sequence continues at coordinate 1,167,681 of NZ_JBHEBG010000001.1, forward strand.
ATGCTTCGGGCCTCATAGTGGCGCCAGGCTTTATAGATCCGCATACCCATGCCGATCGGGACCTTGTCGACTCAAAAAATGCACACAATCTGCCTTTTATGATGCAAGGCATTACCACGGTTATTGTGGGCAATGACGGAAGCAGCTATTACCCCTCGGAGAAGTATAAGAAGTTATATGAAACACAGAACATAGGCACCAATGCAGTCTTTCTAGTAGGACATGGAACCATAAGGAAAGAAGTTTTGGGAGAAAGCAATGTAGCGGCCAACCAAGAGCAAATTGCCCAAATGCAGGCTTTGGTGAAAGCTGAAATGGAAGCTGGCGCAGCTGGCCTTTCCACAGGATTGTTTTACGCGCCGGGCAGCTATTCCAATACAGCGGAAGTTATTGCCCTTGCTAAAGTGGTTGCAGAAAAAGACGGAATATATGACACCCATTTACGGGATGAGAGTGCCTACACAGTAGGCCTTATCCCGGCCATTGAAGAAGCTATAGAGATAGGCAGACAGGCCAAGTTGCCCGTACACATATCACATATAAAATGTTTAGGGGTAGATGTTTGGCACCAGAGCGATACCATTGTGCAATTGATAAAAAAGGCGCGCAAGACCGGGGTTGAGGTTACCGCAAACCAATATCCCTACAATGCCTCGGCTACAGGCCTAAAGGATGCCGTTGTGCCCCGATGGGCAGAAAGCGGGGGAAGGGATTCAATGATGATACGATATAATGATCCCAGACTTGGACGAAAAATGCTCATAGAAACCAAAAAGAACATCGATAGGCGAGGAGGTCCCGATAAATTGCTCATGGTAAAGGTCGAGAACGATGCTTTCCTCAACAAAAACTTGTTGGAGATTTCCGAGGAGTTGAACCTTTCGCCCGAGGAATCGGTTTATGCAATATTAAAATCAGGATATGTAAGGGTTGCCTCCTTTAATATGATCGATGAGGACATTAAAACTTTTATGCGGCAAGATTGGGTGGTCACTGGTTCTGATGGCAACACGGGACACCCAAGAAAATATGGCTCCTTTCCGCGGAAGTACCACAAATATGTACTGCAGGAAAAGGTAATCGGTTTGGCTTCCTTTATTAACCGGAGTACCGGTAAAACAGCGGAAATTTTTAAAATTGAAAAAAGAGGGAAATTAAAAACGGGTTACTATGCAGATATTATCGTCTTTAACCCCGAGACCTTTAGGGATAATGCGGACTACCAAAATGCCTTTCAACAAGCGGAAGGTCTGGCATATAGTATTATCAACGGACAATTATCCGTGGACCGGGGAAAATACACGGGTAAAATGAACGGAAAAGTACTGACAAAAAACAATTGAGATGAAGCATAAGTTACAATTCTTGGTAGTTGCCGCCTTTTTGTTAGTGGGGTGTAAACAAAATCTTGTAAAAAACAAGATAGAACAAGCAACGGGTAAAAAGGAGAATATTGTAAATACCGTTATTCATGATAAAGAAAGTTTTTATCATATAGATTTCTCCAATTATCCTGATAATGACAAAACCCTTCCCATAGGTGTTTTTGATTCTGGTACAGGAGGGTTAACTGTACTGAAGGCCATTGTTAATTACGATGAAAATGGCAATATCACACACCAAAATGGCAGTGATGGCCAGCTAGATTTTAACAAAGAATCTTTTATCTATTTGGGAGATCAGGCCAATATGCCCTATGGCAACTATTCCAATGAAGACAAATTGGGACTTTTAAAAGAACATATCATCAAGGATGCCCAATTTTTGATGGGCAATAAATATTATGGAAACACTGAAGACCAAACGCCCAAAACAGATAAGCAACCTGTAAAGGCCATTGTAGTAGCCTGCAACACGGCTACCGCCTATGGTAAAGAATCTATAGAGGCGTTCATAAAAAAGGCCAATGCCGATATTAAAGTAATAGGGGTCATAGATGCCGGGGTCCGTGGAGCTTTGGAGACCATCTCAAAAGAAGAAGATGCCATAATCGGAGTGCTGGCAACGGCTGGTACCGTAACCTCAAAAGGATACCACAATACCATTCTAAAATTTAAGGACCAGTTAGGCTATTCAGGAAATATCGAGGTCTTTTCCCAAGGTGGAGTTGGCATAGCTGAAGCTGTAGATGAAATTTCGGATTATTATGATAAAAACTTAAACAAACCTCGAGATGGGTACAAGGGCCCGGGCATACAAGGGAATCTAAAAATTGATAAAACCCTTTTGGATGTATATAATTTTAAATTCGATCATGGTAAAATGCTGTGCGACAACAGCAATCAAAATGACTGTGCTGTTTTGCAGATCAACGATGCGGAGAATTACGTTCGTTACCATTTGGTAAGCCTAATGGAAAAAATCAGAAGATCGGGTACGCCCAACAAGTTAAAATCGTTGATTCTGGGGTGTACTCATTATCCCTATCTAATGAAGGAGATAAATACGGTGCTTAAAGAATTATATGTATACAAGGGCGTTGATGGTTCTTATCCATATAAAAACTATATGACAGAGAATATTCAACTCATAGATCCGGCCGTAAACACTGCCAAGGAACTTTACCAACATTTAAACGAAAAGTCCTTGTTTAACCCCGATGGAAATATCCAGGACAGTGAGTTTTACATAAGTGTGGTCAATAAGGACAACCAAAATAGTCGTACGGACGAAAATGGAAATTTCACCTATGACTATAAATATGGGCGAAATGAAGGGGAGATACAGCAATATGTAAAAGTAGTACCCTTTAGTAGAAATAACATTTCCGATGATATTCTAACCCGTTTTCAGGAACAGATACCGTTTGTTTATAAGCTTATGCAGCATTTCAATAAGGAGAATCATAAGACTGAAAAACTTTCTAAAAAAGCCAAGATTTAACAACATTATTATGAAGAAAATAGCATTACATTGGAAAATATTATTGGGAATGTTTCTTGGAGTCGTTTTAGGATTAATAATGACCAATTTTGAGGGAGGAAAAGGGTTAGTGCAAGATTGGATAAAACCCTTTGGAAAAATATTTATAAACTCCCTAAAACTTATCGCCATACCACTTATTTTGGCAGCCCTGATAAAAGGAGTGTCCGATCTGAAGGATATTTCGAAACTTTCCCAGATGGGTGGGAGAACCATCGGTATTTACATCACCACGACGATTATTGCAGTTTCCATTGGACTGCTTTTGGTAAACCTTGTAAATCCGGGCAAATCCATCACCGAGAAAACCAGGACCGAAATGGTAGGTAATTATAGCGATAATACCACACAGTATAAGCAAACGGCAAAAAATCAAAAAGAGAGCGGTCCGTTAAAAGCGTTGGAAGATATAGTCCCCGATAATATTTTTTCGTCCGCTACTAGTAATAGAAACATGCTTCAGGTAATCTTTTTTGCCATTTTTTTTGGGATAGGGTTGATTTTGATTCCGGAAGAAACAGGCAAGACCGTAAAACATTTTTTTGATGGTTTCAATGAGGTTATACTAAAAATGGTAGATCTTATTATGTTGGCCGCTCCTTATGGCGTATTTGCTTTGCTGGCGGCATTGGTGGTAGAGTCACCAAGTGTGGATTTGTTTAAGGCCTTAGGCTGGTACGCCCTTACCGTTATAATAGGTTTGATAATAATGGTGATGATATATACTACCTTGGTCTTGGTTTTTACCAAAAAGAAACCAGGGTTTTTTATAAAGGGTATCTCACCTGCACAACTGTTAGGATTTTCAACAAGTTCTAGTGCGGCTACCCTTCCTGTTACCATGGAACGCGTAACGGAACATTTGGGAGTAGAAGAAGAAGCGGCAAGTTTTGTATTGCCCATTGGTGCTACGATCAATATGGACGGTACCAGTTTGTACCAGGCAGTAGCCGCTGTTTTTATAGCACAAGCGTTTGGTATGGATCTAAGTTTCTCAACGCAGTTGGGCATAATTGCCACGGCCACTTTGGCATCTATAGGTAGTGCGGCCGTTCCAGGAGCAGGGATGGTAATGTTGGTTGGGGTGCTTGGGTATGCAGGAATCCCCGAAGCCGGTCTGGCCCTGATTTTTGCGGTAGATAGGCCTTTGGATATGTGTAGAACTGCAGTTAATGTAACCGGAGATGCGGCAGTTTCCATGTTGGTGGCCAAATCCATTGGAAAATTGGGAGATCCCAAAATAAAGAACTGGGACGACAACTATAAAAAAGATGAATAACAACCCATAATTACCGCATATGAAACCCGAAACAAATACGCTTAGAATAGAATTTCGCCAACTATTGGCCCTTATGGCTCTTGGTCTGTTTGGCTGTAGCGCTCCTAAAAAAGTTACGTTTCCCGAATCTGTGGATACCAATGATAAAATAATTTCGTATCAAATGAAAAAAACATACGAAATTGAGAAAATGGATGTTTGGGTCAGCAATGAGTTCGATGCTGCACGGGTCAATGGGCTAGAACAAATTAACGATTCTACGATTGCCTTGAGTATAGAACCAGAAAATCTACCCATTAATAAAAGCCCTTATTTTGCATTTAGGACTTGGGCAAAGGAATCCAAGACCGTTTATTTTCGCTTTACCTATCCAAAAGGGTTTAAACATAGATATAACCCTAAAATTAATAAAGATGGGGCTTGGCAAATTGTGGATTCGGTCAACCTAATAAAAGAGGATAGTATAACTACCCTTAAAATAGCAGTGGGCCAAGAACCCCTTTTGGTTGCGGCCCAAGAAATTAATTCCACTGCCCATGTACGTAATTGGTATCAGGATCAGATTGTTGGTACAAACAACTTTGTAAGGTTAAAGAGTGCTGGGAACTCCGGACTTGGGAGAAACCTTCCTGTGTTGGATATTTATAACGGCGATGCCAAAGGCAAGGATATTATTGTACTGCTTACACGCCAACACCCCCCGGAGGTAACCGGATATTTTGCGTTTCAGAGTTTTCTTAAAACAATTGTCGCAAAGACCGACCTTTCCACGGCCTTTCTAAACAAATATCGCGTGCTAGCCTTTCCAATACTAAATCCCGATGGTGTGGATCTGGGCCATTGGAGACATAACAGCCATGGCGTGGATACCAATAGGGATTGGTCTTTATATAAACAACCAGAGGTCAGGAACGTGGTGAGTTTTATAACCAAAACCGCTAAAAAAGATAGAGGAAGAATTGTTTTGGGACTCGATTTTCATTCTACCTATGAAGATGTTTTTTATACCAATAAAAAGAGGAAGGGTACCACATTGCCCAATTTTGTGGAGGACTGGTTTGCATTATTGGAACAGAAGATACCTGGATACAAGGTGAACGAGGCTGCAGGCAACAGTACAAAACCGGTTTCCAAAGGATGGTTTTTATACGGAAAAAATGCAACAGGAATTACCTATGAAATTGGTGATGAAACTCCAAAGGACAGAATACAAGAGATTGGGACAAATTCTGCAAATGCTATGATGGAACTACTTTTAAAGGCATCGGAAAAATAGAGAAAGAAGGTTGTATAATGCTATAAAGAGGACAACCATGATAAGGTATCACGAGCTTTATTCAAGAAACTCTTGAAATGCTTCATTCAGCGTTTTAAATCTTTCGAACGCATCGTTCCCAAGTTTTTGGGGAGCGCTACTTATCATTTTGTATAGATAATCAATATGGTCCTCCAACATAGGCTTGTCATACCTTTCCTCACCTTTCTTTAGGGCGGCTATTTTAGCTTTTATCATTTGCTGCTTCCGGTTAGATTTAGCTGCCTTTAGTTGGCTTTCCAATTGCATTCGTTTTTTGTGTACTTCAAGCAGCAAGGTCGCCGTTTGTAAGGCCAGTAGTTCTTGTTCCTCCAAGTCGAGAACAGTGGTGCCTATTAATTTTAGGTTAGGATGTAATTCATAGTTAAAACTCCTTGTAATTGAGGTATCTTTTAGTTTAAGAGCTACTTTGTATTTGCCGGGAGCCACTTTGGGTCCTTTGAAATCCTTTTGACCTTCCCTCTTTAAATAATGTCTAAGATCCCATTGCGTTTTTCTTAGACCAAGGCCATCTTTTGGTATGTCCGCTAGCTTTTCATATTTACTGTGTATAAGTTTTCCACGTTCGTTGGTGATCTTTACGTAAATAGAATCGGTCTCTTTGGCTACTATGGAAAAATAGAGATTAACCGTATCGTAAATGGTATTTTTGGGAGTATAAAAAAAGTTCTTGGCCCCATCTTCAGGATTAAATTGGCGTAAAACGGAAATATCCTCCAAGACCCAGAAGGAACGTCCCAGAGTAGAAATATTAAGGTTGTCCCTAAATATTTTTAACCCAGTTATGGGAACAACGGGAAGATTGCGCTGAAAAGGCATCCAATCTTCGCCACCATTAAAAGAAATAAACAACCCGAATTCAGTGCCGCAGAATAGTAACCCCGATCTTTGGGGGTCTTCGCGGATTACCCGTACCGGGAAGTCATCTGGAATACCTTTGGTAATCAACTCCCAGTGTTTTCCATAGTTTAGTGTTTTATAAGCGTAAGGGCGGTCGTCACCCAATAAATCCCTATATACTGCCACGTAGGCCTTTCCCGGCTGATGTTTGGAAGCATGTATTTTAGAGACCCTACCATCCGCCGGAAGGCTTTCTGGTGTGATGTTTTCCCAACTACCCCCACCGTTTTTTGAAATATGGATCAGGCCATCGTTAGAACCTGCCCAAATAATACCTTCTTTCAATGGAGATTCCTCTATGGCATAGAGAACGTTATAATATTCTTCACCCGAAATGTCTTCATCTATAGGCCCCCCACTTCGCATCCGAAATTCTGGTTTATTTGCTGTAAGGTCTGGGGATATGTTATGCCAAGTGCGTCCGCCATCAATAGTTTTATGGACGAATTGTGAACCATAATACACCACATTGGCGTTATGCGGAGACACTTCAATGGGTGCTACCCTCTGAAATCTATACGTAATATCATCGGGGTGGTTTCCGTAAAGGCTTTCGGCACCAATGTAGTAGTTCTGTTGAAATCCGGTTCTTCTATCATATACGCCAAATTGCCCTTTACAATTGGTGTATACAACGTTAGGATTGCCAGGTTTGGGCACTACGGGCCCCGTTTCGCATCCGCCTACACTTTCCCAATATTGCAAAGGAGATAACCCATGGGCATCATTGGAACTTAATACGTCTTCCCTAGGGCGTCTACTGGGTACACGGATTGTACTGTTATCTTGCTGTCCAGAATATAGGTAATACGGGTATTGATCGTCAACCTCCATGGAATACAATTCTGCTGTTGATTGATTGAACAAAGACGACCAATTTTGACCCGAGTCTACCGAAACACTGGCTCCGCCATCGTTGCCGCAGATAAAAACATTGGGGTTTGTGGGATTGATCCACATGGCATGATGATCTGCATGTGGATAAGATGGAATGGCTTTCCACGATTTGCCTCCGTCCTTGGAATTCCAAAAAACCTTGGTTCCGGACCACAACTCATCCGCATTTTTTGGGTTTGCAGATAAGTTTGTAAAATAAAAAGGGCGGTACATTATGGAAGTTTTGGTCTTCTTGGGCATAGGAACATATTCCCAGGATTCTCCATAGTCATCACTTTTATAAAGGCCTTCAATATTGGTCTCTGCCTGTACCAATGCCCAAACCCTATCTGGTTTTGCTTCGCTGACTGCAAAATCTATTTTCCCCATTGGGCCTTGCGGTAGTCCTTTGGTGATTTTTTTCCATGTTTCCCCTCCATCCACGGATTTGAAGATTCCACCGGTAGTATCTCCGCTTATGATTGTCCAGGGCCTACGTACCGCACGCCACATGGCGGCGTAAATTATGTTTGGGTTTTTCGGTGCAAATTCAATATCTACTGCCCCAACACTGTCAGATACAAACAGTTTGTTAACCCATGTTTTGCCAGCATCCTCTGACTTATAGATTCCCCTCTCCCTCGAATTACGAAAGGGTTGCCCTATCACTGCTGCAAATATGTTATTAGTATTTATGGGGTCTATTTCCAAAGCTCCTATCTGCCCCGCTTGGCTAAGTCCTAAAAAGTGCCATGTTTTGCCTGCATCTACAGACTTATAAATACCCTTCCCTACAATAACATTACTCCTAATTCCATCGGAACCCGTACCTACATAAACAATATTGGGGTTGGATTGATCTACGGCAATAGCACCTATGGACGGAGTTTCAAAAAAACCATCGGAAATGTTTTTCCAATGATTTCCATTATCTGAAGTTTTCCACAGACCACCACCGGTGGCTCCCATATAAAAAGTGCTAATACTGTCTTGTACACCACATACGGCGGTAACTCTCCCTCCACGGGAAGGTCCGATATTCTTAAACTGAAACACCTCTTTTTTGGCAATACTGTCCCTGCTCTTTGATGATAAGCTATCTTCTTTTTTATGGAACTCGTTTTCTTGGGAAAATACAAACATGCCCACCAATAGGAGTATTCCGTAGATTATCTTTTTGATTGTATTATGGCCCTTATTTTTCAAAATAGTGTGTTGGGGGTGTTTACTCCGCATCCAAAAGGGTCAATGCCTTTTGGAGTAGTATGTTTTTGTAATCTAAATAGTTTTCTTTCGTAACCGGGACGTATTCATCCACTTGGGCAGGGTTTCCTTCAAGTATTTGGCCATTTGGGCGAATGGTATGTCCAATATTCCACATAAATTGTGCTACCGGCTTTTTACTAATTGGGAATTGTAATTCTTCTTCCCACTCCCAAGTGTTGCTATATCCTCCAGAAGGCATGCCTATGGAATATCCCATGTCATTATCATTGATCATAGCCGAAAATTGATCCATATGGGATCCTCCCCAAGGCCCAGAAAAAAGAACAAGCTGGCCTGTAAAATGTTCTTTTGCAGGTTGCATTATCCAATCAGAATAGTACGGTAGGTGGGCGCATTTAAAAGGTACATTGTTACTATAGGCCTGTCTGTTGGCCAGCCCTTTAAGTACTGGGCCATGAAGCCACTCCATAAGGCGAGATCCGTCGTCCTCCGTTTCGGCAGATTCCCCATCCATAATGGCTTTTTGTTCTGTAAATCTTCGGGTGTTTTTCGCAATAAAATCGTCCGTGATATCGCTTAACTTCAGATTTCCACCGGTAGTTTTAAAGGGTTTGGGGCTAAAACGTGCCAACGCATAAGCTCCCTGACTGCCACCCCTGCTGTTAACGGCATCTATAATTAGGTCGTAATCCAGCATTTGGTGTTCTCTGGCATAATCCACTAACTTATTCGTAGCTTGTTGAAGATCACTTCGAAACCCGTACCACCAAAGTAACAGGGATTTGTTGTCAGTGTCGTTGGGAACATACAACCAAAATGTATCTGTTTTCCATGCCAAATTATACCCCTTATAATTCCTTAGGAATCTTCCATATTGCCATTCAACATCGTTCAAATAAGGTAAGGTAAGCGTATATTTTTTACCTTTTTTTGGTTTAAGGGTGATCTTAAAAGTATCGTTAAAAAACTTTTTGGGCAAATGAGGGCCTTTCTCTGAAATGGCGTCCGCACTGCGGATTAAAAAGTTCTTTAAGTTAGAAAATTTTGTATAAACTTTAATTTGATCGATATATTCTTCCAATGGAATTCCGTTGATATCAATAAGCTGGTCACCTATTTTTGGCAAAACCCCATTGCTGTGTGTACTTATATCCTTGCTAAAGTCAGAAATAAAGAAAACCGTTTTGTCTTTTGAGGAAAAATCGGGGTGAAAACGAATGGGGGCTTGTCCTTTCGCAATATCGGGTTCTTTAAGTCCGCCATCAACGACATCTATGTATAGATGCTTGTCGTGTCGGGCGGCGCTTAACTTCTTAAGTGCAAACCATAGTTCATTATTGGTGGTCGCATTTATAAATTCTTCCTCCAAAGCCATCATGTTTTGAACAGGGTCAAATTTTAAGGCCTTGTTCTTGGGTTCTGAAAAGGCTTCTCTTTCTTTGGTCTTGGCAATGATATAGTCAAAGAGTGCTTTTCTGTCTTCTTCGGTGCTTATGTTCCCTTTTTGAGCCTGCGTAAAAGAAGACAGAAAGATCGAAAACGATAATACTATGCAAATACGTTTCATAAGATGTGTTTTACTGCGTTTTTATTGGAACCCATTTCGTTTCATATTTAGATACTATAGTGGTTGCTACCATATCTCCCATGCAGTTTACCGTGGTATTTCCCATATCGATCAAACGATAAATGCCTCCAACAATCGCAACAATTTCCAGGGGGAGGTTAAACGCCTCCGCAAAGAGCATGGCTACTACCAAACCTCCACCAGGAATCCCAGATGACCCCTCAACCACTAACAAACCGATTAAAACAACTTGCACCAGTTCGGGGAAGCTAAAGTCCAAGCCCGCAGCTTGGGCCGTAAAGATCAAAATACCCGCTAACATTATGGATGTTCCGTCCTTATTGAACTGGGCTCCCATGGGAAGCGTAAAGGAGTATATTTTTTTGGGTAGCTTTAATTTGGTTTCGGCGATATCCAAGGCAACTGCCAAACTTGCTAAACTGCTACAGGTGGCAATGGTAGTGGCATACAATTCCTTGGTTTTTTTTAGGAACCACCCAATTGGCACTTTGCCTAGACCTTTTAGCAATATCATATAGACTACGACCATTAAAAACTGCCCCAAATAAATAGTTCCTATGAATTTTCCCAGGGAACCTAAGATTTTAGATCCAAATTCACCAAAGGTAGCGGCCATTAGAGCTCCTAGGCATATAGGTGATAGAAGTAATATATATTCTACCAGTTTCCGCATCAGTTCAGCAAGTTTATCATAGGCATTAACGATAGGATTTTTTTGTTTTTCGGGTAATTTTAATGTTACAATACCCAACAATACTGCAAATACCACTATCTGAATTAGGTTTCCTTCAGCAAATGATTTAAAGATATTTACAGGGATCATATTTAGAAGAAGATCTCCAATTGCGGGTATTTCACCAATATCGCCGGAAACCTCTCCTTTTAGTGTCATGCCTTCTCCTGCTTTGGAAAGCGTCATTAGACCAATTCCGATAACAATGGCCATAATGGTTGAAAAAATATACCACAACATTACGCGGCCACCTATTTTACCTAAGCTAGAAACATTGCCCAAGGACGAAATGCCCGAAAGCAAATTAAAAAACACTAATGGAATGGCGGCCATTATCAGTAAATTGAGAAAACCAATTCCCAGAGGTTTTACTATAAGGGCCTGTTCTTTTAGGACCAGACCAAGAATCGCCCCCAAAAGCATCCAAATTAGAACCCTTGTGGCAAATGGGATGCTCAGATATTTTTTTAACATTTAGTTATGTACTTAACTTAGATTATTGATGAATTTTTTAATTCGATTTAGACCTTCCTCTAGTTCTTCCCAAGATTTTACACAAGTAAAACGCACGTAGTTTTCGCCGTATTTACCAAAAGATGAACCGTGGACAATGGCAACCGATTCTTGATCTAAAAGTTGTTCCGTAAAAGATAGGGAATCGATCTGAAGTTCTGAAATATTGGTCCAGGCGTAAAACCCTCCTTCTGGCGTATGACAAGATAACCCAGGAATGTCATTTAAGTATTCCGTACAGTAATTTACTTTTTTCTCCCATTCCAACCAGTAATCCAATACCTCTTTTTGTGGCTCGCCACATGCTATGGCAGCACCGATCTGAACAAAAGAATTTACACTGGTAATGAGGTGCTGCTGCAATTTCTCCAATTCTTTGGCAATGGTTTCACAGGCGTAGATGAAGCCTATGCGCCACCCACCCATAGAGAAGCTTTTAGTAAAACTCATTAGCGTAATGGTGCGTTCTTTCATTCCGGGTAAGGACGCCAGATTGGTGTGGTGATGGCCTTTCCATACTACCCGCTCGTACACTTCGTCCGTAAGTACAATAAGATTGTTTTTTATAGCGATATCTGCCACTATTTGCAGATCATCCCGGGTATGGACAACACCAGTAGGATTGTGTGGGGAACACATTATTATGGCTTTGGTCTTGGCTGTGATGGCTTTGCTTAAATCTTTTTTGGTCCATCTAAAATTGTTTTCTGCCCGCAGCGGAACCTCAACTACCTTACCGCCTACGTATTGAATGGTTTGTTTGTAACTTACGAAGCAGGGATCCTCCACAATAACTTCGTCACCAGGGTTAATAGAGGCTATTAGTCCTATGGTAAGACCTTGTTTGCACCCCATGGTGGCTACGATTTCGGTTTCCGGATTGGCTTCAATACCATTATCTCTAATCAATTTATCTGCAATGGCATTTCTATAAAACGTTTTTCCCTTGGCCATTGTTTGGTGGGTATCCCCAGCGGTTATTGCGTCCATGGTTGCTTGGGCTATGTAAGAGGGGGTGGGTTCAAAAGCTCTTCCGGCCGAAAAATCATATACTGCCTTTCCTTGTTCCCTTATAAACTGTGCTTTATCCGCAATGCCCACAGTTGCGGAAAAACTAGAATTCAATACTCTTTTTGATAAAATCATTTAATAAACTTTAATGTTTTAAAATAAGCGGTAGATAGACTACCGCTTATTCTGACTAACTCAAACAATACCTAATTGAAAACAAAATCCAAAAAAATATGCTTGCACTATTTTAAACCTATTTTTATTGCATCTAAAAAAACTATCTCAGATCCCGAGTTATTGCCAATTTGTATAACCAGCCTACCGGTTTTGATATTTTGTACAAAGGCATTGAAGGTAAACCAAGCACCTTCTATGATGTTGCCCAGACCATCTGGTTGATCTGTCATATCTGCATCTGCATTACCACGAAACGAAAGCAGCAATTCATCGCCATCGGCGGTTCTCCAAAAAATATCGAATTCATCACTATCTTCCCAACTGCTGTCGGCAAAGTGGGTAGAAAGAGTTACGAGTAATATTTCGGAACCGGAAGGGATACTCACCTCGTCAAAAACAATTTCTGCCAAACCGTCCGCATCAGATGCCAAGTAGGCCTGTGCTCCATCTTGGAAAAAGGGAAGGTCCCACTCGTCCGGTTCGTTAAGTACATTGGTTACTCCCCAAAAAACTTCAGCATCCTCTCCCCCCTCTTCTCCTGGGATATAAGAAAAATCGAATCCCATTTCGCCTCCGGTTGAAGTATGGTCTACCGCATTTAACCCGTCCTTGTTTATTTGTTCTACCCCATCGTCCATGGCATAGTTATTTATTGCTCCAGCAATGGGCTCCTCAAAACCTGTGAAGGCAATAACATCCAAATTCTTGGTTCTATCCTCTACGGCTGCTGTAAACGCGCCGCTTCCATCTGCCAATCGCAAGCCACCGGTTACACTTTCCACTTCGAAGATTATGGAAAAATCCTTCACCTCGTCCGTTAAAATAGGGATAACCTGTATTGCAGATCCAGAGGATCCGGAATTGAGGGAAAGAACTATCTGTCCGGAAGATCCATCGGGTTCTGTTCTAAAATCCGTCCCATATGTTGCGCCGTTTTCTGAAGTGAGATTTATGGTTGCCGTAGCATTTTCGTTTAAAATGTAACCTATAGAAAAGGGAACAATAATGGTCTTGCCTTCATCTTCAAAAACAGTTTGGGTAAGTCCGCCGGCTATTCCGGCCACAAAATTTTGTCCATCTCTTGGTGCCACCTCGTTTACATCTTCATTATCACAAGAAAGTAAAAATGTAAGGCAGAATAATGTAAACATGCGAAAGCAGACTGACCCTACATATAATCTGGATGTGTTCATATTGTTGGCTTTAGTATTCAACTTTTTTTTAGTATCCATCATTTTGTATCATATTAGGGTTTCCATTAAATTCTGCTTGGGGTATGGGCCAAGCGTAAAGAAAAGTGGGATAATCCAAAGTGCAGATGTCGGCAGAACAATCATTTCTAATGAACCCTCGTTGTAAACGCTTAAGGTCGAACAGTCGGTTTCCTTCGAATGCCAGTTCTTTCCTTCTTTCCGTTATGATATCTTCTATCAACTGGTTTCCCGTTGAAGTTATTGAAGAAGCGTTTGCCCTTGCAGTGATTTGATTTACCAATCCTTGTGCTACAGCATCTTGCCCATTACGCGCTTCAATCTCGGCCTTCATCAAAACAAGTTCTGTAAGTCGGATAACCGAATAAGGGGTATCGTCGGGGGCTGCTCCAAATTCTCCGGGATATTTAAAAACATGCTGGTCCGTATCTTCTACCTTGTACCAGTTTAGCCTTAGGTCTTGGGCTTCATATAGATCAAACAGGTCAGCTGAAATAGCATGTGCTGCATTTCCATTGTTGGAAGTGTAAATATCTATTATAGAACGATTAGTGGTTGTTTCTTCCCCTGCTTCATTGATATATAATTGAAAGATGCTTTCCGGAACAACTATACTAGTACCTGTCCATTGATTTATAAATTCTAGATCGCCAAGACCGGCGGAGGGGAAGGTTCCTGTAGTGTATTGTGAAATTAGGCTGTAACGCCCAGAGTTGATAACTTGGTTTGCATCACTTAAAGCAGCCGCATAATTGGCGGTATAGAAATATATTTTGGCCCTTAAACTTAGGGCGGCAAAGTAATTTATAAAGTTAAAATCTTCGCCCGCCCGCTCAATAGCGTTGCTATTCTGTAAATCGGGAAGGGCTTCGTTAAATTCTTGAAAAATAAAGTTGAACACTTCCGAGGTGGTATTACGCTCTGGCTGATTTGACGCTCCCGTTGCGGTGACTATGGGAACCCCAAGATGTGTTTGGTCTGCGGTAAAATTATAATCTTGCGCAAATACCTGCATAAGGCAAAAATGTGCATACGCCCTAATTATGCGTGCTTCCGCTACAGCCTGAGTCTTGGCCTCATCGGACATGTCCGAAACACTTTCGATGCCTTCTAAAAACGTGTTGGTATTGTTGATCAATACATAGGCATCATCCCATAGGATAGATGTTGTATTGGCATTTAGATTTAATAAATAAGCATGCGGCATGCGGTCAGCATTGGCCCCTGCGTCTTCCCTATCGGAAGGAATTAAACCGTTATCCGAAGAGGCATCCCCGATAATCGCAAAATCTGTTCCATACAGCCCTTTTAACTTTAATGAGGTGTATATGCCATTTAGGGCTGCCAAGGCACCGTCTTGGGTCTGAAAAACCGAAGAGGAAGCCACTTGGGTTTCGGGTGCTACATCCAAATACTTCTCACACCCTGTCAGTCCAAACATAAAGAGAAGAATAAAGTATATTTTATAAATTGATTTCATAGTACAGTTTTTAAAATGATAGATTAACACCAAAGGTTATGGTTCTGGGAAGCGGGTATGATTCCGAAGTGGGATCGTACCCCGGAAAATCCGTTAAGGTCCATAAATTCTGGCCACTTAGCCTAAAGGAGATATTTTCCAAACCGATATTCCTAACTACTTCCCTGGGAATAGCGTATCCTAGTGTTACGTTTTGCAGACGAACATAAGAAGCGTCGTATAGAAAACGTGTGCTTTCCAGACCTCCGTTAGGATTGTTCAGTCTAACCCTTGGTACATTGGTAATATCGCCCGGCTGCTGCCAACGATTTAAGGCGATGGCCCATTGATTGGCGGGGAAGTTTTGTCCGTCACCGTTAAGGGTTTCTCCTAAATTGAAGTATTCCTGATTGCCTTCATTGAAGAAAACCATAAAAGACAGGCTTATATCCTTATATGTAAAGGTGTTGGTAACACTGCCATATGTGTCGGGACTCCTTTGTCCTACGATTGCCCGACTTTGTTCGCCGTCATAGTCCGATATTACATTACCGTCAACATCCAAGTAAAGGGGGTCGCCTGTAGCAGGGTCTACCCCGGCATAACGCTGGTAGAAAAAGTTGTCCGAACGTTCTCCTTCTTGCCAAATCCGGTCCGAAAAAACCACTTCCTCAGGGAGCTGCTGTATTTCCTGGTCATAGAAAGCGATGTTGGCATCTGCCCGCCACGAAAAATTATCAGTGCGTACTGGGTAGGCAGATAGGGAAATTTCGAACCCGGTATTCAATAACTCTGCATTGGAATTTACTGCCTGCTTTTCAAATCCTGTGGTCAGGGAAAGAGGTAGTTCAAATAAAAGGTCTTCCGAAACCCTTCTAAAATAGTCTATACTTCCAGATAATCTGTTGTTGAACAATCCAAAATCGAGGCCTACGTCCAACTGTAGGTTTTTCTCCCATCGTAGACTTCTGTTGGGTGCAAAAGAAACCGTTATTCCGGGGAGGAAGTCGGTAGGATTGATAGCAAAGTCCTTTTCCAGGGCAAAGAGATCTCTCCACAGGAAATTACCAAAGTCCAGGTCATCAGTGATGAAATCGTTATTTCCAGATGAGCCATAACTACCTCTTAGTTTTAAGTTGTTGATCCATTCGGAGTTTGGAAATAGATCTTCGGAAAATACATAACTAAGCCCAACGGCACCAAAAGTACCCCATCTACTGTCCGGGCCAAAGTTTGAAGCTCCGTCCCTTCGTAGGGAACCTTCCAAAAATGCCTTGTTCTTATAGCTATAATTGACCCGTCCAAAAAAACCGGCTACGGCATTGCCGTCAAAGGATGAGCTTACATCGGACGGGTCAATAGGCCCAGAAGCCAAACCTACGTCGTTGAGGTTGGCAAAAGTGAAACCTCTTCTTGCCACTTCCAGGGCATTGCTTCGGAAGCGGGTGGTTTCGAAGCCTGCTTTTATACCCAATTTGTGGTCTTCGCCAATAGTTGTGTTGTAAGCTAATGAACCTACAAAATTAAAGGTGTTTTCGGAAAATCGTGCTTCTTCGGAGTTTCCGTCTTCAGTTTCGGCCAAATAGGCTTTACCAATAGTTTCCTTATTTATGAAGGAGGCATAATAGTAGTTTCCCAATACTTCTGCTCGGAATTTGGGAGTAAAGTTGTATCCTAGATTAAGAGTGGAATTCACGCTCCAACTCTCGCTGTTATTGGAATTAAGAACGGCGGTAGCCACCGAATTGTGTTGGGCATTACTTGGGATATCAAAATTAAATCCTGCCCCTACGAGTGCCGGATCGGTTTCTGGGGTTCCAAAAATCGATTCTGTAGGAGCGGTATTGAAGGCTCCTGACAGTTGCCCCGATCTTCCACCTTCGGAGATCAGATTATCCCTATTTCTGTAATTTAGTTGCATTTTGACCCCAATATCGATCTTGTCGTTTAGATTATGATCCAGATTAAGGGTTCCATTGATTCTTTCAAAGCCGGTTCCTACAACGGTCCCTTCCTGATCGGTATACCCCAATCCGGCATAAAAGCTGGTGCTTTCGTTACCGCCCCTAGCAGAAAAGTCGTATTTTTTAAAGCTCCCGGTTTTAAATGCTTCGTTAACCCAGTCGGTATCAAATTGTTGGTTTATTGGCAAATAGAATCCGGTAGAGGGGTCATCGGGGTTTCTTCCGTTATTGATGAGGGCCTCACGATAATATTCTACATATTCTGCCGCATTCATTAGCCTAAAGTCATTGGGGTTGGTGTTTTCGGTAAACCCTGCTTCGGTATTTATGGTAAAGACCGTTTTTTGGTTTCGTCCTTTTTTCAAATTGATTAAAATAACCCCATTTGCTGCCCTAGAGCCATAAATAGAAGCGGAAGCTGCGTCTTTTAATACGTTGATGGATTCAATATCATTGGGGTTGATCTGTGAGAGTCCCCCGTTAAAAACGGCGCCGTCCAGTACAATTAATGGGTCCGCACCTGCTAGAAGCGATCCAATGCCGCGAATTCGAAATCCGGCCCCGGATCCTGGCTGACCATTGCCTTCAAATACTTGAAGCCCTGGGGCCAAACCTTGTAGGGCATTGGTGAAATTGGCTTGTGGTTGTTTAGAGATCTCTTCCGTTGTAACCACTTCCAATGCGCCCGTTAATGCTTTTTTGGTAGATGTGCCAAAGGCCACTACCACCACCTCGTCTAGTTCGCTTAAGTCTTCCAATAGAACGATGTTCAAAATATTGGAATTTACGGTCAATAACTTGGTCTTGTATCCCAAATAGCTATAGACAAGTACATCGCCAGTATTGGCCCTAATACTATAATTGCCATCAAAGTCTGAGGAAGTACCTGTGTTAGTTCCTTGTACTAAGATCGTTACCCCGATCAAAGGGAGTTGATCTATCCCGGTGATTTTTCCCTGAACCTGATTTTGGGCCTTTAGGTTGTAAAGGGAAAGAATCGTCATAAAAATGAGTAGTTTTACTTTCATTCCACTATGGAGTTAATTTGATAGAATTGATTTTTGGTAAATATTGAGGAAAATATGATTATCCACTGTTAAATTTTGAAAAAAGAAAATTATTTCAGAAATTTTCAAAAAAATTCTACAATGGAACGTTCAAATAAAGAAGTAGCACTACTCATAAAACATGTCATAGACTATCTTAAGAGCAAGAAAATTTCGCAGCAAGATATCGAGAGTAGAATCAACTATACCTCGTTAAGCAAAGCCAAGAATCTTGATAAATACCCACAACCAGTTATTGAAAAGAAAACCAGAGCAGAGCTTTTGGCCTTGCTTTTTGAAGAGTTTTCACTTTTTTATAACGAGGCAAACGAGCGGGTAGAATCTATGGAAGGGGCAACAATAAAGACCAACCTTAGCGATGTTCAATACTTTATTATGCATTATTACGCTTTTGCCCGTGGGGTTGTAGATAGAGCCTTGGTACAGGTGGTCAATAAACGCAAGGTAATTATGGATTATAGGATACAGGAACATTGGGAAGGTACCTATAATGTTGTGGAGAACTATACTTTTATAGAGGTTACAAAAATGGGATATGCCACTCCCGTAAAAAAATTACTTTCCCTTTTTTCCGGGACCATGAAATATGGGCATAACTATCTTTTGGGAACCTATTCTACAGTGAAGAGAGATGGTTTCCCCGCTGCAGGTCGGGTTATCCTTGAAAAAGCCAAAACCAAGACCGAAGCAGACCTAATACTCAATAGGGATAGTGATTATAGAATTGTAGGCTATTTAAAAGACAACGTATATCTTACTAAATTATCTACACCGAAAGATTTGGACGATATTGTTTCCACGCACCATAATCACTATTTAAAGTTAGTAGGTGCTTATAAATTTATAATCCCTACAAAACAGAATTCATGGTCAATGACCGAATTGATCATTAAAAAAGATTTTTCGGCCTATATGGAAATCAATGATGTGCAGTATGATGGGTATGCAAGTTTTATTAATATCAATGTGTTAAATTTAAAGTTCACCCGAAAAAAACAAGATAGTATCTCTATTCGAAAACAGATTTTGAATATGCACATCAATGTACGAAGAACTTCGGACAACCATGTTTATACTTGTGCGGCATCAAGTCCCATTATTCATGGAGAACCCAGTGCTTTTTCGGCCTATCTTGTTCTGCACAGTAATTTTAAAAAGAAATTACTGGATAATCTTGAACAGCGAATTTTTTTGGCAAAACCTTTGGATTAAAATAATATGGAATATTTCCAATTAATTGGAAATATTCCATATATTGTATCGCTTTATCAAACCATAGTGAATAAAACGATACTACATCTAGATCTAGATACTTTTTATGTATCCGTAGAGCGACTCATTAACACCGAGTTGCAAAACAGACCCTTACTTGTTGGGGGTACTAGCGACCGAGGTGTGGTGGCCGCTTGCAGTTATGAAACGCGTGGCTTTGGCATACACTCCGGAATGCCCATGAAAATGGCAAGGGAACTATGCCCCGAAGCTGTTGTAATAAGAGGCAATGCAGGTACCTATAGCAAACATTCCGATGTGGTTACCGATATCATTAAAGAGCATGTGCCCCTTTTTGAAAAATCGAGCATCGATGAATTCTATGCGGACCTTTCGGGAATGGACCGTTTCTTTGGCTGTTATCAATACGCCTCGGAGCTGCGCCAAAAAATAATCAAGGAAACCGGACTCCCCATTTCCTTTGGACTATCGGTCAATAAAGTAGTATCCAAAGTGGCCACTAACGAGGCCAAACCCAATAATCAGTTAAAAATAGATTACGGTTATGAGAAGCCGTTTTTAGCGCCCTTGTCCATAAAAAAAATCCCTATGGTAGGCGATAAGACCTATCAAACCTTAAGAAATTTAGGATTGCGAAAAATTAAAACAGTCCAAGAGATGCCTATGGATTTGATGCAAAGAGTATTGGGGGCCAATGGCAGGGTGATTTGGAAACGTGCCAATGGAATGGACAACACCCCGGTAGTTCCTTTCTGCGAACGGAAATCCATTTCTACGGAACGTACTTTCGATAAGGATACTATAGATGTGGTAAAACTGAAGGGCATCCTTATGGCCATGGCAGAAAATTTGGCATACCAATTACGGAGAGGAGAGAAATTAACAGCTTGTATTGCTGTAAAGATCAGGTATTCGAATTTTAATACCTATTCCAAACAATTACGGATTCCCTATACCAGTGCGGACCATATTTTGATTCCTAAAATTTTAAACCTGTTCAATACCCTATATAACAGAAGATTGTTGGTGCGTTTGGTGGGCATTCGCTTTAGCCACTTGGTACAGGGAAATTATCAAATCAACCTTTTTGATGATACCGAGGAAGTGCTAAATCTATATGCGGCAATGGATCATATTAGGGGACGTTATGGGGATAAAAGTGTCATACGGGCCTCGGCAATGGATGCCAGAACCATTGGAAGAATGCACAACCCGTTCAATGGGCAACCCCCAATAGTATTGGCACATCGAAAACAATAACAAAGAAAAATAAAGGCCCTTAAAATAAGGCAAACCTAAAACATGTACCTAAACTGTCACACATATTATAGCATGCGTTATGGTGCGTTTTCAGAAATTGAGCTGCTACAATTGGCCCAAGAAAACCATGTTACCCAGTTAGTGCTTACAGATATCAATAACACTTCGGCCTGTCTAAACTTTGTGCGAAAGGCAGAAGAGTTTGGTGTAAGACCCATTTTGGGCATCGATTTTAGGAACGGGGCGGAACAGTGTTATGTGGGGATTGCAAAAAATAATAAAGGTTATCAGGAGTTGAATTCTTTTCTTTCGGAATATCTACATCTAGACAAAGAGTTTCCGCCCATTGCCCCCAAATTTGATGATGCCTATATCGTTTATCCTTTTGAGAAGGTATTACTGAACGATCAAAATACATTTGCCCCGCACGAATATGTTGGTGTATCCATTACTGATTTAAGGCGATTGCCATTTTCTAGGTTAATGGCGTGCAAAGATAAATTAGTGGTACAACAACCCGTTACGTTTCGGAACAAGCGCGACTTTAATGCGCACCGATTGTTAAGGGCCATAGACAACAATGTTTTGTTGAGTATGCTTCCCAAAAGCGAAGTGGCCCATGAGGATGAAAAAATGTTCCCTATCCAAAACTTGGCGGCAGCTTTTTCCGAATATAGTTTTATTCTGGAAAATACAGAACAATTACTACGCTTGTGCAGTATCAATTTCGATTTTTCCGAAGGACGGCGACCACAAAATTTAAGTACCTACACCGGAACACGGGAAGAAGATGAGCGCTTAATTCAAAAATTATGCGACGAGGGGTTGCCCTATCGCTATCCCGATGGAGGGAATATTATCATGGAGCGCTTGGAAAAAGAACTAAAACTCATTAAAAAAATGGGTTTTGTATCCTACTTTCTAATCAATTGGGATATTGTATCAGAAGCAAGGAAACGTGGGTTCTTCTATGTGGGCAGGGGCAGTGGGGCCAATAGTATTGTGGCTTACCTGTTACGGATTACGGATGTAGATCCTATAGAGTTAGATCTCTATTTTGAGCGTTTTATCAATCTTTATAGGGCCAATCCGCCCGATTTTGATATCGATTTTTCATGGAAAGACAGGCCGGCAATGACGGAATATATTTTTGAACGGTTCAAAAATGTAGCCCTATTGGGTACCTATGTTACATTTAAGGAAAAAGGGGTGGTCAGGGAATTGGGGAAAGTGTTTGGGCTTCCCAAAAGCGAAATCGATTTTTTAAGTGGTGGCCGATACCAAGTTTCAAAGTTGGACGAGGTTTCCCAATTGGTCTTAAAATACGGAAGATTGATAAAAGGGCTGCCCAATTATTTAAGTATCCATGCCGGAGGTATTTTAATCAGTGAGCGGCCATTACACTATTTCTCGGCCACCCACCTACCCCCAAAAGGATTTGCCACTACACAGTTTGATATGGTAATTGCAGAAGACGTAGGCCTTTATAAGTTTGATATTTTGGGACAGCGGGGCCTTGGAAAAATTAAGGAAGCCATGGAAATAGTGGCCTATAATAGACCAAGCGAGTTTACTGCTCTGGATATCCACAACATAAAAAAGTTTAAAACAGATCCACAAATAAACGACCTGATCAAAACCGCACAATGTATGGGCTGTTTTTATGTGGAATCGCCAGCCATGCGCATGCTGTTAAAGAAATTGGAAGTAGACAACTATTTGGGGCTGGTGGCAGCTAGCTCTATTATACGCCCCGGGGTTGCCAAGAGCGGTATGATGCGCGAGTATATTCTACGTCACCGAAATGAAGGTAGGGCAGAAAAACAGGCACATCCGGTGATGTTGAATATTATGCCCGATACTTATGGGGTTATGGTCTACCAGGAAGATGTTATAAAAGTGGCCCACTATTTTGCAGATCTTACCTTAGGGGAAGCCGATGTATTACGACGTGGAATGAGTGGTAAGTTCCGTTCTCGTGAAGAGTTTCAAAAGGTAAAGGACAAGTTTATAGAGAATTGTCGCAAGAAAGGATATGCGGAAACACTGATCTTTGAGATTTGGAACCAAGTGGCCAGTTTTGCAGGTTATGCCTTTGCCAAGGGACATTCTGCCTCTTATGCGGTGGAGAGTTACCAAAGCCTATTTTTGCGGGCCTATTTTCCATTGGAATATATGGTGGCCGTGCTTAATAACGGAGGGGGATTTTACCGATCAGAATTCTATATTCATGAGGCTCGAATGCTTGGGGCAACAATACACCCGCCCTGTATCAATAAAAGCTTAATCATCAATTATATCTTGGAAAAAGACATTTATTTGGGATATATGTACCTTAAGGAAATGGAATCGAGGGTAATGGAACGTATCCTAAAGGAGCGACAGCAAAATGGATGTTTTGTTTCCTTGGAAGACTTTTTGGACCGTGTGCCCATATCCATAGAACAAGCAAGTATTTTAATACGCATAGATGCATTTAGGTTTACCCAAATCAATAAACATAGACTGTTGTGGAAAGCCCATTTATTACTGTCCAAAGGAACAGTAATGGATCATCCAAAACTGTTTCCGCCCAAACACCAAAATTTTAAGATACCCCAATTACATACCACGGATTTGGAAACGGCCTTTGAGCAGTTAGAGCTTTTAGGATTCTCTTTATGTAGTCCGTTTGAGCTTTTGACAACACCTCCGAAAAATAAAAATGGCAGCAAGGATTTGAATCGTTATTTAGGCAAACATATAGATATTTATGGTTATTTGGTTACAGTGAAGAACACTACTACCCATCATGGAAAACAGATGCATTTTGCCACTTTGGTAGATCAATGGGGTGAAGTTTTCGATACGGTACTTTTTCCGCCCGTGGCCGCCAAATATTTTTTTAGGGGCAAAGGAATCTACCGCTTTTATGGAAAAGTAGTCACAGAATTTGGGTTTCTGAGCATAGAAGTCGTTAAAATGCAAAAACAAGATTACATTCAAGACCCACGGTACGCGGAAATAAAGACCAGTGCTAAATTATTTGAACGCGCTGTGCCCCGTAATATCCATTCCGGTGATGAGTAAATGAATATCGTGTGTGCCCTCATAGGTAATAACGCTTTCCAGGTTCATCATATGTCTCATAATACTATACTCCCCTGTAATACCCATGCCTCCTAGTACCTGTCTGGCCTCGCGTGCTATTTTTATGGCCATGTCCACGTTGTTGCGCTTGGCCATGGATATTTGGGCACTTGTGGCACGCCCTTCGTTCTTAAGTTGTCCCAAACGGAAGGCCAATAGTTGTGCCTTTGTAATTTCGGTAATCATCTCGGCCAGTTTTTTTTGCTGCAATTGCGTAGCTGCAATAGGCTTTCCAAATTGAACACGTTCCTTGGCATAGCGAAGTGCTGTATCGTAACAATCCATAGCTGCACCAATAGCCCCCCAAGCAATACCATATCTGGCAGAATCCAAACAGCCCAATGGAGCTCCGAGGCCACTTTTATTGGGCAATAAATTTTCTTTGGGCACTTTTACATTATCAAAAATTAACTCCCCGGTAGCAGAAGCACGTAAGGACCATTTGTTATGGGTTTCTGGTGTAGAAAAGCCTTCCATACCGCGTTCAACAATGAGGCCATGTATTCGGCCTTCTTCATTTTTTGCCCATACCACCGCAATATCGGCAAAGGGAGAATTGGAAATCCATAGTTTGGCGCCATTTAGTAGATAATGATCGCCCTTGTCCTTAAAATTGGTAGTCATGCCCGAAGGATTGGAGCCATGATCGGGTTCGGTAAGACCAAAACATCCCATGAATTCTCCGGTAGCCAGTTTGGGCAAGTATTTTTTACGCTGTTCTTCGGTGCCATAGGCATAGATAGGATACATAACCAAGGAAGATTGCACAGAAGCGGTAGAACGTACACCACTATCCCCACGTTCAATTTCTTGCATTATTAGCCCATAGCTTATTTGGTCTAGTCCCGCACCACCGTATTCTGCCGGAATATAGGGTCCAAAAGCCCCTATCTCTGCCAAACCACCAATAATTTCCTTTGGAAATTCGGCCCGTTGTGCATAGTCCTCAATAATTGGGGAGATGTCTCTTTTAACCCATTGGCGAGCAGCATCGCGCACCAAAATATGTTCTTCGCTGAATAAATCGTCTAGATTATAGTAATCGGGTGCTTCAAATAAATCGGGCTTCATCCTAAAAATTTTGGTCAAAGGTAGCTAAAGAAATATAACAATACAAAGCACCATTGTTACATTTTTAAATAAATTTTGCTTTGCTAGTCGTTTAAAAAGCGGGCCAACAAACCGTGAAAATGATGTACCCCTTGTTCGCGGTCCGGGGAAAACCGTCCGGCTTTGTAAAATTTTGATCTTACCCCTATTTGTACCCCTTCCACCACTTCTTCGTCTTCTAGCTCTACCTTGTCTAAAATAGATCCTGCACCTTTATCCAATTTATCTGGGTCATAAACATAACTTAGGAAAGTAACTTTTGTACGGTTCAATCCAAGGGGATGCACAATGTTTACAGAAAGTCCCCATGGATAAAAATTGAACATCATATTGGGGAATACCCAATAATAGTAAGCAGCTATATGTTTGCCATAATCAATATGCCCTTTGGGAAGATCAAAGATGGTTTGGGATCCATCGGCATATCCAATTTGCACGTTTAAATAATCGTGGATCAGGGTATCATAATTACCATAATCCAAAACCTCATTTAGGTCTTCATGGACAAAGGGAATATGAAACCCCTCCAAATAATTATCACAGTAAAGGGCCCAATGGGCATTTACAAAATAGTTTTTGGATCGGCTTTCATCCAATACAAACTTCTGCAATGGTAAAAAGCCCACCCGTTCTTGCATGGTATCGATTACTTTTTGAAAATCGAAGGAGGGATTAAGGCCGGCAAATAGAAAAGGACCCCATTTGCGAAGCGGAAACTGATGCAGATTATCACACGGTTTAGGAAAATCAGTGGCTTTACTAAACTCGGGCATATGTTCAAAAGTGCCATCCAAGGAAAATCTTCTCCCGTGGTATCCGCAAATAAGCTTTTTTACTTTAGAGGCATCCCGTATAAGCAGATTGCCCCTATGGGTACAAACATTGGTGAGGCAATGGATGTTGTTTAAATCGTCTTTGGTAAGCAACATCGGTTCATCCAAATAGCCGTCCAAAAGTGTAAATGGTTGTGCTTGTCTGGGCAACTTCACATTATGCTCATGCCCAATCCATTGCCAAGAGGAGTAAAAAACCTTGTTTTTAATATCCTCAAATACTTTAGGGTCGCTATAGAAGGAAGCCGGTAAAGTGCTGGCTTTGGTGATATCGGGGTCTATATAAAAATTATCACGCATAAATATTGTAAATTGGGAAAGACTAGCTTCTCAAAAATAACCAATTTACAGGGATAATATGAATATCACCCGGCTTAATGAATAAAACCACAAGAGAAAAAGGACTGGGCCTTTGGATGAGTACTTCGCTTGTTGTGGGGAATATGGTTGGCGCCGGGGTCTTTTTAATGCCAGCAGCTTTGGCAACCTATGGAGGAATCAGTATTTTTGGTTGGATAGCCTCTGCCACAGGGGCATTGGTCTTAGCCAAGGTCTTTAGCAAACTTAGTGTACTTGTAGCAAATAAAAGTGGAGGACCCTACGCCTATACCAAGGCGGCCTTTGGAGATTTTATGGGGTTTTTAATAGCTTGGGGATACTGGATATCTATCTGGGTGAGCAATGCGGCAATCGCTATTGCCTTTGTGAGCGCATTAAGTGTTTTTATTCCTATTCTGGAGGAGAGCTCCTTCATTTCAATTATAACAGCATTAAGTGCTATTTGGTTTCTTACCTGGTTAAACTCTAGGGATATTAGGGAGTCGGGAAAAATGCAATTGATTACCACGGTTCTTAAGTTGGCGCCCCTGGTATTGATAATCTTTGGAGGTTTCTTCTTTTTTAATGTCGATAATTTTTTACCATTAAACGCTAGCGATACAAGTAGTTTTGGTGCCATTGCAATTACGGCCACAATGACGCTCTATGCATTTTTGGGAATAGAGAGTGCAACCATCCCCGCGGAAAATGTGCAAAATCCCAAAAAAACCATTGCCCGCGCAACCATGATCGGGACCATTGTTACTACCATAATCTATATTTTGGGCACCGTTGCTGTAATGGGAATGATTCCCATGCTCCAACTGGCGCAATCACCTGCTCCCTTTGCAGATGCTATGGGCATTATGACAGGGGAATGGGGTCGTAACTTGGTAGCTGCAGGAGCTGCAATAGCGGCATTTGGAGCTCTTAACGGATGGATATTGGTTATGGGGCAGGTACCTAGGGCATCGGCTAAGGACAATCTTTTCCCGAGGATTTTTAAAAAGGAAAATTCTAATGGAATGCCCATTTTGGGGATTATTATTGGTAGTGCTTTAACTTCTTTGGTTATGCTTATGAATTATAGCGAAGGCCTTGTGGGGAAGTTTAGGTTTTTGATCTTATTGACTACTTTATGCACTTTGGTACCCTACCTCTTTACCTCGGCCGCATATCTTTTGATTATGGCGGAGAAAAAACTTGGTGCAAACAAGCGGTGGTCCGTTATTGCTTTGGGAGGAATTGCCTTTTTATTCTCGCTTTGGGCTATTTATGGCGCTGGGGAAAAGGCGGTTTTTTGGGGCTTTATCTTGCTGTTGACCGGAATTCCGTTTTACATCTTAATGAAAAAAAGGAATAAAGAAGTCGACTAAATGTTTATGATATGGAATTTACGGCACAATCGGAATACCACACTTTGGATTCGGTTTTTCTTAAACCGGTTATGCAGGCTTTTATAGATGATTTTACCCTGAGCAACGAATGGGAATCACTGAATTACCTTGCTAAGCCCGATTTTAAGATGGCTGTGAAAGAGTACAAAGCGTTTGAATCACTGTTGATACAACTTGGATGTAAAACCACAAATTTTCCCAAAGACGATAAAGTTACTATAGATGCTATATACTGCAGGGATGCATCTATAGTAACCGATTACGGGGTTGTGCTTTGTAATATGGGCAAAGCGGAAAGAAGTTTAGAGCCAAAGGCCCAGGAGTCCATGTACAGAAAGCAGAATATAAATATCCTTGGAAGTATAGAAGCTCCGGGTACTTTGGAAGGTGGCGATGTGGCTTGGCTAAACAAAAACACACTTGCGGTAGGGCAAACGTATAGAACAAATGCCGAAGGGATAAGACAATTGGAAAGATTACTTACCCCATTAGGTATTGAAATCATCATAGTCAACCTGCCCCATTATAAAGGACCTTTGGATGTGTTTCATTTAATGTCCATATTAAGTCCGGTAGATAAAGATTTGGCTGTAGTATATTCACCCTTAATGCCTATAAGGTTTAGAAATAGGCTTTTAGAAATGGGATATGAGTTTGTGGAAGTTGCCGAAGAAGAGTTTGAAAGTATGGGATGTAATGTCTTGGCCGTTGCGCCTAGAAAATGTATTATGGTACAAGGTAATCCGAAGACCGAAGAAGCCCTTAGGCGAGCGGGGTGTCAGGTATTCACGTATTCGGGCAATGAAATCAGTATCAAGGGTGGGGGTGGACCAACATGCCTTACCAGACCTATGTTAAGACGATTGTAGAAATTACATTTTTAGGTAAAATTCCTTGGTCAGTTCAATATATGCATCACTATACCTATGACGTTCCAATTCTATGGTAAGCTCGTTGCGGGAAACTTCGGTTTTCTTGAAAGCAAATTCAATCAAACTCCTTTTAACCGGTGATATAGAAGTGCCCTTTACATGGGTAATGCGCGTTGGATATAAATTAAAAGTAGCTGCCAATTGTACAAAGTTTACCTCCTGGTTATACGGAACAATGATACTAAGAACACCGTTGGCATTAAGCAGATAGCTACTGCTTTGCAACAAGGTTTCAAACGGTAACGACAGATTTTGCCTTGCCAGATCCCTGGCCCGGTTTCTGCTGGACACCTCTTCGGAATAGAAAGGCGGATTTGAAATGATGAGGTCGTATTTGTCATCTATTTCCTCCGTAAATTCATCCAGACCAGCATGATAGCAAAATAGTCGGTCTGCCCATGGCGAAGCCTCAAAATTCTCTACGCATTGTTCATAGGCATCCCCATCAATTTCTATGGCATCTATAACTTCCGCATCGCTTCTTTGTGCCAGCATTAAAGAAATTAATCCAGTGCCGGCACCAATATCCAAAATGGTGCTTGGCGTATTGCGCAACAAAGTCCAAGCACCGAGTAATACACCGTCGGTGCCTATTTTCATGGCGCATCGGTCTTGGTGAATACTAAATTGTTTGAATTTGAAGGGTTTGCCCATCTTTCTTACTCAGCTTTCCCTGTCTCACGGGTTTCAGAGCCTTCTATTTCGGTTAAAGCATCGCCCAACCGAGACCGCATTTGGTTGGCTAAGGAATCAATTTTCGCTACTACTTCAGGAAAATTGTCCGCTACGTTTTTGGTTTCACTGATATCGTTGCTAAGATCGTATAATTCTATTTCCTCCAAATCTACATAGGCATAAGATCCGGGGAGCCCGTCACGCCCGGGCTTTTGTCCTTCCATAGTACGGTACCTATGTGGAAAGTACATTTTCCATTTATCATATCTTACTCCAAAAAGTTCGTTCACCCTATAATAAAAGAAATAGGCTTCCTGAGGGCTTTCAGTACTTTCTCCGCTAAGCACTTTTAGAACACTTTTACCATCAATAATAGTTTTGGGCAGGGCCGATTCCGTTAATTCAGCAATCGTTGGCAGCACATCTATGCCCATTACGGGCACATCAATAGTCTTGGGTTCTAATTTTTTTGGATACCTGATTATAAAAGGTTCCCGTTGGCCACCTTCCCAGGCGGTTCCCTTGCCCTCCCTAAAAGGTAGGGCACTGCCGGCGTGGTTGCCATAGGAGAGCCATGGACCATTGTCCGAGGTAAATATAACTATGGTATTTTCTTCCAGACCATTGGTTTTTAATGCCTCCATGATCTGTCCCACGGACCAATCTATTTCCATAATTACATCTCCGTACAATCCTCTTTTTGATTTTCCTTTAAATTTATCCGAAACATATAAGGGTACATGGGGTTGGGGGTGTGGTACATACAAAAAGAAAGGACTGTCGGCATTTCTGTTGATAAAATCCACACTGTGTTCCGTAATCCTAGTGGTGAGCAAAGACTGATCGGTAAGTGTATCTATTACTTTTTCGTTTTGGTAGAGTGGCAACGGCCCAAAATTAAAGATAGGCCCCTGTTGTGGGTGTAATGGCCACATATCATTGGAATAGGGAATGCCATAATATTCATCGAAACCATGTTTGGTAGGAAGAAACTTGGGGTGGTCTCCCAAATGCCACTTTCCAAAGATGGCGGTTTTGTATCCACGTTCTTGTAACATTTCGGCAAGGGTGGTTTCGGAAGGATGAAGGCCTATTTTGCTATCTGGCATCATGGCATTGTGTATACCTATTCTATTGGGGTAGCATCCTGTTAAAATTCCTGCTCTGGATGCAGAGCAAACTGCTTGGGGCGCGTAATAACTAGTAAGCCTTACGCCATTTGCCGCCAGACCATCTAAATGGGGAGTATCAATATCTGGGGATCCGTATACCGCGAGATCTTGATATCCCTGATCGTCTGTTAATATAAGAACAACATTCGGCGGGCCATCTACTTGTTTGGGTACGGGTTGTTGCTGTTTACAGGAGAAAATACAGAAAACGAACAAAACTGCATATAATTTGAACATGGCATTGTTGTTAAGGTGAAATGTAAAGATATCCAAAATAGGAAAGGGGTTAGTGTTTGGTTATTTTGAATTTGAAACTTAGAATCAGTTCAAATAAAGATCTACCAAACCTTCTGGTGTAGTAACATAAATGGTTTTATTTTCCCGATCTACCTTGGTGATGATATCATCGTTTATGGGAATCAGTAGTTGTTTGTCACCTTTTTCTACCTCAAATAACGCCTGATTGGTGGTATCATTGACACTTTTAACAATACCGATATCGCCATGGACGCTATCTTGCAGGTTAAAACCTATAATTTCGTGGAAATAGAATTTGTTGCCTTCCAATTTGGGCAAAAAGTCCAAAGGTAAATACAATTTAGCTCCCATTATCTTATCTGCATCTGCCTCATTGGCGACTTCTTCAAAGCGAATCCGTAACAAGCTGGATTTGTGCAAGGAACATCTTTCAATAAAAAAAGGAACCAGATTGTTTCCTAAAGAAACAAATACTGATTCCATATTTTCGTAGAGTTCGGGTTCGTCCGTATCTAATTTTACTAAGACTTCTCCCTTATAACTATATTTTGAAACGACTTTGCCGAGGTAGAAACAAGCTGATTTCTGCATCGTTCAAAGGGCTATTCCTCTTCAGAGGCAGCTGCTTTTTTGTCTTCAGTAGCTTCAGGAGCTGCTTCTTCAGCAACGGCTTCCGCTTCTTCGGCAACAGGAGCTGCTTCCTCAGCAACAGGGGCTGCTTCTTCGGCAACGACTTCTTCTTTTGTGGCTTCTTCGGTAGCAGCAACTTCCTCAACAGCAGTTTCTGCTTCCTCCACTATGGGGGCTGCTTCTTCCACTACTGCTTCTGCTTCTGGAGCTTCAACTTCAGCGGCAGCAAGGGCGCGCTTTTCATTTACTTCTTTCTCGGCTTGTAAAGCTTTGGCTTTAGCATCTGCCTTAACCTTGTCTAGGCCATCTACTTTGGATGCTACGGATTTTTCTTTTTCGGCAAGCCAAGCGTTGAATTTTTCTTCCGCTTGTTCCTCGGTTAGAGCACCTTTGCGAACCCCACCTAATAAATGATGCTTTAGAAGCACACCTTTATAGGATAATATTCTTTTGGCAGTATCAGAAGGCTGTGCCCCATTTTGCAACCAAGTTACAGAATTGTCTACTTTAAGATCTATGGTGGCCGGATTGGTGTTTGGGTTGTAAGTACCCAATTTTTCTAGAAATTTTCCATCTCTTTTTGAGCGAGAATCGGCTGCAACGATCCAATAAAAAGGTTTTCCTTTTTTTCCGTGTCTTTGTAATCTAATTTTAACTGGCATATCACATTAATTTGTAGGGTGCCCGACCCCGATTATTAATTCTTTATTGTTTTTCCCTTTTAAAAGGGGTGCAAATATAGGACATTTCCATAAATGACCAATGCTTTTCAATAAATATTCTTTTGATAACTTAGGTTGATAACTCCTAATAAATACTCTTTTTCCGTTTAGCTCGATTACATATTTTTATACGTTGTTTTTTTTGAACGAAACGCTACTTTATGTTCCTGATTTTTGATACCGAAACCACGGGTTTGCCCAAACGCTGGGATGCCCCTATTACCGACACCGATAATTGGCCCCGTTGCATCCAGATTGCTTGGCAATTGCACGATGAGATGGGAAATTTGGTTGATCATCAGGACTACCTTGTCCGTCCCGATGGGTTTAATATTCCCTACGACGCTGAGAAAATACATGGTATCTCCACGGCTTTGGCAGAAGAAAAAGGGGTTCCTTTGGCCGAGGTGTTACAAAAATTTGATGAAGCGCTTGCCAAAACCAAATTTGTAGTTGGGCAAAATGTGGGCTTCGATGTAAACATAATGGGTGCGGAGTTCTACCGCCTGAAAGTGGAAAATAAATTGCAAGAGCTTCCGGTATTGGATACCTGTACGGAGGAAACTGCCTTACTATGTCAAATTCCGGGAGGAAGAGGTGGAAAGTTTAAACTGCCCACACTCACGGAACTGCATCAATATCTTTTTAACGAGCCCTTTGCCGAAGCACACAATGCCACAGCAGATGTTGAAGCTACCACCCGATGTTTTTTGGAGTTGGTACGCAGAAATAACTTTTCCCAAGAACAGTTGGATGTGCCGCCTGGGTACTTTCGGGATTTTTCCGAAGCCAATCCACAGGAAATTGAGCTTATAGGACTCAATCACATTAATTTAAAAGAGGCTTCAAAAAAAATTGCGGACAAGTTATGGCAGCAAGATACCGCTGAAATTTCTGGGGAAGAAATCAAGGAGAATATAGAAAGTCTTGCCGATGCAACTTTTGCACACCTACATAACCATTCTCAATTTTCCGTACTTCAGTCTACAATAAATATTAAGGATTTGGTACAATCTGCTGCTAAAGAGAAAATGAAAGCAGTAGCATTGACAGATCATGCAAACATGATGGGAGCCTTTCATTTTGTAAAGGAAGTGAAGGCATACAATGCAGGCGTAAAACAAAGAAATACTGAAGCTACCGAGGCAGGGGAAGCTACTGTGGAAGAAGAAATTATCCCCATAATAGGTTGTGAGTTCTTTGTTTGCGATGATCATACCAACAAAAATGTAAAAGATCACGGATACCAGATTGTACTATTGGCAAAGAATAAAAACGGCTACCACAATTTGGCCAAAATGTCTTCCATAGCGTATACGGACGGGTTTTATTATGTACCAAGAATAGATAGGAAGGTAATTCAACAGTATAAAGAAGATATCATTGTACTTACTGGGAACCTTTACGGAGAGGTGCCTGGTAAAGTGTTGAATGTGGGCGAGAACCAAGCCGAAGATGCCCTCTTATGGTGGAAGGAACAATTTGGGGAAGACCTATATCTAGAAATAATGCGGCACGGCCAAGAGGATGAAGACCGTGTAAACCAGGTGCTGCTTGCCTTTTCAAAAAAACATGAAGTAAAAACTGTTGCCACCAACAATACATACTATTGTGCCAAAGAAGATGCCGAGGCCCACGATGTACTATTGTGCGTTAAGGATGGAGAGAAACAGGCTACGCCAATAGGAAAGGGAAGGGGTTATCGTTACGGCCTTCCCAATCAGGAATATTACTTTAAGTCCTCAGAGGAAATGAAGACGCTGTTCCGAGATATTCCGAAATCTATCCTTAATATACAAGAGATCATAGAAAAAATAGAACCCTATGATTTGGCGAGGGACGTGTTACTTCCAAATTTTGAAATCCCAGAAGATTTTAAAGTGAATGAAGATGATGTGGATGGGGGTAAACGTGGAGAAAACGCTTATCTAAGACATATTACCTATGAAGGCGCAAAAAATCGTTATGGAACTATTACCGAAGAAATTAGGGAACGTATAGATTTTGAGCTAAAAACCATTGAAAACTCTGGGTATCCTGGGTATTTTCTTATTGTTGAAGACTTCATCCGAGAAGCGCGGAACATGAACGTTTCCGTTGGTCCGGGTAGGGGTTCCGCTGCGGGGTCAGTAGTTGCCTATTGCTTAAAAATCACCAATATAGATCCTCTAAAATACGATTTGCTGTTTGAGCGGTTCCTAAACCCCGATCGGGTTTCCATGCCCGATATCGACATCGATTTTGATGATGAGGGTAGAGGCAAGGTCATGGATTATGTGATAGATAAATACGGTGCAAACCAAGTTGCCCAGATTATCACCTATGGTACTATGGCCGCCAAATCTTCCATTCGCGATACGGCAAGGGTCTTGGATCTGCCCTTGGGAGACGCGGACCGCATTGCCAAACTAATTCCTACCATGTCCAAGTTGGGGAAGATATTTGGGCTAGAAGAATCGGAGCTTAAGAAAAAATTCCGTTCAGACGATTTGGAGAAGGTTCACCAATTGCTAAATATCTCCGAGGGTGACGATCTGGAAGGCCAGACCTTAAAAATGGCCAGGGTTTTGGAAGGTTCTCTTAGGAATACAGGGATACATGCCTGTGGGGTGATAATTACCCCGGATGACATCACCAATTTTGTGCCAGTGGCAACGGCCAAAGATTCGGATCTCTATGTAACGCAGTTCGATAACTCGGTTGTTGAGAACGCCGGATTGCTAAAAATGGATTTTTTGGGATTAAAGACCCTAACATTAATAAAGGATACCGTAAAAATTGTAAAGGCCAAGCACGGTGTGGAACTAGTGCCAGATGATTTCCCTTTGGATGACAAACTTACTTATGAGTTGTTTCAAAAAGGGGATACAGTAGGTATTTTCCAGTACGAATCCGTAGGGATGCAAAAACACCTGAAAGACCTTAAACCAACAGTCTTTGATGATTTAATCGCCATGAATGCCCTATATCGCCCAGGGCCAATGGAGTACATTCCCACCTTTATTTCGAGAAAAAATGGGATAGCAGAAATTACCTATGACCTTCCCGAAATGGAAGAATACCTTAAGGAAACCTATGGTATAACAGTATACCAAGAACAGGTGATGCTACTCTCCCAAAAACTTGCGGGTTTTACCAAAGGTGAGGCTGACGTATTACGAAAAGCAATGGGTAAAAAGATTTTTGCCCTGCTACAGAAATTAAGACCGCAGTTTTTGGATGGTGGAGAGAAGAACGGTCACCCAAGGGATATCCTAGAAAAGATATGGAAAGACTGGGAGGCTTTTGCTTCCTATGCCTTCAATAAAAGTCACTCTACCTGTTATGCCTATATCGCTTATCAGACCGCATACCTAAAGGCACATTATCCTGCAGAATACATGGCTGCCGTGCTCTCCAATAACATGAACGATATTAAACAGGTGACCTTTTTTATGGAGGAATGTAAACGCATGGGACTAGAAGTACTAGGACCAGACGTAAACGAATCCTACTATAAATTTGCCGTAAACAAGGATAATGCCATACGTTTTGGTATGGGAGCTGTTAAAGGCGTTGGCCGTTCCGCGGTAGAAACCATTGTAGGTCTGCGCAAAGAAGATGGGTCTTATAAATCGGTCTTCGACTTGGCGAAAAGGGTAGACCTAAGGGCAGCCAATAAGAAATCTTTTGAAAACCTGGCAGTCGCAGGTGGCTTCGATTCTTTCGGGGTTACCCATAGGGCACAGTATTTTCATGATGATGGAGATGGCATAAGCTTTTTGGAAAAGGTAATTAAGTATGGGGCCAAATTTCAAGAAAACGAAAACTCGTCACAGGTAAGTTTGTTTGGGGATGCCAGTGAAGTACAAATAGCTGAGCCTGTAGTACCACCCTGTGAGGAATGGGGAACTATGGAAAAACTTCGACGAGAGAAAGAAGTGGTAGGCATCTATATCTCAGGTCATCCTTTGGACGACTTTAAGACCGAAATCAATACCTTTTGTAATGCCAATGTTTCTGCTTTTGCCAACTTGGAAGACTACGTAAACAGAGAACTGTCGTTTGCAGGCGTTATTACCGATGTGCAGCATAGGGTGTCTAAAAATGGCAAAGGTTGGGCCTCTTTTACTATGGAAGATTATACAGATTCGTTCGAGTTTAGGATCTTTGGGGAAGAATACCTAAAACACAGGCACTTTTTAATGATCAATTCCTTTGCCTATATCAAAGCATTTGTACGCGATGGATGGGTAAATAGGGACACCGGTAAGAAAGGAGATCCACGGTTACAATTCAACAGTTTTATGTTGTTGCAGGATGTAATGGAGACTTATGCAAAAAAATTGACCATAAAACTCGATATAGATCGTTTGGAAGAACAAGGTATTCTTGATCTTAAAGATACGCTTACGGCACACAAGGGGAACCACGCACTTAACTTTGTGGTGTATGAAATGGAGGAAGAAATTAAAGTAAACATGCTCGCCAGAAAGCAAAAAGTGCAGATTT
Source organism: Spongiimicrobium sp. 3-5 (assembly GCF_046557915.1). NCBI lineage: Bacteria > Pseudomonadati > Bacteroidota > Flavobacteriia > Flavobacteriales > Flavobacteriaceae > Spongiimicrobium > Spongiimicrobium sp. 3-5. The sequence continues at coordinate 1,204,083 of NZ_JBHEBG010000001.1, forward strand.
CCAGTGAACTTTTAATGACTTTAAAGGAAAAAGAGGTACATTATAAATTAAATTAACGCTTGGCGGACGCAACTGCCTGTGCAAAAGGCATCCAAGGCCTGTACATCCATAAGGTTTGCCAATGTTATCATAGGTAAAACGAATATATGTGAGGTAAGGAAAAGGCAAAATAAATGACTAAATTTGCGTAATATTAAAACTAAATAACATGGCATTAGAGATAACAGATGCTACTTTTGATGAGGTAGTCTTAAAAAGTGATAAACCCGTAGTCGTTGATTTTTGGGCAGCTTGGTGCGGCCCTTGTAGAATGGTGGGTCCAATTATAGATGAGGTTAGTAATGAATATGACGGTAAGGCCGTTGTAGGCAAGGTAGATGTTGATGCAAATCAGGAATTTGCCGCTAAATATGGTGTACGGAACATTCCTACCGTATTGGTATTTAAAGGTGGTGAAATTGTGAATAGACAAGTTGGAGTTTCTCCAAAAAAGGTCTATACAGATGCAATAGACGCATTGCTATAACCTGCAAAGAATATTAATTAAGAAAGGTTTGACATCGAATATTCGGGGTCAAACCTTTTTTTATTTTATATTGCTTCCATGAATTTGCAGTCGGAGTTACATAAGGCATCCTTGTTCCAAAATTTGGAACTGCTGGCAGGCCAGGTTGTGGAAGGTTTTATAAGCGGTATACACAAAAGCCCCTTCCATGGGTTTTCTGCAGAGTTTGCCGAGCATAAGATTTACAATACCGGAGAAAGTACAAAGCATATCGATTGGAAATTGTTTGCCAAAACCGATAAGCTCTATACAAAACGCTATGAGGAGGAGACAAATTTAAGGTGTCATATGATATTGGACAACTCCGCTTCCATGTATTATCCCAAAGTAGATAAACTGAATATCGATAACTTAAACAAAATAGGTTTTGGGGTTTTGGCCATAGCGGCTTTGATGAACATACTAAAGCGACAACGAGATGCTGTGGGGTTAAGCGTATATTCTGGCACATATGATTTTTATTCGGCCGAAAAGAGCAGTGAACGACATCACCAGATGCTTTTGGCAAAGCTCAGTGAAATAAGTATGGAGACCAAGCCTTCACCTCAGACAGAGACCTATACCTATCTGCACCAGATAGCCGAAAAAGTGCATCGCAGGAGCCTTATTTTCCTATTTACCGATATGTTTCAGACCACAACGGATGAGGACAAATTGTTCGATGCGCTCCGACACTTAAAATACAATAAGCACGAGGTGGTACTTTTTCATCTATTGGATAGGGACAAGGAATTTCATTTTAACTTCGATAATGCACCCAAACGTTTTGTAGATGTGGAAACGGGTGCTCATGTAGATTTGTACGCCGATACTGTAAAAGAGGCTTATGAGGGAGGAGTTGGCGATTATTTGGATACCCTAAAATTGAAATGTGCGCAGTACAGGATAAAGTATGTTGATGTAGATATTCATGCCAATTTTTCAAAAGTACTGAACACTTACATGATAGAACGTCAAAAATTCCTCTAGGGAACCATAATTTTGCTTAAAATTGTTTGCGAAATTCAATTACCGATGTATATTTGCACCCGCCTATGTAGCTTATGGCAGTTTAGGCGAAAATTGCACAATGCAACGGTCTGGTAGTTCAGTTGGTTAGAATACCTGCCTGTCACGCAGGGGGTCGCGGGTTCGAGTCCCGTCCAGACCGCTAGAAATTGTTCAAAATTTCACAAAAAGCCTGTAAATCAATGATTTGCAGGCTTTTTCATTTTATTTAATGCCAAAAAACACCTCTAAAACCATATAAAAAGTGAGGAATTCGGTGCGTATTTCAAAACACTCGCCGATGTATGGCAAAATAAACATCCTATTTTACCCCAAAAAATTAAAGTCTGATACTGATGGAAAAGCCATGATTTATACTTGTGTAACCATTAATCGTAAACGTAGCGAGTTTAGTCTAGGTCGCCGCGTAGATGAGCACAGATGTGAATCAATCTGAAACAAGAGAGATAAGTTTGGATTATGGGTGGATGTAACTATTTAAGTTCATTAAAGTAGGTGACTCCGTTACCAAGTAGAAGAAATCCTTGGATATGAGGTTAAGAAGGAATGAATTAGACACGATTATTAGGCTTAGTTTTTCAAACATCAAGAACAGTTGGGACTATATTGATTTCTTGCATTAATTAGATAGTATAAACACTAAAAATGAGTTTAAAGAATGACGACCAATATTCTTGGCAAAAATTCTATTGAGAAATTATTCTTTACTTTGGAATCTGACAAAAAAAGAACTTCTAATTCATGAGTACCACACAACCAACCAAGGGTAGAGTAAAAACGATAAGGTATACATTTATCAGTAGTTCTGCATGGCGTTGGTTTCAGATAGTAGTTGTATTGACAATTTTATCTTTAGTGGTCAATCATTTAGCATCACGCGATAGTTTTCCAGATAGTGAATCGTATAGATTTCCCATTGAAGGATTTCTGGCGTCTATTATTTTATCCGCTTTCATTGGAATCATAGCGCATCTTAATTTTAAGTTTTACAAGAAGAAGTATTTTTCTAAAAAAGTAGAAACCGCTACTATTGCGCGGTTTCTGGCTTCCACTTTAGGATATATTACCATCATGTATATTCCTGTAAATATTATTTTGAATATAATTGTAGCAGCGCAAACAATATTCTATTATATACTAATAGGTTTGTTACTTACCTTATTACTTAGTTTTATTGGTGTCATATTGGTTTATGCACGCGATATTTACAAATTGTATTCAGCATCGATAAAAAGCGCTGAAATCACGATTGAAAGTGGTGCAAAAACAACCAAACTTACTTATGAAGATATTGCATGCTTTTATAGCGAAAATAAAATTGTATATGCTGTTCAAAATGATGGCACAACAATTAACACCGATTTTACATTGAATGAGCTCGAAGAAAAAATAAACGATCAATTGTTTTTTAGAGCCAATCGGAAAATTATCATTCACAAAGATGCTGTAGACCAAATTGAAAAGATTGAAAATGGCAAGTTGCGTATTCGGTTAAAAGCTTCTGTTGAAAACGATGCAATTGCTGAAATCAATATCAGTCGTTACAAGCGAAAAGCATTTATGAATTGGTTTCAATAAAAGATGCCAAAAACGATCGACTATTCAGATATAAATTCACGACCATTCAGTAAAAACATTAGTGTTTAAAGGGATTTTCAGAGATTTTGTTCATTATTTCGCTTAGAATTTAAAATCAACGAAAAATGAACAAACTAACCTTAAGACAAACATTAACCCCATTAATTACCATTGCAATCATCTGCTTTTTATGGTTTGGACCAATCCGTATTAGCTACATAGAAAATGTCATAATTTCTATATTAATCATTATAGCGAATTACATAGAATACAAAGGAAAACCATTTTTAGCACTTGGTTTTCAACGTGAAAAATTCACATTCAAAAACATTTTCGTACTTGCCCCATTAGTTGCACTAGGGCTCTTTGTTTTTTATGTCTTTGCATTGGTTCCTGGAATTACAGAACTCACAGGAGTTCCAATAGATTATTCAAGTTTTGATCAATTGAAAGGAAATCTTCCAGCCTGTTTAGTTGCTTTATTAATAGTTTGGGCTTCTGCGGGATTTGGAGAAGAAATTATCTTTCGTGGTTATTTCATGCGACAATTTGTAAAATTCTTTGGAGAAAGCAAAGTCAGTATTGTGCTTAATATTCTACTACTTGCTTGCTTTTTTGGCTTTATGCACAGTTATCAAGGAATTACAGGGCAGCTTGTTACAGGGGCAATCGGAGCCATCGTAGCGCTGATATTCTACCTGCGTAAATACGATTTGTGGTTTGTTGTTGCTGTACACGGTTTTTTTGACACCATTGCTTTAATTTGTGTTTACTTTGGTCTGGTGTAACGATGCTAAGTAATCAGACTTACCCAGTGAATTTACTCAATAAAACACATTTACATTTCTCTATATTTGAGTTCTCCCTTACTTTAAGAACAAAAAATAACGGCTAAAAATACGTCCATAAAAAGGACGTATTTTTCATACACAAGACCTTTACAAAGATTAAATAAACGATTGATTACGAACTAGTTTTTAGTATAGAAATATTAAACTTTGTTAAAAGGCTAGCATCCCGGTGCACCCAAAAATCGACTCCTTAGCAGGCCTTGGAAACAGGGCGTTTCAGGAAAAGTTCGAGTCCCGTCGAAATCGCGAAAAGCCTTCAACATTTGTTGAAGGCTTTTTTGTTATCAAGCGTTCATGCTATTTTTCAAGGACTTAGTGCTGTTTTTAAAATTGAGGCAATCTCTTTGTTGCCAGTTGTACGGCATGAGCCGATGAGAGCGTTTATTCCGCTCAAAAATAAAAGTTGATTATTGGTTTTATTGAACTCAATATAAGATAGCAACTTTCGATAATAGTCATAAAAACTAAACGATGCCTAAGAGACAACATCAAGTTTTATTCAAAAGAGTGTTTACGGAGAACACTTTAAACAGCATAAGTCTGGTTACAGAAAAAGATAACGCCCTTACTTTGAGCGTTAGTGGTCATACCAATCTTCGACTAAATTGCTGCTTGTCATATGGAAACCATGCTTCTGATCAAATATTTTTCTTTTGCACCTACTATCTGTGCTAAACCTACTCCAAAAATGTATTCAAATTATAGGATAAGTAAGTTTATTAAAATATCTTTATAACACAACAATCCATTTATTGGGAGTATATTATGAAAGAGCATCTCAAGTACATGTTTTGCCGTGTTTTCATCCTGACTAACTTAGTCCTCTTTTGCCATTCCGTAACTGCTCAAAAAATTGAAGTACAAAAGAGTGTTTATATTTCTGGAGAACCTGTGGTTGTTCAATTTTCAGACCTCCCGGCTTATGATCAAAATTGGATAACTATTGTGCCCCATGGGACACCCCAAGATAACTACGGGGAATGGTACTATACTTCTGGGGCGGTCAGTGGCTCAAAGACATTTAATAGACACCTAGAACCGGGCAAATATGAAGTTCGACTCTACTATAACTGGGATGGAGGTAGTGAACAAGGTGGTGGTTATAATATAGTTTTACGACATTTTTTTGAAATAAAACTTCAAAACGATGAAGGTGAGACGGATGATTTGCTCTTAGAAAATCATCTTTATCAGCCAGATCAGCCAATGAATTTTGAAACGGGTGAAGGATTCCCAGAATGGTGGACAGAAGAAGATACCGAGAAGTTTTTGGATAGTCTACCTGGACAGCTTGAAAAAGAATTAAAAAATGCTGCAACAGAAAAAGCTATTGAACGAGGGATTGAGAAAGCCACCCGTAAATTGATTGCGCGTAAGTTAGCAGAAGGGGAGGCAAGAATTGTCCTTGATAGACTAATCAAGAAAGGTAAAAGCCCAGAAGCAGCGACAAAAATTGCAAAACGCTTAGCTCAAAGACTAGAAAAGGAATATCTCTACAAACGCCCAGACCTTTTAACTAGGGCTACCCCGTTCAAACAAGGTATTAAAAGTCTACGAAAATTAGTTAAGTCACCAAAACCATGGTTACGATGGAAAATAGGCAAGGTTTTCACCAAAGGTTTGGGAAAACTTGGAAGTCGTGCTTTTGCTGTTGCAGGACTTGTGGATGATATTTATACTATTGGTAAAGCCACTTGGCTTGGCTACCAAGCACATAAGGCCGAAAAAGGTGCGAAGGAAGCTTGGAAACAGGCAAATGAAATACACCAAGATCTTATAGATTTTCGAAAAAGCCTCAACGATGAACAGCGCCTCAAAATTGAAGATCTTTATAAACGAGAACAAGAATATTTTAAAAGGGCGCGACAAAATAAAATGCCAATAGTAGTGGAGTCATGAATCATTTAAAAGTCCCGAAATCGATTAATTTGAGTCCACAAGATTTTTTGGTTTTTATAAATTGTTATTTAGTTGCGTAAATTCCTCATCCTACACAAAGATACTTGCGATGTTGAATGGTTTTTTCGCCTTTTCAGCACATTGTTCAAAACAATATCCCAAGTATTTCATGCTTCCAAAATAATTATCAGCTGAAGTCAAAAGCTCAAATAAACGATGCCTAAGAGACAATATTAAGTTTACGTTATAGAGTTATCCAAAAGAGTGTTTACGGAGAACGCTTCAAACAGCATAAGTCTGATTACAGAAATAAAAAAGGCCATAAGCTCTCGTCAAGTGTGGTTCAAAAGTACGGTATGTATTTAAGACCCAGCCTTTACAATCATATAGGTCCTATGTCAACAAGATTAGAAGCTCTTAAAATGGAAGAAAGGCTGGCTTTAGAATTAAGGAGACAGCGATATGCGGTATGGTTCAATTAGTACGAAACAAGTATAACATTTGTCTCGAAGAATTAAATTTGAAAAAGTTCAAACAAACTATAATCAAATACATCGATTTCATTCCTTTTTGGGAGTATAAAGATGTATTTTACATCCACAATAGCAAGTTGTAACCAATTAAAACATCAAATGAATATTTCAAAAACGGTATTGAACATTCTGATTCTATCTCTCTTTTTCTCTTGTAATAATCTTCAAAAGACTAAAGAGAAGAATGATAAGCCTGTAGTTATTGAGCTTAAAGATTCTCCAATCAAAGTATTGAATTTTGCAACTTTTCATATGGGTTATACAAGCGATGCTCGTTCTATCGAATTTGATGAAAATAATAAGAAAAATGTAGATTCAATTCATCAAATAGCTAAAGTACTTTCCGCTTTTGGACCAACAGTTATCGTTGTAGAAACTGCCCCTGATTACGATGAAACTTTACAAAGGAACTACGCTACTTATTTAAAAAACCCGAAAGCGGTTTTTGAAGGGCCAAATGAAGTTGAACTTCTTGCCTTTGAAGTCGGAAGATTAGCAGCTGTTGAACGAATTTATGGAATTGACCACAAATTGGAATATAACTATGGAATTGGTTCGGAAATTATAAATTCAATTGATTCATTAACTCACAACAGTTTTAAGTCAAATCCGTTCCGGTCAATTCCGAACTTGAATATGTTTGAGAATGGTTTATCACTAAATGAAAAATTACTACGAATAAATCATCCTAAAGTGCTGGATTTACTTATAACTGCAAATGCAGATATTTTAACTTACGTAGGTACTGAAAATGGTTTCGAAGGAGCAGATGAAGCTGCAAAGTATTATCAAAGAAATTTAAGAATTTATTCAAATCTAAATAGACTAAAATTAGATAACAAGGATAGGGTGTTTATTCTCTCAGGAGGGAGTCATACAGCTTTCTTACGAGAATTTATGAACAGAGATGAAACATATGAAATGGTCAATACTTTCGACTATTTAAAATAAAAACAAATTAAATACTACTAAAGATAGGTCGCTCCTTCATAAAAATACAAATAGCTTCTTATCTTAGTAGTTCAAAAGAGCATTTAAAATCAATACTACTCCTATTGATTATCTTATATAGATTTTGGGCAAATTTACTAGTGACTAACCTTAACAACTAAGTTTTTATGAAATATATTGTTTGCCAAGAACCCGGTAATTTTGTTCTTAAAGAAAAGGAAAGGCCCACAAGAAAAGCCGGGGAAGCCCTTTTGAAGGTTAAGAAAGTAGGAATTTGTGGAACCGACCTGCATGCCTATGCCGGGAATCAGGCGTTTTTTTCCTATCCAAGGATTTTGGGGCATGAATTGGCCACTCAGGTTATTGAAATAGAGGAAAATGACAAAGGAATCAGAGTAGGGGACAATGTAATTGTTATGCCCTATAAAAGTTGTGGAAGTTGTGTGGCATGTGTTAACGGACAAACCAATTGTTGTACAGAAATTAGTGTTATGGGTGTGCATTCCGATGGAGGTATGCAGGAAGAAATTGCGGTTCCTTTGGATTTGATTTTGCCGGCAAAAGAACTCAGCGATGATGAAATGACAATTGTTGAACCTCTTGCCATTGGGGCGCATGCCATCCGCAGGTCTTATTTAAACCCCAAGGAAACCGTTGTTGTTATGGGTTGTGGCCCCATTGGAATTGGTATCATGAAGTTAGCCCAAATAAAAGGGGCAAAGGTTATTGCAATGGACATAGACCAGGGTCGTTTGGATTATGCAAAAGAAAAGATAGGTGTAGACCATGTTGTTCTAGTAGGAGAGCATACCGAAGAAAAAATAGCAGCATTCACCAATGGGGATATGGCAAACGTGGTATTTGATGCCACTGGAAATAGAAAAGCGCTCGAATCTGGGATAAATTATATGGCTCACGGTGGAAGGTATGTCCTAGTAGGATTGTCCAAGGGAGATTTGCTATTCTCCCATCCGGGGATCCATGCAAAGGAAACTACATTAATGTGCAGCAGAAATGCCACAAATGAAGACTTCCAATTGGTCATTGACATATTAAAAATAGGAAAATTCCCTACCAGCTCATTTATAACGCATAATGTGGATTTTTCGGAAATGATAAACCACTTCGACACTTGGTTGGATCCGGCCAATGGAGTTATTAAAGCTACCGTTAATTTTTAAAATTATACAGACTGGGTAAAGTTCAAAAAAGGAAAGCAAAAACCCTCTGTCTTTAAATAAAGACAAAGGGTTTGATATAAGCTATCTAAATGGGAATGCATAAATTACATATGGTAATAGCGCTCTCTATAAATTTTTCCGTCTTTCCACTCGGTAGCCACGGTCTGTTCCGAAAGCATGGTGCTGCCGTCTTTTAATTTCAATTCCATTACCGCATCATAAAAAGAATGATTTCCCTTTATGGCATAATTGTTTACATCATACCTGATAAATTCTGCAAGTTGATTGTCTATAAAATCTTGCTCAAACTTCACATTAAGAGCTTTGCCTTTTTTTGGATCATCATTACCTTCCCTTAATTCTACATCGTCGTGTAAATAGGTTTCCATGGCCTCAATGAACGCTCCTTGTGATAATAGTTGATGAATGTGGGTAAGGTTTTTTTCAATTGTACTTTCCATAATTTCTATATTTTTTAGGTTACTATTTTTGTACATGCGCTAAACGGCTGCACTTATAATTTGATAGTACAAAGATGCTATGGTAATTGCGGGTATAAAATGGCATTATTTCCCTAATGCTTGTAGAATGTTCCCTAAATAGAAGATTTGTATAGGTGAAAACGCGGGTATAATGTGGGTAAGCGGGAGCCTCGGGTACTAATTGAGTACAATTTCATCCAAAAAAATAAAACTATCCCCACCAGGGGCCTGGTGCCATTCGGGATTTTTAAGAGGACTTTGTACAAGAATTTTTATCTTTTTTAGCAATACCGGATCAAAATTGATATCATAGGCATTGCGTTCCACGATTATAGATGGTTCTAACTTCGGTAGTTTTACCGTTTTTAGCTTTTTGTAACTTGTACCGTCCGTAGACCCCCAAACGGTATAACCCACAGGAGGGAAAATCCAATTGCCCGGTACAGAAAGGCTACCAACGGAAACATTGGAAACCCGGTAGGCCTTTTTAAGTTCTATAATGGCAGTCATATGCTGTCTTTCATATCCTAACCAATTACCATCCACAAAATTAGTGCTACCACGTTTTAAGTCCATCAGCGTTAACCCTTCTTTCCCCGTATATTTAGGGTGCGGATTGTTTACAAGCGAAATACTGCTGATTTCTACCTTACTCTTTAAAAAATCCGCCGAACTGGGAAGACTTGGTTCCCAGTCGTCCTTAACTGCAAAGCTTTTTAGTTTGGTAGTCTCTTTAAGATAAAAAGGTTCTGTATATTCTTTAGGAATGGTATCATTTTTAGAATTTTCGGTCTTATAAAATATTTTCGCCCCATCAAAATACTGCTCCAAGGTTATTTTAATAGAGTCTTGAAATATTTCGCTATCCGCAATAATAACAGGGGGAGCTAAGGTGCTTGCTGTAAAAATGCTATCGGCTATCTTACTTTGTATTGTTAACTCCGAATTCTTATTTTGAAACTGGGCCAATGCATCATTGGTGATGTTGGTCTGCCATACAAAGACACGTTTTAGGTGGGGAAGTTTCACCAATTTTTCTAACAAAGAATTATCAACCTCCGTATTCAAAAGGTTGAGAGAGGTTAAAAATTCAAACTTTTCAAATATCACATTACTGGCCGCGGTAATACCGGTATGTTGCAGTTGTAATTTGGTAAGATGTTTAAAGGATTTCAACTGCGCTCCTAGTTCATCGCTCAAATTGGTATGGCCAAGGTTCATTTCAACCACATTGTCCCCATATTTCTTTAGTAGATCAAAATCTTCCTTAGTGAGGTCTTTACGTCTTAAAAAGTTTACGGACAACAAGGGCATTTCTTCAGAGATTAATTTGGCCGAAATACGGTGTTCTTTTAAAGAAGCTATAAAATCCTCTGGCACGGCATCTACCTTTTTTGCAATTAATGCCTTAGGGCTAGTGTCTTCTTCCAAGGAACTTAGTATGGCATCCAACTTATCTGTAGTGGGTAAATTTTTAACGATACAATCAAAGCAGTTGCCCTGTTGTATCCACCAGTCCATTAATAGAATTTCCTCAGCGGTAAGTTGAACTTTTCCTTTCGGGGGCATATGCTCCTTTTCTTCTATAGGAAGTTTAAGACGATGTGTCAACAAAGAAGATTTTTCAACTTCCAGGGTATCGAAAAGTGATCCGGAGTCTCCTCCGGCCATTAGTTCACTTTTAGAGGTAAGCAAAAGACCACCTTTAATTTTACTGGAATTATGACAACTTGTACATTTTTTATTAAAAATTGGCTGTATAATTTCAGCGTATACCCTGGCGTTATCCACGTTCTCAATGATGGGTTCTTCATAGGCTTCCTTAAACAAGAAATCTTCCCCATGGGTAAGACTTCCTCCAAAGTGACCGGCAAGCGTCAGAAGAGCCAGCACAACACCAAAAAATGGCAAATATGCCCTCTGCATTGTTTTGTTTGAAGACTTCTTAAGGAAAAATAATAGCAAGGTGCCAATGGTGAAGGCAATGGCAATCCATTTATGTCTAAAAAGTATTTCGGCATCGTAATCTCCCCCGTCCCCAAGCAACCAACCAGATACTGCCGAAAAAAGGGAACTTATTGCGCCAAGACCCAATGCAAATAAGATAGTGCCATTGTCTTTTGGTTTTGGTTTTTTTCGATAATAGAGTTCCATCAAAAATGCCAAGACTATAATGCCAATGGGCAGGTGAACAAATAATGGATGTAAATTACCTAATTGCATAGTATACGTTTAATTCTATTCGATCATAATTTCATCAACAAATGTCCAAGGAACTGTTCCTTTTCCGGCATGCCAATCGGGTATTTCCGTTAGGGGCATCACCAACACCCTAAACTCATGATACGCTTTTTTGTTTATTGGCACGGTTATGAAATCCATTTTTTTGCTGCCTGCTTTGTGGCTGTCCGTTAATTCTAAACTACCTATTTGTTCTCCGGCACTACTAACCGTTATATGAGCAGGATAAAATATCCACGAATCTTGATCTTGAAGCGTACTTACGATTAAATTTTCCGCCGAAATGGGTTGAGCCAACTTTAACTCAATTAGAATAGTGTCCGTTTGAAAACCCAACCAATATGCGCCATTCCTAAAACTTGTAGTTCCTTTTAGTTGATCCGTCAATGAGGAAGGACCTTGTGCGGTATAATTTTCATTGGGTTCTGGCGAAATTGCTACTTTCGCCGATGAGATAATTTGCTTTATTTTTCTAATGCTAACTTTTTGTATTTCACTTGATTTATAATTGGGATAGAAGGCTTTTGCCATTAACCGTGTTGTTTTGTTTAAGGTCAGGGGCGCGGTGTACAAAAGTGCCTCTTCGGTAACCATACTTCCGTCTGTGGTATATCTTACCTGGGCAGATCCTAGGTCAAAATCGATTTTTACCTTTGCCCCATTCTTGAAAAGGAGCGAATCTACCAAAATTTTTGGAGGTGCCAATTGAATAGTATCCGTAGTTAAAAAAGTGGCTTTTTTGGAGCCACAAGAAACTAACGTAAATACCAAGGTACCCAGTAATACCAGTGTTTTGGTCATACTCGATACAATTTTATTGGGTAGGTACCCCATGAATTCCATTGTGCTATATACAGATTTTCATCGTCATCCACGCAAACATCGTGTGGGTGCCGAAAAACTTTTAGCGTTTGGTACATTGGGTTTAAACTGTTGTTCTCATATACTGGGGCACTGCCTCCGGGGGCAGATATCAACTTATTATTTTCATCTAGGATAGAGACAAAGCCGGTACCTTCCGAGCCATCACCAGACCATATGGTAGCGAGATATACATGTTTGTTGTGTATTACGGGCCTGCATATATAAGCTCCCGGCAAATCGATTGAGTTTAGGTACTCGCCATCTAGCGTAAATCGTTTTAATTTATTTTGCTGACGGGCGGTTATCAGCAGGGTAGGATTTTTTGGATTACGATCATCAATACAAATACCATGGGCATTGTTAAAAAGATGTTCTTCGTTGCCTTTACCCCCAAAAATGCCTTTGATGTTACCTTTGGCATCGTAATGGGTAATGTATTGCGAACCGTAACCATCTGCCACATAGACATCCCCATTTGCGGCAATGGTAGTCTCTGTAGGAACATATTGCTCTTTTTTATCATATTTCCCGGTTTCCTGAGGAAACGGAAATACTTGGATGACTTTACCTTCTAGCGTAGTTTTTATTACTTCGTGCCGTTCATTATCACAGATATATAAAAACTCCGTGCCGTTTTCGTTGTGCAAGGTAAGTCCATGTGCACCGGGATATTCAGTGCCCCAACTTTGGAGCAATTTTCCAGATTTATCGTAGATTAATACATTGTTTTTGGTATGGTTGGTCAATAAGAGAATTCTGCCTTTGGCATCTTGCACCATCTCATGACAGTCTTTCACCGGAAAGCGCTTGCTATTAAGAAGTCCCCAGTTTACGTCAATTTTATAACGATGACTTCCATGACCAATGATAGCGTCTTCACTATGGGACAACGAACCTGGAAAAGCATTTAGAGAAGCCATTCCTAGGGTTGCCAAACTTGTTTGTTTTATAAATTTTCTTCTGGGCATCATGCTAAGATATCTTTAATCAAGTGTCCTTCCACATCGGTAAGTCTAAATCTCCTTCCTTGATATTTATAGGTAAGTCTTTCGTGGTCAATCCCCAAAAGATGTAATAGCGTGGCCTGAAAATCATGTACATGAACAGGGTTCTTCACGATATTATACCCAAACTCGTCGGTTTCACCATAAACAAACCCGGGTTTAATGCCGCCGCCTGCCATCCACATGGTGAAGCACCTTGGATGGTGGTCCCTACCGTAGTTGGTGTCCGTTAGCAAACCTTGCGAATAATTGGTTCTGCCAAATTCACCTCCCCAAACCACCAAGGTATCTTCCAACATGCCGCGTTGTTTTAGATCCGCTACTAGCGCTGCGGAAGCTTGGTCCACATCTTTTGCCTGTTTTTCAATGGCGGCTGGCAAATTATCGTGTTGGTCCCAGCCCATGTGGTACAATTGTATAAACCTAACATCTTGTTCTGCCAATCTTCTGGCCAGCAGGCAATTGGCTGCATAGGTGCCGGGTATTTTTGCATCGGCACCGTACATTTTATAAATATAATCGGGTTCTTTTTCCGTATTTATTACTTCCGGTACGGAAGTCTGCATTCTATAGGCCATCTCATATTGAGCAATCCTACTTTGTATTTCTGGGTCGCCAAATTCTTGATATTGTTTTTCATTTAGTTCTGCAAGGTTGTCCAAAATATGTCGCTTCGTTTGCTTGGAAATCCCTTGAGGGTCGTTTAAATAGAGCACAGGATCTTTTGCAGCCCTAAATTGTACCCCTTGGTGCAAGGAATGTAGAAAGCCATTGCCCCATAATCTGGTATAAAGCGGTTGCCCGTTTGGTCTTCCACTACCTCTGGATAATAAGACGGTAAAAGCGGGTAGGTTTTCATTCTCGCTTCCAAGACCATAACTTAACCAAGAGCCGATACTTGGTCTGCCAGGTTGTTGTGAGCCTGTTTGAAAAAAGGTAACCGCCGGGTCGTGGTTTATAGCCTCGGTGTACATGGATTTGACGATACAAAGCTCATCGACCATTTTTGCCGTGTAGGGCAATAGATCACTTATCCAAGTGCCATTTTTGCCGTGTTGTTTAAACCCAAAATTTGATCCTACAAGCGGGAAACTGTCTTGTCCGGAGGTCATTCCTGTTAGGCGCTGACCATTTCGGATCGATTCTGGTAAATCTTCTCCGCGCCGCTGGTTTAACATGGGTTTATAGTCAAAAAGCTCTAATTGCGACGGTCCGCCACTTTGGAATAGGTAAATAACTCGCTTTATTTTTGCCGCATGGTGAGGGGAGCTTAATACCCCCTTTATTCCTAAGGGATTATCTGTTTTGGTAATTAAGCCACCTCCTTCTTTTTTATAAAAATTGCAACCTAACAGAGATCCCAAGGCCAAACCTCCGACACCTAGGGCCGATTTTCCCAAAAAAGCCCTTCTGTTTAGATTTAAGGCACTGTCCGCGATGATTTTCTTTTCGCTCATATTATCCTCTTGAAATGGTTTCGTCTAAATTAAGTATGGTATGTGCTGTTAGGCACAATGCCGTTAGCTGATTGGAAGGAAGGGCTGCGTTATCCGCAAATTCTCCGATAGCAAGGTATTCATCCGGCAAAATTTCTCCGGTCTGTATCTTATCTAGTGTTGTGTTATAAAAAGTATTTAAAATTCCCAATTCCTCTTGCGAGGGTTTTCTAGAAGTGGCATTTTGAAAAATATAAGCTATCTGGTCATCGGTGTTTTGCTGTGTCATTTTTACCGCTTTGTTGGCCAAGGCACGGGCCGCTTCTATAATTTGGGGGTCGTTCAACAGCACCAGAGCCTGTAACGGGGTGTTGGTCTCTTGTCTTTTAACGGAACAAAGGTCCCTGGAAGACGCATCAAAGGTCATCATACTTGGCGGTGGTACCGTACGTTTCCAAAAAGTGTATAGGCTCTTTCGATAAAGATCTTTTCCTGAGCTTTGAACGTACGTAGACGTGCTTCCGCCACCTCCTCCTGTGGTTTCTTCCCAAATACCATCTGGTTGATAGGGTTTTACACTGGGCCCGCCAACTTCTTTGTGCAACAACCCGCTTATTTTTAAGGCCTGATCTCTTATAACCTCTGCCCCAAGCCTTAATCTAGAAGCTCTGGCGAGGTACGTGTTTTCGGGGTCTTTTTCCAAAAGTTCTTCGGAAACTTCGGTACTTTGCTGATAAGTGGCAGACATGACCATAAATTTGGTGATTTCCTTTAGGTCCCATCCCTCTTGTCTAAATTTAACCGCTAAATAATCCAATAGTTCCGGATGGGAGGGTAATGCTCCTTGATTACCGAAATCATATGAGCTTTCTACCAGTCCTTTGCCGAACATTTTTTGCCAGATACGATTAACGGCAACTCGGGCAGTAAGCGGATTGTCCTTGTTGAATAACCACTTTGCCAGCCCCAATCTGTTTTTTGGCAGATCTTCCGGAAATGGCAGTATGGCTTCGGGTGTGTTTGGAAATACCCTTTCCGTGGGCTGGTCGTATACACCCCTATTTAAAACAAAGGTCTCCCTAGGTTTGTCCATATCTTGCATCACCATCACCTCTACCTTAGGCGTGGGACTATTGGTCATATTTACAAAATTCAGAATATCTTCAGTATCCTTGGCGGTTAAGGTCATGTAGGGCTTGGGAATTACTTGCGCGTTGGGCATAAGTCCGTCTTCATCCACGTTATTGAAAAAACCGAACAACTCAAAATGGTTTTTTTGACTTAAGGGATCGTATTTATGATCATGGCAACGGGCACACTCCATTGTCATACCCAGAAAGGCCGTGCTAAAAGTATTGGTTCTGTCCTCTACATATTCAATTCTATATTCCTCAGGGATAACACCTCCCTCGGCAGTAATTTTATGGTTTCTGTTGAATCCGGTGGCCAAAATAGATTCCTTAGTAGTATTGGGCAGCATATCGCCGGCCAATTGGTAGGTAACAAAATCGTCATAGGGCATATTCTTGTTAAATGCATGGATTACCCAGTCTCGCCAGGGCCACATTATCCGTTCAAAATCGTCCTGGTAACCATGGGTATCTGCATACCTGGCAACATCCATCCAATCTGCCGCCATATGTTCCGCGTAATCCATGGTGTTCAACAAGGAATCTACAATTTTTTCGTAAGCATTTGGCGCATCGTCTTTCAAAAAAGCATTTATTTGCTCTACGCTTGGAGGCAAACCGGTAATGCTAAAGAACACTCGTCTAATAAGCTGTTCCTTAGTCGCCTTTTTGGAAGGTGCGAATCCTTTGGAGGCCAATTTTTCCAGAATAAATTTATCGATTTCATTTTGACCCCAACCGTCATTTTCCATTTTGGGTACCTTGGGGCTTACAGGTGCAATAAATGCCCAGTGTTTTTTGTATTCGGCACCTTGGGCGATCCATTTTTTCAACAGTTCTTTCTCATAGTCAGATAAGCTTAGATTAGATTCTGGGGGAGGCATCATTACGTTCGGATCTTCAGAAAATATCCGTTTTACCAACTCACTTTTTTCTAAATCACCAGGGACAATGGCATAACGGTCTTTTTCTTCGCCGAGTGCCATATAGGCATCTTCAGCAGTGTTCAACGAAAGTCCGCCTTCTACGGCATTTTTATCTGGGCCATGGCAGGCAAAACACCTGTCGGAAATAATTGGTTTGATATGAAAGGAAAAGTCAACGCTATCCGGGATTTTGACGCTCGATTGCGCTCTAGACATGTCGGAATACTTTTGCACATTATTTTGACAGCTTAAGGCTATACAACTTATAAGAACAAGCCCAAGCTTTATAACTTTATTTTTAACTACGAAAAAGGCAGGCATAAGTCTCTTTTTAAGTCCTGATTATACCTTTTAAACTAATGAGATAAACTGGAATAAAAAAAGAAATTTCGACCAATGACATGGGCGAAAAGACCAATGAAAAATTACAGATAGGTATTACACCTTATGTCCGACAACGAAATGACAGTTCTATACATTCCATGGGGCGAAACTTAATTGCATTCTTGTCTATCTGCAACTAAGGGCTATTGGCCATGAGGCTAAAATTGCTTTGTGGTTATTCAATTTATGGTTAAAATCTGTACCTTTTAGGTCTATATAGTGAAACGAACCAGATAATGAAAAATAGACACTTCGCAATAGTTGTTGTAATGGCAACGTTAATGCTATCTTACAAACCCTCCAAAGATGAACCGGTGCAACAGACAAGGCCCAATATCATCTTTATTATGTCCGATGATCATGCCCAACGTGCCATTAGTGCATATGATGGCAAGCTTATACAAACACCCAATATTGATCGTATTGCCAAGGAGGGGATGCTTTTTCGTAACAGTTTTGTGACCAATTCAATCTGCGCCCCAAGCAGGGCTACCATGCTTACGGGGAAATTTAGTCATATCAATGGAAAGAAAGATAATATTGATGTATTTGATGGTAGCCAGATGACCTTTCCCAAATTACTTCAGAAAGCGGGGTACGAAACTGCGGTTATCGGTAAATGGCATCTAAAAAGTGCACCACAAGGGTTCAATTATCACGATATACTAATAGGGCAGGGCGAATACTATCAACCGAGATTTGTTTCCGGAAAGGATACCAGTATCGTGGAAGGTTATGTAACCGATATTATTACGGATAAGGCCATACAGTTTGTGGCCAATAGGGATACGGAAAAACCATTTTGTATGCTTTACCATCATAAGGCTCCCCACCGCAACTGGATGCCCAATACCAAGGATTTGGAATACTTTAACGATGGCGATTTACCTATTCCTGATACTTTTTTCGACTCTTACGAAAATAGGCCTGCGGCCGAGGCAGCAGATATGCGGGTGGCTAACATGTATCTTTCCATGGATATGAAACTACATAAACAGATCTATGGCACGGAAACCGGCACAGGGGGAAACAAAAAATACAATGTGGAAGGCGCATGGGAGGCATCTTATAACAGCCTTACCCCCAAGCAAAAAAAGGCTTGGGATGCTCATTATGATACTATAAATACCAACTATAAAAATGCCCAGTTAACCGGCGACAAACTTACGAAGTGGAAGCTGCAGCGGTACCTTAAAGATTATCTAAGATGTATTAAATCTGTAGATGATAATGTAGGTAGATTGCTGAAATACTTGGATGACAATAATTTAACGGAAAATACGATAATCGTCTATACCTCGGATCAAGGTTTCTATTTAGGGGAACATGGGTGGTACGACAAACGGTTTATGTATGAAGAATCGTTACGGACGCCTTTAATGATACGCTACCCCAAGGAAATCTCTGCTAATTCCGTTACCGAAAAACTTGTCCAAAATGTAGATTATGCCCCCACTTTTTTAGATTTTGCCGGGGTAGAAATCCCTAAGGATATGCAGGGAACTTCCTTACGGGGACTGCTAACCGGTAAGGAAACCGGACACTGGCGAAACAGTATTTATTATCACTATTATGAGTATCCTATAGGTTGGCATTTTGTAAAAAAACATTATGGAGTGCGTACCGATCGCTATAAGCTGATACACTTTTATGACGATATTGATACCTGGGAGCTATACGATTTAAAAAGTGATCCCAAGGAACTTAATAATCTTTATGGCGTATCTAAATATAACGCCATACAAGAGGATTTGCACCGGCAACTAACGGATCTTAGGGATAAGTACGGAGACATTTAACAAAAAAGCGCCGCTTAATTATTGTTTAGCAATTTCCCGGAAAAATCTACCTCCATATCAAAGGGGTTAAGTGCTTTATCCGTAATGATACTTATTGTCCTTCGGGTTAGCGGGGTCTCCTGATCAAAGTTTTGAATTACACCCCATGATTTCCAGTTTTCCCTTAGTGAATGGAGCATATAGTCTGGGTGTACTTTTTTTATCACATCCTCTAAAAAAGAAATGGTTACCCCTTTGCCCGACGCCGGCAATGTTTCCAACTGCGGAAAATAAGTAAGAAGGCCTTGTTGCCATTCATATTCCGAGACAATACGCTCTGGATAAAACCATGTTTGGTTGGCCCATTTATAGGGTACGCCAAATCCTTTTAAAACGCCACTTGCGCCTATGCGCTGAATAGAAACAAAGGCCGGGTCATTGGGTTTAACATCTATAAAGGGCATTAGATAAGCTCTATTTTTAAGTAGGGCCTGCTGTACTTTTCTGACCGATACATCATTGGTTTTTTTGTTGTTGAGAACGGCAGTAGCGGCAACGGCACCGGCAGCTTGACCTATTCCCAATACCACAGGTTGCAAACGTGTTGTTCCATTAACGATGTTGGAAACGCTAATATTTTTTTCTGCTACCAGGAAGTTTTCAATTTTTTCAGGAATTAAACATCCCATGGGAATAGTATAGCTAGGTACTTTAATATTGATGAATTCTATTTGTGGTGTTTCCGGATTTTTGTCATGATGGTGGTCTATAGGGTAATCACCTACAGCTACACCGGTTTTATAAAAATCAAAATCATAAGGTCTTTCCAAATGATCTACGGTGAGAAATACCTGCCCCCGTATCCTTCTGGCCTCACGATCATAAGCAATCATTGGGAAGCCATCCTTGGTTGGAAATTCCTCTGCCAGACGAAGATTTTTAAATCCAAGTTCGTTTTGGATGTAGTATACAAAACCTTGGCTGAAGGCTTTTGCCTCTTTTAACTTTATGTTTCGTTCTTCAGATGTCAGTTCTGGCCAATTGAGGTAAAAATCATTGCCGCAGTTTGGCCAATTCATCATATACTTGTTGTTTGGCAATTTCCCGTAGTTCAACATTTGTTGGCAATCGGATACGGATCCAAACATTTCTCCACCTTCGCGTTTGCAGGCACATTCAAAATCGCTGGCGTTATAGCCAATCGGTTTTTTCACCAAACCTTGCTTACTTCTTATATTCCCTTTATCCTCTAGGATGACAACATAAGTAAGGTCTTGTACAATATTGTTAGGTTCTTCGGGAGCTTCCTTTTCACGGGTGTCGCTTTTGGCATCCATTCCCAATCTAAAACGGGCGCCTACCAATGGCAGCAGTTCTCCCGTTTCTGTAGCGTCTATCAGTATTTTGGCAGTTGTTATACCGGGCTTACCATTTTTTTCATAAAAAACCTTCCAGCTATCACCTTCCTTTTGTACGGAGGTAAAAGAAGTGTTGAAACTAACTTCTAAATTGGGAATATCTGCCATTTGTTGTAATATCGTATTGCCAACAGCGGGCTCAAACAACGTATGACTTACCCATCCTGTAGCAAGTGCCTTAGGACCTCCGTAATGGTCGTATAACTTTTGCCTAAAAGTTCCCCAAAGCCCTGAAGGCATTTCATGGTTTCCATCAATAGCAGAAACCCCGGCGGAAGTTAGCATACCCCCAAGCCAAGGAGTTTTCTCCAAAACCTTTACACGGGTTCCCATTTTGGCAGCCTGTATCCCTGCGGTAGTACCACCGGCTCCTCCGCCTACAATAAGAATATCTACTTGCTCTTGGGCGACAAGGTATGTCACCGTGCCCAAACTTGTCATTAAAAAAAGAACCAGTGCTTTCATCATTTTAAATCCTTATAAATATTACCAAAAAAATGAGGGTGTGCTTTTAACCCTTCATAAAAGAAAAATACTTCGCTATTCAACCCGCGCTTACGATTTGCTTTGACTATTTTTTTAAGGAACCGTTGAGAAGGAGAGTAGTCGTTAACTTTTAGTAAGACTCCAGGTACTAACTGATGTTTTTTGTCAGTAGGCATAATTCCTAGAGAAATATCCAAACTCCGAGTATACCGTTTAATGTTATACCGGTATACCTGTGGAATAATATAATCTATCCAGCCTTCCCGTACCCAGGTAGGCCAATCTTGCAAATATTCTTGTTTGCTCCAAGGAAAAATGCTTGGCGCCATGGTAACGATAATTTTTGGATCAACGGCCTTAGCGGTTTCGTAGATCTTTTTTGCAAAGAGATTTAGTTTTTGCGCGCGCCAATCAACCCATTTGGGGTCTTTGTAATCTTGAGGAGGGGATTTTCCGTTATGTTCTTTTTGATACAGCGCAATAGTTAAGGGATCGTAGCCCGCAAGAGATGGATTGGCCGGCATACGATCATCTCCTTGGATGCCATCTATATCGTAATTGGTTATTACTTCGGTAATTAGTGATAGTAAAAAATCTTGCACTTCTGGATTAAAGGCGTTCATCCATTGAAAACCGTTTTTAGACACCAGTTTTCCTTCATTGTCAATAGCTTTCCATTGGGGTTTTGCCCGCAATATATGACCACCATCGTCTTCTTGATAAGAACTGGAGAAACCAAATTCGAACCAAGCATGCACAAACAGGCCTTCCGCGTGTGCCGCTGTTATTAGCTCCTGTAATACGTCGTTATTGGCAAATCTAGGAGCTACCTTTTTTCCAAATGTTTTTTGCATCACCTCACTGGGATACAAGGTATATCCTCGGTTCCATACTACCACATAGATTTGATCTATCCCATAGGATTTACAGTGTTTAACAACCGCTTCGATACCCTCTTTAGAATCCAATGCCTTACTTGCTACATCGGTAAGCCAGATCCCTTTTTGTGATTGTGCCACACCTAAATTGGCAAACAACCAAAGTGTTGTAAGCACAAGAAGTTTGTATGGTTTTTTAAATCGTAGCATTATTTGTTCTCTGTTACCTTTTCCAGTGTTTTCCAAATTTCCAACAGGGCCCGGGGGACGTGAAAACAACCTTTCCATTTACCACCTTTTAGATTTAATGATACTTTACCCTCTCGGTTGAGATAGCCATACCATTCTCCGCCATTCTCTTTGTCCCTAAAATGGGTCCAAGTATAATTGTGAACCCGTTTAAACCATGCTTCGGCCTTTGGACTTTTGTTCCATGCATAGGTTTTGGCAAGGGCTACTAGGGTCTCTAAATGTACCCACCATAATTTTTGGTCCCATTCCAATTGTTGGGGAGGATGGCCTTTGTAATCCATAAAATAAAAAATTCCTCCGTATTCCTGGTCCCAACCGTGCTCTAATTGTTGGTACATTATCTGCTCGGCTTTTTTAACCAGATCATAATCTTTGTTTCGCAGTCCTAGATTCATAATAAACCACATGGCCTCAATGGCATGGCCCGGATTAAGCAGCCTACCTTCAAAACTATCTACAAATTTGCCCTCGTCAGAAACATTTTCCAATACCAATCCACTTTGTGCTTGGTAGAAATTGTTCATTATTAAGTCGATGACCGATTGTGTTACCTCTTGCACCGTATCGCTTCCTAGAATAGGCTCCATTTCCAGTGACAGATTGCATAGGATCATAGGTAAGGCGAAGTTCTGCAGGTTTCTTGTTCCGGGATAAACCTTGTTATATTTTCCTTTGGAATTACCTCTTCGATTTAAAATATTTTGAAATGTGCTTTTCGCTATTTGTTCATATTTTGCCAAAGGTTCTATTTGATGTAGCGCGCTAAATGCCATTGCCGCAAAACAATCGGAAAAAATATTATAGGGTTGTACCAAAGGTGCCCCATGCTGGTTTAATGAAAAATACCAATTTCCACCGGTATCCCGCCCATGGCTTTCGAGAAAATCAGCACCGTGTAGCGCCATTTTTTTCCAAGCATCATTAGGTTTCACCTTTTGATAAAGCGTGGCAAACATCCATATTTGCCGGGCTTGTAGCCACATAAACTTATCTGTATCGTACACAACCCCCTTATTGGTTATGCAGGTAAAATAACCCCCATATTTTTGGTCTACGGAATATTGTTCCCAAAAAGGAACAACTTCGTTTAAAAGTTCGGATTTATATATTTCAGCGTAATTATCCATGACAAAGAATAGTGTTGAACGCTACTTAATTACGTTGTTAAATTTGAAAATGCTCTTTATACCGATTGTATAAATGATGCGCTTGAGGATAAGCCGACTGTGGGCTCATGAAATGCGAAAATTCAAAGGTTATGGCTTTTTCGCAACCGGCACGTTTGGCGGCTTCCAACTTTAACAACATTTTTTCGAATTTAATTGGAAGGAACTTAATGGGCATGTCCCGATCCAATGCTTCGGTATTGGTCCAGGATTGCATTCCATACTTATCCGCCAATGCTTTGTTTACGGTTAAATAATCTTCTAACTCGTTATAATCTACATGACCGTCCTGGAAAGCAACAATATCAACAGCGCCTTTAATACCATCAAAGATCTCATCCCATTCTTTTTTGTGCAAATCAAGAGAAATACCATCTTCTTTGGTAAGCCTACTATCTGCCGCAACCACTGCTTTTTTACCATCGATCCAAGGAGATATCAATACAGGCAGTCCACCACTAATAGATTTGCAATGATGTCCCAATTGGGCAATTGAGGTTACTGCTCCCTTGGTTTTTCTGCTTAACTCCAAACTTAGGTACCAACCTCCAAAACTTTTGTAATGTCCGTACGTTTGGAAGACCTCTTCAATAACCGTTAGGTTTACATCAATTTCATGGCGCATATCACCGGTATCCCAATATTTTCCACTATCGTAAATACCAAAATAGAAAGTCATCCCATACTTATCGGAAAGGTTTAGGAACAGGTCAACAAGATCTATCGGGGGTTTAAAACACCCGTGTTTGCTGATGAGGTAAGGTGAAGGATAGGTGATAAAATTTCGGTAGCCGGCACGGATCAACACCACGGTATCTATACCTATTTTTTGCATATGGGCAAAGTCTTTTTCCCATTCTTTTGCTCCCCAATTCTGATGGGGGATATCATGACTTATTTCATCCAAAAAAGTTCCTGTGATACGCATATCAATCCGTTTTGTCCAAGTGGTTCCACCAGTACTTCTTCAACAAATAACTTGTAAAGATCAGTACAGCGCACCAGATAACCATTTCTGTATTTTGGCGCAACATAAAATACATAGGTATAACCACTTGTGCCATCTGCCATACAATTCCCACGAGCACGTTAAATCCGTCTCGTTTAAAATCCAAATTGGGGATAAAAGTTGGATCTTCTTGCATTACTTCTTGTTTAATAGGCCCCCAGAAGCCCCACGGCTTGGTCTGTTTGTAAAATTGTTTCACCTGATCCCTGTTTGGCAGTGGTTGCATATAGGTGCCTAGGATACAACCGGCCAAGGAGATCAATAAAATTATGGGAAATACAAAAATATCCACGTAGTGTTCAAAGAAGAATAACTTTACAGTTGATGCCACCAACCCAAATAACATTCCCCAAAAATAGCCTTGCCCGGTAAAACGCCACCATACCCATTTAAGCACATTTGCGGCCACATAACCCCCATAAAGACCTGAGCTTAACCATAAGATTAGGGAGTTCAATGAACCAGCGTTGAAACCAAAAATGATGCCTACCATTACTAAGGCAAGGGAGGAAATTATGCTTAACCGCACCAATTTTTTATCGGGTGCGCCGGGATTAATGTATTTCTTGTAAATATCGTTAACGATATATGCCGGGGCCGAATTTACAAAAGCGGCAAATGTACCCATAAAGGCGGCCAAAAACCCTGCCAACATCAATCCTTTTAGACCCACGGGTAAAAATTTATTAATGGCCAGGGGAAGTATCTGTTCAAAATCTACATGTTCGCCCATAGCGGCCAGTTCTGGCCCTAAATACACCAAAGACAGGGCCGCAAAACCGATAATCATGAAATAGCGCGGAATGAACAATACGCAAACGGTTAAAAAACTCATTTTTGCGGCTTCCGATGGTTTTCGGGTCGCTAAGATCCGTTGCATATCGTAGCTTGGCACGGGGCCGGCGATGGAAGCAAAAATACCTTTTAATACCATTAGCATAAAGAGAATGCCAAAAAGGTCGAAACCGTCGCTTTTTATTTTGTTGTTTACTTGGGGAAATGCACTGTTGCTCCAGTCTAGATTCAAATTCCACCCAAAGGAAAGGTCTTTCCAACCATTAGGAACCATTTGGCTTATTTGCTCTGCATCTACCATATTGTATGCAACAATACCAACACCAAAACAGGCAATGGTCATAATTACAAATTGCATTACTTCCGTGGCCACTACGCTATGCATACCACCCTTTATGGTGTATAGGGAGGTAAGGCCGCATATAATAAGAGCATAACTACGTGCCGAAGAAATCTCGTAACCCAATATTTCAAAGGCCATGTCCCAGGGGAGGATAGAAGTACAATATTTTCCTATGCCCTCAAAGAAATAAGCGATAAAACCCAATACGCTGATGACCGCGAAAATAACGATGATAATATGAGATAATTTAGCCCCTTTTCCATCACCAAAACGAAAGGTTATCCATTCGGCGCCCGTCATTACGTTGGAACGTCTCATCCAAACGGCCAGGTATACAAATACAAAGACTTGATTCCAAATTGGCCAGAGCCATGGCAACCAGGCACTTTTTAAGCCGTAAACGAAGAGAATGCCTACGGTCCACATGGTTCCCGAAATATCGAACATACCCGAGGCATTACTTAACCCTAGATAATACCACGGCAATTCGTTTCCTCCCAAGAAGTAAGATTCTAGATTTTTGGAGGATTTTTTGGATAAATAGAAACCTAAGGCCAGTACTCCAACCACATAAGTAACAACAATCCCTATATCCCAAAATGACAAATTCATATATGGTTGTGGTTAGGTGGGTTTATTTGATGCATTTAATTATTGGTTGTATTGGTCATTTTTATACGCAAATCTGCTACCAGGGATGCTCTATACAGTATTCCATTATTTTCCATGCAATAGGATCTGTGTTACCTTCCTTTTTTAGAGTGCCAAGTACAGCTTTGTCGTTGTTATAAAATGCGAGAATAAGTTGGGCTTTTGAGTCTGTTTTTGAAGTTTCCTTTAAGGAAGCGGTTAGTTGGTCCAATTTTGTGTTTAAGCCTAACTTTTTATAAGCCAAAAGACTAAACAGATGGCTTAGGTTGTTTTTGCTCAAATGACTATGATCATATTCCGAAATGGCTCTAAGGGATTCTTCAGCCAAAGCAGTTTCTCCCTGGGCATTTTGTCCAAGTGCCAACATATAATTCTGCATCCGCTCATCTGGCGAAAACGGTTTTCCCGACCCTATGTTTTCTGGCCATAGTTTAGATTGCTGTAAGATGGCTATGCCTTTTGTGAAATTGTTTTTTTCAAATAACGATTGGGCAAGGCCTAAATGGGCACTTTCATAAATTACCCTACTTTCGCTTGCGTGCTCATAGGGAAGCAGCCTAATATCTTTAAGTACATCTATGGTTTTTGAATATCTAGAGGTATTTACCAATGATTTGGCATGCGCCAGACCAATGTTGTAGTTGCCGGGATATTTCTTATAGGCTTTTAGCGACAATTTGTAGGCGTCATCAAATTTTTTATAAGATTGATAAAACTGTATCGTTTCTTCCCAAACCTTCCAATCTTTGGGATTTAATTGCATTGCCTTTTGGTAATCCTGAGCTTTGTTCTCGAAACTTTCGTCCTCTAGAATTTTAGCTCTAAATCTATAGAAGACATCAGAATCTGGTGTATTACCGAGAGACTTTATTAGAGATTTACCCTTGGCTCCTTGATTAAGGGCCAGGTAATTCTGGGCCAAATAATACTTCAATTTCCAATTTCCCAGTTGTTCCGAGGCCCATTGAAGTACCGGCAGTGTCTCTCTTCTATATGGAAAAACAAAATTCGAAGTGCTATTCATTGCCTCGTTTAGCACAGCATCACTTTTTGTTTTATCCGTATTGCGCAATAAATAGGCCGTCCATAATTTGCTCTTTACGGTCTTTGGTTTAAGGGATAATAATGCAAGGGCTTCGGTAGTCATCCCAAGATTTTGGTATTGCATGGCAACACCCATAAGGGTTTCAGCCGGAAACTCGTTGGTAATATGGCCAAAATGTTCTAGAGTAATAGAGGAGGAGGCTTTAAAGGCCTTTTCCGCTGCAGCAAAATGATTTAGAGGATCTATTTTTAAGAGTGCACCGATTTCTGTTTGAAATGTGGTATCACTACCTAGTTTTCTGGCAACTACGGCAAGCACACGTCTTGCATTTAAATTATAGGTATTAAAGTCCAAGGCCTTATGGGCATACATTTTGGCCCTTTGATACTCCTTTGCGGCCAAATGCAATTCTGCCATTTGTGCATAGGAAACGGACCTGTATTTGGCATCCCTAGCACTCCAACCAAAAGATTCTAGAGCGTTTAGAGCGTCTTTTTTTGCCCTGTAGGTAATTCCGGCCAAGTAATTGGCCGCTGAATTATAAGTATCCAGTCGCAATACGGTATTGGCATGCTCCAAAGCGGTGTCGTAATTGGCATTTCTATAAGCCAGCTCACCCAATTTAATAAGGCCCGCTTGGTGGGATGGATCTAGCTCTATAAGTTTTGACAAATTTTTATTGGCTTCATCATAGGCCCTATACTCTAGTGCTTCCGTACCTTCGAATAAGAGTTTTTCAGAGGAGGATACCTTTAAATTATCGTCCGGATAAAAAGGTCTTTTTAAAAGGTTGCGTTCAGGGTCGTTATTGTAATGAAGTTCGGTTCCTTCCACAGATACCTCAATTTTGTCGGACGCATTTGTGGTAATCGTTGTAGAAAGGATTTCCATAGGGTTTAAATTCAGTTTTTCCGAAAAAACCGTTTCCCCATTAACCACAATTTGGAGTTGTTGATCAAGCTTTTGTAGGGCATTGAGTCCTACAATGGTTTCATTATCCTTTATTTCAACATTAAGAACACCATGACCGGAAGCATCTACCATGCCGCCTATTTCTTTGTAGGGGAACCATATTTCACTCCAACGATCCATCATATAAGGGTCAAAACCTACCTGACTTATCGGATTGGTGGCGCCAGCAGAATATTGGTCGAAAAGCCTACCTGCCTGAAATTCTATGTATTGCCCATCGGAATCGGTAAGCAGGTCTTCCCAAATACCTCCTGCTCGGGAAAGGTCCCATAGCCAAAGCTTTTGCCCAGGCATTTCTTCATAAGGCGCCCACTGCCCAAAACCAAATTGGGAATCGTGGTAATAACCTCCGAAGAAATCATTGTACTCACCAACTATATGATAAGATTTTGAAGGTCCGAAAGTGTTATTTTTATAGAAAGACAAGTCCCTTGCTTTATCATCTACCGGCCAAGCATGGGCATTTCCATTGTGTTCTACGTAGGCATTTCCTGGAATAATGAATTCCAGATCGTAAGTAGCCACAGCGGCGGCAGTCATCCAATTATAATAAGATTCGCTTAGAGGTGAAGCGTTGTACCATGAGGCGTTGGTCTCAAAAAATGCTTTATCCTTTTCCAGCCTTATCTCTACCCACCATTTGGTGTTCGAAGGAAGATCTATATTGCCTACAAAACAACTGACACTGCCGTCGGCATTGGTTTTGGTTAAATAATCTACCGGAGTTGCCGTAGATGGGTGGTGGCCAATAATTCCAAAGTTAAATTCGATACCGCCCGAAGTCCAAGGTCCGCGCATGGCAATATTTCTGAACTTAACTACTTTGTTCTTGTATAAAAACTCCTTGCCCGTACTTTTTTCTATGGCACCCCATACCTTTCCGCCAATTTCTGGCAATACAAAAACCTTTATGTAATCGTTCTCCAAGGTTACCACTTTCCAATCTTTTTTTTGGGAAGTGTGTTGGTACTCTTCAAATTTGAAATAAGGAAAGATCTTTGGATTGTCTGAAAGAATGGGCACGGGATTGGGCTTTCCAAAATCGTAGGTATCCAAAGAGACAATTTCCTCTTTTATGCTTACGGATTGGGCGACTGCCTGTATCGTTGCTAGGGCTACCAAAATTAGCGATACAAGGAAACGATTAAAAGATTTCATGATTTAGTTTTTAGGTGGTGAGGTATATGTTTTTAGTGACTCATTGTTTCTAGAAACGAGTATAAGTTCTCTTTTGTCCGATAGTGTTATGGAAGTTATGTCCCTTACTTCGCCATTAATATTAAGGCCACTTTCTAGATTACTTGAGGGGTCAAAATTTCCATGTCCATCGCCTAATAATAATAGACCCATATTGGCGTCGTATCTACCATATTTAACCCGTGTACCAAAGAAATTGCCCCCTAGGAGCACATCTAAATGCCCATCTTGGTTGAAATCTTGTACTAAAATTCCAAAAACAGGGGAAAATTGGGAAAGCAAGGGTAAGGCAGATAGTTTAAACTGGTTGTTTCCTAAATTTTCCAAATAGGAGGTAGAGAATGTTTTGGCCTCCAAAACGGTGGCATTGGCCAATTCTTCAGCGTTGAAAATATCCGTTATCTTCTGGTCTGCATAATCAGCGTAGTTGATGTACCTACTTTTAAGACCGTTTAGTTGACCAAGAAGATCGTCTTTAGAGAATACAGGATAACTCTCTCCCATAATGTATGAACAGAGGATAGGATCTATAGATCCGTTATTATCGAAGTCGCTAACGAATAACTGAACAGGCTCTTCAACACTTGCTTTTATTTGTGAGTTGCTCCCAAAATTACCAAGGATATAATCCATATCTCCGTCGGCATCGAAATCTCCTTCTTCAATAGCATTCCACCATCCCTGGGAATCTGTTAATACGTCTACATAACTTAGTTTACCAGCCTTATTTTCAAAAGCACGGATGCCCATAAATTCACCGATTACGATTAGGTCATCCAGACCATCATTGTTAAAATCGGTCCAAATGGCATCGGTTACCATCCCTGGGTTTTTCAAAGCAGGACCTACACTTTCGGTGACATCGGAGAAATTTCCATTGCCGTCGTTGCTTAGGATATAGCTTCTGGTTGCTGTAGGGTATTCTCCAGGCACGGATCTGCCGCCTACAAAAAGATCCAAATCGCCATCCGAATCAAAATCACTCGCCTTTACACAAGAACTACTTGTTAGCATTTTAGGAAGTGCTTTTGTTGTTTTCCTAAAATTTCCGTTACCGGAATTAAGGTAGAGTCTATCCTGGAGTTCTGGCGAATCAACGGAATATTCATAGCCTCCACTTGCAATGTATAAATCTTGGTCACCATCGTTATCGGCGTCAAAAAAAACGGCATCCACATCTTCACTTTCCAAATCATCTTTGAACGCTTGCTGCGGTCTATGTAGAAAATCAGCGGTATTTTGTTGGTATAAACTTCCTATGGATCCTTTGGCACCCCCAATGAATACATCTTCCAAGCCATCCCCATTAATATCGCCTTTGGCAATTCTGGGGCCTTGGGTAGATAATTTGTGGGGCAGCAGTTGTTGTTTTTTGAAATCTACAAACTGGTTTTCGGTATGTTTGTAGTTGATAAGGCTGTCTTGTGTAGCATCTATAAAATATGTTTGCCCGGTAAGTTGCGTCTCTTGTTCCTTAAATTTTGCCTCGGCTTGTTTTAGCACCAAGGTTTGGTTAACGGCAACGTTTTGTAATACTTGCACCTTGTTATTGGGCCAAGTTACCTTAAGGGATTCTATTTGGGTAGATTCTCCTAGTCCAAAAACCAAGTTTTGGTCTACCGAGGATTGGTACCCCCTTGTAGGAACATGTTCTTGAGTGATTATCTGATCGTTGACCGTAATCTGTACTTTGGCTCCAATGCCAAATGTATTTTTGCCCGAACCTTTAAGACTAACTTTGAGATAATTGTTGGCATTATGTTTTTCGCTATTGTTCCTATACACAAAGGCTTCTGCTTCAATGTTGTTTACGACCAGATCGATATCCCCATCATTGTCCAAATCGCCATAAGCGGCTCCGTTGGATAGGGATTTTTGATTTAAGCCCCATGCTTGGTTTGCCTTATTGAAGGTTAAATCTCCCTTGTTATGGTAAACATAATTTTCTTCTACTGTAGAGGGTACTTCCTTTAGTAGTTCCATAATGGCCGTTTGCTGGCCGGTCTGGTCTTCTTTCATTTTTTCTTGAACAGCGTAGTTCATGAAATCCATATTGGTATAATCTTTTTTATATCCATTGGTAATGAATAGGTCTTTATGGCCGTCATTGTCTAGATCGGCAAATAACGAAGCCCAACTCCAGTCGGTATTGGAAATTCCTGAAAGTTGACCAATTTCTGAAAAGGATTGCCCATTGTTGTTTAATTGCAGCATGTTGCGCATGGTTTGGTTGTAAAAGCCCGAGTTGACCAATAATTGATATTTATCGTAGTTGTCGGGTCCGGAAACCATTTTTTGTCGGTAGTTCCCCTCGGGGAGCATATCCAAAGTAAAGATATCGGTAAAGCCGTCGTTGTTTATGTCCGCTATATCCGAACCCATGGAAAAGAGCGAAGTATGCCCAATATATTTTTCCAAACTTTCGGTAAACGTACCATCCTGATTGTTTATATAAAGGTAGTCTTGCTCATTATAGTCATTGGAAATATAGAGGTCTGGCCAATTGTCGTTGTTAAGATCCGATATGGCTATGCCAAGTCCAAAGCCCAATACGTTAGAAATAAGTCCGGATGCATCACTTACATTGGTAAACTTACCATTGTCGTTTCTATAAAGCTTATCGGAATAAGATGGGTTTTTACGGTTTTTAAGAGAGGCCGTTATTTGGCCAAAACCGGCATATTCTTGTGTAGAATGATTAAGTACGTAAAGATCTAGATCGCCATCCTTGTCATAATCAAAAAAAGCACCTTGGGTAGAGTATCCGGAATCGTCCACGCCGTATTCCGCTCCTTTTTCTGTAAAGGTTAGATCCCCATTGTTAATGAACAATAGGTTTTTTCTTTTTGCCGGGTTTTTGGCGGCGGAACGGCATATGTAAATATCTAGAAACCCGTCTCCATTAACATCGGCCATGGTAGTGCCGGTATTCCAGAGGCCTTCGGCAAATACGCCCGCGGATTTTGCAATCTCTTCAAACTCCCAATTACCTTTGTTAAGGTAGAGATGGCTGCCTACCATATTACCGGTAAAATAGATATCGGACCAGCCGTCGTTGTTTATATCACCTATTGCTACACCTCCACCATTGTATAGATATCCGTATTCCAAAACGTTGAATTCTTCGGTCTCCCTAAGCAAATTTTTAAATTTGATACTGGTTTTGCTAGCGGGCATAACCGAAAATAGCTTATCATCATTGATTCTTTGACAAGAAAAGATGATGGACAAAACAAGGAAAGGAAGAATTTTTTTGTGAAATGATTTCATAGTGCACGACTTTACAATTACATGTAAGTTTACACAGTTTTATTAAATATTACCATTGAAATTGAGAATAAAAAAAACGCCAATAGGATTTCATTGGCGTTTTTTACAACTCAAAACTAACTCAACCAACTTAGTTCTTTTTATCCCACCAAAGTTTTGTGGTTCCAAGGTCTGGACCGCCTAGTAGGGTGTTTACAGATTCTTCAACAGCACTTAGGTTGTCTGCATATTCACTGGAAACGTAAGTCATTCTTCTAGGAAGTTCGTCAACAGCTATATTTACGTTTACTGAATTTAATCTGTTGTACAGCGTAGGATAACCAGTTCTTCTTCTTTCAGCATAAGCTTCTTCACTATCTGGATATAATGCTATCCATTTTTGTGTAATGATTTGCTCTAACTGCTCTTCCATTGTTCCCGCTGCGTTATATGCTACAGGAACGGTAGATACCGGTGGATTGGAAGCATCTGCTGCTGCCGGTACATTGGTACTGGTTACATAGTCGTTACCCGAAAGGTCAGTTCCAGAAAATCCGTGTTCTTCATGAGAAGCCACAATTCCCTGATTGTAAAGATCTACAGCTGTTCCTCCCATGGCCCAACCTTCAAGTGCACCTTCTGCCCTTAGGAAAAAGACCTCGGCAGATCTAATAACTGCTACTGCAGGTCCGGGAGAATCTGGAGTAGTAAAAGGACCAGCCATATCGGATGTTAGGTTATTGAAATCCGTTCCTTGCTTATCGGAAGTAGATTGTCCGTTACGCATACCTTCATAGTTGAAGACCACCCCTGCAGGATCATCGGTAGGATCTGGAGTGCCCGCTTCAGCAAAATAGCTGGCTACCCTAGGATCTTGATATCCCTTAAGGATACTTTCCATATCTGCACTCATCCTAAATTCACCCCATTGGGTAATTGTAGTATAGTGATTTCTAAAACTTGAATTGGTAGATAACACTGCATTGTCGGCATTCCCTAACATAACTCCATCGGCAATTGCTTTTTCAGCTTCAGTTTGTGCTTTTCCAGGCTCAACATACTTAACACGGAGTGCCAAACGTAGTCGCAAACTACTTGCAAATTTTATCCAAGCGTCTACAGATCCACTATAAATAATATCGTCCCCTCCTAAAAAGGATGTACCTCCCGCATTGGCTTTTAAAACAGCTACGGCTTCGTCCAAAGAGGTAAAGAAGTCGTTGTAAATAGCTTCTTGGGAATCATAGGGAACAGTGCTTTCCAAGTTACCAAAATTGGAGTAAGGTATAGGCCCCCAATAATCTGTAACTCTATGATAAGCATATACACGCCATACTTTCATCATGGCATTTTCCAAATCGAACCCTAATTCAGCAGCGGTATCTTCCGCAATCTTGATATTTGGAGCGGCCTGAGTATAAAAATACCGGTAGGCCCCGTTTAACCAACTACCCTCTAGTCTAAACTGATCACTGAAAAAGAAGGCTGCCGTAGTGGCAAAATAATTGGCGTATACGTCCGAGAAAAGTGAATGCCCTAATTGGAACGAACCTCTAGCATCACCTCCCTGATTTGGGTTTTCAAAGGGAAGGTAATTTGGCGTATACAGCGCCCTTCTTACAAATAACGGATATTCCGATTGCGTTACCGCATCTTCCGTAAAGTTCTTCGGATCCGAGTTTAGCTCCGTAAAATCATCGGTACAGTTCACCATCAGAAAGGCAACCAGAATACCGAAACCTAATTTTGTTATTACTTTGTTTTTCATGTTTTTTCTTTTAAAGTTACAATTTTTTAGAATCCAAAGTTTAATGAAACACCAAAAGTACGTGTTGTAGGGGGTGCAAATGCTTCCCTACCTGCTGCGGAAACCTCTTGATTGTTGCCAGATGTGTCATTTCGACTAACCTGAACAGTGTTTAATGATTCAGGATCTACATTTTCCGCTTTATTAGTAATGAAGAACAAGTTTCTTCCTACAAGGGAAACACTGGCGGACTTTAAAAAGGTCTTTGCAAGTATACTTTGTGGAATGGAATAACCCAATACCAACTCTCTTAGCCTAATGTTAGAAGCATCTCTAATGAAAGCTTCTCCTACGGGAGTGTTTCTACCACCTAAGGTACCCCATAGTGCTTCGGCATTTGTACTTATATTGTTAGGTGAGCCATCTTCTAGGACAGCGGTTTCACCTGGAAAGACATCGGTTCCGAAAACAAAGCTTCCTTCTCTACCTTGAGCGGTATAATCCAAAACTCCATCGGCGGCCAAGATAGCTTCAGTAAAACTAATGATAGAACCTCCTTGGCGAATATCGATCAACGTACTTAAGTTAAAGTTTTTATATCTGAAGGAATTTCTGATGCCTCCCAACCAATCTGGATTGAAGTTGGCAACCAGCACATCGTCCTTACCAGGTGTGGTCAATGGCAATCCATCGGCACCTACTACAACTCTTCCTTGGTCATCTCGCTCAAAACCTTTGGAGAATACATCACCAAATTCACCGCCTTTAACCAATTTAAATTCGCGGATGAAATCAGAATTGATAACCAAATCATCGAAACCTTCAGCTATTTCCAAAACTTCACTGTTGTTCTTGGCGAAATTGATATCGATGTCCCAAGAGAAATCGGGCTTGTCTATGATCGTTGCTCCCAATACAACTTCAATACCAGAGTTTTGGATATCGGCTCCGTTTTGGAAACGGGCAGCAATACCAGAACCAGAAGGTGTTGGAGTCCTAAAGATTTGATCGAAACTGTTTGTTTTATACCAGGTAAAATCTATTCTCAATCTGTTTTGTAGAAAACGCATGTCAGCACCAATTTCTGTAGACCTCGTGGTTTCTGGCCTTAAGTCTGGGTTGGGCTGTAATGGGTTAATGGCCAAAGTTCCACTTCTAATATCTGCCCTTCTAGAAAGACTAAAGGAATTGGTATCATTACCCACTTCTGCCCAAGATCCTCTCAACTTTAAATAGTTGAAGAATTCTGGCATTTCTACTAAATCACTGATAACAGCGGTTAAACCAACAGATGGATAAAAATAGGAACGATTGTTTTCCGGTAGCGTTGAACTCCAATCATTTCTTCCCGTAACATTAAGGAAGAGTGCATTCTTATAGGAGAACTCAGCAAATGCGTAAACCGACTGTACTTCAAATTGATCAAAAAGCTCAGTAGCTGTAGGCTCGGATGTGTTGCTCAATGCAAAAAAGTTTTCGATTGTAAACGTAGAGCCTTGGCCCGTTAATTCACTAAACCTAAATGCCCTATGGTTTGCACCTGCATTTAAATCTATCTTGAAATCTTCTGTAATGTCCTTGTTGTAGTTGATAAGCATATCGGTGTTCCAGTCATAGGAATTACTTGCTCTTTTTCTATATTGACCATTGTTTGCCACTGTATACGTGTCATTATACCAAAGATTTTCTTCAGCTCGGCTAGTTCTGTCAATAGTAGACCTTCCCATAATGGACAAATCATCCGTAATCTGATATTTTAAAGATAACAATCCTAAAACACGCTCATCCAATCTTGGGTTTAGTACATTGTTAATGGTCCAATAAGGGTTACCACCACCATTAAAACCAGGTAGGAAATAGTGTTGTCTAAGTTTTCCTTCATCGTTGGTGAAACTAAAATGCTCTAAATCCGAAGTCCTTATGTTTCTAGGTAAAATATAGAGGTAACGTAGTGGGTTATCAAAACCTTCACCTGTAGCCAAGACATTGGAAAAATTATCTCTAATGTAGTTTACTCTAGAATCTACTGTTAATTTTTCGGTGATATTCGCATTAACACGTGCGGTAATACTATGGCGATCCAAATCGTTGCCTGGAATAATACCTCCAGCATCGGTATAGGTGTACCCCAAATAAACATTGGAATCCTCCTTATTAATGTTTACTGCAAGGTTAGTTGCAATATTATGACCTAAGCGGAAGAAATCCGTTACATTGTCCGATTGCGGAGAAAAAGCATAAGTTCCGCCGAAATCGGCAAAGTTAGTGTCATTGGACCAGTGAGCTACCGGACTGCCGTCTAAACGTGGCCCCCAAGAAGTAGTTGCTGCAGGAGCATAAATACCTGCCGATCCCTGACCAAATTGATCTTGAAATTCTAAAAGATGAATGGCATCTGCGAAAGTAGAGGTAAAACCAATGCTTGTAGAGACACCCTCTGCTGCACCTTTACCTGATTTTGTGGTAATGATAATCGCTCCATTCTGGGCTCTACTACCGTACAAGGCCGCAGCGTTTGCACCTTTTAACACGGAAATATTCTCAATATCGTCCGGGCTAATATTTGAGATGTCTCCGTTCAGCAATATACCGTCCACTACATATAGTGGTTGGCTACTACCATTGATTGAACGAGCACCCCTCAATAACACTCTGGATGGTGAACCAACACCATTTGATCCGGTAGTAATTGAAAGACCGGCAACCTTACCGCTTAATCCGTTAACTGCGTTAACAGATCTTGCTTGGGTTAACTCTTCCGTATCCACGCTCTGTGTGGCATAGGTCAGCGATTTCTTTTGTCTAGAAATACCAAGTGCCGTAACTACTACTTCATCTAGTTGACTGGCGTCTTCCTGTAAAGTAATGTTGATGGAATCAGAAGATCCGACTGTAGCGGTTTGGGTCTGTGTACCCAAATAGGAAAATACCAAAACATCCCCTGTTGAGGCCTGAATTGAATAATTTCCGTCGAAATCTGTTTGTGATCCGGTCGTTGTTCCTTGTATTACCACGTTAACTCCTGGCAGCGGTCCGCCGTCAGCAGCACTAGTAACAACTCCGGTAATCGTCCTACTCTGCCCCATAGCAACAGTGCTACCAAGAAGGGCAATAAGCATAATAAAACCATGTAATTTTTTGAACATTTTTCTCGAGTTTAGTTAATTAAATCGTTTGATGATTCAAATTTGTTAGCTTAGCTAGCTAATTTTAGGATTTGTTAAAATTTTGCAAATGTTTTTCGACCAACAACAGAGCCTAATAGCTGAATGACACATTTTTGGGCGAAACACTTTTTATGCACAAATTTTGGTTCCCAAAAGGTACTAAAAATATTAAGAACTACATCGTTGTAGGTTAAGGGTAATAAACATGGCAATATCAATGTTTATTTGGTGTTGCCGACATTTCAAACATTAAGGTGCCCCCGGCCATGATTTCTTCATGGGTAATATAAGTGCGTTGTAGTGCTTTACCGTTTAATGTTACCGCTGTAACATATTTGTTTTCGAAGGAGGTATTAGGTGCGTTTATGGTAAAAGTTTTATTGTCTGGCAGCTTTATAGTCGCTTTGGTAAATATGGGGCTGCCCAATTCATATTCTCCCGATGCAGGGTTCATTGGGTATAGACCTAGGGAACTAAATATGTACCATGCCGACATTTGGCCGCAATCCTCATTGCCGCTAAGACCATCGTATTGCGTACTATATTGGGTATTTAAAATTTCCCTGGCCCAATATTGTGCCCTCCAAGGAGTATCTGCCTTGTTGAACATGTAGACAATATGGTGGCTGGGCTCATTACCATGGGCATATTGTCCAATAAGGCCAGAAATATCTGGGGAAACATTATGCCCCTTAAGCTCCGAACTCTCGGTAAAAAGCTCCTCCAGCATTTTTGTAAAGGGTGCATTGCCTCCATGTAGGTCTATTAGTCCGGCGACGTCGTGCAGAACGTACCAACTATGCTGCCAGGCGTTGCCTTCGGTATAGTCCGTATCATCTATATGGTTGGCCGCTTTAGGATCAAATGGGAGGTGAAATTTTGTGCCATCCGCGGATTTTCCCCGTAAAAACCCTGAATTCTTGTCGAAGAAATTCTGGTAAGCTTTAGATCTAGCGCTGAAATAATTAAAATCTTCTTCCTTTTTTAAGTCTTTTGCCATTTGCGCTATACACCAGTCGTTATAGGCATACTCTAAGCTTATAGACACGGACTGGTCCATTTTATCATACGGTATATAACCAAACTCCTTGTAGAAATTAAGCCCTCTTTCGTCTCCCATAAGGGTTTTTTTCATGGCGTCATAGGCTTTGTCAATGTCATAATCGCGAATACCTTTTAAATAGGCTTCGGCAATAACGGAGATGGAATGGTAACCGGGCATAGTACCCGTTTCATTTCCGTGCAACACCCAAACTGGAAGAGCCCCATGTTCGTCGTAATAAACCAACATGGATTGTATCATTTGATTTATTAGCTCGGGGTTCATAATACTTAAAAGTGGTGTCTCTGCCCTAAAGATGTCCCATAATGATAGTGTAGAGTACGCTTTCCATCCGTCAGATTTGGCGATTTCATCATTTTGCAGACGAAATTGTCCATTGGTATCACTGAACAATACCGGAGCAAGTTGGGTATGATACAAAGCAGTATAAAAAATAGTTTTTAGGGAATCTACTGGTGTTTCTACCTGTATATTGGATAACAACTCGTTCCATGTACGCTCCGTTTCCTTCTTTACCGTCTCAAAAGTGAGGTCGCTGCCATAGGCTTTTAAGTTTTCTTGTGCGTTTGATACACTTACGGATGACAGTGCCACTTTTATCCCAATAGCATCAGAATTTAACGTATCAAAAAAGAACTGCCCAGATGCCTTAATACCATGGGAGGAAGATTTTTCGTTTGGCCCTAGATCGTTGCCCAAAGTAAATTTGGTAATGCTGTCCGAAACTTCAATGGCAAAGAATACCTTCTGGTTTTTTGCCCAGCCCTTACTAAACCGATGCCCGGTTATTAGTTTAGGGTTTTGCACTTCTATATAACTTTCTAAAGGAGCATCCCAATTAACGGCGTACCCTAGGTCCAAAATAAACGAAGGCGCGCTTTTTTCTTTAAAATCGTATTTATGGAAGGCCACATAATCATTGGCCGTTAATGAAACCGTTACTTTGGGGTCATCTAAGAAAACACTGTAAGATCCCGGTTTGGCACTTTCATTTTCATGGGAAAATTTAGAGGTATACGGCAAACTATCGCGTGTTTTGCCAAAGCGTGATAAATCTACCACTTTGTTGGTAGGCATTAGCAGAACGTCCGATAAATCGCCTATGCCAGTACCGCTTAAGTGCAATTGGCCAAAACCCGAAATTATGGAATCGGTAATATGGTAACCAGAGCACCAATCCCATCCTGCGGTTCCGTTGTCCGGACTTGGTTGAACCATTCCGAACGGAGCTGTTGCCCCGGGGAAAGTATGTCCATGACCTCCGGTACCTATGAAAGGGTCCACATAATCTATCAGCATTGTTTCGGTTAATTTTGGTGTTTCTTCCTTACAAGATTGGAGCAAAGTCAAAAAAAATAAAACGGTATAAAAGATATAATTTTTCATTTCTTTGATAAGATATTAGTATAATGCTTTAAATTAAAATAGATTTAGGACGTTAAATAGATATTTACAAGTTTTGCAATTAAAGATGTTATTTGTAATATTTTAGACAGATGACGAAGCATCTACGGCAAACGCCCGTGAAATTGTATAAAACAAACGGATTTGGGTAAAACAAACAATAAGATAGAGCAATTTTTGGCCAGCGGACCCGTGAAGAGGTATGTTGTAAACTATAGACATCATATCATTTTTTGGATCGTTTACTTCATATTCAACACGCTAAGATGGGGAAGCTATTTTGATGACTACGAGTATTCTCTAAAAACCAACATCCTTAGTTTTTCCATTCACATTTCTTTGGCGTATTTCAACATTTACTATTTAATGCCAAAGTTTGTTTACACCAAAAAATATCTTACCTATACGCTTTGTGTAATGGCCTGTCTTGTGGTGGCACTTGTATTGCGCTTTTACTTAACCTATTATTTGGTAAGTACGGACGTTTGGCCCGAAGGACCGGAGTTAATAGACGGAATTACCCTTAATTATGCCGTGCAGATGATGTTGGGAGAGCTTTATGTAATGTCTTTCGTAACTGCGATAAAAGTTACTATTGATTGGCTTAGAGAGAACAGTAAGCTTCACGATTTGGAGAAACGCCAACTTATTACAGAGCTAAAGTTTCTTAGGTCGCAGGTTTCCCCGCACTTTTTCTTCAATACCCTTAACAATATTTAT
This sequence comes from Spongiimicrobium sp. 3-5, assembly GCF_046557915.1. Classification (NCBI taxonomy): domain Bacteria; kingdom Pseudomonadati; phylum Bacteroidota; class Flavobacteriia; order Flavobacteriales; family Flavobacteriaceae; genus Spongiimicrobium; species Spongiimicrobium sp. 3-5. Next base: position 1,244,456 of record NZ_JBHEBG010000001.1, read on the forward strand.
TCGCTTACCTTGGAAAAATCCGATAAGGCCCCGGAAGTAGTATTAAAGTTATCCGAACTAATGCGATACTTGCTCTACGCTACCCGTAGGCCAAAACAAAATCTTACCAGCGAAATTCACTGTATCCAGAATTATATTGAATTGGAGAAAATTAGGTTCGATGATTCCTTGGAGGTAAATATGGATATTTCAGGGAATTTGGAAAACGGATCAATTGCCCCTATGCTCTTGATACCACTGGTAGAAAATTGTTTTAAACATGGAGCGAACAAAAATATCGGTGAAATGAAGATCGATGTTAACGTAATTGTAGACGATGGGATTATGGATTTTAAAATATCGAACACTATTCCAAAAAACCATTTGATGGTGAGGTCCGAAAAAGTTTCTGGGGGAATAGGCCTGTCTAACGTAAGAAAACGGTTAGAGCTTGGTTACTCCTCAGATGATTATGATCTTGCCATTTTTGAGGATGACGATAGATTTAATGTAAACCTTAAACTAAAAGTAGAATGACGTTGGATGTTATGATTGTTGATGACGAGCCCCTTGCAATAAATGTGGTGAAAAACTATGTAGAACAGATAAATGAACTACGGTTGGTCAAAACATTTTCCAATGCGGTACACGCCTCATCTTTTTTACAGGATAATAAGGTAGACATCATCTTTTTGGATATAAATATGCCCGTACTTGGCGGGCTCGAATTTTTGGAGAGCCTACCATCTAAGCCTTTCGTTGTAATTACTACCGCTCATGAAGAGCATGCGGTAAAGAGTTTTGAACTAGAGGCTATAGATTATCTGGTTAAACCTATCCCTTTTCCAAGGTTCCTAAGGTCCGTGAACAGGATATTAAATCTTAAAAAACTAGCCGCTAACGATGACGGCCATAGTAAGCAAGAGAAACCAAGTATTTTTGTTAAAGTTGATAAAAAGAAACTGCAAAAAATATATTTGGATGAAATTCTAGTAATCGAGAGTTTGAAGGACTATATCAGAATTAAAACATCATCGGCCAAGTATATTGTACATCAAACGCTTACAAGTTTTACCGAAGAACTACCAGAGGATAGGTTTCTTAGGATTCACCGCTCCTATACCATTGCCGTGGACAAAGTGCAGGTGGTAGAGGGCAACAGTATAGAAATAGATGGTGTTAGATATACTATTGGCAGAAATCACCTCAATGATGCCAAACAGCGCATTCTAAAAGACAACAAATAGTTTTTAGGCGAATTCAAAATTTCAGTGCTTTCCCATTTTTTCGAAGAATTTATAGTATACAAAAAACCCTTTCCCTATGGGTTTGTTTGTGGATAATCGATGCAGTTTCGCCTGCTTCAAAAAAATAAATTGTCCTTAAATGTGACTTTTTTAAAAAAGCTGTGTCTTAAGAAGTAAGAGGGCTTAGTAAGAATGAAAAGTCGCAAGATAATTTTGAAATCCCTTTTTACAAAATCAAAAAACGAACAACAATATTTTAAAACAATGCCATAAATGAAACAATCGCGGACAATGCTATCTAAACACTATCCTCTTCTTGTCCGCATCAACCAAAACGACAAAAACATAGCCTTTGTATTTTTTGGCAATACCTCTGAAAGATACTTGTAACTGTAATTGGTTTGGAGTTTTATAGTTGGAGAGAAATCTCAGTTTTTGATTGGATTGGTTGATTCAGGGCCCTGTTCCAAGGGCCCTTTTCTTTTTTAAAACAGCTAAAATTTATTGGATACCAAGAAAAGAGTAAAAATAGTTGGCAAAATAAGTGACTTATTTTCAATTAATGTGTCTTACTCTATGAAAAACCTATTTATAACAATTAGTGAATATTAAACCATGAAATCATGACTAGAAAAATGCTATTTTTTTGTGCCTTGGCAGCTGTAACCAGCGCTTCCGCACAAGATTTGCCTACTAACCCCGAGGCAGGTAAATGTTACGTGCGATGCACTACACCGGATGTCTACGTAAACGAAACTACTACGGTTACCATAAAACCAGCTTACAAGGTGCTTAAAACCATACCGGCAACGTTTAAGACCATAACGGAACGGGTTGTAGTAAAAGAAGAAGGGAAGAAATTAACCGTAGTGCCCGCAAAATGGGGTACGGAAACGGTTACCTATGTGTCCAAAGAAGGGGGCAATACCTTAAAAGTGATACCCGCCGCCTTTAGGCCAGATTCTGAAACCTTGGAAATTAAACCGGCATTTGCACAATGGGAACTAGGCGGAGCTGCACCGGATTGCGCCTCCGGCGATCCAGAAGATTGTAGGTATTGGTGCTACAAAGGCTATCCGGCCGAATATGCTACGGTTGACAAACAAACCATGGTAAAAGACGCCTCAACGTTAAAAACACCCTTGGGGTCTAAAAGTTCTAGCTACAAAAAGACGGTACTTTTATCACCTGCAAAAGTTTTAGAGGTGATAATACCAGCGGAATATAAGGAAATCAAAAAAACAGTTTTGGATAAAGATGCCTATACCGTAGAAGAAGTAATACCCGCGGTTACCAAAACAATAACAAAAGAAGTGCTAAAAGAAAAAGGCGGACTTACCACTTGGAAAGAGGTAGAATGTAAGTTGGTGGAGTACCAAGTATTACCTATCAACTGGAATTTAAACAGCGCTACTTTAACGGCAAAGGCCAAACAAATAATAGACTCTCGATTGATTCCTGTTTTGAGACAAAATGCAGGGGCAAAATTGGAAATAGCTTCACACACGGATGTGAGGGGAACCATTGCTTCCAACAAAGATCTGTCGGAGCGAAGGGCAAAGGCAGTAGCGGATTATTTAATTGGCCAGGGTGTAAACCCCAGTTTATTGGTGGCCAACGGATATGGTGAGTCTCGGGTCAAAAACAGATGTCAAGAAGGTGTTTCCTGTACAGAAAGGGAACATGCCGTTAACAGAAGAACCGAGTTCCGCCTAATCAACTAAAACATGGTAAAGACTTTTTCTAGTCCCACGCTAAGGAAAGTCTTTGCTTTTGATTGGGTAAAAAGTTGGGTGTATTCATTGTTCCGATGAACGCCCAACCTATTTTTTTAGAGGATAAATGCCTGATATTTAACAGTAAAGTGTTAAATTTGAAAGTATTATCCCACCTTTTTTTATTCGAGAACCCTAACTTGATTGTGAGTTAGGGCTTTTTATTTAGTTATCATCCCGATTGACATTTTTCCCCTGTACAGAATTAATTAGACGTAAAAAGTGACTTTTTAAGAAAAGCCGTGTCTCATTTAGTAAACAGTCGGTCCAATTCAAAGTTGGAAAAGGAAGGTGATTTCCGAACGTTAACGGATGAGGAACTTGTGCAAAAAATTGTGAAAAGTAGAGATTCCTTCTTGTTCGGAGAGCTGTATGATAGGTATGCCAAAGTGGTTTTCAATAAATGCAGTGATTTTGCCAGGTCTAGAAACGAAGCTGAAGATCTTACCCAAGATGTATTCTTAATGCTCTTTATAAAGTTGGCAAGCTTTAAGGGAAGATCAAAGTTTTCGAGCTGGTTATACTCTTTTACGTACAATTTTTGTGTCAATTACGTGAATCGAAATAAAGAACGAAAAATTAGTGATTATGCCGGATCCATAGATGATAACGATACTGCGCTTTTGGTAGAAGTGAAAGATGAAAATTTGTTCAAAATGAGGTCGGACAAACTCAGAAAGGCATTGAATAGAATAGAGCCAGAAGATAAAAGTTTGTTATTGTTAAAGTACCAGGACGATGTATCCATAAAAGAACTGACCAATCTGTTAGATCTGGGAGAGAGCGCAGTAAAAATGCGATTAAAGAGGGCCAAAACCCGGATTATACAAACTTATAACAACTTACCCTAGATGGCTGAACAGAAACAAAATCCTTTTAAAGAACTGGAACTGTCCTTATTGGATGTTCCTCCACATATGAAGAAAAGGGTAATGAACGATGTAGCTACCGCCAAACTTGTAATGGACATGGCCTCTTTGTTTACAAGCAACTATAGGCATGCACTGTCCGGAATGTTCAAAACCGACCCAAAAATATTCTAGAGCTAAATAACAATCAACTACTGTATTATGGAAACAATAACTGAATGGAAAACCCTTACCTTGGAGACACTTTCCTCCATGTTAAAAAATATGGCATCCGTATTGCCAAAAATAATCGGCGCCCTGGCCATATTGATTTTAGGTTGGATTATCACCAAGGTGGTTTTACTGGTTTTAAGAAGAATTCTAAGAGTAGCCCGGGTAGGTAAAATTTCGGAAAGAATAAATGCTACCGGATTATTTGGTGAGGGAAGCAAGGTAAAGATCAATATAGAAAAAATATTATTGGTCTTTGTGAAAGCCATCCTATTTTTGTTGTTTATTATAGTAGCTGCCGATGTGGTTGGGCTAAACGTAATATCTGAGGAGATTGCCAAATTGTTACGTTATGCGCCTGTATTTCTGAGTGCCATTTCTATATTTATGATAGGGATGTATGCGGCGGAGCTTGTTAAGAATACTTTGGCAAGTATTTTTGAAACTTTGGAATTCAATGGTGCCAAGCTTTTAAGCAATATTGTTTACTATATCCTAGGTATTTTTGTACTTATCACATCGTTGAACCAAGCGGGTGTGGATACTACCATAATAACTAATAATTTCACGCTAGTATTGGGAGCATTTCTTTTGGCTTTTGCACTAGCTTTTGGTCTAGGCTCCAAGGAAGTAATCGGCAATGTGTTGAAGACATTTTATGTACGTAAAAATTATGCGGTTGGAGACATAATCAAAGTACAAGATATTGAAGGGGCCATAGTTGCCATTGATAATATTTCATTGACGATAAAGACCAAAAAAGGAAAAATTGTTATCCCTATTAAGGAGATTGCAGATAACAGGGTAGAAATAAAATAATGGCAACATTAAATGTTGCCATTATTCCGGGGTTACTTTGCGTAGACGAGTGTATTTTTTAAGTAATTTTTTGTGTAGTAGTAGGGCAAAATTTGATACCAATTCTGGAGCGTTAGCCCCAAAATACGGCCAGTACTGCAAAAAATGTGGCGCATACGTTTGCGATAATAGCGATTATTAGCGCATTGGTCAATCCAAATGTACCGCTGATTCCTTCTTCTTCTAAAACTTTTTTCTGATCTAAATTTTCCATGTGTTCAAGGTGTTAACGAAAATTACATTTCCTTATGCTCTTCATTGGGGATTTAAGCAAGTAGCTGTTTTGGGTTTTTTAAATTTATAGGAAAATTCGACACGTTTTTGTTTTTAGGACGAAAGGGAAAATGTAGGTACGAATGGGAATTATCTTATTCAGATATCACGTATTTAGCAGATAAACCTTGGGGATTGGGTATTATCTTTGTTAAAAGCAAAAAGGTAAATTTTTCTTGAGAAGTGTAAGGGTATTAAACGTATAGGCCGTGAAGATTAGCGGACACCAACAGCCCTTAATTTAATAGTGAAGATGGAAGTGATTAAGCGAAGAATTTTATATCTTGTTGCTTGTTCTTAACAAGAGAAAAGCCCCAATCTCCGGAAATACAAATCAAAAAATTAATACTGCTATAGCATGTTAACTGCTAACTACAGACTGTCATGTATTGTGAGGGTATATGGGTTGGTATTAAGGTTAATTGGTTTATGAAAATAGCTAACCCGGTAAAGTTTTTTTTGGACTTCCTTTCCAAACCCTCTAGGATAGGCTACATTGCAAGTAACAGGATAGAGATATATCCTTTGCTCTACGCGGTTTGTTTTTTTTTGATATTTTTCTTAAAACCCTTCGGCTTGGATTCGTTCTGGACCAAGCAGGTCCTTATTATGACCGCGATCTACAGTACAATACCCCCCTTGTTGTACTTTATTTTTGCAAATCTCTATTTAAAGCTGATACAAAAATGGCTGCCACCAAATAAACTGACATTCTTCTTAGAAGCTTTGTATTATGAGGGGATATTACTATCCGCCACTCTTTTGGTTTATTGGGACACTTTGTTTATCTCATACGCTTTTATGCCTGCGCCCTTGGTGTTACCCGCCGACTTCGTACTGCGTTGTTTTTTTGCGAGTCATGCGATAGGGGTTGTGATATTCATGATTCTTAAGCTGATGGATGTTATAACCCATTACAGTATTGTTGTTGATAATGGGACATCACCAAAAGCCGAGAATTTTAAAGAAGAAAAAATTGTAATAAACGGAGAGTATAAAAACAATATTGTACTATCGTGTTATGCGATGGACATTCTATATTTTGAGGCAGATAGTAATAATGTAATTGTTTCATATGTCGATGAAGATGAAAAAATAAATCAAGTTTCAATACGGAGAACATTAAAAGATATGGAGAAGGAGTTTAGTTTGGAAGCGTACAATTATTTCAGATGTCATCGCTCCTTTATCATCAATCTTAAACGACTTAAGGAAATCCGTGGAAATACTAGAAGTTCGTTGGCAATTATAGATCAAAATATTGTAATACCAGTTTCCCGATCTAAACTCACTAGGCTTAAAAAGATTTTTCTTTCGGCCTAGATGCTCCAAGAAGTACAACAAGGAAAAAAGACAAAAAAAACAACACTTCACATAATTAAAAATGTCCGCCGCCAAGTTTATGACCAAAAATTGGTGCTAACATTTTGGAGTTCATCAGTTTTTCCGACTATAAATGGCAATGAGGCCATATTTTCCTTTAAGTAACATCTAAAACAGAGTTTATAGTCAATAAATGATCAATGGGAAGGTTTATTACCACTGTTTTAATAATGTTCTTACCTCTCAAAGTCAGTAGATTCGGGGATTGTAGGTAATTAAAACAATTAATCGCTGTCATATCTTCCCATTTATCCCCATATATTCCCAATCGCATAATTGGCTTTTTTGTAGCGAATTTTTGAGATAACATTGTATTATGGTTACTCGTGATGTGGGTAATTTGTAATTCTATTGGTTTAGTTTGATTCGGTCCTGTTAAACCGTATTCGCAAAAAAAATTTCTCTCTTAAGAGATTCATTTAGGATTAACAGGACCTCTTTTAGATCACATAATTCAATCTTAATTTAAACAATGAGGCTTATGTATATTAAGACCCTCATATATGAAGGTATGAAGAGCTTTATTGAAGTGCTCAATAAACGGTCATATGTCGACTTCATCTATGGAAGACCGAAAAGGTCCGCGGCATTATGCTTTGCTATAGTCTTCTTTTCGCTTTACTTCCTGGATCCCCTTAATCTGGAGGTGTTTCCACTTTCTTGGAAAATAGGAATATCCTTCGTGTACGCAACCATACCTGTTAGTTTGTACCTTTTGATCTTTGCACTTTTACAGGGATATTTGTCCAGTTTCAAAAGAAGGTGGACCTACAAAGTAGAAGCCCTCTTCTTTGTGGGCGTGTTGCTTCTTGCCAGTGGTTTGGCCTATTTGTATACATACTTAATGTGCAATAGCTTTGGTCATTTTGAACTTACACAAAGTGTGCTAAAGACAAGTCTTTATTATTCTTTTGTGTTGGGTGCGCTTATTTACGTAGTTCTAAAACTTTTAGATAATTTGGCACATATCAGAGATCAAATAAGTAACAATAGCGAAAGGATAAATACCAAGTTAGAGAAGAAAGTCGTGGTAAGTGGTAATAATATTAACGAGGAAATCATTGCCCTAAAAGTATCCTCCATACTGTTTTTCGAGTCCGATGGAAATCACATCCAGGCCTATTTTAAGGATAACAACGATATTCGGACCAAAACAATTAAAAAGACCCTAAAAGAAATTGAGACCGAATTTGTGGACTATAAGGAATTCTTCAGATGTCACAAAGGGTTCATAATTAATAAGGACAATATTAATGAGATTAGGGGTAACTCCCGTGTAGCCTATGCCGTACTTAGTGCTGGGTACAAGATTCCCATTTCTAGAACTAAGTTCCTCGACCTCAAGAAGAACTTTTTGGCACAGGAAAGTGTCAAACAATAAGTAACTTTTTTTACTTCCCTTAATTTAATCGGCAACATTTTTACACATGGTTATCTAACCCAGATGGCCTAAAGTTTTCTTGTGTTACCCTTACCATTATCGCTTCACTTCATTTAAAATCAAATCAGTTTTGGTAAAGATATATTTGTCTTGCACTCCTTGCGCCAACGCCGAGATGTACTGCGTACAAATGTTTTCAAAATACCCGATATACATAGCTTGGGAGGATTGGTCGACCATCTCGGCAAGATTAAAAATATAGGTTAGTAATAACAGATGGTTTTATGTGCTGCGCGATTGGTTTTCAAACTTTTAAGCCCTTTCATAAAAAAACACCGGTTTGTGTATTTTCAATCTAATGGCCGTATTCATATGTATCTGGGGTGAAATCTTTTAAATTGATAATCTGTGCATTGATTTACCGTTGCCAGCAAAAGATAGGAACATCGTCATTTGTTTAATACCTGGTAGGTAGTAACCTAAACATTCTCAACATACGGTATCAATAATTGCTAGAGTTTGGGGAATCGGTAAGACCAACAGTACTCATTCACCTTTTTCTTCGTCGAACATGTCAATTGTAGGCCAATACTTAAAGTTCTGAATACCAATACGTAAGTACTTACTTACAAAAAAATCATCCTAATTAAAAACCCAGAAGCTAATCGGTTAAGAATATCGATGAAATGCAAATAACATTCCCATTCATCATTGCATCTTCCAATACAGCCTTATCTGTTTAAAAATAGGCTGTTCCAACATAATTTTGTCCTCAAGATTTATTGATAAAAAGATAAGCTGTTCCAAATTAATAAGTTCAACAGTACTTATGCTTGGGTTTGGACCCTGTCAGGATTGTAGGATCATTCTGATTTTTTAATCTAAAACGGGGTCCTTTTCAAAGTCGATTAAATCCGCTCATTTGGAGACCTACAATTAATGAGAAGTAATAATAACCATAACTATAGATTAAATAATTACTAAATACCAGAAGTACATGAAAAGAATAACTACGCTAATAATTTTTACACTACTTATAAATTATGCTAACGCCCAAGTGGGTGTAGGCACAGTTTTGCCGGACGATTCTGCGCAAATGGATGTAGTATCAACAAATAAAGGTGTATTAATTCCGAGGATTGCATTACAGAGTTCAACGGACAATACCACCATTAGCAATGGAAATGTAACAAGTCTGCTAGTTTTTAACACTAGTAATATGGGCGACATTACGGAAGGATACTATTATTGGGACGGTGCCAAATGGCAACGTTTCACCAATCCGGATGATGTGACGGCGATCTCTGCAGGTACGGACACCAATACCACTAATGTCAGTTTGACGGAGGACGGTACCAACCTTGTGCTTACCGACAGTGACGGCAATACGGTGACCCTGGCATTGGCCGATCTTGCGGGCACAGCGGCGGACACCAATACCACCAACGTTACCTTGACCGAGGACGGCACGGATTTGATCCTTACCGACAGCGACGGCAATACGGTGACCCTGGCATTGGCCGATCTTGCGGGCACTGCGGCGGACACCAATACCACCAACGTTACCTTGACCGAGGACGGCACGGATTTGATCCTGACCGACAGCGACGGCAATACGGTGACCCTGGCATTGGCCGATCTTGCGGGCACTGCGGCGGACACCAATACCACCAACGTTACCTTGACCGAGGACGGCACGGATTTGATCCTTACCGACAGCGACGGCAATAC